>DATIJU010000028.1:0-24883 GCA_035478295.1 Bacillota bacterium | reverse complement strand
GTGTAGTAAGCCCTTTCTTAGCTCTGTTGATATTGGGGGTCGAGTGCCTCGACGTTGGTTGCGATTTTGTTGGTCCAGTCAACCTCCGGGAAGGTATGGAGTAAGTCGGCAATATACTTGCGCAGTGTCTCGTAGTTGTCGGCGGTTTCTGCCTCAAATTTGATG
Organism: Bacillota bacterium; assembly: GCA_035478295.1. Taxonomy (GTDB): domain Bacteria; phylum Patescibacteriota; class Saccharimonadia; order Saccharimonadales; family UBA4665; genus PMNU01. Next base: position 24,718 of record DATIJU010000028.1, on the reverse strand, counting down.
GTGAGGTATGGGCCGTTTTGCGAGTAGCGCACCACCACCATGCTGTCCGCGCGCTCCAAACGAATGCCGTCGCCGGCGCGTTGGTCGTCAATTACTTCGGCGTCGGGGTAATCTTTGCGTAGGATAGGCGCCAGCTTTTCGGTGAGGGCTACCTTTTTGTCGTCGGCACAAGATAGCTTAATCTCTGGGCTGGAGATAAACTTTGGCAGCGCATCGACAATTTCGGACAGCTTCTTGCCGGTGCTTGCGAGGAGTCTCAGAACGCGTATGGACGAATACAGACCGTCGTCGTGGTTGTAAAAATCAGCCGAGAAAAAGAAATGGCCCGATAGCTCGCCGATAAATGCCGCGCCCACTTCTTGATTTTTCTTTTTTAGGAAGGAGTGCCCGGTGCGCCACATAAAGGGCTTGCCACCGTGCGCGGTAATGGTCTCGCTCACTACCTTAGAACACAGCGTGTTGTACATAACAGTAGCGCCGGGGTGCTCGCGCAATACATCGGTAGCAAAGAGGGCTACGAGCACATCGTTCCAGATAATACCGCCTTTCTCGTCAACAATACCAATACGGTCGCCGTCGGCGTCGTAGGTGAAGCCGATGTCGGCACCAGCTTCCAGTACTTCTTTACTGAGGCGTTCCATAACAGTGGTTTCGGTGGGGTCGGCGATGCCGAGCGGGAAGGTTGGGTCGACGTTGGTGTTGTATTCGATCACTTCGCAGCCGGCTTGTTTGAGCAGCGCGGGCGCAATGGCACCGGCGGTGGTGCAACCCGGGTCTACCACTACCTTAAATTTCTTAGTAAGCGGCAGGCGCGAAGTGATGTCGTCGTAATAGGCCTGTCGTATATCTTGTTTGGCCACGTTGCCGGGTTGGTCGCCCTGTTCGTAATCTTCGGCTTGGATCATGCGGAGCAGCTCTTGCATGCCGTCGGATACCAGCGTCTCTGAGTAGCCGTTGGCAAACTTAAAGCCGTTATACTCGGGCGGGTTGTGCGAGGCGCTTACGTAGACGCCGCCACGGCGCTTTAGGTAGTGCTGTGCCCAATAAAAAGTGCCAACCAGGTTTAAACCAATATCAATAACATCAATGCCAGCCCAAGACAGACCTTTAATAATAGCGTCGCTGTAGGCGGGGCTGGTGGCCCGGCAATCTCGTGCCACAACTGCCTGCAGGATGTCGTGTCGTTTTAAGTAGGTGCCAAAAGCCTTGCCTAAGTGCTCCGCAAGTTCTGGGCTGAGATCTTCGCCGACTAGTCCGCGCAGGTCGTAGCCCCGAAAAATAGCAGGATTCACCTTCATTATCGCATCTCCATCTTCTTACATTAGGGTGCAAATATAAGACCGCTTGGGCCCTCACATCTATCATACTCCTTTGAGGCTGGGGCAAGAGATGTTATTACTACAACCGTACAGAGTGCCGCTCGTCAACGACGTAGAGCGGCCGGTTTTGGGTCTCTATATGGATGTGCGAGATGTACAGCGCGCTGAGCCCTTGGGCGATGAGCATAATACCCAGGAAGAAAAGCAGCATAATGCCAAGCATGGCCGTGCCGGTAAAGTCGAGGTGCCAGGGGTCGCCTAAGATGAGCTGTTCGACAATAACGAATATTCCGGTAAGCAGTGCCAGGGGCGTAATAATGAGCCCGGCATAAATGGACAGATAGAGCGGCGCATAGCTGAGCGATATAAAGCTATTCATAGCCAGCTTAACAAGCTTGGACGTCTTGTACCCGGGGTCGCCACCAACGCGGGCGCTGGCCTGAAAGTAGATGTACTCTTCGCTAAAGCCCGCCCAATCGAGCAGTCCCCGCGTCATACGGCTTCGTTCGGTAAAACGCGTAAACTGCTGCTGGACCGAGCGGTCGATTAAGCGGAAGTCGGTAGACCCAGGCTTCATCTGGACCCCGCCAAGCATGTTGAGTATCCGGTAGAACAGTTTAGAGCCCTGGCGTTTTACAAGGCCTTCTTTATGGTTGGCGGTACGCACGCCGGTTACTACTTGGGCGCCTGCCTGCCACTTTTCGATAAATTGGGGGATAAATTCGGGTGGGAATTGGCCGTCGGCGTCAATCATAAGAATGCCCTCGCCGGTAGCGTAGTGCAGCCCGGCGCTCGTGGCGGCTTCTTTGCCGAAGTTGCGCGAGAAACTTATGACCCGCACGTGCGGGTTGTCTTTTGCTAGCCGCTGCAGCTGCTCCAGCGTCTCGTCGCTGCTGCCGTCGTTTACGTATATAAGCTCATAGCTTTTTAGGCTGCTCAGAATGGTTAGCAGTTTTTTGTAGAGCGGTACGATGTTGGACTGCTCATTATATGTGGGGACGACAACCGACAGAAAAGGGTGACTCATGTTGTCACTATAACATTGACGGCGAGTATTCTTAAGCGCCCGGCGTGGCGCCAAAGCTGGCTGCTGGTGTCGCCGTGGCGCCAAAGCCTGCCACCGGCGCTGCCGTGGCGCCAAAGCGTTCGGCTTTGATGTACTCGGCAGGAATGCCAAGGTGGATAAGGCTATTGGCCATAGCCTCCACAAAGGGGGTTGTGCCGCACACGTAGCACAGGGGCGTTGACGGCAATTTGTTGATCTGTGCCTGGAGCAGTTCAAGGGTGATGCGGCCCGTGCTGCCTTGCCAGCCTGCTGGAGCGGTATCGAGTGTAATGGTGACGTTGGGGTGATTGATTAGGTCGGGCTTATAGATAATTTCGTCTTGTGTTCGGGCACCATAAACCAGGTGATATGGTGCAGCGGCTTGCGCAAGCGCATGGGCCTGTATAATGCAGCGCATAGGTACGACGCCTGATCCTCCCGCGAGTAAGAGCGCCGGAGCAGAAACATCAGGGGTCCACACAAAGAATTTGCCTAAGGGTCCGCGCAGTTCCAGCTGGTCGCCTACCCGAACATTACGGTGCAGATAGGGCGAAACCTCGCCATCCGGCAGCAGTGCAACCGTCAGTTCGAGCAGTTTATCGCCCTGAGCTGCCGATGCTGCGGAGTATAACCGGGCGGCTTGGTATCCGTCGGGGGCGGTTAAGCGGATCTCGTAATGCTGACCAGCCAGATGGTTAACGATATGCGGCATCTCGAAGGTAAACGTTTTTACGGTGGGCGTTTCGTCACGGATGGCGGTAACGGTGGCCGCTTTCCATTCACTGGCTTCACTCATCGGAGTCGTAACGCTCCTCACGCCAGGGGTCGCCATGATTGTTGTAGCCGTTTACTTCCCAGAAACCCGGGCGATCTTCGGCTGTAAATGTTACCTTGCGTACCCATTTGGCGCTTTTCCAGAAGTACAAGTGTGGCACAAAGAAGCGCGCCGGGCCGCCATGTTCGTCGGGCAGCGGGAGGTTGTCGGCCATGGTAGCAATAAGGGCTTGGCCGCCGGTTACCTCGTTAACAGGGATGTTGGTAGTGTAGCCACCTTCGCTTTCGGCAATAGCAAAGTGCGCGTCCTTGGTGAGGCCGCCGGCTTGCTCGATAAGCACGTCCAGCGAGACGCCCTCCCAGGGCATGTCGAGCCGGCTCCAGCGGGTAACGCAGTGGATGTCGGTGGTTAGCTGGGTTTTGGGCAGCTTATTAAATTCGTCCCAACTGAGCGTAATGGGTTTGTTGACGGCACCATCGATGGTAATAGACCATTCGGCCGGGTTTATATGCGGCGTGGCGCCATAAGAAAGCACTGGCCAGCTGCGCACAACAGATTGACCGGGCGGCAACTCTTTGCTGTCGTCTTTTTTGGATTGGAAGCCAAAATTAATAATACCCATACCCTTTAGTCTAGCAGAATCACTGCCGAGTGCCCGCGGCTCTGCTATCATGGAGGCACAAGTTTCTTGTAACGAGGTTTTGATTATTATGAAAATTCTTATCACTGCAGGCGGCTCGGGTACCAAGCTATGGCCCTATGCCCGCGAACACAAGCCAAAACAGTTTCAGCCGATTGTCGGCGATACGACACTCTGTACTGAGACTATAAATGTACTGCTGAAGCAGTTTGAGCCAGAAGATATTTTTATCTCCAGCAAGCGCAAGTACATCAAATACATTTCTGAGCAGTCGCCACAGATTCCTTTGCGTAATTACATCATCGAACCCGACACCGCTAAAGATACCGGCCCGGGCCTTGGTCTGGCCTTTCTGCGGCTGAGCATGCTGGCGCCCAACGAGCCGTTCTTCTTGGTGCAGGTAGACTGTATCCGTAAGCCCGAAGGCGCCTTCCTGCAAATGATTACCGACGCCTGTACCATTGTCGAAGCAGATAAAAAGTTATTGACCGGCGGCATTAAGGCCACTGAGCCCAACATCGGCGTAGACTACCTGGAGCTGAGTAACTCGGTGCTGAGTGACACCAAGCAAGAAGTTTTCCAGGTGGGCAAATTTATTTACCGCGGCGGCACATATAAGCAAACTAAGGAAATTATTGAAGGCTTCCATGTGGTGATGCACAGCAATCACTACTGTTGGTACCCCGAGCTTATGCTCGACGCTTACAAAAAATATCAGCCGCAGTGGCACGCTGCCCTCATGAAAATGCGTGATGCCTACGACAAGCCGGGTGAGGACACTGTTATTCATGATATTTATCAGGATATGGAAAAGGGTCCCGTAGAAGAAGTAACCAAACATGTATTAGATAGCGGTGACGCCGGTGTTATTTTGCTACCCTTCCGCTGGACCGACGTTGGCACCTGGGGGTCGGTGTACGAATACTTTACCGACGGTGACGGCACCGAGAATTATACGGACGGCAAGGCTGTACTGGTGGACACTCAAGGTACCCTGGCTAAAACATCTAACCCTAATAAGCTTATTGCTATTGCTGGCGTTGAAGACCTAGTGGTGGTGGACACTGACGACGTTTTGTTGATCATTCCCAAGAATAAGATCGAGAAGATTAAAGATATTCAGAAGGCGCTGCATGAGAGGGGGGAGAAGGAATACCTGTAGCCCAGAGCTCCTATCCCCATCCGCACCATAGACAGCGCGGCTGGCAATCGCTTAATGCATACTTTTTGTCCCGCAAAAAGTAGCCAAAAACTCTCAGGGCTAAACGTAAAAAACAGACTATCCGCCAAACTCCTTTTTTGGCGCCAAAAGAACTCCCTTCGGGAGGTCCCGAATGGCTACATAAGATAATTCGGGACGAGCTTTTGGCTGATTCCAAAAAAGGAGCTCGTCAGCTAATCTGTTTTTACTCCAGGCCCCGAACCCCGTCGGAAAGATGCATGGCGATTGAGGAAGCAACAATTCTTCTGTAAGGACAGACTCAGCTAGCGCCACGGGCTGGCTGCAAGCCACCGTAGAGCGGTCTGTCTGTCAGAAGAATTGTTGCTTCGGTAGAAGGTGGGTTAGCTGCGGACGACGTTGGCGGCCATTTGGCGGAGGACGCCGCCTTCGTTTAGTGAACGGGCGACGATTTCGTTGGCGCGTGCCTGGCTGTTGGCTACAGAATATATGCGCAGTTGCGGGGCGTTGTTAGAAGGCCTGAAGTGTGCGATATCGCCATTACCGAAGTAAATGCGGATGCCGTCGAGCGTATCGACGCGGGCAATATCGCTAAAACCGAGGGCGTCGGTAAAGTAGTAGCGTAGTTCGTCGCGGTTCTCGGGTGTGTCGTCTTTAAAGGCGTCGAGGAGCGCCTGTGAAATTTCTTTCGGGAAGTTGTCGATGAGGCCAGCTTGCGTAAATCGCCGCGGCAGGTGATCAAAGAGCTCTGAGACCGAGATATCCCGGCCAATTGCCGCCAGCATGGCCACTAGAAGCGGCAAAAAGGCGTCGCGGGTAGGCAGTGACTTAAGCAGTCCGCCGCCCATAGCTATATCGGCCCCCAGTATAAAGCCACCACTGGGTTCCCAACCTACAACACGGTTTCGGCCGCTGTGAATAGCTTTATTCATGGCAGCCATAACATAGGGCGACCCCACTTTAGTGTGCTCGTAAGCGACGTGATGGGCGGTGAGGTACGTGTCGACGGCGTCATTGGTGCTTACCGGATAGACGGCATAGTCGGCTTGGCACCATTCGGCAACAATTGTGCCAAGCGCGTCGCCACTGTGGAATTCGCCTTTTTCGTCAATGAGCAGCGGGCGGTCGCTGTCGCCATCGGTTGATACAATGGCAAACAAGCCGTGGTTCTGCTCTGCTAGTCGAACAAAGTAGTCACGGTCTTCGGCGGTGACATTCTCGCTGTCGACAGTTACGAACGCGTCGCTGCGGCCAACATTAATTACTTCGGCGCCAAGTGCACGGAGCAAGTCGGCAAGCAGGTCGCGCCCCACTGCAGAGTGCTGGTACATAATAATCATTTTGCCGCGCAGGGCCTGGACGCTAAATGTGGACAGGTAGCGGAAGCGGTAGGCCTCGCGAGCTTCGAATTGCTCCACGGGCAATTCCACGGGCGGTAGCATACCCCTATTGTTGAAGGGTGTGAGCGTGCCGTCCTGAGAGTACAACCAGTTACGCACTGCGGTGACCGAAGCTTTAATGGGCGCTTCGTGCTCTTTGAGTATTTCGGAATCGGGCAGGTAAAACTCAATACCGTTACGGTCGGCGGGTATGGAACTGCCGGTAACCATAATAGAGGGGGCGCGTTGGGTGAATCCGTAGTAAGCGAGGGCGGGCGTGGGAATAAGGCCCTGATATTCGGTAACAAAGCCCCCGTCGATAATGGCGCGGTGTACGGCACGTAAAATGCGCGGTGTGCTGGGGCGTAAATCGCCGCCAATAATGACGTGTCCGCCGGGCTGCAGCATTTGTTTGCCTGCCAGGTAGGTCAAGAAGCCGGCGGTGTTGATGTAACATTCCAAATCGGTCATGTCGCTTACCAGGCCGCGCAGGCCGGACGTGCCGAAATTGAGTTCGTTTGGTCTGTAGCTGAGCAGTTCACGTAGTTGCGGCATGATTACTTCATAATACGGCTTTTGGTGCTAGCAGGCAAAACAGGTATACTGCACCCGTATGAAAATTCTTATTACCGGCGGTGCCGGCTATATCGGCAGCGTGATGACCAGGCTTGTGCGCCAGGCAGGGCATGAAGTTATTATTCTGGACAACTTAAGCGAGGGACACCGCGACAGTGTGCCCGAGGGCGTGCGCTTTATTGAGGCCAACATTACCGAAGTGGCCAAAGTGTTTTCGCCGGAAGACGGCATTGATGCGGTTATTCACCTGGCGGCATTTATTGCTGCCGGCGAAAGCATGACCAGCCCCGAAAAATACTGGCAAAACAACACCGCTGACGCTCTACGGCTACTGGCTGGCCTGCGCGAATTAGGCATCAAGAAGCTGATTTTTGCCTCCACCGCTGCGGTGTACGGCAATCCCGAAACCACGCCTATTACCGAAGATGCACGCATGCTGCCCACCAACACCTACGGTATGACCAAACTGGCCACCGACATGGCCATTACCAGCGAATGCCTGGCGCACGGCCTGGCCGCTACTTCGCTGCGCTTCTTTAACGTGGCCGGTGCTTACCAAGACGCCGGCGAACGGCACAAAAACGAAACGCATATTATTCCGATTGCCCTGGAAGTGCTGGCGGGCAGGCGAGAGTCATTTAGTATTTTTGGTGACGATTACCCTACTCCCGACGGCACTTGCATTCGCGATTACATTCATGTGGCCGATTTAGCCCGGGCGGCCATACTCGCCCTCGGCAAGCTAGAGCCAGGCAAGCACAGTATTTACAACCTGGGCAATGGTGACGGCTTCTCGAACAAACAGGTAATTGTCGCCGTAGAAAAAGTAACCGGCAAGCAGCTGCCGGTAGTAATGGCACCGCGCCGCGAGGGTGACCCCGCCATACTTATCGCCAGCAGCGCACGCGCCCAAGCCGAACTCGGTTGGACGCCGCAGCAGCCCACGCTCGAAGAAATGATCAGCGACGCCTGGCGATTCTGCCAGACAAACGCGTTGTAAGCTGTAGCTATGGACAAACCCGTTCTTATTGGTACGAGTAACCCGCACAAGCTGTCGATGCTGCAGCGGATATTGCGCCGTGCGCATCTGCCATGGACGACGCTCGCTGACGTGTTCGGGAAACAAGTACCGGATGTTCAAGAGACGGGCTCGACCTTTATCGAAAACGCCCAGATAAAAGCGCGTGAGTTGTCTAAGCAGTACCATGGCTACGTCGTTGCCACCGACGGCGGTATGGCTATCCCCGGGCTTGGTGATGCGTGGAATGGGTTGTACACACGGCGGTTTGCAGGTGAGGGTGCAACAGATGACGACCGCGTCTATAAAATACTGGATCTGGCAAAAGACTTGCCCGATGACAGGCGCAAGATGCAATGGCAGGAAGCGTATGCCATTGCCCGGGATGGCAAGATTGTAGACAGTGCAACCTGCGATGGTCCTTGGGGCACGCTAACGCGTGAGTACGACCCGCATAAGTATAAACCAGGTATCTGGCTCTGTAGCCTTTGGTATGTAGACAGTTTTGGCAAGCACTTCTTCGACCTCACCCCCGAAGAACGCGAACAGCACGCTACTTCCTGGAACGAAATAGAGGCATGCGTTAGCCGTTATTTTGCGAGCTTATCTTAAGGGGAACCGATGTTATTCGACGGTAACCGATTTTGCCAGGTTGCGTGGGCGGTCTACGTTGAGGCCTTTGGCGGTGGCGACGTAGTAAGAGAATAGCTGCATTACGACGGCTTCGAGGACGGGCTCAACTTGTTCCATGCCCTTTGGAATGTAGATGACATCGTCGGCGTGCTGGGCGACCATTTGGTTGCCTTCGGTTGCTACGGCAACGATGACGCCGCCGCGGGCCTTAATTTCCTGGATGTTGCTGCAGGTTTTCTCGAGTAGCGGGCCATCGGTGGCTAGGGCGAAGGTGGGGAAGTTTTCGTCAATCATGGCGAGCGGCCCATGCTTCATTTCGCCGGCCGCGTAGCCTTCGGCGTGGATGTAGCTTACTTCTTTGAGCTTCAACGCACCTTCTAGCGCACAAGGGTAGCTGTAGCGGCGGCCAATGAACAAGAAGTCGCGGTAATCTTTGTACTTCTCGGCAATACGCTTGATGGTCTCGGCTTGGTCCAAAATAAACTGAGCCTTTTCGGGCAGGGCTTCAATTTCTTCGAGCAATGGCTTGTACAGTTCGTTGCGGTCTTTGGCGAGGTTGAGGCTCATGAGCAGCAGCACCATAACCTGGGCGATAAATGCTTTGGTGCTGGCTACGGCTTGCTCCGGGCCGGCGTGGCAATAGACGCCGGCGTCGGTCATGCGGGCAATGGTGCTGCCAACAGCGTTTACAACACCTAAGCGCAGTACGCCATAGCCCTCAACTTTTTTGAGCGCAGCAATAGTGTCGGCGGTTTCGCCGGACTGCGAGATGGCGAGCAGTGCCGTAGAGCGAGAGAATGGTTCATCGCGGTATTTAAATTCGCTAGCCAGCTGCACTTCTACCGGGATACCGGCGATTTCTTCTAGCAGGTACTCGCCTACCAGGCCGGCGTAGTACGATGTGCCGCAGGCGACAATAACAATGCGGTCAATGTAGCGCAGTTGGTCGGCAACGCTTTCCAGGCCGCCCAGTTTGACGGTGTTGGTGCTGGCGTTGCTGCGGCCTAATGATGCTAAACGAATTGTTTGCGGTGCTTCAAAGATTTCTTTGAGCATGAAGTGGGGGTAGCTGCCAAGGTCGGCTTGGTTTACGTCAAAGTCCAAGTGTTCGGTCTCGCGCAGGACCGCTTTGTCGTGGGCTAAGTCAGTAATGTGGTAGGCGCCCTTTTCGACGATAACCATTTCGTTGTCTTGCACGTACACCACTTCTTTGGTGTGTTGCAAAATGGCCGACGGGTCGCTGGCAATAATACATTCGTCGTCTTTGTTGACGCCTATTACCATGGGGCTGCTCAAACGAGCGGCATACAGTTTGTTGGGCGCGTAGGTGCTACTGGCCAGGATGGCGTAGGCGCCGCGGATTTCTTTAATGGCGCTTATGAAGGCGTCCTCAAAGTTGCCGGTCTTTTTGTAGTAATAGTCGATGAGGTGCGGCAGGGTTTCGGTGTCGGTTTCGGAGGCAAACTCATAGCCCTCTTTGGTAAGCCAGTCGCGCAGCTCAACGTAGTTTTCGATAATGCCATTATGTACTACAAAGATGGTTTTCTCTTGGTTGCAGTGCGGATGAGCATTGAGTACCGAAGGCTTGCCGTGCGTTGCCCAGCGCGTGTGCCCGATGGCAATAGGGGCGTTCACGTCGCCGTCTTCTTGGAGCAGTTTCTCGAGGCCGTCTACGCGCCCCACTTGCTTAAGTAACTTAGCTGTTCCGTTTTCGTCGAGCAGTGCCATGCCGGCCGAATCATAGCCGCGGTACTCGAGCGCCTTGAGGCCGGCGAGTACAATCTCGCTGCCATCGCGATTTCCGATGTATCCAACAATTCCACACATAATAGGTTAAATGTACTCTTTATTGTTTTTTTGTCAACACAGTGGCAATAAAGTTTTTTATTTTGCGCTCAAATGCTTCGGGCGAGAATGCCTGTACCGACTCAGTGATGGTGGCATGCGAGAACTGTTTGGGGTCAAACGATGTGAGCGCACTTTCGAGCGATTCAGGCGTTTGTTCGTTAAAGAAAACGCCTGTAATGCCAGGTTGAATGTAGTCGAGCGACCCGCCTGCCTGATACGCAATAACAGGTGTGCCGGCCGCCAGGGCTTCGATACTCACCACGCCGAAGTCGTCGAGCAGCGGGAATATAAAGGCATCGGCGCTGGCAAATTCTTTCACGACGTCTTCATCCGATAGCCGGCCTAAGAATGCAATGGTAGGTCCGGCAAGACGTTCGAGGCGTGCCCGGTCTGGCCCGTCGCCAAAGACACGTAAAGGTAGGCCGAGCTTGGTGCAGGCAATGACCGCCAAGTCGTTTCGTTTATAAGGGGTTAAACGGCCGCCGCTCAAAAAGCCGTGACGGTCGCCATTAAAAGTAACGGCGTCGAAGCGAGTCGTATCTACCGGTGGATTAATAACTTCGGCGTCGCGGCCATAGTATTTCTTGATTTCGGCAGCAATGTGCGAGGAGTTGGCGATCATGCAGTCGGGGCGCTGGGCAGCACGATAGTCCCAGCGGCGCAAAGGGCCAATAAGCAGCTTAAGACCAAAACGCGCCAGCGGATCGAACACACCAAACCCAGGATGATCCATATATTCGTTGTAGCGGCTCCAGTAGTAATGAGTGGGGGCATGGCAATAATTGATATGCATCGTACCTTTGGGCACACGCACGCCTTTAGCCTCGGCGCCCGAGCTGCTAATAACCAGATCGTAGCCTTGGAGCTTAAGGCGGCTAAACCACCAAATACGCATAAAAGGAATAAATTTGCGTAAACGGCCGAATGGCCAGTTTTGCAGAAAACCGGTAACTACCTTGCCGTCCAGCCGCTCGCGCCATTCATCGGTCGCATAGGACGTATAGATAGGCGCGTCAGGATACATGCGGTGCAGCGCTTCAACCACTCGTTCGGCGCCGCCACCCACCAGCCAGTCGTGAACAATGGCTACGCGCAGCTCATTCACTTCCATCAGATGTTCCCATGTTAGATACCTCGGCCGCCAAGTACGGCGCGGACGGTTTTTAGAATGATGACGATATCCAGCCAAATGGTCCAGTTTTGTACGTAGTAAAGGTCGAGCTTGCGGCGTTCTTCAAAAGTAATATCGCGCCGGCCCGAAACTTGAGCCAGACCGGTCAGGCCGGTTTTGACGGCCAGAATGAGGTTTTTCTTGGGATGTTTTTCGAGCTCGAAGGGGTCGAGTGCGCGTGGACCTACCAGGCTAATGTCGCCTTTTACCACGTTAATAAGCTGCGGCAGCTCGTCGAGGCTGGTTTTGCGGAGAAAGCTGCCCCAGGCAGAAATACGCGGATCATCCTCTATGCGGTCACCGCCTTCCCGGTAGGGCTTAATGAGGTCTGTGCGCCCCATTTTGGTAAAACCTTCCTCGGGGCTCATGTCGGTGTAAGCTTGCTTCATACTGCGGAACTTGTAGATGCTGATCGTGGAGCCAAAGCGCCCTAGCCGCTGCGGTTTGTAAAAGACCGAGCCGCGCGGCTCAAGTATTTTTTGGGCAAGGGCAATAAGTAGCATGAGAGGAAAAGCCAAAACAAGCGCTACCGAGCCCAAGGCCAGATCGGATATACGTTTAACCAAGCGGCCCCAGCCAAAGAGCGCCGTTTGGTGCACGATGATAACCGGGATACTACTTCTAAAGAGTTCTACCTCGATGTTGCCCACAAACAATTCTGTGTTGCCGGGCACGAAGCGGTAGCCTACATGATTCTCCTGGGCGTAGGCCAGGATTTTGGCGTTGCGGCCTTCGTCGGCGTAGAGTTCGGTTTGGATAATGCCGTGCAGCTCACCCTGGGCGTGTTCCAGGTATTGATCAAAGGTGTGATAGAGTGCAATGTCGTGGTGGTCGCCCAGGCTCTTTTTGCCGCCAACAATACCTACAACGCGGTAGCCAGAATGCCGGCTGTCGGCCAGCCAGTCGGCCAGCTCGCGGGTCATATTGGTGTTGCCTATAAGCAGTACGCTGGTAAGGCCGGCATCGTGCATAAACAGCTGAATGCGAATGATGCGGGCTAGATTACGGAAAACCACTAAGAATACAAAAGCAAAAGCGAAGCCATAAATGGGTACCAGGCGGGCAGGAAAGATTGGCTTGTCGGACAAAAAATTCCAGAATATCAGGAACATAAGACCAATGAACGAGCCCATAAGCAAACGTCCCAGCTCTTTAAAACGTTTTTCGTATATGCCGTGGTTGTACAGGCCCAATAGCGCAAAAATAAGTATCCAAAAGGGCAGCACAACCAAGAAAGCGCCAATAAACGCCTTGCCGCTAATTGGCCCAAAAGCTTGATGCGAGATACCCACGCCAGCTTTTACGCGCAGCACGTAGGCAACAATAAAGGCGGCAACCAGTGCCAAAAAATCACCCACCACCAGACAGGTGCTATAAACGAGCGAGGCATTATTCTTCATAGATTACCTCGATTGTAACATTTTAAGGGGAGATGCGCTTTCTTGCCGTTGTGTCATTCCGGATGGCGCCCGGATGATAGAAAATAGAGTAACGAGGAGTCGCCCCTTAAGTTCACGCAGATTTAAGGATCGACTTGTTATACTGTAACTACGATGGGCATATTTTCCCCACGCGCGGCGCGCCATACGTTGGTGCAATTTGCAGAATACTTTATAGGTGGTACGAGCTATTTCTGGATAGGTTACGTCGTATTCGCCGTCTGTTATAGCGGTTTCGGTTGGGACTGGCTGCCGGCAAAAATGCTGGCCGATGCTCTTGGGTGGACCGCCAATTATATCGTCCAGCGCTACTGGGCGTTCAATAGCCCCGGCCTGGCTAAACATGAAGGTACTACTGCCGGCAAGTACGCACTCCTGACTGCCGTTAATTTTGGACTCGATTACCTTATTATTTGGGGCCTTAAAAGTATGGGCGTAAGCCCTTACGCTGGCTTTTTTATCTCCGCCGGTTTTTTTACCGTGTGGAATTACGTTTGGTACAAGTTCTGGGTATTTATCGTGAAGCGGGGCACACTTAAGGAGGAGGCCTAAGCTATGACAGAGACTATACGCCCAACCAAGAAACAACGTGAGCTGCTGACATACATTGAGCAGTTTATAGGGGAGCATGGCTACAGCCCGAGCTACCGCGAGATTATGTCGGGGCTCAATTATACGTCGGTGGCGACCGTCGCACTACACATCAACAATCTGATTCGGCGCGGGCACATCAGAAAGCGCGATCATTCGGCACGTTCGCTGGAAATAGTGACGCCGAGCGAGCCGACTAAGGTAGTGAGTAACCTCATTAAACCCGGCGAAGAGAGGTGGCTGGTAGAAAAAGTAGAGCACTATTTTAGTGAGCTAGAACAGTCCGGCGAGGTTGCTTTGCAGCACTTAGACCATCTGTATGTGCTCGTTGGAGCGCTTAAGGTATTGGGTTTGGACGGTGCGGCGCAGAGCTTTATACCGCGTTTGACTGCACTGAAGCAACGCGTACCCGAAGCCTGAGTCTGTAGCGTTCTGTTGGTAAAACTACACCACGTATGTGGTGTATGAAGCTGCTATAGTTAAGACTACTTAACATAAACATACTGGAAGTAGGTGAGATTCCTGCACTGTGCCGCAACGGTGATTCACATTTTTAAGTGATAAGTCCGATACAGTTTTTGTTAGCCAATTGTTCCCGAGCAGGAACCGGTTCTTATGCCGTCACCTGCCCAGGATAAAAAGAGGGTTATGAACGGATCAGGAATGGAACTTGGAAAGTCGCAGGGTGAAATTTTGCACCCAGGGTTTCAGGTTGCCTACGAACAGTTCGACCGCGAAACTATAGAGCGTGAGGCGCATGCACTCGTTGATGGACACAGCGAGTTTATGTCTAAAAGCGCCGAGATGTACCACGATAACGCTCGGACTTCGATATGGGAAGGTCTCACGGCTTCTGGACATCTTTCTCGCATCGAAATACGGGGTAGTCTAGAGGAAATTAATGCCCAGGTTCTCAAACGTTTATTGAATGGGCTGCGGGACGATTTACCCGCCCATGAATATCAGCGTCGCTTTGCAGAATTGTGCAATGAGCTCATCATACAGCGTTTGCACCGAGGAATAGCCGCTGGAGCAGTCGATCCGACTACTGCGGTGCACGAGTTGTCGGACTTTCCTACCTTGATGCTTAACTCGGAGAAGCAGGGCTATCGAGGAAAAAATGTTCAAGGCATGAGCCGTTCAACGACATTAGCTGCGCACGATGACGGTACCTATACAAGAATTATCGAGCAGATTAGCCGTTCAAGCTCTACTGACGGCAGCACAGGTAGCTTCTTAAAAGCAGCCGGTGCCCGCGTTGAGCAGCGCGCTACGCCTGATATTGATACATTGAATACGCCCTTGGTCTATTCGACTGCCGAATATGATGGCGCTGTGGAAATCCAGCGGTTACTGGATAGTCACGCCAGCCAAATAGCAGGCGAACCGGTGCGCTATGGCGATCGCCTCTCTGACGTGCCGGACTCCATACCTTACGATAAGCTTCGTGAAGAATCCCGGGCCCGCGAAAACATGGTGGCCTTTTATGAGCCTGTGCTTGCCGAATTTGAGCGTTCTCTGGATGCGGCTTTCGACGCAGGATTTATTAACAACGAGCAGCGAATCGGACAGTACGGCTTACAGCTTGTAAACGTCTTGCGAGCTATTTGTGGCCGGGCCCCACAGTTTGCGAAAGCATGTTTTGGCGAGAGGGCTGCAGAATACTACGAGGCAGCATCAAACTTACACGCGCAAGGTCGGACCGTTGAAGCGCGCCAAATGATTGATAGTGCGCGCGCGGTGGAAGAACCTGTGGTAGTCTGCGGTATCCTTATACCCGCCGAGCTTGCCACTCAATTAGGCCTGCAAGCGACTAGCGTCGAGAAACTCTTGGAGCTTGGACAGGAAAACTGGACGATTACCAAGGGTATATGCCGCATTAAGAACTGCCCGAGCCCTAAGCCAACGGAAATTGGCCCCTGTCAGGTTTGCATGCTGAATTGCCAGCCCAAGTTTGACAAGGGGGGTGAGCCGGTCTATGCCAATAAGCACGAATCATTGAGCGACATGGCTGAGCGCATGTTTAAGCCATTTGTTTTACGGGGTGTTGGCGAGCTGGCTACCAAGGCTGACGGGCCAAAAAGTAAGGAATTTGCCTTTTCTCATTGACAGCCATAAGCGGCTTTGATATTATCCCCAGTACTTCTGCAGGTAACTGCCGAAAGACAAACATGTGTGTATAAACAAAAAATGAAGCAGTAGTTCTATTTAGTTTTGGTTTTTGAGAGCACCAAGCTACATAAGGCTGTTTCTAAGGAGATACTATGGATGTCATAATTAAGTTGGTTCCGTCTCGCCCGTCCCGGGTGCACGTAACCGTCCGCCGCCCATCCTGGCGTGAATTCCTTAATTACTAACGTCAACAAAAAAGATCCGAGCAGTAGCTGCTTCGGATCTTTTTATGCCGCGGGACGGTCCGGATTAACTTGAGGCTTTAGCCCGAAGCTCGTCGTCTATGTATTTACTAAAGGCTTCAACGCTATAACCAGGAGTAATCTTCTTGCCGTCCAGAATGAAGGTGGGGGTAGACTGCTCGTTACCGGTATTCACGAAAGCCTGAATGTCGGCGTTAATAGTGTCGTTCACCTTAGAAGAGGCGGCGTCTTTTTTAAACTGCGTGATGTTCATGTTGAGCTGGGTAGCATATTGAACGAAGATGGCGGCAGCATCGCCGCTCTGCGACCAGGTGTTTTGCTGCTCGTATATAAGATTGTGCATTTCCCAGAACTTGCCCTGAAGGCTGGCAGCTTCGGCGGCGCGAGCGGCTGCAAATGCGTTCTTGTGCAGCTGACTGAGCGGCAGATGGCGGAACTGGAAGACGATTTTGTCGTTATATTTCTCTTGTACTTGTTTGACAACGGGGTAGAACTGACCGCAATAGGGACACTGGTAGTCGCCGTATTCTACCAATGTTACACCCGCGGGGCTGGTGCCGATGGTGTGGCTGGTGGGTTTGGCGCTACTGTTGGTTGGCGCTGCCGCCTTATTGTCTTTCAAAAACACAATGCCACCGAAGATGACTACTATAACGGCGATGATCGCCCAAAAACCTTTATTCATACCAAGTAGTATACAGCACCATAACTTATGGCCGAAGGACGGGCGTCATATATTTGTACTATACAATGTGCTACACTAGGCGTAAGCGTATTGTTAAAAAGCTATGAAAAAACAAAAAAGTCCCGCCCGGTCAGCCAAGCGTCCAGGGACAACGCATAAAAAACGCGCTCCCGCTACCTCCCGGCCGCTGCACAAGCGTGTCCTTTTGCATCCCTTTAGCGTAATGGTACTGCTGTGTGTGGGTGTGCTTTTGGCCGGCTCTACATACAAAGCGCTCGCTGGCAGCTACGATCTTACGGCTACGGTGCCAGCCCCGCTGCCCACCGGTCCGGCCGTTATAACCTCAATATCAGATCAACAGCATGTTTCTAGTACGCCAATTACACTAAACGGCACGTGCCCGCCGCAGTCATACGTAAAGTTATACCGCAACGCTGCATTTAGCGGTGTGGCGCAGTGCAGTGCCGGCCAAGTGTTCCAGATTCAGACAGCACTCAGTAATGGCGCAAATCAACTTCAGGCTAAAGTCTTTAATGCTACCGATACCGAAGGGCCGCAATCCTCGGCTCTTACAATTTTTTATGATCAAACCGTACTGCCGCCGCCCACATCACCGGCCAGCGGCAGCGCAATCGCCCTGGGTGTATCGGGCGTGGAGGCTGGCTTGTACAAGAATGGCAGCGTGTCGGACTCTAGCGCTTGGCCCACGATCACTGGCTGGGCACCGCCGTTTTCGGACGTGGTTGTTACCTTCCACTCAGATGTGGTTACTTGCAAAACCAAAGCTGATGCCTCTGGAAACTGGCGCTGCACACTCGGGTCTGCCCTACCCGTAGGAGTGCACCATGTAGACGTTGTCGCGACGACGACTGATGGTCAGGAGCTGGTGATGCCGTCATTCCAGATTAATGTACTCGCAAGTCTGGTGTCTCAGCTCAAGCAGGCACTCAAGCCAACGCTGCTTATCGGCGCCGAATATCATTACCAGATTTATCGCGTCGATCAACCCGCCAGCTTTCGGGTAAGTGTTAATAGTGATAATGGACCTTACAAGGTTTCGGTGGACTGGGGCGATGGCGATCATAGCGAGCTAAGTGAACCCGACTCCAGCTTCACGGTTACTCATAATTTCCGAACCCCGAACACCTATGTGGTGATGTTTACCGTAACTGACCAGGCTGGCGTAACCTCTACCATCCAGATGAGCGCCGTTATAAAAGGCCGGCTGGCGAGTGCCGTAGCGCTTACCACTATCTCCGGTCCGACGACGTTAGGCGGGGCGCTTATTGCGTGGGTTCGTCATTGGTTGTGGATTATATGGCCGGCGTATCTGGCGGTTATTCTTATGGCGGCCAGTTTTTGGCTGGGTGAACAGGAGTCGTACCGCGAAGCCATCAACCGCCGGATGCTGCGCCGTGCCTCGCCGCGTAAAAAATGAGGTACTATAGTAGAACAACATGATTACGCTTTCGATTGGCATTGTTCTTATCTTGCTAGGTTTACTGGCGCTTGCACTGCAACGCTTTTATAGTTCTATCCCCGCAAAGGAGTTAAAGCGCTTGGCGGCGCGCGGCGATCAACTGGCCGAAGCGTTGTATCGGCCGGTGGCGTATGGGTCCAGCATGCGACTGCTACTATGGGCGGTATTTTGTGTGAGTCTTACGGGTGGTTTTGTTCTAGCTTCCAGCCAGCTGGTGAGCTGGGCTCTCTTCGGACTCATACTTATAACGGTTGTGTTGGTGGTGTTGCTGCAATCGGTGCGCCTGACAGTCCGCCGTGCACATTTTGCTGTTCGTCTCGCCCCGGCGCTTAACTGGGCGCTTGGCTATATGCATCGGCCATTCGATGCCGCAATCGATTTGTCGTCACGATTTCATGCGCACACTGCACACAGCGGTTTGTTCGAAAAAGAAGACGTGCTCGATTTGCTTGCCCAGCAGTCCGAGCAGCCCGACAACCGTATCGATAGTCACGACCTGAACATACTCATTAATGCAGTGCAGTTTGACGAACGCCGTGCTGCCGACATTGTATTGCCCATGTCGCGCACTAAGCCGGTAAGTGTTAATGACCACATCGGTCCGGTGCTGCTCGGTGAGTTACACGACAGTGGCCAGAATAGCTTTTTGGTGTACGAGGAAACGTCCGACCACGTCGTTGGCACGCTGTTGCTCCGCGACGCTGTGCAGGCCCGTGAGGGCGGGCGTGTGGGCGACCTTATGCACCCCCGTGTGTGCTATGTGCACGAAGACTTTACACTGCGCCAAGTACTTCAGGCGTTTACGCACACCGGCCATTTTTTAGTAGTGGTAATTAATAGTTTTGAAGAGCCGGTAGGAGTAATTACACTCGGCCATCTTCTTGCGCAGCTCGTGGGTGAGTCTGGCGAAAATGATTTTGATGCCTTTGAAGATCGTTCGGCTGTAGCTGCTTATAAGCCTGCCGTATCTGCGGCGCCCGTAACCGAACAGGCACGCGAAGAACAGGCGAGTCGGCAATCAGACGTCGAACCAGAGGGCGAGATACCTGATGCCGATTCCCAGCCGGAAGCCACAAGCCCCCACGCTAACTAATCGCGAGCCGTATTGCGCTGAGCGCATCGGCCTCTTCGACGGAAACGCTCGCCACAACCGTTAAGCCTGCATCTATACCAATATAGGAAAAGGGGATGACGCTTGTAGTATAGTCGCCCTTATTTTCGACGCAGTGCCGCATAGTGAAGTGCGAGACTGCTGTACGCGACAAACCGTTTTGGTTGTTTACCAGTTCGTTGCCGCCGGCACGAATGGCATACCAGTAGGCTATGGCATCCAGCACGCTCGGGGCGCCAAAGCGAATGCGCGGCGAGTGACGCTGAAGATCGGCAATATGACTGCGTGCCTCTTCTATCGATCGAGGGTGATCAAAGAGTAAACCAGTACCAATTAGACTAAAACGTACAGGATGGTTGCCACGATTGCCGGCCAGCTCAGCGGGAGTGTATAAACGGGCGGTAAGGATGTCGGAGGTGTTGTCTGTGCGGCCGTAGCTTAAGCGCGAAACCGCTTGCGATAATTTACTATGTGACGCCAAGCCATTAGGCGATATAACGAGATTATAGCTATGACCGCCTGCGGCTAACCTGTTCGCTGCGTAATCGAATAGACCACGTTCACTCCAGTCTTTAAAGCGCGTGCGAAATAGTTTTTTGAGTACCCGCGTTTGAATAGGCTTGCGCTGCAAGGTGTTGCACAGCTCGTTGTAGGCGATGGCGGCGGACCCAAGCTGTGCATATACTGCCTCTGGCAGCATTTTGCGCAGCAGTTGGCGGTGTTCGGGGCCATGTCGTGTGCGCAACCGCTTTATCTCGCCGCTTCGGCGATGACCGAAGGTTTCGATATCCTTATTAAGCTCAAACAAGAAAGCTAGCTCGCTAGGAGTTAGCCGGACATTTTCGTTGCCGGTAGTCTTAACCTGGATGTCGTGTAGTTTCCGCCTGCTTGCGATACGTTCCCGGAATGTGTCGGAGCAGGGCAGCTCGGCCAGTTTACGTTCGAGAGTATCTAACATGATCACCTCTACTTCCTGGTCCCGCTCTACACCGCGGGCTTCGCTAACTGCGCCGAGGTCGGTAACAACGGTTAGCCGCGGAATACGCTCTTGGAATGCTGAGCCTCTTGTATAGAACACATGTAAATCGCTTGTACTTAGGTAATGTTTGGCGCTCCCATATCCGGTTGCGGTGCACCAGCCAAGTCCAAAACCTTGCTGGGCTGAGTAGAGATCGGTGGCGTCGCTGTCTTTTGGATAGAGCCGCCAGAAGCCGCCGGTAACGGCCTTCATCTCGTCGGTTATGCGGCCGACCCCTATTTTTTTGAGAGCGTGCATGTATAATCCACGAAAATGGGCGTTTTTTAAGTCTCTTTGAAAAATGGTCTCTTGAGACGCATCGGCGTAGCCGCCGGCAACCCGAAGCCCATGCATCCTGGCGTCTCTGAGGTATATGTATGTGAGTACGAGCGCGCGCTCGTTAAGCTCAGGGAAGGGGGCATATGTGTTGGTATCCCGGCGCGCCATGGTGTCCGTAGTGTAGTCGTATGGACACAATTTCCGGACTTCATTAAATGCATATAGCCGGAACCAGTTTTGGAAGCCCGGCCGATTATCGTTCAAGCAGCGCATCCACGGGCCAAGGCTGGTTAGTTGATTGAGCCGGACCATCTCTTGCTGTTCCCGCTGTTCGGGGTCGTCAATTGTTTCCGGGATATCCACTGCAGAGATGTCGAGCTGCCGCTGAGCGCTCGCCATGTCGCCAGTCAGCAGCCCATCGTTTACATACTCGGGATCAGCCAAGAAGCTCACGTATGCACCGATTTTTTCGGCGGGGCTCTGGCTAATTCGGGTGCCATGGCTACGTAAGTAGCCCACTACCTGGGCTACTTCTGTGGATTTATGCAGTGCACGGTCCCGCTCGTGTAAGAATTGGGCACCTGGATCGACGTATTCTGCTGCCATGATGTGTTCTATAGTAGGGGCCGCCGCGACGATCTGTCAAAAGGGTTGCTGTAATTTTGTAACAGAGGTGTTAAAATAACAATCAATGAAATCGGTGCACACTAATATGAATCTCCGGGTCGGCAGCCGCGCTTAAATAAAAGGCGACGCGGTTTTTGCATTTCGACCCACGTAGCCGATTAGTCAAACAACTCCAAGGAGATATATATGCGCGTATTGAGCAGAGAACTCAAAGAGCACACTGGTGCACAGGTAGCTATTCAGGGCTGGGTACACAAAAAGCGGTTACTGGGCGGCCTGACATTTATTAACATTCGCGACCGTAGCGGCCTTACCCAAGTGGTCATCAAAGACAAAGACGAAGTAGAAAAATTACGCGGTCTGCAGATTGGCACCGTACTGGAAGTGCAGGGCACTGTCGTTGACGAACCGCGCGCCCCCGGCGGCGTCGAATTACACGACGCAACGCTTACGGTAATGGTACCGGTTACCGAGGAACCGCCGATTGAGATCGACAAACCTTTGAGCCACAAGCCCGACAACCTCGACACATTGTTCGATAACCGCGTGATTGGCCTGCGCAACCTGCAAGAGCAGAAGATTTTCCGCCTGAGAAGCGAGCTCACGCGCTATATTCGAGAGTTCTTATACAAGAATGACTTTGTAGAAATCAACACTCCCAAATTGGTTGCTGGTGCAGCCGAAGGCGGTGCCGAAGTCTTCAAGCTAGACTACTTTGGCAAAGAGGCCACGCTTGCCCAAAGCCCGCAGCTCTATAAACAAATTATGGTTGGCGTGTTCGAGCGTGTATTCGAAATTGCTCCGGCCTTCCGCGCCGAGCTATCCGCCACCACTCGCCACGTATCCGAAGTAACTATGCTCGATGTTGAGATGGGCTTTATTGAAGGCCACGAAGACATTCTCAATTTCTTGCAGGACATGGTGTATAGCGTCCTCACTCGTGCTTACGACGAGCATGGCGATGATCTCAAGAGCCTAAACGCTCCGGAGTTGACGCTTAAGGCCCAGTTCCCACGCTACTCCATGGCCCAAATTCATGAGCTATATCAAAAAGAAACCGGCAAAGACATGAGCCAAGAAGTAGACCTCACTCCCGATGAGGAAAAGTGGATTTGTGAGTATGCCAAGAAGCACGATGGCTGTGAGGCTGTATTTGCCACTGGACTTCCCGAAAGCAAGATGAAGTTCTACCACATGAAGGGGGAGGAAGGCACGGCCCGCAGTGCCGACCTGTTGTTCCGCGGCATCGAAATTAGTACCGTACCGCAGCGCGAGCACCGTCACGAGACCCTAATCGAGCAGATGAAGAAAGCTGGTGTAGACCCCGAAGATCCAGGCTTTGCCCACTACGTTGCTGCGTTTAAACACGGGCTGCCGCCGCACGCTGGTTTTGGCTTTGGTCTCGACCGTTTGGTCGAAAAGACTATTGGCCTGGGTAACGTCAAAGAAGCTATCTTGTTCCCGCGCGACATTAACCGTCTCGCACCGTAAACTGGCGTTGTATGCGCGGTGACTTATCCGAGCTGGAGCCTATTGGCGAAGGGGTAGTGTATGGGCCGGATACCGGCTACATCATGCTGCATTTGCCGCAATTAGCCTTGCCGGACACGGTAACTGTTGATGGCCTGCCATTCTCTGTGAAGTCAGAATTCCACTGCAGCTTGCTCAATGCGCGCCGTCTTTTAGGCGGCCAGAATGGTGACCGCGAGAAAGAAATCGTGGCCAGCGTAGCTTCGCATCTAGCAGTTAAGGGGGTGGCGCTTGAGGGCTACCGCGGCGACCTCTATCACTGTATTCGTGAGGAGGGCGCCGCACGCCAGTCGATTATCGGCATGGTGAGCCTTAGGGGGATCGACGAACTATACAAACACTTGCGTGGTGTTTTCGATCGTAATCTGCCCAGTCCAGTACCCCACGTCACGCTTTATACGTATGCTAGTCAGTTTGGCATCGGCGTCCCTAACGAGCGGGCGCTCGCCGACTACTGCCGACCACTAGGTGGTCCGGTGGCCGACGCCATCCGTCCGATATTACTAAGCACCTAGCGTACAATGCCACTATGAGAATGCTAGTTTTTGGCGATAGCATCGCCCAAGGTTATTACGACATCGAGCGTGGCGGCTGGGTTAGTCTGCTGTTCTTAGATGTCCTGGCGCGTAAAGTACGACATACCGATTATCCAACGGAACTGTTTAATGTATCAGTATCCGGCGATACCACAAAGCGTATTACCGCTCGATTAGAGGCAGAAGCATCGGCGCGCAAGTGGGCAGATGAGCCCGTGTTGTTGATTTTTGCGGTGGGAATTAACGATACGCTGCTCGATAACGGTCAGCCCTTGTCGTCTCCCGAGCAATACGCTGACGATCTTAAGGAGCTCTACGCCGTAGCGAGCAAAATAACCGACCAGCTATTTTTTGTGGGCCTAACCAGCGTCGATGAAGCCGAAAGCGCCCCCTGGAAATTTAATACCGGCTCCCACGAACTGTCGTGGCGTAATGACCGCATTGCTAAGTTTGATGCCGTCCTGCAAAGCTTTGCCGACCAGAAGCGTGTCGGTTATGTGCCGGTTTTCGAGCACTTTCAGGAACGCCAAGCAGCGGGTGATATACTCCATGCCGACGGCCTGCACCCTAGCGCAGCCGGCCACCGCCTCATCTACGAACAGGTTAAGCAGTATCTGGCGGGTTACTAAGCCGGGGCGTTATCCAGCGAGTGCCAGATATACCAGCAGGCGATAGATTCATACGGATGCCAAGCACGCTTACTGGCAAACTCAGTAACTTCTTGCGGCGTCGGTACGTGGTCGAGCTTGTAAAGCTTTTGAATACCATTACGGATGCCAAGGTCGCCTATGGGCAATACATCGAGGCGGCCAACGCAAAACATTAGAAACATGTGCGCTGTCCATTCGCCAATACCCTTTACCGCCGTGAGCTCTTTGATGATCTCGTCGTTTGTTTTGATATCCAGATGATCAAATTTTAGCGTGCCGTCCACCATATGCTGGGCCAGATCGCGCACGTAGGTGGCTTTGCCGCGGCTTAAGCCCACGCTGCGCAGCTCGTCGATGTCTTTAGTGAGAATTGCTTCTGGCGGCGGAAAGTCGTTGCTGCCGAATAGCGCACAGAAGCGCTTTTCGATGGTGGCTGCCGCTTTAACGCTCAGCTGTTGGCTGATGATGCTGTCTACGAGTGCCTGGTAGTAGTTGTGGTGCGGCCGCATAGTTGTCAGGCCCGCGCCCGCGATAATGGGCGCCAGAATTTTATCATGTGTCGTTAAATAGTCTGCAGCTTGTTGGTATAGTGCGGTACTCATTACGCCTATTGTACGAAAAAGCTGTGAGAAAAATTAATTTAGAGTACATAGTAGCTCTGTATAGTGCTCATAATGACTGGAAACACACCACCCATAAGCAACAGCACGAGTACTACCATAACTATGAACGTGCAAACGTCACCCGACAATGAGCTGAGCCTAAACAACGATAACCTACAGCAAGCGGTTAAAGAGATTATCCTGCGTCATT
>DATIJU010000027.1:0-9286 GCA_035478295.1 Bacillota bacterium | reverse complement strand
CCCGAAGCTATTAGTTAAGCCCTCGACGCCAATAAGATATCAAATTGATTATGTTCGGTGTAGTTGTTCTCGGGAGAAAACTCTCTCAAGCGGGTGCGTAGCTCTTGCTCAAATGTTTCGGCCTTGTTGCCCAGCACTTCTTTTGAGGCAAACGATGTGGAGTACAGGTAGCCGACAATTTGGTCGGCTGTCCACTGCCGCACAACGGGTACGGTGTGGCGTTCGAGTTTAGTAAACACCGGCGATATAAAGGTATCGCCAAAGTATTCCAGCGGGCGTTTGTAGCTGCCTAGGGCAGTGCGGCGTTTTGGCCCTAAGTAGCGGGCAAGGGTAGTAGTAATAATTTCGGCCCACACATCCTGGCCGTGCCAAAAACTATTGTCCGAGAACACGGCAATTACACCGGCGGGGGCAACGGCGGATTCTAAATGCTGCAAAACCAGCTTTTGATCCATCCAGTGAAAGGCGCGGCAGATAGTAACGAGCGAGGCTTGCCAGCCGTCCGGCAACATCATATTCTCGGCCGTCGTGTTCGTAAAATGAGCGGGGAAGGCGTGGAGGCGCCTACGCGCTATATCCAGCATTTCGGTGTCCGGTTCTACGGCGATAATGTCCTTAAAGTAGGGTGCGAATTGTTCAAGCACTCTGCCGGTCCCCGTCCCCAGGTCCAGCAGCCGCAGGGGCTCTGCGACAGCATCCATAATACGGGCGACAACCGCATCGGGCAGCCCAGGCCGAAATTTGTCGTAGTAGGCGGCCGTGCCGCTAAAAAGTCCCACTTCCCTATCTCTGTGTATGTTCGGAAGAATGTGTACGGTGGTGTACCTGGTGCGCGTGATGTGCCACGTGGTGCGCGGGTTTATCTACGGGATAGGTTGCAACTGCCGGCACTGGTGTCTGTGCGGCCACACCCGATTTACGGTCGAGGTATTTATTAAGCTCGGTTTGTACAATGAGCGGCCATACCAGCGGGAAGCCAACCACCCACATTACCACCCAGAGTACATAAATCATGGTGGTTTCGGTTTCGGGTACTAGGGCATGCACGGCTTCGGAGAATTTGTAAAACCAGAAGAACGGCAGGATGAGGGCAATAACTGCACTGGCGATAACCAAAGTTAACGCAATGACTGCAGTCGCAGCCGGCGTTTCGCCGCTATTAAACGCCTGGAAAAACGCCATAACAATGCCCGTCGCCGCCATAGTCAGCCAAGGGGCAAAGAGCCAGATAAAGGCTGGGATTGCTTGTGGCTGATTCAGCTCGGCAATTAATTCTTTGCGTGTTTTATAGGTCCACACCAGCGAATAAATGCCAAGCGTTACCAGGCTGAGCAGGAAGACGGTGAGCGGTTTGCGGCGTTGCATAAAAGCATCCTTGCTATTAACTTATGCTCATTGTAGCACGGGCTAACTGAGGTAGGGTGCTATACTGATCGTGATGATTGCAATGCTTACGGGCGTAGTGGCCGAAAAAACACTAGACATGGTTATTTTAGATGTAAGCGGCGTTGGCTATGGCCTGCTGGTAACTAACGAGGACTACGGGCGTCTGGGCAGCGGTGACCTTACCAAGATATACATTCACGAGCACATCCGCGAACAGTCGCACGATTTATTTGGTTTTATGCAGCAAGACACTAAAGAGCTTTTTGAGCAGCTGCTGGGCGTCACTGGCATTGGCCCCAAAATGGCGCTGAGCTTACTCAATATAGGCAGCGCCGGCGCCGTGCGCGCCGCCATTGCTTCCGGCGACGTCAAGTCTATACAAAAAGCAAACGGCGTGGGCAAACGCGTGGCCGAGCGTATTGTGGTAGAGCTCAAAGATAAAGTAGGGCTGGCGGGCGTAGATCTGGCTAGTACCGGGCTACTGCAGTCCGACGCTTCCCTGACCCAAGATGAGGCCGTAGAGGCGCTCGTAACCCTCGGCTACTCGCCACAAGACGCCAGCAAAGCACTGCACGGAGTCGACCAAGATTTGCCCACCGGGGAGCGCATTAAGTTGGCTCTCAAGACTAAGCACTAGCAGCCCCTTAATTAGCCTCGCCGGCCAAAACTATGACACAATAGGTATTACCTTATGGCTATAGAACGAATCATAAACAGCGGCGTGCCAGACGACGACCAGCAAGAACAAGAGCTGGAGAATACGCTGCGCCCGCACGATTTTAGCGGTTACATCGGCCAAACCCGCCTTAAGCAAAATTTGCAGCTTGCCATTGCGGCTGCCAAAAAGCGCGGCGAACCTCTCGACCACATTTTGCTGTACGGCCCGCCCGGCCTGGGTAAAACCACCATGGCGAGTGTTATTGCCAACGAGATGTCGGCACAAATCCGCATCACGTCCGGCCCGGCCATTGAACGCGCTGGCGACCTTGCCAGTTTGCTTACCAACCTGGGCGACGGCGACATTTTGTTTATCGACGAAATTCACCGGCTGAACCGTACCGTCGAAGAAGTGCTGTACTCGGCTATGGAAGACTTTAAGCTGGACATCATGCTGGGTAAAGGCCCAAGCGCCCGGAGTCTTCGTCTGGACCTGCCTAAATTTACGCTTATTGGCGCTACTACCCGCACTGGCAACTTGGCCGCACCCTTGCGCGACCGCTTTGGCATGATCCACCGTCTGGAGTTCTATAAGCCAGACGAAATCCGCCAGATTATTGAGCGCGCCGCCGAAATCTTGCAAGTGCGCATTGCCCGCGACGCCGCCGATGAACTGAGCAAGCGCTCCCGCTTGACGCCGCGCATTGCCAACCGGCTGCTGAAGCGCGTGCGCGATTATGCCGACGTAAACGGCGATGGTATTATCGACACCGCTATTAGCCGCAGCGCACTCCAATTATTAGAGATAGACGAGCTGGGTCTGGACCCTGCCGATCGCATGCTGCTACTGGCAATTATCGACAACTACAAGGGCGGGCCAGTTGGGGTAGAAACGCTGGCGGCGCTGACTGCCGAAGAACGCAGCACCATCGAAGATTTTTACGAGCCGTATCTGATGCAAATTGGCTTGCTTGAGCGCACTCCCCGGGGCCGCAAAGTAACCGTTAAGACGTATACACATCTGGGCCGCACGCCGCACAGCGATCCATCTCAGGTAAACCTGATACAATAAGAGTCGAAGTATGCAACCACAAACGCCGCAATCACCGCAGCAAGTTCCTTATCCGCCGCAGCCGCCACAAGGGCAGCAGCCTTATCCGCCTTTTGCCCAATATCAGGGCCCGCCCGCCGCGCCGCAACAACCGCCGCAAGAGCCCTACCAGCAGTACGCCCCTGGTAGTGCCCCGCCCGCCCCCAAGAGCAAAGACCTCCACCCTATGGTAGTTATGCAGCCTGGCGAGCGCATCGTGGCTAAAATTAAGCGCCATGCCTTTGGCATTGTGTCGCTCTACGTGATTGCCATTGTAGGTATTGTGTTGGCGGTGTCGCTGGCCATATTCTTGCTTCCTGATATGCTCAACCAAACCGGCACTGCCGGCACTGGCGGCAGCTCGATGTCTATGGTGTATGCCGGAACGGCAATTGTGGTGGCCGGTTTGCTGCTGGTACTTGGCGTAGCTACGTCGGTCTATTGGCAAAACGAATGGGTGGTTACCACCGACAGCATTACGCAGGTATCGCAAAACAGTTTGTTTAACCGCGAAGTAAGCCAGCTGTCTATGGAAAACATCGAAGACGTCACCGTAAACCAGGACGGCATCCTGCCGCACATGTTCGGTTTTGGTACGCTTAAAGTGGAAAGCGCGGGTGAGCGCTCTAAGTTTGTATTCCCCTATTGCCCAAACCCCAACGATTACGCCCGCAAGATTCTCGAAGCCCACGAAGACTTTTTGGAGATGCGCCGCAATATCCAGAACATTGGGCCGGCGCCTATGATGCAGATGCAACCGCAGCAGCCTGCGCCGCCGCAGACACCACAAGCCTAGGTTGTCATGCTGAACTTGATTCAGCATCCATGCCCCGAACCCCGTCCTGGGAGACTGGTGGCGATTGAGAGGAGCCCAGCATCTTTCGTAAGAGCAGACTCGGCTAGCGCCACGGGATGAGCTGAAGGCTCACCCGTAGAGCGGTCTGCTTGTCGGAAGAGGGTGGGATCTTTTGAGCGGCAGGGCTGTATGTCGAAAGCGGGTTAAATGGTAATGGTTTTCGTATATAATGTGGGGAAATGGCTGCAAAAGATGGACTCATGGGGCGTTTGCTTGGCGCAAGTGCAAAGTTTACCGATAAGCAGGTGGCCGAGACGCTGGCTATGTTAGTGGAGTATGGGCTAGAGCATGGATCTAGCGATATCCACCTTGAGCCACACGAGCGCTTTGTATTGGTTCGCTACCGTATTGACGGCACCCTGCGCGGTATCCACAAGCTGCCAAAGGCGGCGCAGGGCAGTGTGTTGGCTCAGCTAAAACAATTGGCCGGGTTGGACACGCAAGAAACCGCCGCGCCCCAAGAAGGTCATTACGAGGTAACAGTTGGCGACCGCAAGGTAGATGTACGCCTCAGTACTATGCCGGTATTCGGCGGCGAGAAGGCGGTACTGCATTTGAGTATCGAGCGTGGGAAGCCGCTCAACTTGGCCGCCCTGGGTCTGTGGGGTACTAACTTGAGCGCAGTACAGACGGTTCTTACCCACCCGCATGGTCTGTTAATTGTTGCTGGCCCGCGCCATAGCGGCAGCAGCACGACACTCTTTAGCCTGCTGGACGCCCTCAATAATCCGCTTGTGAGCATTGCCACGGTAGAGATGCATCCCAAGCATCGCCTGCCCGGCCTTAACCAGACATATCTGGCGGGCAACGCCCTGTCGGTACACGACGGCCTGCAGTCTGCACTCAAGCAAGATCCCAACGTAGTGATGCTGAGTGAAATGCCCGACAGCGCAACCATTCATATGGCCGTACATGCCGCTACAACTGGTCACCTGATACTTGCCGGCCTGCACGCCGAAACGGGCGCTAGCGCCCTGCTGCGTATTCGTGCGGCTGGCGTAGAGCCATTTGTGCTCGTAACCGCCCTCAGGGCCGTTATTGCGCAGCGGCTGGTGCGCACACTTTGTCCGGATTGCCGTGTTCGCTATATGCTCAGCCGTGATGAGCAGAAAGAATTAGCTCGTAACTTTGCTATTACCTCGGCAACTGCATACAAGCGCGTACACGAGCTAGAGCGCTCGGTGGCCCCTGCCGTATTTGGCGATGTAAAACAGCTCAGCAGCACAGCCAGCAGCATTACGCACTTGTGGAGAGCCAGCGATAATGGCTGCGAAACCTGTGACCACACCGGCTACACCGGCCGGACAGCTATCGTAGAAGTGCTGCAAAACACCCCCGCCTTACAAAAGGCCTTACTTGGCGGCGAGATTGCTTCGGCTGCGGCGCTCCAGGCAGCTGCGCTTAAAGACGGGTTTATCCCTATGGCACTCGATGGCTTGGTGAAGGCGTTGCGGGGTCAGACAACTATAAGCGAAGTGTTGCACGCTATTGCACCACTCGCCTGACCCGTTATAATCAAAGCAGTATGAACACAACTCGCTCCTCACGCCAAAGTGGTTTTACCATCATCGAGCTGCTCGTGGTAATTGTTATCGCCTGCATCCTTACGGCGCTGGTCGTGCTTACCTATAGTGGTGTCCAGGCCAAGAATCGCAACTCCGATCGCCAGCAAGCCATCGATACCGTAAAGGGCCAGCTAGAGAGTTATTACGCCAGCACCAACACATACCCTACGTTTACGCAATTAAACGACGCTACTTGGCGTGCGCAAAATCTGAAGCATCTGCCATCGGGTATTCTTAAGGACCCGCGCTGGAACAAAGCCAATAAAAATTGTACAACCGCCGAAAAGCCCACGACGAGCACCAAACCCGCCGCTAATTGCTACGGCTATCAGGTAACGGCCACCGACGGCTCGGCTTGCGATAATCAAAAGGTGCCGTGCGCACACTACACGCTTACCGCCATGCTTGAGGGCGGGGAGCAGTACGCTAAGTCTAGCCTCAATTAGATTTCGTGTTTCTGCCCACGATGTCATTCTGGATTTGGTCCGGCAGCTAATCTGTTTTTACGCCAGGCCCCGAACCCCGTCGGAGAGGTTGGTGGCGATTGGAGAAGGCTGTTTATATTTTTGGCGAGAATGCACGTTGAGTACGTAAAATTTTTATCAGACGGGGGTGGTCTGTTAGGCTAAGATATACTAGTATTAGTGGCCGGTGGAGCAGGTAACAACTGGAGGGATATATGGCTACCGATAAGAACAAGGACAGCAAAGCTGATAAAGAAAAAGAAGCCAAGGCAGTAGCCAGCGGCTCGGGTGCCAACGAGGGGAAGAATAAGGCCCTGGGTATGGCCCTGGAACAGATTGAAAAGCAGTTTGGCAAGGGCTCGATCATGAAGCTGGGCGAAGGGTATGCCCAAAAGGTCGAGACGACATCTACGGGCAGCATCTCGCTGGACCTAGCGCTGGGCGGCGGCATCCCGCGCGGCCGCGTTATCGAAATTTATGGCCCGGAAAGTTCGGGTAAAACCACCCTTACCTTGCACGCGATTGCCGAAATTCAGAAAAGCGGTGGCACGGCAGCATTTATCGATGCCGAGCACGCCCTCGACCCCAGCTATGCCAAGCGCATTGGCGTGGATGTCGACAACCTATTACTGTCGCAGCCAGACAACGGCGAACAAGCGCTCGAAATTGTGGAAACGCTGGTACGCAGCAACGCAGTGGATATTATCGTAGTGGACTCTGTGGCGGCCCTGGTGCCCCGCGCCGAAATCGAAGGCGATATGGGCGACAGCTTGCCAGGTCTGCAGGCACGGCTCATGAGCCAGGCTTTGCGCAAGCTCACCGGCGTCATTAACCGCTCTAAAGCTACGGTTATCTTCATCAACCAAATCCGTATGAAGATTGGTGTGATGTTTGGCAACCCTGAAACTACAACCGGGGGTAACGCGCTAAAATTCTACGCCTCGGTTCGTATGGACATCCGCCGTATTGGCCAGATTAAGCAGGGCGAGAGCATGATCGGCAACCGTACTCGCGTAAAAGTGGTTAAGAACAAGATTGCTCCGCCATTCCGCGAAGCCGAATTCGACATTATGTACAACGAAGGTATCAGCCGCAGCGGTGACGTGCTTGACCTGGCAGTTACCCACAACATTGTGGAGAAGTCCGGCGCTTGGTTCGCCTACAACGACGCCAAGATTGGCCAGGGCCGCGAAGCCGCCAAGACCTACTTGCAACAGAACCCTAAGGTAATGGAAGAGATTGCTAAAAAGGTGCGCGAAGCCGCAGTTAAGGAGTAAAACAATGGCCGCAAGTGATGCATTTGAGATTTGGGAAGACCCCAGCGGCCACGCCAGGTTCTACTTTTCGCACACCGGTACCGACTTCACTACGGGCACATTGGTGCTGCTGCCCGATAGCGAGCTCCCGCGTCATAACCGTGAACTTGCCTTCGAAAATCTAGTGCAGGTGGCCGGCACCTGCCAGTTGTCGCTTACCAATGAAGATGGGGAAATAGAAGCTACCTACGATTTGCGCCCAGGTACATCTATTCGCATGAAGAAAGGGCAGTGGCATATCCACGCCAACCCTTACGAGGAAGAATCGGTAACGCTGTTTAAAGCTGTGGGCGATATCACCGAAATTGTAGAGACTATGCGTCATAAATACACCAAAGTCGAACCCATCGACACCACTGCTGAGTAGCCATGAGCAGCGAGCTGCATCTTAAACAGGACCCTACACTTGGCGACTTACAGCAATACGTCCGGGAGCTGGTTGTTGAACGTGGCTTTAAAGACGATGTAGCTTCAAAGTTTATGTTACTTACTGAAGAAGTAGGTGAGTTTGCCAAAGCCGCCCGCAAGCATGCCGGCATGGGCTATGCCACCGATGTCGCACCGCAAAATGTGGCCGACGAAGCGGCCGACATACTTATCGTGATGCTGGCCCTTTGCAATATGATGGGCGTCGACCTTGAGCAAGCCTTCAGGGACAAAGAAGAACGCAACAAACTGCGCGTTTGGAAGAAAGCGTAGGGCAACGGCTGCTCGCTATGGTTATCTCGGCTATTAAGCAGCAGGTAAAGCGCCAAAATCGTTACTCTATTTTTGTGGACGGCAAGTATGCCTTTTCGCTGAGCGAGGGCGGCTTAATAGATAGCGGCCTAGCTAGCGGGCAAGAGATTGACGCACCACGGCTTAAGGAGTTAAAGGCGACCGCCGGGCTCGACAAAGCCTATGGCAATGCGCTGCGCTATGTGGTTATGCGCCCGCGGAGCGAGTGGGAGCTGGCTGATTATTTTAGGCGTAAAGGCATAGACGAGGATGCCGCCAAACAAGTTACTGATCGTTTGCGCAACCTGAATTTGTTGGATGACGTGGCTTTTGCCCGCGCCTGGGTGGCCAACCGCCGCTTGCTCAAAAGCGTCAGCAAGCGCCGCTTGCAGATGGAGCTGCGGCAAAAGCACGTGCCGGGCAGCGTGATAGACCAAGTGCTGGCTGAAGACGAAACCGACGAACGTGATGCCCTAAAAGCGCTCATCGATAAAAAACGCGCTCGCTACCCCGACCAGCAAAAACTTATGCAATACCTGGCCCGCCAGGGCTTTGGGTACGACGATATCAAGGCCGCTCTAGCCGACTAATGCAGTAATTTTAACGGGTTGTCATATGTTCCGAAAAGGCGTATGATCCTAACTGTAATTATTTAGGTTTAGGCTATTTTTATGCAACGTGTAATTGGAAGTGTTGGCGTAGTAGAAGCGCCTTTTGTTGGCGATGACGGTGTTTTGGCTGCGATGGAAAGGCAGTTCCGGCCGGAGTCGGTTTCTGCCCCGGTTGCTCCCCTTGTCGAGCAAGCCGTGCCCGAGGTACCTCTGGCGGTAGCCACAGCGGCCCCGGAAATTAGCGCTCTCGAGACCACGCCTGCGCGACCCGATTACTGGGAAGTTCGTACTAAAGTGCTGCGAACAATGGGCGGCACGGCGCTTGCACATGGCCTAAGGAGCATTCAGCCTGACCTGCCGCTCAGAAGCCGCGAGGCCCCCGCACAGACCTCGCAGTCCTCCCGGATGTTTGGCTTAGGCGAAGGGCCGGTCGTTGGTGAAATCTTTCGATCTATGGCGCAGAGAGCTGCTGCCGAATCTCCTCGCGGTTAATGCTATCGAACAAACCAGTGCAAAGCGGTTTAGGCGACTGCCCGGGCGCCTACCGGTACATTTTGGGTGAGGTCGTTTACTACAACTTGTTTGTCGGTTATTTCGACAATTTGTGAGCGGTCGATACCAAGA
>DATIJU010000026.1:0-33283 GCA_035478295.1 Bacillota bacterium | reverse complement strand
CCGTACTTGGAACGGCCCTGCTTGCGGTTGTTAACACCCTGGAGGTCGAGGGCGCCACGAACGATGTGGTAGCGAACACCCGGAAGGTCCTTTACGCGGCCGCCGCGGATAAGTACTACGGCGTGTTCTTGTAGGTTGTGGCCTTCGCCGCCAATGTAGGCCCATACTTCGTAGCCGTTCGTCAGGCGAACGCGGGCTACCTTACGAAGGGCTGAGTTAGGCTTTTTAGGCGTCTTGGTGGTTACCTTGATACATACGCCGCGCTTCAGTGGGCTGGCCTTTTCGTATGTTTTGGTTTTGAGGCTGTTGACCACGCGCTGCATAGCCGGTGACTTGCTTTTGGTAGTCACCTTGGCACGCGGCTTGCGGACAAGCTGGTTGATTGTTGGCATGTTAACTCCTTAATAGATACAGACTTCTGCCAAAGGTGCGGGCAAACGAGTGCCAACTCTGCTTGCGCGTAACTCACCTAGCTCGGGCTGCTTAGTAATAACCTCTGTATTTTAGCACCAACAGGCTATTTTTTCAAATGCATCATTATGCCGCGCTTCTTGGCGCTTCGGACTCTAGACGTGTGGTAAGGAGCAATTGAGTGTTTTCCCATATCTGTTGACGAGTGCCGTCGGGAATATTGTCTGGGAGTAATTGGTCGTGCCACGCGCGTTCGTCTAGAGCGGCCTGGATTTGTACTGCTGGCGGCGTGTGGGTGTCGAGACCAATAGCCAAGGCGGCAAGACGCGCGGCAACGCCGACTTGACTGCCGTAGTACTGGTTGGCGTGCAGTTTTTCCTGATCGTTCATTCTGGTATAACCGCCATAACGTACTTGGTCTTGGGCGTCCCAATAAAACGGTGGGTAGACATCCACCAGTACGGGCTCTCCTTTAGGAGTGACTATAAAATTAGCGGGTTTGGCGTCCAGAGGGGCTAATAAAAGATCGGGGCGTCGTGGCCGGCTAGGGCTACTAAGCATTGCCGCAATAACTGCGGCGGTACGGAGCATGCGCTCCTCGTAGGGTAGTCTGTCCAGGCGTGTGCCCTGCACTGTTTCCTGGCTGTGTCTTACAACAAAGCGATCGCCTCTAGCTCCGGACTCAAGCACATGCGCCCCTAAAAAACGGGCTGTTTTTAGGGGTCCTTTGAGCAGGTCGTATGAGTAATTGAGCAAATGCTGACGAATCTCACGCGCCGTGCTCACCTTGTAGGTGTCCCGGCTTGTTTTGATCGTCGTTTTTTTGTCGGCACTGACAGTTACTTGACAGTAGTCGCCTTGGTCAATGGGTCGCATGTTCTTCCTGGATTATTAAGAGAGTGAAAAGCCCGCAGGACGCTTAAAAGCGCCGCTGCGGACTTTATTTTTGTGTTTGAGCTTTAGGCTTCGAGTGCTGCCAATGCTTCGGCTGCGTCGGCTTCGCGCTGGGCGGCGCCGTAACCGGTGCCAACCGGGATCTTGCGGCCAAGGATTACGTTTTCCTTGAGGCCGAACAGCTTGTCGACACGGCCAGAGGTAGCGGCAGCGATAAGTACACGGGTGGTGTCCTGGAACGATGCGGCACTTAGGAACGAGTCGGTGCTTAAGCTGGCCTTGGTGATGCCTAAGATCAGCTGGTTAACCTTGGCTGGTGTCTTGCCTTCGGCAGTCAGCGCGTCGTTGGCTTCTACTACGGCGAGCTTGCTGACTACGTCGCCGGTTACGAACTCGCTATCGCCTGCTTCTTCGATTTGCACGCGGCTAAACATCTGACGCACGATGATTTCGAGGTGCTTGTCGGCGATGTTTTGGCCTTGGGCTGCAAAGATGTGCAGGATTTCGTTCATGATGTAGCGCTGGGTCGGCTGGACACCCTGCAAGCGCATAAGCTCAGGCAGGTTGATGGAACCGTTGGTCAGACGCTGACCGGCAACCACGGGGTCGCCGTCCTTCACCATGATTTGTTTAAATCCTGGGATTTCGTAGCGAACCACGCTTTGGCCGCTGGGCGTAATGACAACCGACTTCTCGGTTACTTCGGCCTTGCCAGCCATTGGAGCGATGAGTGGTTCGCTTCCGTCGTCCAAGCTGGCTACGACGTCGCCGATGGCAACTTCTGCGCCGTTCTTAACCTTGGGAGTGCGGTCGCCAAGCTTGAAGGTGAGGTTTTCTTTGTCCTTGGCCGTCACTTGTACGATGTAGCGGTCGCCTTCTTCCCAGACGTTTGCCGTGCCGGCAATGTCAGTGAGGTAGGCTTGGCCCTTCGGGGTGCGGATTTCGAACAATTCTTCGATACGGGATAGACCCTGGGCAGTGTCGTCAGCTACCAAGGCGCCTGAGCGGTGCTTGGAGTCGAGGCTTAGCTGCGTACCAGGTTCACCAATACTTTGAGCGGCAATAACGCCGATTGGGTGGTGGTCGGAGACTAACAGACCGGTGGCAGGATCGGTGCCGTATGAGCGGGCCGGCACGCCGTGTACCGAAGTGGCGCTGAGTACAGACATGATCTTGATGCCGTCAACAGATGCGTCGGCTTCGATTGCCTTGGCGATGTCGCCCGTAATGAGCTGGGCGCGCTTGAGGTGGCCCTTAACTGGGGCGGCAGCATAGCGGCCTTCGAGGCGAGCAGCGTATGGTACGCCAATTTCTTCGGCGTCGGAGCGGAACATAGCGAAGCCGGGGTCGAGTTCGGTGTCGTCTACATCGGTAAGCGTAAAGACGTCTTGAGCAACGTCAACAAGACGGCGCGTCAGGTAACCGGCGTCGGCAGTCTTTAGAGCGATGTCGATAAGAGCCTTACGGGTACCACGGGTACCGGTGAAGTATTCCAGCGGGTCCAAACCCTGGATGTAGCCAGACTTAACCGGCAGTTCGATAGCGTGACCACCGGCGTCAGAGAACATACCCAGCATGCCGACACACATCTTCATCTGAGAAATGTTACCACGGGCACCAGAGGTGATGGCGATAGCCATGGTGCTTTCGGTGCCAACCATTTGCTCGGCGAGCAGGTCTTGTACGCGGGAGTCGATTTTAGTCCAGGTTTCTACCGTCAGGCGGTAGCGCTCTTCTTCGGTAATGAAGCCTTGTTCGTACTGTTCGGAAATCTTGGCAGTGCGTTCTTCGCCTTCCTTGATGATGGCGTCCATACCAGTGATTTCGCTAAAGTCGCCCATGCCCATCGAGATACCGGACTTGGTAGCGTAGAAGAAACCAAGGTCCTTCAGTTCGTCGGCAATTTCGGCGGTCTTGGCTTGGCCGTGGGTTTGGTATACCAGGGCCATTACCTTTTGCAGCTTCTTCTTGGTCATAGGCTCGTCCTGGAATGGGAAGTCCTCTGGGAATACTTCGTTGAAGAGGATGCGGCCCAGGGTGGTGTTACGGATTTCGCCGCGGAACGGTAGGCGCACGTGGCTCTGCAGTACAACGCTGCCTTGGTCGAGGGCCATAAGGGCTTCCTCGAGGTTGAGGAATGGCTTAGTGGCAGCGTTTACGCTTGGGCGCTCGTAGGTTAAGTAGTAGCAGCCCAGTACCATGTCTTGTTCGATGTGCAGAATGGGCGTACCGTCGGCAGGCTTCAGGAGGTTGCCGCTGGCAGCCATGATGTCGCGGGCTTCGGCCTGTGCTTCGTCGCTTAATGGAAGGTGCACGGCCATTTGGTCGCCGTCGAAGTCGGCGTTGAAGCCCTTACAAACGAGCGGGTGCAACTGGATGGCGCGACCTTCGATAAGTACGGGCATGAAGGCCTGAATGCTCAAGCGGTGCAACGATGGGGCACGGTTGAGGAGCACGTACTTGCCCTTAATAACTTCGTCGAGGGCGTCCCATACGGCAATTTCGCCGGTTTCGATCATGCGGGTTGCACTACGAATGTTGTGGGCTTGCTCGCGGTAGATAAGCTCACCAATAACGAATGGCTTGAAGAGTTCCAGAGCCATCATCTTGGGCAGGCCACATTGGCTGATTTTGAGTTCCGGACCGGCAACGATTA
This sequence comes from Bacillota bacterium, assembly GCA_035478295.1. GTDB lineage: Bacteria > Patescibacteriota > Saccharimonadia > Saccharimonadales > UBA4665 > PMNU01. Next base: position 29,322 of record DATIJU010000026.1, on the reverse strand, counting down.
CCGAGCGACCGGAGTAGTCTACGCGCTTACCGAGCAAGTTCTGGCGGAAGCGGCCCTGCTTACCCTTCAGCATATCGCTGAGGGACTTCAGACGGCGGCGCTGGCCAGTTGCGGCTACGGCGCGGCCACTGCGGGCGCTATTGTTGTCGATGAGGGCATCAACGGCTTCTTGCAGCATGCGCTGTTCGTTACGGCGAATGACTTCCGGGGCGTTGAGCTCGATGAGCTTCTTGAGACGGTTGTTACGGTTGATAACGCGGCGGTAGAGGTCGTTTAAGTCGCTGGTTGCAAAGCGGCCACCGGTGAGCTGTACCATTGGGCGAAGGTCTGGAGGGATAACCGGCAGTACGGCTAGGCACATGCTAGCAGGTTCGATACCGGCGCGTTCCATGCTTTCTAGCAGACGCAAGCGCTTCATAAGCTTCTTCTTGCGCTGACCCTTGGCTTCGTCGGCTTCGCCGGTGAGCTGGCCGATCAGTTCCTTGAGGTCGATCTCGTCCAGCAAGGTCTTGAGTGCACCACCACCCATGCCAACTTCGATCAGGCTGCGGAGTTCATCGGGCAGTGCACGGTAGTCGGCTTCGGAAAGCAGGTGGAGCTTAACCAGGCCGTCGATTTGCGTCTTAAAGGTGTCCCAGTCTTTGTCGACATCGGCCAGTTCTTTGGTTTGCATTTCGGCCAAAGCTTTGAGGTTAGCTTCAGGTGCTTCGGCTTCTTTTTCGTAGCGAAGCTTGATTGCTTCCTTGGCGGCAGCAAATTCGGCTTCTTTGTCGAGGCGGTATTGGTCGCGCTTCTTGGTGTCGACGCGCTTCACAATGTAGCTGGCAAAGTATGCCACGCGCTCGAGGTTCTTAACGGTAACGCCCAGGAGTAGACCAATGGCGCTTGGGGTGCCGCGGAGGAACCAGATGTGAGCAACTGGAACAGCGAGGCTGATGTGGCCCATACGTTCACGGCGCACAATGCTCTTGGTAACCAGTTCGCCGTTCTTGTCGACGGCAGCTTCGCGGGAGCGCACGCCCTTGTATTTGGCGTCGTGCGGGTTGATGTCTTTTACCGGCCCAAAGATGCGCTCGCAGAATAAACCGTCGCGCTCTGGCTTTTGGGTTCGGTAGTTGATGGTTTCTGGCTTGGTAACTTCGCCATGTGACCAATCGAGGATGTCGGCTGCGCTGGCAACTGCCAAGCGAACCGCGTCAAAATCAGCAATGTTTGTGCCGTAACTGTAGCGACGCATATTAGGCCTCCTTCCCTTCTTCGTCAGTGTCTGTTTCGGTGACGGCGAAATCGTCGCCTCCCATGTCGTCGGTTGCATCATCGTCGGTGCTGTCGTCGGCAACTGCCACGCCACCATCTTCGGTGAGGGCGCCAACTGACATAAACTCGTCTACGGCCGATTCTTCGGTGACGTCAATGTCGGAAATAATAGGCGCTGGTACTTCGACGTCAGAGATGTTGGCAGCTTCGTCGCGGACGTTGGTGGCGAGCACGTGCTCGGCATCAACAACAGCGTTGCTGGCAACCAGGTCTACCTTAAGGCCGAGGCCTTGCAGTTCTTTAACTAGAACGTTGAAGCTTTCTGGTACCTTTGGCCCCACAATTTCGGTCTTCTTGATGATCGATTCGTAGGCCTTGCTTCGTCCGTACACGTCGTCGGACTTAATGGTGAGCATTTCCTGAAGCGTGCTGGCTGCGCCATAAGCTTCCAATGCCCATACTTCCATTTCTCCAAAGCGCTGGCCACCATTTTGCGCCTTACCACCGAGCGGCTGCTGGGTAACCATGGTGTATGGACCAGTACTGCGGGCGTGAATCTTGTCGGCGACCATGTGGTTGAGCTTGATCATGTACATGCTGCCTACGGTTGTGCGCTCAGAGAAGGCTTCGCCGGTGCGACCGTCGTACAGCTGTTGCTTGCCGTCTTCCGGCAGGCCTGCTTCTTTAAGCAGCTCGTGGATTTTGTCTACCGAAACACCGTTGAATGACGGGCTGGCAACCTTGATACCAAGGGCGCGGGCAGCCATGCCAAGGTGGGTCTCGAACAACTGGCCGAGGTTCATACGAGACGGCACGCCGAGCGGGTTGAGGATAATATCAACCGGGCGGCCGTCTTCCATAAAGGGCATGTCTTCGACGGGCAGGATACGGGCGATAACACCCTTGTTACCGTGGCGACCACCGAGCTTGTCTCCAACGCTGATCTTGCGCATCTGGGCCACAAAGACCTGGATTTGCATCAGTACGCCGGCTTTCAGTTCGTGACCGTTTTCACGGCTAAATACCTTAACGCCTACAACTTTACCGTGCTTACCGTTGCTCATGCGCTGTGAGGTGTCGCGGACTTCCTTGGCTTTTTCACCAAAGATGGCGCGCAGCAGGCGCTCTTCGCTCGACAGTTCTTGTTCACCCTTGGGGGTGATCTTACCTACGAGGATGTCGCCGGGGTGCACTTCGGCACCAATGCGCACAATACCGTCGTCGTCGAGGTGACGCAGGGCGTCTTCGGAGACATTTGGAATGTCGCGGGTGACAATTTCTGGCCCAAGCTTGGTTTCGCGCACTTCGATCATAAAGTCGACAATATGGACTGAGGTGAGTGTGTCATCCTCTACCATGCTGCGGCTAATGATGATGGCGTCTTCAAAGTTGTAACCGCTCCAGGGCATAAAGGCCGCAATGAGGTCCTTGCCAAGGGCGAGCTCGCCGTTTTGAATGGACATACCTTCGATGAGTACGTCACCCTTCTTAACTTTGTCGCCGGTGCTTACCACAACCTTTTGGTTGATGCTGGTACCTTCGTTAGAACGGATAAAGTGCTGCGGTTCGTAGCTGACGTTGCCACCTTCGTGCTTCACGACAACTTCTTGAGCGGTGGCTTTAATGACTTCGCCATCCTCTTCGGCCAAAATCATCTGGCCGGTGTTGCGGGCGGCTGCGCCTTCCAGGCCGGTGCCCACAATGGGTGAGCTTGGCTGGATAAGCGGTACTGCCTGGCGCTGCTGGTTGGAGCCCATGAGCGAGCGGTATACGTAGTTCTTTTCGATAAATGGAATGAGACCAGCGCTGGAGCCAATGATTTGGTTCCGGGCGGCGTCCATGTGGGTGACGTCGTCGGCGTCGGCTTCACCAGGCTTTAGGTTGGTGCGAGCGCCGACGCGGGCTTCTTTAAAGTAGCCATTCTCGTCCAGCTCGGTACCGATACCGGCGATAACAGCGGCGTCCTCAGCGGCGGCGTCGAGGTATACAACCTCGGCCGTAACTTGAGCGCGTACCGGCCAGGTGGCACGACCTTCTACCTTGGCGAGCTTGGCGGCGTCGTCCTTAGTGATGGTCTTGCCCTCTTTAACGATCACTTTGCCGGCGGCGTCTTTGAGGTCTTCGCGGGCGATGTGGCCTTCGGCGTTTTTAGGGGTGACGGCATTTACTACCTTGCGGTAAGGGGTTTCGATAAAACCGTATTCGTTAATACGGGCGTAGTTAGCGAGGTTGGATACCAAACCGATGTTGGCGCCTTCCGGAGTCTCTACGGCGCAGATGCGGCCGTAGTGGGTGGCGTGGGCGTCGCGCACTTCGAAACCGGCGCGTTCGCGCGAGAGACCGCCAGGGCCCATGCTGCTCAAGCGACGCTTGTGGGCGAGCTCTGAAAGTGGGTTGATTTGGTCCATAAACTGGGAAAGCTGAGAGCTGGCGAAGAATTCGCGGACAGCAGCAACAACCGGACGAGCGTTAATCAGCTGTCCTGGCGTTACGGTTTCGATCTCGCTCATGCTCATGCGGTCTTTGGTGTTGCGCTCCATGCGCAGCAGGCCAATGCGGAACTGGCGCTGCACGAGTTCGCCTACCAATTTCACGCGGCGGTTAGCTAGGGAGTCGATGTCGTCGGCTGGTTCCTGGGTAACATTCATGCGGATAAGCTCGGCAACAATAGCCACCAAGTCTTCGAGGCGCATAACGCGGTTTTCGGTGGTGTTTGGTACGTCCAAGTTCAAACGCTTGTTGATCTTGTAACGGCCCACACGGCTAAAGTCGAAGCGTTTAAAGTTGTAGAACATGTTTTCGATAAGCGCCTTGGCGTTGTCGACGGTGGCGAGATCGCCCGGGCGAAGACGGCGATAGACCTCGATGAGGGCATCAGACTGACCGCGCGTGGGGTCTTTGTCGAGGGTAGCATCCAGGTAACTCACCTTACCGGTATCTACGTGTTTGAAAGCTTCCTTCATTTGCGCTTCGGTCATACCGAGGGCACGCAGCAGTGTAGTAACGGCAATTTTGCGCTTGCGGTCGATCTTCACAAAGAGGCCGCTGGCGGCAGCGGTCTCAAATTCGAGCCATGCACCACGGCCCGGAATAACCTTTGCGCCGTAGAGGTTGGTAGCACCATGTTGGTCGGCGGTAAAGAATACACCCGCGGAGCGGATAAGCTGGCTTACCACCACGCGCTCGGCGCCGTTGATCACGAACGTACCGCGCTTAGTCATGGCTGGGTAATCACCTAGGTAGATTTCTTGTTCTTTTACTTCGCCGGTAACCTTGTTGGTGAGCTCTACTTTAGCCTTGAGCGGCGCTTCGTAAGATACATTGTTCTCGCGGGCGTCGGCCTCGGTCATTTTCGGCTCTTCAAAGTGGTAGTCCTTGAAAACTAAACTGAGCTTGGTGCCCGTGTAGTCGTCAATGGGACTAATCTCGGCCAAGAGTTCGCCCAAGCCTTCTTCCACAAACCATTGGAAGGACTTGTTTTGGTGATCGACCAGGTTGGTCAGATCGATGGCGTCGTCCTCACGAGTGTAGTACACGCGAGCATTCTTTTTGTTGTCGCTCTTAATAGTGCTTTTCGCCATGGTTCCCCTAATTACTTAACCCCGTCTCGCGGCCCTTAGGGGCCGACCGACAGAGACTCTGCCTCTTGATCATAAAGGCAGAAATACTTATTGCTTAGTGTGTTAAGTTTTTTATCGCGCGAAGGTTACTAAGCCAGGTGTTTTTGGCGCAAATAAAGTCGGATGGTGAGTCTCAACTATAGCACTGCCCATGCTTACACTACTTCTTAGGATATGAGTATGGGTGGCACGGGATCAAATGTCAAGCAGATTTGCTATCAAGGCGGTTTATTGGCTGTACCCGGCGCTTTGTACGAACGCAAATTCGGGTGTCTCGATCATTTTTTGCACAATAGAGTGTGCGGGTGACACTAAGAGCCCTCTGCCCGTGCCCCAGTCGGCTGCCCCCTCGGCTGGCTCGAAGCCAACTTGATTAAAGAAGTAACCGTTTCGCTCGTCTTCGGGATGGTCTTCCACGAACACCCTTGAGCCCTTCGGCAGATCGCTCACCGCGGTGTGCACAATTGCAGCAACCGCTCGCAAATGACGATCGGCAAGGCCATGAGCGGCATGCTCGCCGCGCAGGTCATCCTTAGTAGTAACGCCAAGCTGGTGAAAAACGTAGTCGCGGCGGCTCGCCCTTACCTTCGACAAGAAGCCAAAGGCGAGCACGTGGTCGGGAACTTCGAAGGCCAGCGAGTGCCCCTTTGCTTTTATCATCTCTCTGGCTAATTCGTATCCATTTCGGTGAGGCCCCTGCAGAAAATCCACAATGCCGCGCGCAAACGGCAGGACGGCATCTATTTGTGGCAGCGTGGGCCCGCGACGCGGGGTACGCTGCCATGTTTCAACCACCATGAGGTCTACTAAGTTCTGACCCTCCCAGAAAGGGTACCTCTGTCGGTCCCGGACGCCACTTTTGTACATGCTGCTCGCTCTTCAGTTAGTTGGCGGCATTGTAGCGGTAATACGTTCCGAGCGCAATGGGGAACATTACATTATTTATGTAATGGTGTCATGAAGTTGAGGGCAAGCTGCGGGCGTCCGGCTTCGAGATTTTGGGCGATGGCGGCGAGCGTTATACCTGGCGGCGTGGTGTAATAGGTGGTACGGAGGGCCGAGTCATTGTCGAACTTTAATTTGCCCGAAGGCTTTTCCCTGCTAAAGCCGAGCCGTTTGTACCATTTATTTATCTTGGTGTTGGCGTTGAAAATGTCGGTCACACTGCCCTGACTGGGGTTGTTCGGCTCTTTAAAGCCATAGGTGATGCCGGCATGTAACATTGCTGCACCTATACCCAACCGCTGGAACATTGGGTCAACAAGAACTTCTGCAACACCATACTGCCCTGTGTGCTCCTCCATGGCTTCCCCTGGGAGTGCCTTAAACGAGCCGATGAGCCGGCCGGCTTGGCCGGGGTGGAATACTACATGGAAATTGCCGCCCAGATTGTAGATTTTGTTAATTCGTTTAGCATACCATTCCAAGCGCTCAGTCCGGTCTTCGCCCTCTAAGTGTTCGATTCCGTACTGAGTTGCAAATGTCCCAACAGGCAGCGGCTTGTTGTCGCCTTCAAATTGTGGCGGATAGGCGCGCACAATCAAGTCGAATAATTGTGGCGCGGCAAGGATCGCCCGTTCTCTGTTAAGTGCCTCTACCGAGATGCTCAGTGCATCTACCTCAATGTTGGGGTAGGTTACGAGCGGGTAGGCATGCTTGTACACGGGACGAGAAGGTTATGAGATGGCAGCGAGGGCTGTTTACTTGCCTTGTTCCTTGGGCGGATTAGTTATGACCTTGTCGATGAGGCCATACTTTTTGGCTTCGTCGGCGGTCATCCAGTAATCGCGTTCCATATCACTGGTAATCTTTTCGATTTTTTGGCCGGTGCTGGCTGCCATAATTTCGTTCAGGCGGCGCTTTAAACGCAAGCCTTCCTTAAGGTCGATTTCCATGTCGGTAACTTTACCGCGTGTGCCGCTGCTGGGCTGGTGAATCATAATAGTAGCGTTTGGCAGTGCAAAGCGCTTGCCCTTAGTGCCGCTGCTCAGGAGAAAGGCCGCCGCTGAGGCTTGTACGCCAATACCTACGGTTTGTACATCGTTGGTAACAAATTGCATGGTGTCGTAAATTGCCATGGCATCGTAGACACTGCCGCCCGGGCTATTGATGTAGAAGAAGATGTCTTTTTTGGCATCTTCGGCCTGGAGAAACAGCAGCTGGGCGACAATGAGGTTCGCGGTGGTCTCGTTGACTTCGGTGCCCAAAAAAACAATGCGATCTTTTAAAAGACGCGAGTAGATGTCGTAGGCGCGCTCGGTGCGGCCATCGTTTTCGATAACGGTGGGGATGAGAATGCTGCTGTGTGTCATGGGCCTTAGTATAGATAGTTAGCACTCGTGAGTCAAGAGTGCTAACTATGCAATTTTAGGAGTGACCTTCAAGAAGAAAACGGGCTGCATTCAGCATAAGCGTACCAGCCAGCCGCTCAGGGTACTCCACTGGCTCGTATCTTTGTTGTTTGCACTGAAATAAATAGAAGCTATCGGGGATGTATAAGGTCCGAAATATTTTTCCGCTAAAATCAAATGTAGCTGCTGCCGTAACAAGCTGTGTTGGGGTAGCGTCTAGCTGGCGCACGGCGGTTTGCATGTCGCTTACGGCAGCGCCCGTTAGATTTTTGAGGAGGTGATGATACGCAAAGATTTCGCTTTTAACATCGAGCGTTTCGTCCATGGTGGCCAGGGCGTTTATTGCTTCGCTTGCGCTTGCATGAAGCAGAACAGCACCTAACATGGTAACGGCATCGTTTGACTGGTTTATAGTGCTTGCGAGCTCTTTCGCTTCGGTTTCGTTGCCTAAAACGGCTACCTGGTGCTGGTTGGCGGCATGCAATTCTTGCAGAGGACCTTGGGCATATAGCGGTGTGTCCGCAAGTACTTTTTCCCACTCGTCGATATGAACACGTCCGGGGAGTTCAATCGTCCGTAGCACGGCGGTTTATTTGGCGCTAGCGTATTCAGTAAGTTTGGCGACCGTTTTGTCGGTCATCAGGCGCGAAGCGATGGTGCGGCGGGTTTCGGGCTTGTCGAGTTCGGCCCGCATGCCTTGGTCGGGGTATTGGGCCTTCAGGCGGGCAATTTGAGCCTCAACTTCTTCAGGGGTGACCATGATTTTTTCGGCTTCGGCAATGTCGCCGAGTACCAGCCCGGCCTTAACGCGCATTTCGGCGATAGGACGTTGCTTATCGCGATACGTCTTTTCGTTGAGGCCCTCGGCGGCGAGGTACTCAGCCCAGGTTTGGCCCTGATACATCAGGTTTTGGCGCTGCTCGCGCTCCAAACGCTCAATTTGCTCGTCTACAAGCACCTGTGGGATGGCTACAGCGGCCTTTTCGGTAACTTTGGTGAGCACTTCGTCGGCGTAGGCTTGCTCGGCTTGCTGTTCCTTGCGCGCAGTGAGCTCTTTTTTGACGTCGTCTTTAAGTTCGGTGACTGTCTTGAAGGGGCCAATCTTGGCGGCGAAAGCGTCATCGAGCTTAGGCTCACTCAGCTCGTTTACCTTCTTGACGGTTACTGCAAAGGTGACTTTACGGTTTTGCAGGCTTGCTGCATGGTAGTCTTTAGGGAACGTTACGGTAAATGTTTTTTGGTCGCCGGCTTTAAGGCCGACAATCTCCGGCTCAAAACCCGGGATAAAAGTATTACTGCCAAGCTGCAGCGGATAGTCTTTGCCGTCGGCGCCTGCTATTGCTTCTTTGGTCTTCGCGTCGGTGCCGGTAAAGTCGATAACGACCTCGTCGCCATTCTTGGCGGCACGTGCAACTTCCTTCTTCTCGGAATCGCGCTTACGCAAATCGGCAATGACTTCGTCGATCTCTTTGGCGATGACGTTTACCTTGGCCTTGGCGACTTTCATCTTTTTGTAGTCAGGGAGCTTTACTTGGCCGACTACGGACACCTCAATCTCTATTTCCAGAGTATCGAAGGGTACAAACTTACTGATCTTTACTTCGGGCTGTTCTACAGGACGCAGGCGTTCTTGGTCGATGGCTGCGGTGTAGAGGTGGTTCATGGCGTGCTCGATAAATTCGGATTGCAGACGAGCGGGGTCGATCTGCTTTTCGATCATAGCGATTGGCGCTTTGCCCTCACGGAAGCCCTGAACCTTGGTGGTACGGGCAAATTCCTTAAGGGTGTCTTCTTTAACCGATGCCAGCAGCTCGGGGTCGGCGGCTAGCGTCAGATGTACTTTCGTTTCGGATAGATTCTTTTTAGTGACTTGCATAGTGACTGACTGTAACAGATACGGAGCCGTTTTGCTAGACGTTTACTGGTACGTGGTAGAATGCGCACTATGGCTGAGGCGTTTTTTCTTAAACATTTTGACTTGCCAGCAGACGTTACCCGTATCGACGCCGACACTGATGCGAGCAATGTATGGGGTGTCTTAGTGTATCCGCGCAATCGCCGGGCGCCACTTATTAGAGCGGCTATGGCTCGTTCTGCCGAGGGAGATGTGGTCGTTTCGTTTAGTCCTGCCGCACCGCTGCCCTACGAAACGCACGCGCAACGCACGCGCACTGAGCGGCGCTTGGCGGCAGTTGCCTACCTAGGGGCAACATGGGCGGAGCTAGACCGGACAGTACAGCTGGACTTGGCAGGCCCCAGCGAGTTGGTAAAACCAGAGCCGCGTATTGGCGAAGTGCTGGCAGAATTTGGCTTTCACCGACCGCTCGCTCTTACCGAAGAACAGTTGGCGCAAGGCTATACACTCGATAGCCTATTGCCAGTAGCTGATGCGGCGTTACTTATGCAGCTGTTAGGTCCGACCTTCCCGGCTGGCTTTTCGCTGTCGGACACCGAAACCGGCCGCGGTTCCATTCCTTAGGATTTAGCGGACAGCTGTGGCCAGAATGTCGTGGTACTGCCGTCGAGGTGAAAATGCTCGGCTATGCGCTGGCGCAGTTCTTCGCGTGTTACTTTACGCAGCAGTTCGTATGTGACGAGATGTTTTTCTATCTCCAGATATACTTCGCGGAGTACTTGCTGGTCGGCGGCGGTGAGGGGCGCGTTAGTGTCTTCGCGCGAGGTAATGAGGCGAACTCTGTCTAGAGTGGGGTCAATAGATGGCGGGTCGGACACCATGTCGGCGGCGTAGAGCACGATGTCTAGGGATGAGACTGATTCGCTCTTGCTGGCCGGTGCTAGGCCAATGCTGTTGAACAGGTATGCGGCAAACAGCAGTGCCATGTCGGCAACAATATTGGGTACTTCGTAGGCGCGGCTGGCAAAATACCAGTTTTCGTAGCCAAAAGTGTCTAAGACCAAAATAGTAATGCAGGCAAACATCTGCAGCGACAGGCCGATGGTAAGCCATGTGAATGGACGCTGGTAGTCCTTACCAATGGTGCGGCGAATTTTAAAGGTGTTGTAAGCGGCTGCGGCGTACCAAATGACCGGGATAATAGGTACCAACTCAAAGAAGTTGTACTGCGTGGGGTTAAATTGTACCCAGGTTTGGTTGTGCGGGAGTACGGCGTGCAGCCCCCAGGCAAGCAATGTAATGCCCAGCATAATGGGCAGTGAGGTAAGTCGGCTGTGCTTACCAACCCGCTTTAAGAATTGGCGGGTACCAAAATACATAAATATGCTGCCGATGAGGTATGCCAGGTACGACGCCATATTGAGCCAGACATTGCTCCAGAGATCGTAATATTCGATGTAGGGGAAGAAGAGTGTGAGTGCGCCCACCGCTACCTGGGCGCTGGCTATGAAGCGGTAAGCTGGCTTTAATTCGTCCTTAAAATTGCGTACAGCCCACAAAAACAACAGACCGCTGCCGACTGCAAACGTAAGGTCAACAAGTGTGAGTGGTGTGCCCATAGGCGAGTAGAGTAATCTGTCGGTTGCTCCAGCGGGAGCGGGCACCAGGCGCCACAGCGCACCAATAGCAAGGCCTACAACTACCACCAGTAGGGTTAGCGTGCGTACTTTTTTGAGCTCATTCATGAGGTCCACCTTTTACTTAAGCGTTATTATGGCAAGAAGCATTGCCAAAAACAACCATCGGTATTGGTGGGTGCTGTGTTTTTATGCTTGAGCGAGATTTAGTTTTTTTGGCCCTTCCAGCCGAAGGATGCATTTGTTAGGGTCAACCAGTGCTATATTCGAAGTAATTACTGCTTGTCGCCGCGATAATCTTTGACGATGCTCACGATGCGTGCCGCACTGTGGCGCTCCGCTACGCCGGTAACCAGGTTTTTGATTTCGTATTGTTCGTCGGCCAGGTCTTTTTCGCCAATAAACATCACGTAGTGAATACCCTTTTTAACGGCGGTCTTGATCTGTTTGTCAGTCTTGGCCCCGGTAATATCTACGGCTACATTGACGCCCATTTCGCGCATCTCGGCGACGATTTTTTGAGCCGGAGTAAAGACATTGCCGATAAGTACGACGTAGAGGTCGGTGTCGGAACGCGGCGGTGGGAGCAGTTTGTGCCCTTCCAGGAAGTTTTGGAAGGTAACGTCGCCAAAGCCAAAGCCGACGGTAGGCACGGGCTCCACGCCAAACAAGCCAACAAGGCCGTCGTAGCGGCCGCCGCCGAGCATGGAGCGGTTATTGTCGGGGTTTTCGTCAAAAATTTCAAAAACAATACCGGTGTAGTAGTCGAAGCCGCGCATAACCGTGAGGTCGAACACGACGTTGGTAATGCGAGCGTCGCGCAGTACATGCAGTAGCTGCTGTAATTCTAGTGCGGAGCTGTGCTGGCGGATTACCTCGGGCAGATGTTCGACTGTTTTGGTCTTGAGCAGCCCAATGAGCTTGTTACTGGCGCCGCTTTCACGCTGTGTGGGGGTAAAGATGGCGTCTACCTCGGCAGCAAAGGCCTCAGATGGCATTTTGTGCATACGGTCGATGAGCTTGGCGACAGTGTGTGTTTGGACGCTGTCGAGCGCCAGGTACTCTGTAAGAATAAAGTCCATCAGCTTGCGGCTGTTAATTCTGATGCTGTACATGTCGTGGGTGGCGCCGGCGGCTTTGAGAATACCGGCAGCTACCTGAATAACTTCGGCTTCGGCCAGCAGATTATCAACGCCAAAGATGTCGACATTAAGCTGCCAGTGCTCGCGGAGCCGGCCGCGCTGCGGGCGTTCGTAGCGCCATAAATTGGGGATAGAGTACCAGCGCAGCGGATAGGCGAGCTCCTGTCGGCGGGCGGCTACCATGCGGCTGACAGTGGGTGTCATTTCGGGACGAATAACCACTTGGCGATCGCCGCGGTCGGTGAAGGCATAGGTTTGCTCGTTTACAATTTCTTCGCCGGATTTGGCTAGGTAGAGTTCGAGTGGTTCGAGTATAGGTGCGTCGTATTCTTCGTAGCCGTATTCCTCAGCCACTTTGCGCATAAGACTAAACATGTACTTTTGAAAGCGCTTGTCTTCGGGGTAAAAATCGCGTGCCCCTTTGTATGGTTGGGTGGGTAATGCCATGGTTATAGATTCCTTTAGGGTCAATTGTAACAAAGGTGGCGTGTCGACGGAACCTTTCCCTGTAGGCTTAGAGGGCTCGCATCGACTGCGTATGCGCCGGGGTAGTCATACGTATAATATATAAGGTATTTGTTGTTCGTGCAACGGTGCTAATTTTTGATAAATGTATTGCGTAAGGGCGCTTATGCCAATATTCTTAAGACTATGTCTGAAACTTCATCATCTCTCGATTTCGTGCCGCATACACTACCCGTGCCTCAGTTGGACGCATTCGAACATCCCCGCATGCCCTTTGGTCCGGATGAGCAAGCAATACTGGAACTCATTCCCAGTTTGCGTGCTGGTATGGGAGCCCTTGTGGCGCTCCAGCCGCCCGATGTTTTGGCCAATAGGGTCCGTGACGGCCGAGCTCCTGATGAGATACCCGATGACCCAGACGAGGTTGCCGAAGAAACCGTGCCGGTAGGCGAAGAAGGTAGTATAACGGTACGCGTAGATGCCGACAGTATTGAGCTCACAACCAGTGGGCCCGTAGACGAAGAAGCTGACGAAACAGCAGCGTTGGCCGAGCAGATACGAAACACTACGATTAGCCGGCGTATGATGCGTGACTCGGTGCGAAAGTTTAAGCCAGAAGTGCTCCAATTTTTACGTGCCGGTCTGGCGCTGGTTACGCAACACGAAGATCCGGACGACGGGCTTGCTGCAGGTAGGGCAATTGTTGAGGATGCCAGTGAAGGTTTATTGACTCCCATGTGGAAACTTACGGTACCCAATGCTGCACGACCGCTTCATGGAGTATTGGCTATCAGCCGTAAGATAGGTGTCGAAATAATTACCGCTGCTAATACCAGCGTATCTGCACGTTACCATCTATTGAAGGCACTCGCTACAGAAATGCCTGAAGCAAAGGGTAAGGTGCTGCCTGAATTGACTCCTTCGCGGGCGTTGTGCGTATTGGGCAGACTTGCCGCTACGGGCGTTCACGCTCAGTTGGCTGGCGACCTGCAGGAGGGTGCATACGACACACGACTGGCGAACGACATGCTGCGATTTGTTGAGGGTACCAAGTCTGCTACCGGCAACTTGGACAGGGTTCGACAATTGTTGGCCTATACGGTTAGACGTGAGCAACGACAGGGGCCTGTTGATAGTGCAGTGCTGCGCGAGGGTATGGTAGATGATCTAGAATACTGGCCGGACGACGCTCGCCAGGCTGTAGTGAATGCTCGCCGGGTGCTGCAAATTGGTATGCAGTCTAATGCAAGTGCCATTGGCCGCGTCCTAGAACAGGCGGGCTTGATGGGCGGCAAAGACCCCGAGATCGATCTTGAGCGGGCCACTCTGGCGCTTGCCGAGGCGTTTCTTGCTCGTGTCAATGTAGGTTGGGATGGCGACCCCACCGCCCGGCCTGACATCATGATTATGCGCGCGGGGATAAAGAAACGGCGCAGTAACCTAACTCGTGCAGGCAAACGTGCGCTTGGGCGAGAGACAGCAGGCCCGTCCGCCATAACAGCCGAGCCGGAGAGACTTCCTTTGCAACAAGAGCCGTATAAAATCCTTGCCTGCGATCCACACGATAGTAAGCAACGTGTCGTAGAGGGTTACGAAGGTCTCATCTCTGCCTATCTGGAAGAAATCTCCCAAAAAAGCGCAGACATTAGAGCTGATCTGGAAAAAATGTTTGGACGTTTGATACAGGTACCTAATCCACAGTTAGCGCTTCGCGGCATTAAGCCCGTTGCCGATGTCACCTTCTCTTTTGACGGCAAGCCCCATCGAGTAATGAAGCTCAAGCCAATGACGGCAACAGGATTGTCTATCCGTACCAGACAGGCTGAGGATACGCGCATTTTCTTTATAGAACCGCGAGGAGAAACAAAGACACGCATTGTTATTGGGGTAGTGCAACGTGGCCAGCAGGAAAAATTTATTGCCGACCTACGCAAGACGTAAGGCCCATAGCTGAGCGCTCTTTCTGCTGGCGTAGTGGTTTCGTATCTGTTAAAATAGCCGCAGCATCCATGGGGATGTGGTGAAATGGTAGACACGCTAGTTTTAGGAGCTAGTGCCGAAAGGCGTGAAGGTTCAAGTCCTTTCATCCCCACCAAGAATAAAAGATCAGGGTTAGTCTGGTCTTTTTATTTTTTGTATCTAAAATAAGCAACCATGACGAAAAGTAACCTCGCAGAATCACCTGCAACTGCGTATACGTACACGTATATCCATTCGGTGCGGGGCAACCAAGTGGATATTATTGGTGTCCACCATACTGACAAACCGGCAGTATATGAGGCTGTTTTGAATGTTATGGAAGCGCGCATTGCTGGCGGCGCAGTGGTACATTACGAGGGGCTTCGGGAATCGTGTCGTTCGGAGTATGGTGTTACGCCTCCTGCTGTGGCACGCAGAGCGGGTCGTATAATGGGTGCGATTGAGCTACTTGCGCAGCACAGTCTGGATACGCATCCGGAGTTCGTGCGTCAGTGGGAAGTACTGGGGCCGGCAGATACCTGGAAGAACTACGATGTGACTGAGCTTGATCTTGCGTCAAGGATCGGTGGATTTGCCGCATACGCCTACGCTCTAGGTAATGAGGCGGTACGGCAACCCTTTTTCCGTCCGCTTTATGGAATTATGGCCGGCAGCTGGCAAGGAAAGCCTATCAGGAAGGCCTTGGCACGGGTGCTGCATTTGAACATAGGAAAGGCGCTTCTGGATGACCGCAACGACGTTGCCCTCGACGCACATGATCGTCTTCAGGAAGAGCACCCGGGTGCATCGCTTGTGATGCTGTGGGGGCTTTCGCATGCCGAAGGGCTGGGTCGGGGATTGCGCGCCCGCAACTATGAAAGTGTCGGACGTACTGCCATTCGGGCAGCAAGCTGAGTCATCCCTCTTCGGGCCATTTTTATGCACACCAACGTGAGTCTGTGCGCTTGCCTATGCCGTGCGGCGGTAGAAGATTAGCTGGGCATCGCCGTAGTGTTGTTGCTTAACGAGCTCCAGCCCTTCAAACGAAGGTAATGCGAGGCTGCTGGGCAGTGACATGATGAGCAGCCCGCCATCTTTGACACGGCGCGCGAGTTTAACAATGAGATTGGGTTGTACGTCGTCGTATGGTGGGTCGCAAATGACGACGTCGAAAATAGCCGTGGGGTTGGTTTGCAGCCAGGCACTGGTAGTGGCGCTTATTGGCTGAGCGTGTGTATGTAGCCCCAGTATGTCGATGTTGCGGAGGATGGTTTGCTGGGCGGGGCGGTCGGATTCGATAATGGTGGCTTTTGCGGCGCCGCGGCTGAGTGCTTCAAAGCCAAGTGCGCCAGTACCGCCAAATGCATCGAGCACTTCCAGGCCATCCAGGTCGCCCAGAATGTTAAACAGGGCGCCGCGCATTTTGTCGCTCATGGGATGGGTTTTTTGGGTGTGAGGCGAGTCGAATTGCCGTCCGCCAAGACGCCCGGCTATGATTCTCATCTTATGTCCTTAGGTGTAAGACCGGCGTCAATTGCTGCGCCGTACCAGGCTAGCAGCACAGTGTGGACTATTGCCGGCAGCAGTCGTTTTCTGATTTGCATAGCCAATGCCGGCGTCCAGCCGGATTTTTGATAGCGGTCGTACATGCCCTGTGCGGCAATTTCTTTGGCTTTTATACGGAAGAGTTCTAGTACGCCATATTTGTGCAGCTCGGCGATGTCGTGCTCTTTTATGGCGATGCCCTGCGCAGAGAGCGGCGTGAGCAGCACGGCGACGCCAAACTCAAAAAAGCCATGCGATACCAGCAGGCCCTTCGGTCCCCACATTTTCCAGTTGTTACTTACTTGCTTGCGGCGTGTTTCGCCGGGCAGAAGCAGTTTGCCCTTAATGCTATTACGGGTGCTGCGATTTTCGCCGCGCAGCTCGGCGAGTCTTTCTTCGTATGGGAAATGGTGAGCGGGCGTAAGGCCGTCTACGATGGCGTGCGCGAGCCAAGCGGCCTCAAATGCAGCCCGGGTTTCGTCCAGAGCGCGTAGGGCTGTCACCAGCGCGTCGTAATGCCCCTCTATAATGCGCGGCAACTCCAGGTCTTGATCGTCGAACGGCGTATAAAAATGCCAAGGTTCGTCTTGACCGGGACTTTTGCGCTTAATGGCGTCGGGGCCGTTGAGACCCTCGAAATGCAGAATAAGCTTAGTAGAAGGAAAATCTCCATCTTGCTTAAGCAGTTGCTTGAGTGACGTGCGGGCCAGACGGTCGATTTTTTGATGCGCGCCGAGCACTCTACCCGACATGGGCGTGAGCGTTGTGCCTGAGTACACTAGACAATCCTTAATTTAAATTGGTAACGGCTCGCAGCTTCGAGACCCGCGCAGCTAACTGACTATATTGTAGCAAATTTTCGCCCTCGTCGATAAAACGCTGTGCTGCCTGGCGGGCCGCAGTAATTAATCGTATGTCTGTTAATTTGGCGACTTGCAGATCGAGTGCGCCGTGCTGAAGGGTACCATAAATAGCGCCTGGCCCACGCAGCTCAAGATCGAGTTCGGCCAACTTAAAACCGTCGTTCATGCGCTCTAGTGCCTCTAGTCGTTTGGGTGGCTTTTTGGAGTCACTCATCATCAGATAGCAGTACCCCTGCTGTCCGCCTCGTCCTACCCGGCCACGCAGCTGGTGTACTTGGGCCAGACCAAAGCGATTGGCGGCCTCAATGAGCATCACGGAGGCGTTGGGCACGTCGACCCCTACCTCTATAACGGTGGTGCTTACCAATATATCTAAGTCGTGCGCGGCAAACGATTGCATGATGTCGTTCTTCTCGGTTGGCTTCATTTTGCCGTGCAGCAGCCCCACGCGCCACTTCTTAAAGTCTTTGGTGCGAAATTGCTCGTATATTTTTTCGGCAGAATTAGCGGTGCTTATGGATGTTTCGGTAATAAGCGGGCAGACTACAAACATTTGGCGCCCTGCAGCGAGCTCTTTTTCGATTTTGGCATTTAGTGTCGCGCGGGAGTTGGGCGAGCAGATTTCGGTGATGATAGGCAGGCGGCCGGCTGGCTTAGCGTCAAGCAGCGACACATCTAGTTCGCCATACAGCGTGAGCGCCAATGAGCGCGGAATGGGCGTAGCGGTAAGGCTTAAAAGGTGGGGCATGTGCCCTGCCTTGCTCATGAGTTTTTTGCGCTGTTCGACGCCAAAGCGATGTTGCTCGTCGATAATTACCAGCGCCAGTTTGTGCATGTCGACCTTTTCTTGAATGAGTGCCTGGGTGCCGACAATAAACTGGGCGCGGCCTTGCGCAATAGCCTCGTGCGCTGCGGTTTTTTCTTTGGGCTTCATGCCGCCCACGAGCAGTACAACACGCTCGTGATACCCAAGAGGTCGCAGTAACTTATAAATGGTGTCAGCGTGCTGACGGGCAAGGAGTTCGGTGGGTGCCATCAGCGCCACCTGGTAGCCCTCACTGAGTGGCATTAAAGAGGCCATGGCTGCCACTACAGTTTTGCCCGAGCCTACGTCGCCCTCGACCAGCCGGTTCATGGGCTGCGTTTTCTGCATATCCTGATATATTTGCCACACTACGCGCCGTTGCGCATCGGTAAGTGTAAACGGCAGGTGGCTTACAAATTGCTTGGCCAGCGATTCGTCGAACGAAATAGCCAGCGAAGTGTCCTGCAACAGCTCGTACTTATTGAGCAGTGCCGCCAGGCTGAGCTCGAAAACCTCCTGAAATGCCAGGCGCTTTTCGGCTATGGCCAACTGCTCGCTGGTTTCCGGAAAATGTATGGCCTCCAGCGCCTCGGCATAGGGCAGCAGCCGTTGCTTGGCGAGTAGCCACTTCGGCAGGGTTTCGGGTGTGCCGCGCAAGCGAAGTATTACTTCGCGCAAGACACGGCGGATTTGCAGACTGGTGAGCCCTTTGGTTTCGCGGTAGACGGGCACGATGCGCGCCGTGCTTACCGGGAAGTCGCTTACCAGCTCGGCGCTGGCATTCATGATGGCAAAACGCTGCCGGCTCAGTTCGTAATTACCCGATATAAAGTATTCCTGGCCGGGTTTGAGCGCTTGCGCACGGTACGGTTGGTTAAACCACACCAGGCGCACGCTGTCGGTGTCGTCGGATGCTACGGCTTCGGTGATGTGCATACCACGGCGCACGTAGCGGCCAGCAGCTTGCTTGATGACCGCGCGAATACTTACCTGCCCTGGCCGCAAATGTCTAATTTCGGTAACGTGAGAAAAGTCTTCGTAGCGGCGGGGATAGCGATTGATGAGTTCTTCGACCGAATGAATACCAAGTATGGCAAACTTACGAACGAGCTCTGCTCCCACACCCTTAATCTGTAGTAAATCAGTCGTCCCCTCGGCCATGTTCGTACAGTATACAACTAGCTGGGCTGCTGTGTGCGTTGTTCTATGGCCTTTTTAGCCAAGCTGGACAGGCGGCTGAAGTTAGCTGTCACGAGACCTTTTGTTGTTACGTTCCGCACGAATGTTCCATTTATAATTTTGTGCACAAACCAGTCGGATACATGTTCTCTATCTGGCCACCGGCGCGATCTGCCTTGGCTGAGTATGAGTGTGTCTTCTTCGAAACGCACTTCGCTAAAGAGCAGCGAAAAGTTAGGCGTGCCAATAGTGTACTCACCGAACACAATACGATGCGGAGCAAGGTTCTGGTGTTCTCCGACTATAGGATAGTAGGTGCAGCCTACCACGATATCGGTTACCTGCACGGGGGTCGGCTCATATATGCCGTTGCCAATGAGGACTGCTTGGCCCAGATAGGCGTGTATGGGTGATATATCGGCGTCCACTTCGGCAAGTCGCTGGTGTAATGCCAGGAAATTTTCAGCCGTAAGTGCGGCGGGCGCTGCCATATAGCAATACTATATAAGGTAATTGTATTTACTACAATTAACTAGACTTTGCGAACAAGGAAAAATACGCTGGGGCCAAAGAAGCTGCCAGCTAGCGTTGGCTGCAAAATACCCTCAATGGCGAGCATGACGCTCTTGGGCAGGATTTTTTTGAGACCTTGGCTGCGCAGGTTGGAGACCGACAAAATGCGGTCAACCTTTAGGCCGGCATGAGCAAGCTGCTTAATGACGGTGTTGGGGTTGTGATTAACAAACGGAATTTCGTCCTTCTTTTTGTTGGCGGCCGAGCGAATATCTACTGGTTGCGTGGGCAGTTTTTGACCTTTTAGGATGTGCTTGATGCGGTTGCGGGCATGGGTGTAGTTGGCCACTTCGATAATGGCGTAGCCGTTGTCTGACAGTACGCGGGCGATCTCGGCAAACTCCGGGCTGGGGTCTGGCAGGTGGTGCATAACCCGAATCATAGTGACCAAGTCTAGCTCGCCATCTTTAAATTTGAGGTCTTCGGCTTGCAGGAGTTTGCGGTCGATTTCGGGGTGGTCTTTTAGAAAAATTTTGGCAAGGTCGAGCTGTTGCTGGCTGGGTTCGGCAAGAGTTACTTTGTCGGCGTAGTGCTCAAGCAGCAAGCAAAGACGGCCGTAGCCGCCGCCAACGTCGACGGCGCTTTTAAAATGCTTACCTTCGAGTAGGCGCTTGATAGCCATTTCCTCGGAGGCGTTTTCGTATTCGCGGCCCTCCCAGTACTGCATATAGTTGTGATGGGGGTCGTTGTATTGGTCGGCACGCTTTTTAGGCGTGGCCGGTTTCTTGGGTTCGTTTTTCATACTAGGTGCTAGTATAGCACGAGAGTCTAAGCGGTAGCGCGGCTAAACCGGGCTTTGATAGCCTGTTTGGTCTGCGTAAAACGGCTGCCTACCTGCCATGCCCGATATCCCGCATAACCCGCGGCGGCAGCGATTGCTGTTCCACCGACAAGAGCGGTATGGTCGCCGACAAAGTGCGCGACGTCACTACCTACTTCGTATACTTTGCTCACAGCGGTATTGACGCCACCAGCGCCACGCTCACGCAGCCAGTCGGCCGCACTGTTCCAGGCTCGCTTACCCCACCCGGAGGTAGCGCCTTCGATGCCCTTTGTGACGCCAGAGCCAATGGCAAAGTTAACGCCGGCCAGGGCGACCACGGCGGCAGCGCCCTTTGCTGCGTGTCTTTCAGCTGAGTGTTCTGGTTTACGAATAACTGAGTCGGTCATAATGCCCGGTGTACCTAAAAAGAAACCAACAGTTGCAAAGCGACCGGCGGTTCGGGCTGAGTTTTTAACATGCTCGTCCTCGCGGTACTTGACGTCGGCGTAGTTTGCGATGGTTTTGGGCATAAGCTTTACACCCAAGTACATGAGCGCGCCCATGCTGGTTTCTATAGCTGCGCTTAAGGTTGCCTGAGCGGTGCCGCCAGCTTCCCAGCCGTATTTGTGGCCAAAGTAGGCGCCCGTACCAACGAGTGCTGCCTCTACTGCGGCGCTTGCCGAGTAAACGCCGGTTGCAATTGCGCCCAGCGCCACAGCCCCCCTGCCTAAGGCGGGGTGTTTGGCTAGGTCTTCGCGGGCTCCGTCGAGTACATGTGCGGTGTTAGGCAACACTGTATGCATATCGGCATGAAATGCTTCTTTGATAGGGAGGGTCGGTGCTTCGGGTGCCATAAAATCTATCCAATCTAGATTAGAATTAGGTAGACGTATTTATAACACAGAAGCAAGTTTTATGCAACTTCTACGATTGCAAAGTTGTTCTTGCCTACCTTGATAAGGTTGAGCCCTTGGTGCGGCATAAGGAGCGCTAGGTCTTCGTCTGTGGCGGCGACGCCCTTCTGCCAGTTAACGCTGATGGCGCCGCCTTGCAGCAAGCGCATAGCTTCGGATTTAGAGCTGGCAAAGCCGCTGCGCACAACTATCTCGAGAATAGTATCACCAGACTGGGTCTGGACAACCGGCAAGTCGCCTTTAAGCGCGGCCAGCTCGTTTTGGTCGAGGGTGTGTTGCCCCAGACGGTCAAATAGCGACTCGGTGGCTTTTTGGGCTGCTGCTGCCGCTTCGACACCGTGCACAATTTTGGTAACCTCTTGGGCGAGTTTCTTTTGAGCGGCGCGGCCAGCTTTGCTTTCGGCAAATTCGGCCATTACGGCGTCTATTTCTGATTTGGAAAGTTCGGTAAAGATTTTGAGGTAGCCTTCTACGCCTTCGTCGTCGACATTCAGCCAGAACTGGTAGAACTTAAAGGGGCTAGTTTTGGCGGGATCGAGCCATACGGCGCCCTCTTCGCTTTTGCCAAACTTTTTGCCGGTAGCTTTGTTGATAACCAATGGCAGCGTAATAACATGCGCTTCCTGGCCGCGGGCGCGGCGCAGCAGGTCGACACCCGACAAACAGTTACCCCACTGGTCGGCACCGCCCAGCTGCAGCGTTGCGCCGTATGTGTCAAACAAATGCAGAAAATCCATGCCCTGCAAAATGGTGTAGCTGAATTCGGTAAAGCTGATGCCTGCACCACCTTCGCCTATACGTTTGGCGATGTAGTCGCGTTGTACGAGCGGTGTCATACTAAAGTGCTTACCAATATCCCGTAGAAACTCGATAACCGACATGTTTTTGGTCCAGTCGAGATTGTTCACTAGGGTAAACTCGTGGCCGTAGAGCACTTTGCTCAGCTGCTGCTTGGCGCATTCGACATTGTGCGCAACCGTCTCTTCGCTTTGCAGGGTGCGTTCGCTGTCCTTACCGCCCGGATCGCCGATGAGGCTAGTGGCACCGCCGGCCAGAATAATGGCTTTGTGCCCGTGGCGCATAAATACTTTGTCGAACATCATGGCTGCCAGGTTGCCCACGGTTTGCGAATCGGCCGAGGCATCGAAGCCGTGGTAGAACGTCCACTGCTGTTTGTCGAGCTGTGTTAGGTCATCGAAGGTGGACTGGTTTATAAACCCGCGCCACTGTAGTTCTTCTGAGAGCGTCATATCTGACATCCGTTTTCTCCTTACCATTAAATATACACGCGTCAAAGCTAACGTATATAGAGATACTGATGACGGACGGGATCGAGCGCTTGCATAACTGACATAAGTATAGCCTAAGTCTTAAGAAAACCTGAAAGCTCTGGAGCCGCAATCAACTTACGCTTGCATGCTCAACTGATACGTTTGGTATAATCACCGCATAATGCCTGGACACAGGGAGTAGACAATAACCAAATGACTGATCCTAAAAAAGCCACCTCAACGGGGCGCAAGCGTCCCGCGAAGAACACCTTCACGACTAAAAGCGGCAGCTCTATTAAACTTAACCGTAGTCTTACCGAGCGCTTCCGCGCCGCACGTGACGCCAAGGCCAGGCGGCGGGCTGCGTATCTGAGTACTCTGCCCAAAAATCGCTTTAAGCGCATTTTGTTCCGTTTGCACCCGCGGCAAATGGCTCGCTACTGGTTCTCCCGCGATGGCGCCATTATGGCTCTCAAGATTACCGGCGTCGGTATTGTGGCTTGCTTCTTACTTATTGTTGGCGTGTTTGCTTATTTCCGCAAAGACTTACCTAACATTAAAGATATTTCTGGCAATAATTTTGGCGGCAGCATCACCTACTATGCCCGTGACGGCAAGACGGTGCTCTGGCAGGACTACAACGCTATTAAGCGGGTACCGGTTGCCGGCGACCAAATAAGCGAGAATCTCAAAAACGCTACCGTTGCCATAGAAGATAAAGATTTTTACAAGCACGGTGCTTTTGATGTTCGCGGTATTGTGCGTGCCGGCGTGCACGACGTATTTGGCGGCGGTGGCACGCAAGGTGGGTCGACCATCAGCCAACAGCTTGTGAAGCTGAACGAACAATGGACGGCAGACCGCACACTTACGCGTAAGGCTAAAGAAATTATTCTTGCAGTGGAACTCGAGCGTGAGTACTCCAAGCAAGACATTCTGTCGGGATATCTCAACATCGCCCCATACGGACCGGTAGATTATGGCGCCCAGGTGGCGGCACAAGATTACTTTGGCATTGACGCCAAAGATCTGACTGTGGCGCAGGCTGCCTTCTTGGCGGCTATCCCTAAGGCTCCGAGTTACTACTCTCCTTACGGGCCTAACTACGATGCCGAGGCGCTTACCGGCCGCTCGCACTACATTATCGACCAAATGGCCGCCCAGCATCTTATTACCAAGCAACAGGCCACCGAAGCCAAAGGTAGTGATGTGCTGGCACAGGTTAAGCCTCAGCAGCCTTCGCTGTTTACGGGCATCAAGGCGCCTTACTTTGTGCTGGCCGCCAAGGCCGAGCTGGAAGACAGCTACGGCGACGCAACCGTGAAGCGCGGCGGTTGGAAAGTTATTACTACGCTCGACGTAAATTTGCAGAACTTAGCAGAACAATCAGTACAGAACACATTGCCCATTATCCAGAGACAAGGTGGTGACGAAGCGGCATTTGTAGCCGAAGACAACAAGACCGGCCAGATTGTATCGCTGGTGGGCGGTGTCGACTTTAACAATGCCGACCATGGCCAGTTTAACTATGCTACCGACGCTAACATATCTCCCGGATCCAGCTTTAAGCCATACGACTACGCTACGTTTATCGAAAATCACACCGATGCAGGTGCCGGTTCGGTGCTTTACGACACGCAGGGAGCCCTGCCTGGCTACTCATGTACAAAGCCGGGCGACCCCAAGCAAGGCGGCAACTGTCTGCTTGACTACGACTGGAAGTCCAACCCTTACCCTGGCCCCATTACGCTGCGCTACGCCTTGGGTGGTTCGCGCAACGTGCCAGCTGTAAAAGCTATGCTGTCGGCACTGCCTGGCGATAACACCAAAGATCGCATACCCTCAATTAACAAGGTTATTAATACTGCCGAGGCCATGATGGGCAACGACAATGGCTATCGCTGTTACAACGACGGTACGGACGTCTCCAAGGCCACAAAGGCCGACGAAACGCAGTGTTTTGGCTCTTCGGCCATTGGCGACGGCGCCTACTTACACCTCGACGACCACGTGAATGGCATTGCAAGCCTGGCCCGTCTTGGCGCTACCGTGAAGCACACTTACATCCTCAAGATTACCGATTCCGGCAACAAGACACTCTTTGAATTTAAGCAGCCAACTCCCAAGCAGGTTATCCGCCCCGATGCAGCGTACATTGTGAACAATATGGCCTCCGACCCGAGGGCTAGTTACCTGCCTGGTAGCTGTTCGGATACTACCTGTACACAGCTCATACCAAACCGGAACTTTAACTACAAGTTCCAGCGTTACAACGGATGGGATTTTGCTGTTAAGACCGGTACCACTAACGACGCCTACGATGGTCTCATGGCTAGCTGGTCAACACAGTACACCGCCCTTACCTGGGTTGGCTATCACACGCGCACCATTGCAATGACTGGCAACATGGAAACCATGACCGAGCCAATTGTCCGCCCCTGGATGCAAGGCGCCCACGATGCGCTCAACATGAAGGCCGTTAACTGGACGGCGCCCACCGGCATCAAGACGCTTCCCGCATTTGTGGTCAGCAAGAAAGTGTCGCGTAACGGCGAAATTATACCCAGCCCCAACACCGATATCTTCCCCAGCTGGTATGTACAGCCGAAAGGCTCCACTACGGCCGCAGCTATCGACCTGGTGTCTAATAAGCTTGCCACCAACTGTACGCCCGATCTTGCTAAAAAGACTGGCGACGGCGGCAACGTCCTCCTGTTATCGTCCGATTCGTTCGTTGGCGGAGGAAGCAACGGCAATGCTAATACCACCGAGTCTGACGACGTACACAACTGTAATGATGCCAAGCCGACAATCAGCATAAATACACCGGCCATCTGTAAGGTTAATGCCACCTGCGCGATAACCGTAACGGCTACCCAGGGAACACATGCTCTTGCGGGCGGCTCATACACGACATCGCCAGCCGGTACATTGGCGCTGAGTATAAACGGTCAGTCTACGCAAACGGTGACCATCCCGGGCGATCAAGGAACGGTGTTTACGACAACATTCGAGTATACGCCTTCGGCTACGGGCTCAATCACGGCGTCAGTACAGGCAACAGACAGTGTGCTGTACGTTGGCCAAAGTGATACGGCAACAATAAGCGTCACTACTACCGGCCACTGAAGGCCGGGTCAGCACTAAGCAAAAGACCGCCTCATTTGGCGGTCTTTTTAGTAGGCATTCCTTCCATGTCTTGCTGCAACTGCGCCATGGCCGGATTATCGAATACCGGCTGCCCTCAGTGTCCCCGTTGTAATAGTTTTGCAGACGCTTAGATTGTCGCCGCGACTAAGTTCGCTATCGGTGGTCTGCCGGCCGGCTCTTGGCACCGTACCGCGAACCGGCCGTGACCGCTATGCCCAAGGTATGTCATATGAGGGTGTACCGTTAACTGCCCCCTGTGCTTACCTGGCCTTTTTTTGACCCTCAAAAAATACAAGCGCAGTTTGGGCATGAAGGCACAAGCTGCGCAATAGGCCAAAAAGTAGCACTTGTGTGGGCGGCGTGCTTAATTACTGACTAATGTGTCTACGTCCCACGGCGCTACGCAAGCGAGTACGCAAACGATTATGGGCAGGCTGGGGCTGCGGTGCGGGTGCTTTTTGCGTGGAGACATGAGGAGCCGGCTTGGGAGACTCGGCAGCGCGCGGAGTACTTGCTGCACGCTTAGATTGCTCTTTTACCTGGCCAAAAACCATTTTGCCAGCTACGGTTTGGTGCATGCGGGTTACGCTGATTGGTACTTCGCGGCCAACATAGCGTGCGCCTCCTTCAATAACAATCATGGTGCCATCTTCGAGATAGCCCACGCCCTGGTCGCGGTTGCTTCCCTTTTGGACTACCTTGATAGTAAGCGTTTCGCCGGGCAATGCAATGGGACGCAGCGATTGCGACAGTTCGTTTACATTCAGCACTTGTACTCCTTCTACGGCGGCTACTTTAGACAGATTGTAGTCGGTAGTGTACAGCTGGGCGCCTAGTTTTTTGGCAAGCACCACAAGCTTGTCGTCCGTAGCTTGGACGTTCTCGATGACCGTGCGGTCGATAGTAACCTTTACCGGCGCGCTGTCTTGCAATTCGTGGGCGATATCCAGGCCGTAACGGGCCCGTTCCCGTTTGTGGGAGTCGTTGCCGTCGGCGAGCAGCTGCAATTCGTTGACGATAAATTGGGGAATTACTAATTCAGAAATCATAAAGCCGGTACGCATAATTTCGGTAATGCGGCCGTCAATAAGTGCACAGCTGTCGAGCACTACTTTGTGCTGCTTGCCAAATAATTTGAGCCCTGGCCCATCTTCTCTCCGGCTATACAGTATCCAGCCGATGACGAGCAGTAGCAGAACTTCAATAAAATCAAAAAACATAGTTATTCCTTCTCTAAGAACTGGTTGAGGGCGGTACGCACATCGGGTACGCCCTGTAATAATTTTGGCTTCTTGCCGCTACGCATGAGCGGACCAATTGCGGCTTCAAAGCCCATTTTTTGAGCCTCAGCGATACGCTTTTCTATATACGGCACGTGCCGCACTTCGCCGCTCAAACCCACCTCACCAAATACGACGGCTTCGGCGCGCAGCTGCAGGCCTTTGGCGGCTGATCCGATGGCCATACAAACGGCGAGGTCGGCTGCCGGTTCGGTAATACGCATGCCGCCGACAATATTAACATATATATCTTGGTCGGCGAGGTTAAGTTTTGTACGCCGCTCCAGCATGGCTACCAGCAGGTTGACGCGGTTGAGGTCAATGCCGCTGGCCGCCCGCTTGGGATAACCGTATGACGTTTTATTAACCAAGGCTTGTACTTCTACGAGCAGCGGCCGCGTTCCTTCGAGCGTGGCTAGCACAATGGAGCCATCGCTCACCTGGCGTTCGGCAAGTAGTGCGGCTGATGGATTTTTGACAGGCTTCAGTCCCTCTCCGTCCATCTCAAAAATGCCCGCCTCACTCGTTGGCCCAAAGCGGTTTTTGGTGGCGCGCAAAATTTTAAAACCACCGTAGCGATCGCCTTCCAATTGCAACACCACGTCTACGACGTGCTCAAGCACTTTTGGCCCGGCAATGACACCTTCTTTCGTAACATGCCCCACCAACACGACCGCTGTTTGTGATTGCTTGGCGGCGGCAATCAGCAGATGTGCGCTATTGGTTATTTGCGATACCGTACCGGCGGCCGAAGCAATAGCACTGGCGGCAACCGTTTGTATGGAGTCGACAATAACTAAGTCGAATTCGTTGGCGGCAATAGTTGCAGCAATGTCGTCGGCGCTATTGCTGGTTGCCAGCTGGAGTGTCTTACTGCTCACGCCAAGGCGCTCGGCCCGCAGGCCAATTTGATGCCCAGACTCCTCGCCGCTGACGTACAACACTTTGTGTTTGTTTGCGACCGCATTGGCTAGTTGCAGGAGTAGTGTGCTTTTGCCAATACCTGGTTGCCCGGCAATAAGTATCACGCTGCCGTTTACGATGCCGCCGCCCAGCACGGTATCGACGTCGCTCATGCCGCTTTGCAGCCGATTGTGATCCTTGGTAACGAGCCCGGTAACTGAAGACGCCGTCAGTTTATGGCCACTGCTTGCTGGTCGGCCGGGGGCATTCTCTAGCACGACTTCTTCCTGAAGCGTGTTCCATGCGCCGCACTGCGGACACTTCCCCGCCCAGCTTAAAGACACTTCCCCGCAATTTGAACATACATATCTTAGACGATCTTTAGGCATAATTTTTGATTGAGAGTATGAAACCCTATAGAGCGTTTCTCTCTCCGCCCAGCTATGGCCGGGTTGCCTCCTTACTCCAGTTGCTTAGCTTCTATTGTACCACTAGCAGCAGACTATCTACTGCTTGGAGGCGTTGTCGATACGGCTATCGAGTGCTTGCTGCAATTGCCGTTCCTGTACGGCGATGCTGTTACGCGTATTTAGAAGGTCATTATATTGCACGATAAGCCGGTTCGTCTCGTTTACTTCGCTTCGATATGTTTCTACCAAGGCGTTATAGCCTGGTACGGCACTATTGTATTCGGCAATTTGATTGCTATTCCGGTAGGCGTTGAGCTGTCCGCGCTGGTCTTGCAAGGTTTTCTCGCGGCTATCGAGGTCTTTTTTGTTGTTCTCTATTTGCGATTTCAGGAGGTCTAACTGCGTATCGTAGTCTTTGATCTGTTGATTTCGCTGGTTGAACTCGCCTTGATATTTGGTGTAGTATTGCACCACTTTTGCGCGGCTCACAAAATATTGACTGTAGTAGTTTTCGAGTTCTGGTGGCAGTCCGGCTATCTCTGTGCCAAGTATGGAGTGCATTTCGTTGACTAGCTGACCTGGTTCGCTGGTGGTATATGATTGCAATTGATCTTTTACTGTTTGGTCGCTGAGTCCGTGATCATAGAAGTCTTGCAGGAGTGTGTCTATGTGCGTCTTGTCGGTTTTGTTCAGGCGCAAATAGGCTTGGTGCAGCATTTCGTGGGCTGCCGTTACCTGTTCTACGCCAAACAGGCGCGGATCGGTAACGTGGTAAATGTAAATACCCATGCGGTTGCCGGTAAAACAGCCAAGTGTCGACACCTGATCCGGCGGGTTGACGCAGTGCGCATTAAAGCTGTCCTTGCCCTCTAAAATTGGGCGGTTGATGTAAAACAAGTGCCGCGATTTGGGCGTCATGCCCGTATCGGCAGCGAGCTGCTGAATTTGCGACGATGGCTGGTAGTCGCGCTGCGCGATCCAGTCAAATAGATTGTCGTGCGCAAACCATAAAACGATGCCGGTAGCAATTATGAACACGAGCAGCAGATACGGCCCAAGGCGGCGCAGAAACCTCATATGTTTATATGATATAACAAGTTAAGCTTTTACTGCTAGAGTTTTGCTTATGCCAAGCTGTAGTTTGGTAGCTCCAGAGCTCCCAGCTCCATCCGCTCCTCAGGACACCGCGAATAGCAACCGCTTCTCCTGTTACTTTTGCTCCGCCAAAAGTAACCAAAACCTCTCGGGGCTGGACGTCAGAGCTCGACTGGCGGCTAAGAGCTCGCTGTGGAATCAGCCAAAAGCGTGTCCCGGTAATCTTAGGTAACTGCCGGGACCAGCCGTAGGCTGTTCTTTTGGCGCCAAAAAAGGAGTTTGGCA
>DATIJU010000025.1:0-7299 GCA_035478295.1 Bacillota bacterium | reverse complement strand
AAAGTAAAACCCCCACTCGGCTTTCGCCTTTGCGGGGGTTTTACTTTGGAGGGCCCAGTGGGATTCGAACCCACGACACGCGGCTTAAAAGGCCGCTGCTCTAACCGACTGAGCTATGGGCCCATTTTCTGCTTACATAGGTAAACAGAGGCAGATCAGGGTATATTATCGTAAATTTAAGGTAAAAAGTCAATCAATGGCGACGCTTGTCGTGCTGTTTGAAACTGGCACGCTGCGTCCACAAAAAGAACAGGCTTACCGCCGCACCAACGCCCACTACCAGCGCCTCGGCATTCGACAAGTAGTGCCAGGCTGGCTGACCGGTAAACGCGTAGCGCAAGCCGGGAGGCAGCAAGGGTATTGCAAGCAACAGCGCCAGCGCTCCCGCCGCTGCTGAGGGGAAAAAATTGAGCACCGTCTTGAGCCGTCCATGAGAGCTAAAAACAGTTACTACGGAAGTAACCACGGCTGGCACAAGGAGCAGTATCAGTTGCAAAGTGCTGGTACTTACGGGGCTGACATGCGCAGACATAAGGTGCATAAGCGTATTGGCTTCTGATGCTACGTATTGCACCAGCACCGCACCCAGCGCCACACTCAAAAACACCATACTGCCATTTACCCGCAGCACCGTAAATGCAATTGCCGGCAAAGCCAATGCAATGATAAGAACAAGATTGTGTGACATCCTACCTCAATCATAGCATGAGCAGTATGGGCTACCTCTATATGGCGTACCGCCGCCCACTCAAAAACGATGTACAACGTTGAATACGAAACAATAAAGCTGTATAATATGCAACATGCTTAATGAGCGTCTTTCTCAGTTTTCCATAGACACCACACCCCCAGCACATCAAGCTTTTTTAGGAGAGCTTGCAGCTATTCGTGATGCCGCCTTTGTTCCTGACGGGGGCTTCGAAGATGTAACACCGCAAACCGCACAACTTCTGTCAGAACCACCGTTGCCCGCTAGCGCAAGCGTCTATGCTGCCCACAACAATAGAGGAACGGCAATGCTGCCCGAACTCATCGTCGCACTTACCCCAGATGGCGACCCATACTCACTCGAATACAAGCAACTTATGACTATTAATCCCGAGCATGCCGAGATACTGGTAGATGATGGCGTGCGAGCAGCTGCCCTCTTAGAGGGCCATAGCTTGCACCCGGCATTATCCGGCTTAGCCGCCCATCTGGAAGCAGTGCGTAGTGGAGCTCCATGGAGCGCTAGTACCGAAAGCGCCTTCGCGCGTGCACAAGCAAAAGAAGCAGACGCCATTCGAAACATTCGACGATACCCTTCCCTATC
Organism: Bacillota bacterium; assembly: GCA_035478295.1. GTDB lineage: Bacteria > Patescibacteriota > Saccharimonadia > Saccharimonadales > UBA4665 > PMNU01. Next base: position 5,987 of record DATIJU010000025.1, on the reverse strand, counting down.
CAAAGTATTTGACGCCAGCGGTCTATATCCGTCACTCCTCAGCCAAAAACTAGAAGAAGGCGATGTCCTCGATATTGGCCGCCACCTTACAGACGCGCAAGCGCGAGCGGCCGTGCAAGCCATATTCGACGAACAGGGCCTTGACCTCAGTTCAGGGAGGGGTTTTGCGCTGGTATATGAGCCCTTCGTAGGGATAAAGGGTATGGGCGCAACCGTTGTCACTACCCCAGGCATAGAACATCATGCAGCCAATCGTTTTGCAGACGATACCCTTGGACGTGACAGCGAGCTACGGCGCCCGGCCGATGCGTCCGCCGCTACTCGAAACCTGCCGGAACTGGGCAAAACTCCTCCAATGCACCTGGAGCAATTCCTCCGCTTACAAAGCGGAAATAGGGGCCATAGAAAAATATATCTCAGCTCCGATCACACCCCCGATCAAGTCGAGGCAGTCCGCCTCGCAAGCCGGCCTTCTACCGACGGGTATGCCCCTGGGGGCCGCGCCATAGTAACCGTAATGCCCGCTCCTGGAAAAATTCTTCCTATAGCAATTGGCAACTTTATTGAGGGCGGCATCTTTCTTGCCGATCAATAAAGAGACTCGTTAAGAACGTATGCTAAAACGTTACGTGCTGCCCCGGCATTAGATGCCGGGCGGCGGCTTGGCCAGCGCTGAATTCTAGTACGTATGCACCGTTATGGCAGTATGCATTGGGGTATGTCAACGGACTTACCTCAGGCTCGATGTGCGTAACACGCTTGTCGCTATCAATCCAGATCATATCGATGCTGAGACGCATGCCCTTCATCCAAAAGCACAGGTTTTGCTCACGGCCATACAAAAACAACATGCCCTCGCCAGCGGCCAAGGTCGTGCGTCCACCTAAACCTAGCGCTTGCTGTTCAGGTGTGAGCGCAAACTGTACCGCGTACCGCCGGGCACCAACCAAAAGTGCGTGCTTTTCGGTCGATGCACTGCGTATGGTCGTAGCTACGCGGTGAGCTTCTTCGGCGGGCAGCAGCACTAATACCACCGACACCGACAGTGTCAGCAGTAAAAGGAGCGCCAGTACCCAGGTTTTAAGCCCCAACACGGTCTTTACGGTTGCGCTGTTTGGCGTTACGTTCGACGTATTCGATGATCTTTTCGGCTACGTTGCGTTTGGTAAGCAGTTCCGGCGTCTTAATGCTGGCAGAAGAATTTACTTCCAGTACCAGCGGACCGCGAGCCGAGCGCATCATATCGACACCGCAAATGGGCAAGCCCATGGCCTTAGCCGCCTTGATTGCCGTGCGCTCTTCTTCAGGAGTCAACTTAACCAGCTTGCCCACTCCGCCTTGGTGCGTATTGCTACGGAAGTCGTCGTCCAGGCTTTGACGCTTAATGCTGGCAACAACTTGGCTACCCACCACCAGGGCACGAATGTCCACACCTGCCGATTCTTTTACAAACTCTTGTACCAAAAATGTTACGCCCTCTACGTAGAAGGCCTGCATTACGGCTTTAGCAGCCTTATTGGTTTCGGCCAGTACCACACCGTTACCGTGTGTACCGCGGGCAACCTTGATGATAAGCGGTGCACCGCCCGCTGTAGCAATGACGTCCTCGAAGTCGGCCGTTTCGCGGGCGAATACCGTCTTCGGCATGTCCACGCCGGCTTTAGCCAATAACTGATAAGCGCGCAACTTGTCGCGCGAGCGGGTAATGGCAATTGAGGTTGCAGCGGTATAGACGTTCATAATTTCGAATTGACGTACTACGGCGCTGCCGTATTTGGTGTAGCTTTGGGCAATGCGGGGGATAATCGCGTCAAAGCCGGTTAGCGACTTGCCTTTGTAATACACTACCGGATTACCTTTCTCGATAGTAATGTAGCACTTGGCGTAGTTGATGACGCGGACTTCGTGGCCGCGCTTCAGCGCCTCTTCTTTGAGACGCTTGGTGCTATAGTTGGCACTTCCCTTAGAAATAATGGCAATTTTCATTGTTGCCCCCCTTTGGTGGCGTGTAATCGGGCCTGCAGCTCGGCAGATCGTGCGGCTTCTATCTCGCGCTGGGCAGCGCCCTGGGTAACGTCTACGATAAACTTGCCCCTAAGGACATTGCGACCGATGAGCACAGGGTACACTTGCTCGCTGCGATCAGCAAGCGTAAATCGCGCTCTAATTCTACGGCCGCCAATTTTAATCGATAGCCGTATCTTATAGCGCTCCTGTACCTGACCATTAGAACTGGCCACGGCGGTAATGTCAAAATCCGTAAAATAATACTCTTTGCCGGTGTAATGAGGGCTACCAGCTCCAAAAAATATAACCCGCAGCTGGCCATCTTCGGTAGGTTCAGCGGCCGACACCCAGATAGATGAAGTGCGCGCGCCAGTATCTATGCGCGCATATACGGCCTCTAGCTGCTGACCGGGAAAACCGATAGGTTCCACGCGACCGATAATCTTTTGATGATGGGTGGCCGACACGTTTAGGCTCATTCTTTCTATTATGCCATAGCCCGCTTGAGGCAGGCAGCAGGCTTTCTATAGATGCACATTATAACATAATAGCTATTATTTTTCAATAACTGCGGCGATGTTTTGCTCTATATGTCGAATAAGTTCATCGTAAGTCTTTTTGTCGGCACTATTTACCACAAATTCGGCCAGCGAATGTCCGCCATTCTTGGCAAAATGACAGTAATCTCCCGACTGCGCTGTCACCCTAAGGTACGAGACAGCAGGATTGCCGTACAAAAAGTCCAAGCCGGTTATCTCCCGTAAAACCCCTTCTTGGTGGGGATAAATACTGTAAGCAGAACAGTAGGCTTTAAGCTGTGGCGTACCTACATGAGGCAGTTCGCCCAAATGGAGCAAGGTGTCGTTGAGCGAATGGTCAATGCCGTATGCATGCTTGTACATCGTGTGACGGAATCGTCCCAGCCGTGGCCCCAGTTCGATGACACGCCAGCCGTGCTTCGTAAGCACTAATTCTACATGCGCCGAGGAGTGCACTAAGCCTACCGAGGCAATCGCCTTTGCCACCGTCTGGTTGGCAGCCTCTATCTCGTGAGCAGTTAGTTTCGTCGGCACAAAACGCTTATACAAAAAGAAATCGTCTATGCCCAGTTGCTTGGCGGGTATATACGCAACGGGCGGCAGATATTGCAATTCGCCGGCGTTGCGCACGTAGGCGTCTATAGAGTAAAAATCGCCCTCCAGATATTCTTCGACGATGACCTGAGGCTGCGTATGGCGGCCCTCAGCTTTATAAATACGAACAATCTCTGCAAAAATATTCTTGAGGGCGGTCTGCAGCTGGGCACGGTCGTGGCAAGACTGAATAAGGATACTCGACGCCAGATTAGCAGGTTTGACAATTACCGGGTAGCTGAGCGCTGCTTCCACGCGGCCGACAGTCGGCGCTGAGTCGTCATGCACCTCAATAAAATGCGGCGTGATCTCTGGAAAATGCTGCGCAAAGTCAGCGCGCATCAACCGCTTATTAACCGAAGCAGCGAGCGCACCGTCCGACGATACCTGCACATTTGGAGGCAGAAATGGCAGTACACGGCGCAGCTGCTGCACCTGTTTGTCGCCGCGGCAAATAACTCCCGTAATCTGGTCGCGGAATGGCGCGAGTGCTGCGTCAATCTTCTGGTCGTCGTTATATGCACACGGCACTATCCACAGCGGTACGTCGCCGTCTTCACGTGTGGCATACTTGCTGGGCTCCGACGTAAGCACCACCATTTCCAGATTGGCATAGGAAGAACGCTGCCGGATTTGCTTAACCACCTCAAAGAGGCTTGCCGGGGCAAACTCCACAACCAACAGATAACGCGGGGACTGCTGCATGAGCCTAAAACTAGCAGGTTTTACCGGCGGACGCAAATGCGCAAAAAGCTGCTTCAGCTAGACACTTTAGGCCGCGGCTTGAAGATCAGGTAAAAAGTCGCGCGTAAAGACTTCCATAACTGCGGCGGTGGGGTCTGCCGAGGTTCGTTCGGGCAGGCTTAACAAGCCCACGCGGTGCAGCGCGGCAGCATCTGCCAACGAGAAGCTGCCGCCCGCCACAACCACCGCACGGCGCTGCTCGTCGCTCAGCAGTGCAAGCGCATCCATAATCAGCTCTTGCTCAAGGTAGTCGAGTGGCTGAGATTCGTGACCACCTTTGCGGTACAAACGCATGGTGCGATCTACGGCATTCTCCCGCGCCTCTATGGCATCACCACTAAACGTCCCGCCCGCCCGGAGCGAATCATGCATCGCCCGGGCAGATTGCATAAATGCCCCGCCCGCTAGTTTGGTTTGCAGGGCTCGCAGATAGTGCGCATTGGCTGCGCGGGTGCGGCCCAGCAAGCTATGAAATGTCCGCTCCTGATAGATGCCGCCCATTTCGCGCAGCGTGACATAGCGGCGGCCCTTAATGGCGGCCAGCGGTATCTGCTCGCCAAGCATCTCGTCGTACTCGGTTTGGATAATATGCGTCTGTTCGTGTGCACTTACTGGCAAAGCACCGGCGGGTGATTCTTGGGTGAGTGTACGATCAAAGTTCTCCGGCACCCACATAACACCTTTGTCGCCGCTTACCACAAGAGACTTCTTCTTAGGAGTCACTATTACCTGCCATTTATCATCAGGCGCGCGGCCGTCACGCTTGTCTGCCTCTTGCCAGGTAGACTGGTGGACGCTCAGTAAATTTTGGCCGACAAGCACGCCCTCGTTGAGTTGCTTCATTTCTGCCGCCGTCCAGGTGGTTTTGTCCATAAGCGCAACTATCTCGGGCGGAAGCGTCGCCTCGCCCGCCACCGCCTCTATTTGGGGCAACGTATCGGCAAATTGCGCCAGCTCCGCACTTACCGGAGTAATTGAGCCGTCAACAACGGCTACGCCATTACGAACATACTCGAGGCGGCGGCTAAAATTACTCGCCCACTCCTCTAAATGTATGGCGCGGTCGTCATTTTCTGTATTGAAGGCACTGGCAACTACCGGCACGGTGGCGGCCAGGCGGTCGCCCCACTCGTTGGTTGCAGGCGTAGACGAGCCTTCGTCTAGTTGCTTGGCCAAATTAACAGCATGAGGGTAAACATCGGCAAGCATGTTATTAATGCGGCCCATGTAGCATTGCAGCACCGTCAGCCTGGCTTGCTGCACTCCAGCTTGGGGCTCGTCTTTTATTGTCTGGTAGACCTCACGGTAAAACTGACGGTACGCCTGCAAATCTTCCAGCTTAGTCAGCAATTTGTCCGGTTCGTAATTACAGACTAGGGGTTCAATCGGCTCCCACCAGTCTTGGTCGGATGGGTACTGCAAGCGGTCGGCAAGTTGGTCTTTATGCCAGTCGAGACTGCGCGTCGCGATCTTTTTGCGGGTGGTATCGTCTACCACTCTCGTCACGTAATCCACGCTTAAAAGCATTTCAGACAAAGCATCGCGGGTGATTTCGGACGGGAGTTGCAGCAGATGCAAATCCTCTTGGCCGCCTGGAGTGGCGAAGTAGTCCAGATAAAACGCTTGTTCGGGGGCGACTGCCGAATTCTTATAGACCTCTTTAAGCGTATGCTCGGACCTGCAAGTAAGTTCATCGCTTATATGGCCGTCAAATAAGCCAGTGGCAAACTGGCGCACTTCACTCAGCTCTTCGGCCTCAAGCACAATTTCCGGGGGAGCCAGAAGCTGCGCCACAAGTTCGTGGGCATTAGCACTGCTGCGCTCGCTATACGGGAAGCGCGGCGCCTCTGTAACTCGCTCAATCATAGGAGCATATAATAGAATAAATACTGCTAATTATCAACCAAACAAGCCGTGCTTTTTGCCTGCTTCGTCGAATGACTCTAACAGCTCGCGCTGCTTCTTGCTGAGCTTGGTAGGCGTATCTACTACAACAGTGACGATGTGTGCGCCGCGGCTGCCCTGGTTAAGGTGCGGCACACCATGCCCCGATAACTTAAAGTCGGTGCCGCTCTGCGTGCCAGCCGGCACTTTCATACGCAC
>DATIJU010000024.1:0-26688 GCA_035478295.1 Bacillota bacterium | reverse complement strand
AGCGTGTCCCCATATTCTTATGTACCTATGGGGACCGACCGTAGGGAGTTCTTTTGGCGCCAAAAAAGTATTCTGACGAACAGTCTGTTTTTACGTTAAAGCCCCGAGAGTTTTTGGCTACTTTTTGCGGGACAAAAAGTAGCATTGAAGCGGACGCCAGTCGCGGTGTCCTGAGGAGCGGATGGAGCTGGCAGCTGGGAGCTATGAGCTTGGGCCAGCGCCAGCAGGCATGTGATACCATTGTGGAGTTATGCCACCTACTAAAAAATCTTTGGGTCAACACTGGCTGGATGATGATGCCAGCCTGGAAGCTATGTGCGTTGCCGCCGATGTTCGGCCGGGCGACACGGTGCTTGAGGTTGGCCCGGGGCCGGGTGCACTCACTCAAAAGTTGGCGGCGCGGGCCGACCGTGTTGTTGCCGTGGAATTCGACCACGAACTGGCCGAAAAGCTGGCTGCGCGCGTGCCGGCTGCAAATCTCGAGGTTGTGGAGCAAGACATCCTAAAGTTCGACCTAAACACCTTGCCGCCAGGTTACAAAGTAGCCGCCAACATCCCGTATTACCTCACCAGCAATTTACTGCGTGTGCTATGCGAAGCACCGAATCACTTTTCTATGGCAACGCTGCTTATTCAAAAAGAAGTGGCCGAGCGCGTCTGCGCCAGCCCGGGCAATATGAGTATATTGAGCGTCAGCGTGCAATATTACTGCGCCGTGGGCCTGGGTCCGCTGGTGCCCGCCCGCTTGTTTACGCCCCCACCAAAAGTGGACTCCCAGATTTTGTGTCTGGAGTATCGTGCCCGGCCGTTATTTGTCGATGTTGATACCAAGATTTTCTTCAGGGTAGTAAAAGCCGGGTTTGCACAGCGGCGCAAGACACTGCTTAACTCGCTGAGCGCCGGCCTGCATCTTTCCCGAGAGGAAACCATGGCGGCACTGGAGCGGGCGGCCATTGCCCCCAGCACACGCGCCCAGAATCTTGGCCTGGAGCAGTGGCACGCTCTGTATACCGCGTTACAATAGACCTTTGCATTTATTTCAAACTAAGGTTGCATTACTATCCCCGCGCAGTTAAAATGTGAGCAAGTACTCATTTATTAAGAAAATTACAGATCAAATCCTGAAAATCTCTTGACCTGCTAAGTATTTATTGCGTACACTTCTAAGTAGTAAGGAACGAGATGGGCCCAGTCGTTACCACCGGTTATTTATTGCAACACACCGCTACCATATTGATGCGCCAGTCGGATCAAGTGTTGCAGGAACGACTTGGTGTGGGCATGTCTCAGTTTAAAATCTTGATGATGGTTAAGGCCAGCCCCAATGTCCAGCAGCGCAAGCTGGCCGAATCTTTAGGCCAGACCGAGGCCAGCATCAGCCGCCAGACCAAGCTGTTGTGCGAAAAGGGCCTGTTGCTTATCCGTGTAAACCCCAAATCCCGCCGCGAGCACATCGCCATTCCCACAGCCAAAGGCCTTAAGGTTACCGAAGCTGCACTGGATATTTTAGAGCAGTACCACGCGCCGATGATGGATACGCTCAGCAGCAAGCAAAAACAGCAGCTCACCGACATCATGACCACGCTGCATAGCTACTGCTGCTCACCGGGCAACCAGTTTGCTTGCGACCATCCGTTTAATATGTAGCTCTAATGTTACTTTTGCTCCGCCAAAAGAACTCCCTTCGGCCGGTCCCGGATAGTATTTTCAGATGATTCGGGACTGGGCTTTTGGCTGATCCCCAAAAAGAAGCCCGCCAGCCAATCTGTACCCACTCCAGGCCCCGGACCCCGCCTGGGAGGTATGTGCTTCCAGGATGCCGTCCAACTTTTAAGGGGAAGGAGTGGGCGGGAAACATAACGGATATGGTATAATATAGGAGATCCGGGAAACCGGAGATATGTGGGGCTGAATTTTAAGCTCGACGTTGGACTTTATCGGTTAGATCAGCAGGTCGCTTGTCAGCGTGAGGCCTCAAAACCTCGAATAGGCAAACCACAATAGTTGCAAAAACTACTGTTCGCGAACAACTGGAAGCTTTCGCTACCGATCTTTTTGGTCGGGGCGTTCGCCAGAGCGACTTCGCACTAGCTGCTTAGTTTTATCTATCAGCCGCGCCTAGGGTGACGCCAGATAACACTAGAGCGTGCCATATCATCTGGATGCTTGTGTGCAAATGCCCAGTGCATGCACTAAGACCAGGGCTTTGGATACCGTCGTTTTGGTTGTTTAGCCGCACGATATTCAAGATTTTTAAACAACCTATGCCTGTAGGATAGACTAATCAGATAAACTGACGGACCCGGCGGCAGTAGCCGGCAGCTCCACCAATTGCGAATACTCCGCCCCTAAAGGACGGAGTATTCTCTTTATGGGGAATCCTTTTTGCACTAGGTCCGGGCGGGGAGCGCAGAATGACGAAGGGGGCAGAGTACTGATCTCTATGCGAGTAACTGTTATTCGAGTAACACAGGGCCAGTTTTTGTGCCCGGCGACATAACTACAGGCAACTGGGGGCACCTTGACTCTCAAATCCGATAATGCTACAATATAGCTGTTGTTTTGATGAATCCAGGTAGAGAGAACGTAATTACTTCGGTTTCAAAGACAGCCAAACGTAATTACTAACTTTATACATAAGGATTCATTTTTTATGCCTATTACTTCTAGATATCGCCGTTTTTCGGGGTCATCTGCACCCCGTGCCGCACACTTTGGCGGCGGTCGTCGTCAATCAAGCGGCGGCAAGCGCGGTAATAACAAAACCTACATTAATCCCGCTAAGTTTGTGCAAGAGGCGCGTCCCCGCGAGGAAGTCAAATACGAACCCGTTCATATGTTCGCCGACTTTGCCGTGAACCCCATCCTGCACAACAACGTAGCCGCTAAGGGCTACATCGCCCCTTCGCCTATCCAGGACCAGACCATTCCGGCCGGCCTGCAGGGCAAGGACGTTATTGGCATCGCCAACACCGGTACCGGCAAGACAGCCGCTTTTGCGCTGCCGCTGCTTAACAAGCTCATCACCGACAAGCGCAGTAAGGCCCTCATTATGGCCCCTACCCGCGAACTGGCTGAGCAAATTGAGCAAGAATGCCGCGGCCTTGGTAAGGGCGGTGGTTTCTTGGGTGCTATCCTCATCGGTGGCAAGCCCATGGGCCCCCAGCTGCGCGACCTGCGCGCTAACCCACGCCTGGTTATTGGCACCCCAGGACGTATTAAAGACCACATGGAGCGCGGCACGCTGCGCCTGGACGACTTCAACATGGTTGTTTTGGACGAAGTTGACCGCATGCTCGACATGGGCTTTATCAACGACATCCGCACCATCCTGAGCAACTTGCCCGAAGACCGCCAGTCGTTCTTCTTCTCGGCTACTTTGGACGCTAAGGTTGCCCAGCTCATTGGCACGTTCTCGCACGATCCTATTACCGTTTCGGTTAAGACCAGCGACACCAGCGAAAACGTCCACCAAGACGTAGTGCGCTACACCTCCAAAGAAGACAAAATGGCCAAGCTGCACGACCTGCTTATTAGCAAGGGCGTCGATAAGGTTATTATCTTTGACGAAACGCAGCGCAGTGTAGAACGCCTCAGCAACGATCTTATTGGCCGTGGTTTCTCGGCCGACGCCATTCACGGCGGCAAGAGCCAGGGTCAGCGCCAACGCGCCCTCAACCGCTTTAAGAAGAGCGAAATTAACGTGTTGGTTGCTACCGACGTTGCCGCTCGCGGTATCGACGTTGCCGACATTACGCACGTTATCAACTACACCACGCCCAACAACTACGAGGACTACACCCACCGCATTGGCCGCACGGGCCGCGCGGGTAAGGTTGGGCACGCGCTGACCTTTATCGATCAGTAGGAACTTCTTCTACCGTCATTCCGGCTTCCGGGCCGGAATCCAGGAGCCTCCAGCTTCACGCCCAAAAGGATGCCGCGCCCGGCATCCTTTTAAAGTTACTTTTGGCGGAGCAAAGGTAACATTACAGAAGGATACTATTCGCGCTGGCCTGGTGCCGATGGAGGTAGAGCTCCGAGCCTAGCCGCCTCAGGGGCGTAAGCAATTGTAACTTTGTCCGATATTTGAGACCATGGAAGCAGCTTAAATCGAGGGTTGCCCAAAGTTCATGGATACTGTTTTATCTGTCAAAGGCTTAAGTAAGCACTATGGACCATTTGCCGCACTAGACAATCTTACCCTCGAAGTACAAAAAGGCGAGGTGTTGGGATACCTTGGCCCTAACGGCGCGGGCAAAACTACCACCATCCGGCTGCTGTTGGGGCTCATTAAGCCTACGGCGGGCAGCGCTACCATTTTTGGGCTCGATAGCCAGAAAGACAAAATAGCCATCCACAAACGCCTGGCCTATGTGCCGGGCGAGGCTATGCTCTGGCCCAGCCTCACTGGTGCCGAAACGCTGCATTTGCTGGCTCAGGTGCATGGTGCAGTCGACCTGGCCTATCAGAAAAAGCTTATTGAGCGTTTTGAGTTTGATCCCAGCAAAAAGGTGCGCACCTACTCCAAGGGCAATAAACAAAAGGTAAACCTTATTGCTGCCCTGTCTTCGCGCGCCGACCTCTTAGTGCTCGATGAACCTACCGCCGGGCTCGACCCGCTTATGGAGCAGGCATTCCGCGAGAGCGTAGCCGAGGCAAAACGTAACGGGCAAACGATATTTTTGTCGTCGCATATCCTGGACGAAGTCGAAGCTTTGTGCGACCGCGTGGGTATTCTGCGCGCCGGCAAGCTGGTAGAAATGGGTACGCTGGAAGAAATGCGGCATTTGTCGGCACTTACTGTCGAAGCTACGTTTAGTGCTGCGCCGCCCAAGGTTGCTCACCTTAAGGGAGTGAGCAATGTGCGCATTACCGGGCATCATCTGAGCGTCCAGATTCAGGGACCGGTTGATGGGCTGTTGAGCGTGTTGGCCGCAGCCAAGCCGCGCACACTGCTCAGCCGCGAACCAAGCCTCGAAGAGCTGTTTTTGTCGCTGTACGGCACCGAAGCGGCACGGGCGAAGGCCAAGCACCATGAGCGCTAGCGAAACAGCGCTTACGCTCAAGCGTTTTGTATCTCCCGGCACGGTTATGGGCCGGTTTTTTGCCAAGCGCTATGCACGCGTAGGCGCCCTTTGGGGTACGGCTTTTGGCCTCATAACATACGCTTCGGCAGATGGATTTTTGAAGTTAGGCGATGCAGCGGCACGCGCACAGCTGCTGGGCTCACTTGCGAGCAATGTCGGCATTAAGCTGTTGCTGGGCGAGCCGTATAATATTACCGCCGTGGGCGGTTTTGTAGATTGGCGCGTGACGGGCATTGCTGCCATTGTGGCCAGTGTGTGGGCGATTTTGTCCAGCAGTAAGGCCTTTCGGGGCGAAGAAGTAGCCGGTCGCTGGGAATTGTTTATGTCGGGTCCCACCACCGCCCGCAGGGCGGCAGTAAATGCCCTGAGCGGCCTCTACGCCGGCGTCCTTGCCCTGTTTGCGGTGGTAACGATCATTACTTTTTTGACTGGCCGGCCGCACGATATCGGCTTTAGTTTTACGCAGAGCATGGGGTACGGCTTGGCGCTCGCCTCGGCACCTTTTATGTTTGTTGCTATTGCCGCATTTACCAGTCAGTTGATGCCTATACGGGCGCGGGCGGCAACTATGGCCGGCGGTATCTTTGCGGCCTGCTTTTCGCTGCACGCTGTTGCGAACGTAGTAAGCGGCGCGCACTGGGTGCTGTATATAACGCCGCTTGGCTGGATCGAGTTGCTGCATCCCCTAAGCGACGCCACTCCCATCTGGCTCTTGCCGATTGCCGGCATAGCAGTGGTATTTAGTACGCTGGCTGTTGTTATCGCGGGCAAGCGCGATTTATACGGAAGCGCCTTCGCCGATAAAGATACTGCTCGTGCGCACACCAGGCTGCTTAATTCGCCTTTTTGGGCTGCGGTACGCTTAACGCGCGGCGCTAGCCTGGGCTGGCTGGGGGCACTCACTGTTATGGGTTTTTTGTATGGCAGCCTTACAAATGCCGCGGCTAAGGCTTTTGCTACCGGGGCAGTACATAAGCTTACCGGCGACCTTTTGCACATCGCACAGCAGAGCGGCGCCAAGACGTATATTAGCTTTATCTGCTTGCTCGTTATGCTGGTTCTTATGGTGTATGTAGCTGGAGCGGTGGGCAAAATTCGCGAAGACGAAGCCGAAGGCTACGTCGATAACCTACTGGTACGCGCAGTGAGCCGTGTGCGGTGGCTGGCTGGCAGAATTATCATTACCGGCAGCGTGGTTGTTGTTGGCGGGCTGCTTGCGACTGGCTGTTTGTGGACCGCGCAGGCGGCAAGCGGCGTGGGGCTGGCCTACGGCGACCTCTTTTTGGCGGGCATTAACGTGATGGCACCGGCTTTGCTGCTGCTGGGGATTACGGTGTGTGTGTTTGGTTTTTGGCCGCGCAGTACCACTATTGTGGGGTACGCTGTTATTGCCGGTTCGTTTTTGGTACAGATGGTAGGGTCGGCAGTGCACCTGAATCATTGGCTGCTCGACTTGTCGTTATTGCAGCACATGGCGCTGGCGCCGGCCAGCGACCCCAATTGGCGTATTGTAGCAACCTACGTAACTTCCGGTATAGTATTAGGACTCCTAGGCTTGTGGCGGTTTACTAACCGCGATTTGCAAAATGAGTAAGTGAAAGAACGAGTGGGATGAAACGCATCGAACAGACATACACAATTCGGGCACCGCTCTCGCGTGTGTGGCGGGCGCTCACCGACCCCAAGCTTATTGAGGCTTGGAGCGGCGCACCGGCCGAAATGAGCGACGAGCTCGGCGCCAAGTTTAGCCTTTGGGATGGCGACATCCACGGCACAAATACCAAGGTGGTGCCTCAGAAGCTCCTGGAGCAAGAATGGTACGGCGGCGAGTGGGACAAGCCGTCAAAGGTAGTATTTTCACTTTCCGGTGAGGGCGACCGCACCATGGTTATGCTCGTGCATACCCGTATGCCAGAGCAAGAAGCAAAAGATCTTGAGCAAGGGTGGCGCGATTATTACATGGGCGCACTTAAGAATTTGTGCGAAGATTAACCACATGACCCGTAAACAATTATTCACGCTGCTGGCAACCATTGTAGGCAGCAGCATCGTGGTGCTGGACGGTACCGTAGTTAACCTGGCATTGCCAAATATTGCCCGTAATCTTCATGCCAGCTTCGCTGATCTGCAGTGGATTGTGGACGGCTATATGTTGTCGTTATCGGCGCTTATTTTGCTGGGCGGCTCTTTGGGTGATGTATTTGGCCGTAAACGGACGTATTTGTTTGGACTGGTAGGCTTTGGCGTCTTGTCGCTACTGTGCGGCCTGGCGCCGGACCGCAACGTGCTTATTGGTTTGCGCGTACTACAAGGTGTGTTTGGCGCGCTGCTTGTGCCCGGCGCGCTGGCTATCATCAATACCAATTTCGAGAAGCAAGCCAGAGGCAAGGCCATTGGCCGCTGGGCGGCTTGGCTGTCGCTGGGGCCAGCGCTTGGACCGCTGCTGGGCGGTTATATTGTGGGGGCGACCTCTTGGCGGTGGATATTTTTTATCAATATTCCGCTGGTTGTCGTGTGTCTGGTATTCGGGCTTATCGGCATTAAGGAAACGCGCGATGAGTCGCAGCGGCGGCTTGATGTGCCCGGCGCGGTGCTTACCGTACTGGGCCTGGGCGGCGTGACGTTCGGCCTTATTGAGGGGCCGGTACGCCATTGGGATGCCTTGGTACTGACGAGTCTGCTCGTGGGCGTAGTGTCGTTTGCATTATTTGTACATGCCGAGCGCCGTCAAAAAGATCCGATGGTGCCGCTTAAATTATTCCGCTCGCGCAACTTTACCGGCGCCAACCTGATGACATTTGCGCAGTATGGTGCGCTGAGCGGCTTTATCTTTGGCCTGGTTATTTATTTGCAAACCAAAATGCACTACGCGCCCATTAGTGCCGGCGCAAGCCTGCTGCCGGTGAGTATCCTGCTGTTTGCGCTGTCGGGACGCATCGGCGGTCTGGTAAGCAAATTTGGGCCGCGGTTATTTATGAGCGTTGGCCCTTTGCTGTGCGCGGCGGGTATGGGCTGGTTATTTTGGCTGCACCCCGGTGTGTCGTACTGGGTGGGTGTTTTCCCAGGAGCGGTGCTGTTTGGCATTGGCATGGCCCTGCTCGTAGCGCCGCTCACCATTACCGTAATGGCGTCGGTAGCGGATACCGATTCCGGCATTGCCTCAGGCATCAATAATGCCGTATCGCGCGCCGCGGGGTTGATTGTCATTGCGCTGCTGGGTTTGTTTGGTGCGGCACACGCCTATCGGTTTACGGTGTTACTGTGTGCGGCTTTGGCAGCGTCGGCCGGCGTTATTTCTTTTGTGGTAATACGCAACTTGCCCGTGGTGCGGGCGGCCCGCAAATAGCAATTTGTTATGATGAATAGGTAAGCAAGTGGAGGGGACAGTTATGACGGACGACAAACAGATGGACTTTAGCGGCCTCAGCGCGATTGTCTTTAATGGTACGCTGGCAAAGTCACCGGCGCCCAGTCACACCGATTTGCTGATAGATATTAGTAAGACAATCATGGAAAAACACGGGGTGGCAGTAGAAACTATCCGCACCATCGATCACCCAGACATTGCCACCGGCGTCTATCCCGACATGCGCGAGCAGGGGTGGGACAAAGACGAGTGGCCCGAGCTGTACAAAAAAGTGCAGGCCGCCAATATTCTTATTTTGGCAGGCCCCATTTGGCTGGGCGACAACAGCTCGCAGACCAAAAAGATTATTGAGCGGCTGTATGCGTGCTCCAGCCTACTGAACGACAAAGGGCAATATGCGTATTACGGCAAAGCGGGCGGCTGCCTGATTACCGGTAACGAAGACGGCATAAAGCACTGCGCCATGAACGTGCTGTACAGCCTGCAGCACCTTGGCTATGCCATTCCGCCCCAGGCTGATGCCGGCTGGATCGGCGAGGCCGGCCCCGGCCCCAGTTATGGCGACGACGACGGCAAGGGTGGAAAAGTGGGCTTAGATAACGACTTTACTAACCGCAACGCAACATTCATGACCTGGAATTTGATGCACCTAGCGAAAATGCTCCAGGATGGCGGCGGTTTTCCGGCTTATGGCAACCAGCGAAGCAAGTGGGACGCCGGCTCCCGTTTTGATTTTGAGAATCCGGAATATCGTTAGATATTGACCGCGCCTTCAGTTAGCCTTAAGCTGAATGGTAGATAAATCAAAAGGATTACCTCAATGCAAAAAAGATCAGTCACGGTGCTGCTGGCAAGTGTGCTTGCAGTATGTGTGCTGGCAATTGCACCTGCGGCTGTATATGCCGAACAGGGCTCCAGCTCTCATAACGATACTACTGCCGAAGATTCTCATAACGGCAATCCGGGCGACGAAACGCGCACGCCGCGCACCACCTCCCATACGCAAACAACGAGCGAGACCGAAACCAACGACAGCCGCAGCACGGACACGCGCAAGCATCGTTTCGACACGCGCAAGCTGCAAGCCTGCAACAACCGTAAGGACAAAATTACCGGCGTTATCGACCGTGTGGTGCAACGCACTCAAAATCAGTTAGATTTGTTCGATAAAATTACTGCTCGCACCGAAGCCTTTTACGTAAGTAAAGGCAAAACGCTCAGTACTTACGATGAATTAGTGGCGGCCGTAAATGCTGCCAAAGCTCAGGCAGAGACCGATCTGGCTGCCGTTACTGCGCACAGCACCTTTGCCTGCGACGCCGACGACCCCACCGGCGATGTAGCGGCCTTTAAGGCGGCGGTAAAGCAAGAGATTCAAGACCTCAAAGCCTACCGCACTGCTATCAAAAACCTTATAACCGGCGTTAAATCTGTACAAGGAGATGCCTAAATGACGCGCAGATGGTACGAAAAAGGCTTTACGGCCGTGGAAGCTGCAGTGGTATTGGTGTTTTTGATAGGCATTTCGGCAGTAAGTTACACGGTAGCCAGCCGCCACAAAGCCAATAATGCCGCAAAAAATACGCAGGCAACGACAGCCGCAGCACCGGCTGCCCCGGTGGTAAAAGCTACAAGCGACCTTACCACGGCGAGTGCCACGCTCGACCAAACCGATATAGACGCTGCCTCGGCCGACACGGCTGCACTGGATACTGAGCTGAATAATTTATAATTTTTGTTATACTAGTGCGCTAGAGGGATCTCTGTTATAAGCAGGGATCTTTCTTTTTCATTATGACTGATTTTGAACCCCCAAACCGACAGCCGGGTGATCTCATAGATGGCTTTACGCGTCGTATACTCGATCGTTCGGTCGTCCATATTGATAGAGTGTATGAAGAGTATCTCGACCCCGAGTTAACGCCTACGGCCATCGCGCACGACATTGTTGAGGCCACTGGCAGCCTGGCTGTGGCCGACATCGGCTGCGGCACGGGTAATACGCTGCGAACGCTGGTCGATTTTGTACGGCTGCGCCACCCCGATGTCGAGATACAGGCTCATGGATTGAGCCTGGGAGATTACCGTGATGGGAGTATGTCGGCCAAAACACGTGCGGCAGTGGCGCCGGGTGGCTATATCTCATACGATATCGGTGATGCTGCGGCAATGCCTTACGACGATGAACAGTTCGACCTCGTGCTCGCATACGAGGCGTTTACTCATTTTGACGCGCCCGATAAGGTGTTAACCGAGATGGCTCGTATTGCCCGGCCGCTCGGACGCCTCTTGTTTAACTGTCCGCTTGATCGCCTCGTAAAACGCAGTCCCCTTAATAAAGCTATGGACGGCCTCAAAAGACGGGGGTATGAGCTTGACCAGGATGTGTTAGGAATGTCGCAGGGATCGATTGCGAGGGTACTCACGCATCTTGTTAAGCCTGGGGGCTAGTTTGAGGCAGGACGGCATGCCTGATTGCGGTCGATTCGTAAAAAACCGAACACCAGATCGTATTAGTTTGATATAGTGGGGGGCATGGACGAATATCTGCAATTTGCCAAGCAACTGGCCAAACGGGCAGGCGAGGTCATGCTGGAGCACTTCCAGATTGGCCTGGAAGTCAACAAAGACAACACTACCCCTGTTACTATCGCTGACACAACCATTAATCATTTCGTTGTTGAAGCGGTAAAAGAAAAGTACCCCGACCACGCCGTTATTGGCGAAGAAGAAAATTATCCGGTAGCAGGCGCCAAGTATGTGTGGGTGTGCGACCCTATCGACGGCACCTTGCCGTACAGCATGGGGTTGCCTACCAACGTCTTTTCGCTTGCCTTAGTAGATACCGCCGACGGCCAGCCGGTGGTTGCCGTTGTGCTAGACCCCTATCTAAAACGCTTGTTCTGGGCCACTAAAGGTGGCGGCGCTTTTGTAAATGGCACGCCGCTGCATGTAAGTGATGCCGACAGTCTCGAAGACGTGGTGGTAGCCAGTTCTGGCTTGCGTTCGCGCGTGGTACGTTCGGTACCACTCAAAGCTGCGCTTATAGGTATGTGTTATCGTCCGCTGAGCCTTAACTGCGTATTGTATGAGGGTATGCTTTTGGCTGCCGGCCAGATTGGCGCTCAAGTATTTGTAGGCCCGGGCGCGTATGACGCCGTTACGGCCAAGCTCATTGTCGAAGAAGCCGGCGGTAAAGTCACCAGCCTGTTTGGTGAAGAGCAGCGCTACGACCAAGAAATTAAGGGTATTATCATGAGTAATGGCCACCCTAATATTCATGATCCTTTGGTCGCACTTGCCAAGAGCTTCGCGCTGTAGCCCCAAGCCCCATCCGCCCCACGGACACCGCGAATAGCAACCGCTTCTACTGTTACTTTTGGCGGGACAAAAAGTATGCATGTAAGCGATTGCCGGGCGCGGTGTCCTGAGGGGCGCAGGGGGCTTTGTGGATTGTCGCTAAAGTCTTACAATAAGCATAAGTATGTCAGCAACTGATCTGATTTTGATCGCCGTGGGTGTTGCGGCTGGTACGCTCAGCGGCCTCATCGGCGTGGGCGGAGGTATTATTATTGTCCCGGCGCTGGTGCTACTCCTTAGCTTTAGCCAGAAAGAGGCCCAGGGTACCACGCTCGCTATGTTGTGCGTGCCGGTGGCTATCTTTGCCGCGCTCACCTACTATAAAGCCGGTTATGTAAATGTGAAGGCCGCCATGTGGATCGGTGCCGGCTTTTTGGTTGGCTCGCTCATTGGCTCGCACGAAGCAATACGGTTACATTCGCACATTATGACGCGCCTATTTGGCGGGCTGCTCCTGGTTGTAGCTGCCAAGTTCCTTTTTATGGGCAAGTAGTTACAAGATCAGTTATTTGAGAGCTTTGAGGCCGGTGATTATGGCCTTGGCGTCGGTTACGGCACCGGCGTTGTTGGTGTGGGCTGTTTTGAGTTGCGTTTGGTAGCCGCTCACAATGCCGTGATCGTTGTTGTAGTCGGTGGGCTCTATGGCCAGTACTTTTGTTTCTACATCCGAAGAAATGGCTTCGGCGGCAGCCATTTTAGACTCCATTTCGTCGAGTTTGGTTTGCAGCTCGGTAACGTCGTGACCCTTAGCGCCGGCATCGTTGATGCGGCTTTGCAGCTTGGCGGTGAGCGTGGTGAGCTTGGCCTGTACTTCTTGCTGGTAATCGGCAGCTTTAATGAGCTGCACCTTAGGGACCACTAGCGCGTATACACGATATTCGGTAACCATTGCCGACACGTCGCCGGCGGCCGCGGCAATGGTGGTTTCGGCGGCTAGTTTTGTCCTGAGGGCTTTAAGGCCGTCGTACTCGCCGGTTATCTCGCTCTTGAGATCGGTTTTTTCGAGGGCGGTGAGTTTGGTGGCGCTGTTTACTTTGGCGCTGAGCGTGCCCAAAACTTTAAGGCGCCGGGCAATCTCTGTGTCGCCTTTGCTTTTGATGTTCGCTAAGCGGGTCGTGGTGGTGTCGGTCTCGGGAGGGGTATCGCTGGCGGCAACGGCTCCGGCTAAGCTGGCAGGCGCTACCAATATAAGTGGCAGGCTGATGGCGGTGATGAGGCTAATGCGTTTTAAGAGTTGTTTCATGGTGTTTACCTAATTAGTCGGCACTTCTACTTGGCTTTTTTTATCGTTTACGCTGGAGTCTATGTTTGCCTGATCTTTGTCGCCTTGGCTGATATTTTTGGTGAGGTCGTCCAGGTTTTGCTTGAGGCTGGCATCATCGGTGCCGGTAGCCGAAGGAGTGGGGGTGTTGTTGGTTGTGGCTGGGGGAGTATTGTTGGTGCTTGCGTGAATCCAGAAGTACAGGCCGGCGCTAATAACCAGCATGGCGCTTAAGACGATACTTAGGATGAGCACAATCTTCTTAGTGTTGTCCGGCGACTTTTTGTACACCTTGTACCCTTGAAGGTTGTTTGAATAGTCCGGGCCAAATTCCGGCGGCTGCACATTGAGGCTGGTGCCGTTGTTTGGCGTCGGTGCTGGCGGGCCTTGATCGTTTTGCATAAGTTTTCTAGTCGTTTTCTACTGTTTGTTATTTCTCTTATGTATTATATACCGCTTTTGGGGATATAAATGCAAACTTGCGCGGGAGGCGTTTGCAGGCAAAGGCGCTTAGCTGCCTGGCTGCACCAGATGCCGCTCGCGGGCAAGGCGGGCAATGCGTTCGTAGTACACGAGCTCGGCATTTAGACGCAGCCAGCCAGCGCGGGTAAGGCGATAATAACGCCGTCTCGGGTCGCCCTCAAATGGCATATCTTCTATAAGGTTGTCGGCTGTCAGTTTTTTAAGCGTGCCGTAGAGGGCTCCTGCACCTAGCTGCATGTGTCCGGCAGAATCATCGCGTATTTGCTGCAGCAGCTCATAGCCGTGGCGAGGCTTCACACTCAAACCGAACAAAATGCTAAACGAAACTTGGGGCAGCAGATGACTAACAGAGGAGGGCATATTGTTAACTATATCATTACTAGATATATCTATAAATGTAATAATGACTGCAACTGACGTGTATTACACGAAAAGAGCGATTATTGGTGGTTAATAATCGCTCTTTTCTTGGAGGTCTCGGAAGCACTACCCTGGCGGTGGCTTGGATTCGATTTTGCCGCCCGGGTGCTGGTCATTAGGGTGCGCTTTTGGAATTGCTACTAGTAGAGGCAATTCGGCGCGTCCTTCGGCCTGAAGATCACGCAGCATTTTTAGGTTGTCCGTTTCCCGAGTGGCTACAATCTTCGTTTTCATATCGCGCCTCCTTTACACGTACTACTATAGGTGGGGTGCTCTAGTGCCGCAGTAAGGTAATAACTTTTGCCTAGAAGCCCAATGCTTGCTTGACGATAACGATGTGCGCGCGGTTCGGATTAATTTCTTTGTAGTAGTGCACGAGCTTGTTGACGCTAGTGGGGAAGCCGTAGGCAATCTTGGCGCGCTCATTTTCGAGCGGGGTAACATATTTCTCTAGGCGTTCTTCGGCTTCGGCGTAGTCTTTGGTGATTTTTTGTGCGCCCACCACCCAGATTACCTGGCCTGCTCCATAGAGGTAGGCGGGCAGTTGGCTGCCGGTATTGGAGGCGATTAGTAAGTGGCCGTCTTGGGTTATGGCGTGCACGCTGCCAATGGCATAGTCAGGGGCGGCACCCAGCTTGCGGCGCTCACGGGCTTTGGAATCGTCGCCGTACATAGCATTCAGCTTCGGGCGGACGGCGTCATAGTCGCCGGACTCGTCGATGACTTTGCTCAGGCCAATATCATCGGCAGTTTTGGAGGTTGCCGAGAACACTTCCGCGCCTTTGGGGATAAGATTGAGCACGGCCTGCTTGGCGGCCTCGCCGTTTTCAACAACCGTCACCGCAAATCCATTACGCTCAAGAGCCTCCTGAGTCTGCTCAATAACTGCGTCGCTTGCAACTGTATTAAAATCTGACATACGTAGTCTCCTTCGGTGCTTTATGTTATACTATACTTTGTATAGTGTCAGTAAAGTACTATACGGGACTAACTATACAAAGTAAAGTATTATAGTATATATCTATGGAATCATCCGATTCAGACACTCCTGCCTGCGGCAGCATTAGCGCGAGCCTCAAGATTATTGGCGACAAATGGTCGGGCCTGCTGGTGCGCGAGCTTATGAATGGCCCGCGCCGTTTTACCGAACTGGAGCAGACCTTGCACATTGGCCCGCGAACGCTTTCGCAGCGCCTGGACACTATGGAGCAGGCCGGCGTTTTGGTGAAGAAACAGTATGCCGAAGCTCCGCCGCGGGTTGAATATTCGCTGACCCAAAAGGGTGAAGATTTGTTGCCCGTGCTGCAGTCTATGGCGGAATGGGGCGCGAAGTATGCGCCGGAGGTTTGTGCGGAGGAACCGCCGCAAGACTAAGTTGATGCTACTTTTCTGCTCCGTCAAACCCTGTGCCCAGCTTTAAGGCCTGGTCATAACTCACGAACATTGTCATCACGAACTTGATCCGGGATGACCGAAGCGGGGGCGATTAGCTAAAAATGCTTGCAATGTTGGCGAGCTATGGCTATGCTCCGCAGCTATGTTGGCGAGACAAATAAAAAACAGATTTTTGTGGTCCGGCTTGATAGTTGCTCTGTCGCTCGTGGGTATATTTTGTATGCCGGGGCGGGCTGCGGCCGCCGAGGCTCAATATCCATACGCTGGCAAACCATGTGTTTGGGCGCCTTACGCAGCCAGCGGCAGTGGTGCCGGTTGGTGTGCCGACTACGATTTTGGCGACACGCCAAACGACACCTCGAGCGCCAATGTTATCTCGCCTTACGGTTACTATTACCGCAATTGCACCGACTATACGGCCTGGAGGGTGAGCGCCGAGGGTGTAGAACCGGCGCAGTACAAAGGTCTTGGCAATGCGAAAGACTGGGCGGCCAACGCACCGGCGCATGGATTGAGCGTCGACGGCACGCCGGCGGTTGGCGCCGTGGGTGTATCGGCAAGCGGTTCATACGGCCACACGGCCTACGTAGAGGCGATAAACCCGGCCGGATATCCGGAGGGTACTATTGAGGTGTCGCAATATAACTATGCTGGCGACGGCAACTATTCTCGAGTGTTTGGCACGCCGGCACTGTTGGGTCTCATGCAATTTGTGCACTTTGAGGCGTACAGGCCGGCACCGTCACCAGACCCCACGTCCGTTCCTCTGCTGGCGCCCGCCGCAGCTATATCCCTACCGGCCGCAAGCGAGCCTGTCGCAGCTGTCCTGGTTGCCAGCGACAATTCGTTCTTGTCCGACACTACCGATAGTGGGCTGGCGCCTGCCGACGGACCTTTGTCTGCAGTCGAACGCGAGGGCCAAAATGCCGCCGCGTCTGCACCGGAGGAAACGACTGAGCCGCCGCCCGAACCATCCATAAATGATGCTGCTGTGGCAGACAATACCGATACCACGGCAGCCCCCGAGCCTTGGCCTCAATCGGCTTCATCCCCGCCGCTCCTTCACGTAACCACACCCTCACACCAAAGTGCCCGGCCTGCACCGTACTTCATGCCCGCCGCCGTACAGACGCCGGGCTTTGCCTCCTGGCCTCTCGTCGGTCTTGCGGTTACGGTGCTCTTGGGCGAGAGTGCAGGCCGCCGCTACGCCCGGCATATGTTGCGGGATTGACAGCCAAAGCACAAAAGCGCTATCATACTTAACAGCGTTAAGTTATGAGCGAAATCACCGCACAAACACCAGCTGCATCTCCGGCCTACGCGGCCACAGGCATGACCAAGCGTCAAATTGGCTGGGTTATTACCGGCCTTATGTTGGCATTTTTCCTGGCTGTCCTTGATCAAACAGTAGTGGGCACTGCGCTCTATACCATTGTGCGCGACCTCGATCCTATAAACGGCTTGGCCCACCTGTCTTGGGTAATTACTTCGTACCTGCTTACTTCTACTGCCAGCCAGCCGCTCTACGGTAAGATGTCGGACCTGTATGGCCGCAAGAAGATCTTTATGGTATCTATCTTGCTGTTCCTTATTGGCTCATTCTTGTGCGGAGCGTCGCAAAGCCTCATACAGCTTATTGCCTTTAGAGCTATTCAGGGTCTGGGTGCTGGCGGCCTTATGAGTCTTACTATGACCATCATCGGCGACATGGTGGCTCCGCGCGAGCGCGGCCGCTACACCGGCCTGTTTGGTATGGTGTTTGGCGTGGGCAGTGTAATTGGCCCGTTAGTGGGCGGCTACCTTACCGATCCGCATGCGCTTTTATGGCTTACCACTAGCTGGCGCTGGGTGTTTTACATCAACCTGCCAGTGGGAATCGCCGCACTATTGGTCATCCAAAAAGTGCTCCATCTTCCCAAACACACTCTAAAACATAAGATTGATTACGCCGGCGCAGCGCTAATGGTCGGTGCAGCCAGTGCGCTGCTGCTATTTACGGCTTGGGGCGGGCGAGAGTACGCCTGGAGCAGCCCCACCATTATCGGTTTGGGCATAGCCAGTCTGGTGCTCGGCGTGCTGTTTGTCTTCCGCGAATCGCTCGCCAATGAGCCGATCCTCAATCTGCACCTCTTTAAAAATGGCGTTTTTAACGTGTCGGTGCCGGTGCTCTTTGTGATGGGTGCATCGTTGTTTGGCTCGCTGGTGTACGTGTCGCTTTATTTCCAAATAGTAAATGGGCTTTCGCCCACGCAAGCCGGGTTGCACTTAATACCTATGACTTTGGGTATGATTCCGGTGTCGATGTTTGTGGGCCGCTACATTTCTAAGCACGGCAAGTACAAAATTTTCCCGGTTATTGGCATGGGCCTAGTAACACTGTCGCTGCTGCTTTTGTCGCGGCTTACCACGCACACCGCTTCGTGGGCAATTAGCGGTGATTTGTTTATCTTGGGTATGGGTCTGGGCATGGTGATGCAGGTAATTACCATGGCAGTGCAAAATGCTATCCCGCGCAGCGAAATGGGTGCAGGCACGGCAGCTACCGGGTTCTTTAGAAGTTTGGGGGGCGCCATCGGCAGCGCAGCGTTTGGTGCGCTGCTTACTGCCCAACTGGCCCATCACTTAGGAGCGATGGGCGGCGGTTCCGCCGGGACGGTGAGCATGAGCGACGCTTCAGCCATTCATCAATTGCCCGCCGCGGCACAGCAGGTCGTATTTGAGGCTTTTACTAAGTCTACTAATGTGGTCTTTCTGGCGGCCGCCGTCCTCTGTTTTACAGGCTTTGTATGTACTCTGTTTTTGCCCGAAATGAAGCTGCGCAGCCATAACGACGACCCCGATATCGAAATTGCCGGCCGCAGTCAGTCGACAGAGGCGGTATAATAGCAACATGGACACAGCGTCTACTGTAAAAGAGGGTGGGCGTGAACGAAGTTTAGAACGGACACAAGTTGTGGCCGAAGCTCTTATGCTGCTGAACGAAGTGGGCTACAATGGCCTCACGCTGCGCAAGCTCGCCGACCGCCTGCACGTAAAAGCCGCCGCCCTGTATTGGCACTTCGAGAACAAACAAGACCTTATTGATAGCATGGCTACAACCATGCTCCTGCACTCATTTGAGCAAACACGGCCCCCGAGTCAAAACTGGCGCGATTTACTAGACTGGGTAGCACATACCAACTACCAGACACTCACCAGCCACCGCGATGGCGTGCAAATACTCGTGCACGCCAATATGAGCCAAACCAGTATGATGGACGGCCTGGAAGCTCTCGTGCGCGGTCTTACCGAACAAGGTTTTAGCGGCGAACACGCCATGGCTAGTTTCTTTAGCATCATTCGCTACACCATTGGCTGTGTGTTTGAGGAACAGGCCGATCCCCGAAAAACAGATCCCCGTGCCGAACGTGTGCATCCTGTGCAGCGCGACCCTGAGCGTTACCCATACATGAACAAGGCTATAGCGCCCATCATATCTAAGCGGCGCGAGAATCCGCAGTTTATGTTTGAGTTGGGACTCAACATTATTTTGGATGGTATTGGCAAGGGACTTGAGGCTCAAAAAGCCTGAGCGGGTTGACTTTTATCTTATGTGGCCTAGGCTATGAGTAGTATGTTAGACAGCAGTAAATTCCCCCGCCCAAGTTTACATTTGCCCTTTGGCAAGAAAACACCAACGCTCGACCCCAAAGATTTGGAGGTCGCCCGGCTGTATGTGGCCGATTATTGGAAGAAACTGGAGCGATTCCACCCTAAAGACGACGAAACGCTTATTGGCCTTCCCAAACCGTATTTAGTGCCCTCATACGCCGAAGGCCACGAGTTCGACTACAACGAGTTGTATTACTGGGATAGCTACTTTATGATTCAGGGCCTGCTCGACGAAGACCACAAAGAGCTGGTTATGGGTATTCTAGACGACCTGTGCCACGTGTTTAAGCGTTTTAAGCTTATCCCCAACGGTTCGCGCCTGTACTATGTCAGCCGCACGCAGCCACCCTTCCTCAGTAGTTTTATTTTTGATCTGTACGACGCCTACGACCTCGGCCACGCCTGGCTCAAAGAGCATATCGACATCGCCAAAGATGAGTACAAAACCGTTTGGATGGGTACCGCCAAGCCGCACGCCCGCCTGGTATACCAGGGCCTGAGCCGCTACTACGACTTTAACTACCTCAACGACCTCGCCGAAGCCGAAAGCGGCTGGGATATGACGCCGCGCTTTAACCGCAAAGCTCTTAATTATCTCCCGGTAGACTTAAACGCGCTGCTATTTAAGTACGAGATGGACTTTGCCCGCGCCGCCCGCGTTTTTGGCAAAGAAGACGAAGCAAAAGAATGGGAAGCCGCTGCCGAGAAGCGCAAGGCCGCCATGAACCGCGTGATGTGGGACAAGGGCAAAGGCCTCTACTACGACTATAACTACGTAAAAGAACGGCGCAGCAGTGTGGCGTCGTTGGCCAGCTTCTTCCCGATGTGGGCCGGCATGGTGGATGGCCGCCGCGCGCATACATTGGTAAGCAATCTTAAAAGATTTGAGAAAAAGGGCGGCCTGGCCACTACCGACGCCTACGCGCTTAGTCAGCGCGTACCGGGCGCCATGCCCATGCAATGGGCCTTCCCGAATGGCTGGGCGCCGCTGCAATTTATTGTGGTGAAAGCCCTGCAGCGCTATGGCTACGATGAAGATGCCCGCCGCGTGGCCCTTAAGTGGCTTACAACCAACCTCAATTGGTTTAATGACCACGGCATTTTTTTGGAAAAGTACAACGTGGTAGACCCTACCAAACCGCCGGCCCCCGGCGTATACCCCTCCCAAACCGGCTTTGGCTGGACCAACTCCGTATTTGAGCGCTTTGCGCGCGAATTTGTCGATCGCCAGCCACGCCCGTAACCCAAATACTGCAACTATTTGTCGCCGCAAAGACTTTTGCGTTAGCGACGCAGCTTGGGCTGTCTTTGTTGATATTATGCAATTGTATTGTATAATATGTTCAAGTATGTCAACAGAAGTACAACGTTTTACTGACAGCAGAACGTACCTCGGTAATAATCTTATTTTTACGGAGAATGACTTTTTTCGTAGAACAAACCCAAATGGCGCGCTTTTGGCTTCTAGCGTGGCGCCGACTTATGTAGCTACTCATCACAAGGATGTGTTCGAAATGGTAGATGTTGGCACCAGCAAAGGTAAGGACACATGGTCTATGGCTGCGGCCTTTGTGATGCACGGCGTGCAAGCGCGTATTCGAGCTTTGGACATCAACCGAGTAGTGCTTGCCCAGGCAGAACAGCCCTATGGGCTCACGCTTGATGATCTTGCGCAAAAGCTGCCTAACTGGGGATTGTCGCGAGACTGTCTGGACTTGTTCGAGGCCGTTGACGAAGATCACATACAACCCGGTCCGCTTTTGCGGAGCATGGTAACATTTGGCTGGCATGATATCCGCGAGCAGCCGCTACCCGGTGAGAACGATTGTGTAGTAGCGAATAATGTATTGTCTTATTACGCCGATTGTACCGATGGCCGTAACAGATTACATTTGCGCCAAGCAACGGGGCACATTGCCGCCGGATTGCAGCCAGGAGGTGTGCTATCGGTGAGTACGTACTATGGCCCGTTTGGTCCTGCTTTTAATACTGCAGGTTTTACGGCTATACCAGACGCAAGTCCTGATCCCGAGCGTCCCCTCTTTTTTGCCTATGTTCCTGCAATCGCGCCGGCAGCAGCCTAGTAAAGGTGGCGCTCACCTGCTACAATTCGCTTCTGCAAGGACGTTTTGCCTACAGTCTGGCAAGTGCGCTCCATAGTGGACACTTCGCTGTACCCGGTACCCGACGTACATTTCGCCGGACATGTATGGGGATGTAGCTCAGCTGGCTAGAGCGCGGCATTCACATTGCCGAGGTCCACGGTTCGAGCCCGTGCATCCCCACCAAGAAAAAGACCTGCTGAGAGGTGGGTCTTTTTCTTGTATAAGTAGCCGTAAGATCGATTACGGCCAGCTGGGTAGTACCAGGTGTTGGTTTGCGTGGTTGACGGCGTCAATAGGCGCCGGGGCTTCATATGTGGTTGATGGGGCCACGGCGCAGTTGGGGGAGCCTACCAGGTTTTCGGTGTAGACGCTAAACTCGACAGGGCCGGGGCCTACTTTGGTCATAATGGTCAGGCCGCCCCGTTGGGTTATTGGCTTGCTGTCGTGCCATACATCGCCGGGCGCGTCGGGATTGCGATAGCCTACCCTGCGATCTACAAAATTGCCGGTATCGGCGGGCATACCAGATAGAATAACTACTCCTAAGCGCCAGGTCCTGGATTCGGCGGTAACACTTGGGTCGGTGTCGCCGGGGAAGCGGTCGCTTACTGAGCGGTTCGACTGGCAAAGTTCTGGGGGCTCTGTATCCCGCACGGCGAACCAAGTAGCAAGGCTTGCCGCTGCAAGCACGACTGCGCTGCCGCCAGCGATAAGCAGGTTTCTATTGTGCCGTTTTCTGACGGGTTCGTAGTGTACGACTTCTCCCATAGACAATTCATTATACAGCTTACGATTAAAATACAGTAAAATATTATATGCATGCTTTTGGACCAAAACCGTGCTAGTGTATACATATGAAGAGTTTCGACGACCCCAACTACGTGAGCGATCTCAAGCACCCTTCCAAGAACATTTTTATATCGATGAGCAAGCGCAACTTTTATCAGCGCGCGGCCGTCTCGGTCTATGTGCTTAAAGCAGGCCTTACGCCCATTAGCCCTTTCATGAACTTTGACTACAACCTGGGCGGCAAGGTGCCGAAAGAGGCCATACGCATTGCCAACAATAGCCTTATTAAATGCAGCGACGAGTTGTGGGTGTTTGACGAAGTAAGTGATGGTGTATTGGTAGAAATTTACCTGGCCAAAAAATACAAAAAGCCCGTGTACTACCTGGCCCGGGTACCCGGCAACGATCACGCTTTTGTGCCTATTACCCAGGACCAAGTGCGGCTGGAGGACGTCTCGCCCTGGATGTGGGATTGGTTGCACAGTGGCAAAGATCTGGCGCGCTGGCATCCGCGCCTGCGCTTCAATAAGACGTGGCCGGTGGTGTATCCCGCCTACAGCAAGCGGATTTTTTATTGGCATATGCACATCAGTAAGTATTGTTTGGACCACAAAATGATCCCCCTCAATCCCTTTATGTTGTTTCGCTACTTTTTGGGAGACGCAGCCCCACGCGCGGAAGTGTACCGGGCCAACGCCGATATTGTGCGCCTGAGCGATGCGGTGTGGACGTTTGGCGATATTAGCGACGGGGTATTAAGTGAGGTAACACTCAAGAAAAAAATGGGCGGGCAAGTGGCGCACTTTCGCATAGAGGGTAACAATCCGGTAAGCTTTCGCAAAATAGGCCCGCGCGCATTGGTATTCGAAGACGAAGTGCCGGCGGCATCCCGCAGCCAATTTTTGTAAATAGCGCTACACTAAGGTACATGCCAGAGTTACTCGTCGATTTGCACGTGCATTCGCACTACAGCCGCGCCACCAGCAAGAATGCCGATTTTGAGGGCTTGTACAAGTGGGGCAAGCTTAAAGGCATCAATATCATTGGTACCGGCGACTTTACGCATCCTGAATGGTTTAACGAAATGCGCGAAAAGCTGGAGCCGGCAGAACCGGGGTTGTTTAAGCTCAAGAGCCAATTTGCAGACCCTATTGACCAAACCTTGCCGGAGCGTCTGCGTGGTGCGCTCATCCGTTTTGTGCCCACCGTCGAAATTGCCTCCATATACAAAAAGAACGACCGGGTACGTAAGCTGCATCAGCTGGTGGTGCTGCCTAGCTTTGAAAGCGTGAGCGCGCTGAATACCCGGCTGGAGCGCATCGGCAACCTTAAGGCCGACGGGCGCCCCATTTTAGGGCTGGACTCTAAAGAATTGCTGCGCCACGCCCTGGAAGTAGACAACCGTGCGCTGTACATCCCGGCACATATTTGGACGCCGTGGTTTGGCATGTTTGGCAGTAAGTCGGGGTTTGACACGATTGCCGAAGCATACGACGAACTGGCGCCTGAGATTAAAGCCATAGAGACGGGCCTGAGCAGCGACCCTGGCATGAACTGGCGCGTGGGCGGGCTTGACGGCATTGCCGTTACCAGCCACTCCGATGCGCACTCGCCGCAAAAGCTGGGGCGCGAGGCGACGGTGGTGCAGAGCAACGCTTTAAGTTTTGACGACGTTATGGACGCTATTAAAACAAATGATGCACGCCTGAGCGGCACTATCGAATTTTTTCCAGAGGAAGGTAAATATCACCTGGATGGCCACCGCGTGTGCAACATTCGTTTTACACCCGAAGAAACCAGGGCGCACGAAGGCTTGTGCCCGGTATGCGGCAAACCGTTGATTGTTGGTGTCGAAAATCGGCTTAACGCGTTGGCTGAGCGGGCGACTGATTATCGCCCAGAAAATGCTAAACATGTTGAGTATATAATTCCGCTTGCCGAAATTTTGGCAGAACTTGAGGGTACCAAAAGTACGAGCGGCCGGGCAGTGGAGCGGGCGTATTATCAAGTTTTGGCAGCTTTGGGTGACGAATTTAGTGTGCTGCGCAGCGTGCCGGTGGACGAGATCAGGGGCGCTGGATTCTCGGCACTGGCAGTTGCGATTGAGCGTCTGCGTGCCGGCGACGTGGTACGCGATGCTGGGTACGACGGTGTGTTTGGTACTATTAAGGTTTTTAAAGATCACGATGAGCGGCAAGAAATGCTTAACCAGCTAAGCTTACTATAGTATGCATATGCACATGGATTTAAACCCAGCACAACGCCAGGCGGCGGAAGCGGGCGAAGGGCCAGTGCTTATTGTGGCCGGCCCGGGCACCGGCAAAACCAAAACGCTTGCAGCGCGCATTGTGTATTTGGTGCAGAGCGAGCTGGCCCGGCCAGAGCAAATATTGGCCCTTACTTTTACCAAGAAGGCCGCCGAAGAAATGCGTGTACGCGTGCAGGCGGCGCTGGCCGCCAAGACAGCCGCGCACATCTCCACCTTTCATGCCTTGTGCAGCGAGCTATTGGACGGCGATGCCGCTTTTGTGAGCGAGCTCGCACGGCTGCAAGTTATCAAAAAGCTTACCCGGCCCGATCGATTAAAGCGCCTGTCGGCCCGCGAGGTGGGTCTGCTTATTTCGCGTGCCAAAAATATGGCTGAGGACGATCCCGAGCTGGCACGTCTGGTGGCCGCCTACGATGCCGCACTTAGCGCGCAGGGCCTTATCGACTTCGATGATTTGTTAGTTAAAACGCGCCAATTGCTCGCCAGCAATGCAGAAAAGCGGGCAGCGGTGCAAGCTCGTTACCGGTATATTTTGGTAGACGAATTTCAGGACACTAACAAATTGCAATACGAGCTGCTTAACCTCATCCGCGGGCATAGCAATGTATTTGTCATTGGTGATCCGGCGCAATCTATATATGGATTTCGCGGTGCCAGTGGTGATATTTTTGGCCAGTTTGAGGCGGACTTTCCGGATCGCACACGCATAGAATTAACCATTAACTATCGTTCGGTGCCAGAGGTGGTGAAGGCGAGCAACGCGATATTTACCAATCGTCCGGCGCTTACGGCGCACGCGCACGCCACCGGCCGTATCCGTGCTGTGCAGGTGCTGAATGAATACGCCGAGGCCGCCTGGGTGAATAGCGAAATCCAGCGGGCAATTGGCGGCGGCGACCTATCTCGTGCGGTATCCGACGACGATGCGGCGGCGCACCTCACCTTCCGCGATTTTGCCATTTTGTACCGCGGGCGAAAGGCGGCGCTGGCCACCCAGCGGGCAATTGCCGATTCCGGCCTGCCCTACCAAATAGTGGGCGACGGCTCTCCCTACGACCATCCCGAAGTGCAGGCCCTCATCGCCCTCATGCGTTGCTCGCTTACCGGCGAACTACCGGAGCTAGAGGGGTATTCGGCATCGGCCGTGGCGCTTCTGCGCGATAAATTGCTCGACGCTGGGCCGTCCAACCCCAGTAAGTTGGCCGAAATGCTGATCGAGCTTTTGGGCCTGGAAAGCAGCCCCTCGCTGCGTCAGTTTGTAAACGGTTTGGTGCGTTTTCGGGACGTCGCCGCAGCGGTGGCCCATTTTGACAGCATGCAGTCGCAAAACTACTACGATGATGCAGCCGATGTTATTACGCTGTCTACTATCCACGCCAGTAAAGGCTTAGAGTTTGCGCACGTTTTTTTAATTGGTGCCGAGCAGGGCATATTACCGCACGATAAGGCAGACACCGAGGAAGAAAAACGCCTATTTTACGTGGCCGTTACCCGCGCCAAAACCAACCTCGACATCATCCATGTCAAGCAC
Organism: Bacillota bacterium; assembly: GCA_035478295.1. Lineage (GTDB taxonomy): Bacteria > Patescibacteriota > Saccharimonadia > Saccharimonadales > UBA4665 > PMNU01. Next base: position 967 of record DATIJU010000024.1, on the reverse strand, counting down.
CGCGGCGGCCAGCCGGCCCAACTCACCTGTTTTGTGCAGGAGCTCCCCGACGATGTGATCCCAAAAATTGTTGACCCCCATTTAGCCGAAGATCAACGCCGCTTGCAAAAGCGCCAGGCCAAGAAAAGCCAGCGGAGTCTTTTTTAGTCATTACTGGCCCACTATGTGCAAGCCGTAGTATCCAATGAGCAGGAACGTGGCGGCGTTAATGAGCGCACCAACGTAGGTGGCGCTTACGAAGGTCGCGCGCGGTACTTTTACAAAACCGGCGGCCAGCGAAATGAGGATGCAGGGCACTATTGGCAGCGCCCAAAGCCAAAAGACAGCCCACCAACTGCCGGTGGTGCCCAGCTTGGCCGTAACGCGGTCTATCTGGCGCTTGCTCACGCCAAGCCTGCGGCCTCGCTTTGCAAGCAACCGGCTGCTGGCGCCCGCCGAGAGCGTGTACAGTATAAGGCCAGCAAGCACGCGGCTGACGCCGGTAAGGGCTACTACAATGGCCACGTGCCAAAGGCTGGCGCCCTGGGCGTTCAGGGCGGCCCCGGCCGGTATAAAAATCGCCAGCGACGGCACGGCCGGAACGAGTTCTTGTGCAAAGGCTGCAAAGATAACCGTAAGTTCAATAACCATGGTGCGGTCCAGTGTGTGTAAACCGAAGGCGATGTTGGGTATTCATAGCGGTAGACTAATCCTGCTTGCATTGTACAGGTAATGCTTAAGCTTTGGGCACATAATTCTAGAAGTCCGTTACGCACCTATACACTGTCATTCCGGGCTCGATCCGGAATCCAGAGATAACCGCACTGCCCTTCCGTTTGCTCCTGGATTCCCGATGATAAGAAGGGGCCCGGCCTGGTGTAGATGTCAAAAATCTATACAATAGATTATCAAAGGAGTTTTTATGCCCCCCGACTTTGTGCCGCCGCAAAATTATTATCGTGTATCGGTAAAAGCGTTGATATTTGAC
>DATIJU010000023.1:0-15141 GCA_035478295.1 Bacillota bacterium | reverse complement strand
CGGCCGTTCTGGGCGCGCTTGTGAACAAGCAGTGAACGCAGCGGCTTACGGGTAGTAATGTCGCTTACGTCCTGGCTGGTCATGCCACGGCGGCCTGGAGTGGTCGGCTTGTGTAGTTTAATAGCCATTACTTAGTCTCCTTCGCTGCCTTCTTGTCGGCCTTTTTGTCGGCTTTCTTGTCTTCGGGCTCGTCGAAGAATGGAAGCTTTTGGCCTTCCTTAAGGGTGACGTAGGCCTTCTTGATGTCGGAACGCTGACCGGCGATTGCGCGGCCGCCCTTACGGATCAAGCGGGTCTTCTTGCCCTTGCGGTTTACGATGTTAACGCTCACGACTTCTACATCGAATTGGGCGGTAACAGCGCTGGCAACCGTCTGCTTGTTAACATCGGTCGGTACGTCAAAGACGTAGACCGTCTTGGTGGTGGCCAGACCATAGGTCTTTTCGCTGAGGCGCGGGCGCAGAATAGTAGTTTTACTCATTACTTCTTACCTCCCAGCCATTCGCTGATGATAGCGAGTGACTTTTCGCTGATCACAATAGTGTCGGCGTTAAGGACGTCGTATACGTTAAGGTAGCTGGCCTGTACGACCTTTACCTTTTGTAGGTTGTTGGTTGCGCGCTCGGTAAGGTCGTCTTTGACGCTCACCACAATTAAAACGCTGCCCTTCGCGTTGATCTTGTCGAGCAGCTTCTGAGTTTGAGCGATCTTGCCGTCCTTACATTCAAAGGTTTCGATGATGGTCACGCGGTTTTCGCTGGCAGCAAGGCTGAGAGCCTGGCGAATAGCCTGGCGCTTCGCGTTTACGTTTACCTTAATAGAGTAGTTTTCGACACCGGTAGGGCCGAATGCAACACCACCGCCACGCCAAATTGGGTTACGAGTAGAGCCAAAACGAGCGCGTCCGGTACCCTTTTGCTTCCAGGGCTTCTTACCACCGCCGCTCACAAGACCGCGGGTCTTGGTAACGGCCAAGTTGTCGCGGCCGTTCGCCAGGTAGGCGTTGTAAGCAAGCTTCAGGAGCTCGTGGTTCTCGGGCATCACGCCAAAGACGGTAGCATCGAGCTTGGCCGGTGCAGCAGCTTTTGTGCCGGACTTTGTAAAGGTCGGTACGGTTGTAGCAGCCATTACTTAGTCTCCTTAATGATTACAATGCCATTACGAGGGCCAGGTACGGCACCGGTAACACCGATGACGCCCAGTTCTGTGTCGATCAAAGCAACCTTCAAGTTCTTGACGGTTACTTGCTCGTCTCCCATGTGGCCGGCCATTTTCTTACCCTTGAAAATTTTCTGAGGGTACATAGAACCGATGGAACCAACGCGGCGGTACGAGCGGCCACCGTGTGTCTTGCGACCGCGGTGGAAGTTGTGGCGCTTGATAGTGCCTGCCCAACCCTTACCCTTGCTGGTACCGGTGACGTCGATTTCGTCGCCAATTGAAAAGACCTCGGGGCTGATTTGTTCTCCAACCTTGAGGTCTTCGGTAATTTCGTCAACGCGGAATTCGCGAATAATCTTCGGCATGACTTCCTTGCCGGCCTTCGCGAAGTGCCCAATCTGGGCCTTGTTGACGTTTTGCTTTTTTGCTTCTTCAAAACCGATCTGTACGGCGGTGTAGCCGTCAGGCTCTGTGGTTTTGACCTGCGTAATAACGCAGGGACTAGCGGAAAGCAAGGTAATAGCAGTCACAACGCCATCTTCAGAGATGGTGCTGGTCATGCCAACCTTTCGAGTTATGAGTGCTTTCATAGTGTCTCCATCACGCCTTTGCACCGCGTCAGCCAAAGTCGGGCTAAGCCCGTCTTAGTCAGCCGCTCTTATGCACATCGCGGCGCTACCAGCTCCGGTGCTCACTTCGCCGTACTTAAAGTACGACTCCGCTCCGCTCCTCACTGCTATCACCACGCTGCACATAAGTGCAAAACCGTGATAACTTATTAAACCTTTCCTTGGTCACGAGTATAAAAATGCTCGGCTCCGAGCGGTTTCGTATCTGTTAGGATGCGACCTGCTCAAATAACCAAGTACGGTAATTTGATATACTAGTACATCTTAACAGAGGTACCTACCTCTTGTCAATATGTAGACAATTCTACATTACTTGGAAACGAATAACTGAACGAAATAGATGGATCTAGGCGTCGAGCTTTGCTTGAAGACGCTCGGCTTTGGCCATGATGCTGCGGGCACGGCGACGCGCTAGGCGGTCGGCAATGCCCCCAATAAATGGCGTGCCCAAAAGGCCGCCGGTGAGAGTGGCTGTGCCAGCAATGAACCAGGCGAGGCTGACGCCGCCTATCTTGTATTTTTTGGCATCGTCTGCCCAGTTTTTCTCTTGCTGAGGTTCGGTGTGGGGTTGCACTACCTGGGTCTCGCGCTCTACGGTCATCTCGAGGGTGATGCCGCGGTTTTTGGCGAGATACTCATCAAGGTCGTTCAGGGCGTCTGTATCTAGTCCGGTCTTGTCGCTGTTAAAGCGGTTGATGAGTGTGGCGCGGCTCATGCCCAGCCTGGCGGCGTGCGCGTCAATTTTGGCAATTTGCTCGGGGTTAAGGACGGCTTCTTGCGCTTCCTTTTGGGCGCCAGGAATGGGAAGGCCCATTTCTTGAGCGGTGCTGGTAACCGCCTCTTCGCCCTTGTCGGCACGCTTTACGCTGAGGTCGGCGTTTATCTTGTCGGGCTTGCCCAGACCAACCCCAGGGCCGCTGGCTTCGTCACTCGAAAAGGCGCGAATTTTAACCGATTTGATGTTGCCGTGAGCATCATTCACAATTTGCAAGGAGCGCCGAGCGGCGGCTTGGTCGGCAGCAAATTCGGTGCCGGTGAGTTCACCGTCTCTGGAATAATCGTTGACTGCTTTTTCGCCCTGGCTAGCCTCGGTAATAGTGGTAGTTATAGTAAACGTACCGTCGGGATTGTGAACAATCTTGGAGCCTTCGGGTGCGTCTGGAAAGACTTCGACAGCCCCGGGCGCGCTTGCGTCGTTAGTATCATGCGCGCCAACTTTATCGGCGTGGACGTTGCCGTAGTGGTCGGCCGCCCAGAATAAGCCTCCATAGGCGCCGCCCAACAGGGTTGCTGGCGGCAGTGTTGCGAGTAAGAGGGCACCCTTGGCAAGTACTCTCTGGGTGGCCAGTATCTGCTTGCCCCTGGCCAGGGTTGGCTGTAGCTCATCGACAGTCATTCTTGCGCCTAGCAATTCCTGGCGGGCTTGGTCAAGCTTGGCTTGTCTTGTATCTAGGGTGGATTGATCGGCGGTGTGGCCGTACCTTGCGTCCGCAGCATCCATTTGCTCAGAGAATGTATTGTTAGACCGTACAAAGCTAAGATGTGTTGCAGCTGATTGGACATCGTGCCTAGCTAAGCTATCGCCCAGTATTGCTGTGGATTCGATTTCTCGCATATCGCGTATTGATGTGTTGGCGATAGCGGCTACGGCAACAGCCGAGTAGCCCACCGGGCTGCGGTCTGGTTGAGCGAGGTGAGGGTCAACCATGTCGACGACATAGGCTTGCACGAGCGGGTGTTGCTCTGCTTGTTGCCAAGTTTGGTCGAGCTGCTGGAAATCTTTTGAGTGGCCTTCGGCGAGGATATTCATAATGATTGCGATTATATATTAAAACATGCAAAAAGTCAATAGCTCTTATGCTCGGCTAACAGAGAGCGTATGTGACTCGCAGCATACCTAGCGATGGCGCTAGAGTGATGCTAGAAGTTGATATACAAACCGTAAGGGGCGATGTAGCCCACGAGCATGGCAACTAGCAGTACGGCATACTCAATTTTGCGGTCGAGCCGGAAATGTTCATGGCTGGTGAATATCAGTCCCGTAATAAGCCCGATGGGGATAGGTATGTGCAGAGAGTCGCCATGGCTAATTTTGAGCCACACCGAACCGAGCAGTACGTACAAGAGGAGCTTTAACAGATATACGCCGTCGAGTTCTTGGCGCGTGGAGGTGCGCGCTTTTTTGGTTTTTACCATTAGCACTTAGTATACCTGGTCGCTTGGCGGCCCCGCAACTGGGCTGCCGCTGCGGTACGGCGTCATGATGATGTCGTACAGTGCGTTGCTGAGTAGCTGCGCTTCGGCGTGGTCGCCGTCCCCTTTCACGTCGGCTAGGTAGGAGCTGTCCAGGGTGTCAAGAATGGGTCCGAGCTCGTCGCGGCCCACAATGTACATATAAGCGGGATCTGCTACTTCTGGGCTATTTGCGTAGCTAACACCTAAAGCAGCTAGGATCAGGCGCGCATATACTGGTCCATATACGGTAAGTTTTTCGGTGAGTGGGTCGTATTCCATAACAGGCGTGCGGCGGCACAAACCCGTCCAGTATGCCAGAAGCCCGCCGAGGTTGCAAACGAATGTACCGACTACGCCGAGTGACTGTAAAACGGCAAAACGTCGATAAAACGTCTAGCCAATACGGTAACTGACTGGGCCGCGCGGCTGTCCGGGGCACTATGCGCAGTGGGCGCATCTGGCCATACTATTGTTGCAAGTGCTATGTCTTGGTACCACTCTGTTGGGTCGGGCAACTTGCAGCGCTGTCTCCCATCTTGTATGTCGCCGTCGGGAATTAATAGTGCAGCATGCATAACCGCTAAGTTACCGGTACGGCCAAGAACGAGCTGCGTATTCCCTGCTTTGTGAAGCCGGCCGCCATCTTCGGTGCCATGCAGCGGATTGCTGTATTGCACTGCTCCGCCAAAGGCGTCACAGATTACAGCCCCTTCGGTGAGCGTTCTAAAAGTTACCCGGGCGACCAACTGTGCGTTTGCGAGCGCCGCCTCGTAGTTGCTGTAAGAAAATCGTGAGCTTTCGAGGCCGCCGTGAGCGTACACATCGTTAGGCAATAAAATGGCGGGCTTCACGCCCGCAGGATAAGGTGTTATTTCGGTGGTAGCCACTTATAAACTCCCGTGTACAATTGGTATGTTCCAGTGGGTAATCGTAACACGTATGGTGTCTGTGGACTAGCAAAGAACTAGAGTGACCTGAACGGCGAGAGGTCCTTGAGCTGCTTGAATTGATCTTCGGCCCAGTAGCTCATCTTTTTTGGCTCAAATTCCAGTAATTGCTTGTAGTCGTGCCAGGGCAGCCAGCGGTAGTCTTCTACTTCTTCTTTGTTGGGCAGCGGCTCGGCGTCGGTGTAGGCAACAAAAACCGGGCAGAACTCGTTTTCGATGATGCCGTTGTAGGGTGGTGTGGTGTAGCGATATTCTGGCAGCACCACCTTAATATCCTGGAGGTCGGTGAGACCCAGCTCGTACTTTGCCCGCCGGCGAATGGCGTCTTCCATTGTCTCTTTGGGTGCGGGATGGCCGCAGACGCTGTTTGTCCAGACGCCTGGCCAAACTTTTTTGGTAACCGCTCGCTGTGTAAGCAAAAATTTGTTGTCGCTCCGCCGAAAAATGTAGCACGAGAACGCCAGATGCAGCGGCGTATGGGCAGTGTGGCTTTCTAGTTTGGGCCCCGTTTCTCCCGTGGGAATACCTTGCTCGTTTACAAATACGATGAGTTCGGATGGTTTCATGTACTTTAGTATACGCGTAAAGGCCCAGAAGTTGTCTTTATTGACCAAGTGCTACAAGAGAAGTATAGAGTGGGCTGCCGACTACGACATCCGGTTTAGTGCCAATAATATCCAGCATATTTTCTCTTGAGGTGATCAAAAAAGCGCCCTTTCGGGCGCTTTGATTTGTTGTTACATTTTGATTTCGACGTCGCAGCCGGCTGGCAGGCTCAAGTTCATGAGAGAGTCAATTGTCTTGGGGGTGGGGTCAGTAACGTCGATAAGGCGCTTGTGCACGCGCATCTCGAACTGTTCACGGCCTTTTTTGTATACGTGCGGCGACTTTACCACCGTAAAGGTGCTGCGGTCGGTTGGCAGTGGAATGGGGCCGGCAATGGTGGCGCCGGTACGCAGTGCGGTGTCTACAATTTGCTTAGCGGCTTGGTCGATTACTTTGTGATCGTAAGCCTTGAGGCGAATACGAATCCGTTGTTTTTGGTCTTTTTTAACTTCTGCTGCAGCCATTGGTAATGGTCCTTCTTGTGTGTGCAATGCCGTAACCTCTGCAGGGCTCACGCGGCCCAGCCGAGTTCTCGGCATAATGTTGATGATGTGGGTATTATAACCTCTGATCTGTTATTCGGCAAGGGTGATCGCGGAAGGTACCGAGTGATAAGTTAATCGCTGGTGTGTTCGAGTAAAAAAGCGGCGACTGCTGCTTGCAGTGCCATTGGGCTCTCGTCGTCCAGTACATCACCCTGTGGGGCGTGGTTAACGACTTCGTATGCGGCAAATGTTTCGTCGGTAAGGGTGTCGTAGACCGGGAGCTTGTGTAGCATATTCATAAGTATGTTTATTATATCATAATCGATTTATTGCAAGGTGATATACCATCAAGCTCTAGCGACGTACTGGATCGCCGGTTTTCCCGATCAGCCACAGGACGCTTCCATCCGGGAAGGCTTCATAGGTAGCCTTCGACACTGGTATGTACGTGTCGGTGCAGGCTGGATTGTAGGTATTTAAGTCGGGGTTGAATGAATGCGTATCCTGCCCCTGCTCGGCCGCGGCAATATCTGCCGGGCATTGCTCGACGCGGAGCTCCCAGTTTGGTGTGGTGTTAGCCTTGCCGTTCCGAAAGAAATGATGGTACTCCACCTGCATAGGCGCGCCATACACAATACCGGTTTCAGGATGTGCCCAACGGTAAACCGGGCCGCTTTCGGTAACCTGACCAACAGTAAGTGCCGCGACTACCGCAAGCGCACCCACTAATGCTGCCGGACCCGCCAGCTGGCGCAGGCGCTCAGAATGTAGAAATTCAGACATGTGTATATTATATCATTATTTGCAGGTAATACAAAACACCCCGGATTGCTCCGGGGTGTTTTAGTAATAACGAGAGGTCTACTACTTGATGACCTTCGTTACCACACCGGCACCTACTGTGCGGCCGCCTTCGCGGATAGCGAAGCGCAGACCCTGTTCCATAGCGATTGGCTGGAGCAGCTTAACCTTAAAGGTAATGGTGTCGCCCGGCATGACCATTTCTTTGTCAGCGGGGAGTTCTACTTCGCCGGTTACGTCCGTTGTGCGGAAGTAGAATTGCGGTTTGTAGCCCTTGAAGAACGGAGTGTGACGACCGCCTTCTTCCTTGGTGAGGATGTACACTTCTGAGTCGAATTCAGTGTGTGGGGTGATGCTACCTGGCTTGGCCAAAACCTGGCCGCGCTCGATGTCATCGCGTTCGATGCCGCGGAGCAGGATACCGACGTTGTCGCCAGCCTGACCTTGGTCGAGGTTCTTCTTGAACATTTCGACGCCAGTTACAACGCTCTTGCGAGTGTCCTTCAGACCAACGATTTCAACTTCTTCGTTGATCTTCACAACACCTTGTTCGATACGACCGGTAGCAACAGTGCCGCGGCCCTTGATGCTAAAGACGTCTTCGATAGGCATCAGGAATGGCTTGTCGAGGTCGCGCTTTGGCTCTGGTACGTTCTTGTCGATTGCGTCAACAAGCTCCATGATGGCGTCTTCGTTGGCAGCGTCGCCATCGAGGGCCTTAGTAGCGGAACCGCGAACGATAGGAGCGTTGCGGTCAAAGCCGTTCTTTTCGAGCAGGTCGCGGATTTCCTCTTCGACAAGTTCGACGAGGTCGGCGTCGGCGAGGTCCATCTTGTTGAGGAATACCAAGATGTACGGTACGCCCACTTGTTTGGCAAGCAGTACGTGTTCGCGAGTCTGTGGCATAGGACCGTCGGCAGCAGATACTACCAGGATGGCACCGTCTACCTGGGCGGCACCGGTGATCATGTTCTTGACGTAGTCGGCGTGGCCGGGCATGTCAACATGGGCATAGTGACGCTTCTCGGACTCGTATTCCTGGTGAGAGGTGGCGATGGTTATACCGCGAGCCTTTTCTTCAGGTGCGTTGTCGATGTCGTCGTAGTTCTTAGCAACGTTAATCTTGCTAGGAAGACGCTTTGCAAGTACGTGCGTAATTGCAGCGGTAAGCGTAGTTTTACCGTGGTCAACGTGGCCCATAGTACCGATGTTGACGTGAGGCTTGCTACGGTCAAAATTATCTGCCATTAAATGACTCCTATTATTTACTTACTAGTATCGTATGAAGACCTCATGAAAAAGTCTCTTACGAGTGACCCGATAATTGTATCCTATAGCCCGTAGCCTGTAAAGAGTAAAATAGGGGCGCGCCCCTAGGTGCATTGCCGGCCGCTTGCCGGCAAAAGCGAAATACATTAAGATAGATTTTATGTTGCAGGGCGCCCAGCAAATTATGAGCATTATTATACTCCCCACCCGGGGTGATTTGCTGGCGCGCGCCTAAAATAATAGTAACGAGCCACCTAAATCCCCCGCACGCCGGGGGATTTTTTATAAGGAGTAATGAGTGATGCCACCCAGAACAGAACAAGTAGAGATACAACAACCACATGAGGTCTTAGGACGCGTACAGCGCATCCTTGGCGAGCGGTTTGATATGGCAGCGTATGATAGCCGCCTTGGGGCTCTGCTTGATAGCGATGGACCGCAGTCTGGTGCGGCCGACATGGCGTCTCTTGAGTGGCAGTTGCAGTTTGATGGCTTGCCAGAAGGTTTTGCGCCGCATTTTTATAAGCGGGCTATCGATGACAGCCAGGGCGGCATAAGACCAACGGCCACTCAACTATTGGACCAGTTTGACGGGCGCCCGGTGTTTGATAAGCGGGAAGATACACATCCCTATGTGCGATCGTTTAAAGCGCGCGGCGCGTTGTTTGATGTGTTGAGGACATTGAGTGAACGCCCAGGGGTGCGGACGTTTACGGCGAACAGCACTGGTAATCATGGGCGAGGTGTAGTTGCGGCAGTTAACATGCTGAACCGCGCACTGGTGGAAAGCGGCGCGGTGCGTGTGGACGGGCACGGGGAGGTAGCCCCTGAAGATGCTGCGCAGCTTTTTCGGGCGGTTATTTACTGTAACCGCGGGTTAGAAAACGAAAAACGCCAGGCGCTCGTTGACGGCGATGCCGAGGTGCGTGCCACCTACGACACGCTGGATCAGGGCGGCAAAGCGGCTCGAGGGGCAGCCGAACGGGACCCGCTGCACGTTGCGTACATAGACCCTTACGACACCGATAGCATTATTGCCGGTCAGGCCACGCTCGGTATGGAGTTGCTTTTAGACCTCGCAGCTCAAGGTGTAGATTTGCGTGCCAGGCCCGTGACGCTGCGCGTGGCGGTGGGCGGCGGCGGTTTGTATGCCGGCCAGGTGGCGGTATTTGAGCGCGCGATTGCCAAGGGGCTACTCCACCCTGGTTCTCGTGTGGTTGCGGTTGAGGCCAAGAATAACGATTCGACTAATCGTGAGCTGCACGACTACCCTCCCCTGTTACCGCATACCATTAATACGGTGGCGGGCGGCATTGCAACACTTCGGGCAGGACGCCGTGGTTTTGCTGTGGTGCAGGCTTACAGCCCGGACGGTGTGCGCGTGCCAGACGAAGGGCATATGCTGCGTGCGGCCCATATGCTCGCGGTGGCTCACGATGGGGTGCCGCCAGAATTTGCCGGCACACTTTCATTGGCGAGTTTGCTGCAAGACAGCGATGAAATGCGACTGCCCCAGGACAGTGGCGTCGAGGTAACGGTAACCTGCGGCGGTAATGCCTCGGCAGCATTGCTGTATGAGGTGGCCCTGGAGGGATTAGCTCACGAAGATGCCCGTGTGCATACTGCGGCAGTACATCTTGGGCCGGCAGTGTTTAAGATTATTTCCAACGATGCGTTGCAGCCTCGGCCGCAGCCGGTAGTTGTTTCAGAAGAGGCATTCGGGCCGGTGCGGCAATATATACCCGTGGCTAACTTTATACAACCGAGCGGTAGAGCGGTCTCAAAGATACCGGTCCGCGGTCTCATGAATGCCGTGTCGCGGCCCTTCGTATAGGTTATTTGTTGTACTGAATCGTTTTGCAGACTTCGATAATAGGACGATAAATAGCCAGCAAGGCTTCTTCGCTCAGGGGGCCCTTGTTGATGGTGGTTACGTGGTCGAGTACGCGTTTCTCACGCGAGGGCTGATAAATGTCCTGACCGCCTTTAGCGATGCCTACCTGCAATGCCAGGCGGGCACGCTCATTTATGAGCGCTACCATTTTTTCGTCAATATCATCAATCTGGCGGCGCAAGTCCGCTAGTTTCTGTTCGTCAGGCATAGCATCTATATAATAGCATTAATTAGGCGCTGGGCAGCTGGCGTGAGGGTACGACGTCAATTATTTGGATGTCGCATACTAGAGGATCGTACTTTGGCCATTGCTGGGCTTGCTCGTCTCTGGTTGCTGGCCGCAATCCGCGGCAAAGTATGGCTGCGGTATATTCGGCGCTTTTGGCCAGCGCTGGTACCACTACAGTGTTAGCGCAGGCGAATCCCCGCTCCATATCGCAGGCCATGCCTTGGGAACAGTCAGGGCCGTAGTATTGCAGCCGGATCGAAAACACTTGTTCCGGTTCCGGCTGCTGCTCGCTCATAGGTCAACGATTACTTGGCGTTTTTGGCGATGATTGCGGCGGTTACGTTGCCGGGCACATCTTCGTAGTGGTCGAGTTCCATGCTGGAGCTGGCGCGGCCTTGCGTATTGCTGCGTAAGTTGGTGGTGTAGCCGAACATTTCACCCAAAGGTACAAATGCGGTAATTTCTTTGATACCGAGGCTCAGGTCTTCCATGCTTTCGATGCGGCCACGTTTGCTGTTGAGGTCGCCGATAACGTCGCCCATGAATTCTTCAGGGGTAACCACAACCACCTTCATGACTGGTTCAAGCAGTACCGGGTTAGCCTTCTTTACACCTTCTTGCAGGGCCATAGAACCGGCAATCTTGAAGGCCATTTCGTTGGAGTCAACTTCGTGGTAGCTGCCGTCGTAGAGTTCTACCTTGAGGTCTACAACCGGGTAGCCGGCGATGACACCGTTGGCCATGGCTTCGATAACACCTTGCTCAATTGGCTTGATGTATTCGCCAGGGACGACGCCGCCCTTGATCATGTTTATGAATTCGAGGCCAGCGCCCTTTTCGTTTTGCGAGAGGCGCAGCCATACGTCACCGTACTGACCACGGCCACCACTTTGGCGGACAAATTTACCTTGCACTTCAACGGCATCCTTGCGGATGGTTTCGCGGTAGGCAACCTGTGGCTGGCCGATGTTGGCTTCGACGCTAAATTCGCGCTTCATGCGATCGACGATGATTTCGAGGTGCAGTTCGCCCATACCACTGATGATGGTTTGGCTGGTTTCGTCGTCGGTGCGGACGCGGAAGGTTGGGTCTTCTTCGGCCAAACGCTGGAGCGCGATGCCCATCTTGTCGTGGTCGGCCTTGGTTTTGGGTTCGATAGCGATAGATACGGGCGGTTCTGGGAAGGTGATGCTTTCGAGGACGATGGGAGCATTTGGCTCACAGAGGGTGTGGCCGGTGGTGGTGCCCTTGAGGCCTACGATGGCGGCAATGTCGCCAGCAGTTACTTCAGTAACGTCCTCACGCTTGTCGGCTTGCAGACGGACGATGCGGCCGACGCGCTCTTTTTCGCCGGTAGAGCTGTTGAGTACGTAGCTGCCGGCGGTAATCTTGCCGGAGTAGACGCGGAAGTAAGCCAGCTTACCTACAAATGGGTCGGTGGTGATTTTGAATGCCAGGGCGCTGAATGGTTCGTTTTCGGCGTGCTTGCGTTCGATCTTTTCGCCGGTCTTGGGATGTGTACCCCAGGTGGTTGGGCGGTCGGTTGGTGCAGGCAAAAGGTCTACCACGAGGTCGAGTACTTTTTCTACGATAACGCCGCGGCCATCGCCGCCGGTTACGGCGTAGAACTTACCGGAAAGCACGGCAGTGCGAATGGCGTGCATGATTTCGGCTTCGGTAAGGCCTTCTTCGCCAACTTCGAAGAATTTTTCGAGCATGGCCTCGTCTTCGGCAACAGCGTTCTCGACAAGCAGACTGCGGTACTTCTTCACCTGGTCCATCATGTCGGCCGGGATTTCGCCTTCAACCAGTTCGTGGTCGGTGAATTCCTTGTAAGTGTAGGCCTTCATGGTGACGAGGTCGACAATACCGTTGATGCTTTGCTCGAAGCCAATTGGCAGGTGGATTGGGAAGGCACGCTTGGAAAGACGGTTGTGAATAGATTCGAGGCTCTTGTAGAAGTCGCCACCGGTTTGGTTGATCTTGTTGATGAAACAAATACGCGGTACACCGTATTTGTCGGCTTGGCGCCAGACGGTTTCGGACTGAGATTCCACGCCCATCTTGCCGTCGAAGACCACGCAGGCGCCATCGAGTACGCGTAAACTACGCTCTACTTCTACGGTGAAGTCGATGTGACCGGGGGTGTCGATGATGTTGATCTGCTTGCCCTTCCAGTAACAAGTAACAGCTGCAGACACGATGGTAATACCACGTTCACGTTCCTGGGCCATCCAGTCGGTGGTGGTTTCGCCGTCGTGTACGGCGCCGATTTTGTGCTTCAGACCGGTGCGGTACAAAATACCTTCGGTTGTGGTGGTCTTACCGGCGTCAATGTGCGCGATAATACCAATGTTGCGAAGGTCCTGAATTGTATATTTCTTGTCTGCCATGGTCGTTAACTAATCACCTTTCTTAAGCAAATAATATGGTTACTTCTGTTTTTTGGGCACAAAAATAACTCGCTGAAGTGTATTTTATCAGATTTGTCTCTGGTAAACCAGGGGTACGTCGCGTTTGTCGTCTATGCGGCAGTTTGAAACTAGGAGCGGAACAAAAGACGGGCGGCTTCGTCCAGGCTGGCGCGCTTTTTAGGGAGTGCTAAGGCGTTGTTCGCGGCTGGCCGAAAGCGGGCGGCTCGGATGCGGTTTATGAAGGGTCTGGCCGTCGTATTTTTATAGATTGATCACCTACACGAAGCGTGAGGCTGCAGCTTTGGCAGCATATAGGTCCCACGACGTCTGGGGATACGCCGGCGGCGAGTACTGCTTCGCCATCGGGCAACCAAGGGCCGGTATGCTGCCCTCTTTGTTCGTCTGAAGGTATTAGACTTATTGCATGTACGGTGAGTGCGGCGACCCGGGCTCGCAGCACGGTGACGCCCGCTCGGCTTATGTCACAGTCGGGAACAAGCGCAGCATCCAGCGCAGCCTCACGGAGTACTGTTTCGACTTGCTTAAAGTTGGTGTCGGGACACGTCTCGTAGCACATGGGCGGCACCCCCTGATCCACAAAGCTGAATTCTGGCTGTAATTGAGGCATGATTATTGCTCAGTTGCTGCGGGGATGCGGTCAAAAGTGATAGTGCCGCCTTTTGCTCCCACGACGGTGACACCGGAGTATCTGCAGCAGCGTATTACCTGGCCGCCCACGTTTTTGGCGTGCTCTTCAGGAACTCGCCATGGGCCGCAGCTTTCGGTTGGTACTCTTGCTAGTGTTTGATTGGCCTCATGGCGTGCGTCCGCTACGCGTTCGGCCAGATGGACTACTCCCGCTTCACTAACGCCCGCCTGTTGGGCAAGCAGAACATCATGCTCGCGTGTTTGTACGCCTTGCTCTATGGATCGGAAATCGGTTGACGGGCAGCCAAAGTAGCAGGCCGGATCCATGCCGGCGGCAAGAAAGCTAAATGGTTCTTCGGGGGTACTCATGTATGGTATTTTCTGCCCGTTCGCTCTTTACTGGCGGCTTAAAATAGTGGCGCGGGAACGACGGGTCGGGCATAGCCGCAAATAGACTGGTGAGCGCCGCCCTTGCGTGCTCGCGTTTAATGCCCGACAAGGCTCTGGGCGTCGCGTCGAGCTCGCGGAGCACTAGATTGTTAACGGCTACGCCGATACCTTGCTGTAGTTTTCTCTTTCGATCTGAGTAGTCGGCGTAGGGGAGTCCTTCGTACAGGTGGGCAGCACTGTTTGCCTTAAGGTCTCTCTGGAATTTTTTGCCAAGGGCCAGGGCTTCGCCACCGGGCGCAAAGGCTACGCGAGTGCCGAAGTTAAAAATGCGCTCTAGCTTTCTGGCAGTAACACGGTCGGCAGTAAGATCATGGAAACGAACGTGATCTTCGGGCGTGGGCAGGTAGAGGGTGTCGCGCACCTCGCCATCGGCGTAAGTGTCTACGGCTACCCGTGTTGCTGCCTTGATAATTTCGTCGGAGAACAGCGTGGCTGCATTTAGGTCAACCTTGGGGGCTTCTGAATCGGTAGAGGTGGGTCTGCCTGCCATGAGGTGAGCGCCCCGGGTCACAACCTTCATGCCGGCAAAAATGTCCGGATATTCGGTTATGGGCGTGGCGCTAAATTCTTGGCCGGTATAGTAATCTGCGCGTATGTGGCGCATAGCCTCGCCGGCGGTCATAACGGTGCCTGGTGACGACTGTGGATATGCAACAGTCGCCGCTACAACCACGAGGTTGTAATCGGCGACTGCGTCAAGGTGTTCTAGGGTGTGCATAGAGGAGTCTCTATTAGCCGCGGGCAAAGTGGGCGAAGGCACGGTTGGCTTCTGCCATCTTGTGGGTGTCTTCTTTCTTCTTCACTGCTGCGCCCTGGTTGTTGTAGGCTTCTACCAGTTCGAGTGCCAGGCGGTCGGCCATGCTCATGCCCTTACGGGAACGAGCGGCGGCTACAAACCACATAATGGTAAGGTGGCTCTGGCGCTGACCCTTTACTTCGAAAGGAATTTGGTAGTTTGCACCGCCAACGCGGCGGGAACGAGTTTCCATGTGCGGCTGAATGTTCTTGAAGGCTTGCTCGAAGACTTCTAGAGGGTTTTCTACCTTGAGCTTATCGGCGGCCTTTTGCATGCCAGTGTATACCAGGCGTTCGGCAATTTGTTTCTTGCCGTCGCGCATCACGCGGTTAATAACGCGAGTGATTTGCTCGCTGTTGTACAGGCGGTCCGGGTTAACTTCGCGAACCAGCGCTTTAGTCTTGTGACGAGGCATTACTTGCTCTCCTTCTTGGCGCCGTACTTGGAACGGCCCTGCTTGCGGTTGTTAACACCCTGGAGGTCGAGGGCGCCACGAACGATGTGGTAGCGAACACCCGGAAGGTCCTTTACGCGGCCGCCGCGGATAAGTACTACGGCGTGTTCTTGTAGGTTGTGG
>DATIJU010000022.1:0-74252 GCA_035478295.1 Bacillota bacterium | reverse complement strand
TGGCAGGGGTAGCAGGACTCGAACCTACGACACCTGGTTTTGGAGACCAGTGCTCTACCAACTGAGCTATACCCCTATAAGTACAGGGTACATAATAAGCTAAAACGCGCGAAAAGTCATGTACTTTAACAGATGGGGCGGGTTGTGGCATCTTGCGTAATCTGGTATATCTATTAACACATGTCGAAGGTAGAACCAGCAAAACCACTCATGATTCTGTTATACGGCTACCCGGGTTCGGGTAAAACGTATTTTGCCCGGCAACTTACCGACCACTTTAAGGCCGCACATATTTACGGCGATCGCATTCGCGGCGATTTGTTCGACCACCCGCGCTACGACAAAGAAGAAAACGAAGTTATTGGCCAGCTTATGGATTACATGACCGGCGAGTTTTTGAGCGCCGGCCTGAGCGTCATTTACGACGTAAATGCCATGCGCGTAGGCCAGCGCCGCCTGCTGCGCGATCTAGCCCGCAAGGCACATGCCGAGCCGGTGCTTATTTGGCTGCAAATTGACCCGGAAAGCGCTTATAACCGCACCCAAGGCCGCGACCGCCGCCGCAGCGACGACAAATATGCCGGCCCCGCCGACCGCGCCACGTTTGAGCGCATTGCCGGTGCCATGCAAAACCCACAAAACGAAGAGTACATTGTAGTAAGCGGCAAGCACACCTTTGATACGCAGCTAAGTGCCTTCGTAAAGCGCATGCGCGAGCTGGGTCTGGTGCCTGCAACTCACGAGGTGGGCGCCAAGGTAGTTAAGCCTGGCCTCGTTAACCTCATTCCTAATCCAGCTGCTGGCCGCGTAGACATGTCGCGGCGCAATATTGTTATCCGTTAGGAGCGATTCTCAGGTGGCAACAAAGCTCGTAGAAATCCCCGGCATAGGCACCGTGGCACTGTATAAGCGCCGCGGCAACCGTTCGCTGCGGCTTACGGTTTCGCCCTCTGGCGAGGTGCGCGTTTCTATGCCGTCTTGGGTGCCGTACAAAGCAGGGGAGCAATTTGCCATTAGCAAAATTGCCTGGATAGAGACACACAAAATGGCACCGTCCGAGGGTCTCAAGCATGGCCAAATTGTGGGCAAAGCCCATCGCCTGCATTTTATGCCGGTCGCTTCGGCCACGCGCATTAGCACCCGGCTGCGCCAAAACCAGATAGAGATAAGCCACCCCCTTACGTTTCAGTCGCACGATCCAGCCGTGCAACAAGCTGCCCGCAGTGCCAGCATCCGCGCGCTGCGCAAAGAAGCTGAGCAGCTATTGCCCATGCGGCTGCGCCAACTAGCCATACGGGAAGGGTTTACCTACAAAAGCGTAGGCATAAAGCAGCTTAAAAGCCGGTGGGGCAGCTGCAGCAGCAATGCCGACATTACGCTCAACCTATTTTTAATGCAGCTGCCGTGGCACCTTATAGATTACGTCCTATTGCACGAGCTTACCCACACGCGAGTGATGCAGCACGGCTCACCATTCTGGCGCGAGATGGAACTCCATGCGCCGCACGCTAAACGCCTGCGCAAAGAAATAGGCGAGTTCCGCCCGGTGCTCGGCTAGTCGTCTGGGTTGGTGAGCAGCCCGGTCCGCACTATTTCTGCGATAGACATAAGTCGCTCACGGGCGTCAGCGTCGTCCATGTCGCCTATATCAGACGCCTGCACCTCAACGCCATCGCGCTCAGCCACTAAATCAATTATCACTCCCCGGACGCGCGCTAGCATTTCGCGAACTTCTTGGGCCGTGCCATGCCGAGCCAAATTGTGGAGTGTTGCCGCCCCAAGTTCGAGGTCGCGCGGCGTCGCTTGCGCAAACAGCTCGTCCAAGCCTAGAACATTTGTGCAGGCGCCGCTCATCTTTTTGTCGACACAGGCGTCTCGGCCCTCGCCAAACGCACGCGAGGCAGCGGCCTGCCCCTCAGACACAGCGGGTATTGCCGGTCTAAATACGTCTGGCTCAATACGGTCAATTATTAATTGCGCGAGTGCCGCGTGCCGTTGTTCTGTAGAATCTGCAGCCCGAAGGTCATCAGGCGTAACCTCCCCAGGGAAGTCACCTACCACCATGTCCGCCAACTCTTCAAGATAAGGCGAACCGTCCGCAAAAAACTTATCACGTTCGGCAATTTCGCCGTTCGGTCCATCCAGGTCTTCCAGCGCAGCCCGCAAGGCATCGCCCATTTCGCGGGGACTAACCCCGGGCTGCACCGCTGTTTCCAGGGCGGCTTCACCCAACGTCCGTAACGGACAAACAGGACATACCGCTTCTTGCAAAGCGGCGCAGAACGGGCCTAGCTCAGTCATGTATATATTATATAATGTTGCACACATAATACAAAAAGCTCGCGTCGCTTTGCCGTTACGCTTTATGCTGGCATAATGTGGTTATGGTAAAGGGAATTCTGGGTAAGCGCGCTGCCGTAAACGAAGCGCAGCTGGAACACGAACGATTAAACAGCTTGGTTAACAGCATGGCCGACGGCGTGCTGGCCATAGACAAGCAAATGCACATTGTGCTGAGCAACGGTGCCGCACTCAACATTCTCGATGTTAACAGCAGTTTGCGCGGCCGCTCCTTGGGCGACGTAATTAACCTTATCGACAAGAACAGTCAAAAGGTGGCCATAGAAAAGCTGGTGCACAAAGCAAATACGCCCACCAGCACGCGTGATCTGCTTATAAAATACACCGACGGTAGCACCATGAACTTATATCTCAGCATTGCCCCGGTGCACCTAGGCTACGGCAAGCAAGGGCAGCAGGGGTATGTGCTGCTGATGCGCGACATTACCCACGAAAAATCCCTCGAAGAAGAACGCGACGAGTTTATTAGTGTGGTCAGCCACGAGCTGCGCACACCTATCGCTATTGCCGAAGGCAATATATCCAACGCCCAGTTTATTGGCGAAAAGAGCGGCGATATGAAACTCATTAGCGAGGCGCTCAAGCAAGCCCACGACCAAGTACTCTTTTTGGCCGACCTTATTAACGACCTGGCCACACTATCCCGCGCCGAACGCGGCAAGCTGAATGTAGACGTCGAAAAAATTGACGTAGCCGCGCTCATCCACGATCTGGCCGCCAACTACGCGCCCCAGGCCAAAGAAAAGGGTCTGGAACTTAAAACTAAAGTGGCAGCCGGCGTCAAAACGCTTGATTCCAGCAAACTCTACGTGCGCGAGATCTTACAAAACTTTATTACCAACGCCCTCAAATATACCGAAAAGGGCAGCGTAACCCTCAGCGCACAGCCAGACGAAAAGGGGGTACGCTTTAGCGTTGCCGATACCGGCATTGGCATTTCTAAGTCCGATCAAGAAAAGGTGTTTGATAAATTCTTTAGAAGCGAAGATTACCGCACCCGCAAAACAAACGGTACCGGCCTGGGCCTGTATGTCACACTCAAATTAGCCCGCATGGTGCACGCCGACATTGACCTCGTAAGTGAGATAAACAAAGGCTCAACCTTTACTATTTTTATTCCGCATTTGGGGGAGTAAACGCCTGAGGCGGCACCAGCATCTGCTCGAAAGTATCGGCGAGTCCTTCGCCGATAAGATACTCGGCAACTACTGAAGCCTGTCCAAATTCTGCAAGCGCCCGGAGAGCACACAGTCCGGCTGCCAGGCCAGCCGCCGCACTCACGAGGTTGGCATCCGCAAGATTAGCGCTCACCGCAATCGCCGCTATGCCGAGTGTCCTTTCCAGGGAAAGGCCTGCAGCGGCAAGCCGGTCGCTAATAGTACGGCGCATTTCTATTATTTCGTCAGTATCTTCAAAACGAGTCTCCTGAGCGGCTACAACTTCGGCGGGAGTCCGCGTAAGTGGCGATAAAACAGTAATCTGCATTATTTATGCACCATACCTCAATCGTTGAGCTTGGGCAAATGAGGGATTACATGCATAGCCGGAATGCATACATTGCGCCCTTTCCATTCCACCGTCGAAAATTCGTATTGCCACATAGAGTAGTGCTGCATGCCAATATCGTACATAACACCAAGCGGCAGCCCCACCAACCCAAACCACCGGCTACCGGTGCGCGTGGCTGTTGTCATGAGCCAGTAGGCGGCAATAAGCAGCGCGCAGGCGAGGGCAGCAAGCGCTTGCGCCAACCCGCCAATCGGCAGCCAAAAACCGCCTATGGCCAGTACAAACGGCAACAGCAATGCGCCGGTCATAAGCAGGCTTAGCAGCACCACATTCTCGGGACGGCGGTGCAGCTGCGGATAGCGTGTGCGCACAGCCGTCTCCAGTTGTTCGCGGCTGGCTTTGCTGCTTTCGATACCGCTTGCTAAACTTGCGCGCATAAAACTATAGCCATCGGTAGCAATGAGCTTGCGCGCAAAAAACGCCTCTGGAGTAATAGAACGCGCCACCGCCACAAAACCGCCCGCGTGCGTAACGGCCTCTTTTTTAATCACCAAACAGGTGCTGAGCACCGGCGGGCGATTAAACAAACGTCGCGGCGGCATAAGCTCCCAAAAGTAGCGCATGGCCTGCGGAAGGGCAAAACGACGCTCGGCCTGCTCGTGGCGCCAGGGCAATATGCTCGCCATGACTTTATTTTTACGTATAAGCAGTGTCATGAGCTGGCGCAAACTATCGCGGCCAAAACGCACATCAACGCCGGCAAACACGATGTATTCGCCGCTGGCTTCGCGCACCAATTTGTCGTAAGCCTGGTTTTTGGGCAGCCAGGTGTCGGATGGCTCATCTCCCTGTACAAACCGCACGCCGTCGTGCGCAAAACTGCGGATAATCTCTGGCGTCCGTTTAATTTGCGAGCAGTCATCCAGCACTAGTATCTCCAGCTTGGGATAGTCTGAGGCGATAACGCTCTGTAAACACTGCTCAAGGTCTTCGGTTTCGTTACGAGCTGGTATGGCTACCGATACCGTTGGCAGCTCTTGATCGCTTAAGTGCCCGCTTATTTGCGGCCACGCTGTGCGGTTTAGGCTGCGCAGGGTAGACGCAAGCAACGCCGCAGCTGCCCCGAGCATTACTAGAGTGGCGAGCGTCCACACACTGCCGGACTCGTGCCAGCGCTCCCACGCTAACCAGCCCGCACCCACCGCTGCCTGCAGCCCAAGCAGTACCAGGCCGGTGCGCCGGGTGGCCAAATATAAATAGCGCTCGTGCATGCGCGCCTCTACCAAACGCAAGTAATTAAACACCCTATACAGGCCGATAAAGCCGATGAGCACGCTAAACACATTAGGTCGCCACAGAGCGATACCGCCCGAAGCAAAGGCCGTTAGTAGCATGCATACTGGCGCCAGCCATTTGCGCAGCCGCCACACCGGGCGCACCCATTCCATAAGCAGCTCCAGGGCAACCGCAACACCGAACGCCCAAAGAATAACCGTCATGTATGTACTATAGCATTCAGTCCCATGGTCAATCATAGCGATTGACTTTTTACAGGCCGCGTCGTAAACTTGACACATTGGAGCTTACTGTATTAGTAGGCTCTTTTTAATTGAGGGAGTAGACGAGTGGCAGAAGCGGATAACAAGCCTAAGCGCCGGATAGTCAAAAAAGCCGACTCCGTGCGTGAGGCAACAGAGAAGAATACAAACGCGCAGCCTAAAAAGCGTGGCGTAGTTCGCCTGAGCTTGCACTACATAAGTGTTCCGTTCCGGATTATCGGACGGCCATTTAAACGCTTAGGTAAGCTCAAACCGTTCCGGATTATGGGATACATCTTGTGGCCCACATACTTCCGCAACAGTTTTAAAGAGCTCCGCCAGGTAACGTGGCCATCGCGCCGCGAATCGTTCCAGCTTACCGGTGCCGTACTGGTTTTTGCCTCTATTTTCGGCATTGCTATCGCCCTCGTTGACTACGGATTAGATAAACTATTTAAGCAGGTGTTATTGAAATAATTATGAGCAAACGTTACGACGCCACCAAACAGTGGTATGCAATCCATACGTACAGCGGCTACGAAGAAAAAGTCGCCGAAAGCATCCGCCAGCGTGCGGACTCCCTCGACATGAAGGACAAAATCTTTCAGGTTTTAGTCCCCAAGGAAAAAATGATCGAAATTAAAAACGGTAAACGCCGTGTTGTCGAAAAGCGCATCTTCCAGGGCTACGTACTCGTACAAATGAAGATGTCTGAGGACGCCTGGTACATTGTGCGCAACACTCCCAGCGTTACCGGCTTTGTGGGTTCCGGCTCCGAGCCAACCCCGGTCATGGAAGAAGAAATCGAAAAAATCCAGAAGCGCATGGGTCTAGAACAGCCCAAGCACAAGATTGACTACCGCCTAGGCGAGGTCGTTTCTATTACCGACGGTCCATTTAAGGGCTTCGACGGTTCTATTAACGAAATCGACGCTGCCAAGGGCAAGCTCAAGGTGCTCGTCAACATGTTCGGCCGCGAAACACCGGTAGAACTCGACAGCCTCCAAGTTAAACGAGTGTAGTTTCATGGACCTATACAAGGATCAGTGCGCTCAAGACGGTCTGGTGACCGAACTCCTAATAAGCGGTCGCAACCTGCCGGAAGATACGGTACGCACCTGTGATTTGGCCGTATGCACGGGCGCTGCGATATTGCGTCCGGGTGAGCTAAGCGGCAAGCTCATACCCGCCTTCGGCAATCCCGATGGTACGCTCCGCGAAGACGTCTGCCCGTCGCGGGCGAAAACGATTGCGGAAGTTGAAGCAGGCTTTGCAGCACTAGACGCTGCAATCCGGCAACGGCGAGATAATCCCGAAAACAGCTAGAGCCCGGCCCCGTCCCTCAGTCCGTTGCGTTATATCTACTACTTAAATACATCGAGGCACCATGACTGAACGCATTTCTGATTGTGCAAAAATTAGACTCTTGCTCGACGCCGAACAAGACCCCACACTGTCAATCGGCACTATGCGCCCTTGTATAGAATGCCTCGGCTCAGCCGTATTACAGCCAAGCATAGCGCGGCCGGAAGTTAACGTACCTGTATGCGCCGATGCATCTGGAGACATGTCCCGCGGTACCTGCGTACTGCCCGACAACGGCTCGCTTGCGCCAGGCCCGCTCAGCGCCAGCGAAGAAGCCTTACTCAATCTCGTATTAGAAGTAAGCCGACAGCCGTTAGAAACCTCCTCTAAAGCATAACTGAATGGAAGCCTGCCAACGTTTTATCGTCGACGGTCCCTCGAAGGCGATTGTCGAAGCAGGTGCCGCCGCTGATTGCCCGTTTTCTGAAACCTGTGAGTCGGCCGTCATGCTGAGTGCAGTCGGTGTTATCATCCGCGTAGGCAATTGCGAGCTCGCGGACCAAACACGCACTTACCGCGGACCACTCACGCTGCCAGAAAATTGACTAAATATATATTACGTGTTTAAATAAACACATGACAACCCCTACGCATGAGCGTCCGAACCTAGACTGCGTATACGTAGAGTCAGGCTTTACCGAACCAGCTGGCTGGTCGGAACCTGTTGTTGTACCCATGGCAGACCTGCCAGCTGGCGGAACAGAGATTGACGCTGGTTACGACGACGAAAATCGCTTCTGCGCAGCAGGCGGCTGCGACCTTACGCAAGCCCTGTATCTTGACTATGCCCTTACTACAGTTACGGCGCCAGGTAGCGCCGAAGACATCCAAACGGGTGACGCCGTACTCGCTGCCGTCGCCCCGGGGTGTGCCCTCGCAGGCCTTATCCGCGCCAATCGCGGCGATACTCGGTAAGTAAGCAACGCCCCGTAGACGACAGGGCGCTTCTTGTGCTATAATCACCTCTGTTACGCACTACTAAAAGGTAGGAGAGCAGGCCAAAGCTTCATTTGTGCCGCTCGAAAGGAGAATTAAACCTTATGGCAAAAGCCATTAAAGCAAATCTAAAAATGAAAATCCCCGCCGGCCGCGCATCTGCTGCGCCGCCCGTTGGTAGCAGCCTTGGTCAGCACGGCGTGAACATGATGGACTTCATCAACCCGTTCAACGACCAAACTAAGGACATGAACGGCCAAACAGTCACCGTTCACATCACTATCTACGAAGACCGCACCATGAGCTGGCGCGTTGTTGGCATGCCAACAGACGACCACATCCGCAATGCTCTAGGCATCAAGAAGGGTTCGGGCCGCCCCAACAGCGAAAAGATTGCTAAGAAGCTATCCGACGCAGCCCTTACCAAGATTGCCGAAGACAAAGCCGCCGATATGAACACCGACGACATTCCTGCCGTCAAGAAGATGGTCGCCGGTACCGCCCGCAGCATGGGCGTCGAAGTCGAAGGGTAGTTCAGTATGCGGGGTGTCCTCAACATGGAGACCGTCAATGGTCTCCCATACTACCCAGTAACAGCGGATCAGCTCGGCCAGCCGCTCACCGTCGACGATATGCGGCAGGGTATAACAGCTACCGCACGTCTTACTGTTCGGGCAATACGAGCTGGCGATATAGCAGCTATTGGCTATGGACGTGATGTAATGGACCGCTCGCGGGCTGCATATCCGGAGCTCTACGAAGCAGCCATGACGGCAATGGAGATCGACCACCAAGGACAAGCAACTCAAATCGGCCAATTAGCCATCCAAGACCAAAGGATCGCATAAAGTAAATTTAGTAATTTGTGGGAGGGCACTATCGCCCGCTAGCACCACGAAAGGATTAATGACATGGCAAAAGAAGAAGTACTAGAGAACGAAGATCAAGAAGTAGTAACAACCAACGCTAGCGAAGAAGCCAGCGTGGAAGAAACTACCGAGAAGAAGGCAACCGCCAAGGCTGGCAAGCGCAGCGAAAAGGCAATTAAGGAAGCCGAAGAAAAAGAAGCCAAGGAAGAACGCAAAGCCGCCAAGGCTGACGCCGAAGCCGAAGCCGCCGACAAGCCCAAGCAGCACAGCAACCCCACCCGCACTCGTTTAGAGCGCCAGGGCAAAAACTTCCGCAAAGCTGCTGAGCAAATCGAAAAAGGCAAGAGCTATGCGCTACCTCAGGCTCTGGAATTGGCCACCAAGACCAGCCCGGTTAAGTTTGACGCCAGTGTTGAGCTACACATCAACCTCAACGTTGACCCGCGCCACGCCGACCAGAACGTTCGCGATAACTTAGTACTGCCTGCCGGTACCGGCAAGACGGTACGCATTGCGGTTATGGACGACTCCGCAATCGACAACGTCGACATTGCCGGCACCGAGAACATCCTGAAGGCACTAGAAAAGGGCGAAATCGCCTTTGACGTGCTTATTGCCACGCCGGCTCAGATGCCCAAGCTTGGTAAGTATGCCCGTCTGCTTGGCCCGCGCGGTCTTATGCCAAACCCCAAGAGTGGCACGGTAACCACCGATGTAGCCAAGGCGGTGGCCGAAGCTAAGGCCGGCCGTGTTGAATACCGCGTCGACAGCACCGGTATCGTACACCTGGCCATTGGCAAAGTAAGCTTTGGTACCAAGAAGCTCGAAGACAACGCCCGCGCGGTGTTCGCCTCGCTTAAGGGTAACAAACCTGCAAGCGTTAAGAGCAACTACGTAAAAGCCATTCACTTGGCCACTACTATGGGTCCGTCGATCATTGTCGACACCAGCGAAATCTAAAACCTGGTTTTATACCCCTAAAAGCCGCTCCTTGTGGGCGGTTTTTAATATCTTCCGATTGTGGCTCGTAACATAAGCATGATCGTGTATAATGCGAACTTAACAGATAACGTCTATTATGCGTAATATTACCTATGACCCAGTATGCGCCGAGATATTCGACAGCCTGAGACAGCAAGCTGACGATTATCGGCCAACGCTCGTCTGCGGCCTGTACTGCCCAGATGCCGACGAGGTAGGGCTCGTGCAATCAACCGCCGACGCACAAGAGATGGCGACGAAAGTCGATAACAACTTGATGCTCCCCGAAGACGTACTGCTCTTATCGCTTAAACCTCCGCAGGGTGGCATCGAACACGAAGATACGAGCATTGCCTCAGTATTTGAACGGGAGATTGCTCAAGAAGCAGGGGAGGCTGTACTCGATGTTGTTGTGTCGGTACATGGCATCCGCACCGAGGTGCCAATCATTGGTGGCCGCCCGCGCGACGGCAAAAGGCTAAAAACCTTTGGGTTTGTGCTGGGCATTACAAATGCCACCCCCGAAATGCACCCCGCGGATCGACAAGAAGTATCGCGTGCCGGCTGGCTAGGCGTCGAGGCCGCACAAGGGCTGTTCCAGCGACAGGGCCGCCGCGGTTCGACCGCGGGACGGGGCGAACGTAGTCTTATTGTGACCGACTACATCCGTACACTCTTCCCACTCCCGCCCGATCTTGAAGAAGACGACCTCGATGACTAAACCTTCATTGCCTTATTCAGTGCGTTGAGCACTCGGGTAAAACCCCGGATACCACCGCGGTAAGCGATGTAACGTCCGCTCCATTCAGGCTCATATTTAGCCTTAAAGCGGCGCAAACCGCTAAACGAGTACAGCCGGT
This sequence comes from Bacillota bacterium, assembly GCA_035478295.1. Taxonomy (GTDB): domain Bacteria; phylum Patescibacteriota; class Saccharimonadia; order Saccharimonadales; family UBA4665; genus PMNU01. Next base: position 63,833 of record DATIJU010000022.1, on the reverse strand, counting down.
CGCCGTTCGCATATAAGAAACGCAGCGCACTATCAATTACCGAGCGTTCTTCGTCGGCACCATCAAGCCCAGATAAGGGGCAAAGCCCTAGATTAACCCGCTCGTAACCCTGCATATGCAGATACTCTATAAATTGCATGAGTAGAAAGTCGTTGGCGTTACCTGGGCTCTCGTGGGTATGTCGCAGTAAGTCGAAGTTAGCTTCGTGCGGATCAAACGACGGCACCTGGTTTATAAATGCCTGGATAGTGCCCGCAGCATCACGCAATACCATAACCGGACATTGCTGCATGTATGAAGGCGTGAAATGACCCATCAAAAAGCGCCGCTCGGCACGGCCGGGCTGTTTGAGCCAGTCGTCGGAGATTGCCCGCAAACGAGCGATAACAGCGTCGTTGTGAGGCGGTTGCAGCAGCTCGGCGACGCAAGCCTGGCGCTTGAACTTGTTACTGATCTGCCGAAAATATTTACTGGTGCGTCCGTGAGCTACAAAATGCGGCACCTGCAGCACCGCTTCTTCGCCTATCTTTTGCAAATCGAAGTCGTGCTTCTTGTACAGCTCCATGTATTTGGGTTCGGTATGCACAAACGCCGGCAGCCAATCGTTAGTGCGGCAAAACTCCGTAAAGCTTGTCAGCAAACTGTCGAAAGCTTCGCGCCTGCCAAACGGATCGCCCACCACCAATGCCACTCCTCGATATACGCCATACGCCAAACCCGCAGTATGCGATAAGTTAAAAAAATAAAGCTTGTCGTGCGGCCACAATTTAAAGAAGTCTTCACTGCTGCCCTTGTGACGATCAAGAAGTGAATGTGCTAGTTGCCGCTGGCGTGCACCATCCACGAGACGCGCCCGAATAGGTTGAAACAGTGACACCACTGCATAGCCTACCGCCCCCATACTCACTACGCTTAACGAGTCTAAAAATAATCGTGCGCGACGGGTCGATGGCCGCAAATTATGGCTCGTCGTAAGGTCAAACTGGTCGATAGTGCGGTGCATGGCGTCGGGTACGGTTATTTCCTGGTGAAAATCGTGACGGTCCAACAGCACGAAGCCAGCCGTGCCATACGTGAAGGCTACTGCCAAAACGAGTGTTATAAACCGCAGCGAGAAGGTGAAGCTTCGCAGGTCACTACGTACTGTGAAATGTCCGCGCAGTACCCATAGCCCCGCCACCGCAAGCAGCGGTAGCAACAATGTGCGAGCGCCAACCGCCAGTGGATGATGCGCACCAGTAATATCGCCTATCCGATAAAGTGCGACGGCTACGATAACGCCATAAATAAGCAGGGCCGCCGCCCACGCCGTCCGCTTACCGCGGCGAAGCAGTGTACTCAGGTACAAAAGGGTCAAGCCGAACAAAATAGACGAGTCCAGCGCAAAGCTATTTACATGTACGAAGTGCCGGCCCAACCGAGCATCCATTTGCTCCACCAGCGTACTGCCAATCATAAGCAAACCGTGTACGGCTATGCCGCTAGACAGCAGCAAGAGTAGCAAGGACCGTCGCGGCGAAGTATCAATTTTAATCATGACGCTCCTAGTGTAGCAAGATCAGTAAAGCGACAACTACCGAGCCTCACCCTTTACAACAGCGGTACGGTAGGCCATACTTATCTTGAAGAACGTTAGCTAATTTTGGGGACACTATAGCATGGCACAAACCGATGACGAAAACGCAGCAGACGGCTACTACGCCGAAGACGAAATGGGCGCCGACGAGCTCGACCTTAGCTTTCTGGACAAAGACGACAAGGACGAGGACACCAAGTAACCCCTTAGCCGCCGCTGCGGCCAGGAACCACACCTTATGAAAATCGGCATCGTCATCCCGCATATTTTTATGCATAGGGATATTTTGCCGGACGTTATTTTTTCGCCGGCCGCACTTGCCCTACAACTCGCCGAAGGGCTACAGGCGCTCGGCGAGGATGTAACGCTCTTTTCGCCCGGCCCGGTTGACACCACGGTTACAAACGTCACTGCCAACCTGTCGCTCTTCGAGCAAGAACTTGACGGCCGCGGCGACTCCTACACCGACCTGCTCAAAAAGCACCCCGTAACCTTCGTGTCGCTCGCACGCCAGGTGCAAGCCGAATTGATCGCCAAAGCCTACGCTATGGCCAATCGAGGCGAACTAGACGTCGTGCATGTCTATACCAACGAAGAAGACGTCGCGCTTCCTTTTGCCGCACTCTGCAGTCGTCCGGTAGTGTTCACACATCACGATCCGTTTAACTTTTTAGTCAAATATAAAAACGTCTTTCCTAAATATAAGCACCTCAACTGGGTATCGCTGTCGCTCGCACAACGCGCTGGCATGCCTGCGGGCACTAATTGGGTCGCTAATGTCTATCATGGTATGGGCCAAAACACGCTCCAGCCGCTCAAGAAGCCGTCCGGCGGCTACGCTGCATACCTAGGCCGCATCATCGAAGCCAAAGGCGTACACCTAGCAATTGCCGCGGTGCAAAAGTATAACCAAACCGCAAGCAAGCCGCTTACGCTCAAGCTAGCTGGCAAGCACTATGCCGGCGGCAAGGACGACTATTGGCTCAAGTATATTCTGCCAGCACTCAACGACCCCTTCATCGAATATGTCGGCTTTGTGCGCACCGATGCCGAAAAACAGGCGTTCCTGGGCAATGCCCGCGCGCTCATCGTGCCCAGCACCTTTAATGAGCCATTCGGCATGGTATTAATTGAAGCACTAGCCACCGGTACGCCCGTTATCGGACTCAGCAGTGGCGCCATCCCCGAAATTATCAAAAACCGGCTCACCGGCATCGTAGTACCTAAAAAGGACACCAACGATGCCACCGTAGCCGGCCTAGCGAGCGCCTTACGCAAGGTGCACACTATTGACCGTAGTGTGTGTCGTCACGACTTTGAGCTGCGTTTTACTACCAGCCGTATGTGCCGCGATTATCTTGCAGTTTACGAAGAACTAGTGGCTTCGGCTTGAGCTTGTAGCTGCCAGCCCCATCCGCACCACGGACAGCGCGAATAGCAATTGCTTTTAATGCTACTTTTGGCGGAGCAAAAGTAACATTAAAAAGGATGCCAGTTACGGCATCCTTTTTAGGAAGAACTTCTGGATTCAGAAGCACTCGGGCAATCGTTACAGCGAGTTGACTGCCGCGTTGTCGACGCTTATGCGCGTGCCATGCAGGTGCGACGGGTTAACCTCCGCGCCCTGCTTGGCAACGGCGGGGCCGTCTAGGGTGTCGCCGGTAACGCTAATTTTAAAGCTTACCGAAAGCGTATCGGTAGGCTGATGGTTGTCGGCAAGTGCATTAAGCTCTTCGAATGTGCCCACCACATAAGTCTTGCCGTGATCGTTTACCGTTTTCCAAACGCCCATGCCTACACTGTCGTTCGTGCCGCCATGCGGCTTGGCAGGGTTTTCTTGGACATTAGTAGGATTAGTGCTGAGCATAGTGCCGTCGGCATTAAAGGTAAATAAGTGCGGTGCATAAGGAGCAACGGCGGTTATTTCCCAGGCACCCACCACGCTTGCATTATTGCCATGGCTAGCCGTGCTTGCGGTGTCGGCACTGGCGCGCGGGCCGGTGGTCCAAGCAACAGCTCCAAGGGTTAAGGCGGCAATGATAACGGGCAGGACTACTATTTTTTTGACATGCTGAATCATGGTTCATGCTCCTTTAGTTATTAGCATAAGCAGTATACAGGAAGCGAACATGCACGTGTAATAAATGGCCTAAAGCAAAACCAGGTCTGTCTTAAGACGAGGGTGCGCTTGATAGCCGATAAGCTCGAAATTTTCCTCACGAAAATCATCAATGCTCTGTACGTCACCGCTAATTTTGAGCTTCGGCAGCGGGAAGGGCTTGCGCTTAAGCTGCTCTTTTGCCGGCTCAATGTGGTTTACGTACAGGTGAGCATTGCCCACCGACACGATTAACTCACGCGGCTCGGCGCCAATAAGGTACGCCACCATGTGCAGCAGCATAGCGTACTGCGCAATATTAAACGGTGCGCCCAAGAATACATCCCACGAGCGCTGGTACAGCATAAGGCGCAGTTTACCCTTAGTAAGGTCAAATTGAAACATAGTGTGACAGGGGGGCAGGCGCATATCGCCGTAATCGCTGGGGTTCCAGCGTTTATCGCCCAGCTCGCCAGCATTCCAGGCGTTCACAATAATGCCCTTGGAGTCAGGATTAGTCTTGAGCTGGTCGATTGCCCAGGCCAGTTGGTCAAACTCGCTGCCGTCCGGCCGCAGCCAGTGCCGCCATTGTACGCCGTAAATACGACCCAGGTCATTGCTGCCTTCGTGCAAAAAACCATCCCAGTACTTAATGCCGTGCTCGTGCAGATAGGTAACGTCGGAGCTGCCCGAAATAAACCACAGGAGCTCGTGCAGCAGTATCTTAAATGGCATTTTTTTGGTGGTCATCAGCGGAAAGCCGGCCCGCATATCAAAGCGCACCTGGGCCCCAAAGATAGACTTAATAGGGTGAATACCGCGCGTTGGCTTGGTCTTACCCTCCTTTAATATCTCCACCATGAGCTTAAGATACTCGTACTCCGGATGTGTCATAGCTCCAGTATACGGGTATTAAGCGTAAGCAGCCAGGGGCGGCAATATTTTACAACACGATTTTAGAGGATGGGGAGTGGCTCGTTCCATTCCGAAGCCGCCGCCGGACGGGTAAGGTTGTGCCCGAACACAAACAATTGATGTTGTGACAGCGGGAGCCCGCGCACATGGAGAGCCGGCATTGCCGCCAATTCCAGCTCTCGCGTCACCACACTACGCAAATGCCGCGAGACATCTAGTCGTTTGTTGGCCACCTCGCTATTGAACTCACCTCGGAGTTCGGGCCTGGCAGCAAAATCAGCCGTATTGTATGCACGAGCGGTGCGCTCCATGCTATTTTTATATGCAGCAACCTGCGGATTCGACTCTACACGGCCATATATTGCCCGGCTCGCAAATGCAAGAGCGCGTTCGCAGAGTAATGCGTTACCAGGCAGGCCGAGCCAAACTACAGCGCGGCGAATAGGCTCGTCATCTGGCAAAAGCCTCGGGATTTCGTCAGGCAGTCTGGCTCCGTCCGGTCCTAAAGCGAGTTGATCTATCGCCGTGAGCAAACCAACGGTAACCACGCCTAGTTTACGGCGACGATCTTCGTCGCTGATCGGCAAGCTGTCGGGACGATAATGGAGCAGGGAATCATTCCCGTAACTGCGTAACGTAACCGTATCGACGGCATAGGGTAGGCGAGCAAGTACATCCGGCTCCATAGGCTGCGTCGCACGAATCATCTGGGTTGCTGCGATCCCCAAATCCGGACATATAGGCACATCGGGCAAGTACGAACCCTGGAGGTTATACGCACGGAGCAGGCGATGGTTGGCTTCAGCAGTAGGGAGGGCTATAGACATGGTTGTCTCCTTATGTTAAAAAAATAGCAATATACGCAACTTTATGCAATAAGCAGTTATACTAAGCCAATGAGCAGCGATCCCGTCCTCCGTCGCATTCTCGCCGCCTACGGGCTGCACAATGGTACCCTCAGCGCCGTCCAAAAAGGCTATCGCAACGAATCACACGCTGTAACACTTGAGGATGGCCGACGGTTAAATCTGATCCTCTATAAAAGCGAACCGGGTATTGTAGCCAAAATTAAAAATGCCGAATATGTGGCCTCCTGGCTGCACGACCATGGACTGGTGGTACGCACACAAACAGACAAACGCATTGTGCACCTGCAGTCACACCACCGGCACAAATACGGCGCGCTTTACAGCTATCTACCAGGCAAAACTATACCGTGGGAAGCTTATACACAGACGCACATCAAGGCGTTGGGCGGCGCGCTCAGCGACATGCACGCCGCGCTCACCGACTTACCAAGGAGACAGGGAGGGCAGGTAGCCAACGAGTACCTGGCATTGCAAAAACGTATGCATCGCTACTTTACTAGCCCCAACGTCTGCGCCGCCATGGAGGCAAAACTGGGGTTACAGCTTCCGCAGCGCACACTCAGCGGCCTTGTGCGCCTGCTTAAATTAGCCGAAGGGTTGCCCGGGCAACACTGGTTACATATGGATTTTGTGCGCGGCAATATTTTATTTGCAGGCGAACGTATATCCGGCGTCATAGACTTCGAAAAATGCGCCTGGGGCCATCCGCTCTTCGACATTGCCCGCACACTCGCATTCTTAATAGTAGACTGCAAATACAAATCCGAAGAGAAGGTGCGTAAATACTTTCTGCACTCCGGCTATACCAAGCGCGGCGCAAGTTCGTTCACCAACATCCGGCTCATTACCGAGCACGGCGATATTAATATACTGGAATCAATGATTGATATGTTTTTGGTGTACGATTTTTACAAATTTTTGTTGCACAACCCCTACGAGTACCTAGGGCAAAACGAGCACTACCTGCGCACCGTCGAGCTACTTACAAAACGCCAGTTAGCTAAGCGGATACAGGTAGTCGTTTAGCGTCTGGGTGAGTGCTACCGCGCTCCGCAGACGATCTTCGGGACTCTCTTCTGCCAGGTGCTGATGGGCGTTGCTTACTTCATGAGCATAGCCCCCGCTCAGCAGTTCCTCCGACCATTCAATGGTGTCGTGCACCGAACCGCCGGCACGCATGGCCAGCAGGTAGGCCTCTACACGCGGGAGATACTCGTCGGGAGCCGCCTTTTCTATACCGCGCAGTGCACGTAGCGCCCGATCTTCCCACCTCTCAATATCCCAAGATTCTACTTGTGTGTCGTCTTCCTGCTCGTATTCGTTGCCTTCGCCAGCCTGGGCAATCAGTCTGTGTATGCGACCTATTACTTCATTTAGAACTTCTATAAGTGCAGCGCTATCGCCGCCGTCTTCGGCACTCTTAAGCGCAAACTCTTCTCGCACGGTAATAGCGACGCGTTCGGGACTGCTGGCAACTTTCTCCTGTATTGCGGCCACCGTCTCGGGGTCTGCGGCCGCGATAGCGGCTTGAAATGCCTGAAGATCCGACTCTTCGTATGTCATGTTATTCACATAATCGAACACGTCTTCGACCCGGCCAGCAGCTGCAGCAGCGGCCGTCAAAGCGATAAGCACATTATCCTTAAGTACAATGGGCGCCTCCTGCTCCTCGGATTCTTTTATAGGCGTGCCCTCTGCTCCGGTACTCGTATCAGCGCTTGCCTCGGACGCGAGGGCTGCACTGCTCATTACCGCCATGCGCGCTTCAAGCCATGCAATCACTTCCGACGAAGGTAGGCCTCGTGCCGCGTCGCGTAGCGAATCCCACTTAAGCCGGGCACGACATACTTTATGAGCACGTCCGCCGTCATCGAGAACGCGCGCCGCGTAGGCATTGATGTAGTTATCTAGCGGCTCAACATAGGCTGCCAGTTGTGGATCGGCAGCTAGGAGTACACCGACGTCCAGTGTATTTAAGAGCTGATCTTCGGCTCTGCCACTATCAGCATTTTGAGCCTCAAGAAAGGCGCGGGCCGCAAGATCTCGAGTATCAGGGTCGGTTGCAATCGTAAGTGCCACATAGGCCACATCCTCGGCAAAAGACGGTAACAAATGGTCGGCAAACAACGCCGTACACACAGTGGTCTCAAGTCGATCAAGTGCTTCGGCTTCGGCCTCAGGTGTCTCTGCAGTCACCAGATTTGTCTGGTAGTACAAAAGCATGGCCAGTGTCGCCTGTTCGGGCGTAGTCGCAAACTTTTCCACCCAGGGCGTGGCATCAACGCCGTCGCGCGCACAGAGCATCACTAACGCGTTGAGCTCCTGCGACTGTTCAACCGACTCAATCATATAGGACGAACCACCAGCAAACTCAACCTGCTGCGACTGCTTCACTCTTTCGAGTCGAGCCTCCATATGACCAAACGCCACTTCGTCACCGCGCATACTGAGCGCCCAGGTAGCCGCCATAAAGGAGCCTCTTGTAGTGGACTGATCTTCCTTCGTAAACCAAAAAGTACGCAGCTCGTCAAGTAAGAATGGGTCATCCCCTCGGGCCGCGCACGCCTCGGTAAGCGCAAGGGCAACTGCAAAATCTTGCGGAGTGAGCATGTCGCCCCGTAGCTCTGCGGTTTGCGCCTCGTGGAAGGCTCGCTCTAAATCTATCAGACACAGCTCATGCACCACCGTTGGTGTATGCACAAAATCAAGCTGTTCCAAGGACGCTTCCATATTTGAATATACTATACCATATTACTATTAGTGCAGCAACACCCGCGCTCTTCGGCACTTGTGAAAAAACAGCAAAAATAACATACTATATTCACGACTAAGGGAGATGTAAGGAAATGGCCACCGCCTGGAAAAAACGGCTCATATCGCAGAGCGACCTGATTACGCTGCATGAGCAGCTCAAAGAAAAAGGCAAAAAAATTGTCTTTACCGCAGGCTCGTGGGACTTACTACACGTCGGACAGTGCCGCTACATGGAAGAGGCTAAAAAAGAGGGCGATATCTTGGTGGTGGGCGTCAGTAGCAACGAAGCTATCCGTAAAGTAAAAGGCCCCAACAAGCCTATTTTGGACGAAAAAATTCGCGCCGAAATGCTTACATATCTGCGCAGCGTCGACTTTGTGACTATATTACCCGAGCCCAGCTGCGTGCCAACACTGGGGCTCCTTAAGCCCGACGTATTCATTACCGTCAAAGAAGAGTGGGCGGCAGCGTATAAGGAATCCAAAGAGTACAAGCTGGTGACCAAGTATGGCGGCGAAATGAAAGTGGTAGACCGGCAGTCTACCGCTCTCTCTACTACTAAAATTGTGCAGCGTGCTATCGGCGGGCAGCTCGGCGATATCTTTAAAGACTTTATGGAGCTGCGCAAAGACCCTCTCAAGGAGCGATAGCCCGTGAAACTCACGCCAGAAGAACAAAAAAAGCAGGAGTTTTACCGCGACGCCCGGTTTACGAATCAGTACGACGCCGTTTGGAAGAGTGTTGATGCCTGTGCATTTTGCGAACCGCGCGAAAAATACATCTTTTTTAGAGAAAATGGCATTATCTTGACCATTTCGTTGTTCGCCTACATAGACGGACATTTTTTAATCGTCCCCGAACGTCATATTCGCTCAGTAAAAGAGCTGACAGCTCTTGAGTGGGACACCATCCGCAAGTGTATGTATATTGCCAAGAAGCTCGTCCGCAAAGTGCACGGGGTTAAGGGCGTACAGTTTGTCCTGAAGGACGGTGTAACCGCGCAAAGTACCGTGAGCGACCACATTCACTTTCACTGCATACCGTTCGATGCACCCGATCTCAGCGTATGGAACTACCGCAAGCTCAAATACACGCCACTCGAAAATGTTGAACTGTATAAGAAGCAACAGCAGAAAATTGCAGAGCTGGATAAAAAGTTTGAAGAAAAATACAAGGACAATACCTAGGTGAGTACAGCAACATTTGACTGGGGTGAGCTGGCATTTGGCAGCAAAAAGCCGCTGCGCGAGCTAAAGGCAGTGTTTATTGCCGCCCCTCGCGAGCTCAGCGCCGCACGTTTTAAAGAACTGGTCAAAACCTACCTGCCACAGGGGAACATCGTGCTCGGTCTGGCCAAAGAGCCGTTTATAGACGGGTTTGAGGAGCAGCCGCAGTTTCGCACCCTGCAGCTTGCTACCGTGCAAAAAATTATCAACCAGGTGAATGCCGGCAGCAGCGTTCGGCAGATCGCAACGCTCAGCTACCTACAGCGCGAACTGCCCTACATCCTCGAAAAAGTCCCTTTTAAGCGCGTTGTGGTCGTGAACGGCTCGTGGAAGCACGTATTTCACACCTCCGCCGCTTATTACGCCCTGATGGCAAGCAAAACGCCATATGATATGGTTTCGCCGTTTAGCGACGAAGCCGAGGCTCGCGAGTACGAAGCCAAAGCCGATGCGCAGATAGTCGAGCGCCTGGACGCGCTGCAAATGCTCAACCAACACAGCTTCTCCGAAGCCGAAATGCTCGATATTGCTGGCAAAAGCGCCACGCGTTCCTACGATTACAGCTTCCAAACCGGCACCGCACTCGGCCGACGGCTGCCCAATAACCGCTTTCGTTTGCTTATCTCTACCTTTAATAAAGTAGTACCGTATCAAACCTACGCCATGCTCCATGGCAGCGCGCGCGAGAAGCATTTTTCACCTCCCAACGATCTCAACCATTACGACACCGTCCACGCCGAAATGTGGCCGCTCATAGAAGCCCAGCGGCAGGGGCGCAAGATAGACATGGCGGGTACCACGCTGTTTATAAACCTCATGCCATGCCCCACCTGCGCTCGTATTTTGTCGCAAACTGATATTGTCGAGTTTGTATATAGCGTCGACCACTCGGAGGGCTACGCCGTAGCCTTGCTCGAAGCAGCTGGCAAAAAAGTAAGGAGAGTACTGGCATGAATGTATTTATCGTAGCAGCCATGACCGCCGATGGGTTTATCGGCAAGGGCAGCGATCACCTGGCGACCGAATGGACCAACAAGGACGACCAAAAAGTGTTTACCCGTCTGGTAAAACCGGCCAACAACATGGTAATGGGCCGCAACACATTCTTCACCATTGCCCGCAAGTACAAGTCGGTGTTTACCAAAAGTATGCCAGGACGACGGCTGTTCGTATACACTCCAAATCCAACCGAACTTGCCGACTATCCCGAGATTGAGGCGGTCAACGAGCCGCCGGCAGCGCTCGTAAAACGCCTAGACAGCGAAGGCCTGGAGCAATTGGCCATCTGCGGCGGTACACAGATATACACCATGTTTATGGCCGCAGGTGTTGTCGACGATCTGTATATTGACGTCCAGGCAACAGTGTTCGGCGCAGGACAAGGGCTATTTAACACCGCACTGCAAGCCGAGATTACCCTCGAGAGTAGCGAGCGTCTAGGCGACAACAACATCCTGCTCCACTACCGCGTGCAAAAATAGCTACTTTTATTGCAATTATGGCTACAGTGTGGCTAAATACCTCCATAGTCTATGGCTTGAGGTAAGGGCCGCGCGCGGCCCCAGGGAGAGATATGGCAGTACCGAAGGGGACATTTATTATTTTAGAAGGAGTGGATGGCTCTGGTAAAGCCACGCAGTTTCACTTGCTCGAAAAACGTTTGCGTGAAGCCGGTTACGATGTCGTTACGCTTGATTTTCCGCGCTACGACGAACCCTCCAGCTATTTTGTGCGCCAATACCTCGGCGGCGCTTATGGCGGTATCACTGCCGTTGGGCCGTACACTTCATCTCTGTTTTACGCACTCGATCGATTTGAAGCCGCACCGAAAATCCGCCAGGCACTAGAGCAGGGCAAAATTGTTCTCAGCAACCGCTATACCGGCTCCAGCATGGCCCACCAGGGTACCAAATTCCGCACCCCGGAAGAACGCCGCGGTTATTTTATCTGGCTCGACAACCTTGAATTCGAGATGCTCAAGCTGCCGCGCCCCGACTTAAGCTTCGTTTTGCGCGTACCGCTCGATATAGCCCAGCATTTTATGGAACAAAGCGGCAAAGCCCGCGACATCCACGAGAGCGACCCCAAGCACCTTGAACAGGCACTTGCCGTCTACGACGACATGACTCAGCTCTTTCCGAAGGACTACCAACGTATCGACTGCGTGCGCGGCGACCGCCCCATGGAAATTGAAGCCGTGCAGTCATTGCTGTGGGAAAAAATTAGTCCCTTGCTACCTCCGCCGCCGCAGCTGGAAATGCCCATGCCCGCCGCCCAGGCCGTAGCCGCACCTTCTGCCACTGTCGCCGAACCGTCCACGCCTCCCGCCGCACTGCCCGAGTACTACATTCCCGGCGCGTTCGACGATGACCTTAAACGTCAATACAAACTGCACATCGAGGCCATTTTACGCTTACAGGCCGACATGCGTAAACAGCTAAGCCTCTACCTCGCAGAGCAAGGACACGGCGACATCGAAGCCAGCGCACTGTTAGCGCCCCTCACGCCTATGGCCGTACACGCAGCCGCGGACGAAGCCTTCCGGGAACAGCTTGAGCGGCAGAGCTCGCCGACACTTACGACGCTTACGCAAGAACACCTGCCAGCACACCATGCCGCTGCCGTAGAGCTAGTACAACTGGCCGACGTCTGGCCGCGCAACGAGTTTGATCTCGTAGCCGCCATGCTCTACAGCGACAGTAACCTACCGTTGTCCGAACTGCGCACGCAAACCGGGGCTTGGCCCTACACCCGCAAACTAGAAGTTATCGAAGCCTACTTAAGCAGCGGCCCTAAAGACGCACTGCAGTGTGCCCGTTATACGTGGGATGTCCTCAGCGACTACACACAGCTGCAGGCTTTTGCCAGCCACTTAGTGCGCAAGCCCAGCCATCAAGCACTCACGCCGCGCTATGGATACGATATGCCCGACGTGATTGATGACGCTGGTCTTACCGACAAATTTCAGCTGGCATTTGACGCCAGCCTGGAGCTTTACAGCCTATTGCAGCGCGCAGGCTTTATGCAAGAATCGCAATATGCCACCCTCGCCGGACACCGGTTGCGCTGGAGCGTAACCACAAGCGCCGCCGATATTGCAAGCATCGGTCTGCCATCCGAAAAGGATGCAGCAGCGGAACTCGTGCAGCGCATGCACGAAAAACTGGCCGAAGTCCATCCCATACTGGCCGAAACTATGCAGCTGCCGCAGCAGGGCTAGCAGGCCAAGACTGTTTTAGCACCAGACTGCTCGCAACCGGTACTATAACCTCGGGGTCGGCGGCAGCGATTGCGTCCATTACAAATTGTGCGGCATCGTGGCTAATAGTGCCGCCGTTTTCAGGCGTTTCGTCAAGAAACGCCTCTTGCCAACTCACATCAATAGCAAACGCCGAATGGAGCGCCACTTCGGCAACATGCCAGCGAGCAGCAGGACGGAGATCAGGGTCAGAAAGCACCACATGGCGCGCGGCACCCACTACCCGCCGCTCGCGAACTACAACAGGCAAGTCGGCCATTGCGGGCGATCGGTAATACCTATAGGTCTCTGGCTGCTGTGCGCCCGTTACGGTAAAGTCAGGGCGTGCCTCGTCAAATGACGCAACCACCGACCGAACGCCAAGCCTAGTATCGGCCGCCGTCAACGACTCGAACGGATCACGGCCAGGTTTAGCATGGACCAAACTTTCAAGTGTTACCTTGCCGACATAAGGTACGCCAACGAGCCACTTTGTGCGCGCGGCCGGGCTGGGCCGCTTGTCCAGGCCGGCCGTCACGTCCCCCCGGCTATGTAGCCGCGGACGGTTCGGCAGGCTCCAGGCTTCCAATTTGGGCTCAACCTCACACATAACCAAAGCGCCAGCTATGACAGCCACCGCTTCGGCGGTCAGTCCAGGTACAAATAAGCTCTCGGGCGGCTTAGCTTGTGGCGGCGCCGCCTTGCCATAACCAGCTCTTGCGCCCGACTCTGTGCGGCGATGGCCGGCTACCGGCTCGCGGCCAGCTCTTCTTCCGTTCCTGCTTATCATAGTAGTATGTTTCTCACCCTTTCTTCTGGTTTAAAAAACGAGCCCTGCTTGTGGCTGAGCTCGTTGTTATATCCAGTGACGTTGTTATTTATGGCATGTTGCTCAGCGCTGCGTCGTAGGGTACGACGAGAATAAGGCGGGTAAGGCCAATAATCTGTTGAGCGGCGCGAGATAACTCTTGCATAATAAACACTATATACATACCTGATGGCCGCACGCAACCCTTTGCGCAGTAGCTCGTAGCTCGGGGCTCATAGCTCCCAGCTCCATCGGCACCATGCCAGCGCGGCTGGCACCCGCTTCAATGCTACTTTTTGTCCCGCAAAAAGTAGCCAAAAACTCTCGGGGCTTTAACGGGAGAACATGACTAGCCGCCAAATACCTTTTTCGGCGGCAGAAGAACTCCCTTCGGTCGGTCCCCATAACTACATTAAGAATATGGGGACAAGCTTTTGGCTGATTCCAAAAAAGTATTCTGCCGCTCAATCTGTTTTTACTCCAGGCCCCGAACCCCGTCGGAAGGGGACTGTGGCGATTGCAACGCTCTCAGTAAATACTGAGGAGGCTACGGGTTCTGGCTTGTAACTTCCGAGGAGGTCGGGCCCTCGGCAGGAACTGATTGGCTTGTATGGGGTTTCTTGGAATCAGCCAAAAGCGTGTCCCGAATATTCTTATGTAGCTATTCGGGACCTCCCGTAGGGAGTTCTTTTGGCGCCAAGAAACCCCATACAAGCCAGTAACGTTCTTGACGCTGGCCCGAGAGGTTTTTCGTCCCTTTTTGACGGAGCAAAAAGGGACATTAAATGATTGCAGATCGCGCTGTCATTGGCGCCGATGGAGCTGAGCTACTGGCCAGCGCCAGCGCTAAAATCTGCTGTGGGAGGCCCAGTATCCTTTTCCAGCGAGTGGATAATGCGGATTAAGTCTTTGGGGACAATATCCGCTTTAATAACGTAGCCGTCGGCACGTTCCGCCAGGGCGACGTCGGCGAGGTTTTGCTGGCCGAGATTGGTAATGAGCACAATCTTGGTCTGCTGGCAGTGATACTCGGGGGTGTTTCGTAGTTTCTTCAGAATGTCTATGCCAGACATACCCGGCAGCATGATATCCAGAAAGACGATGTCGGGCTGAAATGATTCTAAAACTTTAAAAGTGCCGGTGGCGTCACCGGCCAATTTTACGGTATAGCCCGCTTTTTGTAACGCGAGGTAGTACAGCTCGCGGATCATTACCTCGTCTTCAACGATTAGTACGTTTTGGAAACCAGCCATGAATATCGTCGAGCTCCTCTGATTCTTTGTTTACATTATGTTGGGTACGCTCATCGTAAAGCGGTAGGGTAAAGTAGAAGGTAGAGCCTTCGCCTAACTTTGATACTACCCCAATTTCGCCGTGGTGCAACGAGATAATACTTTTTGATATAAATAAGCCAAGGCCGGTGCCGCGGTTACCAGTGGTCATGCTGTTTTCGACGCGGTAGAACTTGGTGAACAAGTTAGCCTTGGCGCCGTCAGGGATGCCCTGGCCGTCGTCGCCTACTTCGACCCGAACAAAGTCGCCCACGCGTTCGGCAGCGACGCTAATGTGGCCGCCTTCTGGGGTGTATTTAATGGCATTGTTTATAAGATTAGTTACCACTTCGTTTATGGCGCTTTCGTCTGCCGCTACAAAGGTTTGTTCTTTGGGCGGTGCGTAGCCAAGGTGCTGTTGCTTTAGCACGGCGCTCACTCGCTGCTGCACAACGGCGCGCGCAAGAATTTCGCCGAGGTCTACTTTGGTGAGGTTAACATGCAGGGTGCCGCGTTCGATGCGTGACACGTTTAAGATGTTGTTAATCAGACCGCTCAGCTGCGAAACGCCGCTTTGTGCCCGCTGTAAGTATTCGAGGTTCATAACTGTAAGCCGGGAGATTTCCGGCGAGCTGTTTACGAGGTCGAGGTAGCCGCGCACCACCGTGAGAGGTGTGCGCAGTTCGTGGGCGGCAATGGCCACAAAGTCGAGCTTCATCACCTCTAGTTCGCGGCCTGGGGTAAGATCGTGTACGGTAATAATTGCGGCAATGTCCTGCATGTCTTCTACTACTGCTACCACCAGCTCAAGGTAGGACAGCTTGTCGGCGTAGGGCAGCACCAGATCGTCGTAATGGTAGATGCCGGCCCGGGTTACATTAAGCGCAAAAGGACGCTCGTTTACCATCAAGATAAAATGCTCGCGGAAGCTGGCGCCGGTGAGGTCGGCAGGTTTTTTGCCAATGAGTGCGGCTGCCGGGGCATTGATGAGCACAATTTCGCCCTTTTTGTTAATAGCGATAATGCCATCGCTCACACTTTCGAGAATACTCGATTGCTTGCGTCGTTCTTCGCTGAGGCTGGCGTTTCGTTTTTGGAGGTCATGCACGAATGCTTCTAGGCTGCCGCCCATGCTGTTAAAGCTGTGGGCGAGGTCGCCGAGTTCGTCATTGGTGCGCACCGGAATTTTATAGCGGAAGTCGCCCCGCCCAATACGCATGGCGCCGGCGGCTATGAGTTGAATGGGCACCAGCAGCTGACGGCGGAAGAGCAGGCTGCACACGATGGCGACTATGGCTACGCCTATCATGATGCCGACACCTATGCGGTAAATAGAGTTTACGCTGGCGAACACGCTTGCAGTGGGTTCTTCCACGATAACGCCCCAGCTGCTGCGCGTGATAGCCTTGTAGCTGGCCAGCACCGGTACGCCTTTTTCGGACCGGCCAATATCGGCACTGTTTTGGCTCGCCAAAAATTCGGCAACCTCGTGCACCCTAGAGACGTCGCGGTGAGACGACAGAAAAGCGCTATCGGGGTGGGCGATAAGATTGCCTTTATCGTCTACTACATAGGCGTAGCCGTCGCTGCCGATTTTGGTAGCCAACACCGACTGCCACAAATTAGCCAGACTAAAGTCGGCAATCATGACACCCTGGATATCGTCGGCCGAGCGGTACGTGCCAAATTCGGCCGTGGACAGATGGGTGAGGTCTTGCTGTTCGGTAAAACGAATAAGCGGTACGGCAATAACTACGTGCGGCTTGCCGTTTACATACTGCACCGGGCCTATGTATTCTTTGCCCGCCAAAAAGGTGGCCGACTTAAAGGGGTCGCTGCTGCTGACGTTTTCGTGCTTGGCAATCAGACCGTTTTGATCGACTGCTACGCGTTCCATGCCCGTTTTGTCTACCAGAGATACGCGCTGGATGTCGCGGTCTTGTTTTACGAGGGCGGCCAGATTGAGGTTAGTGTTGGGAATATCGAACTGCCGGGCAGCCGAGGTTTGCGACTGAAATATAAGAATGTCTGTTTTGTCGCCCAAAAAAGTGTCGACGCGGTCGGCTGCGTTTATGGCGGCCTGTTTTTGCTGGTTAACGGCGTCGGTGCGCAGTTTGTGCTGGGCGCTGTTAACTAAAAAGAGCGTTACGACAACTAACGGGCCGAGTGATACGGCGAGCAGCAGTGCAAGTAGTTTTTGTCCAATTTTGAATCGCGTCATTATTATACCAATGCCCGCACAGGCTGCGAGCTTGACTGCCTATAGTATAACTGGTTATGCTAAATTCATGCCACCACAACCTGCACCGGCTCCCGCACCAGACGCTCCCCAGCCGGCTACGCCCACGGCTCCTGCTCCCACGCCTGCTGCCCCCGCACCAGAAAAGTCGGCTCCCGCGCTGTCTGTACCGGAAAAGCCGGCACTTCCTGAAGATAAGCCCCTGGGCGATATTCCAAAGCCGTCACTTACGCCTCCGGCGCCGCCTAAGCCACCCGGCCCGAGCCGGCACCTTCTGCCATTATTTTTGATTGTCGGCGGCGCCATGCTGCTGCTTGCCCTGTTTGTCATGGGTGCCTATCAGCTGGGCAAAAAAGCGAATACCACCAGCATGCAGACCACTACCACCCAGCAGACGGTCACTCAGACGCTCACTGTGCCAAAAGACGCAACCATCACCGCCGAGTGCGCAGTTGCCCGCGGCAAGCAGTATATTATCCCTAAGGATATTCCAACTGGCCCAATTTACGATGTGTATCAGGGGAAAGTGGTTGCCATTGAGTACCTGGTTGGCGAAACTGATCTTAATAAGCACACCGATATGTTTGATAGTTTGCCGCTGCCCAAAGCCAGCTACGACCACATGATGATTATGCCCATGGAGGCCCATGCCGGCGAGAACGAAGCACACTTCCACGTAGTGGCGTATCTTATTACCAAGACAGAAGCTGCCAAGATTACTTGTGCGGGTCAGTCTATGCAAATGACCGGCACAATGTAGCTACTCCCGGCCGTCAATTTCTTCGCTGAGTTCGGCAAAGAACATTGCCGACGGATGTTCTTTGAGCAGCGCTTTAACGTGCAGGTAGCCGGGCATCATTTCGCTTGCCGGGTAGTTGCGGTAGTTTGCCCAGAGACATTCACCGCGGCGGCTGGCGGTCACTGGCGTTGCCGCTTGTAAGGATCCGCTAAAAATATGGTAGAGCGCTTTAGTGACGTGTTCGCCGTTCATGAGCGCTTCTATGTAGACGTGGCCACGCAGCGTAAGGCTTATACCCTCCAGGCCGGTTTTTTCTTGCAGTTCGCGCTTGGCGGCTTGCATTAGTGTCTCTTCGAGGTGTGTTTTGCCGGAAGGGAAGCCGAGCAGACCATACACGGCTGGAATCCGCGGCGGAATAATAAAGACTGGCCGTCGTCGGTGGTGATGTCGACGGCAGTTACAATGCGCGGCTGCACACGGTCGACCATTTCTTCCTGGCTCATTCTGTCTACGGCGCTGAGTCCTTGAGCCGACAGCGAATATTTTTTATCTTTTTTGATAACCAGACCGGTGCGTACCAACTGGTCCAGATGGTAGGCGTAATGGTTGCTCTCGATACCGGCCGGGCGCATCTGGGCATAGCCGAGCCATTTGGCGTACAGCAACTTGCCGAGAATTTTGCGCTGGATGTTGTGCATAGCTTCATCTTATGCACCTCTGTTGGTTATGTCAAAACCATTTGAGTCATTTTAGGGTGACTCTAAATGAGTTGCGTCAGCGGCACTTGTGTCAGCGAAACATGCCTCAAAACGTACTGTCTATTTTGCAAGGGCCAGGGCGGCTATTGTAATTACGGAAGCGCTTCCAACGCCAAGTAAACAAGGAGTTGGAATTATGTCAGCACAAAAATCTACAAGCCATGAGTTACTCGATATAGTCGACATGTCCGGGAATCCAACCGGACAGGTCCTGTCAAAGTCGGAAATCCATAGCGAAGGAATGTGGCACCGGGATGTGCACGTTTGGATAACCGATGGCGAGCGCGTGCTTGAGCAGCAGCGAACGTTTGATAAAAAGATCATGCCCGGCGCCTGGGATATATCAGTGGGCGGCCACGTGGGGAGAAACGAAAGTTATCTTGATGCAGCCGTGCGCGAAACCGAAGAGGAGGTGGGGCTGCGCATTGCGCCTGGGCTGTTTATACCTGCCGGCATGCTGGCCGTAGAGATGGCCATGGAGGATGGCGCCTGGATGCACCGTGTGGTGGGCGACAACTTTGTGGTGCTGCAGCGCGGCCTGGAGGTTGCCGATTTGCAGCTGCAGGCATCCGAAGTAGTTGGTGCGCGTATGTACCCGATTGATCAATTGGAGGCCGACTTATTGAGTCCGGATACTGCAGCACTGCATGCTCCGCAGCCAGCTGCACTCTGGGCGCTTGGCATCGCGGCCATGCGCCAGGCGGCGCAATTGTAAGCCGCACACATTGTGCTAAAAAACTGGCGGCCCACTTTACTTAGGGTCGTCAGTTTTTATTCGTGGCGCTCGGCACGCTGTGTGGCCCAGCGGGCGCGGGCAATGCCAAGTTGTGTGGAGACAATTGCGAGGTATATAAGGCCGGTGGTGCAGGAGCTAAGTATGGGCGCGCCGCTCACTACCACCAAGTAAGTACCACTCATAAGCGTGAGACCTACTAGTGCGTAGCTGACATAAAATTTAGTGTCTGATGGCGAGAACAGCAAATAGGTCGCATAGGCGATGCTTGCAATGGCGATAGCGATGTGAAAGATAAGAATCATAATATAAGCAGTATACCAATTTTTACGGCAGGGTGGAACCAACAGCCACGGCAACTGATAATACGAGCATTACCGCAAGCGACACAAAGAACATTTTGCGCGCCCAGCGTTTGTCGTCGGTATCTTTTTTAAAGCCCATGAGTCCCAGCCACAGCCACCAGGCGCTAATAGCCAGGGTGAGTCCCCGGTAGACGTTACCGGCATGCCCCAGCACGCTGAGCGCCTGGCAAGCCAGCACAAACAGTCCGGTGTAAAACACAATCTGCACCTTGGCGCTGTGCATGCCTTTTACTGCTGGCAGCACCGGAATACCGGCGTTAGAGTAATCCTTAAGCCGGTACATGGCAATGGCGTAAAAGTGCGGCATTTGCCACACGGCCATAATAAGAAACAATATCAGCGCGCTAGAGTCAAACCGTCCCGACGCTGCCACGTAGCCGGCGGCAATAGGTGTGGCGCCCGATATACTGCCCACGAGCGTACCAAAGGTGGAGCGCCGCTTAGTAATACCGTACAGCACGATGTAGTCGATAATGCCGATAAAGCCAATAATAATAACCAAAATGTTAGTAAAGAAGGCCAGCACCCAAAAACCTAATACGCCTAATACAGATGCGTATACGAGCGCGCTCTGCGGGGACACTTCGCCAGTAACGAGCGCTCGCTTGCTGGTGCGCTGCATACGCTCGTCGATGCCGCGGTCCAAAAAGTTATTAAACACGCAAGCTGAGGCAATGACGAGCGAAATACCGACGAGCGTAGCAACAAACAGCACCCAGTCGACATGCCCCCGGGAGGCCAGCAAAAAGCCGGCCGCTACCGTAATGTCGTTACCATAAATAATGCCGGGCTTGGTGAGCTGGTAGTAGGTTTTAAACACGGAAAGCATTAGCGTCCTTTGCTCATGGCTTGACGGTAAAGCTGGCTTTAGTTTGATCGTGCAAAATGTCGTGGAATTTATGAGTGCCAAGCTCGGAAAGCGTTATCGTCTCGGGCCTTCCTTTACTTACGGGTACGATAGCTTGCCCGGCATAGGTCTCGTGGTGAGGGTGTACGCCAAAGGCTATATCCCGCGTGCCGCTGTCCTGATTAATAAATGTTAGGGTGTCGCACTGCTTGGCGGTAATTTGTGTGGGAGTCATCTTACCGCCTTTAATGACTACCTGGTGGTTGGCAAGTATTTGCTGGCAGGCGCCCGTTTTTTCGCCGCCTATTTGGTAAATGGCCTCGTCGTTTGCGAGCCGCTTGGTGGCTTCTGTGGCCGTAATAGGCGACATATTGTAGTGCAGGTTATGCATAATAAATATCGAGCCGCCGACCACCACCAAAATAATGCCGACTGTCGAGATAAAAAATCCCAGATTCCAGTGCGGCTTGGGCTCTCGCCCTAGGTGCAAGAAGAACATAATCTGGATAATCATCTGCACCACGGCAAACTCAATGATGATGGCCAGTATCATGTTGCCCTTTACAACGTGCTCCACAACCAGGTAGTAAGGGATGAACGTGCAAATAAGCGACAGCACAAAACCAGTTACATAAGACTTCATGGTGCCATGTTCGCGTACAGGTTTGCTGCTAGTGTGATGTGGTTTGCTTTGCATGCCGTTTTATATAAATGCCATTAAATACACTACGGTAAAGATAAAAATCCAAACAATGTCCAAGAAGTGCCAGAATAAGCTGAGCATGCTCAGTTTGCGTACTATGTGCGTGTTTAGGCCGCGCTTTACTACAAATATGAGCGTAATGGTCATCCAGAGGAGGCCTGATGTGATGTGCAACCCGTGCGTACCCACCAGTACAAAGAATGACGATAAGAAGGCGTTAGAGGCCATGGTGTGGCCTTCGTGGATCAGCTGGGTAAACTCATGCAGTTCAAGGCTCAAAAACGAGAGGCCCAGCAAAAACGTCACGCCAAACCACCACAGCACTTGCTTCTTATTGCCCAGCCGTGCGCCAATCATACCTAGCCCGCAGGTAAAACTGCTGGTAAGCAGCAGGAGCGTTTCGGTGAGGGCCAGCGATGGGCTGAACAGCTCGCGGGCCGATGGGCCGCCCAGTGTGTTGCTGTGCAGCACGGCATAGCAGGCGAACAGCACCGCAAACATCAGTAGGTCGGTCATCAGGTATACCCAGAAGCCAAACATTACTCTGTCGGTAGCCTGGGCTTCGTGTGCTTCTGCTGCTTCTACCGAGTGCGCCATAGTTTGCTCCGTATTACGCCAAGGAAAAACTTAACGACCGTAGTTATAAATTGCCACAGGCCCATGTCTTCTTCGTGGGCTGCAGCCGGGTGAGCGGCCGCCTCTGCGTCGTCTTTTTGCTGCCTGGCTTCTTCCAACTTTTTAACTTCAGCGGCGGGGATGGTGTACTCTAAATGCTCGTCAAAACTGCGTACTACCAGCGTTACGATAATGCCGATAATCGAAGCAACTACCAGCCAGGTAATTTCCCACACGAATGCCAGGCAGCCCAAAAAGGCGAAGATGGCGATATATATGCCTGCGGCGGTGTTTTTAGGCATATGGATGTCTTCGTAGGCTTTTTTGGGTTGGTGCCCCTGCTGCTTCATCTCCCAGAATGCGTCACGGGTGGTTACTTCTGGGATGGTGCTGAAGTTATAGAAAGGCGGCGGTGAGGCGGTGGCCCATTCCAGCGTTCGTCCATCCCATGGGTCGCCAGTGGTGTCGCGCAGGCGATGTTTTTGCATAAAGCTGGCGATAATTTGTACAATTTGCAGCGCCAGGCCAACGGCAATAATAAGGCCGCCGATGAGCATCATGATGTAAAACGGCTGATAGCCCGTGGAGGCGTCGTAATGATCGAGCCTGCGGGTAGCGCCCATAAGCCCCAGTATGTACATCGGTATGAACGACATACAGAAGCCGACAATCCAGCACCAGAACGCGTACCGGCCAATTTTTTCGTTGAGCCGAATGCCGGTAAATTTGGGGAACCAATACGAAATAGCCGCAAATACACCAAACAGCACGCCGCCAATAACGTTGGAATGGAAATGTGCCACCAAAAATAGGCTGTTGTGCAGCTGAAAGTCCACCGGCGGCACAGCCAGCACTACGCCAGCCATGCCGCCAATAGTGAAGATGGCCACAAAGCCTAAGAACCACAGCATCGGCGTGGTAAACCGAATACGCCCCTTATGCATGGTGGCGAGCCACACAAAGAACAATACCGAAGTAGGAATGGCAATGATCATGGTCATTACCCCAAAGAAGCCATTGACGTCGGCATCGGCCCCCATAGTAAAGAAGTGGTGCAGCCACACCGAGAGCGCAAAGGCAGAGACGCCAATCATGCCCACTACGGCCGACTTGTAGCTGGCGATACGCTTGCGGCTGAAGGTGGTAACGATTTCGCCAAACACCCCAAAGGCCGGCAACACTAAAATGTACACTTCAGGGTGTCCCCACATCCAAATAAGGTTGGTATACATCATGGGGTCGCCGCCTGACAGGGTGGTAAAGAAGTGTGTGCCCAGGTAGCGGTCAAAGAACAGTAAAAAGAGGGTGGCGGTAAGCAAGGGGAATACCGTAACGGCCATAATCATGCTGCATAAACTGCCCCAGGTAAAGAGCGGCATTTTCCAGAGCGTCATGCCTGGGGCGCGCATGCGCAGGATGGTCATAATAAAGTTGATTGCCCCAAGCGTGGTACCAATACCCGATATCTGTAAACTCCATATCCAGTAATCTACGCCAACCCCCGGGCTAAATTGCGCCTCCGAAAGCGGTGCAATAGCCAGCCAACCGGTTGCAGCGTACTCGCCGCCCAAAAAGAAGAACATATTAACCATCACCACGCCGCCCACATACAGCCAAAAGCCAAGCGTGTTCAAGAAGGGTGAGGCAAGGTCGCGCGCGCCAATTTGCAGCGGCACAATGTAGTTGATGAGCCCAAATATAAAGCCCATGGCCACAAAGAACACCATGATGTTGCCGTGGGCGGTGAAAATTTGCTGGAAGTGGTCGGGGGAGAGATAACCATGAGTGGCGCCCAAAAAGCTAGGTGCGTTACCGGAGGCAATGGCCTGCTGCAACCACATCATCAGGGCTTCCAGTCCGCCCCGGGCAACCAGCATAAAGGTGGCTACCAAAAGGTACATAATGCCGATCTTTTTAGGGTCAACCGAGGTAAGCCACTCTTTCCAGAGCCATTTCCAGCGCTTGCTGAGCGTAAGGGCTACTACCGCAGCGATGGCCACGAGGGTAAAGAATGCCGATCCGCCAATGGTAAACCACTCGTGCGGCAGCGCATGCCAGCTTAATTTACCCAGTAATAGCTCTTTCATTCGCTTTGCGCTCCGTGGTTGTGGCCGCCCATGTATTTCATGAGTATCGTATCATACAAGTCGCCTTCAACGGCGGGGTAGACCGTCGTGGGATTTTTTTCACTGGGTATAAGCAACTTGTTGTATTCGGCGCTGTCGAGCGTGTGGCCGCCATTGGACTGCACATTACTCACCCACTTATTAAAGTCGTCGTTAGAGCTGGCCCGGGCGGTAAATTGCATGTCGGCAAAACCGGCGCCGTTTATTTCGCCCGACCTGCCCCGGTAATCTCCGGCTGTGTTGGCAATAAGGTTGAGCCGGTTTGCATGTCCGGTCATGGTATAGAGCATGCCACTGAGGTTAGGGACCCAGAACGAACTCATGGGAGCCTCGTCGGCTGTCAGTTCAAACTGCACCGGCCTATCGACCGGGATTTGGATAAAGTTAACCGTGGCAATACGCTGGTCGGGGTAGATAAACAGCCACTTCCAGCGCAACGATACCACCTGAATGGTAAGCGGTTTTGCCTGGGCGGCAATTGCCTTTTGCGGCGCCAGCCGGTGGGTGGCTGGCCACATTATGAGGGCGAGCACTAGCGCGAAAGCGCCGGGGATGAGCCAAACACTTGCGTCAAGCAGCTTGCCGTGGCGGATGTCTGGCTCGTACTTTGCCTTGGTGTTCGATTCTCGGTATTTCCAGGCGGTAAAGTAAATCAGAAAGAGCGCCGGAATGGCAATAATCAGCAATATGCCCACGGTGAGCAGCATGAGTATATGCTGCTCATTGGCTATTGCGCCCTTAGGGGCAAAGAGCACCACACTATGACCGCGCAGCAACGCAGCAACAAGCACGGCAAGCGCCGCTATACCTAAGGCTATACACCTTACTGCTTTGGCCGGACCACTCTGTTTTTTATTTTTTGGCATGTAACCTGTCCCTACAGGATGTACGTTTATGCTTTAACTATACCATGTCATTTTTGAATTCCCACGTCCCCCAGACTAAAAGACGGCAAACATTACCGCTAAAGACGCAGGTTACCGCGCGACGGCTTCGATAGCTTGGTTTAACTGCGGCGTAAAATCGGGCCGGGCAATTATTATCTCGGCATACGCCGCGGGGTAGTGGTCTTTTATAAGGCCGACGGGGTCAATAGCAAAGGTTTGGTTGTTATACATGAAGTGAGTCTGTAGATAGGGAACGGCAATACTTGCCAAATGTTCCACAGCACGGCTAAATACAGAGCCATGCTGTTCTCTGGCGGCTTTCCAGAAAGCAGTATCGCCGAAGATGCTTACATAGTTTGCTATGTGGCCGTGGTAGAGGTTAGCAGGTATGTAGTGCGCACCATTTATGGCCTGGTAGGCAACATCGGCGAACTTTTCGTCTTCTGATGGGCCGTCGGAGTGGGGCTTGTTCTCGCCCGACTCGGGCGTGTGTACGTGCATATGCAATGTGCGCAACTGATAGTCGATGAGGCCGACAGACTCGTCGGCTAACACTCCCTCGCCAAAACGGTCCACGAGCACGCCAAGTGCGCGGGCGTAGTGCTCATCGCTTTCGTCGGCTTGGGGTTCGTCGTACTCATACTGATACCACCGCGAAGATTGTAGGCCGCGCAGTGCGGTAGCGACACATAATTGCGCAGCGCTCTTACGCCCGCCTGCCTGGTAGGATGTGCGCAAGCCATCTGTTGAAGGCGCTACCAGCGGATTATTTAAAGCGTCCTCTGGTACGCCTGCGCTCGCAAGCAGCTCGCGGGCTTCGCGTACAAAATAGTCTGGCCTTTCGTAATAGCCAACGCGCCAAATGCCGCGCCCAGTTATGGGGTTGTACGACAAGAGATCAGAGGGTTTGCTATTGCCGTAGCCGTCAGTGTTGTCCAGATTGCGCAAACGCAGGGTGCCGTCGGGGTAGAGTTCGGCATAGCGGTAGAGGTCGTCGCGCGGTTCGTTGTTGCTGGCAGCATAGCGGGGCGCCACAAAGCCCTCAAAGTCTTTTATGCCCTCAAAGCATTGTGGCTCGTGTGTCTGTACTAGAGTGGGTTTGTAGATATCCATGGGGTAATTTAGCGTAGCGAGGCAGCCATATTTTCAGTTTATTGTAACATATTTTATATATATCAGCAATGATCTACACTGTACTATATAGGTAGTCGATACGCAGGAAGGAACAGCATGTGCCGCAATATAAAACCACTCTTTAATTTTGATCCGCCGGCCACCGACGAGGAGATACGGGCTGCCAGCTTGCAGTTTGTGCGCAAAATTTCCGGCTACACACACCCGTCGCACGTAAACGAAGCGGCGTTTCAAGAAGCCATCAACGAAGTGGCGCATGCCGCGCATCATTTGCTGGCAGCCCTGCGCACCGAGGCCGACCCGCGCAACCGCGAAGAAGAAGCCGCCAAAGCGCATGCTCGCGCCCTGAAGCGTTTCGGTCCATAATAAGGTAAGTACTTTTTTAAAAGAAGGGTTGGATACTATGCCAAAGATTACGCCATTTTTGTGGTTCGATAGCCAGGCCGAAGTGGCCGCTAACTTTTATGTGTCGATATTTAAGAACTCTAAAATTATAGAAGAAGCCCGCTATCCCGAGGGCGGCCCTGGCCCGGCCGGCACCATTATGACCGTGAGTTTTGAGCTGGATGGCCAGCGATTTACCGCGCTAAACGGCGGTCCGGTGTTTAAGTTTACCGAGGCCGTGTCGTTTGTAATTGACTGTGCCGACCAAGCCGAAGTAGATCACTACTGGGATGCATTAACGGCAGACGGCGGCGAAGAGAGCCAGTGCGGCTGGCTGAAAGACAAGTTTGGGGTAAGCTGGCAGGTAGTACCAAGGTCGCTCCCCGAACTGTTAAATCAGCCGGACCCGGCGGCCGCGCAGCGCGTTACGCAGGCCATGCTTACAATGAAAAAGCTTGATATCGCGGCCCTGGAAGCGGCACGCGACCAAAAATAAGGGGGACTATGTTTGATCCAACGTATGCATTTAGTGGCTTCTCGGTAAAGGATATGCAGGCAGCTAAAAGTTTTTATACCGACAAGCTGGGGTTAAAAATAGACGGTGAGGGGGTGGAGCTCAAGCTGCATCTGCCCGGCGGTGCGACGGTATTTATGTATGCCAAGCCGGATCACCAGCCGGCCACCTACACTATGCTCAATTTTTCGGTAGCCGATATCGATGAAGCGGTTGACGAGCTTATAAAGCGCGGCGTTGTTTTCGAGCGCTACGACAACATGCCCGCCCCGCAAGACGACAAAGGAATCCTGCGCGGCCTCAAGGCTGGCATGGGTCCGGACATCGCCTGGTTTAAAGACCCCTCCGGCAACATTCTGTCTGTGCTGCAGGAGAAGTAACCTACTGCTCTGAACGCCATAGCAAGTTCCACTGTTTACATTTTGTTAAACAGTGCTATAAAAGTGTGACATGAACGAGTACGACATTGAAGCCCATCGCAGCGCTGCCGCTATGCTGGAGTGCCCCTTCCGGTCGCTGGCCCAAGTTAAAGCAGATATTGCTGCGCATGGCAGTGATTTGAACGCCCTTGCTGCAGAACAAAAGGAAGAGCTATTCGCCCGGGTAGCGCCGCATATAGACAATATGCTGGACAGTGTCGATTCGCATCGAGACAGTATGGGGCGCCCACAACTGCAAATGGCGTTTCGTCGTCTTGATACATCAGAAATATTTTTTCAGAATGCTGCGCCGGAACAGATCACAAACTGGCACTATCTGTCCTCAGCGTGGAACAATACGCTCAACTTCCATTTAGAGCGTGTGGTCGACCAGAGGAGTGCTGATTGGCTGGCTCTGGAGGCCTTAGTTGCCGTGCGTATGCAGGCCATTGGTGTGGCCCGGGATACGCTAACACATTTGCGCGGTGGCATCGGAACGGCGACTGATAGTATAGCATCTACTATTTTCGGAATGAGCGGTTTTATCGAAGATTTGGACCGGCCGCTTATACGACCTAAAGCAAGTATTATCCGTAAAAGTGTTTCGCCCATACTGCAATTAACCGACCTTGAACTACAGCAGAACTCCGAATTTGCTTATGCCTATCTGGGTCACACTGTTATACGCGGAGCTTTGGGCGATTTTACGGTGGTTGACTTTCCGACTGTTTCAAGGGCGTTGTACCACATGCTTCCGCACGAAGTAGTGACATTTGCTCAGGCCCCGGAGCATATGCCAGTAGCGCCGGACAGGTTGCAGCCACCGGCAACCCTGGTGGGCGAGGCACCAAGCGTGTTTCCGGGGCCGCGCATGGGGTGTCCTATACGCCTGAGTCCACGGCAGGCTCAAAAATTGTGGGACGAAATGGTATTGAGCGCTGCGCGCGGCGGCTTGCTGGACGGAGATCCCGCCCAGTACGCGGGGGCTGCGGCGTAATGGATGGAATGTCGCGGGTGCGTGCTGCGGCGGCCTTGCAAAGCGCTAGGAAGCCGGGTAGCGGTAGTTTACAATCGGAAGTATGCAACCCAACAACACACCTCAGAAACTGGTTATTGTAGAAGACAATGCTAGCCTAGCCGATATATATAAAACGCGACTGGAACTGCTCGGCTACCAATGTTTTGTAGCCTACGACGGGCGCGAAGCGCTGGAAACTATCGAGCGGGAGCTGCCCGACCTAGTACTACTCGACCTTATGGTGCCCAAAATTGCCGGCGACCAAATATTGGAAACCATGCGTTCTAGCAGCTGGGGCAAAAATATTAAGGTGTTGATCGTGTCCAACCTTAACGAAGCCGACGCTCCGGCAGGTTTGCGTGCCCAAGGGATTGAGGGCTATGCGGTAAAGGCAAATCTCACTAACGACCAGCTCGATAAAATTGTCGATAACATTCTAAAACCAGCCGACCAAAAGGAAGACGTGTTGCTGGAGGCTACTGGCCCGGAACAAGGACCACTGCCTCCCGACGCGCCCGCAACTCCTATGCCGGTAGTGGGCGCACCCGCGCAGCCTGTATCGCAGCCGCCGATGTTCCCGCCTACGGCTACGCCGCCGCAGACACCAGCTCAATAATCTAGAGAGATACCGCCCGCGGCTGTTACACTTTAAGGAGCATAGTAGCTAAGCGCGAGGTGCGGCATGAATAAGATGGTGCGTGTAACCAAGGGGCAGGGTTAGCCAAAATGCGTCCAGCGCATGAGTGGGCCTTTGTGGCAGTGGGGACGCAGTGGTGGATTGGTGTATACCAGCCGCTCAGCAAGGACTTATTTGCGCAGCTAAAGCGCACTATTGGTGAGCGTATTGAGCGGTTTGACGCGACATACTCACGATTTCGTCCCGACTCTTGGGTAAATCATTTGGCGCGCCAACCGGGAACATACGCCTTGCCGCCCGATGCCCGCAAGCTCTTTACGTTTTATCGTGCCCTGTACGAGCTCAGCGGCGGGACTATAACGCCGCTTATTGGCGAAGCATTTGCCACCGAGGGGTATACCGCAACAACCCCACCGCTTTGGGATGATGTGCTGTCGGTGGGTGGCCAAACCATTACCGTGAGGCGCCCAGTGCTGCTTGATGTAGGAGCGGCAGGCAAAGGCTTTTTGGTGGATGCGGTGGGCGAGGTACTGCGCGGCCAGGGTGTGACACATTTTTGCATCGATGCCGGCGGCGATATGTATTGTAACCAGCTAGTCACCGATATGTATATTGGGCTAGAACATCCGGCAGACCCGGCGTTTATTGTCGGCACGGCCACCTTACGGCACGGTTCCATTTGTGCATCGGCGCCGTCTCGGCGTGCTTGGCCGGGTTACCACCAAATTGTAAATCCATTTACGCTGGAGCCGGTGCAGTCTTGGCAGGCGGTATGGGTAGTGGCCAGCAATACACTCACCGCCGATGGACTAGCTACGGCCTTGTTTTTAGTGCCGCCGGAGCGACTCAGCAAGCATTTTATATTTGAGTACTGTGCGGTAGATAGCACAAACAGCGTACAGTGGTCGCCTGGCTTTCCGGGCAGACCGCATACTACTTAAAAAGGGCCGGTAGCAGCCGGCCCTTTATTTTGCGTTTATATTTGTATCAATCGGGGTCGCGGCCGCTGTTTTGACCAGCCCACAAGCTTAGGAAACTCTGCCAAGAGGTGTTTTTAGAGTATGTGCCGGTGTATTTGTAAAAGCTTTCCGGGTTGCCGCGAACGACCTGGAAATAGGCCTCAATGTTGCGTCGGGCGGCGCCGCCGCCGGCGTAGGTGTCTCCCGGAGAGTCGATGTCGCTTATGGGCAGGCCTGACCAGTCGTTTGTGAGTGTGGCGTTGCCGCTCCAGGCGTGCACGCCGTACACAATAAAGCGTGTGCCCGTAGGTATAACCTTATTGGTGCTGGCGGCGGTACCGGTGCCTTCTTTGTAGGCTTTGTCGGTAACTTCGCCGGGAGTGTCGAGCCCCTGCATGTTATCAACCGTTACCACGCTAACACCGTCGTAGCTGGGGTAAGTAACGGTTACGGTGTCGCCCGCAAGTAATGGATCGGTTATAGTGCCTGCGCATTGTACAATGCGGCCGGTAACAGTGGTGCGGTCGGCTATCTTTTGGTAGGCGTTGCCTTTGGAGTCTTTACACTTAACGTTACCGTCCTGTGCGCCGACGCTGGCAGTCAGTACAACGGTGTCTCCCCAAAGTGTGTCGTTGCTTACCGTAACCACAGTTTTGTCATTGCCGGCCCGGTTGTGCGTCTTCTTGCCTAGGCGGAAAATGCCCATGGTTGGCTGATGGTAGGGAGTTACGGTTACGGTGACGGTATTGGTGGTGGTGTTGGCCGCGTTATCGGTCGCTGTACAGGTCATAACATGGTCGCCAGCGGCTAACAGGGTGTTTTCTGGGGTGTCGCACGATGTTGTGGCAACGCCAGACAATGAGTCGTAGATAACATCGGCGCTGTGAAAAGTGACGCCGTCGGGCGACTTGGCCTCCAGAGCAAAATCATCGACGACTGGCCCACTAAAGTCGAGCATAGCCGTCCAGTAGCTATAAGCGCTCCGGTTGCCTTGCGCGTCTTCGCATCGGCTTTTAACTTCGGTATAACCTTCGCTGGAGACAGTCTGTGGCGGCGGGGATGCACTTATGCCGTTGCCGGGATCGGTACATGTGAAGGTGAACGTTTGCGGTGTATTGTACCAGGCGTTGGGGTCGAAGTTGGGCGAGATTACCGGCGCCGTAGTGTCCGGTGCAGTGTCGTCCCAGGGCTGTGGAGTCCAGGCGGGAGTGGGTGGTGTCCAGCCATTAAAGGTGCGGGCATAGACATTCGACCAAGAAGAGACGCTCTCATGACTTTGGATATATACAGCTACGTCGCCATTATCCGAGATATCTGACGAGCCGCCGCCGATATAATACCAGGTGTTATCGGTGGCTAAGTCGATAAAGGTATAGGTAGCGGAGGAGACGTCATATGAGTACACTCCCCATTGCCGGGCGGTTGTGTCGCCGGTGAGCGGTAGCTGCGACTTGAAGGTGAAGCGCGAGCCATCGGGGCTAAAGCCGCCGTAGGTTTGACTAAACAAATTGATGTCTGTGGTGGGCGTAATGTCGGTAATAACATCTCCCGGGATAGTCATACGGAACACGTGCGTTCCCGGACCGTCCTCAGACGGCTGTCCGCTAAAGGCGTCGGGCGTCCCATAGTAAACAACTGACGATCCGTCTGGAGCTAGCATAATGCCGCCTGCATCACTGTATTGGGGCGTATTGTTGGGCGCATGTAAGGCGTCCAGCGTGCGGTCGTACACGGCAACAGGATGATAAGCCTCGTCTTGGGTACGGAAGGCCACGTAACGGCCGTCGTTTGAGACCTGCGGATCGCCGGAATCTACACCCGCCGAGAGTTCCGAAGTTGTGTGCGCCACTAGGTCGCGTACATATGTATGCGCATGTCCGCCGGTTTCGTCAAAGACCAAGGCGGTAAAGGCAAGGTAGTGCCCGTTTGGTGAGAGCGAGCCGTTAAATGCGCCAACGTCCTCCATGCGGGTAACGGGCGAACCGTCCGGCGCTATCGAAACGCGCGTTGTGTCGCCTGTTTCGAGGTTGTGCACAAACAAGCCAGGGCCGGCATTGTCACCAACTTGATCGCCGGCACCATAGAAGAGCACCAGCCGTCCGTCGGCCGAAATGTCTTGTGCGTATGCGTGCGACGACCCCGTTTCGGTGTCGCTCGCCAGGTGCTGCGTGTTCCAGATTATGTGATGGGTGCGCAAATTGTATACATAGGCAGTGTTGCGGCGAGCAGGTGCCGATGCGGTGAGCCTGGCGCTACTACTAAAAGCGATAATCGAACCATCGGCAGATACCATTGGCCGGAATGCCCAGGCAGGATTTGTTTCTTCGTCGGTATAGACGGTGCCGTTTGCATCGGCCGAAACGACTTGTTTGTTGGGCGGGTCTGCCCAAGCAATGGCCGGTGTTATTGCCGCAATGCCAAATGTGAGCGCCCAAAAGAACGCAAAAAAGCCGCTGTTTACTCTGTGTAAAGCGCGGCGAGCTTGTAGCTTACTCATACCCCTCCTTATGTGTTGCTCCCTTGTCCAGTTAAACTTAAGCACAATAGTAGCCGGCGGGCAATAATTTTGTGCAAGACTATCTGGAAACGCTTGATGTACCTCAACCGGCTTATGCCGGGCGGCTTTAGAAGGGTAGTGTCGGGTAGTTTTTATAGCGACGTCATGCCGGGCAGTTTGGATTTTCACAGGTGGCATAAAGGTATAGCAAACCTTTGCCTCACTCCCTCAGGAAGGTTAACAGTTGACGAAAGCAGGGGCTATTAGTATACTTAACGAGTATGTTAAGTATTACTGACCACACACCGGCATTGGACGATATTTTTGCGGCCCTGGGTAACGAAAAGCGCCGGGCTATGCTGCAGACGCTGTCGTTTCGGCCTGCCACGGTGAGCCAACTGGCGGCCGAGCACCAGCTGTCGTTGCCGGCCATTCATCGGCATATTCGCACCCTGGAAGATGCTGGGCTTATTGAGCGGCGCAAGGTAGGGCGGGTAAACTTTGTGGCGTTTAATCGTTTGGCGCTTGCAGCAGGACAGACATGGATCATGCAATTTAGGACCGACTGGGGAAATAGTAACGAGACACTGGAGAACTACATCGCACAGCTCAAATAAATCCGGCGCACAACCAACAATAATTAGTAGGAGTATTTATGAAAAATTACGTATACATTTACCACAGCACCCAAACCACCCCACCAACTGCCGAAGCAATGGAGTCCTGGAACAAATGGTTCGAGACCCTCAAAGATAATTTAGTAGACGGCGGTAATCCTATTACACCGTCGAAGGCGGTCATTGAAGGCGGCGAAGTTTCGTCCGAGAAGGATACCGTAGTGGGTTACTCTATCGTGAAGGCAAACAGCCTGGACGAAGCCGTAGCCCTGGCTAAGGGGAGCCCCTTATCTGACGCGCCTGGCTGCGCCGTGCGCGTGTACGAGACAGGCGAAATGTAACCTGCCAAAGAGACAGCTGTAAAACACCGGCCTCGGAGCCGGTGTTTTGTGTTTCAAGGGGTGCACTCAATTTGGTGGCTCATTCAGGGAATACACAAGCCGTGGATGCCCTAGATGGTGCCTGCGTTGCGTACCCGACTCGACAATCTGTTGTTCCTCCACGAGTTTGGTCAAGACAACGCGTATGCGATCTACGGAAAAAGTCTTGCCGGTGCGCTTGGCAAAGTACTCCCTGGCGTCTAGTGCGGTGATGCTACCTTGTGTCGCAACATACTCTAGCACGAGACTCGACAAGTCTGGTGCATGTGCTTCGACCTTACGGCGGACAGTCACATTGGTGGAGTCGAGTTTACCTTGTAGTATAAGCGCCCGCATTTCGTCGAATTGTCCATCGTCGCCGATGATAGCGTGGGCACGGTTTTGGAACTTCTTGGCTACATTTGGGCTGCGAAGCGCCCGCATATTGTCTCTGAGTATTTCCAGCGGCTCGTGATGTTTCCTCTTGAGCTTAAGGTAAGGATGCGGTCTGCGGTACAATATTCGATTTTCCATTGTAATGACGCCCAGGCCGTTAAAACGGTCTAGGTTGGTAGAGAGCGGTTTGCATGTTCCTAAATCGCCTTCCACTAGCGCCTGTAAATCGGCTACGAATAGACCGTCGGGGTAGTCGACTAAGTGACTCAAAATGCTGTGGCGTGTTGCCGGCGCGCCACGTGTGATTTTGCCGTATACGGTTTGCGAAGATATGTCCCACTTGCGCAACGTCCAGTCCATGATTACGCCATCTACCGCCAGAATTCTGCCGCCCATAAGAGGAGCGGCCCGTGCCCGCCGTTTGGTATGGTCTGGGCCGGTGGCATTTAACGCTTCTAATGCCATGCGCGCAGTATCGAACGACCCGCTGGCGGATTGCAGCCACACGGGCTCGTCACCTTGGCGGCAGCTTATTTCGCGGGCAAGGGATATGGCGTTAAACAATACGTCCGGATGAGCGGTGACGATGGCAATCGCTGCAAGCTTGGCAGGGTAGCCGCCAAGCTGATTGAGTATGTTCCTGCATTCGGCCATAGGTATGCCGGCAGGGGGTGTAGCCTCTGTATGTGTCATTGGGAGCATATTATATCGTGTTCATGATATGTTGTGCTTGTACAACACTGCTTCGTCGAGCAGTGCCGCAAATATAAATGCACCACCCCAGCCCGGACCATGTAATCTGTAAATAGCAGTAGCGGCAACGGCATAAATAAGCGTTTTGGCAACATAGTAGGCGTCGCCATGCAGCTTTTTAGGCGCTTTGGGTGCCATAAAGACGCTCCAAAATACTAGTACGGCCGATATAAGCCCAATAAACAATATGCCGTGCAGTATGGGCCCAGCCCGCAGCAGCTGGCCGATAGATGCAAATTGTATAAACGCCACAAGTTCAAGAATGAAGGCGAGCGCCAGGGCAATGGGTTTCATGAGGTTAGTGTACGGCGGAGGGCCGATGGCTGCAAATGCATCCAGCACGTTTCGGCCACCTAAAAGTCCCCACATCCGATTATCTCTAGGCGACGCTGAAAAACGTGCCTTAAAAGGCACCGGATTGTCCGGTGCCTTAGAACTGCTGCAGTTTAAGGAGTGTTTATTGTATGGTGTAGGTGCCGCCAAGCGGAACGTATCCGCCGGTGAGTGAGTGGGTGTATGACCCGCCCGGATATACAACGGTTGCAAAGTAACACCAGGCAAATGTACCTTGAGCGGTGCCTTTTTTGCACAAATCTTTTTCGATCAGGTTACTGCTTGCGGCATGCGCGGCAACCCAGTTAGCTGAGAATGTCGCTGCCGCATTGCCGCCGGTCCACGTGGCGGTAACGTAGTAAGTTTGGTCGGCTTGCAGCGAGGCTGCATAAATGCCCGTTGCTCCGGGATAGAACGACGTGTTGTATACGGGCACCTCTTTAACGGCGCCCGGTACGTTTGTCGACAATGTGTAGTTAGCGCCGCTTAGTCCGGCGTTTTGTGTAACGAAGTCTACCTTGAGGTATCCGCCGTGGCAGGCTAAAGCGTTGAGCTGTGCCTGAGTTGGCGTAAAGGTGAGTGAGATTGAGCGCGTACTGCTGTTGCTAGTAACGACTTGGCCGGATGATGGCCAATACATCGGCCCTTGTACGCATGTTGCTGCTGCATGGGCGGTGGCGGGTGCGATTGCACCCATTAGGCTTGCGAGTGTAATGCTCGCACAGGTTAGTAGTGGTTTGAGACGCATGGCTTAGCCCTCCCCATTAGTTGATCATCTCTGTACAAGCATTGCCGCTGCAGCCGGCACCCCGTACAAGTTCACTATATACCCGCGTGCGCGGAGAGTACACATTTTGATCGGTAACTATATTTTGCAAAAAATTGCCATAAGAATTATTGTTGCGATTTTTTCTACGTAAGGATAGAGTGGCCGTATCTCAAAGCAGTAGTCATTAAAGGAGGGTAAAATGGCCACTAAGCAAGAAAAAATAACAGAGCGGGCAGTTGCGCGCGCAGAAAAAAAGGGCAAAGTGCGAGAAGAAAAACACGTGCTGTGGTTTCTTATTGCCATTATCCTGCTGCTTTTGTGGCTCCTGTTTGCGCAACACAACGGCTGGTGGCCTTATTCCCGGCCAAAGCTTGGCACGGCCTTTTATACCAATATTAGCGCTAATACGCCTGCGCCGGCCTCCGCCGACACGAGTGGCTCTGGTACGGGAAGCAATGGCTCGGGATCGGGCTCTGGGGGTTCGTCGGGCACAAACGGCAGCAACGGGTCCAATGGCTCCAACGGGGGCACTACTACAACGCCGCCGGCCAGCAGCTCATTACTTAACCTAGCGGCAAATGTGAACGTTGGCGATAGCAAGGCCGACGTGGGTGCGCAGGCAAATAACCTAGGGCAAAATTGTGCGGTTATCGTAAATGCCGCCACTAACACCAGCCTTGGTAAACAAGAGGTATGTACGTATACCGAAGGCGACAAGATTGTAACGGTAACCTATCTAAATGACCGGGTTATTAGCGCCTCTAAGAGCGGCTTCTAATATAAGAATATGCTCGCAAAAACAGCCCTTTGGGGCTGTTTTTGTTATGCATGAAGGTTATGCTTTAGGGTATACTTGAGTCATAGATATGGGTAGGCAATGGATTACAAAGAAACGCGTGCAGCTTACCGCGCTGATAGTCGCGGTTGCACTGTTTAGTGCTGCTGGTGTGCTGCCGTATAGTCGAGGGCAAGTCCACAGTGCGGCCAACGGCAAGATTGCCTACACTTTGTTTGATGGGTCGACCGCGCAAATTTACACCATAAATGCCGACGGCTCCAACAAGCAACAACTGACTAACGGCGCCGACGATATCGCGCTGCCCGACTGGTCGCCCGACGGTACAAAGCTGGTTACTATAAGCGCTGCCTTTGGCTCACCAGCGCTGCATATCATAAATGCCGATGGTACGAATGCAGTTGATATTACCGACGGCAGCCATTACGATTTTTCGCCGCGTTGGTCACCCGACGGTACCAAAATTGTGTATGCTTCGGACGGTGAAATTGCCGTAATAAATGCCGATGGCACAAACCGGCAGGTACTTACCTCAAGCGCCGGAGAGAGCACTAATCCTAGCTGGAAGCCAGATGGCAGTCTCATCGTGTACGAAGGCTACGACGGCTCGCACACGCAAATTATGAGCATCCGTCCGGACGGCACAAACCAAACTCAGCTTACGAGCGATGCGCACGAGCACGCGACGCCGGTGTGGTCGCCCGACGGCACCAAAATTGCCCTTGTGTATGCACCCTCGTTGTATGACAATCACCTCACGCTCATGAACCCCGACGGCACTAACCTGCAGATGATTACCACTGCCGACAACGACGTAATTAATCCGAGTTGGTCGCCCGATGGCACTAAGTTGCTGTATACCAACGTGGACAGCGGTTTGTCTATTCAGCGGATTTACACCATAAATTTGGATGGCACGGGCGAGACGGCCGTGACGCCAAACGACGGGTTTCAGTCGGTCTATGCGTCTTGGCAGCCACTGTCGGTTGGCGACACAGACAGCGACGGTGTTGCCAACGCTATTGAAATTGCCGCCCCGAACGGTGGTGACGCCAACGGTGACGGCATTGGCGATCAGATACAGCCCAACGTAACCAGCCTGGTAAACCCGGTAAGTGGTGCGTACACCGTAGTGCAATCGAGTTGTAGTACTAGTAGTGGCGTGTCGGCCGCTGCAGCGCCAGCCTCATTTAAGGATGCGGCATTTGCCTATCCGCAAGGGCTGCTGTCGTTTACGCTTAATTGTGGTGCCAATGGTGCCACTGCCACCGTTACCCAGTATTATTTTGGGCTAGCGGCCAAGAGTAGTCTGGTGCTCAGAAAATACAATGCTGTGTCGCACGTGTATCAGACAGTAAGCGGCGCGGTTATTACCACCGCCACCGTGGGCGGACAGTCGGCAGCTAAAGTTACCTACCAGATAACCGATGGCAGCTCACTCGACCAAGATGGCGCTGCAAACGGGGTTATTGTAGACCCCGTAGGCATTGCCGCGCCGAGCGTTGGCGTGCCAAATACCGGTTTGGGCGGCACTGCTCGCTAAAACGCTTAGCGGCTGAATGCACCATTATCGTAAAACAGCAGGACTTCTTGCGGATGTGTACTGTTGCCGGCTATTACGACCCGTGCGCTGGGAGGTCCATAGCGAAAGCTGATTTGTTTCTCCGGGCAGGGGCGCATTCCACCCAATGGGGTAACCGAAGCAATATAGGCAAAACTATGCCGCCGTACATCCGGCCGCCAGGTGCTGCTGGTGAGCAGCTGTGAAGGGTTGATGCAGCCGTGCATGGGCACGACTGCCTGGCGTGATTGCTTGGTTAGGAGCCGCACCGGGAATACTCGCCAGTAATCGCCCACCAAATATTCCACAGGATGCCCAGCAATAGCCGCGGCAATGTGTTGATTGCGCACCTGTAGTTGGAGCATAAGAGGCGACTGCGCTGCATGTGATAGGCCGTACAGCCCCAACACGATTGCCAGCAGCGTACTACTGGCCGCAGCGAGCGCGGTTCGGGGGTATACGTACCGCCCGCGCAGCCAGACTGCCAGTAGTATAAAGCCACTAGGCAGCACCATACTGAGGTAACGGGCGTTTTGCACATAAGGCTGGTCGAGACTTGCATAGGCTGCCGTGGCGGCTATCGTCGTTGCCAGTAGTGCCGTAGCCAGCGTTATTGCGCTATCGGTGTGCTGCCTTGTGCCGTGCAGCCGGGCTAGCAACCATCGAGCCGCTAGTAGCATGCCACACACAATGCCGATATTTATGGCAACTAGGGCGATGGCCCACCCACCGGAGCGCATGCTGAGACCCAGGTTTAAGGCAAGCGCATGTGCCGTACCAGAGAGGGCGGGGCCAACTTTGTGCCAGTCGGTAATAAAGCCGTATGGCGCGGGATCGGCCACAATACGGCCTACAAAACGCCCAGCTAGCCGTAATACTACTTGCGCGCCCAGGTACGCCAATATACTACCTAAAATCCACCGCCAGGCGACGGTTGTCAGCTTGCGGTTAGACAACCACCAGCCTATCGTCAAAAGCACCGCAGCGCCGCCCAGACTCAAAAATACAAACAGGCGGTCACTGGCAATGAGCACGGTGAGCAGCAAACTTGCTGCCGCAAAGTTCCAGCTGCGTGCCCGTCCGGCGCGAATAAAGCATACTACTATGCCAATGAAGATCGGGTACTCTATGTTGCGGCCGGTTAACATGGCCATATTGAGCGGTGCTGTCGCCCCTCCGGCAACCTGCCCGGGCACGAGTATAAGCATAGCCGCCAGCGCCAGGTACAGCGTGCCTAGCTGCGGCGGTCGTTTGCCGACAATCCGAAAAAGCACGTAAGCGAGTGCGCCCACCGTGGCTAGTGTCAGAAGTATAGTGAGTGCATCGTAGGCCATCACCGAGAAGTTACACAAGTGCAGTAACGCAAACAGCGGCCACTTGAGCAGCTGTGTGTGCGAAGCCGGATAGATTGCGCCGGCAGCGGTTCGTCCATTCTCGAATAAGTAGCCGTCTACCAGTTGGTCGGCGTTCTGGCGCTGAACGTGCGCGGCAAGCAAACTCCAGCAAAATACGGTTGTGAGCAGCACGGCCAGCGCACCCCACAGGTAGATGAGCGGGGCGTGTGCCCGTATCCAGCGGCTATACTGCCGGCCAAGCCGAAAAATATTCATCAGTAGTTTAAGTGTAGCAGCCCGCTGAGTTTGAACGGCAATGTCCTCATGTACACTAAGAGCATGCATGTTTATAAGCGTCGTTGGATGGCAGGTGCGCTGTGCATTGTGCTCCTCGGGGTGGCTGGAAGTGTTTTTACAAGCCTTGCGCACCGTCCGCACACACAAAAGCAACCACCGGGTATAGCGCATGTTATTTCGGCCACTACTGAAACTCCAAGTGAGGCGCCGCCCGCCAAAGACACCTATGTTTCTACGGCTGCACCGAACGAACCAAGGTATATTCGACTGCCAAGCATCCAGGCGGAGGGATTTATACAAAAAATGGGCATCGACCAAAATCAGCAGATTGCCGCACCAAGCAATGTTAATTTAGCCGGCTGGTATGTAAATAGTGTGCTGCCCGGACAGCCAGGCCTGAGTATTATGGACGGTCATGTTGATGGTCTTACCAGTCCTGGTATATTTAGGCGTTTGAGCCAGCTCAAAGCAGGCGATCAGTTTGTGATCGAACTGGGCAGCGGCACTCAGCTAAATTATCAAGTGGCGAGTGTTGGTCTAGTGGCCGACGACCAGGCGGCGGCTGTGCTTTTTTCGCAGGACCCCAAAGTACACAGCCAGCTCAATCTTATAACGTGCGGCGGTACGTTTAATCGCACATCTAAAAGTTACGAACAGCGCGTGATAGTCACGGCTAAATTACTGCCGCTATCGCCCCAAGACGCAGAGTAATTATGCGTGCAGTGCGGTAGCACGTGATAGATCACAAAAGCGGCCCGCTATTGTCTTAGCTACGCACCAATAAACTGGGGCGTTTGGTCCACGATACCCTGTAGATTGGCCTTATCGAAAACGCCGAGAACGCCCAGCTGCTGGACTTTCTGTACGTCTTCGGCCTGCTGCAGATCGGAGGTTACGACTACTTTCAGATCTTTGGTGACTGGGTTGTCGCGAAGTTCCTTGAGTGTGGTAAAGCCGTCTTTAATGGGCATAATAAGATCAAGTAGCAACAGGTCGGGCTTTCGGGCCGTTACCGCTTGCAGCGCTTCTTGGCCGTTGGTCACTACTTGCACTTCGTAACCGGCAACGGTGAGCTTATTAGATAGTACTTTGGCGATTAGTACGTTGTCGTCGGCTACTATAATGAATTTTTTGTTAGACTGCGGGTTCATGTAACCTCCTTAGGCGATTAATGTGTTACTTGCAAGGCGCCGGAATCCAGAGAGAAGCTCACGCTTCTGCCTTGATCGCCGCCGACGTCAGTAGTTCTAATGGGTATATTGAGCTGGGCTAATATAGTTTGGACGGCGGTCACATTTTGGTCGCCAATTTTGTTTACAAAAGTGCCTAAGTTTTGGAACATGTTGGCCCCGCCAACCACATAGGCAAACAGCTCGGACCGCTGTCCGCCCAGCTGTACGAGTTTATTGAGGGCCAGCGGGATGGCGGTGTCTGCAAAGCGCAGCGGGTTAAGGTCGGCATTTTCTGGTCGCTTGGGGAGCATTATATGACACAGGGCACCGAGCTTACGAGTGCTGTCGTACAGGCAAATCACCACACAGGAGCCAACGCCACGGCTTATAAGGACCGTTGGTTGCTCGGCGACGGCAAAATCAGCGGTACTTACTTCAATTGTTGGCGGCATGTCCGGCGTCTAATTTTAGAGTTAGCTGTTCGAGTAGTTTGGTAGTGGAGGGAGGGTCGATAACGGCCAGCATCTTGAGGCTTTGGGCTTCATGGGGCAGGGTAAACACTTCCTGTAGTATCAGCACCTGCTCGTACTGGGTGCCAAATTCCGCCATAAAAGGATCGAGCACGGCTCCTAGCATATCGGTTGTGCTGTCGGGAACAGAGGGCCTGAGTTTTAGATCAAGGAATTTGGAAATGGCACTCAGGGCGGCGCCGGCCACAATGTTGACCATTTCTTTCAGTACTGATTGATCTTGGTCGACGTAATCGCCGCGTATTTGTGTACGAATGGTGCCGGTAGCTACGGCTTCGGCATCGAGCGGGTCGAGGGTAAATAGTAGTACCCCCTGGATATCGCCCTGGATTTTAACTAGAGCGGCGGAGGATACATGGGCAGTATCACCTACTTCCTGAGTGACTTTCTCGATAGCCACTAGCTTGACGCTGGGAACCACGACGTCTACATCTTGCCCAATTAATTTAGAAAGAGCAGTGGCGGCATTGCCGGCGGCAATAGTCGTTACTTCGCGCAAGGGTTCTATGTCGTTTGGTATCTCTTCCATGCTAGAGCAACTCCTGGATGTTAAGTATCAGGGCAGTCTGGCCATCACTAAGAATGGTGACGCCGGCAAAACCACTGACATTTTTTAGAACTTCGGGTACTGGTTTTATGACGATGTCGGAAGTTTCCTGTACGGCGTCTACTACCAAGCCGGCCTGCTGTGTGTTCTCGCCGACGATAACGGCGAGGTGGTCGGCTGGCTGCCCGGGTGCTGCTACATCCTTTAGCGGCGGGCCGCCGTGCAAACCGGCCAGTTTGGTGCTGAGCCGGACTAGCGGTATCTCGGTTTCGTCGAGCACAATAACCTCCTGCTCGGCTATCTTTTTGATGGCGCCTTCGGGTACAGCTACCAGGCGGTCAATTGCCAAAGTGGGAATGGCAAAGTGCTGCTGGCCAACAACAACGATGAGGGCTTTGGCGATAGCTAGTGTGAGCGGTAGCTTGATAGTAAATGTAGTGCCCCTACCGGGTTCTGAACTAACGTCGATGCTGCCGCCAAAATTATCGACCATTTTTTTAATGGCCAGCAAGCCGACGCCGCGGCCGGAAATTTGTGTGACGGTTTGGCTCGTAGATATGCCGGAAAAGAGCGCTTCTCTTAGGATTCGACTGTTTGTTTCGCCATTAGGCAGCCCGGCCTTTTGAGCAACTCCTGCCCAGTCGATACCCTGGCCATTATCGGCAACGCTGATCTCGGCGTAGTCTTTTTGCCGTCGGGCACTCAGCGTAATGGTGCCGGCGGTTTGTATGCCGTGCGATACGGCGTTACGCAGCAGGTGAATGAGCGGCTCGTCTAACCGTTCGACAATAGTACGGTCGAGTTCGAGGTCGCCGCCGCTGACTACTAATTCGATTTGCTTGTTTTCGGCACGGGCTAGGTCGCGCACGGCCCGGGGAAAATGGTCGAACACTAAACTGACTGGCACGGCGCGAGCTTTCGTGATCTGGTACTGCAAGCTGGCAAGCATTTTTTCGGAAGCATTAAAGTAATCTTTGAGGTCGGGGTAGTTAGCCCCCAGCTCATTACTAATTCTTTTGAGTTTGAGTCGCTCGACTAGCAAATTTTCGAGGACGTTCATCATTTCGTCTAGCACTTCCACTTTTACGGCAATGGTGGTTACGTTGATTGCGGGCGAGCCACTATCGTTGGTAGCGGTTGGCGGTGGTGTGGGCTGGTCTGTTATGACGGCTGCCGGAGGGACGGCTGGCTTTGGTTCGGGAACTGTCGGTGGTGCGGGCTGGGTTGGCGCCGGAGGAGCTGTTGGCGTTGTTTGCGGGGGGTTGATAGTGGGGGCGGCCATTGGCTCGGTGGCCGCCGGATCGTCGTGTACGGTCTTGCCATCACCCTCAGTTTTAACGCCGGATAGTTGTTTGAGCGTTTCGATCTGCTGGGTTAGGTCTATCTCGTGATTTTCTTTCTCTATATGATTAATGGCGTCGGCAAGCGCATCGAATGCGGTAAACAGATGGTCGGACAACTCTGCTGTGAGCTGCATCCGTCCTTGTTTTATCTCGTAGAATACGTCTTCGACGGTGTGGCATAAATAGCCCGTGCTCTGGTACTCCATGGCGGCAGACTGACTCTTGAGCGAGTGAGCACTCCGAAATATCTCTTCGATGGCTTCCTTATTACCGGGTTCCTTCTCGAGCTTAAGCAAGCAGGCGTTAAGACTCTGGATATAGTCACGACTCGTTTGAATGTATAGGTCTTTATACTCTA
The DNA here is from genome assembly GCA_035478295.1 of Bacillota bacterium. Taxonomy (GTDB): domain Bacteria; phylum Patescibacteriota; class Saccharimonadia; order Saccharimonadales; family UBA4665; genus PMNU01. The sequence goes on along the minus strand of DATIJU010000022.1, from coordinate 20,339 downwards.
GAAACTCATTCATACGGCCAGACCCTCGATAACTGTTTTAGCGATAAGTCCGAGCGGGACGGTGTTGTCGGCCACGCCAGCAGTCACTACTTCGCGGCCCATGCCAAATATAACGCTGGTAGCTTCGTCCTGGACTATTGTTTTACCTCCCAGCTGTTTGATGCGAGTCATGCCTTCCACACCATCTTTGCCCATGCCGGTTAAAATAATGCCAATCGTATGGTTCTGATATGCCTCAGCTGCGGAGGTCATGAGTTTGTTTACGGAGGGTGTTTCGATATCTTGGTCGTTTGGTTCTACAAACAGCGTCGGCTGGTCGTTCTTTGTGCCGATAGTGGTGGTTGTGCCGCCAGCGGCGATATAGATTGTCCCGGACCGGAGAGCTGTATCTGGCTCCGCTCGCGTAACGTGCAAAGAGCACCGTTCCTGCAAACGGCCAACAAACGAAGCCGTAAAAGTTTGCGGCAAGTGTTGGGCAACCACAACAGAGTAAGGAAAATTGTCAGGGAAGGCGGGCAACAAAATTTCCAGCGCCGCAGGGCCGCCGGTAGAAGCGCCTACAACTACTATGCCGCTAGAGTCGGCGTAACGCATCTGGTGTGTATGGTGCTGATGAGTGACAACGTTTTTAATTTTGGTAGTATCGGCCGCGGCGGCAATTTTAACTTTCTGAACCAGTAAATCGTGCACCTTTTCCATGTCTAAACTAAAAGAGCCCGATGGCTTGAGCACGAAGTCGGCAGCGCCTAAAGCCAAGCATTGCAGAGTAAGCGCTCCGCCTTTTTCGACGTAGCCAGACACCATTACTACCGAAGGGTGGCGTGGGGCGGCCACAATTGCCCGCAGCGTTTCGACGCCGTTCATACCGGGCATTTCGATATCTAGCGTTACCACCTGCGGGGCAAGTTCAGCTATCTTCTCGAGTGCCTCCTGACCGTTGGCTGCCTCGCCGACTACCGTGATATCCGGGTCGAGCCGCAAGAAGTCGCCGATTACCTTTCGCATAAAAAAGCTATCATCAACAATCAAGACTGTTATTTGCTTCATGAGTACCCCGTCACTGCTTGCTGGCTTTGGCTACTGGCTTACCGGAGCTGTGGGTGCTTCGGCCGTCTCCGGAAAGAGCTTATTGAGTGATTCCACTACTTGTTTGGCGTCGAATGGCTTTACGATGTAATCTTTGGCGCCTAATGATTTGGCCTGGTCAATAACCGTATCTTGGCCCATGGAAGAGACAATAACTACCGACGGAGAGTTAAAACCGATTTCCTTTAAAACCTCAATGCCGTCTTTGCCGGGCATAACAATATCAAGCAGTAACAAGTCCGGCTTGCTATTCTGGCACTGGGCAATAGCCTCGTCGCCGTTCTCGGCTTCTAGAACTTCTGCCCCGGCCCACTTACTTTGCGCTACCAAATCTTTTAGAATTGTGCGCATAAATGCACTGTCGTCAACGATTAAGATTTTCATGTGTGTCCCTCCCCTTGATTTATAACTGTATGTGCCTCTTGCACGGATTGCAACTCCGTAATGTTCTTGTCGGATAATATCTTTTGCAGGTCCAGGATCAGCAATACCCGCGGTTCGGCAGCATTTTGAGCCTCTGGTTGCCCTTCTAGCACGATAACTCCTGGCAAGAATTCGGCCGCTATTTTACTTTTGAGTACTTCTGGTGCTGGCTTTATGGTGTCTTTGGAAACTTTGAGTACTTCGGTTACTTGATCAACAAGTATCCCGAAGAGTACTTTCTGCTCGCTTTCGGCTACCATGATATGCTGATGCAGCGGTGCACCCGTGCGTGGTAATTGGAACTTTTGTTCCAGATCGAGCACGGGCAGGATTTTACCGCGTAGGTTAATCAGGCCGACAATATAAGGCGCTGCATTTGGCACTGGGGTAATGGGCGGTGTCGGCACAACTTCGGTAGCCGACAGAATAGGCACGGCATATTCTTCGCCATCTAACCGGAAGACTACGAACTGCTCGAATTCTTTGGCTTGTTCAGGCTCGTTAGCGGGATTCATCGACTTGGTCGGAAGGATTAGGTTCGGCTGCTTGTTGTGACTGATGAGCTGCCTCTTGATCGATTGCGTGGTAGCTCTTGGGTTGCATGATGTGAGAGGGTATAGCTTGGTGCGTTTTGGCTATAGGCTTATCTTGAACATCGGCTGGCTGTTGATTTGCGGAGGTACGGGTGGCATCGCTATGTCCAACCAGCTTTCGTAACCCGTCGGCTAGGCGCTGCAAGTCAACCGAAGCCGCTGCTACCTGTTGTGTTGCTGCAGAGGTCTGCTGGGTTGCTGCCGATAATTGTTGCGCGCCAGCGGCCGACTGTTGGGCGACTGCCGCAATTGAATCCATTGTTTTGGCGATTTGTGTAATGGCACTGGCCTGGCCACTAATGCCAGTAGCCACATCACCGATCTTGATCGAAGATTTGCCGATACCCTCGACCGTTACCGAAATGTTGTTACTAATTTCTTTAATAATATGTTGTACTTCATCGGCGGCTTTGGAGGATGAGTCGGCTAGCTTACGTACTTCGTCTGCCACTACGGCAAAGCCTCTGCCGGCCTCTCCAGCTCGTGCAGCTTCTATGGCGGCGTTGAGGGCTAGCAGATTAGTCTGCTCGGCGGTGGTTGTTACTACCTCGGCCATTTTACCGATTTTTTCGGTTGATTCGCCGGTTTGTTGAGCGACCTTAGAGGCCTGAATAGTGCTGGCATTTACCTCTTGGCTGGCAGTTGCCATTTGGCTGATCGTCTGTGACATATGAGCTAGGGCCTTTGATATTTCTTCAGCCTGTTTGGATTGCTGGGTGGCTCCGGCGGCTAACTGCTGGGCAATGGCGGCGTTTTGTTGCGCGCCAGCCGATGCTTGTTGGGTGGACGCCGACAAGGCCAGGCTCAGTTTAATGAGCTGCTCCACAGAGTTTTTTACTACTCCAGAAATTTGGTTGGCGCCTAGCTTCATATATAGGCCGGCTACTATAGCTAGGAACATGGCAAGCAGAATGCCAATGTAAATAACTTTTCTGGTAGTGGCAAAATTATTGTCCACTACCTGGGATGCTGTTGCCGCGCTTTGTTCGTTGAGGTTGATGAGCTGGTTCAGTAGTGTGGATATTTCGTCGAACTGCGCATCCATGTCGGCAAATAGTTTGATGGCTTCCTGATTCTTATGAACCTTAAGGAGCGAAGTTATATTTTCATGCAGTTGCAAGAATTGGGCGAGATGGCTCTTAAAATTGTTATACTTTTGGGTTTCTTGCGTGGTAGTTGCATATGATTCGTATTTGGCCTGGTCGCTTTGGATAACGCTGTGAACTTCTTCGATGTCCGCCTCAATACTGGCTTGTTCTTGCGGGTCGTTCGTTTGACTCAGCCGCAATTGGTCGCTGCTTAAATCGGCAATGTTAGTGTTTATGCGCCCTAGAACGATGGCGCTGGGTAGTTGGTCTTGCTCTATATTAGTGATGTGTGTATTGACCGTGTTGAGCGACCGGACACTAAAAAGGCCTTGCACTACAAGAATAAGCAGCACCGCCCCGAGCCCAAAAAATATCCGCCGCCCAATTGTCATATCTTTTAGTATCTGCATAATTTCTAAGTATTATTACTAATAAGCATAATTAGTATTCCATAAATGCGCAAACGAACGTTTACAGAACGGCTGTTTGCGTCATCCAGGGCTCGTGTGCTGTCGCTAGATAGTAACCCATGTGTTTACGCGTTAGAGATGGACTGCCAGAAGGTTGGATTTTGGGTAAGAATTGGGGCGAAGTGCGCTTGAATCGTTCCACGCAGGGTATCGCGAGCAATGGGTCGCACTGGCTCTTTCTCTGACAAGTATTTCTCTAGTTTAAGATAGGCAGTGGCTATACGCTGTTGTTCGGCATTGTTAAATGGGGCTCCAATGGCGTGGTTGGCGGTTACTAGGCGGAGATCATCGAGTAACGGGTCTACAGCCTTGACGTTAGACGTAAGACCAGCGGCGTACACGAGCACATCGGGCAGCGTGACGCCTGCATCAGTTACCTGGGTGACTTTAGGATGTCCAAAAAAAGTTTGCTCTGTAGCGGGCAGTAATACATCGCGCCCGGCGGCAATTTTATTAAATTCTATACCGGCTTTAAGCAGAACGACGCCAGCTACTGCGTACCCTATGTACATATAGCCGGCGTCAAACGCGATATTTTGACCAGGCTGCACCAGCCGGGCAACAACACCAGCCATACTACTTACGCTATCTAATATAAGATAGGCGGACAGCCAGGCGGTAGCCGGAATATACAGTGAGCCGGCCTGCTTGCGCGCTTGGTACCCTAGTATGGCCGTCCACAAATTAAATATTGCGGGGAGGGCCACGGCAAACTTTGAAATCTGAATGGTTGCGGTTTGCATTTCGATGTTGGGGGCTGCATTGGGCAATAGTGTGCTGAGCGCGGCAATGACTACAGCCAGCCCGGTGGCGGCAAAGGGCGAGGTGAGCATATTTTTGACGCCAAAGAGGCGCGCAAAACCGCGCGTACCCACGTACAAACAGACAATACTAAAAATAAAGGGCAGAGCAATAAGGCCGTACCGCGACCAGGCGGACGACTCCCAGTGGAGTAAGTTCATAAGCGGCAACTGGGTAAAACCAAGCGCGAGTGAGGTGAACCCCGCCACGAGCCATCCGTATGCAACCTTAAAACGTGCGCTAAAGCCAGTAAGACCCCATACGAAAAGGACGGCGCCACCAAAGTGAGCAACAACCATAATATTGCTGATAATGAACAAACTGTGGAAGGTAAAGTCGCTGCCATCACCTCGCGAGGGTATCAAAAATGTCAGCGCTGCTGATATAAGTGCAAGCCCAAAGCTGCTTCCTGCAAGAATGTACAATGCCCGCTTGTTCATGCTTATGTATATCTTGCGGGACGGCAATGCGGATGTCAAATTCGGTTGCCTGGGGTGACGACGGCGACTGCTCGTGAGCTGCGCGCAACGTGTAAAAGCACATCTATCGTTACGTTAAACCTCTATTAATGCCATACTAAGGGATATGGAATTACTGGCACCGTTCGGATGGACCGATGCGTTTCAAAAGAAATGGCAAGCGCTCGATGTGCCCGGCCTTGTGCCAGCCCGGGTTGTTGCCGACTTTGGTACCTCTTTGCGGGTAGCCACGCCCGATATGGTGACGGCCGAGACGTCGGGCAGTATTGCTCACTACGCAAACCGTGACGGCGTGCCTAAGGTAGGCGATTGGGTGGCAGTACGCCTGCTCAATAACAGTAACGCCGTTATTGAGGCGCTCATCCCGCGCCGCAGCGAGATCGCCCGCAAGGTGGCCGGCAAGCAAACCAAGAAGCAGGTTATTGCTGCCAATGTAGACGTGGCGTTTGTATTACTGGCGCTAGATAGCGACTTTAGTGTCGAGCGACTGAAGCGGTTTTTGTACCAGCTTTCGGTGAGCCAGATTGACCCTGTAATTGTGCTTAATAAGGCCGACAAAGCAGGTGACCTCAAGCCATATCTGAATAGCCTCGATAGCCTCGGCCTGCCGGTTATTGTAAGTACGGCTACCGAGGGCGCCGGCGTAGCCGAAATTTTGGCCCACATTGGTCCCGGCCAGACGGCAATCCTGTTGGGATCGTCCGGTGTAGGCAAGTCCACCCTCACCAACGCGCTCTTGCAGCGCGATGTGCAGGCAACCCAGGCGGTACGCCAAAGCGACGACACCGGCCAGCATACCACCGTCCATCGTGAACTGTTTGTGTTGCCAAATGGTGGTTTGCTTATAGATACCCCCGGCATTCGTGAGCTGCAGCTATGGGGTACGCAGGAAGATTTAGACAACAATTTCGACGACATCGCCGCGCTAGCTAGCCAGTGCAAATATGCCACGTGCCGCCATGGCAACGAGCCGGGCTGCGCCGTTCAGGCCGCACTGCGCAACGGCACATTGCAGGCCGCCCACTATGCCGATTACACAAAAATGAAGGCCGAACTCCACAGCCTGGAAAATAAAACCACGGTACAAGCGCGCCAAACTAATAAAAGATCGCGTAAAAGTATTAACCGCCAGGCAAGAGACAGACTGGGCGACGAAGAGTAAGCAACCCTGCCTGCGTAGGTAGTTGCATGCAGGGCTGAGCTAATCGATAACGGCGATGGCGTCGATTTCTACCAATACACCGCCTCCCGGCGTACCTAAGCCTTCCACTACTACCACGGTTATTGCGGTCGGAAAATCACCCCATACATCTTGGGCGGCGGCAAAGCCGTCTTGCATATTTTGGCCCTTGGCCACGTAGATCGTTTGCTTTACGACATTCTTCTGAGAAGCGCCAGCGGCTTTAAGTACTTCAATAATGTTTTTGTAGGCTTGCTTTATTTGCGCGGTAAAGTCTTTGCCAGCGAGTGTACCGTCAGATAAAAATCCGTTTTGGCCGCCAACGTACAAAGTTTTGCCGCCGTCGGCCAGCATGCCCTGCGAAAAGGCAGCGCTGTTGTGCAGCGCATCGGGGTTAACGTGCGTTATCTTCATGGCGGTTTACTCCTCGTCTTAATAGGCTTTTAGTAATTCTAAAAGCTTGGAAGTGGTGTTCCAGTTGCGTATGGTAACCGATTTGTATACCGGCCGCTGTGTGATTTTACTCAGGTGGCTTTTTGTAGCCTCTGCTATGGAGTTGCAAAAATAAAGAACGTGGTCGCCCTGCCATACTTCATCGACGCCTTCGCGGGCAGTTATCTGCTGCATGGCTTCGTCGGCGCTAAAGTTCATTAAAAACAGTACGTTGTAGCGAAAAGCTGCACTGTCTTTGCCAAAATTTTTGGGCGCGTTTGCGACAATCTTTTTGTAGGCGCTGTGCTCAATCGCCACTACTTTAACGATGGAGCTGTCCAGTTTGAATTTTTTGGGCAGCATATCTTCAATCTGTGCGCCGATTACGGCTGCGCTTAGGGCTGAGCGTAAAATAACGTTGCCGCTTTGAATGTAGGTTAGTACGTCTTTAAAACCGAGTTCTTCGAGATATTGCTTAAGCTCCACCATTGGCACTCTGTTTTTGCCGCCTACATTGATGCCGCGCATAAGAACTACATAGCTGTGCATGGCCTCACTATAGCAAATTACGGCGTGCGCGCACGAAGTACTTGCCGCGGGTAATCAGCTTGCTGTGTGGTCCGACAGGTAGTGCGGTGCGGAACGGCCAAATGGGCTAGTATAGACGATATACGGCATTTGGATGTGCCTTGGTCTAACTTCGTGGTACCATCAGGCATCTATAAATTTTTTTACTGCACATACATGGTTAGGCGACCAACATTAGCACTATGCCCGGGCACGAGCTAATGTAACGGAAGGTATAACATGATGATAGATCGTATGAAGACGCTCACGCGTCCTTTATTGTTCGTGCACGGCAGAAAAAATCAGCGCCTGCATGCTCAGAATAAACAGTGGCTTGCAATGCCTCTGCGCCTGTCCGCAGCGCTGCTAGCGGCAGCCGTAAGTATGGCGACGCTGTTGCCGGCAGCTGCCAGTGCCGCGCCAGCGGCAGGCCTCAAGGCGCAGCCGGTTGCGCCCACTACCGACTCTCAGGGTGTAAGCGCCCCTGAAGCCAGGAAGAACGCGGCGCCCAATACTACCACGACCACCACATGGCAGTTGAGCTTGGCAGCCAGCCCCAAAAGTTTATGGCCGACAGAGTACAGTACGCTAACGGCTACCGCCAACCAGGATGTGCACGACACATTGTATTACATTGCTGTGTTGGACGTGTCGGCCGGCCGGTACATCAAGGTATGCGCCACTGGCAGTACTTGTAGCGTGTCTGTAACGCAGCCGCAAGCTACAACGCACACCTATCGTGCATATGTGTCTGCGTATCCGAGTCACAACTCAGCTCCACAACAGCAAGCAGTTTCTAATAGCGTTGACGTAACCTGGCGAGGGGTGGGTGTGTCGATAGCTGCCAATCCCACAACGGCGGCAGTTAATGGCACTGCGACGGTTACGGCAAAAACGAGCGTAGACGTAAGTGTGACGCCATTTTACACGCTTATTTTCGACCAGACCACGGGCACGCGTTTAACATACTGCACCACTGGTAAAATGTGCAGCACCGACGTAACCCAGGCTGCAGCTACTACGCACCGCTATATTGCCTATGTATCTAAGCTGGACAACTACATGCCGCCCAATGGCTTTCAGGCACGTTCGGGCGCAAGCTTTGTAACCTGGACTACCGCCGACTACCGCGTAGCGCTGGCTGGAGAATCGGCCGGCAGCGGCAAGTTTAAACTCACCGCTACCGCTAATACTTCGGTAAGTGGCACCTCTTACTACATTGATGTCTTTAGCCTCCGCAATGGCGCACGCATCGCCCACTGCAACACCGGCACCACTTGCACGGGCACTGCAAATCTCGCATTCGGCAAGACCGAATTTGTTGCATTTGTATCCTCCGGCAGCACCCTTATTCCGCCCACCGGCGCCCTGGCAAGCTCTAACATTGCTACGGCCTGGAATTTCCCGCAATAATCCGTTACTGATGTATATCCCAAAGCTCACCCTTGCTTAGAGGGTGAGCTTTGCATGTGTATTTTATAAATAGTGCAGCGTAGGTCTATCTCTTGATGCAAAACCCTAGTAATTATGGCAAAGAATGTTAGTAATCTTCCTGGCGCACGCGAGTCGATAAACCCAGATTCGACGTATGCCATCCGCACTCGTTACGCCCTGCCGCGGAGTAGGCTCTTACTCAATTATTCGGTACTGAAGTGGGAGCCAGTTGTTTGTAGTTGAGTATTGCCGTCCAGGTTTTGCCCATGTCGGTTGATTTCCAGACGTAGCCGCTGCCGCCCGTCATGAACATGATGTTATGGTCGGTGGGGTGCCAGGTAAGGCGGGACGGCCGGTTGGGCGAGGTATTAAAGTTGTCGTATTCGGCAGGTAGCGAGCCATACCGGTGCCAGTTGTAACCGCCGTCGTTGCTCTCCCAGAGGGTGAAGTTTTCGCTGTCGGGGCCGATGATTACGGTTGTAAAGCCCATCATGTGCATGCCGGAGGCGTCAAATGGGTCGTAAGCCACCAGATCAACGTACTTTGTTTTAGATAATGTTTTGCCGTCGGTTGTTACTAGGCCATACGGAGCCTCATTCTGCTTGTTGGTAGTAACGGTGTAGAGATGACCAAAGTTGTTCGGGGCAATGTAGGTATACAGAAACGGCACATCCGTAAAGCTGCTAAAGGCTTGCTGCCAGGTTTTGCCGCCGTCCAACGTTCTGAGTGCGCCCAGCTGAGGCACGGTGGCGTCTTTGCCGGAGCTGACGCCGGTGCCGGTGCCGTCTTTTGAAAGACGCTTGGCAGACCATGTAGGCACAATAATTTCGTCGTGGTTTGCAGGATTTATAAGGGCGTAGCGGGCGTTGGTGTTGCTGCCAATGCCCGTGGGCAGCTCTTGCCAGGTTTTGCCGTAATCGGTGGTTTTATACACCAGCCCTTTGGTTACGTAAAGCTTACTTTGGTCGGCACCGGCCCACGATGCAGGTATCGATGAGGTGGTATAGTACACCGTCCCTTTCTGAACGGGGTCGATGGCGATGTCGTTGACATAGCGGTTCATATGATTATTGATCATAAGCTGCCAGTGTTCGCCGCCGTCGAATGTTTGGTACACACCGCCCGTTTGGCTGTTGGGCGTGGTGGCATCTAAAATACCGCCGCCACCGCCGCTGATGGCAATTACCAGGTGGTTGTGATCGAACGGATCGATGCGGATAACCGGGTATTCGCTGTGGCAGGGCTTGGATGTATCGTCCTTATTTGCGTATGCCCGAATGCCCTTGGACTTGTACAGCCAGGTTTTGCCGCCGTCGGTTGTTTTGTATACGCCCTTCCATTCCACACTTATATACATGGTGTCTGGGCTGGCCGGGTCTATTACGAGTGATTGGTCGGTACGGTACCATTGGTTTGCTTCCTCTGGCATGCACTTAAAGCTCATGTTTGTCATAACGTCGCCGGTTTGGCAGGTGTAGCCGGTATCGTAACCACAGATTTTGTTTGCCTGGGACGGCGTAGATGTGCGGTGCAATGCAAAAATCAGCACCGTAATTGCAAGCAAAGCGACGCCACCACCCGACACTGCAAGCAGCAGACGTTTGTTCTTTAATAGCTTGCCGGGTGTTTTGTGCGGCGCGCCATCATCGGCAATTTGCTGATGGCCGCTCTCTTGTCTTTCCATTCATTTCATATAATCATAAGCAATACAGAAAGCCAATAGCCGGCCAGCCGAATGCACATTTCTTAGGCTGCGACTCTTTTAGAACCTCATTGCATCTCCGGCTTATGTGGGCTTATGCTTAGAGTAGGTTTCAAACAAGGAGGTTGGGGTGTGGCGAATTCGTAGTTTGGTAATCGGGATAATCATAGTCGCGATTGGTGTCGCGGCGGGTTTTATGGTGGTGCCCCTGCCTTCAAAAATTACGGATCCAGCTTTTCGCCCTGCCACAGCCATGAATTTGGTGCTGGCTGTTTTGACAGTGGGGGCGTCCTGGCTGTTTTACTTAGGATTAAAAGGCTTTAAGACGGCTTTTCGGCAATCTTATGCGCTGCTTTGTGTGGGGCTCCTCATGCGAGCGGTGGGCGTGGTGGCTCTTTCGCTGCTCACTTTGATATTGGCCAACACGGGGTTGCTGGACAGGGTGGAAAGTTTTATGAGCTTTATAAGTGATCCACTGGCGTTTATGGGCAGCCTGCTGATTTACCTGGGTATGTTCTCGTTTTCGCGTCTGCTGGGCTTACGCACCTGGCTAAATCGGTTTTGGCTGACGATTGGCATAGGCGTGGTGAGTGCTGGTGTGGCCTGGGCGGTGCTGCATACTGCTCCGTTGCTGTGGCTCGAAGCTCTTTATGCCCTCTTCGCGATTTTGCTGATTGGAACACTGCGCGCTAATGCCAGTCCTGTATACACCAGGGCATTAACGTGGATGCAGGTGGCCATGATCGTGGCTTGGCTGAGTAGCCTAGTTTTCTTGGCGCGGGCTGTTTTGCTTCCAGCTTTGGGCGAAGGTCCGTTGTACGGGGCGGTTGGACTGCTATATGCGGCTAGCATTATTCTGTTTTTGGTTGCAGGGTCATCGTTTAACCGCATTACCCGCCTGGAGCCGGTGGCGCCAGAACAGACGGCTAGTTTTGATGTGATTGTGTATACGGCAGCTTTGTGCTCGCAACCAACGGCAGTGGACCCGATTTTGGACGTGTTCCGCGAAGTCACCGCCTCTTATAAACCGGGTAGTCCTCTGGCGGCGGCCGATATAGAGAAACTAAAACGGGTGTATCGTGATCTGGAAGACTATCTAACGCAGCGAGAGCCGCTACGTAATTTTACGGTGCGCGATATTCGCCGGCTAATCCAACATAATTTTCCGACGACGACCTGGCAGCTGTTTTTCCCCGAGGAGCAGGCGATCTAGCGATGCCGTTACTTTGGGCATCATGATGTCGAGAATGAGAATGCGTTTTTGGCCGTGACGCGGGGTCGGCATAGACCTGCGGGAGAGGCATCCAGAATTTTGCAATGAGAGAGTGAACCTATCCAAACTTTTTGCGACCTCAAAATACGCTTAAAGACAAGCGGGTCGATACTCAAGCCATATGCTAGATGCTAACGTAGCTAGATTTTCTGGCTCGCCACCTGCCGGTAGGCCGCGCCCCATACCTCGATATTCTTAATCGCCTCGACAAAGCTTTGTCCGATGGGGGTTAACTCATATTCGACATGGGGCGGTACTTCGGGGTAGACAGTGCGTCGAACCAGACCGTCGCGCTCGAGCTCCTTGAGCTGGGTGATCAGTACGCCCTCAGATATGGTTTGGAGATTACGGCGCAGCTCCGATAAACGCTCTGCCGTGCCATCGGCTAGCTCCCAGATGATCGAGATCTTCCATTTGCCGCCGACAACATTCATTGCATAGGCTACATTGCAGGTCGTGGCCAAGTCGGCTTGATGATCGTTGACACTCATAAAAATATTAGTACTACACAATATACGAGTATTACTTTATGCTGGCAAGACATACTAGCAGGAGTTTTAATTATGGAATTATCAACCAGCGCGATTATTGACATCTTCGAAGCGGCTTTCCAGACTCATGACCCCAGCCAGTTAGCCACGATTGTGGGCGATAACTGCCGACTCGAAAACACCGGCCCAGCGCCCGATGGCGCGACTTACAGTGGAGGCGCGGCCTGCGTGGCGTTCTGGAGTGGCGTGGCGAGCAACCGAAATCTGCGTTTCGAAGAAGAACATATCGACATACTCGGCGAACGCGCGATCATTACCTGGCGTCTGGTTTGGGGCGAGGATCGCCAGCAGTCGGTTCGTGGCGTCAACATCATGAAAGTGCAGGCAGGCAAGATTGTCGAAGCCCTGGGTTACGTGAAGGGTTAAGCCTGATAGCAATTCTTGGATGGCGACTAGCGAACTGATTCTGGGTGAGTTTCGACCAGGTATTCGACCTCGCTCAGCAAAGCTTTGAATGTGGGCAGGTTAATGCTTCCAAACGATACAAAGGAAATGTTGTTGTGTCCGCTCCGCTTCTCGCCGAGTTTTCCGCGGTAATCATCTACGATGGGATGGTCAGCTTTGTAAACGCAGAAATAGAGTGAAAAATAATTCTTTTGCAGTGCAAGCCCTACGACTGGCCATGTCACCCATTGCTTACCTGACTTCAGATATTTAAAAGCGCCGTAGCCAACGAGCTGCATATGCATACCGCCCGTAGCATCGTGTATGCCGTCGTAGAACCAACGCTCAAGTTTTGGCAGGCTAGTTCTTAGTAGCGCGTCCAATTGACTCAAATCTGATTGCCGATTTGGATCAAACGCCAAGTACTCTTGAATAGAGGTGACATCTACTTTAAACACCCCTCAATTTTAGCAAAAAATGATAGGCCGGGGTAAAAACACGAATAATGAAAGTTTGAATATAACAGATGATACATTGCCGTGATGACGACCATGCCAGAAAAAAAAGGGGGGGTCGAATCCACGCAGCAGATAGGGAGTTCAGCGCAAAATTAAAAGGCTTCAAAATTTGAGCGCCTCTTTATCTGTTATTCAAAAATGGCTGGGGCTCGCGGACATATTCCAAACTTTTGAGGACTTGGAAGCTGTTAAAGACAAGCAGGGGACATCAAGGCTATACGGAAGTTGCTTGACAGTTAAAAGCCAAAGGGGGCCAAACACGTAGTGGGGAAATCGTAAAATCAATATCCCTAGTTTAACGTATCATATTAGTATGAGTGTACCGGTGCTTGTCTGGAGAGAACGCACCCCGGAGCTAGAGTCTGTAGCTTCGGTGTGGGCAATTAGAGCTGCTGTGATGATGCAGCGTGTCGTACCTGCCGATCCATGCATTTCTATCATCCTTGTACAAAGTGACGCTAGTGCGGAAGTGATAATACGAGGTCCCGAGACCGCACCTCGTAGAGAGATTCTTTTACCTGGTTACACCTGGATTGGTATCCGCTTACGGCCAGGTGTGCAGTTAAAGAATTTTCCAGCCCAGCAACTTACTGACAGTTTTCGAATATTGCCAGCCGACAGTAACGGACAATTTCAATTTGACGGAACGCTACTGCAATTTCCTAGCTTTAGCAATGCAGAGCAACTCATTAAGCGAATGCAGGATTTAGGTTGCATAAGCGGCAAAGCCTTGAATAGTCAAGAATCTCCCCAGAAAGTCATGTCGTCTAAAAGCTATTCTCGCTTCGTTAAGCGGAGTACAGGGCTTTCACCTTATAAATTGCATCAACTGCAGCGTATATCTGAGGCTCTGCGCTTACTTCGGCAAGGCATGGCAGCCGTTACCGTTGCTTCTGAACTCGGGTTTGCGGACCAGGCACACCTAACCCGCGCAGCCAAGCAATTTTTAGGGTATACCCCCAAAGAACTGCTGCGGTGGCCACATAACTTTTAAAAGTGTCCAAAATGTTCAATCTTTTAGTTTTTTAACTCGTTACACTAACGACCGTAAATCTAAAAAGGACAATTCATATGCAAAAGGTAGTAACGTTTCTGTGGTTCGAGGGTCCGATAGAAGACGCGGTAAATCTGTACGTATCACTGTTTAAAGATGCAAAAGTAACATACGTATCACGCCTCACAGAGGTAGTGGCAAAAGCAGTTGGGCTGAAAGCTGGAACTGTACAATCCATGGAATTTGAGTTGAATGGCCAACGCTTCTGCGCGTTAATGGGCGGTCCGATGTATAAACTTACTGAGGCTACCTCGATTCAGGTACACTGCAAAGACCAGGCAGAAATTGATAAATTTTGGGACGTGCTATCTAAGGGTGGTAAAGTAATGTCTTGCGGATGGGTTACCGATAAATTTGGCTTAACATGGCAAATTATGCCGGACAACCTAGACGACATGATGCGCGACCCGGACTCCGCTAAAGCCAACCGGGTTAGCGACGCCTTGCTGAATATGGAGGGTAAGCTAGATAAAGCCGAACTCGAAAAGGCTTACAGAGGCGAATAGTTTTAGTTAAACAATTGAAAAAGCACCAGAACTTCCTGGTGCTTTTTCAATAATCTCATGGCTGGGGAGAAAGAACTTATTCCAAACCTTTTATATCATAATTCGTGGGGTTTGCCATGGCCGAAATTAGCAGTGAAATGTATGAGCGGCTGCGGCAGATCTTGGAAAAACAGAATGGGCAAAGCTATACATTCGAGGAAGCGAAAGAGATTGGGGACGGGCTGGTAGATTTCTATGAAATGATGATTAAGTTTTATGAAGATGAGACAGATAGCACTGAGACCCAAACGGCACTATAATCCTAGTATGTCAGCTAAAGCCCCGGCACTACCCGACGATCCCAGCAAAGATCAATCTTTACCACAGAACGTAAACCTGGTGCTTCTGCGTATTTTGAATGAGGCATCGCCCGAGCTAGGCGATTATTATCTGGGGGCACTCCATACTCTAGCAAATACTTCGAATCCGGACAGGATAGCCCAGTCCGCTCACAGCTTACGGGAACTGATCCAGCAGTTACCGAGACGCCACAAAAAGGCTGCCACAAAAGTTACGCCTCCAGGAATACTCTCGGGCGCATCGAATATATACAAAACACGTGACGCATGGAACGCCCTGACCATAGATGACTTTAGTGCACCAACGGTTAGACCGAATAATCCCCAGGCTGAAACAAAGTACTATAGAGAGTCGAAAAAGCTCTGGGAGTTTATCGGCGAGTATTACCCGACGAATGAAGAAGAGCGATTAAGGATGGAGGCTGGGATCAGGAAAGATACACCGCTCCCACCCAAGCTTCAGAAATTGCGAATGCAAGAATGGAGTAGGTATTATGGAAAGTTTGCAGATATTTCCCACCATGGCATCACCCCTACGGATAATTTTGATCAGTTAGTCGAAGCATTTGAAGACTTTTTGATTAGGGAACTTGACCCTCAAACTACAAAAGACTTTGCAGAAATCTCAAAACTTATCAAGGAGATTGAATCGGGAGAACAAAAAAGTCTGGATAGACTGATGAAACTGGTTCACGCAAATCGGCCAAATTATGATTACTTTTTCAATAACATCTCATCACCCGTTTGGCTGGATATATTAGAGACACGCAAGCTCCTAGACCACATTGACGAGCCCTATCCCGCCGAAGAAGGTGGATTTTATATTTTGCCTTGGGTGCCAGCAAATTACTACCAGAAAATAGTCAAACAAAAACCATCAGAGGTCATTAAAATCTTAAAAGCCGTCGTTACTACAGAAAATATTAGGGCTCAAGACCAGATATTGGATATCGCTAAAGAGTTACCCGATGATTCTATAGATTTCATAATGCCCCAGTTGTCCGACTGGCTAAAAGGTCGGTACGCGAATCGAGGCCTTGTTCCGTTCAAAATTGGCGACCTGATAGTCTCGCTTACTCTTGCCGGCAACTACGATCTGGCAATGCAGGCATTTAAAGCTCTTTTTGAGCTCCTAGAGCCAGAAGACACTGAAAGAAGTAGATACTTCAGACACCCAGACACGCTTACATCAGATACATCATATAAGACTTTACTTGAGCAGGTTGTGCCTGGCCTTATCGAACTTCATCCGGTAGAAACTGTTAGAGAGCTAGCTGCCCTACTTAACGAAGGTCTTGTAATTGAACGTGAGGTTGGTAAGGAAATTGATGGGATTGTTTATGATGGCTCAACAATCTGGAGGCCGGACATAAAGTTCAAGCAGTACGATCATGAGCCATGTGATATTTTAGTGACAGTAATTTACAAATACGTTCATGAGAACGTCAAATCAGAAGATGACCTTGAAAAAATAGTTGCAGAATTAAGACAATACAAGTTTG
Organism: Bacillota bacterium; assembly: GCA_035478295.1. Classification (GTDB taxonomy): domain Bacteria; phylum Patescibacteriota; class Saccharimonadia; order Saccharimonadales; family UBA4665; genus PMNU01. The sequence goes on along the minus strand of DATIJU010000022.1, from coordinate 3,958 downwards.
AGGTGTTTCACCGCATCGCTGCAACTTTACTTGATGATGCTAAGTCCAAAAAGCTAAAAGATCTTCGACAGGAAATCGCAGATAAAATTGGCGATCCGAGTAAAAAAGATTTTATTGTCAGAGAGTCGAACGTTATTCCGGCCATTACCGCAGGGGACCTTGAGAAACTTTCGCCGAAAGAAATTATCGATCAGTTTAATAATTGGGACCCAAAAGAAGAATTGCCTGGCTTCGGTAGGTCAAAGACTGACATCGGCTTCGAGCTAAATAAATACCTGGCAACAAAGCCTGAAGTGGGAATGGAGCTCCTCCATAGTAAGACACCGATCAACGAGGAGTATCTAAGCCACATATTCAGAGGTTTTAGGCAAGCGTCAGATAACAAGAATATAAATATTGATTGGAGTGACTTAATCAATATTGCTAAGAAGTATATTGAAAAAGCTGACACCGAGACTTCTACTGGAGATGAGCGTCAAAACCTCTTTGACTTAATCAATGCATTAAATTCGGGAGTAAATCAAGATCACATAAAGATTCAGGATGAAAAAACATTTGATGATTTGGTAGCGGTGTTTAGCTCGCTGACCGACCACGTTGAGCCGACGTTAGATGACGAAGACAAGTACACAAAGGGTTCGAGATCTGAAGCGGTAACGCTTGCTATAAATACCATGCGAGGCGAAGCGCTCGCTGGCCTCATCGACATTTTAAAAAATGTATCGAGAAATAATAAGAAAAAGTCGGGTATATCAAAAGAAAAGAAAAACGAGATTTATAAACTGCTCCGAGAAAAACTCGACACTGGGACTGAGCCCACGCTCGCTGTTCGAACTGTGTTTTCAAGAGAGCTACCTTTCCTAGCCTACGATAACGCAGAATGGGTTTCTGAGAATCTTGAGTTGATATTCCCTCTTGATAAAGCTAAGGCTCGATATTTTGAAAACGCGATGGAAACCTTTATCACATTTACTAAAGTTTTTCCTGAGGTGTTCCCGATTATCAATCCGTACCTGGTGGAATATATGAACAGGATCAAGGATGGTGAGATCGAAAAGCCAGATGAAAATACCGTAAATCACGTTGTAGGCCAGATCTTGCTGATGTATATAGACGACTTCGTTGACTTCGATAATCCTGTCATGCAAAAGCTGTTCGAGATGCCAGATGAATTTTTGGAAGAAGCTATGGACTTTTTTGGCCGCGGCATCAAGCAGACCGAGGGTGATAGGCAGAAGCTGATACTCGAAAAGGCTAAAAAATACTGGGAGCGAAGGCTGGCAGGCGGCAATGTTAAAGAGTCCGAATATGCTAAGTTCGGCTGGTGGATGCGAGCAAACGCGGCCGATGATTGGATCGTGGAGCATTTTGTTCAAGCGTTAGGACTCGCTTCAAAAATGGATGCGCTATATTTTGTTGCCGATGAGTTGGTTGAATTTGCAAAAACTGATCAAGCTAAGGCGGCTAGGGTGTTCCTGGAGATAGTAGACTCTCAAGATAAAGATAATCTTAACCATATGCTTTATACACCGGAATTATCAACAATGCTTAGGGACATGCTTGCTAGTGACGATAACGATGTTAAGGGTAAGGCTACGAGAGCAATTGATAAGTTATGTGATATGGGCTATTACAACTTTCAAGAACTAATCAAGCCCTGAGAGCCAGTCGGTAGATCGTTGCGCACAGAGGGATGGGGGGTTCGAACTTTTTTGAAGCAAAAAAGTCTACAGTTCAATCTGTAGACTCTCATATAATCTCATGACTGGAGACAGTGGAAATGTTCCAAACTTTCCAAAACGTATCTTGCGAGTTAAATTATGGCTGGAATTAGCGACGAGACTTACAGGGAACTTCAGCGAATTTTAGAACGACAGAACGGTAAAGGCTACGCGCTTGAAGAAGTAAAAGAGATCGGAGACGGACTTATAGATCTTTACAAACTTCTAGCTGAATTTGACATTGAAGCCGAGAGAGGTCGTATATCCGATTCAACTTAGTTCCATTGAAGTACTGTCGATTAATTCTTTCGCAAGGTCGGGGCGATTTGGTTTTACATATTTATCAAAAGCGGTCTGTATGTATGGCGCCACCCAATATTGAGAATCGTCAGGTGGCGTCATGCCCACTTCCATATGATCCACGTAATCGCTGGCTGTCATGTAATGCCCGTTTAAATAGAATAAGTAGACAAAATGTTGAGTGAAGATTTGATCCAGATCATACAAGAAGTTATCTAGCGAAACAATTCTTTCTTGGTGGATTTGCCCGTCATTTAGTAAAACGTGCCTGTAAAAATTATAGTGAGTGTGATCATTGCAGCGATCTCGAACGCCCCTATATCTGTTATCCTTTGCAAGTAGATCGGTAACTGACTTGAGTTTAGGGGAGCTTTTAACGTATTGCGACATAACTCTATATTCTGGTAACTGCTCGCCACCGTTCATCCAACCATCAACCGTCGGGTTTTTAAAAGTGTGCGGCTCTTCATTGTTAAAGTTATCCTCAATAACTAGATTGGTATATATGTTAATTATCGTTGAGTCGTAGTACTTACGGAGCAGGGCGTAAGCATCTCCAATCTGTCCTTTGCGCAATGTACTCCACATGGAATCCGCCGTTCCCTGCATAGACGAGTAGACGTAGGTGTCGATATTTACGATTAAGCCAGTGCCTGTAGTTATGAATCCCATAACGCCAAAACTAAGCTGGTCATAGAATTTTGAATAATCCCTGAGCCTTTTGAATACTTTGTGGCTTAGGTAGTCATTTCCAAGCTGTAGATTTCTATTCCTCGCCACAGTCTGTACGTCACTAGACTAAACTAGCGTCTTAAGCTTTCGTCGATTCTTTCCGGGGGCCACGGGCTTTGATTATGTAAGCCTCGCCTATGAGGTTGTTATAAAATTTGACTTCTCTAAGCTCTACGACGCCCTCGGTTGTATCTACGTCGGTGAAGACAGGAGGAATCTCTATGCCAGTAGGAATTGGAACGATGCTAGAGAGCTTTAAAATCTCGTCATTCGTTAATGTCTTTTTAAATTCAGAAACTAAAAACTGAATACCTGAACGTTGATCCTGATTTAACCAGTCGGCGGAAACTAGAAGATCCCATTTGTCGTGATCATCTCTTAAGAATAGAGCCAGGAAGTTAACAGGCTTATTAATAGGCTCTGCAGAAAAAGTCTTCTCCAGGTCCTGTAATTTTTGGGCTATAGTTTTTATATTAATCATAGTGCGTTCCTAATGTTCTGGGTTGCTGTCAACATATCGGCAGCTTGCTGCTGAGTGAATGAGCTACCTATAGTGTATCGCATACTTGGGTTCCAAGACGATACGATAGACCAATCCGCAAGATTATTAAGCTTGATAAGCGCTTCTTTACCGGAAAGCGTCAGCAGTAGTTCCAGGTCGTGGCTGAAGAAGGCCGCAAAGCGATTGTCATTATTCGGTGGATAATTTTGCCAACCTAACGTAGTGGCAATAGCATTCTTCAGGGCCAGCTCTACCACATAGCCACACATGTAAACCGCTCCATCATACCGACTATTAGTCGACAAAGCCTGTGCATCGTCGTAACGGTCTGATGCGAGTTGAGATAGGCTGGCTTTAGGTAGTATATTTCTCATATTTATTCGTTTTACCCTGATTTGCACTCAATTCCAAACTGATTGAGTACACATCATGGCTGGGGAGATGGTTCGTAGTCCAAACTTTTGAGGAAGATGACGCTCAAAAAATAGAGCGTGACATACGAGAAATACGCGAACTGCTGGACGAAAACGAAACGAAAAGTGCAGAGGGGCCAAGACAATGATAACTTGGCTTCAACGACGCTTCAAACACTACCCTGCCGATCTTCTTACCTCACAGCTTTACAGTGAGCAGACATTTTACCGCGCGTTCATGCGCGATCTAAGCCTTTGTACGAGTGAGGCCATAATCGAAAGCCCGTTTA
>DATIJU010000021.1:0-5899 GCA_035478295.1 Bacillota bacterium | reverse complement strand
TTAGCACTCTTGACTATAGAGTGCTAGGATTTTATTATGTGTAGTAATGAGTCCTAGACAACAGCAGATTTTGCGCTCCATTGTTGAGCAGTATGCCGAGGTGGCCAGCCCGGTAGGCTCTAGCCTGCTGGCCAAGGCTTTTGGGGTGAGTAGTGCCACCATTCGGGCCGAGATGGCCGAGCTGGAGCGCCTGGGGTATATTAACCAGCCGCACACCAGCGCTGGCCGTGTGCCTACCGATAAAGGCTACCGCTTTTACGTCAACTCGCTCAGTGAAGAAAAAGAGGACCAGCCCGAGCGCCGCGGCGAACGCGCCCTCAGTGCCCGCGTGCAAGACGCTGGCATGCCCGAGCGTACTATCCGCAACGCCGTCGATACCTTGGTAGAGCTTACTCACAACCTGGGCATTGCCACCATTGGCAACCAGTTGTACATGAGCGGTTTGTCTAACCTTTTTGGCCAGCCAGAGTTTATGCACGCCGGGCAAGTGCAGCAAGTAGCGGCACTGCTCGACAACCTGGAACCCTGGCTGCGCGAAGCCGCCCCCAACCAACCCTTAAGCGTCTACATCGGCAAGGAAAACCCCATTGGCCGAAGCGCCGGCTGCAGCCTTATTATTAGTCGTTTTGTAAGCCCGTACTCCGACCGCAGTTACATTGGTGTGCTTGGTCCTACCCGTCAGAATTACCGCGAAGTAATGAATTTGGTAGGACGAGCCGGTAAAACATTAGAAGAGGTGTTATATGACTAAGCAGCAATCCGTCCCTCAAGACCCCATTGACCCCGTTATGCCTCAGGGCGATGAGCCGCAGATGGAAACCGATCTAAACAGCCTCATCCAACAGATTGACGATCTGACTGCCGGTTTGCAGCGGGAGCGTGCCGACGCGGTTAATTTGCGCCGCCGCTACGACGAGCAGCTGGCAAATTTGCGCGTAACGGTAAGGGCGTCGGTGCTGCGCGATCTGTTGCCGGTTATCGATAACTTTGAGCGTGCCCTCAAGCATACCCCCGAAGACCTCAAAGACCACGACTTTGTAAAGGGCGTTCAGGGTGTTGTAAAGCAGTTTGAGAAGGTGCTTGCCGACCTAGGCGTGGAGAAAATCAAAACGGTGGGCGAGCCATTCGATCCTAACTTGCACGAAGCGGTGAGTATGGAAGAAGGCGGGGACGGCCAAGAAATTGTCAGCGAAGAGCTGCAATCCGGCTACCGGATGGGCGACGAAGTGCTACGCCACGCCATGGTTCGCGTGCGCGGGTAGGCTCCATAGGAGTACCATACATATATGATTGAACAAGCTGGCGGCGAGGATTTACGTTTTGTGCCCTATGCACTGCTGAGCCCAAATGATCAGGCGACAGCAAGGGAAGAGGTTGCCTATCTTGTGCGGGAGGCAATCGTGACTCACCCGCTTGTTAGGGGCGAGATTCTTACGAATATGCCCAAGAGCAGCGTTGTTACTGCAGTACCGCTTTCTGGTTTCGTTGAATTGAGCCAAAGGCCGCCGGCCAGCTGACATGGAAGATTTGCACATACTGCCCGAGGGCAACCCATTTTTTAAGGTGATGCGTGCCATTGGCAAGACGGTTACTCATGCCCTTGTTTCGGTGGGCGACAGCAGTCGTAGATATTGAAAATACGTGCTTTAGTGTTATAATATACAAATCGTGAGTGAATTTGGCGGCGGTATTGAGCCTGATTATCGGGCTAATAAACAGGCCTTTCGGGCGGCAATCGTAGCCGACGGTGGTCTTATGGGTTTATTTGATCGGATTCGCGTTAGCGACGAATCGTTCCTGGCGGCTATGGATCAATATAACCCCCTCCTGTATGCAGCGGTAACACCGGCAGAGAAGGCGTGGAATGCTGTCCTTGCGGAAGAAACTAACGCTGACCCCAACAAGGTGAACGATCCGGATGAAGAGTATATGGATTTTGCCGCGGTAGAAGGCATACGACCCGAAGACGTGTCATCCTTGCTTGTTGCGGTCATGCTGTGCCAAACGGCTTTTCCTGGAGTTCCACTAGGCGAGCTTCCTACCGATATGATGGCCCTGGCAGAGGTGACGGAACGCTATTCGCTCGACAGCTTTATAGTATAACCAATACCATTATTGACTCTGCGCAATTGCATGCCACAATGTAGGCATTATGGAACATTCAAAACCCCGCACGTTGTCTATCTGGATTGCTGTCTTGTCAATTGTTGTTGCTGCCGTCTCGTTCTTTATCCCGGTGGTTCATAGTATCGCTGACGAAGGCGCGACACACTGGCGCACCGCCATTACCACGCTCATTGCGGCATTGTATCTAGGCACGGCTACGTCGCTGCTGGACGGCCTCAAGAGCTTTAAGCGCGATTTGCGGGTCGCCTACCGGCTGCTTGCTATCGGTATCATCGCCTTTAGCGCGGTTTTTATTCAGCTGGTGTTTTGGGCGGTGCTCAATATGTGGGATTCGGCCTGGGCGACATCCGGCTCGGGCTTGGTGCCATTTATTATTACCTGTGCCTTTATTTACACCGGTGTTCGTAAGTTTGCCGGCCTTGTGGGCGTAAAAAGCATCATTAGCTCGTATTGGTTTGTGACCGGCATTACGCTGGCGGTGGCGGCACTTACTTATGTTTTGGCGCTGCAATTTGTGCAGTACGAGCTGGACGGCGTAGAGATTTACGTTACCGTATGCGCAATCTGTGCCAGCTTTTTGTTCTTTGCAGGCCTCGTCACTTACAAAATCTACCAAGCCATTGGGCCATATTACAAAGTGGCCATGGGCTGGCTGGCGACGGCTATTTTCGGCTTGTCGGTGGCTGCTGCACATGAGTCGATCAACACCTTTTGGTTTAACAACGGCGACGCATACGACGATTTTGGATTTTACCTCATCCCTTGGGTGGTGGTGGGCTTCTTGCTGGTGCGGGCCAGCTACGAGTTTCGCCTCCTGCCGGCCGTTGCCGGTGGCCAGGGTGGAGAAGGAGGTGAAGCATCGGAAGTATCTAGCCGTGATTACATCGACAGCATATTAAATATTGTTGCACTGGTGTCCAAGCCTAAAGAAATCGACCCGGCACTAGACGGTCTGCGCGTAATTACTGCCAACCTGGACTCCGCTAAACCATTAAGCAATGCCGAGAAACAGCGGCTTATGGATACCTACTACAAGGTAGAGAATTATCTTATGAAGGACGACGCCCTGCGTACCTTCACTAAAGAAGAAATCCGCAGCCGTACCACACCGTCGTTCCAGATATTGCTCACTAAAGGCTAAGTAGCCCAGGTAGCATAAAAAATTAGCACTCTTGACTATTGAGTGCTAATTTTTTATGCTAGAATTGTTTTAGCAGTCGAACTACCTGGCTGCTAAAAAGAGCTGAGGGTATCTATGGCAAACCCCGAAAGGGCGCAGCATTTAAGCGACATCAGACCAAGCTTCGGTGTATACGACGAAGTGACCGTAAGGGCTAGTATGCTTTTGCTGGCACGAGAGTGCCTCCCGGCACTTGAGGAACACGAGCTGCCAGAGGTTGCCGACCGGCTTACCACCACCTACAGCTTTTTGCTGGGCGCGGTCGTAAGCGGTTTTGTAACCGGCATTGAGTGGCGCGTTGCTCCGGGATGCATCATGGGTACAACGGCACAGGAACTAATAGAAGATATGTACGGAAATAACGAGGAGTAAACATATGGGCAAAATTATTGGCATCGACCTTGGTACTACCAACTCAGCTATGGCTGTTATGCAGTCCGGTAAGCCAGAAATTATTACGAACAGTGAAGGTAACCGCACCACCCCATCGGTGGTAGCGGTAAATAAGAATGGTGAACGCCTGGTGGGCCAGGTAGCCCGCCGCCAGCAGGTTACCAACAGTAAAAACACGGTGTACGAAGTAAAACGCCTTATTGGCCGCCGCTGGGAAGATAAAGAAGTGCAGCGCGACCTCAAGCTTATGGGCTACGAGATTGTAAAGAGCGGCTCTGGCGTAAAAGTAAAGATGGGCGACAAAGAGTACAGCCCTGAAGAAATTAGCGCCATGATCTTAGGCAAGCTTAAGGCCGACGCCGAGAGCTTTTTGGGCGAACCAGTAACCGAAGCGGTTATTACCGTTCCTGCCTACTTCGATGACTCACAGCGTCAGGCTACCAAAGACGCCGGTAAAATTGCCGGCCTGGAAGTAAAGCGCATCATTAACGAGCCTACTGCTGCTGCCCTGGCTTACGGCCTCGACAAGGGCGACAAAAAGGACGAGAAGATTGCCGTATACGACCTTGGTGGCGGTACGTTTGACGTATCTATCCTAGAGTTGGGCGACGGTGTCTTTGAAGTAAAGGCCACCAACGGCGACACCCACCTCGGCGGTGCCGACTTTGACCGTGTGCTCGTGAACCACTTTGTGGACGAGTTTAAAAAAGAGCAGGGCATGGATATCTCGAACGACAAGGCCGCCATGCAGCGCCTGCGCGACGAAGCCGAAAAGGCCAAGATTGAACTCTCTACTGCCCAAGAAGTAGATATTAACCTGCCATTCTTAACTGCCGACGCCGAAGGCCCCAAGCACTTCGAGTACAAACTGTCCCGCGCCAAACTTGAGAGCTTGGTTGCAGAGCTTGTAAGTAAGACTGCCGACCCTTGCGAGAAAGCCCTCAAGGACGCCGGTTTGAGCGCCAGCGACATTAACGCTGTTGTGCTGGTAGGTGGCATGACTCGCATGCCTGCCGTACAAGAGAAGGTAAAGGCCATCTTTGGCCAGGAACCGATGAAGGGCGTAAACCCCGACGAAGTAGTAGCCGTAGGTGCAGCCATTCAGGGTGGCGTACTGCAGGGCGACGTCAAAGACGTATTACTCTTGGACGTAACTCCTCTCAGCCTTGGTATCGAGACCATGGGCGGGGTGATGACCAAGCTTATTGAGCGCAACACTACCATCCCCACCAGTAAGAGCGAGGTGTTTAGCACAGCCGCAGACAATCAGCCGCAGGTAGAAGTACACGTACTTCAGGGCGAGCGTGGTATGAGCGGTGACAACAAGAGCCTTGGCCGCTTTATCCTAGACGGCATTCCTCCCGCCCCGCGAGGCATTCCGCAAATTGAAGTAACGTTTAACATCGACGCCAACGGTATCCTCAATGTTACGGCCAAGGACAAGGGCAGCGGCAAAGAGCAAAGCATCACCATCAGCGGCTCCGGCAACCTCGACAAGAGCGACGTAGAGAAAATGGCCAAAGAAGCCGAAGCACACGCCGAAGAAGACAAGCTAAAGCGCGAGACCGTTGAAGTGCGCAACTTACTCGAGCAAGCCATCTACCAAGCCGAGAAGATGAAGAGCGACTACAAAGACAAGCTCAGCGAAGAAGACCAAAAAGTACTGGCAGACGCCGTTGAGGTCGCCAAGAAAGTAACCAGCGACGACAAGGCCGACAAAGACACCTTAGAGGCCGCCGCCAAGGAGCTAAACGACAAGCTCATGCCCATCGGCACCAAGATGTACGAAGCCGCCAAAGACGAAAAGCCAGCCGAAGACGCCGAAGCAGATGGCAAAGACAAGAAAAAGGACGATAAAAAAGACGGCCCCGTAGAAGGCGAAGTCGTCGACGAGAAGTAAGCAAGCTAGAGCCGCCCGTGCTGGACAAACTGCTCCGCACGGGCGACAATATATACAACATATGTTTGGCCACAAGAAAGACCCCAGCGCAGACCGTTTAACAGTTCAGGTGCACGCCATTGCCAGTAGCACTGCATTTAGCATGGTGCAAAAAATCTGGAAAGAAAACGAACGCACCATGCGCATGGATCAGGGCACAAACAAAGAGTTTGAGCACTTTGCCTACGCTAACCCGCGTTGTACCGTATGGCTGCAACGCGACCAAAATCGTACCAGCTTGTACGAGCTGATCGTCCGCT
>DATIJU010000020.1:0-11692 GCA_035478295.1 Bacillota bacterium | reverse complement strand
ACCGTTGTCCCTCCAATCGAGGAAGTCGTCGGGTACGGCCGCTACTCTTTTCCTGCCATCTTCGCGTTAGTTTCAGAGGCAAAAGTACACCGTATTTTAACAGATTATAGGGTCTAATAAAAGACGGCTTGCGCACAGGCCACGACAAAGCTATTATGCAACCTATTCAGTACACTCGTTAGAAAGGTTACAAAACATGGCTGGCTCTACCCCTGAAAGACCGATTAGTGTAATAAACGGCGAGCGGGTACGGCTGGATCTCATGATGCCGCACGATGAGCTGCAAGAAGGCGTGGGCCAGGTCGACAGAGTATCAGCCGCTGCCTTTGCCGGCCATTCGGTGCTGGCCATAAGTATCCTCAAGGGCGCCCGACCATTCGCCGCCGCTATGCTAAGCGGCCGATTCGGTGCAATGGTGCGCCATACACATGTAGAAGTGCAGCTCAGCAGCCGGCGCAACGGCATGGAAGGCCCGGGCGAACTGCAAATCGTTCAGGATATACCCGAAGATGTATCAGTAGCGGGGCAGCACGCCTTCGTCATGGAAGATCTGGTAGATAGCGGTTACTGTATGAGCCTATACGCCCAAAAACTTCTAGACCAAGGTGCAGCATCGGTTACCATTGCCTCGGCCCTCAACAAACCAAGCGCGCGTAAATTCGAGCTGCCGTCCGGGGTTGCACATATATCTGCCTTTGACGTACACCAAGACCTATGGGTCACCGGCTATGGCATGGACATAGCCGACGAACACCGCGAGCTCAAAGGCATCTGGGTCCCGGAAACGCAGCTCGCCGAGGTGCCGGTCGATCAATGGTACCAACCAAGCGCCAGGCAAATTGCGCGATAAATATCACTTTGACAACTTGAGGGAAAACTCGCCATACTGCAGATGACGGAAGAAAACCGGGCATGTTAAAGACATCCCAGGGTTTTCTATCCAACAGAAACGACTAACAATAGAATGCACATACGCAATTTAAGTGATGTGACGCAGGCACATGCAAATGAAGTGGGTCGCAAAGCCGCAGCGTTAGGAGAACTTTTACACGCCAACCACCGCGTGCCGACTGGTTTTGTGGTAACAACGGGTGCCGAGCAGCGCCTTACTCCTGTATTGTCAAAGGCTATCCTGGAACACTTCGACGACCTTAAACTGCAGCGCGCTGCTGTGCGCTCATCTGGCGCATCGGAAGACGGTGCAGAGCAGTCCTGGGCCGGTCAATTTGCTACCTTTTTGCACGTAGCACGCAGTGGCGTCCTCGATGCCATCCGCTCCTGTTGGGTATCGGCCGACGCAGCCCGCGTAGCGGCGTATGCCAATGGCGCACGCATTGGCGGCATGGCGGTACTGGTGCAGCAAATGGTACACAGTCAGACGGCCGGTGTAGCCTTTAGCGTGAACCCGGTCAGCGGCGATAAAACACAGATAATGGTTGAGGCGGTGTATGGTTTGGGCGAGCTGCTGGTACAGGGCTTAAGCACCCCTGATAATTACCTGATCGATAAAGCCACCGGCAAAGTGCTGGAGTCGGATATTGCCGAAAAACTCACCTTACTTACCTACCAAAACGGGCATACAATAGAAATTGGCGTACCAGACGCACAACAAAACAGCGCTGCGCTCTCAAGCGCTCAGCTGCACGAGATTACTCAGCTCGTGAGGAGCGTCGAAAATCATTACGGCTTCCCGGTAGATATCGAATGGGCTTACGAAAACGATCTTTTGTATTTGCTGCAAGCCCGCCCCATCACCACTATTTAAGGAGCTATAGCCATGACCGACCACGCTAAGTTTTACGAAAAACAAATCTCGCTTACCGAATGGTTCGAAGCCATCGGCCATCCGCAAGCAACCGCTTTGCGTCTAGAAGATAACGACAAACGCGAACGTCTAAACGTCCTCAATCAGCTCATCGAATTGCCTTTCGATAAGCCTGCGCAATTCTCAGGGAAAGATGTCGCCGAGCGCTCGCCCGCCTTTAAGGCATACCTAAAAGCACATGGCGACGAGTTGTGCGCCGTGCGCCTCATACCCGACGACCCCGCCCTGCCAAAACTCCGCATGCGCGGCGAGAGCATTGCGAATGGCACCAAGTGGTTCGACACTCAAAAGATCGATCCCGCCCACTACCGTGTAGACTTCGTGCCCCACGCCGAATCCGATTGGGCGACTATTTTTATAGTGAGTAAACAGGGTATCTTTGGCGAGATTACCAAGGGCGAGCACAGCGAGCTCACCCAAGGCTTCTACAAAACGCACATCCCCATAATTTTCCACTACGATTTTAAAACATGGCACCTGAGCGAGGACGACCCTGCAGCTAAAAAACACCTGCAAAAAATTGTCGCTCACCTGCAAGTGAGCGATGCAAGTGTACGCCAAAAGCTGCAATCCAAGCTCGAAGCCACCTTCGTGCACGACTACCTGGCCGGCTACTTCGAAACAACTGCTTCTGCCGCCCGTGGTATCTGGTTTATTGACTACAACCGCCTGCTCGGCGAAGAACTCGCGCCCAGTGTCGCCAGCGACCTAAAAAACAGCAAGGCGCTGGTGCGCGGCCGCCCTGCCAGCCCTGGCGTTATAACGGGCACCGTGCGCCTCGTGCACCCCGAGCAACTCGGCCGCAAGCTCGATGAGAACGACATTTTGGTCTGCGGTATGACCACGCCCGACTACGTGCCGCTCATGAAGCAGGCTGCAGCCATCGTCACCGACCTGGGCGGCATACTCAGCCATGCGGCCATTATTGCCCGCGAGCTTAAAAAACCCTGTATTACCGGCACTAAAAACGCTACCACTATACTCACCGACGGCCAATCTGTAACGGTAGATGCCGGCAGCGGCGTTGTACTTGCAGCCTAGATAAGCGTCGACCAGTAGTACCAAAAACGCTGCAAAATGGCGCCAATAAGTATCAGGAACCACACCAGCAGCACATCACCGTGATGGCGCTGCATAAAGCCAGATACACTCTGCAAACGGGCGGGCAATTTTATGTGTCCCTGGCGCAAGTTATACAGTGTCGTGTACCAAAAAATCGGAATCGTTACCGACCACACCGCTATACAAAATGGGCACAGCGCACCAATGCGATACAAACTCTGAAACGCCAGCCAGGTAATAAATGCCACCCCAAAAGTAGTGCCGGCCTGCAATCCCAGCCAAAACCAGCGCTTAAATATGGCCCCCGCTAACATCGCCATACCCACTGTTATAACAACCGGGAATGCGGCCAAACCGATAATAGGGTTAGGGAAGCCAAAAATATGACTCTGCGCCGAAGCCATCACGTTGCCGCAGCTAATGACTGGGTTAAGACTGCATGGCGGCACGTAACTAGGGTCGGCCAGCAGCTCCATCTTCTCGTACAAAATCACAAACGCACAAATAAGGCCGATGGCACTGCCAATAATTAAGATATAGGGCAGGACCTTTTCCAGCGTGCGTTTTTTGTCTGTTTTCACTTTAGCTATCATACCAGACAGAATCTGACGATTTGGCCAACGGCCTAAACCAAGGCTGCGCTAGTTGAGCTCAAGCTATCCACAACCTGCTGATCGTAGAAACTGTTACCGTACACCTTGGCGATGAAGTTCTGACCAAAGAAAATAGACCGTCATCTGACGGTCTATTTTCTTTGGTCGGGGTGAAAGGACTCGAACCTTCGACCTCCTGGTCCCAAACCAGGCGCGCTACCAACTGCGCCACACCCCGATCGAAGGCAATTATAACAGATAAAGGTCAACCCCTGCCAGTGCAACATGTAGTGACAAAAACTAAGCCGGGTGAATAATCTGGATTGCTTTGGCAGAAGTCGCTAGGCCGGTAGTGTCGTCTGCTTGAACAAGCAAAGCATTAAACTGCATGCGGCCGGTGGTTTCTAGGATATTTTTAGTGATCATGTTGTCGCGCCAACGGGGGATAAGCGTGTCGAAGCGCACGCCAAGCGACGAATCCAGCGAGCCCACCATACCTACATCGGACTGGTGTGCGGTGCCCTTCGGCAGCACCGAGGCATCGTTGGTGGGCACATGCCAATGGTCGCCCACCACCAAGGTTGCACGGCCGTCCAGGTAATAACCAATGATGCGCTTTTCGCTGCTAAAATCGCCGTGGAAATTAACAATTGTGGCCACACGCGGCGTGCGGTTTTCGGCCAGAATGTTGTCGATGGTTTTCAGCGGGTTGTCGAGTGCCAGGCTAGCATCTTTGCCCACAATTTGGCCCAACAAACTTACTACCAGCACCCTGCCCTTTGGCGTTTCCACAGCTTTATACCCAAGGCCGGGCGTGCCTGTAGGGTAGTTGGCCGGACGGATAATTGGCTCCTTGGGGTCATCTAGCAGTGGATTAATTTCCTCGCGGTAAAAGCTGTGGTTGCCGCCAGTGCAAAAATCAACGCCCGAGCGTTGCAACCTGCGGAAGTCATCTACGCGGATACCCTTGCCGTCGCTTAAGTTCTCGGCCTGCGCTACCACGAAGTCTACATTGTGTTGCTTGCGCAAATCCGGCAGCACTTTTTCGAGCATCTGGATGCCGGGTTCACCCATGATGTCGCCAATATACAGAATGTTCATCAGCGTATTATAGCGCGTTTACAGGGTAATGTGGTTTTGGTCGGCGATGAGCTGCTCTACGTCGTGCACAATTTGGCCGGGAGACATAGCAGTTATAAAGTGCATGCCCACACTTTCGGCAACCGGTCTAAAGCGTTCTTGGTCGTCTATAAACAGCACTTCGTCGCCGGGCAAATCCAGGCGCTTGAGCGCTAGCTCAAAAAAAGACAGGTCGGGTTTAGCCATATGTTCTTCGTAGGACAAAATTACCGGGTCAAAATCCTGGTAGCAGCCGTCGGCGCGCAAGCGCTCAGCGGTAAAATCGTAAGCGTTAGAAAATATACCGGAGGTGATACCTTTGGCACGTAAGCGAGCTGCTAGGTCGAATACCGGCTGCGACCGCACAAAAAGGTCGCTGGCCTCGTTAAAGGTTTCTACCGTAATGGGGGTTTTGCCGGGATAGCGTCGATTAAGTTCGGCAAAAAACGCCTCATCGCTCATAAGGCCGCGAATAAGTTGTGTGTGTAAATCCTGTATGTCGATGTTGTCGGGCGGCACGCCACTAAGCAGTGCTATAGATTGCGCCGGACCGTCCGGCCTGCCGCCTTCGGTAAGCACACCGCCAAAGTCGAATAATACTGCTTTAATCATCGAGCCAATCTCCTAGCTCTTTGCGTAGTACGGGTTCTATCTGGGTGCGCAGCCATTCGTGGCCTTTATCATCGGGGTGGACGCCATCGGTAAACATATAGCGGCTTGCCCAATCTTCGGGCGCAGCAGCATGAATGGGCACAAAAGTGATCTTGCGGGGGTCACACACCTTCTTCCAGATAGCTTCAAATTGTGCCAGCCGGTCGTTCGTGAAGTAGGACTTGCTGCCGTTAAACGGATTAATCTTGGGGCTTACTTTATGCTCGTCTACCGGCGACAATCCAGCCACAATGACATGTTTGGCATGTTTTTGGGCGCTGTCGAGCAGCTTGCCTGCATTGTGTTCAAAGTCTTCGGTGCTGGTTGCAAAGTTACCCGGCTCATTTATAGCTTTGCTGTCGTTATGGCCACACAAAATAACAATGTACGATTCTTCCGGGGTGCAACCCGGGCGCTCCAGCCGGGCCGCCGCTTCGGCATCGAGGTGGCGTAATACATCGGCTACGGTTGCTCCGGGAATACCCAGCTCGTACAATTCGCAAATTTCACCGGCGGCATCTTCGCCGTACATATCGCGGTGCAGTGATGCTTTTAGCTTATCTACCCAGCCGCCTCGTGCGCCGCCCACGCCGTGTACAATGCTGGCGCCAAAAATGAGTATGTTCTTCATGCCTACTTGGCGAATTCGATCGCTCTCGTCTCGCGGATAACGTTCACCTTGATAGTACCAGGGTACTGCATGGTCGATTCAATCTTGGTGGCGATGTCGCGGGCCAGCTTGATAGCAGCCAGATCGTCGATAGACTGTGGTTTTACGAACACGCGCACTTCGCGGCCTGCGCTAATAGCGTAAGACTTCTCGATGCCCGGGAAGCCGTTAGCCACGTTCTCGAGTTCCTTCATGCGCTCTACAAAGTTCTCGGCGCTGATGTTACGGGCACCAGGGCGAGATGCAGAGATAGCGTCTACGACGCGGATAATAAGGGCTTCGGTACTAGTTGCTTCAACGTCGTCATGATGTTGTTCGGCGGCCAGAGCGACAGCCTCAGGCGCACCATACTTGCGCAGCACTTCACCGGATATGTGGTGATGCTTGCCTTCCATCTTGTGCGTCAGTGCTTTGCCGAGGTCGTGTACCAATGCGGCATACTTGGCAACCTTGACGTTGGCACCCACTTCTTCGGCAATGATACCGGCCATGTGGGCCATTTCGGTGGAGTGCTTGAGCACGTTTTGACCATAGCTGGTGCGGTACTTCAGCTCACCAAGCAGGTGCAGGATTTCTTTCGGTATGCCGATAACGCCAACTTCGCGGGCGGCGTCTTCGCCGGCGCGCACCACTTCTTTTTCGACATTCTTAAGCGCCTTCTCGACAACTTCTTCGATGCGGCCGGGGTGAATGCGGCCGTCCTTCATGAGCATCTCTAACGCCTGGCGGGCGGTTTCGCGGCGGATGGGGTCGAAGCTGCTGAGTACAATGTAGCCAGGGGTGTCGTCAACCATAATGTCGACGCCGGTGGCGCGCTGCAAGGCTTGAATATTGCGACCTTCTTTGCCAATAATGCGGCCCTTCATTTCTTCGTCTTCGAGCTTCACAGATGTGACAGTGCGCTCGGCGGTGACTTCGCTCGCCATACGCTCCATGGCAGTCACAATAATCAGGCCGGCTTGTTCTTCGGCTTCGTCCTTGGCTTCGTTTTGCATTTTGGAAATAAGGCCGGTGAGGTCGTTCTTAATATCGCGCTCAGTCATTTGCATGAGCTTCTCGGCAGCGTCCTGCTTGGAGAGACCGGCAACTTTTTCGAGCTTCTCTTGCTGCTTCTTGCGGATGTCGCGAATTTCGTCCTTCAGGCCTTCTACTTCGCCTTCGGCCACGCGCAATTTTTCGGTGCGTTTGTCTAGTTCGTCTAGTTTTTTATCGAATGATTCTTCACGAGTTACCAGGCGCTGCTCTAAATCTTTGAGCTCGCGGCGCCGTTGTTGCTCCTCGCGGCGAGCTTCGTCGGCCAGCTTGCCCGCTTCTTCGCGTGCAGTTTCTAGCAGTTTCGTGGCCTCACGCTTGGCCTTCGCCACCTCTTTATCGGCTTGCTCTTGCGCAGAACCAACGCGTTTCTTGGTAACAACGGTATTGGCGCCAAAGCCCACGGCAATGCCCGCCACAGCGAGCACTATGGTTACTGGATCCATGACATGTCCTTTCTATCGCGCAGATAGGTACGACCGGCAATCGCTATCACTTCTCTAGCCTGGTACTCATCTGAAAATCGAATGAAATTTAAAAAATGGTATATCGGATATGCTAGACGTTTTCTGCAAATCCTTGTCTTATACTATACGCTGCGTTAAGCCGCGTGGTCAACGATTTTGCACGGCCTGCGCCACTCCCTGCAACTGTCGGGCGGGGCGTGGGATGACAGAAAAGGTATATCTCCTGCTACAGTAGATGGATATGAAGCCGAACACCGCCGCATATGACGCCATCCTAAAAGCAATCAAGGCAAAAGGCAGGCCACTCAATTTTGCCGAGTTTACTGAGCTTTCGCTTTTTGGGCCGGGTTACGGCTACTACTCCCGGGCTAGAGTGCGCATCAAGGACAAGGGTGGCGACTTTGTTACCAGCCCGGAAGCCAGCCCGCTTTTTGGTAACGCCACCGCACGAGCCATTCGCGACTATTGGGAGGACTTGGGGCGCCCGAAAGAATTTACTATTGTCGAGATGGGCGCCGGCAACGGCACCTGGGCACGCGACATTTTGGACGCCATCCAGCGCGAGCACCCCGAGGCGTTACAGGCTGCGCTTACATATATCATTGTCGAATCCAGCCCCGGCCTCAAGGCGCTGCAGCGCAAGACGTTGCACGGCAGACACGTCCACTGGCACGGCACGTCGGCTTTTGATACCGGGCTTACAACCGGCAGCATTACGGGCGCGGTTATATCGAACGAACTGCCCGACTGCTTCCCCGCACACCGCATCATCCGCCGCGGCGATACCATTCGGGAGATATACATAGACGTGAATCATGATGGCCAGCTGTTAGAAATAGAACGCAGTATATCACCCGACATAGACCTTATGTATTATCAGGACGTTTTAATAGAGGGCATCGAGATGGCCTACCAACCGCGACTGCCCGACTGGGTAAAAGAAGTGTCACGTATCCTTGCCCGCGGTTTTGTGCTCACTATCGACTACGGCGGCACCGCCGACCAGCTGGCCATTCATGGCGAAAACCTGGCAGCCTACGGTGTTTTTGAGGGCGGGCCGCGAACTGGGGATCACCACATCAGAAACGCCATTAAGTATCCGGGATGCGTCGACATTACCGCCAAAGCCAACTTTAGCGACATTATGCGCTTTGGCAGCGACGCTCAACTTATAACGCTCGATTACCTATATCAAAAAGACTTCTTGTTTAATCACGGCCTAGCACTAGACATGGAGCTGTTGCGCGGTTCGCCAGAAAGGACTGCGGCCGAACGCCTTATCGACGTACAGGAGTTTGGTATGTTTAAGGTACTGGTGCAACGTAAACAAACCGGCACAGATTAAGCGTGAGTTCTTAGTGCGTCTGTACGGTAATGTGGGCACCGCGGCCGTATTCCGGTATGGCAATTTTGTCGTTTTCGCCGCGTTGCAAGCGTGCGATTCCTTGCGCTAGCCAATTGTCACCTAAGGTGCCCACAATGGGGATGTTGAAACTGTATGCAAGAGTATTAACAACCGTTAGACCAATACGCAAGCTAGTAAAGCTACCCGGGCCACGTAACGCCACAATACCCTCAACATCGCTCAGCTGTTTACCCTGGCTTTTAAGCAAATCTTCGATGCGATGATGTATAACCCGCGCCAACTCGCGCTTGCCCTCCCAGGCGTCGACGGCCAGCTGCGTCGTGCCGTCCAATAACGATATTTCAACCACCGGTTCGTTGCTGCGAATGCTCAGTAGTATCATTGTTTGACCGCCTCTATTAGATGTTGCAGCTCTTGCGGGGCACTAAACAGTAGTGTACGTGAGCCGTCCGGGGTTTGCTCGATGCGCACTTGCAGACGTTTGTCTGGCAGTACGCCCCGCACTACATCGCCCCACTCCACAACCGCCACCACTTGCGAATCGCCGGCAACCTCGGCAAGTTCGTTGGCCACGATGCCAGGGTCACTTAAGCGGTAAAAATCAAAATGATCAATCTCGAATGTGTCGGTTTGGTATACCTTGCTAATAGTAAACGTAGGGCTGGCAACCTTATCCTTGCTGCCTGCACCACGCGCCAGCCCGCGTACAAACGTCGTTTTGCCGCCGCCCAGGTCGCTGGCAAGCTCGATAACTTCGCCGCCCTTAAGCGCCCGACCCATTTTTTCGGCCAGCGCTTCGGTTTGCTCGGAGCTGGTAGAACTTGTTTGAAAGCTCAGTTTTGTACTCATATGCACCGTATACTACCGCGATCGCAGCAACTACCGCAAGCACCCCTATGTGCAGGCTGCCCTTTGGCGGCGGATCGGGCAGGCGCGCACTTTGTACGGCGGGGGCTTTGGCGGCTGTTTTGGCGGCTTTTGGCTTGGCGGCGACTTTCGTGGTTTTGGCGGCTTTTACCGCTGGCGACGAGACTTTGGCGGTAGCCTTTTTGGGCGCAGCAACTGCGGCAGCCGGTTGGGCCGGGGCAGGTAGACTCAAGTGATTCGCTTCGCCAGGCGTTGGCTTGTCGGTCCACTGCCAGACGTTATCGGCTAGTAGCCACGATTGGCCGGACGGAGCTTTACTGTAGGCGTCACTTTGGGCAACGACTGCGCCCAGCGGATCGAGCAGCGTTACCTGACTAGCAGTATTACTTAACACCAGTTCGGTGTCACGAGCGTAAAAGGCCGCAAAACCAACCGACGGCAAAACAGTATCTTTCGGAAATACATAGCTGTGCTTGGCTGCACTGCCGGTTTGCAGCGTAAAGCCACTGAGGTCAAAGGGCGCACCGTTAGGATTGTACAGCTCGATAAACTCATCGGACGCATCGCTAAGCGGTGCAGCCGGATTAGGCAACAGCTCGCTTATTTGCGGCGCAGTCAGACCAATGTCGGCGGGTGGTACGACTGGGGCAGGATCATCTACAGCCGGCGCTTCTGGCTCAGAAGGGGCGGCCAACACACAAGCATCCTGCGGCGTCTCGAGTGCAGCGGACGGTGCGGCCATGGCTCCGGCACCAGGCGTGGGATCGCCCAACACAAAATCGGCCGTGTCGTTGTCGGTATCCTGCATCCGCTGCAAGCTCTTGCCGGGAGCAATGCCGCCGGCATCAGCATTAAAAGATGTACGAGCATCGAGCGAGGCGTGCAGCGGAAGGCCATTAGCCACCTCACTCCACTCTACTTCGTCGGACACCAGCTGACGTGGAGTACAGCTGCCATCGGCCGCCGTTTGGTTAATGGTACGCAGCAAACGCACATGTCCGGCTGCGGCTGCAATACCAGCACTAAACCAATCATTAGCCGTAGCAGGCAGGTATTTTATGGCTTCACCGCTCGCCGTTACCTTGCTGGCTAGCAAATAGTAACTTCCGGGCAAAAGCGTACCAGTTAAAGCAATGCTGCGATGCGGTACGGTCCAATCGCCAGCTGCCGCATCGGCAATCTGCAGCTGCCAATGTCCTGCGGCAAAATCTACCGGCTGCGTTGTTGCGTTATACAGTTCGATAAATTCTTCAGAAGCACCCTGGCCGCTGCCAGTCTGTATTTCGGTAATCAGGAGTTGCCCTGGGGCGTTCGGCAGTGGATTGTCGGCGTGTACTAACAGCGGTACGGCGCTCAGCAGGAGGAGTGCGCAGCAAGCGGCGGCTGCCAATAATCGCGAATATCGGTACATGGCCGGGATGGTACGAAAGGCTCGTCAAAAACACAAGTGCTTTATTGCATAATCACCGCGCGCTATACTAAGGGCATGTTGCAGTTGAGTGGCATGATTATTAATCGCCCTGTGCTCAGTTTACGCACCGGCACACAAGTGGCTACGGCTCTGTCGCCCATTGTTAACCCTGCCAATCTAAAAATTGAGGGCTTCTTTTGTCACGACAGCCTCAGCCGCCAAACGCTTATTTTGGTAGCGCAGGATGTTCGCGACCTACTACCGCAAGGTATTGTCATTAACGACCACGATGTGCTCACCGAACCCAGCGAGCTAGTGCGCCTATCCGAAATCATCAACATCAACTTTCAGCTGCTCGGAAAAACCGTTGTTACCAACAGCAGATCCAAACTGGGAAAAATTAGCGACTACGCCGTAGAAACTACTAGCATGTACATCCAAAAGCTCTACGTATCGCAGTCGGTGTTTAAGAGCTTAAGCGGCGGCAATCTTGGTATCGACCGCTCACAAATTGTCGAAATAACCGACAAACAAGTTGTAGTAAACGACCTCACCCAAAATGTACCGGTAGGCGCCCGGGCAGTCGCCTAAACCGCTTTGCACTGGTTTGTTCGATAGCATTAACCGCG
>DATIJU010000019.1:0-9417 GCA_035478295.1 Bacillota bacterium | reverse complement strand
TTGTGGACGGCGACAATGCCGTTACTACTACCGAAGTGGGCTCGGCCCTCAGCTCTGCAGGCAACGTACTGGGACAGTCGGACTCCACACCTGTTGCATCGGATGGTGATTCGGCCATACTCTCGGAGGCAGAGGGTGTGCGTGTTGATATACCGAAGGATCCTGCCCAAGGTGTTAGCCTTGGTTTAGACAATGGCCCGGCAATTGCCATCTCGCTGCCTAATGCCGACGACTCGGCAGATGCGCAAAAGGTGGCTCCCGGCGTAGTTGCATACACGGGCGATGATGGGTCGGCTAGCGCTGTCCAGGCAGCCGAAGATGGCACGGTGCGCATGCTGACGATTATTGATAACGCCAGTGCCCCAACCGCATACGACTACAAAGTTACCGTACCACAGGGTGGGCACGTGGAATTGTCGCCAGACGGCAGCGCACTGGTGCTCGATGACGCTGGACAGATAGTGGCTACCGCCGCCACTCCGTGGGCCAAAGACGCTAACGGGCAAGCAGTAGGAACATACTTTACTACCGACGGCACCACGCTTACGCAGCACGTTAACCACACTGCAGCCGGTGTTGCATATCCGGTAACGGCCGACCCGTGGTGGGCGCCCGCCCGTGTCGATCACATTGTGTGGGTCAATACTCCTTGGGGGCGTAGCTTGCATGTCTATATGACCTGGTATGGCTATACCACGTCGTTCGCAGTTCCGGGAACGGCGTTTAACGAAGTGATGCAGAAAGCTGGCATCGGCTGGTCTGGCTCAATGTACAACCAGTTTGTGTGTCATGCCGACCTCGCGCCGCCGTGGAAGGAGTCGTGGAATCTGGACACCTGGCGCCCGGATGTGGGCCTGCTGAAAACTCTGGCCAAGAGGTGTAATCCTTAAGAAGGGTACAGGGCTGAATTATGATTATAGTATTTTTTATGGTGATTATTTTGGCAACTGGCGGAGCACTGGTGGCTTCCAAAAAGAAGCATAGCCTGCCGCTTAAGGTGCTATTGGCAGCACTGTATGTCTCGCTGCTGGCGCTGCTCGTCAATACCTATAGCGCCGCGGTAACGGCCGACGAGAAGGGGCTCGATGGGGGCGCCGCTGGTTGGTTTGGCGACAAGTGGTTACTTGTGCTGGCAGTGCTCATTGTGGCAATCATTGCCCTGCAGGTGGTGGCGTTAACCAAGAAGCAACCAAAGGCCTGAGCGGGGAAGGTGTGCGTTACCAGCTCGAACTCAGCCGCTCTTTTACCGCCAGGCAAGGGCTGCGGTCGCCAGTACTGGCGGCTCAAGGCAAGAAACCCACTGCACCTGTCGGAGGCTTTGCGGTGGTGATGCGCGTGGGCGTACTGTTTGATGAGTCTGAGCTTAAGCCTACGGGTTGGTTTGTGGATACCGATGCGCTTGACCAGTATCTTGATTACTGCGCCGCCCATCTCATTAGTGATACGTGGACCAATCTGTTCGACTTTAGGCCCACGTTTGAGCTTGTTGCGCGCTGGGCTTTCCAGAAGCTGTTACCGGACGTTCCCGGCCTTGCTTACGTGGAACTAGAGAATGCCACGCTGGGCGTGAGTACTCGCTACACCAGCTGAAGACTACCCATGTTAAGCACGCCACCTGCTGGTAGATAGGCGAGTTCTGGTGTCAGACTGGCTATTTGTACGAGCGAAGGCAGCGTACCCCGGTGGCCGATAATCAGCGCCGAACCGGCATACCCGGCAAATTGGCGCAGCAGCTCGGCGGTACGGCGATCTACGTCTTTGGCGGGCTCTACGCCTAGTTGGTCGAGCGCTGCCGGATCATTCCATGGAAGGCTAATCTCTGGCTTGCCGTAGGAATTATCGGGAACGCCGCGCGGATTAAGCCGGGGGTCTTGCTCCACGTTGCCACCGTAAACAACAATGCCGCCGGCAAGTTCGCCAGTTGCGCGTGCATGTTCTGTCGCTGAGGTAATAATGAGGTCGAGGGGGTCGCCGTGTAACATTTCTCTGAGACGCCGGCCAATAGCGATAGCCTGGGCTTGGCCCTGAGGGTTTAAACCTTGTTCCGGCGGGACGATGATGCCGGTACCGCAAAGTTCGGTTCTTCCATGTGCAGCAAAAAAGAGAGGCATGGGCAAATCATACCATATTATTTAGGGCATCTAATTGGTTAGACGGAAAGGGTCCTGTAGGTCAACGACGCCAATGCGTGCATCGGACAAACCGGCCCATAGCCGATAGTCGTTGCCGGATAGATGCTCTAGGTGTCCGGGGAACACCACATCGGTAAGTGTTTTGAGCTTTGCAGGGCCCGGCTCAAAACAAGCGCGTACCGCCAGTACCCGTGGGCACGGCCGGTTAAGGGTGTCGTTGAGCAGCTCGGCCAGCGAGTTGGTGTAGGTGCAGGCGGCATAGTGCCGGGTGCCGTTGGCTTCTTGAAAGGCTAGGTGCCCAAGTATGCAGAGCTGGGGTTCGCCGTCTGCATTGGGCAGTATGTGCAGTTCGTTCACTCCCACCCAGTCGGCAGTTTTGGCACAGTCTTCAAGCACGGCCAGGGTGTGCAGCTCGGTATAGGCAGCCTGCAAATCTTCGATGCTGTTTAAGACATGCAGCGTAATTTGGCCGCGGCCAAATTCACCGCCCCAGGGCCTGCGCGAGAGTAACAATCGGCCGTCGGGCATTTGCACCAGGCGGATGTCTTTCATGTTGTCGATGGTGGCAAACGGGGTGCGGTTGAGCGCGAAGATCGACCGGCCCCGGTAAAATACGGTTTGCGGAATAATAGCCCGGCCTTCGCGCCGGATAATAACGCCGCCAAAGATGAGTTCGCGTTTACCGTGTTTGGTAATGGTAAAACAGAACGGGTCTTCCATCATATCGAAGGGTGGCAGTGTGTTGTCTACCTGCCACTGTTCACCCACCCTACGTGCAAAGCGAACAACAGGGTGGTAGCGGTGGCGGCTCCAGGCTAGGCTTCGGCGCTGCTCGCTGCGGAAAGCGAGTATCTTGTTGCTGTCTTGTTCGATCATGGTTACGTTGTACAGGTCGCGCCGGCCCACGCCCTCAACCGTAACAATTCGTCCCTGGGGAGATGGGCAAACGTAGCCATAGCGCGCAAACCAGACATCGTGCTGTTTCATATAACAACGCCCTTAAGGTGGTAATGCCGGCCGTGTGCATGCAGTGCAAGTAAGTACACGATGGTCGACTCGGCACCTTTATTTTTGCATACGCCGCGAGGCAGTGCATAGAGACCATCAATGCATGCATGCTTATCGGAAATAAGGTTAGCTTTATAAATATTGTTGCCATGAAACCACTGCATCCAGTCGTCCGCTGCCGAACGGTACAGGCTGTCGCCGAATATCTCGTAAGCCTCTACCAGCATCAGCACCATAAAGCCGGCGTCTATGGGTTGCTGACCATAAATGTCGCGTTCTACGGCACCTACTTTTTGCCAGATGCGATTGCCAACCGGCGCCGGTATGACGCCAATGCGACAGTATTCTTCAAGTACGGCGATGGCTTTTTTTAGCTGCTGGTCGTGGCTTTTGGTGCTGCCGAACAAACGGCGGTAGCGCAGCAGGGCCCAAGGCAGAGCGGCGTTGGCATAGGTGAGGCGTTCCTCGAACCACCCAAGTTCGGGGATATACGACGTCCACAGCTTTTTAGCTATTTGGCTGGCCTTTGTCTTGTTGCGCAGGGCACAGTAGGCGAGTAGTAGGTAGGCGAGGGTGCGTGCGTAGCTCTTTTCGAGTAGGTCATCCCGTGGCACTTTGGTAAGTATTGCTTGAGCTTCGGCAGCGTGGAAGCCTTGCTCGATGCATACGCATAGCGCCCAGATGGCCAGGGCACGGGCATCGTGCGAGCTGCCATTGTCCAGCGGCTGGCGGTGTTCGTCAAAAAAGCCTATAAACGTGCCATTGGGCAACTGCGATTTCTTTAGGTACTGCAAGCACACCTCGGCGCGTTTTTTGTCGCCAAACTGCAAGAATACAATCAGACCGCGTGCGGCGTCGTCGAGCGCATAGCCCATTTCCCAGTGGATTTCATCGCCCTTGGTATGCTGCCAGACGCCAAAATCGTCGGTCAGCCAGTTAAGGTGTGTTAGTACATGGGTCATCTTGTTCCTTCGATTGCATTACGATGAGTTTAAAGAGGTCCAAGTACTTGGAGCCTACATTCGGCCAGGTAACCTGCCGTCCTTTGGCATATGCTTTGCGGCGATAGCCCAGCATTTTTTGTTCGTCTTGCCAGGTGCTAATAACGGCATCGGCAATTGCCCCGGGGTTGTCAGGCTCAACAATAATACCCACATCATCGGCCAGGAATTCACGCGCATGATGATAGGGGGTGGCAATGTTGGTTTTGCCGGCAGCAACGCCCCACGCCAGCATGCCGGATGTGGGCTGCTGCATATTGGGGTAGGCGGTAATAAAAAAGTCGGTAGCCAAGAAGTAGCGGCGCAGTTCAAGATCATCCAGATAGCGGTTTACAAAACGCACACTACGGGCGACACGTAGTTTTTTAATACGCTGCACCAAGGAATTGCGATACCCCTCGCCCTCGCGTTTTAAGATATGCGGGTGCGTTTGCCCTACAATGTAGAGTTTGGCTGCCGGAATGGCCTTAACAATTGCCGGCAACGCGTCGATGACGTGTTCGATGCCTTTACTCGGGCCGATGAGGCCGGAGATAAGCAACATGGGGCTGGCGGTAATGCGCAGCCTCTTTTTGTGCAGGGCAATCTGATTAAATGTAAAATCTGGCACGCCGTGGCCAATGAGTATGGCCTTTTCTTCGGGGCAGCCATAGACGTGTACCAGTGCCTTGCGGGACGTTTCGGTCATAGCTATACATGCGGCAGAACGTTCAATAATGCGGCGCATGATGTACACTTTGTGCTCGTCCGGTTCGGGCAAGATGGTATGGAAATTGGTAACCAGCGGCTTGTCGATGCTGTCTAGAAGCGGCAGGAGGTAGTCGCCGTCTACGCCGCCAAACAGACCAAATTCGTGCTGTAAATTAACTACATCAGCCGATGATTGACTGATGTAATGGGCTGCCGCACTGTAGTCGTGGGCATTATGTTGGTTTATCCGGAATTTAACTTCCCAGGGGTAATCGTACTCAAGATCATCTAGGACGCCGATAATTTCGGCTAGGGCATGCGGATTTTGACTGTTGATCGCAGTCGTGAGATCTTTGGTAAATGTCGCAATTCCACACTTACGTGGCGTATACGAAGAAATATAAATGACCTTCACCGGGCGTTGCTTCCGCGCCAGTGCGGCCACCAAATTTTGACCAATACTCATAAGCTTCTAAGCGTGCCCCCGCGCTTTACCCTACTTATTATACAGTATGCTTAGTTAAGATTGGCTTAAGAGTTGCACGGTCGGAATACCGGCCAACGTCTGTTAGAATCCTGCCCATGCGAGGGGTGTGGTGGTATAAGGTACGGCGGGCGAGCGTTGTTGATGCTTGCGCTATTGCACTGTTGCTTGGGTTATTCGTGAGCCAAGCCGTTGCCGCACCATGGGCTTGGCTGCTGGTGGGCACCGGCGCGGTTTTGCGGCGGCGCCGTCAAGACGTGCTTACCTGCGCGTGCTTAGCCGTGTGCTGCTTTGGTGCGGGGTTGGCGCGCGGTTCGGCGGTGCAACAGGAGAATCGGATATACGAGCAGTTGGCGCTGCGTTCGGTAGTACTGGTCGGTACGGCGACGCAGGAGGGAGTGTACGGCGACCGTTCGCAATTGACGTTTGTAGTAGGTGATGTTCGCATAGCGTCGCCGAGGAATGTTCGGCTTCGGGGCGATGTTAAGGTTGCCGGGTTTGGCGAGAATAGCGTGTACCGCGGCGATACGGTGCGGGTGAGCGGTAAGCTATTCCCCACGCGGGGCAATACGCTGGCGAGCATTAGTTTTGCTCAGCTACGGGTACTTGGCCGCGGTGCTTCACCGGTAGACGAACTGCGGCGGCGTTTTGCAGCTGGCGTGCAGTCGGCGCTACCAGACCCGCAGGCGTCGTTTGGGCTGGGGCTGCTTATTGGCCAGCGCTCAACCTTGCCCGCAGATGCGTCGCGCGTGCTCCTAATGGCCGGCCTGACACACCTGATTGCCGTATCCGGCTACAACCTAACTATTATTGTGCAGGCCGTGCGCCGCGCTGCTCGTGCCCGCTCGGCGTATCAAACGCTTGTTTTTACGGTAGCCCTGATTAGCTTATTTTTATTGCTTACCGGCAGCAGCCCGTCGATTGTCCGTGCCAGCATTATTAGCATCATGGGCTTGCTGGCCTGGTACTACGGACGGCCGCTGCGCCCTACGGTGCTGCTATTGGTAGCGGCGGCACTGTCTGGCCTGGCCACTCCTGAGTATGTCTGGGGAAATGTGAGTTGGTACTTATCGTTCCTGGCTTTTTTTGGGGTATTGGTTATGGCGCCGCTGGTTACGGGCCGGCTGTTTGGCAAGCGCCGGCCACCGCTCATTGTGCAAATGCTCATCGAAACGCTCTGCGCCGAAGCTATGACCGCGCCCTATTTGCTGCATGTGTTCGGCCAGTTATCGGTGTTTGCATTGCCTGCTAACCTGCTGGTGGCCGCGGCCGTACCGCTTGCCATGCTGCTTTGCCTGATTGCGGGGCTCGCTGGCATGCTTGTCCCGGCGCTTGCCGGCTGGCTGTCCTGGCCGGCCAAGGTACTACTTACGTACATGCTGGACGTGGCCGGATGGTTGTCTCGTTTGCCGCATAGTTTTTTAGAGCAGCTTATGTTTCCGCTCGCTGCCATGCTGTTATGCTATGCCGTCATTGCAGCTACGCTGGCCATATTAGCCCGAAAACAGTGGAAATCTGAACAGATCGAGGATATAATAACAGAGAAGAATTAGCGTATAACGAAAAGGAGTTGGTACCCATGAGCGGACATTCCAAATGGTCTACCATTAAGCGGGAAAAGGGCGCCAAAGATGCTGCCCGTGGTGCTGTATTTACCAAGCTGGGAAGTGCCATTGCTATTGCGGCCCGGGCTGGCGTTGACCCCAATACCAACTTTGCCTTGCGCCTGGCTATAGATAAAGCCAAGGCTGCCAATATGCCCCTCGCTAACATCGACCGCGCCATCCAGCGGGTGGCCGACAAAGGTGCTGCACAACTGCAAGAGCTACTCTACGAAGGCTATGGCCCGGGCGGTGTGGCCATTTTGGTAGAAGTTGCCACTGATAACATTAATCGTACCTATCCGGAAGTACGCCTGGCTTTTTCTAAACACGGCGGCAACATGGCCGAAAAGGGCGCAGTGGCTTTTCAGTTTGATCATAAAGGCATGATCCGTGTAACCGGCAAGGGCGATGACCTTTTGATGCAGGCCCTTGAAGCTGGCGCCGAAGACGTCCAGGAGGAAGGCGACGAATCGGTAGTGTATACCGAGCCTACTGAGCTTGCCAAAGTGCGTGACGCCCTTCGCGAACAAGGTCTCGAGATTAAAGAAGCCGAGCTCACCTACGTACCCAACGCCACCGTAGAAGTTACCGACAAAGAAACCGCCGGCAAGATCATGCGTCTCATGGATGCGCTGGACGACGTCGACGATGTTACCAATACCCATGTCAATTTCGACATCTCCGAAGATTTATTATAATTTTTTGAAATGACCCGCAATTCTTCTTCTAAGGAGCCAAAGAACCCTAAGTTACGGTCGGTGTATGTGGAGTTTACTTCCCGCAGCGATCGTCCGTCATCGCCAGAGGCGAAGGCGGCGGGCGATATGGGCAGGGTAATTATAGAGGCGATCACACACGACTTATTCTTAGGCCCAAGGCAGAAAGACCTGTCGCTTGCCCGGAAGCTTTTGCGCCCAAGCGATTTCAGGCATGAAGGTATCAAAGTTGTCACACACCTGCGCGTTGCTCATGAGGGGGTTGCGCCAGCGCCTTCATCGGCGCTTATGTGGCTGCCGCTTACTGCCGCAGGCGTGGAAGACCCATGGGTCTTTGCTAATCGTGCAGCGGAGGATATAAGTTGGGCGCTCCATGATACCCCCTACTTGTTGCCTCATCGCAATGATTCTCTGCGTGATGCTCTCGTTTCGGGCGGACAGCCTATGACCTACTGCAGCTTAGTAGGTCACATCGCCCATCAGGCCGAACAGATCACCCTTCCGACCGAAGGTGAGGATCTCGCCAAGGTTATTACAGGGCTCGGCACAGCCATGGCATGGGCAGTAACCGGTGGTGCGGTGCCGTCTGTTTCTTTTACGTATGGTATTGAGCCTACCGCACAACTCGTCTGAGTTACACTAAAAGTATGAGAATTATTGGTATAGACCCCGGCACTGGCATTTTGGGGTTTGGCATTATCGAGGTCGATGCTCGCCGCGCACAGCTTGTGGATGCTGGTGTGATTAGGACGCCGGTGCACGAAGACGATGCCGTGCGCCTCCAAACCATTTTTGAAGAACTCACCGATATTATCGCTAGTACTCACCCTAGTATCATGTCCGTCGAAAAACTGTTTTTTGCCCGCAATGTTACCACGGCCATGACGGTCGCCCAGGCGCGCGGCGTCGTACTGCTGTGCGGCAAGCAGGCTGGGCTGGAACTGTTCGAGTACACGCCTATGCAGATTAAGCAATCGGTAACCGGCTACGGCAAAGCCGACAAAAAACAGATGCAGGAAATGGTACGCACGTTGCTCAAACTGAAGGAAATCCCCAAGCCCGACGACGCCGCCGATGCACTCGCTGCTGCGCTGACACATGCTGCCGTTGCACGTTTTGGCTAGCAGTTGCCTCCGTAACAATATGTGAGTATATTTTAGTCTTGATGGCAAGGCTTACACCACCCACTAGCGTTGCAGGAAGGCGAGCACTTGAAGGGCTACAGGATGACGTCAATACCCTGTATGATCGGTTTGCGCCGCACGGGGGATACAATTATCTGTTATTAGACGGGGACGATGATGCTCCTGGTGTCTATGACGGTTGGTTTGCACAATTTGTACGCTCTAGACGGCCAAGTACGGTAAAGGAGGTCAACGTAAAATATTTTTTGAATGATTTTGCGCAAAGGGCAGTCGCCTGGCACCATGATGCGGCCCCGCTTGAGGATGGTCCTGACGGCTACACGAAACTTGAATTTGGAGTATATGCTCGCTGCAGCCGGCCTCTGCCGGCCGGCGAACACCATCTTATGGAACTAACGGCAATTCGTGACGGGCGCCAGGCGCTGCATGCTGCCAGTTTAGCCGTCAGGCCATTAGAGTTTGATGCCGATATTCGGGAATGGACAGACGGCCCTCAGTACGAAGTGCTCAATTTGGATGCAATCCGGGGAGGGTTCCCTAATACAGCCGGGGAAGCGATAGCACTAGGCGGTATCGTGCGCGCCATGGCAGCCGCGGTAGAGGGGGCAGAGTAGCGATGGCTCGGGCCACGCATGCT
>DATIJU010000018.1:0-6418 GCA_035478295.1 Bacillota bacterium | reverse complement strand
ATAATCTAGATGAAAATTGTATGGACCGGAGCTGCTGGTTTTATTGCTGGCTACACTGTTGAAGAATTGCTGAACGCCGGGCACGAAGTTGTCGGCATCGATAACTACTCAAAGTACGGCAAGGTAGAGAAGAGCTACGACAATCACCCCAAGTACACGTTTATTGAGGGTGACGCCAAAGATGTCGACCTCGTCAAGAAGGCCTGCGAAGACGCCGACATTATTGTGTCTGGTGCTGCCATGATTGGCGGTATTTCGTATTTCCACGAATTTGCCTACGAGCTGATCGCAGAGAACGAGCGCATTACCGCTGCCGCCTTCGACGCTGCCATCTGGGCGCACAAGAACAAGAAGCTCAAGAAGATTTTAGTTATGTCTTCGTCTATGGTGTACGAAGCTACCACTCAGTTCCCTACTCCTGAGACCGCTCTAGCAACTACGCCGCCGCCACTGTCTACCTATGGCTTTCAAAAACTAGCCTGCGAGTACTTTGCCAAGGGTGCATGGGAGCAGTACCAGTTGCCTTACACTATTGTCCGTCCGTTCAACTGTGTCGGCATTGGCGAAAAGCGAGCACTGAGCGACAAGGAAATATTCTCTGGCAACGTCAAGCTGGCCATGAGCCACGTGGTGCCAGACCTCGTGCAAAAGATTGTAAAAGGCCAAGACCCACTGCACATTTTGGGCAAGGGCAATCAGGTACGACACTACACCTACGGCGGCGACCTGGCGCGCGGTATTCGCATTTGTATTGAGAACGAAAAAGCTCTGAACAACGACTTCAACATCTCTACCCCGCAATCCACAAACGTATTAGAGCTGGCCGAAATGATTTGGAAGAAGCTCAACGGCGACAAGCCATTTAACTACGTTTCGGACAAGGCTTTTGAGTACGACGTACAAAAGCGTATCCCGGACACCACCAAGGCCAAGGAAGTATTGGGTTACGAAGCCAACACTTCGCTGAGCGATATGCTCGACGAGGTTATTCCGTGGATCAAAGAGCAAGTAGAGCACGGCAACATTTAGCGGTCCCAATGAGATGATTTTAGATCAAGTATACAGACAGCGTTTTAGTGAGGTTGAACGCCGCAAAGAACTGTGGACGATCCTTACGCAGCGTTTTTTTCAGCAGTATGTGGACAAAGAGCACGACATTGTTTTGGATGTTCCCTGCGGCTACGCCGAGTTTATCAACGCAGTTGAATGCAAGAAGAAGTACGCTGCCGACATTAACGAAGATGTGAAGCAATATGTAAGCAAGGATGTGGTATTTTTGCTGGACAGCTCCACAAAATTATCGCTACCTAAAGCCAGCGTCACTAAGATCTTTGTAAGCAACTTCTTTGAGCACCTCAGCCATGACGACATAGAAAAAACAATTCGTGAGTTTACGCGCGTGCTCAAGCCAGGCGGACAAGTGCTTATTCTGCAGCCTAACATACGCTTTGTGGGCAAAGACTACTGGATGTTTTTTGATCATATTACGCCGATTGATGACCGGGCACTGGAGGAAGCGTTCGTGGCTCTGGGTTTCGACCTGAAGCTGCGCATCCTTAAGTTTATGCCGTTTACCACGCGCAGCCGCTATCCGGCAAAAGCCGCCTTTGTGAAGTTATACCTGAGCCTACCGATATTGTGGCGCATTTTCGGCAAGCAAACCTTTATGATCTTTGAGAAAAAGTAACGCCATGAGTACGCCGAAGCTGTCTATAGTTACGCCTGTATACCACGAGCAAGGAAATATCCTGCGCATGTTAAGCGGTGTAGCCAAACACGTGAAGACGCCGCACGAGCTGGTAATTGTTTACGATCTAGCAGATGATCCAACCTGTCCGGTTGTCGAGGGCTATATAAAGAAACATAATGCGAAAAATATTCGATTGGTGCGGAACAATCAGGGCTCGGGGCGGGGCTTCTTGAATGCCCTTAAAACAGGATTTATGGAAGCCAAGGGTGAGGCGGTGGTGACCATGATGGCCGACTTGTGTGATGACCCTGAAGACGTTGATCGTATGTATCGTATGTTTGACGACGAACAGGCCGACGTCGTGTGTGCCAGCCGGTATATGCGCGGCGGCAGGCAGGTTGGTAGCCCATTGCTAAAACGCTCTTTATCACGCGCTGCGGGTGTGTCATTGTATTTGCTACGGCGTGTGCCGACACATGATGTTACTAACAATTTTAAGCTGTATCGCCGTCAATTGTTGCAGGGTATGGAGATAGGTAGCGACGGCGGTTTTGAAATTGCTATGGCAATCACGCTCCGGGCTCACCACGGCGGCTATACGGTACGGGAGCTTCCTACTGTTTGGAAGGATCGTACTGCCGGCGAAGCCAAGTTTAATTTGCGCAAACTACTCCCCCGTTACCTTAAGTGGTATATGCGGGCCTTTAAGACGCCAGAGAAGAAGTAGCGCTGCCTAACCGCTTTAGCTGGCCGGGCTCTAACGGAAAATTACTTTTTTGTAGATAACGTAGGTCCAGCTGGTTTGGATGGCAACTGAGACTATTTTGGCTATGGTGTAGTGCAGCCCAAAATGGGTGGTAATAGCGATGAACCCTAGTGTAAAGAGGTAGTTGACACCCAATAACACGCCGTAAGATACGGCGTGTTTTGCTATGTGGGTGTTGGTTGCGCCGAATGTCCAGAAGCGATTGGCTAGGAAATTAAAAATGGTGGATCCCCAGTACGATATGGTAGCGGCCACCAGCACGTTTACGCCCAGAAAACCATGCAAGAGTATTAAAATGCCCAGGTCTAAGGCGAATGTGCTGCCGCCAATGGCGATGTAGCGAATGAGCGAATGCTCGTATAATTTACGAGATATTTGTTTAACTGCTTCCATGATCCCCTGCGTGGATAAACGCTATAATTCTACGTCTATCTTACCATAAGACCATTGCCGCAAAGACGTTATTACAGTGAGCGATCGCGCTCAATAATGCGCTGTAAGTAGTTGCCGTAGCCGCTTTTTTCGAGGCCTTCGGAGAGCTTGAGTAACTGCTCATCGTTGATGTACCCCTCTTGCCAGGCAATCTCTTCGATGCAGCCAACTTTGAGTCCTTGGCGTTCTTCGATGATCTGTACAAACTGGGAAGCCTTGAGTACGTCGTCAAAGTTACCTGGGTCAATCCAGGCCGTGCCGCGGTCCATGACGCATACCTTAAGCTTGTCTTTGCGTAGGTAGCCATTGTGAATCTCGGTGATTTCGATCTCGCCCCGGGCGCTGGGCTGCACTTGTTTGGCAATCTCGATGACCTCGTTGTCGTAAAAGTATAGGCCGGGGATGCCGTAGTTAGACTTTGGTTTCTTGGGTTTTTCCTCAATGGAAAGTACTTTCATGTTCTTGTCGAACTCTACCACGCCCAAGCGTTCAGGGGTGGGGGTGTGGTAGGCGTATATAATGCCGCCATCGGGGTCGGTATTCTGCTTGAGTTGGTCGCCGAACGCCGATCCATGGAAGATGTTGTCACCCAAAATAAGACATACCTTATCGCTGCCAATAAAGTCGGCCCCTACGATAAAAGCGTCGGCTAAGCCGCGCGGCTGTTCCTGAATCACATATTCAAAACGACAGCCCAAATGAGAACCGTCGCCCAGCAGTTGTTTAAAACGCTCTTGGTCTTGTGGAGTGGTGATGATAAGAATCTCGCGAATGCCGGCCAGCATCAGGGTGCTGAGCGGATAATAAATCATAGGCTTGTCGTATATAGCCATCAGTTGCTTGCAGATGCCTTTTGTAATTGGGTACAGACGGGTGCCGGAACCGCCGGCTAAAATAATGCCTTTCATGAAGTCTTCTCCTTAGGCTTGGCTTGTTCGGCCGCGATGTAGGCGTGCAGTTCGGCGCGCCAATCAGCCGGGGCATAGCCAGCTGCTTTAATTTTGCTCAGATCGAAATAGCTTTTGAGCGGCCGTGGTGCAACGTGCGGCTTGCTCTTAAAGTATTCTTCGGTGGTCACGCCGGTAACAACTAGGTCTTCGCGGCCAATTTCTTTGAAGATAAGGCGGGTGATGTCGGCCCAGCTGGTAGGCTCGCCGTCGTTACTCAGGTTGTAGACGCCGTAGGCGGCCTGAGAGCTGAGCAAGTGATCGATGCCGTCTACGAGCGAGGGAGTAAAGGTGAGACGGGTAATTTGGTCGTTTACGACGCTGGGAGAAATGTTTTTTTCGGCCAGGCCCAGCATGATACGCACAAAGTTGTGCCCCTCGCCAATGAGTGCGTGGGTGCGCATGATGTAGTGCTTGGGTGTGACGCTTACGGCGATATCGCCGCCGGCTTTGGCTTGGGCGTACACACCAAGGGGAGCCAGGTCTTCGGTTTCGGAGTGGTTTTCGCGGGTGCCGTCAAAAACATAGTCGCTGGAAACATGCACTAAGGTGAGGCCGTGCTCGGTAGCCACCTTGCTGAGGTAGCCGGGAGCCACGGCATTAATTTTCCAGACAATGGGGCGGCCTTCTTCGGTCTCGGCCTCGTCGACGTTGGTGTAGGCAGCGGCATTTATAATTACATCTACTTTTGACCAATCGTAGGCGTGTACCGTTTCCCAGTCGGTCATGTCGAACTGGTCACGGTCTACGGCTATGGCGCCCGGATATTTAGCTTTCAGCGCTTTGCCCAGCTGGCCGTAGGCGCCAATAATGAGAATGCGTGAGTCGTCCATTTAGACCTCCAGAGGTTTAACATCTTTAAGCAGTGGGTGGTTGCGGTCGCGGTCGCTCATAATTGCTTCATCGAGGGGTACCGGCCATGCAACGCCAATTTCGGGATCTGACAGATTGGCAAAGCAGTATTGGTCGTAATTGTCGGCACTCCAGTGGGCATTAACGCTGTAGAGGTAGTAGGTGTCCGGCTCAAGCGTCTGGAACGAATTGGCGACGCCTTTTGGCAAAAAGACGGTGGTATTGGGCGTGATCTCCACTGTTACTACCTTGCCAAAGCTGTCGCCCTTGCGTAAATCGACGTAAGCGGCAAAAACTTTCCCGGTAATTACGGCGATGTATTTGTCCCACGGCTCGGCGTGAAAGCCGCGCGTCACGCCTTTTTCTTTGTTGTAACTAAGGCTGTTTTGTACGACGTTGAACGCCTCTGGCAGACCGGCTGCTACGAGCTTGGCTTTTTGATATTTTTCTTGAAAATAACCGCGCTCGTCGCCAACGTAAGTGACGTCAAAAATTAAGAGCCCGGGGATATCGGTAGTGTGACCGGTGATTTCGGTTGTTGGTACGCCCATTGCAAGCCTCCTTTACGCCTTTGTCTCGGCTTTGGTTTTGTACATGCCGCTGCTGCGCAATAGGTCGAAGCGCTCGTAGAACGGGCGCCACCAGTCCTGGTGAGCGACATACCAGTCGACGGTTTGCCTGATGCCTTCCTCGAAGGTGACGCCCTGCTTCCAGCCAAGTGATTGCTGGAGATAGGTGGAGTCGATGTCGTAGCGCATGTCGTGACCGGGCCGGTCGGCAACGTATTCGATAAGGCTCTTGGGCTTGCTCAAGATATCCAGGATGGTTTCGGCAATTTGGACGCCGTTGCGCTGAGCGCCGCCGCCAACACAGTAGGTTTCTTCCAGCTTACCCTTGTGAATGGCGAGGTCGATGGCTGAGCAGTGATCCTCTACAAACAAGTAGTCGCGTATGGCTTGCCCGTTACCATAGACGGGCAATGGCTTGTCGTCGAGAGCATTGGCGATAAATACCGGAATAACGCGGCCAGGCGAGTCGCCCGGGCCGTAATTGTTGGAGCAGTTTGTGATGGTGTAGGGCAGGCCGTAACTTTCGCCGTATGCGCGTACAATGTGGTCGCTGCTGGCTTTGGAGGCTGAGTAGGGGCTGCGCGGGGCATACGGCGTAGTCTCGCTAAATTTAGCATTGGGATCGTCCAGCGGCAGGGTGCCGAATACTTCGTCAGTAGATACGTGGTGGAAGCGTGACACATTGTTCTTAATCGCTGCCCGGGCAATACTGTCGGTGCCCAAGATGTTGGAGCGCAAGAATGGGCCGGGGTCGGCAATTGAGCGGTCTACATGAGTGTGAGCGGCAAAGTGGACTACAAAGTCTTGGCCGCGAGTGAGCTCGTCCATTTTATCGAAGTCGCAGATGTCGGCCTCTACAAACGTAATTTTATCGAGTATCTCCACTAGCCGGCCTTTGTCGCCGGCATATGTCAGCGCGTCTACTACGGTAATCTCATAGTCAGGGTGGTTCTTGAGGGTGTAGAGCACAAAGTTTGAACCGATAAACCCTGCGCCACCAGTTATAAGCATCTTCATATATGTGTAGTAAGCCCTTTCTTAGCTCTGTTGATATTGGGGGTCGAGTGCCTCGACGTTGGTTGCGATTTTGTTGGTCCAGTCAACCTCCGGGAAGGTATGGAGTAAGTCGGCAATATACTTGCGCAGTGTCTCGTAGTTGTCG
>DATIJU010000017.1:0-8745 GCA_035478295.1 Bacillota bacterium | reverse complement strand
ATATTGCTTCTCGCGGTGTCGTTCTTCTTTTTCTTTAATGACTGGAACGACTCCGGTTCTGCATATAATTTCGCTAATCGCAAAGTTATCAACGCGCGGCGCTTGGGCAAAAGCCCAAGTCTCCGGCTGCTCATTTCCCTTTAGCGGCTGGCTTTTCATTTGACGGCCTCTTCTTTGGGCTTTTCTTCTTCTTTCTTGGCGTCGTCTTTCTTATCGTCTTTTTTGTCTTTGTCGTCTTTTTTGTCGCCGTCCTTGGCGTCGGCAGCCGGAGCTGCTGCGGCCTCGGCAGGTTTGGGCGTTGGTTTGGCGGCTACGGTAAGCAGGCTGCGCTTTTTCAGCTCGTCGCGTACTTCGTCAAAGTTGCTGTCGTCGTCCTTCAGCTTGGGCACCAGCTCGCGCACAGCCTTCTTCATGCCATCCACGTTAATTTGTTCCTCCAGCGTAAAGTTGAGGGCGATGTCGAGCATCAGGGTTTGCTCTTTAAAGTTATAGGTCTCGCCTGGAATTTGGTTGAGCAGCTTGTAGAGCAGCTCACCCCTTACTAGGTCTGTTTGGGCACTGACGGCCAGTTCCGAACCAAAGCGGGCAAACTCTTGGGCGGTATGGTGGGCGGTAATGGCCTTAAACAGCGCACCAGCCTGGTTTTGCTGGCGCTTGGTCTGTCCCCGGCCACCTACACGGGACACACTAAGGCCCGCGTTTACAGCCGGGCGCATGGTGTCGCGAAAGATTTTCATGTCTAGAATCCACTGTCCGTCGGTAATAGACATGACGTTGGTGGGCAGGTACGCAGCAATGTCGCCGCTCGCGGCAAAGATCATGGGGATACTGGTAAGCGTTTTGTGGTTGCGGTTAAGCTTACCGGCTCGCTCCAAAAGACTGGAGTGTACGTAAAACATGTCGCCCGGGTAGCTGTCGCGGCCTGGGCTGGCACCGGTTAACAGCGCCATTTCGCGGTAGGCGTGGGCGTGGGCGGTAAGGTCGTCGTAAATAATAAGTGCATCCTGATTTTTGTGCTGCCAAATATACTCAGCCATGGCACAGCCTACATACGGCGCCAGGTAGCTGTGTACCAAAGAGTCGCTCATGGTACTTACCACTACAATGGTTTTCTTCATGGCATCGTTGGCTTCCAGACGATTGAGCAGCATGTCGATGTCGGTGCGGCGCTTGGCAATCAACACGTAAATAGTGGTGATGTCGGTATTCTTTTGGTTGATGGCCAGCTGGGTTGCCAGCGTGCTCTTACCCGACTTGCCATCGCCTAAAACGGCAATACGCTGGCCGCGCATAAGGGCGAACAATGTGTCTAAAATAGTGACGCCAGTTTCTAGCGGTTTATCGAGCAATTCGCGTTCGTACAGCATGGGAGCAGAGGTGAACACCGGCAGCACGCCGTCGGCCGCCACCGGCCCTTTGCCGTCCAGCGGCTCACCAGTAACCGATACCACGCGGCCAATAAAATCCATACCCACCTTGGTTACCAATTCTTCGTGCTGAATAACACAGGTGCTGCCCACACGAATACTCTTGGTGCCCAGATGCAGAATAACCATATGATCGTCAAAAATGCGGTGCACGTAGCCCTTGCTGCCATCCTCAAACATAATCAGAGCGTGCATGTTGCAAGGCTGCATGCCGCGCACCTTAACCATAAAACGGTCGATGGCGATAACTTCGCCTACGGGCTTACCGCTGGCGACGAGTTGGTCGAAGTGCTTGTTGTCGCTCATGGACGAGATCCAATCATGGGAACGCTTGCTGCGGGAGCCGGAGCTGCTGCCGGCGCGGTCTGAGTAACCGTAACAGTAGGCGCTTGCGCAGCACCAGCCACGGGAGCGGTGGGTGCAACGGTAACTGTAACCGATACCGGAGCCGCAGGTGCTGGTGCGCCGGACTGTTCGGGCACGGCGGCCGGCACGGTAGCAACCACTGCCGCCGGAGCGTTAATGGGCGTGGGTTCGACAACGCTGGCAGCTTCGGCCTCGATAGCGGCCATTAGCAAATCTTCGTGCTTAATGAGGTTTTCGCGCAGGCTAAAGTCGAACTCTTTGTTGAGCGTGCGCACCACGCAGCCGGCGGCAATGGTCGGCTGCAGTCCCACTTGCAGTAATGCATAGGGGTGCAGCTGGGTGCGCATCCAGGTAACCACTTTAGCCGTAAAAGCCGACGATGGGTCGGCGGCAAAACTAATGTGCAGCGTGGGCGCAGTACTCACTACGTTCGTTAAAAACAATTGTAGATTTTTGCGGTCGGCATCCTGCAGCAAATTAAGTTTATTCTCGGCAGCCAGCGCCTCGCACATGCGGCTTAAGCGCGGCAACTGGGGCTGTTTGCCCGGCTCGCGGATTTGGCTTTGGCGCATAAAATCTTCCAGCGCCTCCAGCTCCAGCTTCAGGCGGCGCACTTCGGGCAGCCCAAAAATCAAAATCGGCAGCACAAATTGCTGCTGCGCGGTCGCAACCGGAGCGGCCATTGTACTAAGTGCCACTGCGTATGTCCTCAATAATTGCTGCCTTGTTGGCTTCTAGCTCGGTCAGGATATATTCTAGCTGGTCGTTGAGGTCTATTTGATTGCCGATGGCGGCAAGCACGTAGTGGTTTACAATCTGTGCCATGCGAGCGTCAAACTGCTGAATACGGCGATTCTTTTCTTCGCCTACTTCTTTCTCCAGCTGCGCAACCAAGCCCTGGCGCTCTTCGTCGATGGCCGTCTTGGTCTTTTCGATAGATTCTACAGCCAGCTGCTTGGCGTCGGTGATGGCGCTTTGGTAGTTAGCGAAAGCTTCCTTGAGCTCTTTGCTAATTTCGCCCTTCATGTAGTCGTTAAGCTGCGCCGTGGTCAGGCGTAAGTCTTGCTGCAAAAACATGGCGTTTTCGCCCAGGATTTTCTCGAAGTGCAGCCGGCCACGGTTACGAAGTTCTTCGCGGAACTCTTCGTTAAAAATGTGGTCCACGTCTTCTTCGGCCGAATCCTGGTACGACTCAGCCAAATTCTTGGCATTCTTTTTGCCACCCCCAACCTGCACCGCCAACCAAATAAACCCACCCCCCATAGCCGCAATCGCCGCCAAAACCAACACCAGCCACCAAATCGTCATGCTATTTGCCCCTGTTCTTTAGGGATGGCGCAGGACGTCCGTGCTTGAGTACAGTTCGGTTCACGGGCGAGCACCGTAAGTGAGCCGTACTCTAGGTACGGTGAATGCGGAGCGCAGTCTGTGAGCCGAAATGTGCCAAGCACGGATGTCCCCCTCGTAAGTAATAAACATTAGATCTTTAATAGTAAATATACCGCAACCAGGCCTAGGCTTACAATGATTAAAGCCATAAGCACAACGGTAATCATACTCTTAAAGATAGACTTTTTAGCCAGCGGGTTACGCCCAACGGCGCTCATGCCGCTGCGGGCGCCAGCAAACAGCACCATGCCGGCTACCAAAATTGCCACAAACAATATTGCCAGGCCGGAGTACAAACGCAGTGCCGTAATGGGCTTGCTGCTCACCGCCCGGGCGGCTTTTACCAAAAAGGTGGGGACATTTGGCACGGCATCGGCCGAATAACCGGGGTTGCGGGCCACCCCTACATCTACCAGAATACGGCCAATGGCAACTTTACCCACCCCCTTAAGGTCGACGTGCCCATCGGCGTTGGAGCTATCGGCAAAGTCTTGCAGCGCTTTGCCTAAAATTACCTGGCGCTCGTTATCGGTCTTCATGCCAATGCCGTCTATCGACGACATCGAGATGCGGTCGCCAGCCTTAATAGGGCCATTCTGGGTGCTTACCAGTACCGTGTACTCACCAAAGGTGGCCACATATACCTGCGCCTGGCTGGTGTCGCTGAGCGAAACGGGCGACTCGGTGTTTGAAACCACCACGCCGAGCATGGTGAGCTCGTTCTTTTGATTGAGCGCCTCGACGGTGCCGGCCGAGCCAATCTTGAAGTGCACGATCATGCCGTTCTGTACGTCACCAGCGCTTTTGTAACCCTGGGTAATACTCTGAGCGCGGACCTGCGCACCCAAGCCAATAACCATCAGCAGGGCTAAACCCAACACCAAGCCGTGAAGTAGCCGCTTATGCTTCATCTTACACATAGTATAGCAATTTTGTGAACAGCCGCCGTCTAAAATGCTCCGGCCGCCTTCTTGGCATAGGGGCGTTGCTGAACACCCTGCCTTAAGAGCTTGGCGGCTATAGGGGCCGCAAGGCTACATCAACATTTGCCGGTTCGAGCTGATTTATAAGCGCATGCATGGCGTTTGCACGTTCCTGTGGCGTCATAAACCATTTTTTACCGTTTTTTCTGGTGTAGCGCAAATCTACGGTAAGCGGCCCCCCGTCGGGGTCGTATATAGCCGCCGCCGAATACTGGTTGCCCGCATCGAAGACAGCCGTGCTGGCAATTTGTGCCTCGGGTATGCAGCGCCGCGGCTGTAGTGAAGGCCCAATAATAAGACTGCTGAGTGCCCACGGCCGGGGAAACACGCCGCGCGGAGAGATAACCGCTTGGCGGGTTGCGCCTACATCGGACACTTCCAGTCCTTTTGCGGCCAAGAGCGCATCAACCAGCCCCTGAAAGGCGAGCGCTTCCGCCGCCTGCGACTCTGGCCAGGTAAGCTGAGCCGCGTGTTCTGAGGTAGTCGACGTTGCCATGCGTAACCCGCGAAGTACTCCCTGAGCCTCGCCCGCTATCATTGTTAGCGGCAATGGGCTAGTTAGCTCACCCTTCGCCCATCGCATCGTCTGCATCGCGCTTGCAATAATCGCCCCGCCTGCGGTTCGCTGTACGGGCAACGTTCTCCATGCATTATCACTCCCCATCCCACGCCGGAATATATACACATACGGGTCCGAACCATCCAGGGCTCGCGTCTCATCGGGGGAAGGATAGGTATTTTCCTGATAGTGTAAACGGCGGTCAACCGAAAGATAAGTACCCGCCGACGTTTGCGTCATGATACGCCCGGCGTAGGGATGCATATTTTGAAATACAGCTGCCGTTGCCTGGAGTAAGCCCGGCCCCTCGGGAATCGCTTGCCATACAACCCCTTCAGGCCCAACTAGTTCAGTAAAAGGATCGTTGTTTCGGATTTCTGTCATTGGCCGATTATATAACAGCGGCGAC
The DNA here is from genome assembly GCA_035478295.1 of Bacillota bacterium. Lineage (GTDB taxonomy): Bacteria > Patescibacteriota > Saccharimonadia > Saccharimonadales > UBA4665 > PMNU01. Next base: position 3,612 of record DATIJU010000017.1, on the reverse strand, counting down.
TACGATCCGAAGGGCTGTAGCTCGATGTCCACATTTGACAGATCAAGCTGACGACTACAAGCTTCTTGCGCTTTCAGCCGTGTCTCTGGCGCCAGAAAACGCTGCCGCCCATCGCCAAAACTGTGACGAAACCTCGTAGTAAGCGGCTGGCCGCCATCATACACAGCATAAGAGAGCGCTAGGTGACCAGTATTCCAAGTTACTAGTGTATTTAGTTCTGTGTCGGAAATATGGGCTTCCGGCTCGGGAACGCGGCCAACTATGACATGCCGCAGAGCCCAAGGCATAGGCGCAAGACGGCGAGGCCTAACAACCATTAGTTGATCCTGCAAATCTGCAGGCCCAACGCCGGCATGTTCCATTAAGGCAGCTGCAGTGTCCTGGATTGCCAAAGCTTCGCTGCCCTGCACCTCCGACCACGTGAGCATTGGCGCCAGCTCGGAGGTATTGGGTATGACCTGGCGTATGGCTGCCAGTAGGCTGCCAGCCATATCGGCAACCCGCTGTTCGCTCAGTGCTTGTTCACCCACAACTCTGCCTACGGTACGCTGGCGTATGCCGCTTACAATAGGCATGCCCCGAGAAGTCTGCTGCAGCGGCATATTAAAAGAGGTTTGATCGTTTGGCTTATGCTGAATTATGACATAGCCATACGGGTCCAAACCGTTGGGCCCCTGAGGCCCCATGGGCGTACCTGCCGAGGGAAATTCAGACCGTGAGCTGTGCAGGCCACGCTCCACGGTTATGTACTGGCCGTCAGGGGTTTGTGTCTGGACGCGAGTCGCATAAGGATGCATGCCGTTATACAGATCGGCAACTGCCTGATGCAATTCCCGACCCTCAGGGATATCCAGCCATACCGTGCCTGGCCGGCTTCCTAGGTCGCAGTAGGGGTCGCCTTCTGGCGATACAATTGCCATTGGCCGATTATAACATCAGTTAGGTTGTAACTAGTTCTCCGGTGAGCTGCTTGAGGGCAGCTATTGTTGTGCGCACCTGCGCTTCGGTAGTGCCCGCCCCCATAGTGAAGCGCAGGCTCGCCTGTGCTGCAACGTCCGAAATGCCCATGGCTTTGAGCACATGCGAGGGCTCCTCATCGCTGGCGCTGCAGGCCGAGCCAGCAGCACATACAATACCTTGTTCGTCCAAAGCAAATATCAGCCGCTCGTTGTCCTGGCCTGAAAGTGTGATGTGCACATTGTTGGGCAGCCGGTTTTTACGCGAGCCATTTATTACCACTCCAGGAATTTCGGCAGTCAGCTGCTCAAAAAATAATTGCTGCAATTGCTGCAAACGACGAGCCTCATCACTGCGGCGATTTTGTACGAGGTCGAGGGCAGCCGCCAGGCCAACCGCACCGGCAACATTTTCGGTGCCGCTGCGAAGCCCTCCCTCTTGTCCGCCGCCCGATACTTGCGGCTGCAGGCGTAATCCTGCCGAAACAAACAGCGCGCCCACCTGCTTTGGCCCGTATATTTTGCCGGCATTTATGCTCAGCAAATCTACGCCTAAGCGAGCAGTGTGAAGGTCCAGATATGCCGCGGCCTGGGCGGCATCGGTGTGCACTTGCAGCGGACGGATATTGCCGTTTGCCTGACGGGCCTTGCGAATTACCTCCACCGCAGCAGTTATTTTGCGAATGGGCTGAATGGTGCCTACCTCGTTATTGGCATACATAACACTTATCAGCACCGTGCCGTCGTCCACCAGGGCCATAAGCTTATCTACGTCAACAAGGCCGTCGGCAGTAACCGGCGCAATCCGGCAGTCGTATGCCTGGGCAGTAGCCAGCACCGACTCGTGCTCAATGGCACTCACCACTACATTACCATCGGGGTATGCAGCCATAACACCGCGGATAGCCAAGTTGTTGGCCTCGGTGCCGCCAGCCGTAAACACAATCTCGGCCGGACGAGCCCCCAGCCAGTGCGCCACTTGAGCCCGCGCCGCCTCTAAATCGCCGCGCACCTGCCGTGCTGCACTGTACGTTGCCGAGGGGTTATAGAAGCGCTCGCTAAAATACGGTTGCATGGCCGCCAGCACCGCGTCGTCCATCGGCGTCGCAGCCGCATAATCCAGATACACTATATCGCTTACGTTAGACATTTTCGCCTTTTATTATACTATATATACCCATATCCTGCCACCACTACGATTCTACAGGCGCAGCCTCTGCCCTGCGTAGTGTGAGCCAGGCCGCACAAGGGATAAGTATTGCAAGCGAGACAAAGCCAAATAGCAGATACGCGGCACGCGGAGTGTGCGCCCACTGCACCAGCAAACCCGTGCCGGTGCTGCCGCCCAGTCCCACAAGCACAGCCAGCGCCTTAAAGCTGCTCAATATAGTGGCGCGGTGCGAACCAGGAATGCGGTCGTGAATAATAAGCCTTATAAATGAGCTCGTCGTGTTCAGACAGCACCACAAAAGATAGCCAACCAAAAATAGCGGCATACTCCCCATGCCCAAAAGTGCATAAGCGGCCAACGAGCCGAGTGCTATATAGACAATCCGTTTACGGTCACTCTTTAAAGTTCTCAGCAAAAAAGTATTGAGCACAATGATAGTGACAACACCTGCGCCGGAAATCAAAAAGCCACGGCCGGCAGGGCTCAAGCCGTGTTCAATCATTGCCGCCTCGTGCACAAACTGAATGCACATGCCCAGCATAACCGAAAAAGCGACCCCCATGAGCACTAGCACGCGCATATAAGGCGTAGCCAAAAGGTGCCGCAGGCTTTGCGTAAAATGACGGCGATACGAAAGCACCGCCCGCACATGATCTGTCTTATTCTGCTCTTGCATGCACGCAACAAGCGCCAACCAAACCAGCCCGGCACATATTTGCACCACAAAAGGGACTGCGTAATTAACCGCAAACAGCACGCCTCCCAGGGCTGCGCTTACCAAAATCCCCGCCTGGCCACAGGTCATCTCCAGTGCATTCACGGCGCGAAAGGTCGCCTTAGTAACATTTTTATGGTCATATACTAGAGCTTCCATGGCTCCATTCATACAAGCGCCGCCCACACCGTATAGTACGGCTGCCGCCAAAAACAACGAAAACGAATGCGCAATCAACACCATAAGCGGCGCAATCGTAAGCAGCGCAACGCCCACCAGGGTAATGATCTTACGGCTATACGCATCAGCCAAGACACTCGACGGTATGTCGGCAACAAAATTGCATAAGCTGCCGACGCTAAAGAACAACCCCACCTCAACGGGCGTAATCGTGCGCGTCGCAAATTGATAAAAAATAGGGTACACAAAATACAGGGCCCCTACAAACTTGCACGCCAAATATAGTTTGACCACGCGGTCAAACCGCGCACCTCGGACACGTTTAAAATACATATCCCCTCCGTTTTGTTTTGATAGTTTTTGTTAGCCTCTCACAGCGTAAGCAAAGTATACACCGCTACACCCGGGAATGCATGGCCTTTATCATTCCGGGCTTGACCCGGCAGTCCAGCTCCATCCGCCCCACGGACACCGCGAATAGCATCCTTTTGAGTGCATACTTTTTGTCCCGCAAAAAGTAGCCAAAAACTCTCGGGGCTTTAACGTAAAAACAGACTGTTCGTCAGAATACTTTTTTGGCGCCAAAAGAA
>DATIJU010000016.1:0-9319 GCA_035478295.1 Bacillota bacterium | reverse complement strand
AAAAACGCCCGGTATTCCTCAAGCAGTGTACGTGTATTAAACGCGCTGGCCGCGTAGCGTGGGAAATAATCATACGACGAATCTTTGCGGAACGTTTCTTCAATCCATGGCCAGTTGTCTTGCAGCCACTGCCAAGCCTGGGGGCGGGCATTGCGATTGCGCATGAGCAGTATCAGCCAATGATCAACATCTTGCTGGCGAACTTTATCACCATCTTTTAAGCGCGAGAGCAGCTGCGCTGCCTCGTCCGCGCTCTTGGTTGCCGACAGCGAACCCATGATGTCCTGTTTCACTTCTGGGGCAGCAGTTGTCGCGTCCAGCTCAAGCAAATAGTCGAACGCACCAGGGTGCGCATTGCGTACAGCTATGCCAAACACCACGCCGCGAATTTGGCCGGGCACCTGCTTGGGGTCTTGCTTATAGGCATCGAATAACTCCAGGCCACGGGTAACAATCTCCGGCTGTTCGGCGTAAGCGCCCAGTGCCAGAATAGTCGCGCGCAGCATAACGTCTTGCGAGCTTTCGCCGCTCCGCTCTTCCCAACCCAAACGAGCATATTGCTTCTCGACCAGACGGCGCATAGAGGCCTTTATGCGGTCTTCCAGCGACGGATCATCATCGACAAAGCGACGGGCCTCGCCCAAGATCATGCTCATAATGCCCCACACTGGCTCGCTATCTTCGTCTTGGTAATGCTCAAGCAAACGCAGCGTGGCATCATACGATTGCACACCAGCCCTCGCCAGCGACGAACTGCTGTTAAGCAGCATTAGCCGCTCTGGAATACCCAACTCTTTGCTCGCCACCTGCTGCGCCAGAGCTTCGGCATGAGCCGGCTCGGTGTAGCGCACAATGTAGTGGCCAATGGCACCCGTATCAAGACGAATGTAATCGGGCTTAGAAAGCGTCACATGCAGCTCGCGGGTATCAAGCAGCGCCGGCACATCACTCGAACTAGCCAAAAGCGGCACCGGCCACAGACGCTCGGGATCGGCCTTGCTCATATCGAGCAAGAAGTGCGACTGGCTAATAACCAGGTCGGCTCCTTTTTGCGCAACGGTAACGAGCGGGTAACCGGAGCGCAGCAGCCAGGGCTCTATAAAATGCGTCACATCTAAGCCGCTCGCCACAGACAGCGCAGTCCATAAATCGCTGCCGCTCGTGTTGCCATAGGCGTGCTTGGCAAAGTATGCCTTGAGACCCTTACGGAACGCATCGCGCCCCACGTAGTTCATGAGCATATACAAAAGCCGTCCGCCTTTTGCGTATACAATTGACGGGTCGAACAAGCTGCTGATTTCGTCTGGATGATGCACGGGTGTATGCACGGCTTGGACGCCAGCGATGCAGTCGCGGCGCAGTGCCGACAAACCTTCGTCTATCACGTAGCTGTCCATGCTCCGCCACTCGGGGTAGAGCGCGTCGCGCACCACGTAGGCCATCACGTTTGCAAAGCTTTCGTTAAGCCAGGTCTCGTCCCACCACTTCATGGTTACCAAGTCGCCAAACCACTGGTGGGAGACCTCGTGGCCAACTACTTCGGCAATAACTTCGCGGCCACTCTGCGAAACTGTCTCCGGATCGGCAAGCAGGGCGTATTCACGGTAGGTAAGCAGCCCCCAGTTTTCCATGGCACCCGCCGAAAAGTCGGGAATCGCCACGTTGTCGCACTTTGTCAGCGGGTATGGCGTATCAAAAAAGTCTTCAAAAAACTCTATGCTGCGCTTGCAGGTATCCAGAGCAAAATCGAGCGCCGCAGGCTGGTGCGCTTTAGTGGCCCAGACACGCACCGCGACACCGCTGCTGGTAGTAGTTTCGCGGCTGTGCAAATCGCCGATTACAAATGCCAGTAGGTACGATGACATACGCGGCGTGGTCTCGAAAGTAGTGTGCAGTTTGCCGTCTACCTCTGTTTGATCGCGCGCCGGCGTGTTGCTGATTGCCGTAAGCCCTTTTGGAGAGGCTAAGGTGAGCGTAAACGTAGCCTTAGCCTGCGGCTCGTCAATGTGTGGGAATGCGCGGCGGCCAAAGTGGCTCTCGAACTGCGTCGACAGCATGCGGTGTTCTTTCCCGTCTACCTTGTAATCCGACGAGTATATACCGTTCATGCCGTCACTAACGCTAGCTTCAAACTCCATATATACGGTGTACTTGCCGGCGTAGAGCATGCCATCTGTGTGCAATCGCACTTCATCCATGGTTTGCTGATGATTAATGCGCACTACTTCGTGCTCGGCATCACCTTTTTTGTCGTTTTTAGTAATAGTGGCGTGCGTTACCTTAACGCCATGCTGGTGAAACGTCAAGCGTTGGCTGGGGCGGCCCTTCTTTTTGCCCACCACAGTCACATTGCCGCGAACCTTGCGGGTGTCAAAATCGGGATCTATAAAAAGTTGATAAGATTCGGGCTCAAAACCCTCAAATAGACGTTGGACGTTTTTGCTCATTAATCAATTCTAGCACGCACATACAGATGAGGCTGCTAGGATGACCGTTCTTTTAAGAATTCTGTCGCCTCTTCTAGTGACATGCCGGTCGCTAAGCGATCAGCAACTTCAGACGATGTGATCGCCAGTGCCGCCATCGCTCGGCGGCGAGACGTTTGCTCACTATGGTCAAACAGGAGGCCAATCATCTCACCATGCAAGATGTCCCGCTCTAACTGAGCAACAGCCACATCGTGCGGCACATCGGCACCGCCCCGCGTAATGCGCAGCAAACGCACAAATGCATCGCTTGTATGTGCCCGATTCACCGGATCAAGCGGCGCCATAAGCTCACTTTCCGTCGTTGCGCCAGACTGCATGCGCTGGGTGTTCAAACGGCCTACCAACTGATTCGAGAGATCAGTCAGGCGGTACAAATCAACCTCTTGGCTGGCACGCTCCTGAGAGCGAATGTGATCACGGATAAGCTGTACGTTTCTAGCGTTTCGGTAGGGGTCATCTGCATACTGCCTGAGCGCGGCACCTATATATCGCGTCGCCACAAGGTGAACAATGCCCTCATCTTCAGGCAGTACATGCAGTCGCCGTTCGCAGCCCGCTTCAGTAAGCTTTGCATACACCAAAGGCAGCAGCTCCGGATTGACCACACAGCCTCTTCGGACAATACCCATAGCTGCCCAGAATGAATCAGATAAAACTCCCGCTTTATCAAATGCCTCCGCCGCGCGGACAAAGCCATCGGCAGTTGTGCTGCGCAAACTGAGCGGTGCATTCGGGCTAGGACCAGTAAGCGTGCCATCTACATCAGAAAAGATTTGCTCGAGTCGCTTATTTAGTGTTTGGTGTATGCGCTGCATGTGTGGGGCATCGCTAGTAAACAATCCGGCAAAAGCCTCTGCCGAAGCTGTTTCATCGTAAGCCCCCACGCCAAAACTACAATTAATCAGGGTGATCGAGGCATTCGCAGAAAGCTGCATGTCGGCATCGGGATGCCCCGCTATCCAAAGCATGAGGCGGGCCGTAGCATAGGAAAGGTCTGTCCATGCGGGCGCGCGGCGGCCATAGGCGGCGATAACCTCAGGCACATTCCCTTGCACCTTGTCGCCAACGCGTTTGCCAAATGCCTCACTCCGTCCGAAATGACGGTCTATAATATGCGTATCTTCCGGACTACTTAAGTAGTGCCACGCATAGGTGTCGGCCCTCCATCCCCACTGCGGGCTCGATTCTTGAGCACCCCCAGTATAGCGGGAGACAACGGGGTCCCAGTCTTGATCAAGACTTGCCGGGGGCAGTCCTATCGTTATCGTGTCATCCTCCGCGTCCTCAACAAGGGCGCACACGCGATCGAGCGATTCCGCAAAAGTCAGTTGTTGCATAGCCCGCTCGGCATGCGGCAGGCAGCTGTCAGGCATGGACATAGCAAATACTATTAAAACATCTTGTAGCCACACGGTTAAATAAAGGGCCGGTAGTTATTGTGGAGGAGGGGGACGGCAGCCTTCACTTTAGACTTGACCTAAGAGATAGCAATGCTATACTAGAAGCTAGATTGGTCGGCCGGCAGGTCGACTTTTTTCGTATCAAGAGTCTAACAGAAAGGACAACAAAGATGGATTTTGACTTCAAGCAACTCGCTGCAGCCATCAAGGCTATTTCGGAAGAAAAAAACCTCCCGGAAGATACCGTTAAAGAAGTAGTTGAGCAGGCCCTCGCCGCCGCCTACCGCCGCGACTACGGTGAACGCGAACAAGAAGTGCGCGTCACCATGAACCTCAACACTGGTGACGTAGACGCCTACGTTATGAAGGAAGTGGTTGAGGAAGTAGAAAGCCCCGCTTACGAACTGAGCGTCGCTCAGGCTCAGGTTATGCAAAAGGACGCCAAGATTGGCGACCTCGTAGAAGTACACGAAAAGGTGAACGACTTTGGCCGCGTTGCCGCCCAAACTGCCAAGCAAGTTATCTTGCAGCGTTTGCGTGAAGCCGAGCGCGAAATTGTCATGAGCGAATACGAAGACAAAATTGGCACCGTCATCAATGCCCTCGTCTCCCGCGTAGAAGGCAACATTGTGCGCGTCGACCTCGGCAAGGCCCAGGGTATTATGCCGCGCAGCGAACAAATCCAGGGCGAGCGTTACTACCCCGGCCAGCGTCTTAAGACCTACCTCAAGGATGTTGAGCGTGGTGTTCGCGGCCCGCAGCTAATTGTTTCCCGCGGTTGCACGCAGTTTGTTGAGTGGCTGTTCCGCGCCGAAGTGCCCGAAATGGACAGCGGTGCCGTAGAAATTAAGGGTATTGCCCGCGAAGCCGGTGTGCGCACCAAGCTCGCCGTAAGCAGCACCGTTCCCGGCGTAGACCCAGTGGGCACCTTCGTTGGCGGCCACGGTACCCGCGTAAACGCCGTTATGAGCGAAGTGGGCGAGCAAGAAAAAATCGACATTATTGTCTGGAGTGAAGGCGCGGTAGAGTACATCACTAACGCCCTCAGCCCCACCAAGGTTACAAAGGTCGAACTCGACGAGGCCAACAAAAAAGCCAAGGTTATTGTTCCTGAGGACCAACTGAGCATCGCCATTGGCCGCGGTGGCCAAAACGTGCGTTTGGCAAGCAAGCTTACTGGCTACGAACTTGACATTGAAGCTGAGCGCGAGCGCACACCCAAGCCAGTTGTCGCCCCCGAAGCTCCAATTCAGAAGGCTCATGCCGCTCCGGCACCTGCAGCAGCCGCACCAACGGCCACGCCTAAGCCGGCCGGCCCGATTAAGCTCAAAAAGAAAAGCGATCTCGAAAACAGCCTGCTAGAGGCAATCGAAGAACACGGCGAATAACAGTTAAATAATTAACTATTCGTTAACTCTCCCTTGCAAAAGACACCATACAAGCGTATGGTGTCTTTGAATAAACTCCTCATACATAAATTTGAAACTTGGGACTACAGAGAGTATATGTCGCGTCAATCATTCTTACGCGTGGCTTCAAATCGCCTGGGCGGTCACCCCGATGGCAGCACCGAAGCTGATCTATTAAAGGCGGTGGCAACAGCGCCTGACGTAGTATTCGTGGGCGAAACTGCCGTAGATGACGAAGCACGCCTGGCGAACGGTGAGACGCGTGCTGGCAGACGGTATGTGGCCGTAAAACGTGCAGCAGAAGCTGTAGGCGATCTCATTCGCTGGACGGTTATTGCCGGTCACGAACAGACTAACGCCACCGTAATGGCTATTGCCGTCGAGGGTGACGGTGACGATCCGTTTATTCCGGCGTCACATGTCCAGCATGAAGGAGCGGACGGCCGTCGTATTTCTAACCTGCTCAACCACCATGATGTTGTAGTATATCAGCGCCCCGAAGAACTAGCCGTCACCGTTGGCGGCGTGCCCCTAGTGTCTCTTTTCGCCGAGCTGCAGGCAGTCGCGTAGCCTTCTGTAAACAATACGCTGCCGATACGACGGCGTTGGTCTAGGGCGCCGCGCCAGCACGGCCTGATGACTGCTAAAAAAGACCTAATTAGCACTCTTGACTCGTGAGTGCTAACGACTTATTATAGTTGGTATATGACACCAAATAGCGCCGACTTCCAAGACTTTTTGAACCACCTCACCAACAACGCGTTGGAGAGCCTCAAACACGCCGATGCCATTGCTCGTAGCTTTGGCAGTGCCTACGTTGGCACCGAGCACCTGCTGCTGGGCATTTTGGCCCAAGAAGGCAGCATGGGCGCCAAAATTTTGGAAGGCGCAGGTGTAACTCTCGACCGCGCCCGCATCGCACTCAACCTCACCCCCAAGGCCGTAGTGCTCAACGCCGGCGCCAAGGGTTTAAGCGAGACCGCCAAACTCACGCTCAAGATGGCCTACGACACCGCCCAGGAGTACAACCAAGACTACTGCGGTACCGAGCACATCCTCGAAGCGCTGCTCAGTCAAAAGAACGCGCGCGCGACTACATTGCTCCGCTCTATGAACATTGACGTCGATGGACTCATGAATGAGCTCGACCAGTTCCTCAACCGCCAGCAGTACGACGACGAAGACCGCTCCGGCAACGGCGAAACAGATACCCGGCGCCGCACCGGCGGCCGTAACAAGGGCCGTAAAACGGCGCTCGACTTCTTTGGCACCGACATGACCGCCGAAGCCCGCGCCGGCAAACTCGACCCGGTAGTAGGCCGCGAGGCGCAAATTCGCCGCGTAGTTACCATTCTTAACCGCCGCACCAAAAATAATCCCGTACTTATCGGCGAGCCAGGCGTCGGCAAAACGGCCATTGCCGAAGGCCTTGCCCAGCGCATTGTCTCCGAGGATGTGCCCGACAGCTTGCTCGACAAACGCATTATTATGCTTGACCTAGCTGGCATGATCGCCGGCACCAAATACCGCGGCGAGTTTGAAGAACGCCTCAAAAAAGTAATGAGCGAGCTCGAGAACGATAAAAAGACCATCGTCTTCATCGACGAGCTGCATCTCATTGTGGGTGCAGGCGCCGCCGAAGGCGCCATGGACGCCGGCAATATCCTCAAGCCAGCGCTTGCTCGCGGCAAAATTCAGCTTATTGGCGCCACTACTACCGCCGAATACACCAAGCACATCGAGAAAGACGCCGCCCTGGAACGCCGCTTCCAGCCGGTACAAGTACCCGAGACTACGGTGCCCGAGAGCCTGGCCATACTAAAGGGCTTGCGTAAACATTACGAATCGTTCCACGGCGTCACCGTAAGCGACGAAGTGCTCGACGACATCGTAACGCTTGCCAAGCGCTACATTAACGACCGTTTTATGCCCGACAAGGCTATCGACCTGCTTGACGAAACTGCCGCGCACTTGCGGGTAGATGTTGGCAAAACCTCGCCAGAAGTACGTAAGCTGCAAAAAGAGCTGAAACTAGTAAATACCCGCATAGACGAAGCCGTAGACAACGAAGATTACCAAAAGGCTGCCGAGTTTAAGACCCGCGCCTCGCAAATCAACGAAGAGCTTACAAAGCTACACGCCAGCGGCAAACACGGCAAACCAATTACCGTCACCAGCGAAGACGTCGCCGAAGTAGTTGCCCGCATGACCGGCGTGCCTGTTAAAAAGGTTATCCGTTCCGAGGCGAAATATTTGCTGCATCTAGAAAAAAGCCTTGGTAAATACGTCATTGGCCAAGCCGAAGCCGTGGAAGCCGTAGCCCGCGCCGTGCGCCGTAACCGCTCTGGTATTGGCAGCGCGAAGCGCCCGATTGGCTCATTCATATTCTTAGGCCCCACCGGCGTAGGCAAGACCGAGCTGGCCCGTGTACTGGCCCGCGAGTTCTTTGGTTCCGACGATGCGCTCGTAAAAATCGACATGAGCGAGTTTGGCGAGCACCACAACGTCGCCCGCCTGGTTGGCGCGCCTGCCGGTTACGTTGGCTACGACGACGGGGGGCAGCTTACCGACAAAATCCGCCGCCGCCCATACAGCCTAGTATTGTTCGACGAAATCGAAAAAGCCCATCCCGATACTTTCAATATGCTGCTGCAAATTTTGGAAGACGGCACACTTACCGACGCCAAGGGCCGTAAGATAGATTTCACCAACACGATCGTCATCATGACCAGCAACATCGGTGCCGACAAACTGCAAAAAGAAGCCAACTTTGGTTTCCATGCCACCCGTACTTCAGACATCAAAGACCTCGACGCACTGCACGAACTCAACCGCGATAAAGTGCTCGACGACCTCAAAAAGACCATGCGTCCCGAATTTATGAACCGTATCGACAAAACCATCGTGTTCCGGGCGCTCACCAAGAAAGACATTTACCGCATTATCGACCTGCAAATCAATGAACTTGAAGATCGCCTGCGGAAGGCTGGCCTGGGCCTGCAGCTCACACCCGCTGCCAAGCAATTCTTGCTCGACAAGGGGTATGACGCTAAGAATGGCGTTCGCCCCATGCGCCGCCTCATCCAGGACGAGCTGGAAGACCACATCGCTACCGAACTTTTGGCCGACAGATATCAAAAGGGTGATATCTTGAGCATTGGCGTCAAAAAAGACCAGCTTACGTACTCCACCGTCCGCGAATAGCGTGTCATGCTGGACTCGATCCGGCAGGCCAGGACAAAAAAGCTCCTCCAGAGTCCCCAGCTCCATCCGCTCCTCAGGACACCGCGAATAGCATCCTTTTGAGTGCATACTTTTTGTCCCGCAAAAAGTAGCCAAAAACTCTCGGGGCTTTAACGTAAAAACAGACTGTTCGTCAGAATACTTTTTTGGCGCTCAATCTGTTTTTACTCCAGGCCCCGAACCCCGTCGGAAGATGGGAAGGGGCAATTGTAGCTGTTCGAGTAAATACTGAGAAGCTCAAATGGAATGGGGGTACTCTCCGAGGAGGTCGGGGCCTAAAGGAAGACCCGATTGGCAGCTAAGAGCTCGCTGTGGAATCAGCCAAAAGCGTGTCCCGGTAATCTTAGGTAACTGCCGGGACCAGCCGTAGGCTGTTCTTTTGGCGCCAAAAAAGGAGTTTGGCAGATAGTCTGTTTTTACGCTAAAGCCCCGAGAGTTTTTGGCTACTTTTGCGGAGCAAAAGTAGCATTGAAGCGGATGCTATTCGCGGTGTCCGTGGGGCGGATGGAGCTAGAGGGAACTGCTGAGCACCAGCGCCACCAGCAGCGGCACCACCATGTTGTCGGTGCCTTCGCCGGACACGTTCTCGGCAATGGTAGCGATAACCGGCAGCCACACCAGAGTCACCGCGCTGTAGCCGGCGTGGCTAAATATCGCAAACCACACCAGTATGGCGAACGACGTGAAGAAGAACGCCAGGCTGCCCACCAAACTCTTGGTACGCTTCATAATTTTGTAGGTGCTTCCCTCACCCCAAGCCAGGCCAAAAATGGCCGCA
>DATIJU010000015.1:0-4170 GCA_035478295.1 Bacillota bacterium | reverse complement strand
CTTCCTCGATTGGAGGGACAACGGTAACGGGGTGTGGCGCAGTTGGTAGCGCGCAGCGTTCGGGACGCTGAGGTCGGAAGTTCAAGTCTTCTCACCCCGACCAAGTAAAAAGACTCACGCACGTGGGTCTTTTTACTTGGTGCTTGGCGGTGAGAAGACTTGAACTTCCGACGGCGAATTTTGCCATAGGCAAAAGGCGCGGGGTCGTATGTTCGTGGAACGAGGACGCGCGCAGGTGCTTGCACCGAGCACGCCGCAGTGGAGAAGTACCAGTACGCCAGTCTTCTCACCCCGACCATATAGAAAGACCCACATTACGTGGGTCTTTCTATATGGTGAGACTTCAAATAAATAGGCCCCCGTATAACCGGGGGTCTATTGGAGGGGTTTAGACTCCCGCTCCATAAGTAGTTTTGTGTGCAGTCATAGTCCCCCCGTGTTTATCTATTATTGGAAGTACCGAAGTACCACTAATACTATAGCACCTAATAGTAAAGGGTAGAATGCATCCTTGAGTGCACAACTTTTTCTGTCGTGCACTGCGAGGTTGGATGCAGTAGTTTTGACGTATTCGTTCTTGAGTTTTTCGAGATAGATTCTTTCGTCGGTATCTTTAAGAGTAATGAAGTCTTCTTGCTCAAAAGGTACCGACCATAGGCTATCGGGTTTTGCACCGTGTATCAGTTTGGCCAAGGCATAGAGAACGAGGGTCAGACCGGCAAAGTAAAAGATTAATCCATATAGGTCGTGGGGGATAAAAAGGCGCTCGTGCACTGTAAGTTTGTGTCCGTCGGGATTGCTTGCACCGGCATAAAGGAAGGTAAGTAGGGCCAGGCTGGCACCGATAAAATACAGTATCTTTGCTCGTGTCGCCGCGAAGGAGCTGGTGAGCTCGTTATGGAACCTGCGCTGTTCTTCCACGGCAATTCTTAAGACCTCATTCGAAGGCGCATATGGTTCGTTGCTGTTGTTTGTGGACATATACCCCTCCCGTGTTCACTTATCTCTAGCAAGATAATCGCCCATGCAGACGACCAATGCAAGCATAAGCGGAGTGCATATTGACAACCTGAACATTTTTTGTTATCATATAGATACTATAGATTTTCTCTTATAGCAAATATCGGTTGTCCCTCTGGGCGCCACCTTTCTTTGGCTTTAAAACGCATGCGCACGCCGTAATGGCTCGCACCTCTAGATAATCTATTAATCAAAAATTAAATAGGAAACTACTAATGAAACCAACAAATAAACCCAAGCCTAAAACGGCTGGCCGCGGCGCCGCGCTGCGTGCTCAGCGCCGTAATCAAGACGACGCCCAGCGCGCCATCGACCAGTATGCTGGCGCCAGGCAACCTACAGAACGGGCGAACAAAGTTGCCGACAGTTTTGATAAGTTGCGCGTTACGTTTTTAGGTGGCCTCGACGACGTAGGCGAGAAGAACATGGCTATTATTGAGTGGCAAAATGATGCTTTGGTATTGGATTGCGGCCTTAATTTGGCCGTAGACCTGCCGGGTGTGAACTACGAGATTAATGATCCGGCCTACCTGTTGTCCATTAAGCACAAAGTACGCGGCTATGTAATTACGCACGGCCACCTCGACCACATTGGCGGGCTCAAGCATGTGGTGCCCCAAGTGCCCGCGCCCATTTATGGCTCGCGCTTTACGTTAGGCATTGTCGAAAAGACGTTTGCCGACATGACCATCGAAACAGGGCAAGAATATATGCCAGAGCTAGTGGCTATGAACATGGACGGCCACGAGCGCCTTAAGGTGGGCAGCTTTTTCGTGGAGCTTATCCGCGTGACACACTCACTGCCCGACCCTTCTGCAGTATGCATCGATACGCCTGTGGGCCGTATTGTCGCCACCGGCGACTTTCGGCTCGATCCCGAACCGCTTGATCATTTGCCAACCGACATACAGCGGCTGCAAGAGCTAGGCGACCAAGGTGTGCTACTGCTTCTAAGCGAGAGCAGCTACTCCGACTGCGAAGGCCGCACGCCTACCGAAGACACGCTGCAGCAAAGCTTTTACGATATTATTCAAGCTGCCCCAGGGCGTATCTTTGTGGGCGTGTTCTCGAGCAATATTAACCGTATTCAGATGGTTATGAACGCCGCCGTAGCGGCCGGACGCAAAGTAGCCTTTGACGGACGCAGCATGCTGGCCTATGCCGAGATTGCCGTTCGCCAGGGAACCCTCAAAGTGCCCAAAGGGGCGATTGTGCCGCTGCAGCAAGCTGCTAATATCCCCGACGCCCAACTGATTGTACTGTGCACTGGCGGTCAGGGCGAGCCGCGCGCCGCACTGCAGCGCATGAGCGAAGGTGAACACAAGTACATTAAGCTGAAAGCGGGAGACACGGTGGTTATTAGCTCGTCGCCTATTCCAGGCAACGAAGTGCGTTACGACCAAATTAGCAACCGGCTTTCCAGCAAGGGTCTGCATTTGTTCCGCCACCCCACGCACGAACTCGATGGCTGCGGTCCGCTGCACGTATCGGGCCACGCCCGCCGCGACGAGTTGCGCGATATGCTTAAGCTTACCCGTCCTAAGTTTTTCATCCCGGTGCACGCCGGCAGCTTGCGCCGCCGCTACCACGCCGACCTGGCTATAGAAGAAGGCATGCCTCGTGCGTCCACCGCATTGCCGGTAAATGGCGATAGCCTGCTACTCACGAGCAATACCATGGAGTTCGCCGGTTCCGTGCCGCACGGTAGTTTGCTGGTCGACCAGAATGCGACGCCGGTAAGCGGTGTTGTTATCAAAGATCGCCTGCTGCTCGCCGAAGAAGGCATTGTAACGGTGATACTGACGCTTGATAAGCAAAGCGGCCAGCTGCTCACTAGCCCCGACATAATTAGCCGTGGATACCTGCACATGCGCGATAGCGAGGAACTGCTTGGCGAGCTGCGTGCCGAACTGCGCCGTGCCGCAGCGCAGCGCTTTAAGCGCATCGAGTTAGACCGCTTTAAGGCCGAGCTGCGCGACTTTATTACGCATTTTTTGTTCGAGAAAACGGGGCACAGTCCTATTGTGATTCCCGTGGTTAACCTTATTGGCGGTAAAGTGGCGGCCTCCACCAGTCATGGGCATCGCCCGAGCAAAGACGCTGCCGCCGATGAGCAAAAACGCTTTCAGCAAATGCGCGCCCGCTTGCTTGGCCAAGACCAGCGCGATTAAGACCTGCGCGCCGCAGATATTTGTACTATCATAGTTCCTATGAGCCGTGCACTCTCTAAAGTTGATTATATAGCTTCCTGTGTTGCCTCGCTTGGCTTTACATTGGGTGCGGTTTTAGGCGCATGGCTGGTGGGGATCGTCATTCAAATAGTCTGGGCGCACGGTAAAACTAGCGTTGATGACGGTTTATTGTACGCGCCGTTTGTTCTTGTTGCCGGTATTGTAGGCGCTTGGTATGGCGTGTATTGGGCGTTACGAATCTTTGGTCGTAAGACAGGACAGCAGTACGTTGTCGAGACTTATCAGTTATTCTCGTTGCTTGTTTTCTTGGCATTTGCCCTCACTATTGCGGCTGGAGCGGTAAACGGACGGGCGGCGGTGACAGTGCCCGTGCTGCTTTTGTCACTCGCTGGTGCCTACCTTTTGGCGCGTCTTATTGTGCTCAAAAGGCATTAGCTGAGGCGTAGTACAATAGAGGCATGTTGACGTTAGTCGCTGCCTTCGTGATATTTCTTATTCTGGTGTTTGCCGAATTTTTGTCGCGGCGCGGCGTGCACTCCGAGCTAACCCGTAAGTTAGTGCACATGATGGTTGGAACGTTTGTGGCGTTCTGGCCATTCTTTTTGAGCTGGCGCCAGATTCAGTACATGAGCCTGGCATTTTTGATTGTGGTGTTTATTTCACTCAAGCTGCGCGTGTTCGACTCTGTGCATGGGGTGAAGCGCCGGACTATGGGCGAGGTATTGTTTGCGTTGGTTATTGGCATACTGGCCTTTATTGTCAGTAACAAGTACATCTTTGCCGCGGCCATGCTGCACCTCAGCTTGGCGGATGGCTTTGCGGCCATTTTTGGCCTGGCTTGGGGTGAGGGAAGCACCTACAAAATTATGAAGCGTACCAAGAGTTTGGTGGGCAGCCTGGCGTTCTTCTTCACGTCGTTCGCCATACTGGTGTGGTTTGCGATATTTAGCCACGCCGG
>DATIJU010000014.1:0-283206 GCA_035478295.1 Bacillota bacterium | reverse complement strand
CGATGTCGGCTCATCTCATCCTGGAGGGGGAGCACCTTCCAAGGGTCCGGCTGTTCGCCGGTTAAAGAGGTACGTGAGCTGGGTTCAGAACGTCGTGAGACAGTTCGGTTTATATCCGCTGTGGACGCAAGGAAATTTGAGGGAATTTGTCCCTAGTACGAGAGGACCGGGATGAACGCACCGCTGGTGTACCAGTTGTCATACCAATGGCATGGCTGGGTAGCTATGTGCGGATCAGATAAACGCTGAAAGCATATTAAGCGTGAAACTGACCCCAAGATTAGATTTCCCTATGAGGACCCTGAAAGACTATCAGGTTGATAGGCGCAAGGTG
This sequence comes from Bacillota bacterium, assembly GCA_035478295.1. Lineage (GTDB taxonomy): Bacteria > Patescibacteriota > Saccharimonadia > Saccharimonadales > UBA4665 > PMNU01. The sequence continues at coordinate 282,872 of DATIJU010000014.1, read as the reverse complement.
GAAGTACAGTGATGTATGGAGCCGAAGCGTACTAATAGTCCCATCGACTTTTTACGATCTCTCATTCGACCCTAGGTTCGCCTAGATAGAGTGAGAGAATGCATTGACTAGTTGTTGGTGTTTGTCATATACTTTCAAACACTCGACGTTTGTCGGACATTGCACATTGAAATCCAAATAGACACCAGAATGGTCGTCGAAATGACGCTTCATCAATACGTTGATGGCGTCCTTTCGGTGCCCATGGCGCGAGGGAAACACCTGTTCCCATACCGAACACAGCAGTTAAGCCTCGCCGCGGTTTCAATACTTGGGGTCCACCCCTGGGAAAATAGCACGGTGCCGAATTATATAAAAGCCATCCGAATAGGATGGCTTTTATCTTTTTGTGCGGTACTATTGAGGCTATGAAGATAGGCGATGGATTGGTGGACGTTGTGTATGTTCCTGGTTTGGGTGATGACCCGCCGGATGCCCCTAGCCCGGTGCTGCGTGCCCTGGCTGACGCTGGGATGACCGCGTATGCTCCCCGATATGACTGGCGTAACCCTTCACTCTCACTAGGAGATTTTGCCAATACCATAACTCACGAGATTGGTACTCAACAGCTGGCGCCGCACGTAACTCTCGTGGGTCACTCCCTTGGTGCGCTTCTATGCGGCATAGAGGTTCAGGCGCGTGCTAATTATAGTAAATTAGTCGTTTGTTCGCCGACCATCTCTGGTGCCGAAGGAATGCAGCGCGCACGTCAATATGATCGCTGGCTAGAGGTGGAGACCGCCTTGTGCAATGAGTATGGTGTTGAGGGTCCACAAGACATTATGTGGTTTACAGAGATCGCTACCTCACGCGCCGATGAAATTGTGGCGAGCTTTGACAGGGTGTGCATTCCCCAGAAACAGAGGCGAGTGCTTTTAGGCGAGCACGAAGCTGAGTTCGAAGCCATGCTATACCAATCGGAACGTATTGCCGGTCTTTTGGATACGGAGGTTTCTAGAGTTTCTGGAGCGTCACACGATATAGCATCGTCCGCGTATATCGAAGCCGTCGTGCAAGCAGTGATCGCCTAAGCCGAGACATACTTGCGTGAAGGAGTAGTCGCTAAGCATTAGTATTGACATTAATTCATAAGCATGTTATTATGCTAATAGTTTCGAAAGAAGCAACAGAGGGTTTCGCTATAAAAGGCGAGACCTTTTGTGTTTCTTAAGAGCAGAGACTTAAGCCACGGGAGGTTTTAGATGGCTGGAACTAGAGCGGGCGGCAAAGCTGCTGCCTCAACAAACAAGAATAAGTACGGTAGCGATTTTTACGCTCGCATCGGCGCCAAGGGTGGTGCTTTGGGCCGCAGCGGTGGCTTCGCTAGTGGTAAAGTTGGTGAAGATGGTCTTACCGGCCGTCAACGTGCTGCTATTGCCGGCGCTGCCGGTGGTCGCATCTCGCGCCGTCCTAAGAGCACTGGTCCTAAGAATCGCGCCAAGTAGCCGATTCTAGATCTGTTCTATAAAAACCGGGGCCTTCAAGCCCCGGTTTTTATTTGTTCGCGAACTGCCGAGCGGCGATATGGTCGGCAAAGGCGAGAGTTAGTTACTTCCCAGTTATGTCTGCAATTAATACACGTATACTGGATTTGTGTTTTTTGTAGCCCTGAGGTGCTGCAGATAGGGCACAGACTGCGTTTGTGCACCCACTCACGGTAGGTATCAAGACAGGTTTGTATGTGATCATCATGCATGACCACTTGATACTTTGGAGCGAGTAACATCGCCTTTTCCCATGCTTTTACCTCCTTGCGGAGAAGTTCTAGGTCGTTAGCATAGTCAGTGTGTTCCAGTAATGCGTGTGCAACCTCGTGGAGTACGGAGGCGAGGGCGGACTCATTGTTACCTATAGCATAGGAAATGACGTTGTCCGACGGTGACCAACAGTTCATGCTGCCCGTTGTAAACGATAGGTAGGGATAGTCCTGTCGCAGTCTAGCGATGAGTTTTTCCATGGCGAGCCTTGGCTAAGTCGTAACAGCCGTATAGTACGGCATCCTCGGGTCGTTTGGCGGCTACAATGGGCGGAATTACTACTAAGGGTGTTTCGTAGCGCTTTAGGGCGGCAATTAAAAAGTCTGAGAAACGATCAAAATAGGTGTCTACGCCGCCGCCAAGTACGATAATTTGAGGTTGAATGATAGTAATCAGATCAATAAGACCAAGGGCGATGTCGTGAGAAATATGTTTCCAGGTTTTATCGTCTGTGATATCTTGGGCTCGTTTGCCAAAGCGTTTTACGATTGATCGACCGGAAATCAAATCCTCCCAGGTTTCTAGTTTACCGCCGTGCTCTACCATTACTTGGCCGCCTTCGGAGTCGGCAAAATCCGGATCGATGACATGGTCATTTATGATGCCAGTGCCAATGCCTGTACTGATAGTGACGTAAAGTACTCGATTATAGCGGTCTTTTACGAGCATTGATTCAGAGAGACCAGCGAGGTTAGCATCATTTTCGACAACAACGGGACAGCTTACGAATTTGCTCACATCTGAAACGATAGGTATATTCCTCCATGGCAGGTTGCCCATGGCTATGCCGATTCCGTGATCACGGTCAACTTTACCTGGAACTGCAACGCAGCAGCCCACAAAATCTTTCGTTGTAAGTTGAGCTACGGTTTCTTCCAGCAGTTGTATAAAATCAGGGTAGTTTTTAGGGGTGAGAAAGCGTATACGCTCCTGAATAACGCCTTCGTTGGTGAGGCTCGCGACGAGCGTTTTTGTGCCCCCAATATCTACCGCCAAGTACATGATAGTCCTAGTGTACCACGCATGCTGCCGGTGCTCCACGCCTCCTTTGACCCTAGGAGTAAAAAGGGTTATAATGAAGTTAATCTTACGCACACTCTGAAAGTGGGCGGCGGAAAATACACTATATAAGGAGGCATGTAAACGCATGTCAAAGAACACATCTATAACAATGGACGAGCTGCTCCAAGGCGATGAAGTCAAACAGCTAGAGGCTGGCGACGTAGTCGAAGGGGTTGTAAGCTCTGTTAAGAAGCACGAAGTCTGGATTGACCTAGGCGCCCGAGGCGTTGGAGTGGTTATGCGCCGCGAAATTGGTCACGGCCAGGTACTGGAAATGGGTCAGTCGGTCACCGTAAGTGTTATCGACCCTGAACTCGAAGAAGGGCACGCGCTGCTTAGTATGAAGCGCGCCGCTAAAGACCGTGGCTGGGACGAGCTAAAGCGTATGTTCGACGCCCAAGAGATCGTAGAAGTTATGCCTTACGACGCAAACCGTGGTGGCCTGCTTGTCGAACTCGAGAGTGTTCGTGGCTTCTTGCCGGTGAGTCAGTTAGCCGCCGGTCACTATCCGCGCGTATCAGGCGCTGATAAGGACGAAATTTTGCAGAAGCTGAACGCTTTGGTCAATAAGCCGATCCGCGTTCGCGTCCTCGACGTAAGCCGTAAGGATAATAAGCTTATCTTCTCCGAGAAAGAAGCTGTTAAGGACGATATGCAGGCTCGCTTTGCTGAACTCAAGGTCGGCGACGTAGTAGAAGGTATCGTTACTGGCGTTATCGACTTCGGTGCTTTCGTAAATGTACAGGGTATTGAAGGCCTCATTCACATTTCTGAGATTTCTTGGGAGCGTGTTGAGGATCCGCGCGACTATGTAAAAGTTGGCGAAACAGTGAAGGCTAAGATAATTGCTATCGATAAGGACCGTCTATCCCTGAGCCTGAAGCAAATGACCGAAGATCCTTGGCTTAAGGAAGTAAAAGCTTTCTCTAAGGGTGACATAGTAGAGGGTAAGATTACTCGTATTACTCCTTTTGGTGCCTTTGTACAGCTGAGCCCAAGTGTGGAGGCTCTGGTGCATGTTTCTGAAATGAGCGATGACGAGACCGTTGATCCTCAGCAGATCTTTAAGCTCAACGAGAAGAAGCAGTTTAAAGTGCTCGACATCGACACTGACGCTCGCAAGATTGCGCTGAGTCTCAAAAGCGCTAAGTAAATCTATGTAAGCGTTAATAGCCGGAAAATCGGCAGAAAGGAGTGCGACAGTGAGTAGAATAATCGAAATCGAAGACAGCATCACCGTTGGCACCCTAGCCGACAAGCTTAGCTTACCGGTTACACGCCTCATCAGCGAACTCTTTAAAAATGGCGTTATGACGACCGTGAACGAGCGGATTGATTTTGATACCGCTCAGATTATTGTTGAAGAGCTTGGCCTTGAGGTTGAGCTGCAGAAAAAAGTCCAAGAGATTGCACTGCCGACTCGCGAGAAGCGTACATCGGCAGAAGACGGTGCCGTGCCTCGTCCGCCCGTAGTAGCCGTTATGGGGCATGTTGACCATGGTAAGACAAGCCTGTTGGATGCAATTCGCGATGCGCACGTCGCCAAGGGCGAAGCAGGCGGTATAACGCAGCATATCTCTGCATATCAGATCATGCACAATAAGCGTGCCATTACTTTCCTGGACACCCCTGGCCACGAGGCTTTTGCAGCTATCCGTGAACACGGCGCACACCTAACTGATATAGCCATCATCGTTGTGGCGGCTGATGATGGCATTAAGCCGCAGACGCTTGAAGCGATTCGTTTTGCGCGTAAGGCCGGGGCTCGCATCATAGTTGCGATCAACAAGATCGATAAGGAAGGTGCCGACCCCAATCGAGTTAAGCAGCAACTTTCGGAGCAGAATTTGCTTGTTGAAGAGTGGGGAGGCGATATCGTGGCCGTTGAAGTGTCAGCCAAAACCAAGGCTGGTATCGACAATCTGTTGGACATGATTTTGCTCGTCGCTGATGTAGAGGACTTTCGTGCGATTGTTGAGGGTCCGGCGGTGGGTTTGGTTATTGAATCACACGTACAACAGGGCCGTGGCCCAATTGCTAATGCGCTCATAGAAGAGGGGACGTTGGAAGTTGGTGATTTCGTTGTAGCGGGTACTACATATGCCAAGGTCCGCAACCTGGAATCTACCGATGGTACACCACTGAAGACAGCTGGGCCTTCTACTCCAGTCGCTATTAGCGGTTTTAAAGCTTTGCCAGAGTTTGGAGACGAATTTATCGTTGTAAAAGATGAGAAAGTGGCTCGTGCACAAGCTCAACAACTTGCCGATAAGAAGCACGCTAGCGGCGGTAATGGTGATATGAGCAGTAGCGAACTGATTCGTATGATTAACCGCAACAATAAAGTGACTGAGCTAAATATTGTTGTTCGTGCTGATGTACAGGGTTCGCTTACCTCAGTTATCGATAGCCTCAAGGCCTTGGACACCGATGAAGTCGCAATCCGTATCGTTAGTTCAGGGGTCGGGAATATTACTGACAACGACATCCATACCGCAGGCAGTAGTGGAGCTATAATCTACGGGTTTAACGTCACTGCACCTACAAGTGTAAAGCGCCTCGCATCACGCGATAAGGTAGAGATGCGTCTGTATACAGTTATATATGAACTCATAGATGACGTTAAGGAAGGTCTTAGCGAGCTGCTGGCGCCAGAAGTTATTGAAACTAATTTCGGCCGGCTCGTAGTACGCGCTGTGTTTAAAACAACAAAGAGCGAGGTTATCTGCGGTGGTGAAGTGACTAAAGGGAAGCTGGTGGTTCCAGCCCTCGCAAAAGTGATGCGTGGCGATGAAAAGCTGGCAGAAGTTGAGGTTACCAACCTCAAACGAGGCCCGCAGGACGTTAAGGAAGTTCTAGAGGGCGAGATGTGTGGCTTGAGTTTCAAGACCGAAACCCGCTTGGAGTTGCAAGACGGCGACCATATCGAAGTATTTACCCGCACGACTGTGTCGCGCAAGCTCTAGCCCTTTTTAGCAAAACGATGCTAGAATGAACCCAGAGAGGAAATAAGAATGATTAAACTTGACGATGACTTACTCCGCGAACTAGGGCTTGCCAGCCTCCCTCCAGAGGAGAAGAAAAAGCTACTTGCGCACATATACGAAACGCTTGAGATGCGTGTGGGTATGAAGCTTGCGGAACAGATGAGCGATGCTCAGTTGACCGAGTTTGAGCAATTTATCGATCGCAACGATGAAGCAGGTGCTTTACGTTGGCTAGAGACCAATTTCCCGAACTATAAAGATGTAGTGGCTGCAGAATTTGAGAATTTGAAGGCTGAAATTGGTCATGTAGCACCTCAAATTTTGGCGGCGGCTGCACAACAACAGCAGCAGCCCGTTGACCCGGCTCAGCCACAGCCTTACATGCCTCAGCAGCCCCAAGCCTACCCGGCTCAAGTACCGCCTGCACAACCCCAGTCACCACTGCCTACTCAACCCCAACCCGGTGGTTACCAGTCGCAACCACAGCCTCCGTACCCGCCACAGCAGGACATGCCTGGTACTAAAAGCGACTACGATTTAGCAGCCTAGCTCTGTAAAAATTGTTTGCGATAACCGGCTAGGAATTCCTGGCCGGTCATTTCTTTTTTGCCGGCAGGTTTGAGCCGGTCTAGTTGTAGTGCGTTCTCGCCGCAATAGACTATGGGATGCTTGTGTGTCACTGCTGTAGTACCTGCAGGGCCGCTAAAGTAGACAACGGTAGCTTTTGTAATGGTTACTTCAGTATCGTCAAAGGTGGCCTTACTTTTGGGCCACTCAATATAAGCGCGAATTTCTCGCTCCAACCGTTCTGCAGGCTTGCGCCAATCTATCTCCCCATCTTGTTTAGTGAGCTTTCGGGAGTAGGTAGGTTCGGTGCTTCTATTGAGTGCCTGAGCAGTCGCTGCTTGACTGGCAGACTTTGCTTCGTTGTTTAGGTATAGGGGTATTACGTGGTGGAGCGCCTGATTGCTTTCATTGATGAGCTCTTTTGTTAGTTCTGGAGTAGTCATCGTTGATGGGATATCGAAGCTGGTGTTGCTGAGTATGGGTCCTTCGTCCATGGCCGGAACCAGGAGCATGAGACTAACGCCAGTTCTTTGCTGCCCGCTCAAAATCGAGAAGGTGATGGGGTCGGCACCGCGCCACTCGGGTAGTAGGGAAAAGTGACTGTTGATAATACCCTTGGGAAAATAATTAATGACCTGCTGCGAGACAATAATGCCGAAATCAATCAGAACGCCAAGGCGACTCCGAAAGGGTCGTGCTGCAAACAATGTATCAAGCTGTGCTTTGGTCTCTACCGTGTGTACCGGGATTTTGAGCTCGTCTGCAAGACTAAGGACGGGCACCGGACCGTGGTGATGGGGTGCACGCGGCTTAGTGATAATCGCTTCTACCTCATAATCGACCGCCAGTAATCGAAGACTATCGGCCGCTACCGGGCCGCTACCAAAGAATACTATTGGTTCGGACATCTTTTTCATAGTCGAGCTCCTCTAGATGGCCATCGTCTTTGAGGTGGTAGAAAGCTTTAGGGTCATCTTTGATGTGGTCTATAAAAACAATACCGTTTGTGTGGTCGATTTCGTGTTGGAATACGCGTGCAAGAAATCCCTCTGCAGTAATGCGTATTTCGCGACCTTGGGAATCCAGCGCCCGGATGCGCACTTTGTTGTATCTAGGGACTTTGCCATAGATATCGGGTACGCTAAGACAGCCCTCGTAATCTTCCTCGATTTCGCCTTCATACTTTGTAATAACAGGGTTTATAAAGATTGAGAATGACCGGTCGCCTTTGTTGTCAAAATCATTACGAATTATGACAATCCTCAGGGGTCTGTCGACTTGAATTGCGGCAAGAGCTACGCCGAGCTCGTGCTCGCGGCTATCCTCCCAATCTAATGTTGCGTCTTGCATGTCGGCAATAAGCGTCTGAATGTCTGCCGTTATGAGGCCTACTTTTTTAGAGCGCTCGCGCAGGTGCGGATTTGGAAGGGCAATGATGTCACTTTTCTGCATTATCAAAAGTATAACGGAGATCAGTGTAATTACAACAGATTCATGGGGTCTATGTCGTAGTCCCAGCCGCTCGGTAGACGTCTGATTATCTCTGTTAACAGCTCGCGTCGTCGAGCTTTAATAATTAGCTGCCATGCAAATTTATTCTGTGATTTTTCGTGGAACGAAGGCGCAGGGCCTTCAATAATAATTTTGTAACCTTTAGATCGTAATTCTTTGGCGAGGTTTGACGCTGTTTGTTCTGCCGAACTGCTGCTCGAACGTTTACAGCTTAGCTTTAAGAGGTAGTAGAAGGGCGGGAAGGCAAATTGTTCACGCTCGGCAAGTTCGTTGTTGTAAAAAGTGTCCCAATCTTTGTCGATTATGGCCTTTAGGAGCGAACTGTCCGGTGCATAAGTTTGCAATACAACGCGGCCTTTACGATGACCCCGCCCCACTCGGCCAATAACCTGTGTAAGGAGCTGATAGGTGCGCTCCTGGGCGCTAAAATCGGGGAAGTTGAGGCTGCTGTCTGCAGCAACTACGCCGACGAGTCCAAGTTTTGGGAGGTCGAGACCCTTGGCGAGCGTCTGGGTACCGATAAGGATATTTACTTGGCCGCTGTGCACGGCTTCGTAATGGTGCTCGATACGTTCGTGTAGTTTGTTGTCGGTATCGAATCGCATGATGCGCGCTTCTGGAAAAAGACGTTCAGTTTCTTCCACTACAGCCTTAGTGCCGATAGTCCGGTAAACGACAGAGGTGTTGTGACATTCAGGACAGCTAGTAGGGGTAGGGGCCTTAAATTCACACGAGTGGCAGCGCATTTGGTGAATATCACCGTGGTAGATAAGCGGGAGATCGCAGTGCGGACATGCTGCTTGCCAGCCGCAACGCTCGCAAAATATAACACGGGCAGTACCGCGCCGATTGAGAAAAAGCAGGATTTGCTCGCCTTTTTGGAGAGCGGCTTGGGCATGGCTTATGAGCGTATTAGATAAGTGCGGACTTTTAGTGAACAGTGTGCGGTCGCGTAAGTCGACAACATCTATAGTGCGGGCGTCGTCGTTTTGCTTGCTGGCTGTCTCGGTCATGCGCATGATGGGTCGTTTTTTTGCGTTGGCTATATAGTAGTCGCTTACGAGTGGTGTAGCAGAACCAAGGATAACTCGTGCACCGTGCAGCGCTGCCAGCTTAGCCGCAACCGGGGTAGTGTGATAATAAGGAGCTTGGTCTTGTTTGTAGGCTGTCTCATGCGATTCGTCGATGACGATTAGTCCAAGGTTGTGCATGGGGCTAAAGAGCGCAGAGCGGGCCCCTACGACTATGAGCGGCTTGGTCTGCTCTAAGACGTACTGCCAACTGCGTTGCCTGGTCGCATCGGTGAGTTGTGAATGCAGTACAACCACCCGGTTGCCGAAGACGTCAGTCATCGTATTGGCAAGCTGTGAAGTAAGCCCTATTTCGGGGGTGAGTACAATAACCGACTTACCACTCTCTACAGCCTGTTTGGCAAGCTCAATGTACACTCGGGTTTTGCCGGTGCCTGTTTCGCCGTGCAACAGGTGGAGCCCACTAGGTGCTACTTGCGATAGAGCCTTTTGCTGGTCGTCGGTCAGTACTGGTAGCTCAAGCGGTAGCGGTGCTCTATTTGTTTCGGTGTAGGGTTTTTTAGGCAGCGCCTTAGGTAGGACAAGTTGGGTTATGACTCCAAGAGGCGCTGGGTAGTAGTGCTGCATCCATTTCAGAAGTTCAATTAGTTCAGGCGGAAGAGCCGGTAAGGAGATTGGCGTTACGGCCTTAGCTACAAAAGAAGGCTTGCCGACATGGGAGACTACGATACCAAGGATTTGTTTTCTGCGAAGTGGTACCGACACTAGCGAACCTATCAGTAGAGGTTCACTACTACTGTAAGTTAAGGGACCATCGCCATGATAGCTGGCGTCTCCCGGCAGTACTTCCACAAAATGCATACTTGCATTATATGGTTTTTATAGGCATGCGTGGCAAATTTGTGTTGAAAAGCCATAGCGGCTCAGCTATACTTTATGTACGTTGTTTGAATGACAATAGAGGCTTATGTTAGACGTATTTATCACTTCACGAGTTCGACGCAAAATCATTGTGATTTATGCGAAATATCCCGATTTTAAGACGCATGTTCGGGGTCTGGCAAAACTTATCAAAGAGGATGCCGGTAATATTCAGCGTGAGTTAAAGCGCCTAGAAAAAGTCGGTTTTCTTATCTCCGAGAAGCAAGGTAATACCAAGATTTACCACACTAATAAGCAATTCGTTATTTTTAAGGAACTTCAGAGCATTGTTCTGAAATCTCAACGAGCAGTCCAAAAGAAGCAACAACAAGTTGTATAACTTTTCTTGCAAATATCACCCTGTTACGCTAGAATAAAACCTATATGATCCAAGTAACCCGCAAAGATTCCAAAGAATCACTCGAAAACCTACTACGCCGCTTTAATCGTAAAGTGCAGCAGGCTGGAGTGGTCGCTGTTGTAAAACAAGCACAATTCTTCGAGAAGCCAATCAGCAAGCGCGAACGCCGTAACAAGGCTATTATTCGCGCACAGCGTAAGGCACTCAAGTTGAAGAAAATTAAGTTCGGCCAACGGTAACGATGCTCAAAGCGCGCCTTGACCAGGATTTGAAAACCGCACTCCTGGCCGGTGATAAGTCTCTGGCAACTACAATTCGAGGGCTTAAGAGTGTTATTCTTTATGAAGAAGTAGCGAAGGGTCTTCGGGATGAAGGCCTTAGCGACGAAGCAGTTATTGCAATATTCTCTAAGGAAGCCAAAAAGCGCCAAGAGAGTGCTGATCTGTACACCCAAGGCGGCAGTAGCGAGCGCGCCGCGGCCGAGTTGGCTGAAAAGGCGATTATTGAAGGTTACCTGCCCAAGCAGTTGAGTGATGATGAGCTCGCGATCATAATCGATCAGGCTATGAGCGAAGTGGGCGCAGATGGCCCATCTGCCATGGGACAAGTAATCGGTATTGTAAAACAGAAGACTGTTGGGCAAGCAGATGGCGCCCGAATTGCCGCAGTAGTAAAAGAAAGGCTCGCTAAGTGATAATCCTCTTGGGTGTTGCAGGGGCAGGTAAGAGTATGCAGGGCAAGATTTTAGCCGATGAGCACGGCTACGCTTGGATCTCTACGGGTGAAATATTGCGTGTGCTGGTTACCGGTAAGCGCCGGCACGAGATGCTGCAAGGTAAACTGCTCTCTGACGAAGAAATGATTAACCTCATGGATAAGGTGCTGGAGCTCATTGATACGCAGCAAGAGTTTGTACTTGATGGCTTTCCACGAACCGTTCCGCAAGCCGATTGGCTTCTTGAGCAAGTGCACAAGGGGAGATTTTCGCTGAGCGCGGTTATTCATTTAGCCGCGTCAGAGGAAGTAGTGCGCTCGCGACTACTGAGCCGTGCTCGTCCTGATGACCACGAAGAGGCTATTGCCAAGCGATTTGGTGAGTACAGGGCTGTAACCCTGCCGATCATAGAGCATCTTCGTGGAGAAGGTGCACGCGTATTCGACATCGATGCAGCACAAGAGCCGCGCGCCGTGCACGATGCCATCCTCAACTGCGTCGATAACTAGGATATACTATCCGTATGATGAGTACAGTTAAGACTGAGGAAGAAATCGCACACTTGCGTATAAGTGGGCGTATGCTCGCAACAGTTCTGGAGCTAATGCGGACTGAATGTCGCGCAGGCCTTACTCCTAAAGACATGTCGGCGTTGGCCGGTAAAGAATTAGCTCGTCTTGGCGGCGAACCAGCATTCCTGGGCTTTTACGGGTATCCGGATATTATTTGCATATCGGTAAACGACCAAGTGCAGCATTCAATACCCAATGAGTATCCGTTTAAGGATGGCGACGTTGTGAATTTTGATTTTGGCGTGCGCTATAAGGGTATGATCACAGATGCTGGCATTACAATTTGTGTTGGCAATAAAACAACACCAGATACAGTCCGGCTGCTTAAGGGTACTGAACAGGCATTACAAGAAGCGACAAAGGTTATTAAGCACGGCTGCTATGTCGGTGACATCTCGGCGACAATTGAACGTGTTTTGCGCAAATATCGCTTAGGCATTGTGCGTGAGCTTGTTGGCCATGGTGTGGGTAATCAATTACATGAAGACCCGGAGATTCCCAACTATGGCAAGGCTGGGCGTGGAGCAATCTTGAAGGCTGGCATGACAATTGCTGTCGAGCCAATTACGACCCTCGGTAATCCGGCGATCTATGAAGCTCGTGATGGCTGGACACTGTTAACCGTCGATGGATCATACGCTGCGCAGTTTGAACACACCTTGCTCGTCACGCAAAAGGGATGCGAAATTCTTACCAAGATATGACAGAGCTTGCCCGAAGGTAAGGGTAAGCGCTATACTGCCTGCATATGCACGGATCATCCGTAACTACACCGTATGTCGGTCTGGACGTTGGCACGAGCGCGGTGCGCTGCGTGATTGGAGTTCTTGACGCCAATAATCCAAATAAGCTGTCGATAATCGGCCATGGAAGTGCGCCGAACATGGGCATGCGAAAAGGGGCTGTTGTGCACGTCGATGATGTAGCCGATGCAATTGCTCATGCAATAACTGAGGCCGAACGTATTTCAGGCATGCGCTTGCAGGGTGCAACGGTAAATATTAATGGTACTCATGTAAGCGGCTTGAACTCGAAAGGCGTTATTGCCATTAGCTCTGCTGACCGTGAGATTACTCCAGATGATCGTTTGCGAGTTGAAGAGGCGGCAACTATTGTGCAATTGCCGTCTAACAGGGAGATCATCCAGGTGTTCGCCCAGAATTATCGCCTCGATGGGCAGGAAAATATTAAGGATCCGGTAGGTATGCACGGGGTGCGGCTGGAAGTCGATACGCATATCGTTACGGCGGCCACCCCTAATATGCGTAACCTGGACATGGCTCTAGAAAAGGCCGAACTAACTGTCCATAACCGTACACTCTCAAGCTTGGCGGCGGCCGAAGCAGTGTTACAGCGGCAACAGAAAGAGGCTGGTACGGCTCTTATTGATATAGGAGCGGGCACGACTAATCTTGTGGTGCTTGAGGACGGAGAGGTGCAGCACGTTGCTGTATTGCCGATTGGCGGACAGCATATTACAAATGATCTTGCGATTGGGCTGCGAACTGATCTCGACGTCGCGGAGGCTGTTAAGGTGCAGTTTGCCAGCCTGTCTCAAACGGTGAGCAAGCGTGATGTGCGCGTAAAAATGCATAACCAAGATTATGTATTTAAAGCCGAAGACATAGCAATGATTACCGAGGCTCGCGTTGATGAGCTATTTGAGTTTGTTGACAAAGAGCTGGCACGCATACACAAGGCACATAAATTACCGGGCGGCATCGTCTTGGTAGGCGGTACTGCTAAGCTGCCGGGCATTGCTGACTTTGCCAAGCAACAACTACAGCTTGCAGCGCGTGTGGGTAAGCTGCAACCACTGAGCGGCTTAATAGACACGGTTGCCGATCCGGCATATTGTACGGCTGTAGGGCTGATGCTGCTTGATATGCTCCTTATGCCCGAGGTGAGTACACAGCACGGCGGCCGTGCGGCCGACCGAACACTACATTTTGTCGATAGCCTTTTGCGTCGTTTTCGTCGCTAGTCGACCGCGTACACAAAGTATTCGGCGCTTAATTGGCCGTTCAAATTTGTTGAACTGGCAGGCCCGCTAGTCTATACTGCACCATATAACGTGAAGATTTTAGAGAGGGTATAAATATGCCTCAGGTTGCACCAGCTATAGAAACATTTGCCCGGATTAAGGTCGTCGGTGTCGGTGGCGCCGGTGGCGCTGCAGTTAACCGTATGATTGCTGCAGGCGTAGACGGCGTAGAGTTTATTGTTATTAATACTGATGCCCAGGCATTACACCACTCCAATGCCCCTGTTAAGATCCATATCGGCAAGGATGAGACCCGCGGCTTAGGCGCGGGAGCAGACCCCATGGTTGGCCAAAAAGCAGCCGAGGAGTCTATCGACGAGATCCGCAAGGCTCTAGAAGGCGCTGATATGATATTTGTAACCATTGGTGCCGGCGGTGGCACTGGTAGTGGTGCCGGTCATGTTGTGGCGCGCGTTGCCAAAGAAATGAATATCCTGGCAGTGGGGTTTGCCACCAAGCCATTCGCATTTGAAGGTGAAAAGCGCCGTAAGAACGCCGAAATGGCCATTGAGAACCTGAGGAATAGCGTCGACACACTGATTATTATTCCGAATGACCGTCTGCTTCAGACTATCGATCGTCAAACACCACTTTTGGAGGCGTTTAAGGTGGCTGACGATGTTTTGCGTCAAGGTGTGCAGGGTATTTCTGATTTGATTACCGTACACGGCCTTATTAACCTCGACTTTGCCGATGTGAAGGCGGTTATGAGCAATGCCGGCTCTGCCCTTATGGGTATTGGCCGGGCAAGCGGTGAGAACCGTGCGATCCAAGCTGCTCAGCAGGCTATCGAATCACCACTTCTTGAAGTGTCCATCGATGGTGCACGCGGTATCCTCTTTAATGTCATTGGCGGCAATGATCTGTCGATGCACGAGATTAATACTGCAGCTGAAACAATTACTACGGCAGCCGACCCTGACGCTAACATTATCTTTGGTGCAACCATTAGTCCTGACCTAGACGGCGAGGTGATTATCACTGTGGTCGCTACCGGCTTTGACGCCTCTTATTTTGGCCGTCAGGCAGGAAGCGTCCCGGTCATGAGTGATGTATCGGCCGTAAATCCAGTAGCATCTACTCCCGCACCAAGACGAGCTGACGACGATTTTTCTAAGATCGACACCTCACTTGACGAACACCAAGACGCCCTTGCTGACTTTAAGGCCCCAGATACCAACATGCCTAACATCTGGACGCTCGATGACGCTGAAGTAAAGGACGAAACTAAAGAAACTGCATCTGTGACGCCTCAATCACATGACCCCGGCTCTCCGCGTAATGGTTCGAGCACCAGCTCAGACGATTCTGATACCGATTCTGAAACCGACCATGATGCCGAACTTGAAAAGCCTTCATTCTTGCGCCGCCTAACAAAGCGTTATAAAGAGCACGACAACCACGACGATAGCGACAAAAACGTCTAAGTTCGTGATAAATAATACAACCGAAAATAGTTGCATAAGCGCTACAAATAGAGCTATGATTTATACCACAAGCACTATATGTAGTGATAGCACGTTGAAATCAAAATAATTAAGGGAGGTGCGCATGAAGTGTAGCCAATGCGGCTGTGACGACACGAAAGTGATCGAATCACGTGACGCGAGTGAAGGCCAAGCTATCAGGCGGCGCCGTGCATGCCCTGACTGCGGCTATCGTTTTACTACTTATGAGCGCGTAGAACGTCCACAGCTTATCGTCATCAAGAACGATGGCACGCGAGAGCTATTTAACCGCGAAAAGTTACTAGCCGGATTATACCGGGCATGCGAAAAGACTCCCGTAACCAATATGCAATTAGAGGCGATCGTTGCCGACATAGAGCAGCATCTGTATAGCTGTGGCGATCCGGAAGTGGCCTCGTCGCGAGTAGGTGAAATGGTTATGGAACGTCTGGCGCTTACTAATGAAGTGGCATATGTACGCTTTGCGAGCGTATACCGTCGCTTTACCGACATAGCGGGCTTCGAACGCGAGCTATCGCAGATAAAAGAACGCAAAGACCGCGAACCTCTTAAAGCGTAAATCGTTAGTTGCCCCATATGGGCTTGGCAAGCTGCTTGCATTTGGAATATGCCCTAGGGTATAAAAAGAATACAAGGCTGTAATGAGCCTCTGGGGGAGCTGACGATACTTTGAGAGCGTATCAGTCATACTCTAAACAAATAATTAAAACCAATTAAAGTAAACGCATAGAATAGCAGAGAGCGATTTTATGCAAAAAAGTGAGGGTAACATGGGACAAACCAGCAGTTTAACGGTTGGGCGATTATTCACCCCGCCGAAAAGCAAAGCTTATGAGCAGTTGCAGTGGGCTAAGCGGGAATCGCTTATTAGCAATCCAAAGACAGGCCTCCCTGTCTTTAACCAGAAGGACGTCGAGTTTCCTGAAGGGTGGTCGCTTAACTCTATTAACATCGTTGCACAGAAGTATTTTACTGGTACTCCCGGTACCTCGGAACGTGAGAGCTCTCTGAAGGAACTTATCGATCGCGTTGTCGATACGGTAACCCGCCAAGGTAAGCAAGAGGGGTACTTTGAAAATGACATCGAGGCCGAAGACTTCCGCGAAGAGCTGAAGTTTGTACTCGCTACACAGCGGGCTGCATTTAATTCTCCGGTATGGTTTAACATCGGTGCACCAGGACGCGCCCAACAGGCAAGCGCTTGTTTTATCCTGGGTGTCGAAGACACGATGGAATCTATTTTAAACTGGTACCGCGAAGAAGGCATGATATTTAAGGGCGGCTCTGGCTCCGGTGTTAACTTGAGTGTTATTCGTTCCTCCGTAGAACCACTTGGAAAGAGTGCCGGGACAGCGTCTGGCCCGCTCAGTTTTATGCGTGGCGCCGACTCGTCGGCAGGGGCTATCAAGAGCGGCGGCAAAACCCGCCGAGCCGCCAAGATGGTTATCCTGAACGATACACATCCTGATGTTGAAGAATTTATTTGGGCTAAGGCAATTGAAGAACGCAAGGCGCGCGTATTACAGCAAGCCGGCTTTGACATGTCGCTCGATGGTAAGGATATATTCTCGGTACAGTACCAGAATGCCAACAACTCTGTTCGGGTAACCGATGACTTTATGAAGGCCGTCGTAAACGATCAAGACTGGGATCTTAAGTCGGTTACTACTGGAAAAACGGTTAAGACCATGAAGGCTCGCCGTTTGTTTCGCCAGATTGCTGAGGCCGCATGGGAGTGTGCCGACCCCGGTATGCAGTTTGATACTACGATCAACAAGTGGCACACGGCACCGAATGCTGGCCGTATTAACGCCAGCAACCCCTGTAGTGAATACATGCACCTGGACAATTCACCCTGTAACCTAGCTAGCATTAACCTGCTGAAGTTCTGGGATGACACTCGTTTTGACGTTGAGGCCTTTAAGCACACTGTAGAATTGGTATTTACTGCTCAGGAAATCCTAGTGGGCTACAGTTCTTATCCAACTGAATCTATCACCAAGAATGGCAAGGCTTACCGTGAGCTTGGTCTCGGATATGCAAACTTGGGCGCGCTGTTGATGGCCATGGGGCTGCCTTACGACTCAGAGGAAGGCCGCACCATTGCCGCAGCTATTACAGCGCTTATGACCGGCCACGCCTACGCCTCAAGTGCCAAGATGGCGCGTCGAGTTGGTCCATTTGCCGGCTACCGCAAGGACCGTGAAGGCATGCTTAAGGTGCTGCGCATGCACCGCGCTGAAGTCTCTAAGATTGATCCAAGCCTAGTGTCTGAGGAATTGCTGAGTGCCGCAGCGGCGGCTTGGGACGAAGCTGTTGAGCTCGGTGAGCTGTACGGTGTGCGTAACTCTCAGGCGAGCGTGCTTGCTCCCACTGGCACCATCGGCTTTATGATGGGCTGCGACACCACTGGTATTGAACCGGACTTCGCCCTTATTAAGTACAAGGATATGGTGGGCGGCGGCAGTATGGTTATCGTCAACCAGACAGTTCCACGCGCACTCAAGGCTCTTGGGTATACCAAAGAGCAGAGCGATGACATTGTGGCGCACATCCACGACAACAGCACGATTAAGGGTGCGCCGCACCTGAAACCTGAGCATATGGACGTATTTGCTTGCGCCGTTGGCGACAACGCCATTCACTATCTTGGCCACGTGAAGATGATGGCGGCTGTACAGCCGTTCCTCTCGGGGGCCATTAGTAAGACCGTAAATATGCCTGAAGATGTAACGGTTGAGGATGTTGAGCAGCTGCACATCGACGCATGGAATATGGGTATCAAGGCCATTGCCATCTACCGTGATAACTGTAAGGTTGCCCAGCCACTGTCGTCGACCGACAAGAACGCTGAGAAGAAGGACGTGCCCGCGGCAGTTGCCACAACACCAGTAGCGGCAGTCGAGAGCTTGAATGATCGTATTGTCGTAAAGGGCGCTGTGCGTCGTCTGCCTCCGCGCCGTCGTAACAGTCAGACCTACAAGTTCCGTATATCCGATCTAAAAGGCTTCTTTACGGTGAGCGAATATGAAGATGGCACGCCATGTGAGCTATTCGTGAGCGTTGCCAAGCAAGGGTCTACTATTTCGGGGCTTATGGATTCCTTTGCTATATCGGTGAGCCATGGTTTGCAGTACGGCGTGCCGCTCAAGAGTTTTGTACGGGCAATGATGAGTACTAGCTTTGCACCATCAGGCATTACAGATGACCCTGAAGTTCGCACTGCAAGCTCGATTACGGATTACATTGCTCGCCGCCTAGCCCTCGATTACCTGAGCTTTGACGATCGTTTGGAACTTGGCCTAGCTTCTCTGGAGGATATGCCCGAAGCACAGACGAGTCTGCTCACCGACGATCAATCAGTAGACGGTCACTTGGTCGAAAAGCATGAGCAGCCGGCAAAGGCTGAGGTTGCGGCGCCTGTCACTGTAACCGCTCAAGGGCCTGCGCAAAGCGCAAAAGCACCTCAAGCTGATAGTCACGCACCGCTGTGCTATAGCTGCGGTAATCAGACGCAGCGCGCAGGCAGCTGCTATGTCTGTACCAGCTGCGGTTCTACTACTGGTTGTAGCTAAATCTAGTTACAGTATGTCTAAAAACCGTCCCTGTAATATGCAGGGACGGTTTTTGTTCGCGTTGTGGCGAGCAAAACGAATATGCTATGCTCGGATGGTGAAGCTGCTTATCCTTTACAGACCAGACTCCGAACACTCGACAGACGTCGAGTCGTTTGTGCGTGATTTTCAGCATCAGTTTGAGACCGGCCGAAAGATTGAGCTGGTGAGTCTCAATACCCGAGATGGGGCTGCAACGGCAAGTCTGTACGACGTAATGAACTATCCGGCTATTCTTGCACTCGCCGATAATGGTTCGATACTTAATTTGTGGCAAGGTGTGCCGCTGCCGCTCATGAATGAAGTTGCTGGTTATGCATACAGCAACAGCTGACCTCTTGCGATAATCTGTAAGCTAGGATATCATAAAAACTGTTACCAAAGTAACAACATGCGTTTCGTGCATGCACGAATAAGTGGCTATCAACCACAAGCAGCGGGAAGAAATCGTAATAACGAGAGTAGAACTCGCCGGGAACGCGCCGACACAGCGACTAACCAAGCGCCAAAGAATCACTTCTTTTGGAAACCGGATGGTACCGCCCGTTTACGGGTTCCGGTGACAGAAGTAGTGATTTTTTCTATATAAGGAGAAAAAATGAAGTTCAAAAAAGGCACACGCCGCACCCCAAAAGAATACGAGAAAGCTTTAGTACATCACTGGAAGCAGCATGAGACGTTTGAAAAGTCGATTGAACGCCGTCCAAAGAGTGACCAGTACGTATTTTATGATGGGCCGCCCTTCATTACTGGCGTCCCACACCAAGGCACGCTCTTGAGCTCGATCGCCAAGGACGTTGTGCCTCGCTTTTGGACGATGAAAGGCAAACGAGTAGACCGGGTATGGGGTTGGGATTGCCATGGCTTGCCGGCAGAAGTTTTTACCGAGAAGAAGTTGGGCATTCAGGACAAGCGTGACATCGGTACTAAGATTACACTTGAGGAGTATATAACGACCTGCCGTGAGAATATGGTGAGCACCGGCAGTCTCTGGGAAGATACTATCGATCGTATTGGCCGCTGGGTAGACTTTAAGGGTGCATATAGAACGATGGACAAGCCCTACATGGAGAGTGTGTGGTGGGCTTTTAAGCAATTGTACGAGAAGGGTAAGATCTACGAAGGTGAAAAAGTGCTGCTATATTGTCCCCGCGATGCGACACCTATTTCTAAGGCAGAAGTTTCTATGGACAACTCTTATCAGGATGACACTGATCCTTCCGTATATATAAAGTTTAAGCTTAAGACAAAAGACGCCTATATGCTGGCCTGGACTACTATGGCATGGACCACGCTGGCAAACGCGGCGCTGGCCCTGCACCCTAAAGAAGAGTACGTCGAAGTAGTGCTGGAGCAGGATGGCCAGCACTATATCTTAGCGAAGAACCTCCTTAACCGCGCGCTGCAGAACGAAAAGCACGAGACACTACCTTTTGAAGTGGTTAAAACCTACAAGGGCAAAGAGCTGGTGGGGCTGGAATATGAACCTTTTGAGGTGGACCGTGGACCTGCTGCCCATATAGTTCTAGGCTCGGACGCGATTAGTGTTGAAGAAGGCACCGGTATTGTTTCGATGTCGCCGGCCTATGGTGAAGAAGACTTTACATTGCTTAAGGCTGCCGGTATAGATACTGTTTCTATACTGGACGACAGCGGTATCTTTACGGAAACAGCCTGGAAGGGGCAAAACGTTTGGGACGCAAATAAAGAAATCGCAAAAACATTTGTCGCAAAGGGCAAGGCGCTGCGTGTCGAGTATATTCGTCACAGCTACCCGCACTGTCATCGCTGTGGTACCAAGCTGCTTTACCGCGCTCACCCTAGTTGGTTTATGGACATCGATGGACAGCGTGAATTGATGCTTGAGGAGAATGGCGGCATCAATTGGTTCCCCGAGCACCTTAAGCACGGTCGTTTTGCAAAGACCGTCGAGAGCGCACCCGATTGGAACCTCAGTCGTGATCGTTTTTGGGCGACTGCTATGCCAGTTTGGAAGGGTGTAGATAAAGCGGGCAAGGAACATGTAAAGGTGGTGGGAAGCTACGCCGAGCTCAAGGAGCTTTCCGGTAAGGAACTGGACGATTATCACCGTCCATGGATCGACGACGTTACGTTTACTGTCGACGGTGTAGAGTATAAGCGTATCGAAAAGGTGCTTGATTGCTGGTTTGAGAGCGGGTCAATGCCATTCGCGCAGTTCCACTACCCATTTGAGAACGTCGAGAAATTTGAACAGAATTTTCCGGGTGACTTTATTGTTGAGTATGTGGGGCAGGTGCGCGCGTGGTTCTACTACGTGCATGCAGTAAACGTTGGGCTGTTCGGCAAGCACGCTTTTAAAAACGTTATTACTACCGGTACGCTTGCCGGCAATGATGGCCGCAAGATGAGCAAGAGTTTTGGTAACTATACCGATCCGAACGAGCTTATGGATCAATATTCGGCCGATGCACTACGCTTTTTGCTCATGAGTTCGCCGCTTATGAATGCCGAAGATTTTTCGCTCATCGATAAGGATGTGGCTGACGTATTCCGTAAGCTCAATATGGTCTGGAATATGTATGATTTCTTTACCCTGTATGCGGACGTGGATGGCTGGGAATGGCAGGGTAGTTACGACGACCCGCTCGACGAGTTGAAAAATCCACTCGATATTTGGATTGTTTCGCGAGTACATCAGCTGACCGCTGAAGTTGAGAATCATATGGAGCGCTATGACATCCCGAACGCCATCAAACCTATCTTGCCGTTTATTGAGGATGCTAGCAACTGGTATGTGCGCCGTTCGCGTCGCCGTTTTTGGAAGAGTGAAGACGATGGAGACAAGCAATCCGCTTATCGGACATTACACTATGTGTTGGTGCGCCTGAGCCACATCATGGCGCCGATTACGCCGTTCCTTGCCGAGGAGCTTTACCAGAAGCTTACGAATGGTGAATCGGTACACTTGCGCGACTGGCCGGCTGCGGGCGAGGTGAATGAGCTCGTAATCGAGGAGATGGCAGACATACGTATGGGCATTGAACAAGGGCTATCTGCTCGTGCTGCTGCCGGTATTAAGGTTCGCCAGCCTTTAGCTTACGCTAAGCTCTACGTGCGCCGAGAGGCGCCGCCGGAGCGTATGGCGCAGTATATTGACATGGTTAAGGAAGAGCTTAACCTCAAAGAGGTGGAATTGGGTGTCGCCGGAGCATCAAGCGTGGGGCAGCGGGCGACATCGCAGCCGCTTACGGAGCTCAACACCAAACTCACGCCTGCTTTGAAGCGTGAGGGTATGATGCGTGAAGTTGTGAGGAGTGTCCAGAACGCTCGTAAAACAGCTGGTTTAGAAGTTGATGATCACATTAATTTGAGTCTCTCGACGACCGACGAAACCCTCCGCAAAGCTATTGAAGAGCACACTGAAGTAATTTGTGGAGAGACCCTGGCGCGGAGCCTGGTATTTGATAAAACATACCAATACGAGACCGCCGGTAGCGTTGACGGTGCACCCCTAACGGTATCACTAGAAAAAGCTAAGTAAAGCGAGTCTTTGCTGACTTTACAGATGGGCGCTGATCTGTTACTATCTATCGGTAGCTAATTCTATTAGGAAGTAAAATATGAAAAAAGCAGTTATCGTCACTGGCGGCAAGCAGTATCTCGTGAGCGAAGGTGAAACTTTGCAAGTCGAGCTTCTAAAAGCCGAGGGTAAGACGGCCGCTTTTGAACCGCTGCTCGTCATCGATGGCGACACGATTAGTGTCGGCACTCCGATGGTTGAGAAGGTTAAGGTCGCAGCAGAAATTATCGCTGACGACGTACAAGCCGACAAAGTAACCTCAATTCGTTACAAGGCAAAGAAGCGGGTACATAAAGTGCGCGGTCACCGCCAACACCAGACCACAATCAAAATTACCAAAATCGCCTAGCTTTAATAACGAAGCCTGTGGAAAAGTCAGCGACGCCAAAAACGTCGCTGCTTTTTTTACATCGTTATTTTGATCTTATAACTGTTTAAAAATACACGGTTTTGCGAGTTGGCGGTGTTAATTGCTAATGGTTGTAATTGTAACAATAGTAAACTATAGACGCAATAAGCACTATATTGCATAGCATGCCATCTTATTTTATCTGTTTTATACCTTGTTCGGTCTTATCTGTTGGACAGATAATGTTAGGGTGATCCAAAGTCTACCCACGGGTAGGCCGGAAACAAATAACCAAATCCAACAAACCAAACAAACAAAACAATGCGACAAAAACCGCGATCGTCTGGGATCTTATTCCGGCATCAACTGCTAGGGCTGTTGATTATGGCCGTGGTTTTGTCCATGGGTATGGTTACGAGTTACTTTGGCGGCAAGGCTCACGCTGCTACGAATGGTACGATAAACTTTCAGGCACGCCTGATGACTGGGGCTGGCAGTATTGTCCCTGATAACTTTTACAACGTTGAATTCAAACTGTACGATCAGCTATCGTCTTCTGGCTCTTCTCAAGGCAGTTGTGCAGGTGACACCCACTGTAAGTGGACCGAAGATTATTTGGTGAGCGGTGCGGGCGTTCGTGTAGCCAACGGATATCTGACGGTTAGCCTGGGGACTAATACCGCTTTTCCGAGCACGATCAACTGGGACCAACAGCTTTGGTTGACCATGAACATCGGCGGTACCGCGGCCAGCCCATCGTGGGACGGCGAAATGAGCCCGCGTCTGCAACTAACGAGCGTACCCTACGCGTTCCGTGCCGGAACGCTTGGGGGCGGAGGTAGTACCAACTCTACCATTCTGGATGCGGGCACGCCGAGCGGAACAAATGTTTTACATCTGCCTGCCGAGTCGGGTACATTGTGTGTTCAGACCTCATCAACTTGTGGTTTCCTTACGGGAACGGCGAACAGTTATATTCAAAACCAGGACGCCAGCGCCCAAACGTCGGCGAACTTTTGGATTGACGGGACAGGTACAGCCGCCACGCTGCAAGCGGCGGCTGTGGTTGTGACGAGCACTGCTACAACGAGCAATGCAACCGACATAACGGCAAACTCGCTGACGAGCGGATTTGCACTGGACGTTACTACGGCTAGCACCGTAACGACTGGCGGTGGTTTGCGCGTAAGAGGTTCGGGTGCAACGGCATATTCGGCAGGCGCTGGGCTGGTGCAGGTTCTGAATAACGGTGCGTATACTGGTACCTTAGCTACAATAAGCTCTAGCGGAACCACTACCGGCAACTTACTCGACCTCAGTCTGTCGGCTGCTTCGCAAACTACGGCCACAGCTCTGAATATTACTCAGTCCAACACTACAACGGGCTACACTGGTAATCTAGTAAATCTCACGGGCACGAGTACAACCGGCGCTGGCAATGTTCTGAACATTACCACTGCCAACACGACTGCCGGCAATGGTCTGAACCTGACGGCAAATGGCATCACTACGGGTGTTGGTGCTAACTTGCAACATACTACCTCCGTGCTAACCACGGGCGCACTCCTTAAAGTTTCTTCTACCGCCGTAGACGCTTTCACTACGGGTGGCCTCGCCGTAATCTCATCGAACCAAAACTTCACAACCACCGCCAATACCGCCGGCCTTTTAAACGTCAGCGCGACGGCAAGCGCTGCCGGTACGTTAGTTAACATCGCTAACTCGTTCGCCACACAAACGACCTCTACAGCTTTGAATGTCGTACAGTCTGGTACAACGACCGGCTTTACCGGCAACTTCGTCAACTTCACCGGCTCCAGCACGACAGGCACCGGCAACGTGGTGAACATTACCACCGTGAACACAACCGCTGGTAACGGCCTGAACCTTACTGCCAACGGTATTACAACTGGCGTAGGCGCTAACTTACAGCATGCAACGGCGGTCCTGACTACCGGCGCCTTACTGAAAGTTTCTTCTACCGCCGTAGACGCTTTCACTACGGGTGGCCTCGCCGTAATCTCATCGAACCAAAACTTTACCACTACTGCTAACACGGCAGGCCTTCTTAACGTCAGCGCCACGGCTACGGCTGCCGGTACACTTGTGAACATCGCCAACTCATTTGCAACACAGACAACCTCGACCGCCCTCAACGTCGTGCAGTCTGGCACGACCACCGGCTTTACGGGTAACTTTGTGAACTTTACTGGTTCAAGCACGACAGGCACCGGCAACGTGGTGAACATTACCACCGTGAACACAACCGCCGGCAACGGCCTGAACTTGACGGCAAATGGCATCACTACGGGTGTAGGAGCAAATCTACAACATGCTACCTCGGTGCTAACCACCGGTGCACTATTAAAAGTTTCCTCAACAGCTGTAGATGCATTTACTACCGGTGGCTTAGCAGTCATTAGCTCCAACCAAAACTTCACCACGACTGCTAACACGGCTGGACTTCTTAATGTGAGTGCGACTGCTAGCGCTGCCGGTACGCTGGTCAACATCGCCAACTCATTTGCAACACAGACAACCTCGACCGCCCTCAACGTCGTACAGTCTGGTACAACGACCGGCTTTACCGGCAACTTCGTTAACTTCACCGGCTCCAGCACTACAGGAACGGGGAACACTGTAAATATCTCTGCTGTGAACACTACGGCCGGTAACGGCTTGAACGTGACGGCTAACGCGTTGACTACGGGTGTGGGGGTAAACATAAATAGCACTGGCGCTAACCTGACAAGCGGATCACTACTTAAGGTTTCGTCTTCTACTGCAGATGTGGTGGCCACTAACGGTATCATTTCGCTGAATGCCAGCGGTAACTACACTTCAACTTCGAATGCCGGTTTATTGAACGTTGCTGCGAATGCGACGACAGCCGGCACTGTGGTAAATATTCAGGCCACTAGCTTAAGTACAGGTACGGCTCTTAATATAGCCACTGCTGCCAGCACGGGCACTGCCATTCGTGTTGCAAGCGGGCTCACAACTTTGACGGGTGCGACCACTGGAGACGCATTAAATGTGAGCAACTCTACCTCGACCGGTAACATAGCGGTGTTTAGCGATAACTCTACCGCAGTAGTGACGGTTGCTAACGGCGGTGCTGCACTGTTCCGCAATGAGACTAATGGCGCCAGTGCGTTCCGGGTGCAGTCGGCTACGGGTGCTGATACCTTATTGACGGTGAATACGGTTACCCGCGCGAGTGGCACGGCCGGAAATGTTATTAAGATTGGCGACTCGACCGGTACGGATGTGGACACGACCATTTTGCAGTTGGATGATGCTGCTACTGTACCTGCAACTAACTTAGCGTCGCTTAATGGTGGCCTCTTCTATAATTCCGGCCTTAGTAAGCTGACGACAATTGAAGGTGGGACTGTACGTGCGGTGTGTACCGAAAATACGGCTTGCGCTGGCTACCAAACGGCGGGTAACTACGCCAATACTTCACTGTCTAACCTGACGAGTGTTGCTATTAATACGTCCTTGGGCTTCCAGGCGAATCAAGCGGCAAATATTAACTTTGCTGCGGCTGCTGCGGCTGGCGGCAACGACCTGAATATAACCGGACAAACCTCCGGCTCTACTGGTAATGGTGGCGCGATAGCTATTCAGGGTGGCGCTAGCGGCGGCGGCGCGGCAGTAAGTGGGGGCAATGTAACGATCCAGGGTGGTACGGCCAATGGTACCGGGGCTAGTAACGGCGGTAACGTTATAATCCAAGGTGGTACAGCCGCAGCCGGCGGGGTAAAGGGGCTTATCCAGCTCAATGGCGGAACGTACTTTACGACGGGCAGCTTCTCGAGCGGTAGTGCTAGCGCAACTATCACACAGAGTGTTGTTGACTCTAATTCGGCCATACTCGTTACGGCCACTGCCGGCGGCTCGACCTTTACGCTACCCACACCTACGAACGGTGCTAGCCAGGCCGGCCGGGTTATGTACATTACAAACGTCGGCAGCAACAGCTTTATATTAAGTTTTGCATCTTCGAATATCTCGCTAAATCCAGGTAGCACAGCCACTTTAATTTATAGCGGCAGCGCATGGACGGGCGCCGGCGTAGATTCGAGCGCCCTGCAAAATGCCTACAATAACTCAACTGGTACTACTACCCCGGAGATAATACTTGATGCCACTCGCGGCGGTGTCGACATCCAGGATGCCAATGGCGGCTACGTAGGGAGCAATGCTCAGTTGCTGGCAGTTCGGGCGGGCGCAGGCAGTGGTAAGGGCAACCCGCTCCTTACGGTTACGAACAGCGGCGGTAACAGCGGCACTCCGCTGGTAGGCATTGGTGTTGAGACGGCAACACGCCCGCTGCACCTATCGGTTAACAACAGTACCACCAGTGGCGGTCCGTTACTTATCGAGCAACTAGGTGCAGGTGACCCCAGCATGGAATACAAGAGTACGGGCGGTAGCTTCTATACTGGTGTGGATACTAGCGACGGGGGCAAGTTTAAGATTTCTTCTTCGGTTGCGGCAGGTTCAATCAATACTATGGGCCGCACGACATGTGTAAGCTGTACTACGGACTCTGGCGACCAGAATTTTCAAAATGCCAGCATGTTCACTATGGGTGGGACTGCCGGCACGATGAGCAGCATCTCGGTCTTCATTGTTGGCGGATCGTCGGCTAACTCGTATGCGGTTGCACTATACGCTGACAATGCGGGCGTACCGGGCTCACTCATAGCTGCCAGCGCAAGCCAGTCAATCACACCCGGTGCTCTAAATACGGCGCCTGTTACGGCCGGCCTGTCTCCGGGCACCAACTACTGGTTAGCTTTTAATACGAACGACCCTACTGCCGATATGCGTTTCACCAATACAGGCACCTCCTGTTTTATATCTCGGACGTTTGCGCTCGGTTTTGCATCACCGTATGGCACCTGTACGGGTGGCGTGGGCGTGCAGAACTATAACATCTACGCTACGTATTCTCTGAATACTACGACGGATACGTTTGGCTCTAACTCACTATTCACCCTGAGTAACATTGGTCAGGCGCAATTCCAGAACTACAACAACTCCAGCACAGCGTTCCAGGTGTTAAACACTGGCGGTACGTCGCTGCTTGGCATAGACACTAATACGCCGACGGTTAACCTGGGAGTAACGGGTGCGACCGCCCAGGCAAGTACCGTAAACGTAGCGACTTCTACTGGAGCCACACAAACAGTTAACATTGGCTCTACTACTGCGGGTTCGGCTGCAAACGGTACAACCGTGCTCGTTCAGGGCGGCAACGGTGCCTCAGCTGTTCAGCTGCAAGCGCTTGCATCGGGTACCATCAGCATCGGCACGAATGCCTCTAACGTTATTACGGTCGGCAGTACGGCGAGCACTGGTACGTTGACGCTAGGGCAGTCGTCGTCAACCAATATCATTAATGTGGGCAGCGCCGACTTTACCGCCGCTAACACTCAGACAATTAATATTGGCAACGGCGCGCAAACCATCGCTGGCAGCACAATTAACGTAAACATTCTATCTGGTACGGCGGGCAACAGCGGTACTGCAAGCCTAAAACTGGCCAACAATGACCGCGTTACGCAGGTAGATATAGGTAACGTGGCATCGGACGCCAACCGCACACTCTTTGCCTTTAGCGGCAACACGCCTACGGGTATCACCGACACTATAAATATAGGTACCGGCAACACGGTGGGCACTGGTGCAAAGGTTATCCACATTGGCGATGGAACGCCGGCCGGCACGAACACGGTGACGGTGGGCTCAATTGCGAGTACCGGAAACGTAACGACTATCCAAGGTGGCAACACGAGTACGGGTAATGGTGCTGTCTCTATTCAGGCTGCGACGTCGGGCGTTATAACAGTAGGTACGGTAAACAACAACCAAGTTACCTTAGGTGGCGGGACTAGTGTAGTGAAGCTGGGTGCCCTCGGTTCGTCGACAACCAGTGCTATCGCTGTTTGTCGCGATAGCTCCACAGGTAGCCTTATTACTTGTGGAAGTGGTACTGCGAACGGCACGCCATTCTTGCAAGGTGGCAACAACTTCGGCACTACTGCTGTCCTCGGCACCACCGACGCTAACAGCCTGCAAATTGTAACCGGTTCGAGCGGTCCGAATGTGCGCGCTACCTTCGATACTAGCAACAACCTGTACCTGGGTAACGGCTCCGCAGCTAGCGCCCCCAACAACTTTACGGTCTCTGGTACGGCCGCCAACACGGGCAATGTCATTGGTGGAGCGTTGACCTTTATCTCCGGTGCGGGCAGTGGTACGCAAGCCGGTGGTCTAACTACAATCCAGGGTGGTGGAAGTGGTACTGGCGCGGCCGCCACAGGAGGCAATGTGCTGATTCAGGGTGGTACTGCCAACGGTACTGGCGCAAGTAACGGTGGTAACGTAACCATCCAGGGTGGCACCTTAGCTGCAAGCGGCGCGAAGGGGCTTATTCAGCTTAATGGTGGCACGTACTTTACGACCGGCACGTATTCTAGTGGTGCTACATCCACAATTACACAGGCTACGGTTGACTCGTTCTCGGCAATCTTAGCTACGGCCACAAATCCGGGCCTGACCTTTACCGTGCCAAGCCCAACCAACGGTGCTTCTCAGGCTGGCCGTCTGCTGTATGTCACTAATAACGGCTCAAATTCGTTCGTATTGACTGCGGGCAGCAGTTTATCGCTTAGTCCAGGCGCAACAGCTACCCTTCTATGGACGGGTAGCGCCTGGACTGGTGCTGGCGCAGACTCGGCCACACTCCAAAATGACTATACGAACAGCGCAGGGAGCTCCACTCCTGAGATAACTTTGGATGCCTCACGTGCAGCAATCGACATTCAGGATATAAATGGCGGTCTTGGTTCGAGTGTACCGTTGCTGGCTGTCCGCGCAGGGGTGGGCACTAGTGGTCTGGGCAACGCGCTCTTTACCGTCACGAACAGTAACGGCAATACCGGGAACGCCCTCGTAGGCATTAACACAAACGTCGCTACGCGTACTCTAGACGTGTCTGTAAACAATAGCGCCGTGAACGCGCTGCCGGTCATAGTGCAGCAGGCGGGCACGGGCGATGCCGGTATTGAGCTGAAGACTGCAAGCGCCAACAACAACTTCTATGTTAATGTTGATGCTTCGAATGGTAATGCCTTTACTATTAACTCCTACACTGCGGCTACCACCACTACCACCACGGGTACCTTTGGCCAGCTTGCCGGTACGAATCCGGACACCAACGGGAATTACGTGCAGATAAGCAACTTTACTGCTACGATGACCGGAAATATTAACTCCATGATAGTTGATTTCGGTACCGCCGGAACGACCCCCACAACCCCCAATACATTCACGGTCGCGGTATATGCGGACAACGGCTCTGGTACGTTCCCTAGTGGAACGCCGATAGGTTATAGCTCTCTGCAGTCTATTTCGGCGCCTAACGCCCTTGGCCACAACTCAAATGTCATTGTAACTTCACCAATACCAGTTACCAACGGTACCACTTATTGGCTAGCCTTTAATACGAGCGGTAACGCACAGTTTGCAAGTGCCGGCGGTCTGCCTGCCGGCAGCAAGTGTCAGTATTATGCTGGTATTACAAATGGTGTTTGGGCTAATGTAAGCGCTTGGGGCGCTCCAGCTCTCAATACCTCAACTTGTTCGTTCAACATCCAAGCCACAGTGACACAAACTAGTTCGTTTACCGACTCAAACACCAATGCGCTCTTTGTCTTAGGCCAAAGCGGCCAGGCTACCTTTAAGAATTCCAGCAACTCTACAGCAGCATTTATGATACAGAATGCTACCACTACGAACACGGCTTTAAGTGCAGACACGACCAACAACCGCGTGGGAATCGCCTTGAACGCCGGTGAAATATCCAGCTTTGATCTGTCCCTTGGCGGCGGCGCTAACCGCACGATTGGTATCAACCAAAACCCAGTCAGCGGCAGCGGTGCTAACCTAACGCTACAGGCGGGCCTGGCTAACACCACCGGCGCTGGCGGTCAGTTGAACTTGCAAGGTGGCACGGCGGCGGGTACGAACCAAGTAGGTGGTGCGGTTGCGGTTACGGGTGGCCAGGGAACTGGCACCCAGGCTGGTGGCGCAATTACCGTCAATGGTGGTATCGGCGGAGCAACAGGCGCTGGCGGTGCCATTACAATCACCGGTGGTACCGGCGGTGCAACTAGTGGCGCGGGCGGTAACGCGACGTTACAAGGCGGTACCGCCAAAGGTGCGACTGCCGGCGGTACGGCAACGCTGCAGGGTGGCACGGCGGCTGCAACGGCCGGTTCCAACGGAGGTGCGGTAGTAGTAGCAAGCGGTAACGGTTCGGCCACGGGCACGGGCGGCACGGGAGGTAACATTACCATCAATGCTGGCAACGCCGGCGGTAGCGGTAACAATAACGGCGGCAACATCGTAGCCATACTGGGTTCATCAACAGGAACGGGTACCCAAGGGTCGTTCCAAGTACAGAACGCACTGGGCGCGAGCCTGCTTACTGTTGATCCGTCTAATACGGCAGCCAGTCTTAATCTCATCAGCAACGGTGGCGCTGAAACTGGTTCGCCGCCTACTGGTTGGGCTGCCCAGGGTACTGGTAGCTCGGTTGCCACCGGCACCTCTACCGATGCGGCGAGCGGTTCGCAGTCGGCTAAGGTAACCTTCGGCACCTCGACTAATGCCGGCGTAAAGATAAACTTTGCGACCGCCCCAACGGCCAGTACAACCGTTAACTACATCGTCTCATTTAGTGCCAAGCAAGTGTCTGGTACGGCCATGGCCAGCACGCTACAGGTGGTATACTCACCGGATAATGGCACAACGCTCACGGCAACCTGCAGTAACTACAGTACGCAAGCGCTTTCGACAACCGCCTGGACAAAGATAACCTGTACATTTATTCCGGGCAGCACCACAGTTACAACTGCGCTACTGATTGTGCGTCAGACAGACGCACCAGGTGTAAGCCGGGTTATTGATATCGATAACATGAGTGTCGTGCAGCAGAACAGCACTGGTACCTCTGACGTAGGTAACCTGAGGGTTGGTGGCGCAATAAGCCAGGGCCTGACGCTTCTTACGCTCGACTCGTATGCTGCAATACCGTTTACAGGCTCCAATGCAGCGCTTGCTGGCTCGATGTACTTCGATACTAGCCAGGCTAAGATACAGTGTTACGATGGCACTACCTGGGGGGCTTGCGGCGCTGCGCCGAACAGCATCATTACACTCACGCCAGAGTATACTGGCGCCGTTTTGAACGGCACGGGTATTGGAACGCTGACCTCTGACTTTTGCGCAAATTCAGCTGCCCTCACTGTTGGCTCGCTTTGTGGCAGCAACGACGCCCGCAACTTCTATAAGTGGACAACGCCTCAGAGCACGCAGCAGATCTATAGTATGTACGTTACTTATAAGCTCCCAACGACATTTAAGAATTTCGTGAGCGACAGCACTGTTACGCTGACTGCGCGTACAGACAACACTACGAACGGAATTGTGACCTACGAAATGTTTAAGAGTACAGGCTCTGCGATTACAGCCTGTGGAACGGCTACCGATGTCACAACCTCTGGTGGGGCTAATGTCTGGAGCACGGTTGCTATTAACGGCAACGAGAATAGCAGCTGCGCCTTTGCTGGCGGCAATAACGTTATCTTTAAGATAAATGTTAAGTCCCAGAGTAACGCCAACGTGTATGTAGAGAATCTGAACTTCTCGTATACAAACCAATAGGAGTGACCTAGAAGGTCGGCGTGGTACAATATTAAGCATTAGGGGAGTCCCTGTAAGAGTTCAGGCCTGGCGTGGATGATATAAAAAAACGAGTATCAGAGCGGGGGAGCGTCTCGCGGTCGGTGTCGAGCGTTACTCCTATGCGCCCGCAACACGATGTTACATTCAGGATACGTATCAAACGACCGTCGTTGCCTAGATTCTACTTCAATCCGGTTTTGAGACATCGCTTGCGTTTTTTACGCGATATGCGAGTACGAACTGCTTTTGTACTTTTGGTGGCGATTGTTCTTGCAGCCGATGCGATACCAATTCTTCAGCCATACTTTGCCCAACATAGCTATGCGCTGGGCAGGTCCGAGACACTCTTACAGGCAAAGGATACATTTCTAGGCGACAAACTAGTTCACGACACAGTCAAGAAATCGTTTAGCTTTAACGGTAATTACAATCCGGCCACTGGTGGCACCGAAACGAGCGGTGGCCCGAGGATCAAAGCAGTCGTTAAGGAAGACCCGGCAGAGGGGGTAGAGGTAACTGACCCCATGTCCTCAGTTTCTTTTAAGATCAAACCAAAGTTTGGGTTGTTGCGGGGGAGACAGGACGCTAACAGGGTAGTCTACCCGTTGGCTAATGGTACGGGTTGGCTTGTGTATACAATGCAGGCTACAGGGGTTAAGGAAGATATTCTTCTCGATCACGCTCGCGGCAACACTATGAAATTGGATTTCGAGATGGATCTAGAGTCGCAAGGGCTAGAAGCGCATCAGCAGGTGGATGGCTCGGTCGGCATTTACGGCAGCAGCTTGCCTATTAACGGTTCGGTCTCGACTGGAAATGATAAGGATGCTGCCTTGTTGCAAAAGGCACGCCAGCATTCAAAGAAAGACAAATATCTTTTTTCACTGCCGGCTCCGGTGGTATACCAGAGCGAACATAGGGTGTCCTCGGCTAAAACGTTCTTTGAAGTAAAAGACAATGTTCTGACGTCGGTAACCACCGGCCTAAAAAAAGCAGTTTTTCCACTTACGGTTGACCCAGCAGTTACCGTTATTAGCACATCTGATTTATTCCGTGATACGAATGCAGAATCAAATGTCGACTTTAACGCCACTACCGGCAATATTTCGCGCGGTGTTGTGACTGGTGGTGTTGTAACTACTAGCTGGACGACAAACGCAAATAACCTAGGCACGGCTCGATTTTTAAATGGTGCAGCAATATATGATGACTATGCCTATGTGGCGGGAGGCGCTGCGGCGGGTAGTACCTCTAACATCTCGACTGTCGAATATGCTGCTGTGAGTAAGGTTAATTCGTCGATCGGCGCGTGGGCTACCACTACAGCCCTGCCGGCGGCATTATCTCGTTTTCAGCTGATAGTGTACAACGGTTACATGTACGCTATTGGCGGCTCGGCAACTGACACTACTTGTACGAGCGTCAACAGTAATATTTACTTCAATCGCATCCAGACTAACGGCCAATTGAGCGCCAACTGGACAACTAACTCGGTGACCTTGCCGGTAGGATCAGGTGCCGGTTCCTGTGGTTTGGGTGCGGCTATATATAACGGGGTGCTTTATATTGCTGGCGGCCGAACGGGTGCCGCTACGAGCACTGGCAGTACCTTTACTGCCTACGCCACGGTTAATCCCGACGGAAGCATCGGCACTTTTACTACCGAGGACTCAACATTGCCCGCCGCCCGATACGATGCCGACCTAAAGGTATATAACGGCTATGCCTATATAGTTGCCGGCACGTTAGCCGGCACGCCCACGAATACGGTGCTGGTGGCAGCGTTAAACTCGTCCGACGGGTCGTTGTTTGGCGGGGCCGGCTCTCTAACATGGAGAACCGCGACAAACCTGGTAACAGCACGTACTGCGATGGGAGGTACGCTTGCTGTTGTGAATGACGGCTTTATGTATGTTGAGGGTGGTTGTGCGACCCTCAACGCTAGTCAGACATGTACGGCATTGCAAAGTGACATCGAAGTTGCCCAAATAAATGCCGATGGCACGCTTGGAAACTGGTCGAACGTTGCTACTGCGGTTGCAACGTATTCACAAGTTGGCGGCAATTTAGTATTTTGGCGTGGCAGTATTTATGTTTTTGCGGGATGCTCGGCTATGAACGCCGGTGCCGTCCAATGCACAACAGCACTCAATGCCCAAAAGTACGATTCCATAGCTGCACCTGGTCAGATCGGCCCGCTTAAAACATCTCCGACCGATACGCCAGCATTAACAACGGCAGTGTGGGGACACGGGATGGCGGTGAGCCAGGGTTATCTATACGTTATTGGTGGCTGTATTACGAATAGTTGCCAGACAGGTACCGCAGATCTTACGGCTGTCGTTAGGTCGGCTCAGCTGAATGCCGATGGCTCAACCGGGAGCTGGAATGCCACAACGTCGATACCCCTGGCCTTATCGGCATTTGCCGTTACGGTTTATAATAATTATATATATGTCTTAGGTGGCTACGATTACACGGCTACCTCGAATGGATCAGCCGTTAACACTATTTACTACGGTCTAACGAGCAGTACCGGTACGATACCTTCATGGAGTACGAGCGCCAACAACTACGTTACGGCTGCCAATGCTAGATATTACTCTTCGGCCGTAGCCTATCGTGGCGTGTTGTACGTATTCGGGGGTTGCACCGCGGGTGCTAACCAAACTGGCTGTTCCACATACTATGCCAATGTCTATAAGTCTACTATTGGCGCGGCTGGTGCACCTGGTGCGTGGACATCGGCCACGGCTAACTTGCCCAACTCTGCTACGACGGCCGAAGCGGTTATGGGGGCGACTATCTATAATGGGTACGTGTACCTTGCTGGCGGGGCCGGGCAGAATGCCGGAGGGCAAACCAGCACTATACAATACGCCAAGATACAGTCGACAAATGATATCACCAGTTGGTCTACTGCAACGGGCATTATGACTACAAATGGTAGCACTGCATTAACCTTACGACGTACAGATGCATACGCTATGAACGGCTACCTATATGTTATTGGTGGCCACGACGGCAGCACAAATACTACATGGAATACGGTTCAAGTCGGAAAGATCAATCTTAGCACGGGTAATATTACGAGTAACCTCGCACCCTCGGTGACCACTATAACCGCACGATGGGATGAGCGAGTTGCTTTCTCTAACGGCTACATCTATGTGAGTGGTGGCTGCGCAGCCGGCAACCCTGCGGCCGCTTGTTCATCGGTTACGACGAAGAATGAGTTCTTTGAGTTATATAATGCCGGTAACAAGGGTACGAGCGCATGGACAAATGCCACGAACGTCTACACTGGTAACCGCACGGCCGCAGCTGCAACCGCATATAACGGTTATTTGTATGTGGCTGGAGGGTGTAATACGTATACCGTTGCAACGTCGGTCTGTGCGGCCGCCGGTAACTACTTAAATACTGTCTACTACGCGCAACTTAACCCTGACGGTTCCATTGGCGCTTGGGCATCGGGCGGCATCCTGGGCGCCTCAATTATGGATAATTGCATTGTAGGGGTAGGTGGCTATCTATATGCAATTGGCGGCAAGGACAGCACCGGTACGACAGTGGGCACGGTGTACTATAGCCAGATAGGTGCTAGTGGACTGCCCGGGACCTGGAATACAACAACGGCCTTGACGACGGCATTGAGCGGTCTTAGTTGCGACACGTTTAACGGACATATTTACACGACCGGTGGTGCTAATACTGGTGGTACGGCCCAGACCTTGGTGTACTATAGCCCAGACATGTCGGCTGGCGGTACTATAAGCGGCTGGACGGCTTTTGGTACTGGTTTCACGACGGCACGCTATAATCACTCAGCGGTCATATCCGCTGGCTATTTGTACATCTTGGCTGGTTATACAGGCAGCACATATCTTATGGACGTCCAGTTTATTCAACTTAACCCGAGTACTGGCGCTCCAACCGGCAGCTGGGCAAATAGCGGTGATCTCCCGAATGCTGTACAGCAGCAAACGGTTTTTGCAGCAAATGGATATATCTACTTATCTGGCGGCAGAACAGCCAGCACGACATGCTCGGCGACGACCTGGATAGCATCGGTTAATAATACCGGTATATTAAGTAGTTGGTCTCAGGGGGCTAATAAGTTTACAACTGCTCGATTTGGGTCTGGTGGAGCATTCTATAACGGGTATTACTATGTAGCCGGCGGTGATGACTGCACTAATGTTATCAGCAGTAACGTAATACAGTATGGCGGTGAGCAGTCGCAGGCTATGAAGGCGGTTTTCTCAAAGTATGCCGACCTGAATGGTGACGGCAGGCCGCAGAAGCTTGTCATTTATCTTACCAATGCCGTTAATAACGGTGTGGATATTGAACTGTGGCGTTTGACATATAAGTCCAGCAGGGAAGCGGCCAATCTGTGGGGGGTAACGACAGCAGTTTCGCCATTAGTGAATGAACAGGCTTATTCAGTAAGTGCACTGGATAACAGCGCAGTTGATAAGGTTATCTCCAGATGGTTCTTCTTGTCGTTCGACATCAACATGGAACAGAGCTTCTCTTTTACCGATGCGAACCAGCCCACAATCTTCCAGTACGGTCTGCACTATTCGCCGCCTCCCAGCAAGCGTCTGTTGCACGGTCAGGACTTCCGCGACCAGACTCAGCAGGGGCTTGATCTAAAATTGTAAGTCTGATTTAAGTACAAGTTTAACTCTTGTATACTTTAGTTATGAGGGAAGTAGAACGGCAGATAAAACGGCCACGGCCTGTTTTGCGGCGCGCCGCCGACGGCAGCCTTAGGGCGGCGAGTGGAGATGTGGATGTTGCTGATATTTGGGCGGAGCGCGATCGTATCCGGCTAGCTGATGCCATAGAGCGGGACAGGCGTAAGGCGGAGAAGAAACAGAAGCGACGTTTTGGAATGTTTGGCAGCCAGGCAGCGCCGACTGCGCCCGGTGCTCCTAAAGAGATTGAGATAAAGATTAGCCTGCCCAAGCTGCACCTAGCCGATAAGTTGCACCGTATCAGATTGCCAAAATTGAGCCGGAAGCAATGGGCGACTGCTTTGGCTGCGGGCTTGCTCGCTGTTTTTGTTATCGGCACTCGGGGAATGTATGACAAGTCCGATAAGCCCGCCAGTTCTGCGCATACAGGTGGGTCTGCGGTTTCCGGCGCTACCGCTACAACCAACAGCGATGAGAAGCCGGAATTTACGACTATTCTGCCTGCTAATAAAACCATTGAAGACCTCGGCGGCTGGGGGCGAGTGAGCCCACCAAGTAGCGATCCCGTATTTGCCTATTCGGATCAGTTGGGTGGTGTTCATATTGTGGTGAGTGAGCAACAGATGCCGGATAGTTTCTCTGGTAGCATTGATTCGCATGTGCGGCAGGTTGCAAAGCAATTCGGCTCCACGAAAAAGATCCAGAGCAGGGGTGGCATAACGGCGTACACTGGCACTGCAAGCAATGGGGCGGGATCGGTCATTTTTGCTAAGAAACAACTGCTCGTTTTAATACGTTCCACCAGCCTCGTAAATGAGTTGTCTTGGGGGGATTACATTGATGATCTCGAGTAACTAGCCTTAAAAGGCTAGTTTGTACCTGAGCAATTGCTCGTTTTTTATTCAATATTTGAGGGTATAATCGTAAGCATAAAGATGGGGACCCAGTGAAGGTTAAATCGCGTAATTGGTCGTTGCATATACGTGGTACAGCCTTTGGTTTCGCCACAGTGGCGCTGCTGGGCTGCGCATTCTTGCCATCGAGTGTGAGTGCGGGCTCGGCTATAGCCCAAAGTTTTCAGGCGGCCGGCCCGGGAATTGTATCTGGGGCGATGGTGAGTTTGCAGGCTAAGAGCGGCAATGTGGTGGAGCTGACGACGGTGAGTAATTCACGGCACATCTTAGGGGTGGTCGGCGCTGGCTCGCTCATTGAACTATCTAACGGCAGCGCTATCCAAGTGGTCACAAGAGGTACGACACCAATGCTGGTTAGTGACATTAACGGAGTTGTAAAAGCTGGTGATAGAATTGCCGCATCTCCAATTGACGGCGTGGGCATGAAGACGACGCAATCTTCGACAATTGTCGGGAGTGCTCAGGCGGACTTCGATGTGAACGCTGCGCAAACGCGAACACTCACAGACAAGAACGGCAAAGATCGCATTGTGCATATTGGTTCGATTGGCGTTTTGGTGGCGCCGGGATTTTTTCAGGCACCCGCCGCGCCGTCGATTGTGCCGTCGGCCGTACAGGATTTTGTGAGCAATCTTGCCGGGCATACTGTGTCGCCGGTGCGAGTTTTGGTCGCGGGCTTCTTGACCATGCTGCTGTTTGTAGCTATTGCCATGCTGCTATATTCGGCGGTACGCTCCAGCATTATCGCGATTGGCCGCAA
This sequence comes from Bacillota bacterium, assembly GCA_035478295.1. Taxonomy (GTDB): domain Bacteria; phylum Patescibacteriota; class Saccharimonadia; order Saccharimonadales; family UBA4665; genus PMNU01. The sequence continues at coordinate 244,165 of DATIJU010000014.1, read as the reverse complement.
CCCGCTGAGCGAACCGGCGGTACGCAAGAGTTTGTTTCAAGTAGGCCTTACGACGGTTGGCACCCTGGCTTTCACTATCATGATCGTGTATTTGATTTTAACGGTGTAACAGAGTTTTCCACAGTTTCGCTAAAAGTTCTTATTGTGATCAGTTAGCGCTTGCCTGTGACTCCTAAGCCGCGTACCATGATAATTACGGGACATACCACCTCTGCCACTGCAGGGGTCAAAACAAAAACCTGTGAAAAATAAAAACCAAAGCACTAGTAATCAATCTGCTGATATGAGTGGGGGCTCTCTCATTTCTGTTGGTGGCGGCTCAGTTCGGCAGGATGAGTCGAACGCGCTATCGCTTCAAGCTGAGCCTCTGGCTAGCTCACCTCAAGTTATGCACGTTGCCCGGACGAGTTTACCTAATCTTCTCCTGCGGCGGGTTGACGTTGTGCTGCTCGCACTCTTGGTGCTGGGCGCCGCGAGTTTGGTGGTCGGTACGGCATGGCACAAGCACCGCACGCCGGCAGCGAACGTTACCAGTAATATCTCTGATCAATTTTCTACAGTACAACTGCCCCTGAGCGAGTTTGTTGCTACCGAAGATGGCATAAAGCTGGATACGGGCAGCGTAACTATTAACGGGCCGCTTAAATTAAACGGCGGCGTTGTTGTGTCGCCCTCTGTGCAGCCTAATGCATCGACTGCCGGCCAACTGTACTACGATCAAAATACGAATCAGCTGGCGTACTACAACGGAACGGACTACGTTGCGCTTGCACAAGAGAGTGCAGTAGTGCAGCATCTGGGTGGTGCGAGCGGTGATATTACGCTTGGCGGCGGCTTGAGCATCATTGGTAATCAGTTAACTGCTGCATTCCCGGCGCCAGCAACCGGCGTTACCTCTATTGCCGAGGTTGACGGCGCCATAAGCTTGGGCGGCGGCTTAGCTATCATCGGTAACAACATTCAGAATACAGGCGTCATAAGTGTAACTGCCGGTACGCCAAACTTGGTTGTCGCGAATGACGGAAACGGTAACCTTACCATCAGTAACGTCGGAGGTGGAAGTGGTACGGTTACGAGCGCCGGTGGCACTGCGGGCCGCATAGCTAAATTTACCGGCGTGCAGGACATAGAAGACTCGATATTGAGCGAAAGCGGCGGTACCGTTACGGCGAACGGCAACTTGGGCGTAACCGGGGGGTTGACCTTGGGCTCTGCACTGGCGACTGCGAGCGGTGGCACCGGTGCCAGTAGTTTCCCGGCTAATAGTGTCATAGTGGGCAGCGGCGCCGCATCCCTGAGTGGCGTCACTGCGGCAAGCCCTGGCCTTTGTTTAGTGTCCACCGGCGGTGCACCAGTATTCCAATCTTGCGTAAGCGGGAGTGGCGTCACGAGTCTCAATGGCTTGAATGGCAACCTCACGCTCGCCAATGCAACCAGTTCAGTAAATACCATCACCATTGATGATGCGAGCGCTACGAATAAGGGCATAGCGAGCTTTAACAGCACTAACTTTACGGTGACGGGCGGCGCAGTGAATACTGTGCAAAACATCAGCACAGGCTCTACGCCGACCTTTACGGGAGTGAATACAAATACGATTACACCGAGCAGTTCTATGACAGTTGGTTCGGCATTGCAAGCGTTTACGCTTTCGGGTAATGCCAGTTCTAAAATTACGGTAAGCGGTGGCGGTCAGAATACGAGTGTTGGCTTTAGTGGCTCGCCAACAGGGGCAGTTACTTACAATTTTGACCGCGCAGCTACCGCCGGCACCTATACAGTTTGTACTACGGCTGCTAACTGTACAGCGGCCGGCGCGGCTGGCGGTGACCTTACCGGCACGTATCCTAACCCGACTATTGCGAAGCTGCAGGGCGGTACGCTCACCATTAGCACTCCGGCGGGAGGCCATGTACTTGTGTATAACGGCGCGAATAATGCCTGGGAAAATCACACCCTCAGTGGCGACATAACTATTACTGACATCGGTGTTGCGAGCATTCAGCCTAACTCGGTCGCCCTTGGTGCCGACACCACCGGTAATTACGTGCTGGGCCTGACGGCGGGCGCCGGTACAAGCGTTACAGGCGTTGCGGGCGAGGGTTGGACACCTACGGTAAGTGTGCTGTATGGCAATACCTCGGGCACGGCTGTCCAGGGCAACACTACCATCTCGGTAAGCGCCGGCACTAATCTAACGGGAGGTGGCAGTATTACTTTGGGGGCTGGTGGTACGGTGACGCTTAATGTTGCCAATAGTCCCACGTTTACTGGAACACTGGCCGTCCAGGGCGCTACGGCCACAATTGGAACAACTATTCAGCAAGGTAGTGTTGTTTTGAACGATGGTTCATCTAATATTGGTACGCTGAAGACCGCAGCTCTTGGTCAAGACACGATATACACGCTACCCGATCCGGGTGTAGGCGCGGCAACTGTTTGTTTGACTACGGGTAACTGTGCCGGCAGTGGTACTGGCGTAACGACTAGTGGTGGCACTACAGATCGCGTCAGCAAATTTACCGGCGCGCAGGCACTGGGTGATTCGACTATTTCCGACGACGGCACAACGGTAACCGTGAATGGTACGGCCAACTTGGTAGTGCAAGGCGGCACGAGCACATTCGGTACGCTCTCGCAGTCGGGGACGCTTGCTATTAGCGATGGTTCCTCTAACACTGTTTCGATTGTGACGGCTGGATTAAGTGCCGACCGTGTATACACGTTGCCAGATGCCGGCGGTCCAGCTAGCTTCTGTTTGAGCACAGGTAATTGTATTGGCGGCGGCGGTGGTGGCGCACCAAGCGATGCAACCTACCTGGTAACTACATTGCACGGCAGTTTGAGCAATGAACGTTCCTTAAGCGCGGGTGCCAACATATCGTTTACCGATGCGGGTGCCAATGGTAACTTTACGATAGCTACTGTTAATAACCCAACGTTTAGCACTAGTGTTACTACGCCGATTTTGCAAAGCTCCGGGGCGCTTACTATGAGCAGCGCTGCTGGCCAGATTGTAGCCATAGACGCAGGCACCACGATTGAATTGCAGGATAGTGTAAATGTAACTGGCAGCCTGGACGTATCGGCGTCATTTGCGAGCGGCACGAGTAACGCCTTCCAAATTAGCTCCGGTGGCGCTATTACGGCGGCAACCGGTATTGCAACGTCCGGAACGGTGACGTTTAGCGGGCTAAATTGTACGACGTTCGCAAATGGTGGCGCCTTAACTACTAATAGCTCCGGAGTACTTAGCTGTGCTGATGATGACGGCGGTGCCGGTGGTGCAGTCACCGGCACCGGCAGTAGCGGAACTATCCCGGTATTTACCGGTACTTCATCTATCGGTAATTCGATTGTCACCCAGAGCGGTACAACGATTACCATTGCGGGTGATCTCTTACTTAACACGCAGCTGTCGGTAGGTAATGGCGGTACCGGCGCTAACACACTTTCAGCTAATGGTGTTTTGTTTGGCAATGGGACGAGCGCTATAGGAGTTACGACTGCTGGTACGGGCGGCCAAGTGCTTATTGCCAACGCTTCTGGCGTGCCCACATTTGTTAGCTTTAGCGGCGACGTAAGCGTTTCGAATACTGGCGTTACTGCCATTCAGCCTAACTCGGTCGCCCTTGGCACCGACACTACTGGTAATTATGTTGCTACATTAGGTACGCTTACCGGCCTTTCTGCCACGGGCAACACAGGCGAAGGAAGCACGCCAACACTGAGCGTTGCATATGGTAGCTCGGCGAATACTGCCGTCCAAGGCAATGTTACGCTTACTTGTCCAAGCGGTAGCGGCAATCTCACCGGCGGTGGCACGAGCATTACACTGGGTACTGGCGGTACCTGCGGTGCACTGAGTACTGTCAATAATCCCACGTTTGGCACTAGTGTTACTACACCGCTTCTGGTATTGACCGGAGCCGGGAGCGCAGGCAGTTTGCAGGTGGCTAATTTAGGGCAGCCAAGCACCTACACGCTACCCGATCCTGGCGTGGGCGGCACGGCAAACATTTGCTTAAGCACGGGCAACTGTACTGCTGCCGGCAGTGCGGGCGGTGACCTCACCGGTAGCTATCCCAACCCTGCCATCGCCAAGCTTCAGGGAGGCACACTTACTATTAGCTCGGTAGCCAGCGGTAATATTTTGCAGTACAACGGTTCGGCTTGGGTAAACCAGAGTATCGGCGGCGACATAGCTCTGAGCTCCGCTGCGGTGGCTACTATTCAGACGGGTGCTGTTACCAGCGGTAAGATCGCTGACGGCACCATCGCAAATATTGATCTCTCTAGTGGTTCGTATGGCAATATTACCGGCGTAGGTACGCTCGGCGCATTGACCGTAGCGGGCGCTACAAGTCTAAACACAACCGGCACCGCCAACACCGCCATAGGTAACGCTACGGGTACGTTCCAGGTGACTTCTAATGGTGTAAACATATCTACCGGTGGCATATTAACTGGGGTAGCCGGTATAACAACCAGTGGTGGCTATACGCAGAGCGGCGCAACAGCCAACACCTTTACTGGTGCGTCTACCTTTAGCGCCAGCGGTACGGCTTTGAGTGTGACGAACGATGCCACCATTGGTGGCACGCTTACCGTCCAAGGATCAAACGCGCTTACACTCGGCGTCTCAAACACGAGCACCGGTGCAATTATCCTTAAAGGCTCGGGTGGTGCCGGAACATTAACCTTGTCCGGACCAGCAATTCCGAATGTGGGTAATTTTACGCTTTCGCTGCCGGTAATTACGGCAAATGCTACGGTTTGTACTACAAACAGCGTTTGTGCTGGGTATCAGGCATCGGGCAGCTATCTGATTCAGGTACCCGGCACTACAGCAATCAACACTATTACCCCCACGGCGGCAGGTGTGGTGGGTCTGACGGTCAACGCTACAAGTAACGCAACGACAGCCGCAGCGGCTATCTTTAATCAGGCCAATACCAATAATCCAAGTGACACGGTACAGATCAACGTCACAAACACCTCGGCAGCCGTAACTAACGGATTGTTGATAAACCGTAATGGTACCGGCGGTACGCTCACTAATGGTATTAATATTACGCAATCGCTGGGTACGCTCGGTACGGGTATACTCTTTGGCGGTACGCTTACGAACGGCATTTCGTTTGGCTCGGCAACAACCACTGCCGACATTACGCGCACTACCGGTGTGCTGAAGCTGCTTGGGCCAAACGGTATTTCGCTTTTTGGCCAGGATACTTCAGGCGCAAGCGGCAATATGACCCTTCAGAGTGGTAACTCGTCGACTGGCAAGGCGGGTGATATACTCATCGATACCGGGAGCACCAGCAGCGGTACGCCAACCGTTAATTTGGGCGGTACCAATGCCAAGGCACTTCAGATCGGCAACAACACCTCTAACCCATCGGTCAGCATTGACTCCGGCACTGGCAGTATTAACATCGGCGCCGGCAACCAGGCGCGGAGCATAAACATCGGTACTGGTACTGCGGCTCAAGTAGTAACCATCGGTTCGACAACTACAACAAGTAAGATAGTTTTGCTGAGTGGCCCTAGTAGCTCCATAAACCTAGGCCCCACGATTACCGATACCTTTAGCTCGGTAATTAATATCGCATCTACAACCGACGGCACTGGCACACAAACCCTTAACATTGGTAGCCTGTCGAATATCAGCAACCAGCTGAACCTGCGTGGCGGATCTTCTGGCGGCGTTAACATTGGTTCTACGAGCAACTTTACCAATGCTTCGCTGGTCAACATTGCTAATACCACCGACGCTACGGGTACGCAGACGGTTGCTATCGGTTCGAGCGCCAAGGCAGCCAATACGGTCACCATCCGCAGCGGCACCACCGGCGGCGTAAATATTGGTTCTATCGGAACGGCCACGACTGGTTCGACGATTCATATTGCGGACACTACCGACGCCACCGGTACGCAAGCGGTTACTATTGGTTCTGTGTCCAACACGGCCAACAGTACGACAATACAGGGCAACACCGTAACGCTCCAAAGCAACTCTTCGTCAGGCAGTGTTATCGCGCAGAGTGACACTAACTCAACAAACGCCTTCCAGGTACAGGATTCGGGCGGCCAGTCTATCTTGCGGGTTGATACTACAAGCGGTACGGGCGGCCTCTATGTCGGCACGGCAACTACCGGCGTTACGACGTTGTTCTTAAGTACGAAGAGCGGTACGGATAGTGGCATATTTATACAGAGCGGTTCCGTCCTCAGCGCCAGCAATATTCAGTATACAATCTCCAAGCGGGCTAATAACACCGATCTGTGGCTGTATGGTTACGACGGCACAAACTTCCGCAATTACTTCCAGACGGATTGGGCGGCAAACGCACTCAGCCTAGGTTCGAGTGGGGGTACAACCAATATTGGCGCTACGGGTTCATCGACAGTAAGCAGCACCGTTAATATTGCTAACACCACCAACGCAACCGGTACACAATCTGTTGTTATTGGTTCGACAAATAACACGGCCAACAGTACGACACTGCAGGGCGGTACGCTCACGTTCTCCAGCAGTTCAACTTCTGCTGGTGCACTCTTCCGCTCCACTGCTGCCGGTAATTCAACGGCGGCTGTGCAGGTGCAAAATAGCTCCAACGACGTTTTATTCAATATGTCGACGGTCGCGAAGACGAATCTGCTCACGAATCCCGGTTTTGAAACAAATACCACAGCCCCGTGGGCGATTGTTAACCCCGGTACTATTAGTTTGTCGCGTGTTACCACTGCGCCTTATGCCGGTTTGGGTTCGATGCAGGTAACGATCACGACTAACCCGCAATATGCAGGGGCTAAATATCCCATTTCGCTTACTAACGGCCAGTCGTATACGTTGTCGTTCTATATCAAATCGTCCAGCGGCGGCACGACAGTAGACGCGGGTTATTCAAATACAGGGGCTTTCGCCGGCGAAAATGACTGCGTCAGTAATTACCCCACTTTTTACACTACTGGCTGGATGCGTTTTAGTTGTACTTTTGTGGCGGGCGCTCCTAGTGGCAGCCCCTACATCTACATTGAAAATCCGGCGGTTAGCTCTCCGGCTACCTTCTGGATCGACAATGCGCAGCTTACGCAGTCAACCACCGACAATGGCGCATACTACTCGGGTACACTCGATTTTAGTAGCAGCGCCATTAACGGTCAGCTAACGGTTCAGCCGTCCAATAATTCGACAGGCGCTTTCCAGGTCTTTAGTGCGGCGGGCGTACCGGCATTCCAAGTGGATACCGTAAACAATCAGGCTGTTATGTCTCGCTTTTTGCTTACCGACAGTACAAGCAACTCAACTAAAGGCTTACGCTTCCGTACTGACGGTTCAGGCATAGATATAGAGTCTGCCGGTGGAACCGGACCCGGCAGCATGTGGTGGTCTGGCTGGAGTGGCACGGCATTTGGTTCCGGCACGCAATACACCTTCCTGCGTGGCGATCCTACGCTGAATGGACCGCTTGTAACATTCGGTGCCGGCCTTGGCGGTGGTACGCCAACGCTTGCTGTTTTTGACACCAAAGATACTAGCACCGCTGACCCGTCCTATGGCACTAACGGGGCTATCTACTATAATGCCTTGTCCAAGGCCTTCCGCTGCTACCAGAATGGCGTCTGGGTTAACTGTCTAAGCGGCGGTATCATTGCGCGGGCAAATCGCACCACCAATAAGGGAAGTATAACCGGTACTGAAGTGGGTATACTCCGCATTGATAACATGACATTAGTAAATGGCCGTCGCTACGCCGTATATTGTTCGCCGTCACGATTTGATTCTACGGTGGACACCGATATTACTGCCATGCGCTTGCGTCTGAACCAATCCGGCACGGCAACAACTTCGTCCACGGCTCTTATTTATGCTGAAGAACCGGATCAGCGATCTATGACTTGTGGCACCGCATTCACGGCGACGGCCGATACGACAAATGCCAGCTTGCTCCTTAGCGGTATTCGCACCTTGGGGTCAGGTACGTCTACCTGGCTTGCTGACGCCGGTAACTTTGATATGTGGGTGGTGGACCAGGGAGTGGACGTCGGCGACACCGGAGTTGATCTCTAGCGTGCTAGTCTTTCTTTAGATGGGTAATAACGGTCTGGAGCTCCCCGGATGTAAGCTGGCTGCTGTCACCGGATATAAGTACGAGTGTGGTGTCGCTTAATAAGCTACCAATCATAAGCTGGTCGCCTTTGCCGATGGCTGCTTGACCTTCCGGTGCAGCAAAGACAAATGAATGCAGCAGGGACTTGTTATAAAAGCTAGCATAGTCGAAGTCTCGGGGGCGGGGTTGCAGTGTAAAATTCATAGTGTGGCCACTGGTATCTTTAGCCACAAAGCTGACAATTTGTGACGAGAGAGACATCGAGCCACGGTCAATCCGGTAGTCGCCAACAAGCTCTGTCGGGTAGTACAGAGGGTATCCTGCCTGCTCACGAATAGATCGCGGAATTGGACTTGGAGTGGGGCGGAGGCTGATGAGCAGGCTGCCGCCTGCCACAACAAGGAGCACTAGTATGGCTAGTCCCATGCGCAGCAAGCCTCGTTTGGAGCGGACGTGGCTTTGGGTTTTGGCTGCTTCGGGTTGCTGCTCGTTCATGTAAGCTACTGTAGTCCACCGCGCATGCACGGGCAAGCGGGAGCAGTAGCCGTATAAGGCTAGTTACTCCTTACGCTTTTCGTTTTTGTCAGCGCTACCCAAGGGGTGATATACTTTGACCTGAAGAGGGAACTGATGAAACAAACAATTATTGCGGTCATCAACCAGAAAGGCGGGGTGGGCAAGACGACCACCGCAACCAATCTGGCAGCACAGCTCGCAGACGCCAAAACCAGCGTTCTGCTGGTTGATCTTGACCCACAGGGTAACGCCACGAGCGGCCTGGGTCTTGATAAAGAAATTGAGCCCACCACCTACGATGTGCTTTTTGGCCGGACTACTCTGGACCAGGCGGTGCGTCAAGCAGACCGGGAAGGTTTTTATCTGTTGCCGGCAAACGCTAACTTAGCTGCGGCCGAGGTAGAACTGGTAGGGCAGCTGCAGCGCGAATACGCCCTCAGGCGCGCGCTTAAGGATGCCGCTTACGACTACGTCATCATCGACTGCCCGCCGGCGTTAGGCTTGCTGACTATAAATGCCTTAACGGCCGCCGACAGCATACTGATCCCCGTGCAGTCTGAATACTACGCCCTGGAGGGCCTCGGGCAATTGCTTGCAACCGTGCAACGTGTTAAGGAAGGCCTCAACCCGGGGCTCGACCTACTGGGGGTTGTGCTGACAATGTACGACAAGCGTACTAGCTTATCAGAGCAAGTGGCAAGCGAGCTCCAAAATCACTTTGGCGAGAAGCTATTTAAAACAGTTATTCCGCGCAATATTCGCTTGGCCGAAGCGCCCAGTTTCGGAAAAACCATTTTTGAGCACGACCGCTGGAGTAAAGGCGCTCGCGCCTATAAACAGTTTTCCAAGGAGGTAGCGAAACGTGTCAATGGGTAAAACTGGCCTCGGCCGCGGCTTTGATGCCTTAATCCCGAAAAGTGTCGATGCGGCTATACTTTTCGATGACCAAGATCGCATACAGCGATTATTACTTGCCGACATAACGCCTAACCCTTATCAGCCGCGCACCTTGTTTGATGACGATGCGCTAGCCGGTCTGGCCGATTCTATTCGTGAGCATGGGATTCTTCAGCCACTTGTGGTGACGCCTCATGGCGCGGGTAAGTACGTTATTGTGGCTGGTGAGCGCCGTTGGCGTGCGGCCAGTCTCGCGCACCTCGAGAAGGTGCCAGCTATTGTGCGTACCACCAAAGAACTGGAGCGTCTGGAACTTGCCATTGTCGAGAACGTGCAGCGTGTTGATCTGTCGCCGTTAGAACAGGCTGTTTCTATTGAGCGTCTTCACCAGCAGTTCAACATGACTTACGAAGCGATCGCAAAGCGGCTCGGTAAGGCGAGCTCGACTGTTAATAACATTGTACGGTTGCTTCAGTTGCCAGAAGCGGCACGCGACGCGCTGCAAAAGGGTGACATTAGCGAAGGCCATGCCCGAGCTATATTGTCCCTCAAGGGCATGCCCGAAAAACAGCAGGAACTTCTGAGCCATATTCTCAGATATGGCTGGCCGGTACGCCAGGCAGAACAATTTGTAGTTTCGGTAAAAGAAGGCTTTAAGGAAACAAAAGACACCAAAGAGCGTATGCAAACTGAAACGCCAGCAACCAAGCGTTTAAGTAAACGTTTGGGCGGCGTGCCAGTACATATTCGACGTACTGCCAAAGGCGGCAAGCTCGAAATTGCCTTTACGTCGGACGATGACCTAGAACGTATTTTAGGATCACTAGCCTAGAAGCGCATTGCCTGGTTGAGGGGCAGCACCCGGACAACTAGTTTGCCGATAATATCGTTTGCGTCAATTGGCCCGAAAATACGTGAGTCGAGCGAGTCGAAGCGGTTGTCGCCACATACAAACAGCTGTCCTTTAGCAACAGTCCATTCACCATCGATATTGGTGCCAACAATGGCCTGGCCGTAAGGCAGTGTTTGGTCGGGATGAAAGCCTTTCGGGTGGGCAGTGTTATATACGGTGAGTGTGTTGTTTTGCACGACAACTTTGTCGCCTGGCAGACCTATAACGCGTTTAATGAGCTGTTTGTTAGGATCTTGGCCAAAGTTAGCGAGGTTTGGATTAGTAAACACTACGACATCACCACGCTTAGGAACGTAAGGGTGGCCGGTAAGTCGCGCCCAAGTGCGTGGCGTCTTCCAGACGATCAGGCGGTCTTTGTCGTGGAGTGTGGTCTGCATGCTGGGACCATCTACTTGGTAGGATTGAAACACGAATGCAGTTAAGAATACGGCGATAATCGGGGCGATTAACAAAATGGCTATCGTTGACAGAATACTTTTGAGATTCTCATGTTTGGGTGGCTCAGGGCGCGCAGGAGCCGGTGCCGGGTCCGTGACAGGAGCGGCGGGCGTGCTTTGTGCGCCGCTCGGGGCTAGCTTTTTATCATCCATTACAAGGTATGACTATACGCGAAAATCGTTGTTTATGCACTAGTCTTGCGGTCTCGGTTGTCGATATTCACCCCAACTAAGCTATAATCATAAGCAGTAATTCAGTAAGGCTCTGCTATGTTGCTTAAGCGACGATCGATCGGTCAGAGAATAAGATACGCTGGGTTGGGCTTAGCTGTGCCTATCCTGGTACTTGGTGTGTCTTCACTGAACGCTCAAGGTGCCTCCTCCATAGCGCAAGGTTTTCAGAGTAGTGACCCAAACGTGGTTGTCGGTGCGCTCGTAAGTCTCAAACAGGGGACGCCCAATACGGTGGAGCTGGGTACGCAGGACAATGTGGACCGCTTGCTAGGTGTTGTGGGCAACAAATCGGTTATTGAGCTGACTAATGGTGTTGGTTCAGTGCAGGTGGTGACAAACGGTTCGACCACCGTACTGGTGAGCGACATTAATGGCGCAATTAAGACCGGCGATAAGGTGACGACTTCGCCAATATCGGGAATTGGTATGAAGGCTACTACAAGCACTCTTGTTATTGGCACCGCCCAAGCTAATTTTTCGTCGGCGAGCATTATGCAGACGCGCACGGTGACCAACAAAAAGGGTAAGGAGCTATCAGTTCACATCGGCGCAATACCTATTCAGGTAGATAAGGTGTTCTATCAGGCCCCTCAAGACGACAATTCATTTTTGCCACCCATGTTACAAGATTTTGCCGCTAGTGTAGCTGGGCATAATGTGTCGCCCGTGCGGGTGCTTATTGCGGCATTGCTGGTGCTCATGCTCTTTGTGGTGGTTACTATTTTGTTATACTCTTCGGTTCGCTCCAGCATTATTTCAATCGGGCGTAATCCGCTTTCTGAAGAAGCGGTGCATAAGAGCCTTTTGGAAATAGGTTTAACAGTGGTAGGAATCCTTGTGTTCACGGTTATCGTCATATACCTCATATTGACGACATAATGTGCACATAGTTATCCACAGGCGCTACGGTATTTTTGTAGTAAAAAATGCTTGTCAAGCCTAACATAAGCGGATAGGATACTATCAGGGAGAACTCTCTATAAACGAGAGAGAAAACAAAAACAGTCGTGGAAAACCAAGACCAAAACACGGGTGTTACGTATGACGGTGGTGGCGCTGGGCAAGCGTCAAACCTTGGCGCAGGATTAGATCCAGCAAATATGGGAGCACTGTCACTCGACCCAACAATACTGTCACAACCTCCGCCTGCCGTAGCTGCTGCTGACCCTAAGACGAAGACGAGTGTTATCGTGCGTGCTTTAAAACGCGCTGATGTTATATTGGTTGCGCTACTCGTAATCGGGCTTATCGGGCTAGTTATCGCGAATGTACAGAAAAAGCCGACTACCACTGCCAACAACAGTATCGCCGGTCAGTACAACACCGTGCAGATTCCGCTGAGCGGCTTTATCGCCAACGAACAAGGGGTTAACTTTGGCTCCAGTAGTGTTATTGTCAACGGTTCATTGAAGCTCAATGACGGTTTGATAGTTTCGCCCTCTGTACAGCCAAACGCCCCCAAGAGTGGCCAGATTTACTTCGATCAAAACACTAATCAGTTAGCCTATTACAATGGCACAGCCTTTGTGCCGTTAAGCGCCTCAGGTGCCGTAGTGCAAAGTATTGGTGGTGTGAGTGGAGATGTGATACTTGGCGGGGGGCTGAGCGTGGTCGGCAACCAGCTGGCAAACGGTGGTGTGTTATCGTTTGGCGGTCAGACCGGCGCCATAACAGTCGGTGACGGTCTAAAGATGACCGGTAACACCTTGCAAAGCGCAGGCGTTTTGAGCTTAACCCCTGGAACGGCGAATCTGCAGATCGCCAACGACGGCAATGGGAACCTGACGATCAGCAGCGTTGGTGCGGGCACGGGTACCGTGTCAAGCGCCGGCGGCATATCAGGCCAGCTGGCGGTATTTACCGGTGCGCAAACCATTGGCGACTCGGTTATCAGCCAGAGTGGCACGACAGTAACCGTCACTGGCAACCTCAATGTTTCTGGTATCGTTAATTTAACGAGCCCATTGGGTGTTGCGAGCGGCGGCACCGGAGCAAACACCTTTGCGCCCAATGGTGTGCTGCTGGGCAACGGAGCTTCGGCGATAAGTACGGTAACTGCGGCCGGACCCGGCCTTTGTTTAGTTTCAACGGCCGGTGCTCCGGCCTTTGCTTCATGTACGGGAGGTTCGACGGTAACTTCGTTGGACGGCCTAAGCGGTGCGCTTACCATCGCCAACTCTACGGGCGCCGGTTCGGTGGTAACGATTAACGACGCATCCTCAGTAGCAAAGGGCATAGCCAGCTTTAACTCTACTAACTTTACCGTTACAACAGGGGCGGTGAACACTGTACAAAATATTAGTTCAACTTCAACTCCTACCTTCAGCGGTGTGAATACTAACGCAATTACTCCTTCGGGAGCCTTGACGGTTGGTGCGGGTGCGCAGAGCTTTACGCTGCAGGGTAATGCAGCCAGTACAATTGTCTCGGCCGGGGGTGGCGGCACAACAACGGTTGGTTTTACCGGCACTCCAACGGGCGCTGTAAACTATAACTTTGATCGTGCGGCAGCCCCTAATACGTATGTTATCTGTACCACCGCGGGGAACTGCGTTGGCATTGGCAGCAGTATTACCGGGACTGGAACGAGTGGTACGCTACCCGTATTTACGGGCGCTCAGAGCCTCGGCGACTCGCTCCTGAGCCAAAGCGGCGGAACAGTAGGAGTGAACGGCAACCTCAATCTGACCGTGGGCAGCCAGTACCGGATAAACGGTGCGCAAATCTCCTCGGCAAACTTGAGCAACGACGCTAGCCTCGCCAAGCTGAATGCCACCCAGACGTTTACTGGCGCTACCAATACCTTTCAGAACAGTAGTGACTCGGCACTTGCATTCAGTGTCCAGAATGCTTCTGGCAACCGGGTCTTGAGCGTGAACACTACCACCGGCCAGGCAATTTTAGGCCAGAGCAGCACGCTCGATGGCCGTTTGGTGTTTATGAACAGCACTAATGGCAATACCGGCACCGTACAGACGGCTGCCCTTGGCCAAAATACCGTCTACACTTTGCCGGACCCTGGTGCCGGTTCTGCTACCATTTGTGTAAGCACCGGCAACTGTAGTGGCGCAGCGGTAACATTGCAGGCGGCATACACTAACTCTACAGATCCGGAAATTGTATTGGACGCCACCCGCGGGGCCCTTACCATTCGTGATAATGTGGCACCAATCGCCGCAAACTTGTTTGAGGTACAGAGCAATAACGGTGCGAGCACTTACTTGGCGGTAACGAGCACCGGCGTTATCGTTGGCGGCACCACCACTAGCGCCGGGAACATAAATACCACTGGCGGTACAATCCAGACAAATAGTATTACGCGTATCGATAACTCGGGTAACTTATCTAATATTGGTAGCGCCACACTCTCCGGCGCAATTTCTGGCGGCACAACCTACACTGGCTCTGGCAACATCAACACCACCGGCGGCGGCCTCCAGACCAACAGTGTTACGCGTGTTGATAACAGCGGCAATCTCATAAATATTGGCAGCATTACTGCCAGCGGTAACGCAACGATCCAAGGGGGCAATGTTACTATCGGTACCGCTGCACAGGCTGGTCTGCTAGTGTTGAGCGACGGCTCCTCTAATACCGGCACCGTACAGACGGCTGCCCTTGGTCAAAATACCGTCTACACCCTGCCGGACCCTGGCGCTGGCACCGCTACCATTTGTGTAAGCACCGGCAACTGTAGTGGTACGGCCGTTTCTTTGCAGGGTGCTTACGATAACTCTACAGATCCGGAAATTGTATTGGACGCCACCCGCGGGGCGCTGACGATACGCGACAATGCATCATCGCTGGGGGCTAATCTGCTAGAGGTCCAGAGCAACAATGGCAGCACGACTTACTTTGCCGTTACCGCCCTCGGTGCCAGCACTACCGGCACACTTGCCGCTACCAGTAACATCAACAGCATCAGTGGTGCTCTCCAGACAAACAACACTACCCGTATAGACAATTCGGGTAACGCATCTAATATCGGCACTATCGCCCTGAGCGGGTCGATTTCTGGCGGCACAACCTACACTGGCTCTGGCAACATCAACACCATCGGCGGCGGCCTCCAGACCAACAGTGTTACGCGTGTTGATAACAGCGGCAATCTGACCAATATCGGTAACGTAACTGGCACAGGCGCAGTAACTATTGCATCTAGCGGCGCGGGTAACAATGTCATTATTGATGGCGCCAACCAGCTTGTGGTGCAAGACGTCGCTACGTTTAATGCTACCAGCACTTTTAATAACAGCGTGTCGTTGGCGCTCGCTAACTCACAGAATTTAAGCCTTACCAATACTGCCACCGGCACTAGCGCAGTTAACCTAATTAGCAGTGTGCTAACGAACAACACAACTGGCGGCGCACAGCAGGTGGCGCTGTTGCAGAATGCAACTGGCAGCGGCGTTACTGAAGCATTGCTGCACCTCGACAACGCGGATGCCACAAACGCTGTCGCTAAGGGTCTTCAAATTACTGCCGCCGGCGCAGCAGGTATCACAAATGCATTGGACGTTTCCGATCCGAACATCGTTACCGCGCTTTTGTTTGGCCTCAATGACATCAGCGGCACAAACTTTAGTGTAACTGGCAGTAGCGGCGCAGTTTTGTCGGCCGGCAACGGTACGTTCCAGGGTGGTACACTTACGCTTGGCGCGGCGGCGCAGGGCGGTGCTTTGGTTCTGAGCGACGGTTCAGCCAATAGCGGCACGCTACAAACCGCCTCATTAGGCCAAGATACGGTATATACTTTGCCAGACCCCGGTGGAGCCACGGCTACCATTTGTTTGACCACGGGTAACTGTGCAGGCACTGGCGGCGGTGTGACCGGTAGTGGCACTGCAAATCGCTTAGCGAAATTTAGCGGCACCGGCAGTGTTATCGGTGATTCCACGATTAGCGACAATGGTACCACGGTGAGCACCACCGGCAATTTGGTTATTCAGGGCGGTACGGCCACACTGGGTGTTGCCAGCTCGCAAAGCGGCGGGCTTGCACTTGCAAACAGTGGTTCTGGCTTCCTGGGTACTGTTAAGTCGAACGCACTTGGGCAGGCAACAGACTTTATACTGCCAGACCCCGGCAGTGCATCGGCCACCTTCTGTCTAAGCAGCGGTAACTGTACCGGTAGCGGTTCAAGCTCCACGTTGCAAGCCGCATACAATGCCGGCAACACCATTAGTACCACGAGCGCACGCAACATCGACTTTACCTTGGCTACAGGTGGTACAAACGCCAACTTTACAATTACTACCGCCGCTGGCGCTACTGGCTTTACGACCTTCTCGTTGGCTAATGGCTCCAACGCTACGCCTGCAGCACAATTGGTGTTAGTTAAGAACAATGACACAAACGAGGTTTTGGCCGCAGGCATAGCGGTGCAGGCAGCTGCCGGCGGCATCACTACTGCCTTTGACGCGTCTGGCGCCAACATTACTAACGCATTGTCTATTGGTGCAAACGCTATTGCCGGTACAAACTTTAGTGTAAGTGGCGCGGGCGCTGTTACTGCCGTGGGTGTAAACTCGGGAGCTGGGCTACTGCAGGGAACTGGCGGCCTTACGGTAACAGGCGCCGCCAGCATCAACGCAACCGGTACTGCAAATACCAGTATCGGTAATGGAACCGGTAGTCTCGCAATCGCTTCTAGTGGCCTGAATGTTACCGCCGGCGGTGCCGTATCTGGCGTAAGTACGCTGTCTACCTCCGGTATTATTACCGCTGGTACGCTTGGTTCGGCTAACACTTCCACGTTCTTGTGCCGTAATGGCTCTAACGAGATTGCCACGTGCAGCACAACTGGCTCAGGTGTAGCCTTCGTGCAAGGTGGCAACAGCTTTAGCGCAGCGGCCGACCTGGGAACAAACGACGGCCAGCCGCTCAACTTCCGCACGAGTGGCACCACTAAGCTCACCTTAAGTACTGGCGGTGATCTAACCTATGCATCCGGCTCGGGCGGTTTTGACCAGTCGGCTAGCAGTGGCACCTTTAAGACCGGTACAGGCAATGTGAGCGTAAATGGCGATACGACTGTGGCGGCTGGCAAGAATTTGTCTTTGGCGAGCGGCGCAGGCGTGCTCTCACAGGCGTACACAAATTCGGCAGCAGGTAATGCACAGAACATTACCATTGCTAACACCAACACCGGTGCAGGCGTTATTATCCAAGGTATTAACCTGACGCCCACCAACACGGCTACAGCATCCTCCGGTACCAACGTGCTTAATGTGATTAATCTGGCTGCCGGCGGTGCATTGGGCGGTACCGACCAAACCAACGGCATAAACTTCGCTTCGGCCACCGGCTACACCAACTTTATTAAGACACCTACGGCAGCACTAACTTCCGGTGGCGCACTCACTGGCCTGACCGGCGTGACGCTGACCAGTGGTAACGTTTCGACACCAGGTAATATCTCGACTACGGGCAGCGGCAATATTGCATCGGCAGGCACTGTAAGCGTTGGATCGTTTGCAGCAGCCAGCAGCACGGCAGTATGTTCTAACGCTGGTGTACTGTCGACCTGTAACGCAAACCCCAGCAGTGTAACGCTGCAGCAAGCCTATGCAGCAGGCAACACTATCTCGACGACGGGTAACGATATTGCGTTTACCATGAACAGTGCCCAGAACTTCACCGTGACATCTGCAGCCGGTGCTACTGGCTCCAGTGTCTTCTCGCTTGCAAACGGCGCTAACCCATCGGCTCCCAGCCAGTTGGTGCTCGTTAAGAACAACGACACCGACGAAGTGGTGGGTATTGGTGTCTCCGTACAGGCAGCAGCTGGTGGCGGCATCACTACTGCCTTTGACGCATCAGGCGCAAACATCACCACCGCTTTGGCAATTGGCGCACACGCGATTAGTGGCACCAATTTCAGCGTAACCGCGGCCGGAGCAATCACCGCCGTAAGCCTGAGCGCAAGCGGCAACATCAACACTACAGGCGGCACAATCCAGACCGACTCGACAGACCGTATTAGCAATGGTGGCAACCTGGTGAACATTGGCACAGTGAGCACTTCCGGCGCAATTAATGGTCAAACTATCAATACGGCCTCTACCTTTACGGGTACGGTGGCCATACAGGGTGCAAGCGCCCTCACGCTCGGTACCTCTACCTCTAACACCGGCGCTATCATCTTTAAGGGCTCTGGCGGCAGTGGTACCCTCACGCTGCAAGGTCCGACAACACCAAATGCAAGTAACTTCACGCTGAGTATGCCTGCAATTACCGCCAATGCCACTGTCTGTAGTAATAACCTGGCCACGAGTGGTTGTATTGCTAACCAATTCGGCTCAGCCCAAGTTGCTAACTTCTTTATCCAGGGCAATGGTGACCACACCGAGGGTATCCTCAAGGCTTCTGTTGGTCAGACTGCTGATATTTTCCAGGTGCAAGACTCCAATGGCAGCCCGCTGTTCCAAATCGACAGCAATACGAGCCTGGCTACGGTTAATGACAACTTGGTAGTGAACGCTCCGTCGACTTCGCAGGCTTCGATTGTGGCTATTGCCCCCAGCAACGGCGGCAATGTAGTTATCGACGTTCAGCGCTTAAACACCAACTCGGTAGCCCGCATTACCAATGACGGTTTGCTCGCCCTGGGTAACAGCGCCGTGGGTATTGGTGGTAAAGTGGCCATCGAAGATAACGCCACTGGTTATTATGGTAATTTCTTAGGTAACAGTCTTCTGACTGGCGACCGTAACTATTATCTGCCTAATAGTACCGGTACCATTTGTTTAGACATAGGTAACTGTGGCTCCATAAACGGCACATTGCAAGCTGCTTACGGCTTCTCCGCTGGCGGGTCCACTCCGGAGATTAAGCTCGACAACATTCAGGCCGGTATTGATATTCAGGATGCTGACTTTTCATTGGGCAGCTCTGCTAACTTCTTGAGTCTGCGTGCTTCAAATAATAGCGGTCTGGGTAACATATTGGTAGGTTTTGGCATTGACGGCAATATATTCATGCAGCCAAATGTCAACCGTACTGACTTTATAGACATAAACAACAATGGTGGCAACAATTTATTGACAGTCGACTCAAGCAATAACCGTGTAGGTATCGCCTTGGGCGGCTCTGTATTGCCGGCCTATAAGCTGGACGTTGGCGGCGACATCAATATGTCTACGGGGGGCGTACTTCGCATTGGCGGTACCTCTACGCTCACGGCGGGTGCGCTGAGCTTTAGCGCAGCGAGCACTAACAGTATCGCTGCAGCCAGTAGCCAGGCCCTGACGATTGCCAGCACTAACTTTAATGTGTCTGCAGCAGGTGCGGTCACATTGCCCGGCGGGCAGACATCAGACGTCTTAGCCGCAGCCATCAACACTGCAAACGGCACAGGCTCTACACTCACGCTCACCGCCGGCAACTCTACAAGCAACACTTGTGGTACTGCGTGTGCCGGTGGCGTTATGAGCATCCAGGGTGGTAACGCTACCGGCTCATCAGGCACGCGCAACGGTGGTGCGGTTAGCATTGAAGGCGGCACGGGTGCAACGGCTAACGGCGCTATCAATATTGGTACGGTTAACAACTCGAATATCACTGTCGGCAAATCAAATGGCGGCACACTGTCCTTGCTCGGTGGGACCGGCGGTATTAACTTAGGCACCGGCGGCGTGGCTAACACGCTTCAGATTGGTAACATCACCGGCGCAGTGTCGCAGACGATTAATCTTGGCACTAACGCTACGGCCAGCTCCACGAGTCTTGTAACTATTGGCAGCGCTACTACTGCTGCCAATAGCGTCACTATTGAGGCAGGTAACACTGGCGGCATCAATATCGGCAACGGCGCCACAGCCCACACTATTAACATCGGTAACGGTGCAGCAGTGCAGGGGATTACTATCGGTTCCACAAACAGCACGAGCGCTCTGACGTTGCAATCTGGCTCCGCCGGCACCAGCATTCTAAGCTCCGGCAATGTAACAATTGGTGCAGCCGACGCGAACGGTACGCTCCTTGTCTTTGACACCAAGAACACTGCAGGCGACCCAACAGGTGTAAATGGTGCTATGTACTACAACAGTAACAGTGGTAAGTTCCGCTGTTACCAGAACAGCACTTGGTCTGACTGTATTACGGCCAGTGGTGGTTTCGTGAGCTTACAGAACGCGTATACCAACTCTACGGGTGGCAGTACTTCAGAGATTATTCTTGACGGTACTCGCGGTACGCTCGACATCCAGGATCAGAGTACGAGCAATGGCGGCAGCATCGCCGCCAACCTGCTGAACATTCGTGCTACGGCCGCAAACGACACTACTCTCGGTACGCTTATGTTTAGTGTTGGCAACACCGGCGCTGTGCTCAGTAAGAATTCATCTAACTCGGCTACGGCTTTCCAGATCCAGAATGCTCTCGCTACGGCCACCGTACTCGACGTGGATACCACCAACCAACGCGTCGGTATCGGTACGGCCGCACCAGCCCGCACCCTGGATATCGCCACCAATGACTCCAATACTACGGCACCTGCACTGCGTTTACTGCAGGGCGGTACTGGTGACGCTACGGTTGATCTGAACACCACGGCCGGGAGTATATTCCTAGGTGTCGACAATAGTGACGGAGGCAGCCTTAAGCTCTCGTCAAACGTAGCGAATGGCGGCACAATTACCGCTGGCTTTAACTCTACTAACTTCCCGAATATGGACGCAGGTAACGCTAACCAGGTAGGTGCTTCTCAAATTACAAGCGGTGCTAGCTCGGGTACGCTTAATACTATTAGGGTGTTCTTCCAGAATCCTACGGGCAGTGCGCAGGTCGCTCTCTATGCGGACACTGGCTCCAACCTCCCAGGCGCACTGCTTTCTACAAGCCAGCAGCAGACCGTAGTAGAGGGTTGGAACACGTTCTCGATGCCGAGTGTGGCTATCTCTGCAAGCACTAAGTACTGGATTGGCTTCGATGTATCCGATAACAATCTACGCTACCCTTACTTCAATGCAGGACCTTCGGCATACCAAAACAGCACTTTCGGCACTATGCCATCACCTTTTGGTACGCCTACAAACACCTCCGGCGTGCTGTCTTACGACGTCAACATGGTCTATACCACCGGATCCACCGATAGCTTCACCGGCAATGTACTTTCCGTTTCTTCAACTGGTGTAACTACGTTCAAGAACGCTACCGACTCTACGAGTGCCTTCCGGGTCCAAAACTCCAGCGCTAACAGCATACTGACGATCAATACTTCTGATTCGACGGCTGGAATTAACCTGGTTACGAACAGCGGCTTTGAAAATGGCACCTCGGGTTGGGCGAAGCGAGGAAGTGTACCTACATTTATCTCCACAATGCAACAACACCACTCAGGTAATGACGCACTGTATGTTGAAGGTGGTAATGCGGCAGGCGACGGCGCAAAATACAACATCACACTCACTACTACCGCAGCCTACATCATCACGTTCTACGCCCGTCTTGGGCCGTCAGAAGCACAAATGTTTACGCTGGCCGCCGGCTACTCCTCGGATGGTAGCACCGACACGACACCATGTTCCTTAAGCACCACCAGCCTCACGGGAACCGGCTGGACGCGCGTTGAATGTACGCTAACCGCACCGGGCACTAACAGCGGCACGCCGTTCTTCTACGTCAAGCAAACCGACGCCAGCACGCGCGATATGTACTTTGATGACTTCTTTATCGCGCTTGATACCAGCACCACCACCGATAACAACAGCAATGGCTCAATCGATCTCCAGGGTTCTATATCTTCGCCGCTACTAGTGCGTGGCAACAGCAACACCACAGACCTCTTTAACATCCAAACCTCGACGTCTACCAACGTTATGAGTGTCGGTACATTAGATCCCACGAATGGCATTACCAACCCAAGCTTTGAGCTCAACGATGTTGGTTGGTCTCCTACATCAAATGCTACTGTTGGCCAAGATTCTACACAGGCATGGGTGGGCAGCGCCTCTCTTAAGGTTACGACCACGGCTAACGGTTTGGCGGGCGCAGCCTTTAATACAGGCAATACCAACCCAACTAAGCTCATACAAATACAACAATACACGCTGTCGTGGTATGCCAAGCTCTCTAGCGGCACCTTTACCGACATAAAAGCGCGTTACACGCGTAACGGTTCTTCGTTTGTCGAATGTACGCCCAGCTTCCAAACGGTTTCCACCACCGGCTGGACACGCTTTAGCTGTACTTTCACCACCGATGCTACAGCGCCAACCGCTTCCGCAGATATACGCATCGTGCAAACTGGCGCTACTGCACACACGTTCTGGATTGATGGCGTTCGTCTGGAAGCTGGAGCCGCCGCAAGCTCATATGGTGCCGGTACGCTGGCATTTGATGCTGTCATTAACTCACCGGTAAATATTCGCAACACCGCCAACTCCACGGGTGCCTTTAATATCCAAAATGCAGCCGGTTCCAGTATGTTTAACGTAGACACGCTGAACAATCAGGTAGTTGTCGGCCCATCGGGCGGGGACACAAACGGCATGGTCTTAGTCCTTGGCGTTAAGACCATCTACACTGGTGGAGCGCAAGCTGGCGACCCAACAGGTGTAGCCGGTGCCATGTACTACAACAGTGCTCTGGGACAATTCCGCTGCTACGAGTTTGACCATTGGCGCGACTGTTTAGAGAGCGTGAATACCTCGTATCACTACACAAATGATATGACCGGAAATGCTGCCGACTCCAGTGCCGATTTTGATCCAGGTGTTGCCGGTGCATTCGGATCGGTAAACGGTGAGATTGGCCACCCCGGTATCGTGACGATGGAAACAAACACCGGTGGTGCAGGGTCGACTATTACAACGCTCGCTCGGACCAGCGGTTCAAATATAATACGACTGGGCAATGGTGACTATTGGCGCTACGAAACAGCACTTCGCATCCGAACTGCATCTGGCCTGTCGGGCAGCGGCCAAACCTACACGGTACGAGCGGGCTTTAACAACGACGGTAGCACTGGCGCCGACCCCACGAACGGATGTTTCTTCAAGTATACCGATACGGTAAACACTGGTAAGTGGCAGGGTGTATGCACCACTGCCAGCACGCCGACCACCTGCGACACTACCATAACGGTGGCTGTGGATACTTGGTATCACTTAACCGTAGCGGTCAATGCTGCAGGTACTTCGGCCGACTTCCAGGTTAATGGCGTGAGCAAGTGTCAGGTTGCAACCGTACCAACCGGGTCCACCCAGCAGACAAACTGGGCAAACTCTCTAACTAAGAACGCCGGAACAACTAACCGTTTTATAGATGTTGATTACTTTGATGTCCTTGGGCAGCTGGGCACGCGGCGCTAAGCTACCGGACGGGCTTGAGCGCCTGTAATAGCAGTTTCATATCGTCCTTACTGGCTTGTCCAGGGGCATTCAGAAGTATGAGGAGATCATGCTCTGAAGGCGTGTACGCGCCAACCAATCGGCCTTCAACGCTGTTGATCGTGGCTCTGCCATTTGCAACGTCAACTTTTTCGCCGTTTTGAAAGATTTCTTCGCGAGAGAGGCGATCAGGTAACTGCTGCTCGGAGAGCACCAGCGGTGGCTCTCCTGCTTTTGTGAGTGTCATAAGCAGGGCAGTGTCGTTTGCACTGCTCTTTGATACGTCTAGTGTGTAGCCTGCCGGCACTTTGTCGAAATAGAAGTAGGGTACAAAGTGGTTGCTTTGCCGGGCCAGCGCACCT
Source organism: Bacillota bacterium (assembly GCA_035478295.1). GTDB lineage: Bacteria > Patescibacteriota > Saccharimonadia > Saccharimonadales > UBA4665 > PMNU01. Next base: position 220,357 of record DATIJU010000014.1, on the reverse strand, counting down.
GGAAATAACGATTTAGGCTGGAGGGTGTACCGGAGGGCAAAGCCAATTACGATAAGACAGAGGGCGGCCAGTAAACCAATAGCAAGAGGGCGCTTTAGATAGCGGATTTTACCTTTTGAAACCCCCGACGCTTCTTGCTCCATGTGGGCCATTATACAGCAGCCCTGGTGTGCTCCGGGCTGCGGTGCGGTAATGTTTTTTCCACAAGACGCATATGTTTACGCTCTCGTCTAAAGACGGTATACTAAAACGCATCTCGTTATGCATGATTTTCGAAGATCCACAGGCCGGGGACCCCGGCAGGCACTCGACGGCTTCCTGAACGCTCCATCCCGACAACAGGCCCCAACTGGACGTCCAGAAGGACGCAAGGCCTTACATCTGGATGGACTACGTTCTTCGGGACGCCGTGTTGATGATTTCCGTCGTCCCGAGGGGTATCACGCAGCGCAGCCCGTCATGGCAACCCGCACCGAGCCGGGCCCACGGCCACTGCCCAAGATCGTGAAGAAGCCTTCCGCCGAAGGCTCACTGCTGCACAAGACGCTGCCTGGCGGGGAAATAGAAACCAAAACCCGCAAGGAACGCCGCAAGGCCAAGCGGCTTGCCAAGATGTCTCGCCATGGTAAGTGGTATAAGATTCGTACTTGGGGCCTACGAGCCGGTCTAGCATTTGGCGTGCTGGTACTTATCGGTGGCGCCTTTCTAGGCGTTAAGGCGTTTACCAAAATTCATAAGGTTCTAAAGGGCGGTGGTACAGCTGCAGCCTTGCAGGCTGACGTAAAACCAGAGCTCCTAAAAGGGGAGGGTGACGGGCGTATTAACGTTATGCTGCTCGGTAAAGGCGGCGATGGTCATGAAGCCCCAGACCTTACTGATACTATTTTGATTGCCAGCATCGACCCTGTAAATAAATCAGCCGACCTAGTGAGTATCCCCCGCGACCTTTGGGTAACAGTGCCATCTTACGGTTCCATGAAGATTAACTCAGTATATGCTAACGCCAAGTACCGTTCGCTTAATAGCGCGCCGAAAGACACGGCCAAGGCCGAAACAGCCGGCATCACCGCCGCCGAGCAAACCATAACAGATGTACTCGGCATTCCCATCCATTATTACGGTATTGTAGACTTTCATGCTTTCCAGCAGGCAGTAGATACGGTCGGCGGCGTGGACTTTAATGTGCCGGCCAGCGCCTCGGTTACCGATTACATGTATAACGAAGCAACACACCGGCCATACACTTTGAATGTGCCGGCGGGGGATCAGCATTTTGATGGACTGCGGGCGCTGATGTATGTGCGCACGCGACACACTAGCCTGCGTGGTGACTTCGACCGTACTGAGCGTCAGCGGTTATTTATACAGGCGTTGAGCGGCAAGATTTTATCAGCGGGTACTTACACTAATCCGCTCAAGATTTCGCAGCTAATGAGCGATTTTGGCGACCATGTTTCAACCGATTTTAGCATTACCGATGCTGTGCGGCTGATGCAAATCGGCAAAAATATTCCCGGGAATGGCATTGTGTCCATTGGTCTCGCCGATCCACCCAACAATTTTGTAACTACCGATAGCGTGGGCAGCGCTTCCGTAGTGCGCCCATCGGCTGGTTTTGGCGACTACAGCCAAATTCAGAACTACATCCGCAATACACTCCAAGATCCTTATTTGTCTAAGGAAAAGGCAACGGTAGCGGTACTCAATGGGACGAATGTGTCGGGCTTGGCTACCGCACAGTCCGACAAACTTAAGTCGTTTGGCTACAACGTAGTCACGGTTGCGGACGCGCCCACACACGCTTATACCAAGACGGTTATTGTCGATTTGACCGGCGGCAAAAAGCCTTACACCAAGAACTACCTCGAAAAGCGGTACAATCTTACGGCCGTCAAGAAGCTGCCCGACACTACTATCCAAGCCGCAGGCAACGATTTTGTGATAATCTTAGGACAGGATGCGGCAGCTAGTAGCCAAAATTAAACCGGCGAGCGGCTTTTCGCGGCTCGCGCACGTTAGTCTGAATATACTCCTGGCATTATTGGTGCTGGTGCTTGTTAGGATTGATTTTGTTCAGCTAGCCTTGGCCATAATTTTGTTAAGTAAGTGGCGTATGTTTGTTGTACGTCCACGATTCTGGCCGGCTAATATTAGGGCTAACGCCGTCGATATCATCGTCGGTGTTTCACTCCTGGTCTTTATGGTCCATAGCGACACACAGTGGCTGCAGTTGCTGTGGGCAGGAGTGTACGTCTTGTGGCTGCTCGTTATTAAGCCGGCTTCGGGCGCACTTATGGTGTCGCTCCAGGCAATGACCGGGTTGCTTGTAGGGCTCACTGCGTTGTTTTTGGGCTGGGGCGATGGGGCATTGTACTTGCTGGTGCTTGCCGCGTCACTTCTTTGTTACATGGCCGCACGACATTTCTTTGACAGCTTTGACGAGCCGTATGCGAAGCTGCTGTCCTACCTGTGGGGATACTTCGGCGGCGCACTGGTATGGGTGTTGTGTCACTGGCTTTTGTTCTATGGTTTTATTGCCCAGCCAACATTGCTGCTCGTAGCTGTCGGTTATGGTCTAGCGGCATTGTATTATCTTGATCACTACGATAGGTTATCCAAAATTGTACGGTTAGAAATTATGATTACCACCTGCACTATTATTGTGGCGGTTGTAGTGTCGCTAACGGTTAATGTGACTAGCACTGTCCGTGCATTGTTGCGTTAGTAGTCATAGAGAAAGCAAGAGGGGGAAACAAATATGAACAACGAGCCATCTACAAAAGCGGTAGAGTCGCAGCCCGAGCCAACGAAGTTTGCGCCTCAATGGGCACCCAAGCCTCCCAAAAAAGTCGCTCACCTTGGTCCAGATAGTCCGCGCATTAAGTTTTTAGCAATGGCTACGTTAGTCATATTGAGTATTTCGTTTGGTTTCTTAGGCGGCTGGTTGGCTAATCGGCAAGACGGTAGCGTTACCGTGCAGAAGCAGCAGGTAGTGCTCAAAACCCAGGGGCAGCTCATAAGCAGTATTGCGAAGAATGTGGGCCAGAGCGTCGTCTCTATTACTACTACCCAAACTACGCAGAATATTTTTGGCATGAATAGTCAGTTAGAAGGCGCGGGCACAGGGATCATACTAACGAGCGATGGCTTGATTATTACCAATCGCCACGTAGTGCCGCAAGGGACAAGCAAGGTAACCGTAACCTTATCCGATGGCACCGAGTTTGACAACGTTAATGTGGTGGGCCGCACTAGCGAGAGCGACAGCCTGGACGTCGCCTTTCTGAAAATTGGCGACACTAAGGGCAAGAAGCTCGCCACTGCTTCTATTGGCGATTCGTCCAAAATGAATGTGGGCGACCCGGTGGTTGCTATCGGCAATGCGCTCGGCCAGTTCCAGAATACGGTCACCTCCGGTATTATTTCCGGTTATGGACGCAGTTTGCAGGCGAGTGACGCCTCCGGTAGCGGCAGCGAGAACCTGGAGGATCTGTTTCAAACTGACGCCGCCATTAACGAAGGCAATTCTGGCGGTCCATTGGTAAATCTCGACGGTGAAGTTATAGGTATAAATACGGCCGTGGCGGCCAACGGCGCTCAGAACATTGGCTTCTCTATCCCGATTAACAATGTGAGCGGCCTTATTAAGTCTGTTGAGCAGACCGGCAAGCTTGAGCGTCCGTTCCTGGGGGTTATGTATGTGCCTATTACCAACGATGTTGCCGAGCAGTACAATTTGAGCGTTAGTCGAGGTGCATACATACCAAGCACCGATTCCATGGGTTCTGAAACTGTAATTAGCGACGGACCGGCTGCCAAAGCAGGGCTTAAAGAAGGCGACGTAATTACTAAGCTCGATAACGTCGCCATCGATCAGTCTAATAGCCTATCTGCGCTCATCAACAAACACGCAGTAGGCGACAAGGTAAGTCTCGTTATTCTGCGCAATGGCAAGCAACAAAATATCACCGTTACGCTGGGCTCGGCACCAACCGGTTAGGCGATAATAAAATGCTGCGCGAGGCCTTCGGTAGCCGCTTGCTGGTAGCCGGAGGCTTTTGCTATGTCGGTTAATGGCTGATGCTGAAAGCTGAGTGCCTCGGTTATAACATGGATAGGGCGGTGTGGCCTTACGGCGAGCTGTGCAAACATGCGTCGGTACATGTTCAAGCCGTCCGGGCCGCCGAACAGTGCCAGCCTTGGTTCGTGGCTGGCTGCTTTATTAATATGATGTTCGTCCGGTACGTAAGGTAAATTCGCCAGAAGTGTCTCATAGACGGGCCTGCCGGGCGTATATATATTGGATGCCAGGTCTTCGTGATACGTTCGTACCTTCGTGCCAAGCTGATGCGCATTTTTAGTTGCGCAGTCCAGTGCCTGAGCATCAATATCGTATAAGTCCACCTGGCATTCGGGTAATTCGAGAGCAGCAGTAATGCCCAGGCAGCCCGACCCAGTCCCTATGTCTGCCAGATGCTTTATGTCGCGGATCGCCAGTAGTAAGTTCATCATGGCTTCGCTCTCCGGACGAGGCACTAATACCCGGGGTGTTATGGTAAAAATGCGTCCATAAAACATACTTTTTCCCCTAATGTAGGCCAGCGGCAAGTGGGTGGCGCGCTGCTCGAGCTGAGAATTAAGCAGGGCTGCCTCGGCAGCGGTAAGCTCAAGCTCGGGATGTGCTAGCAGAAGTGCGCGATCACGCTGTAATGCGTCCTCAAGAAGCAATAAGGCGTCCAGGCGTGCACTTTCGAGGCCGGCTTGTTGCAGGGCTTGGGTTGCACGTTTTAGGAAGTCACCGAGGGTCATACTTCGTCGTTTAGCAGTCGCCGTTCGTAGTCTTGTAGCTGTTCCATGAGATCGTCGATTTCGCCGTTAAGTGCTCCGGGGATGTTGCTGCGCGAGTAGCCGATGCGGTGATCAGTAATGCGGTCCTGGGGGAAGTTATAAGTGCGGATTTTTTCGGAACGATCGCCACTGCCGATGAGTTTCTTACGGGCGTCACTCAGCTGTTTTTGTTCCTCTTCAATTTTGATAGCAAGTAAGCGTGAACGTAGTACGCCCAGAGCTTTTTCGCGGTTTTTTATCTGCGATTTTTCGTCCTGGCAGGTAACGACCATACCAGTAGGCAAGTGAGTAATGCGCACGGCTGAGTCGGTGGTGTTCACGCTTTGGCCACCATGGCCGCTGCTGCGGTAGACGTCAATACGCAGGTCGTTGGGGCTAATCTCGATGTCGGTTTCCTCGGCTTCGGGCAGTATGGCTACGGTAACGGTAGAAGTGTGGATGCGGCCTTGGCTTTCAGTGCTTGGCACACGCTGCACGCGGTGTACACCGGCTTCAAACTTCAGCTGCTTGTACATGTCTAAACCATGCATGCCGAATATAACTTCTTTGTACCCGCCAACCTCAGAAGGGGCTTCATCAATAAGCTCTACTCTGTAACGCTTGCGTTCGGCCCAACGAATGTACATGCGGTACAGCTCAGCTGCAAATAGGCTGGCTTCGTCGCCGCCAGCTGCAGCCCGGATTTCGACAACTACATCGCGGTCGTCGTTGGGATCTTTTGGCGTGAGCGCTTCCTGCAAGCGAGCATCATTGGCGGCAACTTTCTCGGCAAGTTCACTCAGTTCGCTCTGCGCCAGTTCGGCCAACTCGGCGTCAGACTCGCGGCTCATAGCTTCGGCTTCTTCTTGGCTTTTTCGCAGCCGTTTTCGTTCTTCGAAGAGGCCCACTACCGATTCAAGTTCGTTATGCCGTTTGGCGAGCTTTGGGTATTCTTTGGAACTGAATATCGCCGGGTCTTGCAGACGAGTCTCTAATTCGTCGTATTCCTTACGCAGGTTCGTTTCTTTTTGTTCCATAGCTTTCCTTAGTATAACAGGGTGATGTATAAGAAAAACCGCTCGAAAAAACTCGGGCGGTTTTAGGTGGACTAAGGGAGCTAACGGCCAGACTTAGCGGCAGGAGCTTTCTTGTCGTCGGCCTTTTCGGCCTTTGCAGCTTTGCGGGCAGCCTGCTTCTTGGCGGCGTTGATGCGCTGTTCGCGGGCGGCTTCGGCAGCAGCAGCACGAGCCTTAAACTTGTCGACGCGGCCTTCGATGTCTACGATGCGCTCTTCACCGGTAAAGAACGGGTGAGAGGTGCTCGTAATGTGCACTTTAATAAGCGGGTATTCGTTGCCGTCTTCCCATTTAGTGGTTTCTTCGGAGGCCACAGTAGAACGAGTCAAGAACTTGAAACCGTTGTTCAGGTCCTCAAAAACTACCGGGCGATAGCTGTTAGGGTGAATGTCTTTCTTCATAATCCAAAGTATTGTATCTGTTTTGTTGGATATTGTAAAGAGTTGTGGCGATTATGTACCGTTGCGGTATAAAGGGTTTGTATTGTACGTTAACGCTCATGAGTATTGGCCATGAGAGTAGTGATCTAGATCCTTTCGCTGTAGGGGGCCTTGAGGTCCGGAGGAGTCTTATAGAAATGACTCAGCAAACAATTAACGACGCCGATGCTTGTGGACTTGCAACACGACGCCCGGGGCTCTTAATGCTCTCGTTAGCGCCCGGTATTATAATCTTCCGGGACACTAGGCCCCGTAACATGCACTCGATTTGTCTAATAAATGAAGCCTCTATACCTGATGCGCGGGCGTTGGCGGAGTACATGGAGACGGACGCTACAAGATTCCCCAAAGCTCCCGGCTGGCGAGCGGCGGCTCAACTGCTTGTTAGGGCAACGCTGGAGCCGGAGGGTTTGTTCCCGCTACAGCGTAACAGTTACGATTTCGTGAGTGCGACACATCCGTTTAGCCAATTTAACTCAGGTGTTTCCTATGCTGACGGCAGAAGGGAATTGGCCGTGCTGGATAGTGTCGAACCCGCCATAGACGGCATGGGGCTCACTAACCTTGAGCTGGGTGGCTGGATTGCTTATACGCAGCGGTATCGTGCTGAGCATGAGTTTCCCGCACCGTAGACCTCTAGACACCGCCATCCGGGAGCGACCAGCTCGTTATATCTCACCTGGTCGAAGTCGCAAGTCCAGATGGTAGACATACTCTGTTGGTATCTGGTATAATAACTAGGTAACTATTAATCAGGTTGGAGAACAATCCTCCTTTTGGTTAGCCGCGTAGGCGCCATATAAGGCACTCCCACCGAAGAGAAAGGACAATACCCATGGCTACAGTTGATGTAGACATTAAAAAACTACTAGAAGCAGGTGCTCACTTTGGTCACAAGACCGCTCGTTGGCACCCTAAGATGGCTCCGTTTATTCACAGCAAGCGCGGTGGCAGCCACATCATCGATCTTACTAAGACGGTTGATGGTCTTGAAAAAGCGCTCGACTTTATCGCAGAGACTACCGGTGCTGGCAAGCAAGTGCTGTTTGTAGCTACTAAGCGCCAGGCACAGGACATCGTTACGGCGTTGGCCGAATCGGTTAAACAACCGTTTGTTACCGAGCGTTGGCTTGGCGGTATGCTTACTAACTGGCCTACTATCAGCGGCCGCGTAAAGCGCCTGCACGATCTTGAAGAAAGAATGGCTTCCGGCGAGCTGGCAAACAAGTACAGCAAGCTCGAAGTACAGCGTTTCCAAGAAGAAATTGATGCTATGAACACCATCTACGGTGGCATTAAGAATATGTCAGCCAAGCCTGGTGCCGTGTTTGTGTTCGACATTGTTGCCGACAGCAACGCCCTTAAAGAGGCACGCAAGCTTGGTCTGCCGATCGTTGCGCTGGTAGACACCAACGCCGACCCAACCCTCGTTGATTACGCTATTCCTTGTAACGATGACGCCATCAAGACCATCGAACTGATTGCTGAGTACCTTAAGCAAGCCGTAGAAGCTGGCAAGGCTAAGGCGGCCAAGGCAACTCCAGACAAAGACGAAAAAACAGAAGAAAAGAAGTAGAAGGGAACGATAGCAATGGCTGTAAACATTGAAGAAATTAAGCGCCTCCGTGAGCTCACTGGTGTAGGTATGACCGACGCTAAAAAGGCTCTCGACGAGACTAACGGCGACTTCGATAAGGCTTTGGCGGAAATGCGCAAGAAGGGCATGACCAAGGCCGAAAAGCGCGGTGAACGCGAAGCTCGTGCCGGTGTTATCGGCACCTACAACCACGACAATCGCATTGGCGTGCTGGTGGAAGTTAACTGCGAAACCGACTTTGTAGCCCGCAATGAGATTTTTACGAACCTCGTTAAGGATTTGGCTATGCACATCGCAGCTACTAGCCCGCAGTATGTTTCCAGCGATGATATTCCCGCTGCCGACCGTGAAGCAGCAACCGCCGAATTTACCGACAAGGTAAAGGCAGAAGGCAAGCCCGAGAACATGGTTGGCCAAATTGTTGAGGGCATGCTCAAGAAGCACTTCGCCGAGAAGTGTCTGCTTGACCAAGCCTTCGTAAAGAACCCCGACCAAACAGTGGGCGATTACCTCAAAGAGCACATCGCAAAGCTTGGCGAAAACATTTTGGTTCGCCGCTTCTCGCGCATGGCCCTTGGCGAAGTTACCGAGTAACTTTAAAACGGCCACCCCAAAAACCGTCCCGTAGGAGGACGGTTTTTGTTGTACACTACTAGTTGAAACAAGGATTTACTTTATGGATATTAAGTCATACGAAGAAAAAATGAAGCAAGCTGTTATGCACTTTCAGGAAGACGCCAAAAGGGTGCGCACGGGCCGCGCCAGCGCCAGTATGCTTGATGGCGTCACGGTAACTGCTTACGGCACGGCGATGCCGCTTAATCAGGTGGCAAATGTAACTGCTCCCGAAGCACAGCTCATCCAAATTACGCCGTTCGATCCAAATAATATTCAGGCGATCGCCAGCGCCATCCGCGATAATCCCACTTTAGGGCTTAACCCTATGGACGACGGCCGCGTTGTACGGGTGCCCATCCCTGCGCTTACCGAAGAGCGCCGCCGGGAGTTTGTAAAGGTGTTGTCTGGCAAAGTAGAGGACGCCATGATTGCGCTCAGGGCTATCCGTCACGATGCGATGGACGCCATCAATAAAGCCAAAAAAGACAAGGTTGTCGGTGAAGACGATGCCAAGCGTTTCGAGAAGCAAGTGGACGAGGCTATGGCTAAAGCCAAAACCGAGGTAGAAGTGGCGGCCAAGAGCAAAGAGTCAGAGATAATGACTGTTTAGCCGCTTATGTTACTCACGACTAAGGTATAATTGGCCAGATGGAATCAACTACTACCATACCAAGGCATCTTGGCTTTATCGTAGACGGCAATCGCCGTTGGGCAACGCAGCATAGCTTGCCCGAATACGATGGCCATTTAGCTGGCTATAACGCGCTGCGCGAGGTTATTGAGGGTGCATTCGAGCTGGGTGTGGAATTTGTCAGCGTGTATACGTTTTCGACCGAGAACTGGAAGCGTGATAAGTCCGAAGTTAACAACATTATGAAGCTGGCCACTAAAGCCGTAACGTCCGACCTAAAGCGATTTATTGATAAAGGTATACGCGTGCGTTACGTGGGGCGGCGCGAAGGTATTAGCGCCAAACTGCTTGAGGGCGTCAATAAAGCCGAAGAAGCAACACGTTCGCTGAAGGGTGGTACGGTGCTGGTATGTTTTAACTATGGCGGCCAGCAAGAGATTGCTGACGCAGCGCGTCAGTGTGTGATTGATGGCCTTGATCCCGAAGACGTCACTCCAGAAGCAATTGCAGCGCGTTTGTATGTACCGGATGTACCGCCCGTAGACATGATTGTTCGAACATCGGGGGAGCATCGCTTGAGCAATTTCATGCTGTGGCGTGCCGCATATAGTGAGCTGTACTTTATGCAGAAGTATTGGCCCGACATGACAAAAGACGACGTGGCCGATATTATTAAAGAGTATAATCGCCGCCAACGCCGTTTCGGCGCTTAGTGGCTGGACCTTCATAGCACGGCACATTGCGAGCGTATACCTGCGCTCCGATGCTCGTTATACACTCACACTGCACCATGCTATGAAGGTCCTCGTAAGCCGGGTAAATACGTAATAGGGGGTTTATGTCAGTCATTTTGCTAATTATTGGGCTACTCCTGTTTGTCGGCCTCGTGGTATTGCACGAATTTGGGCACTTTATTGTTGCTCGGCGGGGCGGGGTAGAGGTTGAGGAGTTTGGCATAGGTTTTCCGCCGCGGGCATGGGCTAAAAAGACCAAAAAAGGTTTTTTGTTTACGCTCAACTGGCTGCCTATCGGTGGTTTCGTAAAGCTTAAGGGCGAGAACGACGCCGCTACCGAGCATGGTAGCTTTGGTGCCGCTCGTTTTAGCACCAAGGCCAAAATTATGCTGGCCGGTGTAGGCATGAATCTGCTGGCAGCCTTCGTTATCTTTACGATTTTGGGTTGGGTAGGTATGCCGCAATTGCTCGAGAACCAGTATCACGTTGCAAGTGATACCAAAACGTCGCAGCGGCAGATTTTTGTTGGCTACATAGAGCCGCATTCGCCGGCTGCCGCGACCGACCTTATGGTTCGCGATCAGATTATTTCATTTGGCGGCGTAAATGTGACGAGTGCCGAGCAGCTGCCGAGGATCACGAAGCAATTTGCCGGCCAAAAGGTTGCCATTACATATGTACGCGACGGCAAAACCCATGTAACGAACGCAAGACTGCGCACACAGGCGCAGGCCAAGAGCGGGGCATACCTGGGCTTGTCGCCGGCAGAGTTTTCGCTTACGCGCGCCACTTGGTCGGCGCCGCTGCAGGCTCTAGGGCTCATTAAGCAGTTTACGGTGGTCACATTCCAGGGCCTGGGCACGGCTATTAACGCTATTTTCCATGGCGACGGCGCCAAAGCGAGCGAGCAGGTGTCTGGACCGGTGGGTATTGTGGTGGTGCTGCACGACGGCAGCCTGCTCGGCTATCAATTTGTGCTGCTTATTATCGGGCTCATATCGCTTAGCTTGGCCATCATGAACGTACTGCCCATACCGGCACTGGACGGTGGCCGGTTCTATGTACTTTTGCTGTCGCGGTTATTCGGGAAGCGCCTGACAAAAGACATGGAAGAGCGCATTGTGGGATCGAGTTTCGTATTTCTGCTTGGTCTTATCGTTTTAATCACCATTGTCGATGTCCGAAGATTCTTCTAGCGTCCCGTTAGTCAAGTTGTCTGCCTACGCTGGCGTAAAGTGGGGTCCGGTGCGAGGCCTTATTGCCGTGGTAGTTTCATATATTGTTGCTCAGTTCGTCGCACTTGGGGCGCTCCTGCTTGTGACCTACTTTACCCATATGTCCAACAGCCATGCCCGCCACTGGCTAAACTCCACCTTTGGTCAGTTTGTATTTATTGTGCTTGCCGAGGGCTTTACCGTGTTGTTGCTTTGGCTTATGCTCCGCAAGCGGATCACTTTTAAGTCGCTTGGGTTTACCCGTCGTCCGCGCCTGAGCGATCCGCTTTGGGCGATTGTAGCGGGCATGGCTTACTACGTTTTACTGATTATCGTTACGGTGCTGGCCGGCTGGCTTGCTCATATACCGCTTGATCAAAAACAGGAAATCGGCTTCGATACGGTAACAACCAACCTGGACAAAATACTGACTTTTGTAAGCTTAGTAATCCTGCCGCCGCTCGTAGAAGAGACGCTTTTTCGGGGTGTACTGTTTAGCGGACTCCGCAAGAAGCTGCCGTTTATATGGTCAGCCTTGCTCGTGAGTGTTGCGTTTGCCATACCGCACTTGCTTGAAGGGAAGGGCGGCCTCTTGTGGGTGGGGGGCATCGACACATTCCTGCTGTCTATAGCGCTGTGTATCTTACGCGAGTACACCGGCAGTTTGTGGGCAAGTATCGTGCTACACATGCTCAAAAACGGCATCGCCTATCTGTACCTTTTTATCTTTATCAGCAAGTAGGTATGTTATACTGACCCTAAATGAAGCATTTTCAGTCTATCCGTAGCCTTCACCCGATGATCCCGGCCCCCCGGCCGTAGTTTATTTTCTCAACCATTTTTTAGTAATCGTATACACAATTTATAGATTAAGGAGTAGATCATGAGGGTCTCACAATTATTTGGGAGGACTTCTAAAACGGAGGGGGCAGATTACAAAAGTCCCTCACACCGTCTGCTAGTGCAGGGTGGCTTTGTCCGCGAGTCGACCGCCGGGCGTTATTACATGCTGCCTCTGGGGCAAGTCGTGCACAGCAAAATTACCGATGTTGTACGCAGGCACATGAACGACGCCGGCGCGCAGGAAGTGCTCATGCCCACACTGCATCCCCTGGAGCTCTGGGCAGAGACAAACCGCACCACGACAACCGGTTTTGAGCTTATGAAAATTACCGACCGTCGCGGTGCCGACTTTGCACTCGGCGGCACGGCCGAAGAAATGGCTGTTGATCTGGTGCGTAAGTTTAACGTGAGCTACAAAGATTTGCCGTTTAACGTATATCAGTTCAGTATGAAATTTCGCGACGAAATGCGTGCCCGCGGCGGACTTTTGCGTGTGCGTGAGTTCGTCATGAAGGACGCTTACAGCTTCGGTACCGAAGTCCAGTTTAAGGAAACGTATCAGCAGATGTGGGATACCTATGTCGCGATATTTACTGAGCTGGGTCTTAAGGTGGATGTAGTGGCTGCCGATAACGGCTATATAGGTGGCGAATACTGTCACGAGTTTATCGTCGAGAGCGACCAAGGCGAAAGCCGTTACTTTATCGACGAAACCAGCGGCTATGCCGCTCACGAAGACGTGGCTACCTTTAAGGTAGACGACAAGAACATGGACGAAGAATTACGCGACCTGCAAGAGGTAGAAGCCGTTCGTGGCACGACCATGGAAGACGGCGTAAAACTGCACAATTTACCCTTGTGGCAGCAGACCAAAGACGTTTTATTCTTTGACGAGGCTACGAAGCGGTATATTTTGGCAATTATCCGCGGCGACTTTGATGTGAACGAGACCAAGCTTATGCAGGTCGCAGGTGCCTGGGAGCTCCGCTCCGCCACCGAAGAAGAAATTCGCGAAGACCTAGATAGCGAGCCAGGCTTTATTAGCCCCGTGGGCTTTGTAAAGAAGGGGCGTAAGAGCGGGCGCCCGGTCGTTATTGTCGGCGACAAGAGCCTGCGTACCGTGCGCAATATGTATGGCGGTAACAACAAGAAAAGCGCAGACTTGCTCAATATTAATATCGACCGCGATTATAAGCCCGACATCGAGGCTGACATCGCACTCGCGCAGCCAGGCTTTACCGGTCCGGACGGTGGGGTATTGGTCGAAAAGAAGGGCATTGAGGTAGGCAACATTTTCCAGCTGGGATATCACTACACCAACCTCATGCACGACGCCGAATATACCGACGAGCAAGGCAAGCGTCAGAAGTATTACATGGGCTGCTATGGTATTGGCATTGGCCGCACTCTGGCTGCAATTGCCGAAGCGCATCATGATGATAAGGGCATACTGTGGCCCGACAATGTTGCGCCGTATGCCGTGTACTTGGCGCCGCTCGGTGAATCCGAGAATGTGCTGGCCGCTGCCGACAGTCTCTACGAAGATTTGAGAAAAGCTGGCGTAGCCGTGCTATACGACGACCGCAACGCGGCAAGAGCCGGTGAAAAATTTGCCGACGCCGACCTCATCGGTTTACCGTATAGGATAGTGGTGAGCGACCGTAGCCTGCAGAATGGTCAATTTGAAGTGAAACATAGGAGTTCACAGGAAGCACAGTTGCTCGAAAAAGACAACGTGATAAAAATGGTCGCTGCAAAGTAGCGGGGCTGATATAATGAACTGTCATCCGACCATCAAGGCGAACATTACCAGACACGATTTTAAGGAGTAAGAACGATAAAACCATGAATAAGCTGTTCCATTTAACCAAGCAAGGTGTAGAAGAATTACAAGCAGAGCTAAAAGAGCTCGTGGCTCAAAGGTCGGTGATTGCTGATCGTATTAAAACCGCTCGCGAATTCGGCGACCTTGGCGAGAATATGGAATACACTGCCGCTCGCCAGGATCAGGAACGTAACGAGAGTCGCGTTGCTGAGATCGAGCACATCCTTAAGAACGTGCAGGTGATTACGGCACCTAAGGGCGACAGTAAAGTCGTATTGGGCTCTACTATCCGCCTCAAGAGCGAAGATGGTAAAACCAAAGAGTTCCAGGTGGTAGGCACGGTAGAGGCCGACCCGCTCAATGGCAAGATCTCCGACGAGTCACCAATCGGTAAGGCACTTATGGGTAAGAAGGAAGGCGACGAAGTCGAGATCAAGACTCCCGTAGAAACCGCCACTTACAAAATCGCCGACATCAGCTAAAGGTAACAAAGTAATAACCTTCGAAACTCCTGCATCGGCGGGAGTTTCGTTTATGATAAGATGAGACAGATATGGCCACACTAAAAGATTTCCGCGATGAGCGGCTGCGTAAACTAGAGGAACTCAAAAAACTGGGCGTTAACCCGTACCCGGCTAATACCGAACGCACTCACAAACTGGCACAAATAATCGAGCAATTTGATCAACTGCAAGGCCAAGAGGTGAGTGTAGTGGGGCGGATTGTTAATATCCGTAAGTTTGGGAAGATCGCCTTTGTGGTAATCCGGGATGCCAGCGGCACCCTACAGCTGTTTTTGCGTGAGGGCGTTGTTGAGACACTCAAAGCCGAAGATAGCCAGCTTGGGATTGAGCAATTGCCGCTGCTAGACTCTGGTGATTTTGTAGAGGCACACGGGCCGGTTATCAAAACTCAGACCGGCGAGACATCAATAGAAGTACGCCGTTTGCGCCTACTTACTAAAGCCTTGCGTCCATTACCTAGTGCGCAGGAGGGCTTCACAAACAAAGAGGAGCGTTTGCGTCGCCGTTATGTCGACACTAACGTAAATCAGGATGTTTACGGCCGTTTTTTGCGCCGCAGTATGTTTTGGCAGTCTACCCGCGAATTCTTAATGAGCGAGGGTTTTGTAGAGATTAACATCCCGGTATTGGAACTCACTACTGGTGGTGCTGATGCGAACCCTTTTGTAACCCACATGGACGCCCTCGGCCAAGATTTTTATCTGCGTATCTCTCATGAGTTACCGCTCAAACGACTGCTCGTAGGCGGCTACGAAAAGGTATTCGATATTGGTCCGCGTTTTCGTAATGAGAATTACTCTGACGAGCACTTGCCAGAGCATGTAGCCATGGAATGGTATTGGGCGTATGCCGATTGGCAACAGGGCATGAAGCTTACTGAGCGTTTGGTGAGGCAGGTTGCAGACCGTACCTGGGGCACCCGTCAGTTTAAACTGGCTACGGGTATGGAGGTTGACCTCGGCCCAGACAACCAAGAGTGGCCACGTATTAGCTTTGTAGACGTTATTCGCGATAACTACGGCCTAGACGTTTTTACTTCATCGCTCGATGAAGTAAAGGAACAGTTACGCGCGCACAACATAGAGGTAGAGCAGACCGAAAATCGCTCGCGGGGTATCGACAAGCTTTGGAAAAAGGTACGCACTACTCTCGCCGGGCCGGCATTTTTGGTAGATATCCCGACTTTTTTGCAGCCGCTAGCCAAGACGCAAGTTAACAACCCAGAGCTCACTGAGCAGTTCAATCTACTCCTGGGCGGCACTGAACTTTGCAAGGCCTATTCTGAACTAAACGACCCTATAGATCAGCTCAACCGCTTCAAAGAGCAGCAGGCCATGCGCGACGCCGGCGACGACGAAGCTATGATGCTGGATATCGACTACGTAGAGGCGCTCGAGTACGCTATGCCGCCAGCATGCGGTTTTGGTTTTTCGGAGCGAGTCTTTTGGTACCTAGAGGGTGTAACCGCCCGCGAAGGAGTTATATTCCCGCAGCTTCGGCGCGAGGTCGACGAAGTAACCAAGGGCCTCTATCCCGAGCTGCAGCTCTCGACGGCCGGCCGTGCAACGCGTCGTAACTTGAGCGCTCCTTCGGTGGACTTGCCAGCAGAAGGTGAGTACCGGCTGGCTGTTATTTTGAACAAAAATGTTGAAGATGGTCGGCTGCTGAACGCGGCGAGTCATGCCGTTTCCGGGCTTATAGGTACGCTTCCTGACCCACAGGCCTTGCATTATCTGGAGTACCGGGATAAGACCGGCGAATTCGACGCCGTCATCTCCCACCATCCCACCATCGTCTTGCGCGCCGCCGACAGCAAAGAGCTGCAAAAGGCGTACCGTAAAGCACAGCAGGCGCATTTGTCCGCCAATGTTTTTATCGAAACCATGACGCTCGGGCCAAGCCTCGAAGAAATAGCCATCGTTAAAGATAAAACAATCGACGAACTCGACTTTTGGGGGGTTGTTATCTTTGGTAAAACTGAAGATGTCCAGAGAGTAACAAAAGATTTCCAGCTGTTCTAGCCGAACAGCAAGAGGTAACTACCATGCAACGGATTGCAGTCGAGTCGTCAGACCTTGTGTCAATTGGGTACGATCCTAAAGAACGTGTGCTGGAGATCGAGTTCAAAGAAGACCGTGTGTATCAGTACTTCGACGTTGCCCCGGATGTATACGAACGTTTTATGCGCACCGAATCTTACGGTGAGTTTTTCTACGCCTTTATTAATCGCCAATACCGTTATCGGCGGGTAGGCAAGGCGCCCGAACAAGCCAGCGATAGGTCATTGGCTTTTGTGACGGGCAATACGCGTAAGTTACAGCAACTGCGCGCCGTGTGCGAGCCGCTTGCTATATCGATTGAGCAGCTCGAATTGCCGGTGGACGAAATTCAGGGCAACAACGCACATAAAATTGCGCTGCATAAGGCCAAAGAGGCATTTCGCCTTGCGCGCCGCCCGGTGCTGGTTATGGATGAGTATTGGAACATTTTAGCGCTGCGCGGCTTCCCGGGCGCCTACATGAAAGACGTGGACAAATGGCTGCGGCCCGAAGACTTTCTAGCGCTTTTGACCGGCAAGAACGACCGCACCATAGGCTGCACCGAAACGATCGTATACTACGACGGTAAGCGCGCCAAGGCTTTTACGAAAGACCACTGGGGCAAGGTTTTAGAGTCACTGCCCAGTGACCTCACTACATTTCGGCAAGCTGTAGTTATGGATGGCGATACCCGTTCGCTTGCAGCCGTAGAGGCCGACGACGTTATAGCGCAAGACGGTTCGTTGTGGCAGGAATTTGCAAAATGGTTTGTCTTTCAGCGCCGATTAAAGCGCGTCTAGGGTATAATGATTTTTACGTAAAAGCGGGGTGTATATTATGGATAGAATACTCGTAAATTCTTCTAACTTGATATCGGTTGGCTACAGCGCTGAGGAGCAGATGCTTGAGGTAGAATTTCAGTCGGGCAGTGTGTACCGTTATTTGCAAATACCGCCGTCACTTTATCAGGAGCTAATGATCGCCGATTCTAAGGGTCGCTTTTTTCACGACAACATTATGAACCAATTTGACTTTACCGAGGTGTAGCGTGCGGTACGCAACCTACCTGAAAGCGTTATACTAGATATTGTTATGACCGATGTGGACCAATCAGCTGATGCCGCGAATACTAAGCACCATCATACGCTTGCTGCCGAGGTTCGCCGCAATCGTCGGTTTGTGTGGGCCATGACCGGTTTACTTGTTCTCGTTGTGGCCGTTATAGCGCTGTTTGCACTTTACTGTGGGCGCAGTCCCTCGCCGGTGCAGAATCAGAAGCGGAGCGCGGCAGATCAAACTAGCTCGTCGCTTACTGTAATAAACGGTAGCAGCACGCAAACTCCTACTACACAGATGTCGCTGCAGCCAGCAAACGCACCCGAACCCGGTTCGGCGGTCGCTAACGATATAGACGCGCCACCTGCGGTGCTGAATCCTACAGCACCGGCTGCTAGCTCCACGATCGACAGTGTACCAGCTGTTCAGTTGCAGGCGGCTACTCAGTTAACTGACGCCATCGTGAGTACACCCAAAAAGGTACTAGACGTTACGTGCCAGCTCCTCGGCACCACTTGTAACCGGTAGTATACTAAGGGCAGTATAGAGGGAGATGACCAATGTTCTCGTTTTTTCATAACTGGCACTTACATCTGATGGGGCTTATTGCACTTTTATTGCAAGCCGGTACGCACGGCGGGGCTGCAGCGCAACGGCCGCTTACGCCCGATTCGCCGCCCATAACTGTCGTCACGCAGCCGGTAGTGCCGCCGCCCGTGAACCCATCGCCACCCTCAGACCCGGCGCCGCTGCCTGACCCACCCCAGCCACCCGTAGAACAGCCAATCGATCCCCGGCCAATTCCGCCGCCAGATCATTGCGGCGGCTGCGGAGCGCCTGGCGCCACAATGCGCAAGGGGCCCGTACTCTACTGTCCCATGATTGTTTGTTACGACTAGCCTATGGCTGCATACTAAAAACCCTCCGAATGCGGAGGGTTTTTAGAGTAGTGGTCGCTACTTTGCTTAGCCGCGCTGGCTGGCGCGACGCTTCAGGCGAAGCATGTTGCCTACGTAGCCGAGGCTAGTAGCAACACCAGCAGGAACGATCAGGTTACCGATACCAGTGCTCGGAAGCACGGCAGGCGGGGTTACCGGAGGAGTAGGCGTGGTAGGAGGAGTTACAGGGGGCGTAGGAGTGGGCGGAACGCTCACTTTTACGATTGCAACGTCACAGCCAGCTTGAGCTGCCTTCTTGTCCTTGTTAACGGCTTCACCAGTGTAACAAGCCTTGTTGTTAATGATCTGGCCGTCTTTGGCGTTCGCGTCAACCGTTACGGTGTAGGTCTTGGTAACAGTCTTCTGTTCCTTGACGGTACCGAGGTCTTCGCTGATACTCTTGCTGCCGCTTGCAGGCGATACGCCGTCGGGCAGGTTGTCAGTCATTTTGGTGTTAACCATGTCGTCGTCGGTGCCGTTCTTAGAAGGGCCACCGTTGTTGCCAACGACAATGGTGTACACCAATGTGTCGCCGGGGTGTACCGTCAGGGCGCTAGCTTCAGTGTTAGCGTCAACCATTTGACTGCCGGTTGTCTTGTCTTGTACGTACTTAGTGATTACACCCTTAGGGGTGCAAGCGAAGGCCGGAGCGGCGATAAGGCCAGCTAGGGCAACGCCAGTAATACTTGTACTTAAGAGTTTCGTAGAAATCTTCATAATTACTCCTTACTCCCTCTCGAAGGCTCTCGTACTCCGAATGAGATATGCAAGCAGTATACGCTGTTTATGCTTATTAGTCAATGTTTTTGTTAAAAAGCAATAGCATCTAGAGTGTTACTCTCTGTTAAGGGGAATTTCGACCTCTGTTAGAGCCTGCTTCCAAAGCATCTCAAAGAAGTTACGCTGGGCGCTGGCTATATCCTTGTTATAGATCTCTATACCGAAGATTTCGTTATCTTTCCAGTTGTAGTAGGCTATGACATCGTCATAGATGGTCATGGAGTGGGTAATCTCGAAGATATCCTTGCTCGCATAGCGCGAGTTGTAGTGAGCCAAACGATCGTTATCGTGTTTGGTGTACCAGTCTTTGTAGCTCTTGCGAAAGGCGTCGCCGTGTATCTCACGGTAATGCACGTTGTTTGCGTTACAGGCCGCTACCCAGCGGTTAAAGAAGGCCACATTAGTTTTGGGTTGTTCTATTTCGTGGATTACGGCCAGTACTTCGGTGTGAGCCTTACTTTCGTTCCACATCATCTGTTTGCGTCCTTCGACGCCGCTGTAGAACTGGACACGGCTAGCCGGGCTTGAGAGGGTATTACGGGCCAATACTTGTTCTATAAGCTCCAATTCGTCCTGTAAGCCTTTTAGCTCCTGTTCTTTTTGAGAGATGAGTATGTGCAGGTTGGCGATAGGGGCGGCTTTGATAATGCCGCGCTTGGAATGGGCTTCAACCTCTATAAGATTGGTCTCCATAAGACGGTCTATGAGCCGATAAATACGGGTGCGCTCCACCTTAGAGGTGCGCGAGAGTTCTGAGATGCTCTGTGGACCGTGGCTGTGGAGGGCAAGATACAGATCGGCAATTTCGGGCTCTAGGCCAAGCTTCATAAAGTAGGATCGAATAGCTGATGTATCTGTTAGCATGGTTAAAATATAGCATCTGTGCACTTTTTGCACAACAGTTTTGCGCAGGCTACCCACAGATGCTAGCATAACTGTGCAATGAAATGCACAGAATATAATTACACCGTTACCTCCGAAGCAGGCTTAGACCCTGCCAGCAATGTTGCTATCTGGACAATCGCGCCCGGCAGCGAGACCGAGCCGATTCATGTAACAAACGATCGCACGGTTATGGATGTAGGCGCACGCCGTGGTGTAGGCGAGTTGGTAATTTACGACACGGCAGGCGAGCGGCATATACATACGCTAGGTCAGGGGCTTGGTCGGGTATCAATTGGCGCTGGCGAAATATATCAATACCTTAATACGGCGGCCGAGCCGCTCGAGATTGTTGATATCTGTTCGCCGCCTTTTTCGGAGGGCGATGAGCTATCGCTGGAGCCCTGCACCCTTCAAACAACACCGAGCGTGGGTGATTACTATGTGCTCTGGAGTGCTCGTGAGCCGCGCCAGGCGCATTTAGCCGGTACGTTGCGCCTTTTGTTTTTGGAGCACCATGATACGTCGGCCGGCAATGCCGCTCGATCTGGGGTGGCCAAAGCGCACACACAACCCATCCATTGGCATGCTGCTGCGCAACGGGCTGGAGAGCAGGATATCTGGCCGGTAAATGTACGATTAACAGATAACATGGTGCACATTGAACTTCACGCTCAGTCTTATGATGCGTTGCCTGGTACGCCGCCGAGCTTTAGGCTCCAGTCTTCGCCGGCTATCTACCGCTGTATTGACTCTATTGCGGAGTCAGAGGGGTAATGGTTAGTTCTTGGCCGCCCACGTGCTTGGCCAGGTAGCTATCGTGGCTAATGTACACCAGCGTGCCGCGGTACTGCGACAGTGCCTCCTCGAGTTCTTCGATTGATGGTAGGTCGAGGTGGTTCGTGGGTTCGTCTAAGATAACCATGTTGGGTTCGTTAGCGAACAAACGAATCAGTTGGAGGCGGGCTTTCTGGCCGCCGGACAAGTTCGCTACAGGGTGCTCACGGTCGCCGTAAGGATCAAATAGGTAGTCGCTTAAAATGCGCATGATCTGTTCTTGGGTGATTTGCAGGTCGAAATCACGGTAAATGTGTTCGATCGCCGCCCCCAGCGTGAGCTCGAGCAGCAACGGATCAATTTCTTGCTCATAAGTATTAAGCCGGAGCTGCTGATCGAGCTTAATGCTACCTTTTAACAATGTGGCCGGGTGAGCTTCGTCGCTAGAGCGGATGATGGTTTTGACCAGTGTAGTTTTGCCTACGCCGTTACGGCCGACGATGCGCAGGCGTTCTCCAGTCTGGAGGCGTAAGCTAAGCGGCTCAAATAGGGGATGGCGATAGCCCGCCTGTACCGAATCGAGCACCAGGAGTTCCCTTGGCCGCTCTTCGGCAGTAAGCCTGCGAATGCGTATTGTTTTGGCTTTATGCTTTTGGTAGCTGGCTTCCAGATTAGGCCGCATACCCTCAATCGATTCTTTGTCGATCCAAAAGCTAGGCTTGTCCTGGAGCTCTAATTCAGCCAGCTCTTTGTTGAGTTTATTTTCGATAACCACAAAGGGGTTTTTCTTGTCAGCGGTGCCGCCCCAGCGGGCTTTTTTAGCGCGGGCCGATTGTATCTGTTTTTTGACGTTCTCGATTCTTCGCTGGATGGTGTCGTATTCGTTGAGGTCGGCCGCGGTACGTGTGGCGTTTTGCAGTAAGTACGCATCGTAGTTGCCATTAAAGGTGTGGGCGGCGGCATCTTTAATTTCGACAATGCGCTCAACGTCTTGCAACAGATCACGATCGTGAGTAATGACTACAACAGCATGTTTAGTGGCCCGGAACCATTCAAGGAAGGCCTGTTTGGCAACGTAGTCCATGTGGTTAGTGGGTTCGTCTATAAGGGCGACATCGGCTGCCGAATGCTCAACGCGAATGAGCTCTACAAAGCGTTTTTGACCACCGCTGAGGGAGGACATCGGGCGGTCGGCGGCATCTTGCAGTTGGTAGGCTTCCAAAGAACGCCGCACACGGTCCTCTATGGTGTAGTAGTCGAGCGTCTGGAACCGCTCTAGCGCTTCGCTGTACCGGCCAATGGCTTTAATATTGTCTCCCATGGTCTCGGGGTAAGTTTCGATAATGTGGTGCAGTTCGGCATATTCGGGCAGGTTAGCCAGGATGTATTCGATAACTGTTTGACCAAGCACGTCGTGGTGTTCTTGGCGCGTGGCGACGATGCGGGCATGCGTCCGAAATACGATATGACCGGCGTAATCGGTATCTTCGCCAACAAGCATGCGAAAAAGCGTAGTTTTGCCGACGCCGTTGCGCCCGATAATGGCAATCTTTTCGCGGTCGCCCACGTGCAAGCGCAAACCCTTAAATAGGGGAGTGTTTCCGATACTTTTTTGCTCGATGTCGACGCTTATTAACATAACGCTAGTCCTTTTTTGTAAAACTATTCTTAAGAGGTAGAGAGGGGACTAGCACAACATGCTATTACTATAACAGATTGAATATCGTTGTAAATAGCGTGACGTCAAAAAGGATGCGCTTGTTATACTAAAAGTATGAAGACCCAAAAGGCTCTAGTTGCCGCCGGTTGTTTCTGGGGTGTTGAATACTATTTCGATCAAGTACCAGGAGTCTTGAAGACGGTGGTAGGCTACAGTGGCGGCTATACCGCCAACCCCACATACGATGATGTAGCCAGTACTGCCACCGGGCACGCCGAGGCTGTGCTCATAGAGTTCGACCCGGACAAAGTATCCTACGCTACGTTGCTCAGACAGTTTTTTCGTATGCATGACCCGACGCAGCGCGAGCGGCAGGGGCCTGATTTTGGCGCGGAGTACCGGTCGGCAATCTTTTACTTTGATGCCGAGCAGCATAAAACTGCGGTGCAGGTACGCAACGCCACCCAAAAGGAACTTGATCGGCCGCTAGCAACACAGATAGCGCCGGCAGGGCCGTTCTATAAGGCCGAGGAATATCACCAAAAGTTTGCCGAAAAAACCGGCATCGGCATGTGTCACATTCCTTACGCTGCCGTCTAGGCAGCCAGGAGGCGTGTTCCAAATGCCGGCTTTGTTTTTCTTACGCTTCAATAGGCGTGAGTACAGAGAAGTGCTATAGTTGACCTATGGCAAAAAAAGCAACTACTACAAAGAAACGCGAAGCTGCGGCTGAGCTCCCCAAGAAAGAAGTCTCTAAACAACCTCCAGTGGGAGCGTCTAAAGAGCAGACCTTGCGTAAATGGAATCTAGGCGTGGCCGCGGCATTTGCCGCCCAGGCAGTCGCTGTAGCATACATAGGCAGCAAGTTAACTGAAGCAATTACCGTAAGATACCTTGCTGTCGATCAGCTCACAACAGAGACGAACAGTCGTCAGATGGTCGCAGGTGCTATGCGTCACGTTGTAGATGTACGCGCCAGCTGGATTGTTGCCGGTATACTGGCGCTCTTCGCTATTGCGTATCTGTTTATGGCTACTAAGGGTCGCAAGAGCTATGATGCGAGCTTGGCCAGCGGCATAAATAAGTTCCGCTGGATTACCCTTGGTCTTGGCGGCGGCGCCGTATTTGCGACCCTCGCCTTGCTGAGCGGCCTCAACGACGTAGCAACGCTTGCTCTTATCTGGTTCTGCGTTTTTGCGGCGTCAGTTCTTGGTCTTGCCGTAGAGCTGTTAGGTCCTAATCGTTCCGGCCTGCATCGTTTGCTAGCAGTTTTAGGCGGCACCGCAGCATTACTACCATGGCTGGTGCTCGCTAAGGGCGCTGCTGCCGGTGCACTGTATGGCGGGCATATTCCTTCGCAACTGTGGGCAATCTATAGCAGTATGTTCGTCTTCTGGGTAGCCTTTGTGGTCGCTACGCTCTTCCGCTGGCGCAAGATGGGCCAATGGGGCAATGTACTCTACAGCGAAAAGATGTATCTGCTTTTGATTTTGGTAATGACAAGCGCCTTCGCATGGCAAGTTGCCGCAGGAGTCCGCTAGGGTAATCTATTGTCGATGAGCACGCTGATCTTTGATTTTGACGGCACGCTGGCAGACACGTTTTTTATCGCAGTTGGCGTATTCCGCAGATTAGTCCGGCGCGCTCGCAGCAGGCAGGCCACCGACGACGATGAAGTAGAAATTTTGCGTGGGATGCCTGCACGTCACGCGCTCAAGCGCGTAGGCGTGCGTTGGTGGCAGATACCCTACATTGTGTATGAGGGGCGTAAGGCGGTCCGTGATCAAATGGATCAGGTTAAAGCTATCAAGGGCATCAAGCCGGTTATCGAGAAGCTGCATAAGGATGGTCACCGCATACTTATTGTGAGCACCAACAGCAACAAGAACATCGACCGTTTTTTGCATAATAATGGCATGGAGGGGTATTTTGACAAGGTATATGGGGGTATTGGCCTGTTTGCCAAAGCGCGTATGCTAGCCAAAATTCCGGGGGAACTAGGGGTGTCTATGGACGAGTGCTATTATATCGGCGACGAGGTCCGCGACATTGATGCAGCCCGTAGGGCAGGGATGCGCTGTGTCTCTGTGAGTTGGGGCTATAACAACAGTGTAGCTTTGGAACGGGCTAAGGCCGATCCAATACTATCCGACCCCAAAGAGCTATATGCATTATTTTCTAAACCAACCGCAGCACGAAAGAACACATGACTGAAGTAGTTATCGAGAAATTGGTCCACGGCGGGCAGGGGCTGGGGACGCTGCCCGACGGGCGCAAAGTGTTTGTATGGGGTGCGCTTACCGGTGAGCGCGTTATGATTGAAGTGCTTAAGGGCAAACGGTCGTATGCTGAGGCTATCGCTCGGGAGATTATCGAGCCATCGCCTCTGCGTATAGAACCGCGTGAGGCCAACTATCTGGCCACGAGTCCTTGGCAAATCGTGCAGTTTGCGGCCGAAAACGATTACAAAAAACGCATCGTAGAGGAACTGTTTGTGCAGGCCCATGTGCCGCTGCCCGATTTTACGATGACAGCCGCAGGTGATGAATGGCATTACCGTAACAAAATGGAATACTCCTTTTGGGGCGACGATGATGGGCTACATCTGGCCCTGTACGATCGCGGTACGCATCATAAGTCGATTGTTTCGGGCAGTGAATTGGCGCTTCCGGCGGTTGACGCTGGCGCCCGGGCGCTGGTGGCCGAGATGCAGCAACATTCGCCGCGTGCCGGCGACCTGAAGAGCCTGGTAGTGCGCGCCAACCAGAAGGGTGAGGCCGTGGCGGCCCTGTTTGTAAAACTCGAAGCATTCCGCAAGCTGGCGTTGCCGCCAGAACTCAAAGGGCTGCGCGTCTATTACTCCAACCCCAAGAGTCCGGCGTCGGTGCCAACTAAACTCATTGACGAGCAAGGTGATGCCACGCTGAGTGACGTGTTGCTCGGCAAGACCTACGTGTACGATGTTGACTCGTTTTTCCAGGTAAACATTCCAGTGGTGTCGGTGGCACTGCAGCGGATTGCTGAACATGCCAAGAGCAATGACCTTGTCGACATGTATGCCGGTGTTGGCAGTATCGGCTTGAGCGTTGCAGGTAAGCGGGTAACGCTCGTGGAACTCGACCCCGCCACGGCCGCGATGGCCCGGATCAATGCGGCTACCAGCGGCCTGGAGGCTACAGTTGTTGAGGCCAGCACTGAGAAGGTCTTGGAGTGTATTCTGCCGGACGTGCCGGTTATTTTTGACCCTCCACGTGCCGGTTTGCACGATCATGTCGTGGCTCGTACACTCGAAGTAAAACCACCGCAGGTGATCTACCTAAGCTGCAACCCAGCAACCCAGGCCCGCGATCTTGCTCGTTTACAAGAAGCCTACGATATCAGCTACTTTGAAGGGTTTAACTTTTTTCCGCACACACCGCATATCGAAACGCTCGCCGTCCTGACCCGGCGCCCATAAACTGTTACAATACTTATGATGAATTATTGGAGGGAACGCTCCGTGCCGTATCGGCCGGGGCAGCCAGCGCCGTTTAAGGTGAGCCGCTCAAAAATTGAGCTATTTAAGCAGTGCCCGCGCTGCTTTTGGCTCGACTTACGTCTCAAGATCAAACGACCAGAAGGCCCGCCGTTTAATATCAACAAGACCATCGACGAATTGTTCAAAAAAGAGTTTGACGTATACCGTGCAAAAGGCGAGCCACACCCCCTGATGCTTGAGTACAAAGTGGACGCGGTGCCGTTTAGTCATGATCAGCTAGATACCTGGCGTGAGACATTCGTTGGGGTGCAATATTTGCATAAGCCTACCAATTTGCTGGTGTTCGGTGGCGTAGACGACCTCTGGGTAACGCCAGATGGTCAGGTTATTGTGGTGGACTACAAAGCTACTTCCAAGGACAAAGAGGTGAGCATAGACTCTGGCTGGCAGATAAGCTATAAGCGTCAGGTTGAAGTGTATCAATGGCTCTTCCGCCAGAATGGGTTTAATGTGAGCAACACAGCCTATTTTGTGTACACCAATGGCCGGATCGATCTCGATGGCTTTCACGACCGCGTTGAGTTCCGCACCAAGGTCATTCCATATACTGGCAGCGATGCCTGGATTGAGCCGACGCTTGTGGCCATGAAGACCTGTATGGACGGTGACATGCCCGAGATGGGCGAAAGCATTATGGGCGGCGAGTGTGAATTTTGCGCCTATGCCCGCGAGCGTACCAAGCTCACGCTTACTGCATTGCAGAAGCGCTCGAAGGCGAAGCTCGCATAAGCTCCAGCGCTTCGAATACCGAGCCAACGACGCGTACACGCGTGGCCAGCATCTCGTCCTTCGGTGCCGTAAAACAAAAGGTTGGTTTGCGTAGAGCGCTCGAGTAACCGAGTTCATATGCCGCGCTGAGGCCGCTGTGACCGTGCGGACAATGCAACCATACAAAGTCGGCATCGCGCAGCGCCCGCAAGTGGAATCTTTCGAGGTCGTCTATAGAAAGGTCGTAGTCGTTGGCTGTGCGTACCACTGCCATAGTAGTGTCTATAAAGTCGATGGATAGCGGCGACAGTACATGGCAGCCGGTCATTTCTAATTCCAGGAAGGTGCGTTTAAGGAGCGGCGTGTCGTGGTGATAAGTGCCGCAGATAACGACTCGTGGGCGCATATTAGAACTGCGCTTTAGTAAGGGTGACCGTTTGTTCGGCCAGCCAATCTCGGGCGCTGAGTATGTCTATTTCTTTTTTAAAACTTTCAAACTTTTTGTCTTTTTTAAAGGCCTCGTCAAACGTCATCCATTCGTTATGGCCGCCTTCGAAATCGATTTGTAGTGTGCCGGCGGTATTAACGCCGCGTGTTACAAAAAAGATTTTGTCCTCAAGCATGTCGCCGGTTTCGGCAGACTTAACCTGCTCGTGGTAGACACCCATTACCGTGAAAGTGGCCGACAAGCCTGTTTCTTCCAGCGATTCACGGGCTGCGCATTCTACGATTGTCTCGCCCCACCGTAGCTTGCCGCTCGGCAATCCCCAGTAGCCAAAGTAGGGGTTTTTGAGGCGTTCCTGGAACAAGTATTCGGTTTCGCCCTGAGGGGTTGTGCGCTCTAGCGCGAGGATAACGGCCGTTTTGGGTTGGCGCTCAATAGTGTTGTTGTCGGTATCGAGCCGGTTAGCGTACTCTTTACCCTTTGATGTCAGGCGGTAGGTGCCGCGGCTTACTTTTTCTACCATGCCAAGCTCTACGAGCCGGGCAATATGAAAGTTAAAATGGTCGCTCGTAAGGCCCGTTGGTTTTTGCATCTTGGCATAGCCGGCTTCGGGGTGAAACAGCAGTTCGCGCAGGATACTGGTCTGGGCAGTGTGTATTTTGACGTCTAGGCTCATAACAAGGCTCCTTAGTTGTCCCGAATATACGAAAGAATAAAACCACCGTCTAGTAAAGTCTACTTTAGTTTTCTTGGATGCTATAATAAAACGTGATGAAGCATAACGTTTCCAAGACCAGTCTCAGTTTTCGTTCCAGCCGCATGAGTTGACCGAGCGCTCAAGCTCAATCTCTAATCATTATAAGGACGAAAACATGATCGACATCCAATATATCCGCGATAATCCAGACCAAGTTACAGAAAAATCGAAACAAAAAGGCTACCCAGTAGACGTCACCAAATTGCTGCGTTTGGACGGTGAGCGCCGCGGCCTGTTAACTGCGGTAGAGGCCTTACGCGAAAAGCGCAACGACAACGCCGGCAAAATGAAGGGCGGCAAGCCCGAGCCTGAACTTATCGAGCAGGGCAAGGCCATTAAGGCCGAACTCGCCACTGCCGAAGCGCGCTTTGCAGAAGTAGACGTAAAATACGAGAAATTGCTACATTCTGTGCCAAATATGCCACTCGACTATGTTCCTGTAGGTGCTACCGAGGACGAGAATGTAGTCACCAAGACCGTCGGCGAACTGCCGCAGTTTGACTTTACGCCTAAGCACGATTTCGAGCTGGGCGAAGCGCACGACATTATCGACAAAGAGCGCGCCGCTAAAATCGCCGGCGCCCGGTTTGCATACCTAAAGGGCGGCATTGTCCGCTTGCAGTTCGGGCTTATTCAGTTTGTTATGCAGACGCTTGGCGATGAAGCCATTATTCGTAAGATTGTACAAGATAATGATCTCAAGGTAAGCACTAAACCGTTCACACCGGTACTGCCTCCGGCAATGCTACGCACCGAGCCATACGTTGCCTCGGCTCGTTTAAACGCCGAAGAAGTTACCTACAAGATTGAGCAAGACGATCTGTGGCTTAACGCCAGCGCTGAACACACATTATGTACTATGTACTGGAACGAAATACTGCCCGAAGACATGTTCCCGATCCGCTACCTAGGCTACAGCACGTCCTTCCGGCGCGAAGCGGGCACCTACGGTAAAGACGAAGAAGGTATCTTCCGTCTGCACCAGTTTGACAAGCTCGAAATGGAGTCCTTTACCACGCCGGAGAGCGGCCTTGGGGAACACAAACTGCATATCGCAATTCAGGAGTTTCTTATGCAGCAGCTGCATTTGCCGTACCGCTACGTACAAAAGTGTACGGCCGACATCGGCAAGCCCAATGCCGCTGGCGTTGATATTGATTGTTGGTTCCCGGGCCAGGGCAAGTACCGCGAAACACACACCGCCGATTACATGACCGACTACCAGTCGCGCGACCTCAAAATCCGCGTGCGCCGCTCTGACGGCCGCATCGAACTCGTCCATACCGCCGACGCGACAGGCTTTGCCATGAGTCGCATACTAAAGGCCATCATCGAAAATTATCAGACCAAAGATGGCCGCATTATGATCCCCGAAGTATTGCGCCCCTTCATGGGCGGCATTGCCGAACTATAACAATTAAGGAGGGTATATGATCCAGAAACTCGAAATCGACGGAGTTCATATGACCGTGGGCCTGGACCTGCGTAAGTATGTACTCAAAAAAATCGGTCGCCTGGACAAGTACATCCCCAAGCACGCTCGTGCCAGCGTGCACACCGAGGTTAAGCTTAAAGAGGGCAAGGCAAAAGATAAGCAAATCCGCACCTGTGAAGTCATTATGCACCTGCCGCACGAAGTAGTGACGCTTACCGAAACCACTATCAATATGTATGCTGCCGTCGACATTGTCGAGGAAAAGCTCAAGAAGCAGCTGCATAAATACAAAGAAATGCACGACGGGCCTAAGCTTCGTCAGCGTATGCTCGCGCGTCTTAAGCGTTCGCCGGCCTAGAGCCCGGGCGATCAGACCATTTTTAGCCGAATGGGTCTCGTTTTCTCTGGTGGTTCGGGTTACAATATGTCGTAAGCCGAAAACGACGAAAGAGGGAGTTTAGATGATCATGAATGGTCTGTTCAAGAAATTGCTCGGTGACCCGCAAGCGCGCACTGTCAAACGCCTAAAGAAGCGCGTCCGTGAGGTTAATGCACTCGAAGACAAGTACAAGAAGATGTCCGATTCGAAACTGAAAGAGCAGACGGATGTTCTTAAGAAGCGTCTCAAAAAAGAGAGCTTGGATAAAATTTTGCCCGATGCCTTTGCGCTGATGCGCGAAGCGGCCGACCGTTCTCTGGGCATGCGCCATTTTGACGTGCAGCTTATTGGTGGCATGGTGCTCCACGAAGGAAATGTTGCCGAAATGAAGACGGGTGAAGGCAAAACATTGGTAGCTACACTGCCGATATTTTTGAACGCGCTTACCGGTAAAGGAGCTCACCTTGTAACCGTAAACGAATATCTGGCCCAGCGCGACGCCGGTTGGATGGGCAAGGTGTATACCTATCTTGGCTTAACTGTCGGCGTTATTGTTGCCGACCATTCCTACATTTACGACGCCGACTATAACAACACCGAGCACGAAGATGAGCGTCTTCGTCATCTCAAACCTGCAACACGCCAAGAGGCCTACGGTGCAGATATTACCTACGGTACTAACAACGAATACGGCTTCGACTACCTTCGTGACAACATGGTCCGCGAGGTAGAGCAGCTTCGTCAGCGCGAACTGCACTATGCCATTGTCGACGAAGCCGACTCCATCCTGATTGACGAAGCTCGCACGCCATTGATTATTTCTGCCCCAAGTGTCACTAGCGGTAACGCCTACGCGCAATTCGCCAAGGTTGCCCGACAGCTCGAAAATGAAAAGCACTACGAAGTAGACGAAAAGCGCAAAACCGTAATCCTCACCGAAAAGGGCGTCGATAAGGTCGAAAAGGTTCTAGGTGTAAGTAACCTGTACGCTACCGAAAATATTCGCACTATTTATCACCTTGAGCAGGCTCTTCGTGCTCAAGCGCTTTTTAAGCGCGATAAGGACTACGTAGTGACCAACGACGGCGAAATTGTCATCGTTGACGAATTTACCGGCCGTTTGCTCAAAGGCCGCCGCTACAACGAGGGCTTGCACCAGGCCATCGAAGCCAAAGAAGGTGTAGAAGTGCAGCAAGAAAGCATGACACTGGCTACTATTTCGTTCCAAAATTACTTCCGTTTATATCAGAAGCTTTCTGGCATGACGGGTACAGCTATGACCGAAAGCGAAGAATTTCACCAGATTTACAAGCTGGACGTCGTTGAAGTACCCGCTAACCGTAAGCTGGCTCGGGCAGACCGTCCTGACCGTATTTACAAGAACGAAAAGGGTAAGTTTAAGGCTATCGTCAACGAGGTTAAGATGCTGCACACCAAGGGCCAGCCGGTTCTGCTGGGTACGGTGTCTATCGAAAAGAACGAAATACTCGGCAACATGCTTGCGAAAGCCGGTGTGCCGCACGAAGTTCTTAACGCCAAGAATAACGAAAAAGAAGCGGCTATTGTTGCTCGCGCCGGGCAAAAGGGTGCTGTTACACTAGCTACTAACATAGCCGGACGCGGTACCGACATCGTGCTCGACGAAGAGGTGAAAGAACTGGGCGGTTTGTTTGTGCTGGGAAGCGAGCGCCACGAATCACGCCGTATCGATAATCAGCTGCGCGGCCGTGCCGGACGTCAAGGCGACCCCGGCGTCACGCAGTTCTTCGTAAGCACCGAGGACGACCTTATGCGTATCTTCGGT
This sequence comes from Bacillota bacterium, assembly GCA_035478295.1. Taxonomy (GTDB): domain Bacteria; phylum Patescibacteriota; class Saccharimonadia; order Saccharimonadales; family UBA4665; genus PMNU01. The sequence goes on along the minus strand of DATIJU010000014.1, from coordinate 188,830 downwards.
GGTGAGCGCATTGCTGGCCTCATGGAACGCCTCAAAGTAGACGACGAAACACCTATCGAAAACCGTATGATCTCTCGTTCGCTCGAAAGCGCCCAGAAGAAGGTAGAAGGCTTCCACTTCGACCAACGCAAAAACGTTGTGCAGTACGACGATGTTATGAACCGCCACCGTAAAGCAACCTATGCTATGCGTAAGGAAATCTTGCGCTCTGATGACATTAGTAAGCGCGTCAAGATATTTGCTGACGAGCAAGCGCACCTCATGTCAACTTCACCAGACCTGCTTACAGAGCAGTTCGAAAGCATTATTCGTGAGACATTCCCGTTTGACGAAGCAACGCTTGACCGTTTGTTTGATACACCGGCCGACAAGTTTGGCGATGTGCTTGCAAAAGCAGCACACGAATTATATGACGGCCGCGAAGCAGCCTTCGGCAAGGAAATCTTGCGTAAAGTAGAACGCGATATTTATCTGCAGATTTTAGACAATCTCTGGATGCAGCACCTTGAGAATATGGACCACTTGCGTGAAGGTATCCACTGGATCAGCATTGGCCAGCGCGATCCGTTGGTAGAGTACCGCCGTCAGGGTCAGCGATTGTTTGAGGAAATGCAGGCTAACCTGCGGCAAGATGTTATCCGCATGGTGTTCCATGCACAACCGGTCGACATGTCAATGCTTGAGCAGCCGGCCGAAACCGAGTTAACCCGTGCCGCACGTCAATCCATTAGCAACGCCGACCGCATCTTGGACGCCGACGACGAGTTCGAAGAAGCCGATTTCCGTAGCCGTGAAGCAAAAGAAGCGGCCGTTGCCAAGAAGCAGCCAGCCGCCCGCAAGAAGGCGCACAAGGCAGAGCGGCAGCGCAAAGCCAAGGGACGCAAGCGCAAGTAGCGCGCGGTTAGCTATGAAGCATGTTGTTACAGAACTGACGCTTAGAAATGGCGCTAAAGGCCTGCTTATTCACGTGCCCGATGCCTCGGTCATGTCGCTGGAATTTAATTTCCGCGCCGGCGAGTACCTGGTGGACACCAATAAGTGGGAAACGCCCCATCTTATGGAGCACCTGCTGCTGGGCGCCAACGAGCGATACCCCAAGAGTAGAATGTTTCAGGCGGAGCTGGAGAAAAACGGCGCCTACAATAATGCCAGTACCAGCGTGTATGAGATTAGCTATGAGGCCGAATGCGCCGACTTTGAGTGGGAGCGCATTTTGGAGCTTATGCTGCTGGCAATTACCAAGCCCTTATTCTTGGCCGACGAGTTTGAGGCCGAGGCAGGGAACGTCCGCGAAGAGCTTATCACGCGTGCCAATAACCACTTCCGGCACTTAAGCCTCGCGCTGCGTGAGCAGTACGGCTTTATGGCTAAGACCGACGAAGAGCGCCTGAAGCTTATGGATAACGTAACGGTGAGTGACGTCCGTGAGCACTACGAACGCACGCACACCACGCGCAATCTTCGCTTTATTGTTGCCGGCAATCTTACTCCTAAGCGCCAAGAGACCGTTAAAGCCATTATGGAGCACGTGGAGCTGCCTATGGGCAATATTCGTATCGATCTTCCCGACGAGCGTCCAAAGGCACAGCGTAGCCCTGTGTACATCCACAACAAGACGGTTAAAAATTTGTATTTTTACATAGACAGCTTTATGCTGCGCCGCATGAGCGAGCCGGAGACGGACGCGCTTAATCTGGTAAATACCATGCTTACCGAGACGCTGTACTCCAAGATTTTGGGCACAGCCCGCGAGAAGGGTTTGGTGTACGGCATGAGCAGCGGCTTTGGCCAGACCAAGCTCAGCAGCAACTGGTGGTTTGGGGCGCAGGTATCGCAAAAAAATGCGCCGGCACTGTTTGATATCGTTATAGACGAGCTCACGAATGTCTTCCGCGGTGAAATTGCCACCGAAGACATCGAGGCTGCCAAAGCCTACGCCCTGGGGCGCTTTCAGCGTAGTGCCCAAACTGTAGCCGGTGTAGCCGGTGGCTACAGCGGCCGCTACTTCTTTGACGAAGTTGTTGAAGATTATTACCAAGTACCGCGCCGTATTAAGGCTATTACCAAGGCGCAAATTGTGGATACCTCCCGCGCGCTGTTTGATGACAACATCTGGGGCCTGGGCATCTTGAGTAACTGCGAAAAACCATTCGCCAGCGATCTGTACACACAAATTGCGCCGCTGTGGAAGCGCTCCGAAGAGGAAAAATAACCGATGCTCGAAGACCTGCACCAGCAATCTCTCGATTTGCAGGTCGAGATCGAAGCAGCTGCCGAGCGGATTGATATTGACGGCCTGGTGCAGCGCAAGCTGGACTTAGACGAACAGGCGGCGCGCCCGGATTTTTGGCAGGAGCCGCAAAAGGCTCAGGAGGTCATGAAGCAGCAGGCTAAATTGGACCTGCGCACCAAGCCGTGGCTCGATATGCAAAAAGACATCGATGACCTTATCCAACTGGCCGAGATTAGCGACGAGACCATGCGTCCCGATATAAGCAGTAATCTGAATGAACTATTCAAGCGCTTCGGCGCTCTCAAAGAAGAGCTTAAGCTTGCGGGCCCGTATGACGACCACGACGCCATCCTCAGTATCTACGCCGGCGCTGGCGGCACTGACGCGCAAGACTGGGCGCAGATGCTGCTGCGTATGTATGTGCGCTGGGCCGAACAGAATGATTATGACGTAACTACCATAGACGAATCGGCTGGTGACGAGGCCGGCCTCAAGAGCGTCACTATAGAAATTAGTGGCGAGTTTGCTTACGGTAAGCTGAAGGGTGAGCATGGCGTGCACCGCTTGGTGCGCCTCAGTCCGTTTAATTCCGATAACTTGCGTCAGACCAGTTTCGCTAAGGTAGATATCTTGCCAAAAGTAGATAGGCCTGAAGACCTCGAAATTGATGACAAAGATCTACGCATAGACGTCTATCGCAGCGGTGGCCACGGTGGCCAAAGCGTAAACACCACCGACTCGGCGGTGCGCATCACGCACCTGCCGACCGGTATCGCCGTTGCTATTCAGAACGAGCGCAGCCAGCTGCAGAATAAAGAAACGGCGCTTACTATTTTGCGCTCCAAGCTTATAGCACTGCAATTAGAGCAACATAAGGGAAGAATAGACGAGCTTAAAGGGCCAAACCAATCGGCAGAGTGGGGCAATCAAATCCGCTCCTATGTGCTCCATCCTTATAAGCAGGTAAAAGATTTGCGGACGCGCTGCGAAACTTCTGACGCCGAAAAGGTACTCGACGGTGATCTTAACCCATTCATCGACGCCTACCTCGACCACACCTTGGGCAAGTAGACAAATATATACATAAGTTGTATAATAAATATTTATGTCAGAATTATTTGATCACACGCTTTCGTCGCCGGAGGATCAGGCGGCAGAATATTTTTCGAACAATCTACCGATTCGGTATGTCGAAGTACCTGATCCGTTGGACGAGGCCATTATGACGGTTTGGGGCGAGCTTGGGCGCATACAGGACCAGGTAAACAACCCAGATGACATGCGTCCCGATACTGCAGATTTACGCGTCGCGCTTGCATACGACGAAGAGGCGGCAAGAGTCATGCCTCCATTCCCGCGTCCGTATGGCGGGCAACTGCGCCCTCAGACATATATCGATCCGGGCACCGGGCGTTACTCCTACGATGTATCTCCGCGCTTTTTGCCCCCAAACCCCAACGATCCGGTCAATAACGGTCTGGTATAACTTGACTTTTATTGCGCTTATGCTATAGTAAGCAACTGTACTAAACTAATACAAAAAAGGAACATACAAACACATGCAAGAAGACCCTACAAACGACACACAGAATGCTACCCAAAACGTCGGTACATCATTTGGCCCACAAGCTGATGCAGTTGCAGCGCAGCACGTAGGCCAAGAAGTTGCAGAAAGTCAGGTGGTAGTAGATGCCGCCCAAACTACGGTGGATTCAGCGGCGCAAACGTCTGCTGAAACCCCAGCGGATGATCAAACGCCTTAACGATAGCGTAACGATTTAGAGAAACGGCCGTCATTTCTAGGACGGCCGTTTTTATATGCAAGCAATCGTTTGGTATAATTAAGCTAATGATTTTGTTGGACAGGGTAACAAAGACGTATGGTAAGGTGGCTACGCCGGCTTTGGACCGCATAAGTGTTCACGTTGAGCCGCGCGAGTTTGTGATTGTGGTAGGGCAGAGTGGTGCCGGCAAAACAACACTGCTTCGCTTGCTTACCCGAGAAGAAAAACCGACCAGCGGCAAAATAATTGTGGGCGGCATCGATTACGACAAGCTTCGCGACCGGGATATTCCGCTTTTGCGCCGCAAAATTGGCGTGGTATTTCAGGATTTTAAGCTATTGCCTAATCGTACCGTATTTGAAAATGTTGCCTTTGCGCTCGAAATTGTCGGCGCTACCAACCACGAAATTAAAGCAACTGTACCTAAAGTGCTCGATATTGTGAACTTGCGCGGCAAAGAAAAGCGGCTGCCTATGGAGCTATCGGGCGGTGAGCGCCAACGCGTGGCCATTGCCAGGGCTATTGTTCGTCAGCCAAAGATTCTGATAGCCGACGAGCCTACGGGCAACCTCGACCCTAAGCATGCCTGGGATGTCATTAAGGTGCTCGAAAAGATTAATCACTACGGTACCACGGTGCTGCTTACGACGCACAACCAAGAAATCGTTAACAAGCTCAAACGCCGGGTGGTTACCTTGGCTCACGGCCAGGTTAGCAGCGATAGGGCCGGGGCAGAATACAAGATATGAACCGTAAGATAGTAACGTTTACCCGCATAATTAACACGGGCTTAGTCAACTTTGTCCGAAATGCCTGGCTCGCTATTGCTGCCATGGCCGTTATGATCATTACGCTGCTGATTGTGTTGTTCTCGGTTATTGCCAATGCAACATTTAGTAACACCATCGCCCAGATAACGAATAAGGTTGACGTATCGGTATATCTCAAAGATTCGGCCGATCGTGGCGACATCAACGGCATGATCGACGAGCTCAAGGGGCTGTCTAATGTGAAACAGGTGACGTACCTAGACAAACTGCAAGCGCTAGAGCGCTACAAAGATCAAAACGCCGGCAACGCCCAACTGCTGAGCGCCATTAACGCTACCGATAACCCCATCCCAGCAACTATTCTTATAAAGCCACGAGATCTGAACAAGATAGACGCTATTCAGGCTGCGCTCACGCAAAATAAGTACAAGAGCCTTATCGACCGGACCTCATACCAGGCTGATCGCAAGGCGGCTATCGATAAGATTGCCCACGCCACCGACATTATGCGTAAGGCGGGCATTGTCGCCGTAGCGGTATTTGTTATCATTTCGGCGCTTATCATCTTTAATACCATCCAAATGGCTATCTTTAACCGCCGCGACGAGTTGACTATTATGCGCTTGCTTGGCGCTACTACCTGGTATATTCGCGGGCCGTTTGTGGTGGAGACTATCGTGTACGGAGTGATCTCCGCTCTGGTATCGGTGACCTTGGTGCATCTTCTGTTTGTTGCCAGCAGCTCGGCCTTGCAGGCAACCAGCCTGGGTCTTCTGGATATTAATTACGCTGCACATTATTTTGGCATGCATTTTTGGATGCTTTTGACCGTCCAGCTGGGGCTTGGTATACTAATTGGTGCCGCATCATCTACCGTAGCGACCCGGCGGTATCTCAAATTTAAAAGCAAATAAAACGCTAAAAACGGGCTACAAGACACAAAAATATCGGGGATTTTTATCCTCGATATTTGTCTCCGCCGAAGGAACCTTACAAGCACGTACCTTGAACCATTAGGGGGATTGTGGTATGTTAAAAATAGGAATGGTACATAACACCATGAAACAAAAAGCAACAAACAAAAAAACGACGTGGTACCGCCTTACTGGCGTGCCAGTGCTTACATTGGCAAGCGTACTGACGCTTGGCTTGAGTGTAGTTCCCAGCGTTCGTGCCGACCAGTACGATCAGCAAATTGCTGCATTGCGCGCCCAGAACGCACAGTCTCAGGATGTGCTGAATGGCTTGCTGGACCAGGCGAGTAGCTATCAAGACGCCATTAATAAATTACAGGCCCAGATAGATGCCGTCCAAAGGCTTATTAACGACAACGTCGCACAGCAGACCAAATTGCAGCAGCAAATCGACACCAACCAGGCTGAGCTCGACCGCGAAAAGGCGGTACTTGGCGCCGATATTAAGCAGATGTATGTCGACGGTCAGCCTACAACCATCGAAATGCTGGCAAGCTCAGGCAATTTGAGCGATTTTGTCGATAAGCAGCAATACCGAACCGATGTTCAGAACAAGGTGCAGGAGACTTTGCTCAAGATTAATGCCTTGCAGCGCCAGCTAAAAGAGCAGAAGACTAAAGTGGACCAGTTGCTGGCCGACCAGCGCACGCAGCAATCGCAGCTCGACAGCGACCGTAGCCAGCAGGCATCACTACTCGCATATAACCAAGACCAGCAGAACACTTACAATAAGCAGATTAAGGCTAACCAGACCAAGATGGCCGACTTGCGCCATCAGCAGACCATAGAAAACGCCAAGCTATTTGGTAATGGCCTAGTAAACATTCCCGACACTACCGGTTATCCGTGGGCTGGCGCCGGCTTCCCGAACGGCGGCTATGACCCATGGGGCATGGAATACCGCCAGTGTGTTTCTTATACTGCCTGGCGCGTATGGCACGAGACCGGCTACATGTACGGCTGGGGTAATATTGGTATGGGCAACGCCAATCAATGGGACGACGATGCCCGGGCTACCGGCATACCCGTAGACAATAATCCGCGCGGCGACGTTGTGGTTGGTATCAAAAACTCGCAGCCATGGGGACATGCCGTCTACATCGAACATGTGTACGACAATGGTGACGTATATATTAGCCAGTACAACGCATTATATGATGGCAACTACAGTGAAGCGCGTATTAGCAAGGCGCAGCTGGATAGCAGTGGCTGGGTCTTTATCCACTTTAGATAGTTACGTTTCGCTCATTTAAGTGGCGTTCTATCGCATCCATCGGTATAATCACAGCATAAGCAAGAAGTGAGGGAGTTTGTAGTGCAAGCAGCGCATGATGATGGTCGTGGGAAAAAGAAGCAGTGGCTTATGCGGGGCTTGTACGGGCTATGTGCCGTGGTGGTCGCCATGGGTATTTTTGATATTGGTTTTTGGGCGGGGCGGGGCCGTATTGGTTTTTCTTCGGGAGTCGAAAGCCAGAACAAGACGCTGCCAGCGAACCTCGACTACACCAGTGTTGAGCAAATGTACGATACCCTGAAGGCAAACTACGATGGCCAACTCGATACTACGAAATTACTCGATGGCATAAAGACGGGTCTGGCACAGTCTACGGGCGACCCATACACGGTGTACTTTAATGCCAAAAACGCCACAGACTTTAATAACCAACTTAACGGTACCTTTAGTGGCATCGGCGCTGAGCTGGGTCAGAATTCTCAAGGTGACCTCATTATCGTGGCGCCAATAGATGGCGCGCCAGCAAGTAAGGCTGGTTTGCGCCCGCAAGACATAGTCGCCACCATTAACGGCACCACGACTACCGGTATGACCATAGACGACGCCGTAAGCAAGATCCGCGGCCCTAAGGGCAGTAAGGTGACACTAGGCATCGTTCGTGATAAAACACTCCAGACCGTTAACATCGTCCGCGACAATATCAAGATCGCCAGCGTAAAATGGCAAATCTCGGACGATAATATCGGGTATATGCAAATTAACGAATTTAGCGACGATACCGCCAAGCTCGCTCGGCAGGCTGCGCAAGACTTTGCCGACCATAATGTTAAAGGTGTAATACTCGACCTGCGTGGTAATCCCGGCGGATTACTCGACGCAGCCGTATCAGTCTCCAGTCTCTGGCTGCCTCAGGGAGCGCTCGTACTGCAAGAAAAGCGTGATGGTGTAGTAATATCGAGTGAGTTTGCAAACGGTGACAACCCGCTTAAGGGCATTAAAACTGCGGTGCTCATTGATGCCGGCAGCGCCAGCGCTTCAGAAATTACCGCCGGCGCGCTCCGCGACAACTCGGTAGCTACGCTTTATGGGGTAAAGAGTTATGGTAAGGGGAGTGTACAACAGATCGAGAAACTGCCCGGTGGTGGCGAGCTAAAAGTTACCGTTGCCCGCTGGTACCGCCCAAATGGCCAAAATATCGACAAAAAGGGCATCAAGCCAGATCACGAAGTGAAGCGTACCGATGACGACTTTAAGGGCGGGAAGGACCCCCAGAAAGATGCCGCAATTAGTTTCATAAATAGTTAATGATGTAGTTTATACGTTTTCTCTTGTCAGAGAGAGGCCCGGTAGGGTAGTATCAAACCGAAACAGGTAACACGTAAAGGTTTAGAGGGAGGTACGCGGAGTGCCGAAGGCAACGAAATATATTTTTGTAACAGGTGGCGTCCTTTCTGGACTCGGAAAGGGAATTACCGCCGCTTCGCTCGCCAATCTCTTAAAAGCCCGTGGACTCCATGTTAATCTCCAAAAATGTGACCCTTACCTCAATGTCGACGCCGGTACGCTCAACCCCCGTGAGCACGGCGAGTGTTTTGTTACGAAAGACGGTGCCGAAACCGACCTAGACCTCGGCCATTACGAGCGCTTTATCGACGAAGAACTCACCAGCTCCAGCTCTCTTATGAGCGGGCGCGTTTTTTTGCGTGTGATTCAAGATGAGCGTGCCGGCCGTTACGAGGGCGAGGACGTTCAAATTGTGCCCCACCTTACGGCCGCCATCCAGAAGTTTATCCAGGATGCCGGCGAGGGCTTTGACGTACACATCGTCGAAATTGGCGGCACCGTGGGCGACATCGAAAGCCTCAGTTTTATAGAGGCTATCCGTGAGCTGGGTATGCGTGTTGGCGTGCAGAACTGCGCCTACGTGCACGTTGTGTACTTGCCATACTTGGGCGCAAGCCAAGAAACCAAGACCAAGCCAGCCCAAAATTCAGTACGCGACCTCCGTGGCCTCGGTATTAGTCCCACCATTCTGGTGGGTCGCAGTGAGGCAACCGCCAGCGCCGCCGCTAAGGCAAAGCTTAGCCTCTTTAGCGGCGTCCCCGAGGACGCCATTGCCTTGCTGCCCAACGCCCCGAGTATTTATCAAGTGCCGCTCACGCTCGAAGAGAGCGGTATAGCCAACGTTGTCTGTAAGCAGCTGGGTCTCAAAACCAAAAAGCCCGACCTTACTGACTGGTCGCGCATGGTGCAGCACGCCTTGGGCGACCACCCGCATCACGTTACCGTAGGTGTTGTTGCTAAGTATCTTGATAACCAGGATACCTACATGTCGGTATTTGAGTCGCTGCGGGCCGCCGCCTGGGCTAACGACGCCGACATTACCATTAAGTGGATTGACGCCGAGAGCGTTGAAAAGGCTAAAGATGCCGCTGAAGTGCTTAAGGACATCGACGGTATCGTTGTGCCCGGCGGTTTTGGTACGCGCGGCCTCGAAGGCAAGATTGCCGCCGCCCGGTACTCTCTCAAGAGCAAGGTGCCTTATTTGGGTTTGTGCCTGGGCCTGCAGATGGGCGTTATCGCCGCCGCCCGCAACGGCGGCCTCAAAGATGCCACTACGGCAGAACTGGACCCCAAAGGCCAACACCTGGTTATTAGCACCATGGCAGGGCAGCAGGGGAAGGAAAACACCGGTGGTACGATGCGTCTGGGCAACTACCCATGCAAGATTGCCAAAGACAGCAAGGCGGCCAAGGCTTATGGCGCCACCGACATTGTGGAGCGTCACCGTCACCGCTATGAATGCAGTAACGAATACCGCGACCAATACGAGCAATGGGGCATCCGCCCAGTGGGGCTAAGCCCTGATGGCAATCTGGTAGAGATGATAGAAGCCATCGACCACCCGTTTTTTATGGCCAGTCAGTTCCACCCGGAATTCAAGTCGCGACCCAACCGCGCACACCCTATGTTTAAGAGTTTCATCGCCAGTTTATTGCAAAAGTAAGCCGCTTAATGTAGTTTTAAGATATGGAAAACAGCGCTGTTTCAGACGCCCCTCAGCAAGCACCGGCCCACCCTAAGCGCATTCTTTTCGTAGAAGATGATGATGCACTGGCAGGTGTGTATCTAGTACGCCTCCAAGCCGAAGGCTTTGATGTTAAGCGCGTAGCCAACGGCGAAGACGCTCTGGCTGCGGCCATCAGCTTTAAGCCCGACCTCGTACTCCTAGACGTTATGATGCCCAAGGTAAGTGGCTTCGATGTATTAGACATCCTACGTAACACCCCCGAAACCGCGAATCTCAAAATCATTATGCTCACCGCCCTCAGCCAAGAGGCCGACCGCCAGCGGGCTGAATCTCTCGGCGTAGACGATTATCTCGTAAAGTCCCAGGTAGTCATTACCGACGTCATCGACCACATCAAGAAGCACCTCGGTTAGCCGCACAGTAGCTTCGTCGTCTGAATAACATAAAAATGTTATGACTCGCCTTTATTCAAAGGGCGGGAACGTCTATGCGTCAAGTGCAGCAAAGTACTATTGACTAAAAAGCTAATGCATGTTAATATACGGATGTTATTTAAAAAATTAGCATAGAATAGTAAAAATAGTATGACAGTATCTGAAACGCATCCAGCAAACGCAAACGTAGTGCCTCGTACAAATGAGACGCCTCTTGAGGAACAAAAGGCTGAGCTTAATACGCATGGTTTTGAGATGGTTCGGGTTATGGCCCAAAACGAAGCTATGCTGGCTGCTAGCGAACTGCTAGCTGACGCCACTACTACTGCCGATAGAGCGCAGGGCAAGGTGCGTCTTGCGACCCAGCAGCGTTCTCCGCAGGAATATGTTGGTGGCTGGCGCGAGTTCACGGATGCAGACGGCAAGGCCAAGCTCGTGCGCGTTACTATGCTTCGCCCTGATGGCACCAATGCTGATCCTTCGGGATTTGCAGAAGTACGGATTGCCGACCAACAGCCTTTCGGTACCGTTACTGCTAATCCAACCAAGCTGGCCCAGAATGAGCGGTTTGTGCACGTAAAGGTCGATAGCCAGGGTCGGCCGCATGTAAGCGGGAAGCGGGGCGGTTATAGCTTTAACGTAGATTATTCGAACCCCGCCACTATGCATAACGACCTTATTGCTGCAAACAACGTATTCGAGGAGGCTACAGGCGCTTTGCGTTCATTTGTCCAACCTGTACAGGCCGAAGTAGTGCATGCTTCATCTGAAGCGTCTACACCGGTGGCTCACACTTCTTTGCCCGCTGGCCCGGCGACCCCGGCGCTGCCGCCGAGCTACTAGTTTTATTAGATTACGACCCAAATAAAAAATAGCCCAGAAGGGCTATTTTTTATTGTCCTGATCGAGAAATTATTCGACAGTGACTTCAGTGCGGCGCACAGTTTTGCCCGTAAAACGGCGGACGCGGCGGGTCTTGTAGGTGACTACGCCATCGCGGTCGGCGTGCAGGGTAAAGTTGCGGCTGACGCTCGTGCCTTTACCGGGGCGCTTGGTCATGCCAACCTGGCGAACAATAACCTGGCCGGTCTTAATCTTTTGGCCGCCCCAAACTTTAACGCCAAGGCGCTGGCCGGGACTGTCTTTTACATTTTTGGCGGTACCGCCAGCTTTAACATGTGACATATTATTTCCTTGTTATTACGAGCAGCTCACGGGCGACGATTTGTTCTGGCCGGTAATAGACCAGGTCGGGCGCCTCGGCACACTCAAAACTCACTCGATTGTACCCCATTTTCTCGAGATGGTCAAGAAGGGGAAGGTGATATATGCGCCCGTTCGGAGCTTTCCAGGCCGGTACGGCCAAACAGAGGCGGAGCCCGGGCTGGGTTTGGTTGGCTATATTACGTAAAAATTTTTCAATAACCACGTTGCAGGTACCCATAATTTCTTGCAGTACCTCGGGGTTGGGCCAGGCGCTTAAGGGGCGGCCCAGATACGTTTCGGCGGCCACAACGGTGAAGGGCGATTGCCACTGGTGGTCGGTGGCATCACCGGCTTCTAGGATGGGGGCTTCAATGGGGTGCCATTGGTCTAGCCACTCCAGGTTGATGGCGGTAAAGTCGATCATGCGTTGTTCGAGGTCGGTGCCATAAGTGCCGTACCCCATAAGAGCGGCTTCTTGTAGTACTACACCGGTGCCACAGAAAGGGTCCAGTACCACACGTTCTGGGGTGGGTTTGAGGGGGCCGGTGGCCAGATTTACGATAATTTGTGCTAGCTTTGGCGGCAGCATGCCTACTCGTGCGTCGCGTTTTGGTCGGTTTTGGTCGCGCCCGGCGTAGGCGTTGATGTCTTGCACGGCGACGGTCTGGGCCAGGAGCGTGTGGTGGCCGTTTTGCACTAAGAGTAGTTCCATGCCCAGCTCGCCGGTGAGCTGGTTGTGCAACACCTGGGCGCTGCTGAGCTCTAGATCGGTGTTGGGTACCAGGCGAACGGAGCGGCCGGCTTTTTTGCAGACTTTTTTGAGGTCGAGTCCGGTGCGGAATAGCTGTCGGCTATCTACTTGCAGGCCAAAAACACTCAGGCCCAGCTTGAGCTTGCCTTCGGGCAAGGGGGCTAGGCGCTTGGCAAGTGTCTGTGTGAGGTAATGGGCCAGCTCTGGCCAGTTGGTGGTATCGGCACTCGTAAGCACTTTGGCCATGCGTATGCTGCCGCCAAGACGGCTAAAGGCCAGGTCTGCCGGATCTACATCAGACGCGACAACACCCGCACTAATGGGCTTCACGTGCTCGCTGCCGAGCAAGCTTTCCAGCTCAGCCCGCCCCAGGGCAGGCTGACGCCCTAAAATAAATAGACTTTTATACATCATTATCTTCATAAGTATACAAGACTTCTTTAGAAAGAGGTCGGGCTTGCCGTATAATTGCAGTCATATGGGGAAAAACACACATTTCCTAAAGCGGAACTGGAAGGTAATTGTTAACGTCGTCACGCTAGTGGCGTTGGCAGTGCTTATTTACGCCATCCGACACCAGATTGTCGACACCTTTAATAATCTGGCAAAAGTTAATATTTGGATTCTGGCGCTCATGATCCCAATTCAGGCGTTTAACTACCATGCCCAAACTAAGATTTATCAGGACCTTTTTAGGCTTGTCGGTAGCAAGCTGAGCTACAAATTTGTGTACCGGGCGGCGCTTGAGCTTAATTTTGTAAATCATGTCTTTCCAAGCGGTGGCGTGAGCGGTATTTCATACTTTGGCATGCGTATGCGCCGCGGCGATATTAGCGGGGGCAAAGCTACGCTAGTGCAGCTGATGAAGCTCATTCTGCTGATTGTGTCATTCGAAATACTGCTTATAGCTGGTTTGTTTATTATGGCAGTGAACGGCAGGGCGAGTAACCTGATAGTGCTGTTTTCGGGGTCGGTTTCTACGCTGATGGTCGTGGGTACCTTTGCTTTCGTATTTATTATCGGTTCCGAGAAGCGCATTCATGTCACGTTTTCGGCCACGACAATGTTCTTGAACCGGCTGATTCATGTGTTTCGACCCAACTATCCAGAGACGATTAGTATCGATCGGGCCGAACGCCTCGTGCAGGAGTTCCACGGCAACTACAAACTTATTGAGACTAATTACCGCGAATTGAAGTGGCCGTTTTTTTGGTCGTTGGTGGCTAATTTTACAGAGGTTATGACCATCTATATTGTCTACATCGCCTTTGGCGAGTGGGTAAACATTGGTGCCATTATTCTGGCTTACGCCGTAGCTAATTTTGCTGGTTTTGTGTCGGTGCTGCCCGGCGGCGTGGGTATTTACGAGGCACTTATGACCGGTGTGCTGGCCGCTGCTGGTATTCCTGCGGCGCTGAGTCTGCCAGTTACGGTTATGTACCGCGTGTTCTCGACAATCATCCAGATTCCGCCGGGCTACTACCTGTATCACAAGACGCTCCATAAAACCGAAGAACCGTCATGAGCCCCGACCTTACGCTCAGCGTCACCGAGTTTGTGGCGCTTTTAAATCAGACCTTGGAGTATGCTTACCCCAATGTTACGGTAACTGGCGAGCTGGTTAACTTTAAGGTGAGTAAAAACCGCTGGGTATACTTCGACTTAAAAGACGATGAAGCGACGGTGCGCTGTTTTGGTACGGTATATCAACTGCCGGGGCCGCTTCAGGATGGCATGTTGTTAGCCGTAAAAGCCGTACCTAAGCTGCACCAGCTGTATGGCTTTAGCCTGAATGTACTGAGCATGCAGCCGGTGGGTGAGGGGTCTATCAAAAAGGCGGCCGCCTTGCTAGAAGCCAAACTGGCGGCCGAGGGTTTATTTGACCCCGACCGCAAGCGGGCCTTGCCATACCCGCCAGCTAGTATTGGTCTGATCGCTTCGTCCGAGTCGGCCGCGTACCGCGATTTCCAGAAGATTATTGATGCCCGATGGGGAGGCTTGCACATTACGCTCATAGACGTACAGGTGCAGGGCGAGGCCGCGCCGGCCCAAATCGTGGCAGCCATAGAGCAGTTTAACCAACAGGCAAAGCCACCGGACGTACTGGTTATTACACGGGGCGGCGGCAGCCCCGAAGACCTGCAAGCCTTTAGTGCCGAGCAAGTAACACGAGCGGTGGCGGCCAGCCGTATACCTACATTAGTGGCCATTGGCCACGAAATTGATATAAGTTTGAGCGAACTTGCGGCCGATATGCGGGCCAGTACTCCCAGCAATGCCGCCGAGCTTCTTGTGCCCGACCGGAGGGCACTGATAGCCGGGTTAGAAACGCATCGAGCGCAGCTCATGCGCTGCGCTAATCAGGCGCTCGAGAATACGCGGGAAGGTTTAGCTGGTGCACGCAGTGTTTTGCATGATCTTGCCCTACAGGCCGCAGTCACCGCTCGCCGTCAGCTTACACATCAGCACCAGCTGCTTACTGCTTTTAGCCCCGAAGCCGCTTTGCAGCGGGGCTATGCGCTAATCCGTAAGGGTAATCAGCTTGTCCGGCTGCCAGATTTACGTTCCGGGGACGTCGTAACAATTGGTTTTGCCCAGGGTGCTGCCGACGCCACCATTACAGATGTTAGAATGAAGCAGGAGTAGGTATGTCTACAGGTAAACAGAACTATCAATCATTACAGGCCGAGCTCGACGAAGTGCTGGCTAGCTTGCAGCGTCCGGACATTCACGTCGATGAAGCGGTGCAGTTGTACGAGCAGGGTCTTAAGCTTGTGGCCGAACTTGAAAAAGCGCTTAAAACGGCCGAGAACAAAATAACGCAGCTCAAACTACAAGTAGGCAAGGGTTAGTACATGCCCTTGTTGGCCGTATTGACCGTGTTGCTGCTGTTGGTAGCATTTACTGTGTTCTTTGGGCCACCATACGTGCCGGTGCTGCGGGGCAATATGCAGGCGGCCTTTGAACTACTGCAGCTCAAACCCGGGCAAACTATGCTGGAGCTTGGTTCGGGAGATGGTCGTGTGCTTATTGCCGCGGCCAGGCAGGGAATCCATGTGGTAGGCATAGAGCTCAGCCCGCTACTCGTACTCTTGTCTTGGTTGCGCACGCGCCGTTACCGTAAATACGTCAAAATTATTTGGGGCAATTACTTTACGGTGGCGTGGCCCGAGGCCGATGCTATTTTTGCATTTATGATTCAGCGGCATATGGGCAAATTGGACAAGCGCATAACAAGGTGGCACACGCATCCTGTGCGTCTTGCCAGTGTGGCATTTGAAGTGCCTGGCAAGCATGCGGACGCCAAGGCTTACGGCGTGTTTTTATATCGGTATAAGTAGGGCAGGCGGCTTGCGCCGGGAGATAAATTTCGATACCATGAGCAGTATGAAGACAACTCGCGAGCAAGGGTCGATTAACCTTTTGCTGATTCCGCTGATTCTGGCCAGTGTTTTTCTGATTGCCGCGCTGAGTTTTGGAGTGTGGGCCTTTAATGGCCGACAGGATTACAAAAATCATAGTGATAGAAAGGTTGCCGCGGCAGTGGCTGTTGCGGTTACTAATACTCAGGCCAGCGATGCCGTAAGGGCCGCCGAGGCCGCTAAGAGTCCGTTCAAAACATACGTTGGCCCCGAAGCTTATGGCAGCGTTACGCTGCAATACCCCAAGACCTGGAGCGCCTACATTGTAAACGGTGGGAATTCACCCCTTAATGCATGGTTCCATCCCGATTATGTCCCTAGCGTAGATAGCTCTGCCGCATTTTCGCTGCGAGTGAGTGTGGTAACAAGCTCATACAGCAGTATTCTGGCGGGCTACACCAATTTGGTACAAAACAAGAAGCTTACCGCTACTCCATACAGCTTGCCTAAAGTGCCGAGCGTGTCTGGTATGCGTTTGGATGGTCAGCTTACTGCCAGTAAGCGTGGCAGCATTGTGATTTTGCCGCTGCGTAATGTTACGCTCGAGATTTGGACCGAATCCAACGATTTTATGTCCGACTACAACAACACTATCCTGTCTAACATCACCTTCTCGCCGTAATCCAGGCCTTACTGCGTTGTTTTCTGGCCGCTGCTGCAACTGTCTGTGGTAGTATGAGGTTAGAACGGAAAGTGAGGGCAATAGGGGTATGAGGGAGCGGCAAGAGATGACTTCTCACGTGGAGTCTGATGATTTGTTGCTGTCGATTGCCGAGCAGCTTAAAACGCCGCTCACTACCATTGCCCGTCAGGCTGAGCTGGGGCAGTTTACCGGCGATGACACTACCGTGGATGCGGCCGCAATTCGCACCCAGGCTGCTGCTGCCCTGACACTCGTAGATAGCTATTTACTGGGGCTACAATTACTTCGGGAGCAAACGCAGCTGGAACTGGAACCGGTATCGGTGTCGTCGCTGCTCGTAGATACTGCGCACGATCTCAGCCGTTTCGCCAAGTATTACGGTGTGGAGCTGGAGCTGCAAATGTCTGGCCGCTACGGCCCAGTTATGAGCCATGCCCGAGGCCTCAAAGCGGCATTGCTATCGCTAGGCTTTAGCCTTATTGAGGCCGAAGCTGCCAAGACGGCTCGTCGTCCCAAACATGTGACGTTGGGGTTGCATCGCACGCCGCAAGGCCTGGTTACCGGTATGTACGGCGAGTACGAGCGCCTCAGTACCAACGGCTGGCGTACCGCATTGGATCTCGCTGGCAAAGCAGGGCAGCCGCTTACTAGTATTGCTACCGGCAGCGGCGCCGGTTTGTTTGTGGCCGATACTATTTTGCGCTCTATGAATAGCCGCTTGCATGTGGGTCAATATCAGCATCAGCGGGGCCTTGCAGCGACACTAGAACCTAGCCAACAACTGCAGTTTGTATAAAATTTGTACTCATGGCAAATATATTATTAATTGAGCCAAACCCCGTATTAGCGGCCACTTATACCAAGGCCTTACTGCACGCTGGTTACGGGGTGACGCACGTAACCGGGGGTCAGGCCGCTGTTGATGCTGCCGATGCCCAGGCCCCTGACATTTTGATCATGGAACTCCAGCTCCCCGCTCACAACGGTGTAGAGTTTTTGCATGAATTCCGTTCTTATGGCGACTGGGAGCGCATACCGGTGATTGTAAACACGGTGCTGCCGCCACCGGCATTGGCCGATATCGAGCCGCTGCTCAAACACGACCTGGGCGTAACGGCGGTGTGTTACAAACCACGCGCTAGTTTGGAAGACCTGGTGCGCTTAGTTCGTGAGCATATAGGGTCATGAAACAGCTGCTTACCGACGCCATTGTGCTGGCGCGCACCGATTATGGCGAAGCCGACCGCATTATTACGCTGCTGACCCCGCAGCAGGGCAAGTTGCGCCTGATGGCCAAAGGTGTGCGCCGTGTGAAATCTAAGCTGGCGGGCGGCATCGAGCTGTTTAGCGTCAGCACCATAACTTACGTAAAGGGCAGGGGCGACATTGGCACACTGGTATCCACGCGCCTGCTTAAACATTATGGCTCCATCGTGACCGATCTCGACCGCACCATGCTAGGCTACGAACTCATCAAGCTGCTTAACCGTGTAACCGAGGACGAGCCAGAACCCGAATACTTCGATTTGCTGCGCCACGGCTTTGAGGCGCTCGACGACTCCCTGGTGCCGCCGGAGGTTATACGGTATTGGTTTTCGGCCCAGCTGCTGCGCCAGGCGGGGCATACGCCCAATTTGCGAACCGATACCGAAGGCGCCAAACTGAGTGCCGATCAGGCCTACGAATTTAGCTTCGACGACATGTGCTTTACGCCCCTGCCAGGCCGCGGCCACTACGGCGTCGATCACATAAAGTTTTTGCGGCTGAGCTTTGGTGCGCACCCTGCAAAGGTGCTCGCGCAGGTGCGGGGCGGCGGGGAACTGGCCGCACAGCTATCACCCCTGGTGAGCACTATGCTCAGAACGTATCTTCGGGTATAATAGCCCTGACATGAACACGCTCAAAGCGGTAATTGGTTACGGATCAGTACGAGGCAATGGCGTTAGCCTACGCTAATTTTCCTGCATCTATTCAACCAGTTAACACAATTTGAAAGGTACCCTTAAGAACATGAGTGACATCTCTTTAGAAGACATCGTAAGCCTCACCAAGCGCCGCGGTTTTGTATTCCAGGCTAGCGAAATTTACGGTGGCCTCGCCGGTTTTTGGGACTACGGCCCCTTAGGTGTGGAGGTTGTAAACAACATTAAGCAAGAGTGGTGGAAGGCCATGGTGCGCGAGCACGACAACATTTTTGGTGTCGACGGCGCGATCATCCAAAATCCTAAGCTATGGGAAGCTAGTGGCCACGTTGCCGGTTTTACCGACCCACTCGTAGACTGCAAAAACTGTGGCGCACGCCTGCGTGCTGATCACTTGGCAGATACCGACTCCACCGACCTTGGCGAGCTGAAAGAACTGCTGAAAGACAAAGCATGCCCGGTGTGTGGCAAAAAGACCCTCACCGAACCCCGCAAGTACAACATGATGATGCGCACTTGGGTTGGTCCGGTAGAAGACGAAAGCTCGGTGGCATACTTGCGCCCCGAAACCGCCGGTTCAATATTTACTAACTACGAAAACGTCCGCGAAACCATGCGTGCCAAGCTGCCATTTGGTATTGCTCAAATTGGCAAAGCCTTCCGCAACGAAATCAGCCCCCGCGACTTTATCTTCCGCGTGCGCGAGCTTGAGCAAATGGAAATGCAGTACTTTATTAAGCCCGACATGCAAAAAGAAGTGTACGAGCAGTGGCGCGACTTTGCCTGGAAGTTCCTTACCGAACGCCTGGGCATTGCCGAAGAGAACCTACAATGGCACGAGCACGACGAAAAAGAGCGCGCCCACTACGCCGCCGCCGCGCATGACATTTACTTCAAGTTCCCGCAGGGCTTTAAAGAGCTATGGGGCACACATAACCGCACCGACTTTGACCTCAGCGCGCACCAAAAGGGCAGCGGGCGTGACCTGCAATATTTTGATGAAGCCACGCGTGAACGCTTTATTCCATACGTCATCGAAAGTTCGGTAGGTGTGGGCCGCATGATGATGGCCGTACTTACTAACGCCTATCATGTAGACGAACTAAACGGCGAAAAGCGTATCGTGCTCAAGCTGCACCCCACTTTGGCCCCATACAAAGCCGCGGTAAGTCCATTGCTTAAGAACAAGCCAGAGTTAGTCGACAAGGCTCGCGGAGTCTACACTATGCTCAAGAAAGAGCTAGGCGCAGTGATGTGGGACGACAACGGCAATATTGGCAAGCGCTACCGCCGCCAAGACGAAATAGGTACACCGGCCTGCATCGTCATCGATTTTCAAACTCTAGAAGACAACACCGTAACCGTCCGCAACCGCGATACTGCCGAGCAGACTCGCGTGCCGGTACAAGACCTTTTGACTTCGCTGGCAGAAGAATCGCGCTAGTAGCTTTTAAGCATATACTTGAAATTATTTAAAGCTTATGCTATTAATATAGTTATCATAAGCTAAAACAAAATATTTTGAGTGCTAGTACCATAGAAACACCGGCAATAGTCCCATCGGAAACCGTGCTTACCCAGGCAGAGGTCCTGCCTGATACCTATTTTCGGGACGCACAGGGCGAGGCCTACGCCCACAATATGGAGTACGGGATTCGCCGGAGCCAGGAGATTTTCTTTAATGCCGCCACATGTAAGCTGGCAAGCGCTCTCACCGACGCTGATCCGAATGCTCTAGTAAATAGTCCGGTTGATTGGGGTGATAGTTTTGATGCTACAGATACGAACGCCCTATTGCTGTCGTTAAGTCCTGAGGGGGTAGACTTACGCAGTGCAGCTCAAAAAATGGCTGCAGAGACGGGCGAACACCGTCCCGTAATAACTCTCGACACCAAAGCCGGCCCTCTGGGCATCAACTATGTGCGGGGCGTAAAGGGGAATAAGGTTGAGATTCGATTAGAGAAGAATGAAGCAAATGCTCAGCAGCGCGAGGCAGTGGCTCAAGACACAAGTAGTCATCCGCCATTCTCATGGGGTGTCGCCATGGCCCGCGAGTTTGAGGCTCGTGCGCCGGAGTTACGTGCTCACCGCAGCGTTCGTGTAGCTCCAGACGAAGTAGGGGCAATGCCGCTTGAAGCTAACGATGCAGCCCTTATTACCTTGGCAAGCCGTTTTAAGGTACGTGTTGCTGAAGGTGCTACGCTCGGAAGCATTATCGAAAATGTTCAAAAAGGTACTCCACCTCGTGAGGTGGTTGATGTATTCGATCGTGATGACGGCATAAGAGAAATTAAAATGCGCGCTGGTACCCACGGTATGACTTTCGTATATGAGGTTTCTACCGATGAAAGTGGTCAGCAGTTGGTTCGGCCGGTTGTTGATATTGAAGTTTCTGAGATGGCTCGGCGCGGTGATGCACCATTTTTTGAGAGCCGTACATCTTACGACATGCTCGGTTGCTTAGAGTTGGCCGGGCTCCCCTTGAGCGAACGGCTCCACGATGCATTTACTGAACGGCCTGAGTCCAATCATTATCAAAGTAGGTACGGCAATGGCTATGCCGATATAACACGTACTGCATACAGTGTCCTTGGTTTAGGGCGTGAGTCGGCTTCACTTGCGCTGTTTGGTGAGGTTGTTGATGAAGCCCAGGTAACCACGCTTCGTGCTGCAGCCGAGCGCCTAGAGGAGGGGCCCGCAAAAACAGCCCTGACAATTATGTGCAATGTATTGCAGCCCCAAAACCCTCCCGAAGGCGCTCTGGTTTTTGAAAAGTATACGGGAGGTATCGGTACGAAAAATGATGCCTGTAAAGATGTAGAAGTGCAGTTTGGCAGGGCACATGCAGGCAACGCCATCACCGAAGACGCTGTCTTCTATAGCAAAAATAGAAATGGCGCTATAACGTCACTGAATAAGGTGCCCATTTACGTGGCTGGTGTAGAGATACCGGCTGGCTCTGTGTGCCGTCTAAATACTGCAGCAGACGGTACGATACAAGTAGAGCCTATGCGCCTCACTATGTTCAATACCGCAAGCAATGCACAAGCGCTCGATGCTTTCGGGAATCAGTACTTGTACGCAGTTGATGCGCTGAGCTAAAGGTAGCGGGCAAAATATCTGTTAGAATAAGAACTTATGATTGTGTATTACACCGACGGCAGCTGCGAACCTAACCCTGGCACGGGCGGCTTTGCCGTAATTAGAGACATGGAAGTCGCCGTGCTGGGCGGCGAGCACAACACCACTAACATCCGTATGGAAGGCATGGCGATTATTGCCGCACTTAAAGATTCCGGTGGTGAAACTGCAGAGATTTATACCGACAGCGAGTTTTGGATTAATGTCATTACCAAGTGGTCTTTGGCCTGGGAAAAGAACGGCTGGAAGAAAAAGGGCGGCGAAATCAAAAACCTCGACATTGTTCGCGAAGTTTGCCCCTTGTATCGCAACAGCAAAGCAACCCTCAACTGGGTGCGCGGCCATAACGACGACCCCGGTAACGAACTAGCCGACCAATGGGCTAACCGCGCCCGCGAGCAGCAACTCCTCAAAAAGCGTTAAATAACCCTTTTTTACAGCAGCATTTTGACTAATGCTCCGGTAGAATGAGTGGTATGTCAGAAGAAGAAACTCAACTCGAAAACGAAACAGGGGCGGTGGAAATCAAGCCAGATACTATTCCGGCACCAGGTGCCGATATATTGGCCGAACCCGAGGATGATTACCAGGAGACGGATGTTTTTGCCTGGGCCAACAACCTCTTTGAGTACAAAGAAGAGTTGGTGCTTGAGGTGTTTTGGATTAACAAAAACAACGTCGTGTACCGTACCAAGCTCGATCCAGGTTTAGGTAAACATCTGCAGGAATTGTTTATCGACAATACCTTAGAGCAAGTGCTGGACGGCGCCGAGAACGGCATTGTAGTGCGCGACCTTCAGGACGGCGAGGGCGAGTCTGGCGTGCTCCAGCGCGTGCAGTGGAAGAAAGTAGAAAAGCTGCGCGAGGTTATGCACTGGATCCGTACCCAGGAAAAAGACATCGAAATGTTTACCGAGGAAGAGCACGACCTCAAGCGTATTAAGGGCGCCTTGGTGCGCATTAGCCACCCCAAGCTCGACAAACCGTTTTACATTATTAAAGCGCTATCTGGTGGGCAGATGCTAAAGGGTGAAGGCACCTGGATGGTGAATGGCAAGGTCTTTAAGCAGTTCGAAGCCGCCGCCTTAAAGGTGCCGGCCGAAGCACACATGCTGGTGCTCGACCAAGACCTCTACGTTTTTAACGAGTCCAAGCTGGACCGCCTGTTCGGTTTTGACGCCAAAAAGAACAGCATTGCCAACAAAAAGGTCCAAGAAATTGAGGAGCACTACAAATTGAGCTTTGCCGATGGCATGACGCTGCAATCTGCTGTAGAGGGCAATCGTGGGCTTATTAACAAGTTGCAAAAGCTGGAAGTGGGCGAGCTCAAGCAAGAGCAGATTATCGACTACGCCGAAGAAGTAGGCGTAGACCTCATGGTAGATGACGCCGGTGCCATTATTATCATGAACCAAAAAGACCTCACCAAGTTTGTAAATTTGCTCAACGACGATTACATGGAGTCCAACCTCACCGGATTGCGCTACGAAGTGTTGCGCAAGCGTCCGCTCAAATTGTCCAGCACTGACGACGAAATGCTGCTGCAAACTGGCCTATAATTGACCGCATGAAGATAATACTCCGATGGCTGCTTAGGTATAGGTGGTGGGTGCTTGGTGCAATGTGTACGTGCGCGCTGCTGCTGTTTGGGCCGACGGTATACGCCAATCTATCGACGCACTCAGCACGGTATACGGCATCATGGGTGCCTGCGCGTAAGGTGGCCATTGTGTTTGGGGCAGGAGTTATGCCCGACGGTACACCTACGCCGTATCTGCAAATGCGTATTAAAACCGCGGTACAGCTTTATAAAACGCACCGTGTGCAAGTGCTGCTCTTGAGCGGGGATAACAGCACGACGCACCACAACGAACCGGTAGCTATGGGGAAATACGCCGAAAAACTCGGCGTACCAGCGCACAACATTGTGCTGGATTACGCCGGGTTTAACACATACGACAGCTGTTACCGCGCGCGTCATATTTTTGGCATTACCAGCGCAACACTCGTAACACACGGCTACCATTTGCCGCGGGCTATTACTACTTGCGACGGCTTAGGTGTTGCAAGCGTGGGTGTAGCGGCAGACGCCGGGCACAGGCGAGAATATTCCGTTAACTACATTGCCCGCGAGCTGGTTTCCACCGACAAAGCGATGCTGCAAATTATGTTCAAACCCCGGCCTACGGTGCTGGGCAAGTACGAGCCGATCAAATAAACGGGACATGTGCGGGCTTGTCGGCCCGGGGTGCTTACTAATTTGCTCAAATAGTAGTATTATTGTGCAATGATAAAAGGTATGAGCCCCGAGGATTATATCCGGGCTGCAACATATCCGGATTTTGTAGAGGCGGCGGTAAACTTTTTTAACCGCATCGACCAAAACCTGGCCGCTTTTGATGAGCCGATTGATTTTGGCGTAACCGCCCTCGACATAGGCTCACGCTATGGTCAGTACGTTCCCGCTCTGTATGCTCTTGGTCTGGAGGATATAACCGTTGTAGAGCCGGAAGCAACCAACGTGCGCGCGGCAATACGTAACGGTATGCTCGATGCTGACCACCCTCAAGCGTTTATAGGGACACTGGAAGAGCGCGCCCGGTTTGACTACCCGCCGGTAGATACTGCTTTTGTGCTCAATATGTATCCGCGTGTACTGCGTGATATACAATTCGTGGGCGCGCTGGCTGCATCGGTGCGGCCTGGCGGACTGGTGGTGGCGTCTTTTGCCCGGCAATCCGACGGCGACGAGCTCAACAATCTACTACAGGCCAACCCAGGCGTGCCGCTGAGGGCGTTAGTACCCAGTCCGGACAGGGTGCAGCACGTACCAATGCATACTGCCGGCCCGGCGCACACCGCTATTTGTCTGTTGCGTCGAGAGCATGACATACTATCTGCATGAACGCACAGCCAACCGCAAATGATGTCGTAGAAGGACTAGAGACCCACGCCAGCTACGCTGATGCCCAATTTTTAACCCGTTTCTTTAAGACGGATGAGGGTCAGTACGGCGCCGGCGATCAGTTTATTGGTGTGCGCGTACCCCAAACGAGGCAGGTATGTAAAAAGTATGCCGATTTGCCCCTTGCAGAAACGCAAAAGCTGCTCGATAGTCCGGTGCACGAGCACCGTTTGGCGGCGGTCATTATTTTGGGCAACCAATATCCCAAAGCGGACCCCAACGGTAAGCAGGCCATTTTCGATCTGTATCTCAAAAACGTCCGCAAAGGGCGGGTTAATAACTGGGACCTGGTGGATAGTTCCGCCGAGTTTATTATTGGCGAACACCTGATGAGTGGGCCGCACGATCTTTTATTCGAACTGGCAAAGAGCGACAGCATCTGGGAACGGCGAGTAGCCATTATCAGCGCCTTTGAGTTTATAAAAAAGGGCGAAGCAGATACCATGCTCAAGCTTGCTGAGGTACTACTGCACGACAAAGAAGACCTTATACAAAAAGCCGTCGGCTGGATGTTGCGCGAGACCGGCAAGCGTGTGAGCCGGGAGCTGCTGCTTACGTTTCTGGACATTCATGCTAGCACTATGCCACGTACCACGCTGCGTTATGCCGTTGAGCATCTACCGGCCGAGCAAAAAGCGCATTACATGGGCCTGAAAGCAAAAAACGCTTCCGTTTAGGCGAGTTACTGCTACAATGACGACACTAGGAGAGGGAAAGGGTGTTTTAAGCGCGTATGACACAAGACGAAGCACTGGCTATTTTGGAGTCCGGCCGCAGCGTGCTGCTGACTGGTGCTGCCGGTACGGGCAAAACATATGTGCTTAATAAGTTTATCCGCCGTGCCAAAAAGCGCGGCCGTCATGTGGCGGTTACGGCTACGACTGGCTTAGCGGCAACACACCTTAATGGCACCACTATTCATGCCTGGTCGGGTATTGGCGTACACGACACCTTCGATAAACATATGGCTGGCAAGATAAGCAAATCGCGCCAGGAGCTGATTAATAAAGCCGAGACGCTTGTAATAGACGAGATAAGCATGCTGCACGACTTTAGACTGGATATGGTCGACCAAATACTCCAGCATGTGCGCGGCTCCGACGAGCCATTCGGGGGCGTGCAAGTAATACTCTGCGGTGACTTTTTTCAGCTGCCGCCGGTTAATCGGCACGACAGCCGGGCGGGTGGATTTGTTATTTCGTCCGAAGCATGGCAAAAAAATGTGTTCACAGTTTGCTATCTTGAAAAGCAATACCGACAGAGTGAAGATCAAGCCTATACCGATATTTTGAACGGTATTCGCGCCGGTGTGCTTACGCGTAACCAATTGAACGAATTGCAGTCACGGGCCAATGCCGAGGCAGACCCCTTTGCCGCGCAGACCCGTTTACTTACCGTAAATGTTGATGTAGACAGCGTGAACCATGAGCAGCTCGACGAGCTCGAGGGCGATGAGCATGAATACCATATGGAAACCCACGGCGGTAAGCAATACGTAGAGCAGTTGAAGCGATCATGTTTGGCTCCCGAAGTATTGCGCCTCAAAAAAGGCGCGCAGGTAATGTGTATCAAAAACGCCCAAGACCGCCGCTATGCCAATGGCAGCTTGGGCACGGTTATCGACTTCGAAAAGGGCACTGACTTTCCGGTTGTGGAGCTAGTGAACGGCCATCACATTGCCATGCGTCCGGATACATGGGAGCTTATGGACGGTGACAAACGCCGCGCGCAGCTGACGCAATTGCCACTGCGTCTGGCCTGGGCAATTACTGTACACAAAAGCCAAGGCATGACGCTGGATGCTGCGCGAATAGATTTGTCGCGGGCATTTGTAGAGGGCATGGGGTATGTGGCGCTCAGCCGCGTGCGCTCACTCAAGCATCTTATTTTGGATGGCCTGAACGGCATGGCGCTGAGGGTGAGCCCTATGGCTAAACAAATTGACACCGAACTACGCGCGCGGAGCGCACAAGCACTGGACACCCTGGCGGCCGAGATTGCAACATGGCAAACCGACGAGACTAGCGGTGAACACGAACGCCAAGCCGAGGCGGCTGCTCATGCGCCTATAGACGAAAAATTATTCGAGGCGCTCCGCGCATGGCGAGTGGAGCGTGCCCGCGAACAAAGTGTGCCGCCGTATGTCATCGCTCACGATAAAACTCTTATGGCCGTTGCCGTTGCCAAACCGCAGAACGAAAAAGAACTGCTGCAGGTAAATGGTTTCGGCCCCAAGAAGGTAGAGCAGTATGGTGCCGACATCTTGAAGCTTGTGGCTCAGGCGTAAGCATTGACCGCCCGCGTCTAACCACATACAATCCGTACAAAGGCACTAATGGCTACGACTAACCCCATACCGACCGTTTGGCACAAAATAGGCGAATATGCCCGATTTACGCCGTCACCGCACAATACGCAGCCATGCAGGCTGCATGTTGTAGACGACACGCACGCGCAGGTAGTGTTTATTCCAAGCCGCGGTTTGTATGTGGCCGACCCATCGGGCCGGTTTACTGAGGCGGCGTTTGGTATTTTTGTAGAGATTTGTAAAATTGCCGCTGCCAGCTTTGGCTTTAAACTGAGCTACACTTACCGGCTCGATCCGCTTTATCCGGGTGGTGATCACGAAACGCCGCAGATAATTGCCGATATGACACTTACGGCCGACGACAAGGTGAGTGATATGTCCGCCGAGCTGCTTTTGCGACGTCACACGTCACGTTTACCCTATAACAGTCAAAAGGTGCCGGTAGCTGTTACCCAAGAGCTGCAGGCCGAGGCTAGGCGCTGGGGGCACGAGATGTTTGTGCGTAACGACCCTGAGGCCATACGTTGGGTAGTTGAGCTGAATCAGGCCTCGCTTTTTAATGACCTAGACGACGCGCCAACCCGAGAGGAACTCAAGCGCTGGCTGCGCTATAGCAAACGAGAAGCGGTTGCCAAAAAAGATGGGCTGTCGGCCGAAGCAATGCAGATGCCCGGCCCGCTCATGCACAGCTTTTTCTATCATCACCAGATTTGGACAACGCCAGGTCTTAAACAACTTGTAAACTGGGTCTATGGCCGCACGATGCGCGGTATTGCCAATATTGCCTGGATACAAGGGCCGTTTGTGACGAGTGCGGACCGCATGAAGACTGGGCATTTGCTTATACGGCTGTGGCTCATCCTTACAAAACACAGCGTGTACTTGCATCCATATGGTTCGGTTATTACCAATGACATTTCGCGCCGCGCCATGCTAGAGAAGATGCACATTGGCAGTGAAGAAGAGGGTAAAAAGATGGTATGGCTGCTACTGCGGCTTGGCTACAGTGCTGAGCCGCCGCATAGCGAACGTTTGCCGCTGGAAGAGCTATTTGTATGAGGAATGCCCGATGATAAACTTTTTGATCAAGCAAGCAATTTTTAGTTTCGTAACCACGGCTAACTCCTTGCAGCAGGCCTTTGTAAGTTCCGAAAGCTTATATAAGTTTTTGCTCATACCGCACGCCGAAAAGGCACGCTGGAAGATTGGTGCCTGGCGCGCCTGGCACAATGCTGAGCACGCGTACCACACTGTGCCCGCCTATAAAAAGTTTATTAAAGTACATGCCAAGCGTTGGCCGACTATTCGAGTACGCAAGGGCTTGCCAGACTTAAGTGTGATTCCAGAGATGGATAAAGAAAGCTATGTTAAAAAGTACCACACCGAAGAGCGCTGCGTGGGTGGTGTTATACCAAGCCGCGGTGTGGTGGTAGACGAGTCTTCGGGCAGTAGCGGCACGCCCACCAGCTGGGTGCGCGGGCCAGAGGAGCGCAGCGTGTCTAAGCAGCTGCTGCAGCTGAGTTATCATAGCGCCTTGGGCCACGAAAAGTTCTTCGTTATTAACGCCTTTGCGCTGGGCGCCTGGGCAACCGGCTTAAACGTGAGTATGGCTATGTCTGAGATTTGCATTATTAAGTCCACCGGGCCGGACCTCGACAAAATCGTACATACCATCGCCACATTCGGGCCGCATTATCGCTACATCATCATGGGCTATCCGCCGTTTCTAAAGACGCTGGCAGATGACGCGCGACTGCCGTGGAATAAACTGCAGGTGATCGCGTTTTACGGCGGGGAAGGTATGAGCGAGTCGATGCGTGAATACTTGCTGCATTCCTATCAGGAAGTGCGCGGCAGCTACGGCGCCTCCGACCTTGAGATAAATATGGCTGCAGAAAATGAGTTTACGATTGCGGTGCGCAGGCTCATACTCAAATACCCGGAACTACGGGAGCGTCTTACGCGTGTTGAATATGGCGTGACACCCATGATCTTTCAGTACAATCCACTGTCGTACTATGTAGAGACCAACGACAAAGGGGAGCTTGTTTTTACTATGACGCGCGTTACCAATATCGCACCTAAAATTCGCTACAACATCCACGACCGCGGCCATGTGCTGCGCTACCCGGCGCTCAAAAAAGTACTCAAAGAACTCAAACTTTGGCAGGAGTTACGGAACGTTGAGCCAAAATTGGAGCTGCCGTTCCTCTTCCATTATGGACGTTCGGACATGTCGATTGATTATTACGGTGCGAATGTGACGCCCGATAGTGTGCGCGAAGTACTCTACGGTATACGCGATGTAGCGAAACGCCTGGAAAGCTTCCGTCTGATCAGTATTGAGGACAAAAAGCACAACAAGCGTATGGAGATTGCTATAGAGCTGAATAAAGGGTGTGCCGCTAAGGAGCTAGACGCCGCCAAAGTGGCCGAGCAACTACTGCCACGCTTGGCCGAAATGAACCGCGATTTTTATAATGCTTTGTATCACACGGCAACCGCCGACCAATGGCCGGAAATAACCATACACGAGTATGCAACGGGCCCGTTTTTGGGCGGCGATCGTAAGCTCAAAAAAGAGTACGTCACCACCGCCCTGAAGTACGACAATCTTAACTAGCGCTCAATGTTGAGGGGTGTGGCCTGCGCCCACATAGCATCGAACAGCTGCTGCATCATGGCTTTGAGGCTGGGGTGGTGTATCTCGATGGCCATAGCGTTTTGCTCAGTGTAATCGAGTAGCGTTACGACGTCGTTGTATAGCAGCACCTCAAAGTTTATCGTGAGCACCTCCGGGTCTATATGACACAAAAAAGTGCGTTTGGGCTCAAACGGTTCCAGCTCCTTAGCGTGTACGGTAGTGGCGTTGGTAAGATCGTAGCTAGTGAGCTCGCGTTCTAAACATCGTTCACGGTGGCGGCGGGCAAAGGCTTTATCCAAGTGTGCCGACAAATGGGCGGCTTCGAAGCAGCGGTATTCTTTATCGGCCTTGGTAAGATTCCAGTTGACCTGCTTTAAGCCGGCCTGGCCATAGTAGTGCTGCACGGTAGCTTTTGGCCCGCTGCCGCCGGCAATCGCCTGGAGGGCTGCCGTCATGGCCCCGAGGTTACGCCGGATGGCGGCCGTTTCGGCTTCGCGGTTGGCAAGCAGCCCTTCGATGTTCTCTAGTGGTAATGCTCGATAGAGCGTTCCGTAACTGAGTTGTTCGGCGCTGGTGAGCCCGCATTGCTGCAGTGCTTCTAGGAGCCTATAGACATGTGTGCGGCCAATGCCGGTAGCCTTCGACAACTGCAGGGCAGATGAGTGACCGTGCTTTGTAAGTGCAATGTAGAGTGTTACGGCTTCGGGCTCTACGCCCAGTTTGCCGAGGTATTTGCTGATGGTTGCGGTCCGGTCCATATCCAGAGTATACCCTAGTTGTCTGCATTTTTGGACAACTTTTGGTATTTAAAACTGCTTTTCGTTATAGTTGTCCTGGTTCCTGGATCACTAGGAGGTGCTATGAGAACGATATTGCTACTACTGGGCTTGCTGTTACCAGTAATCGGAAGCGCAGCTTATGCCGTATCGATTATTCGCGGCAAAACGCGGCCGCAGCGGATGACGCGCTTTTTATTGATGATTATTACTGCCATTATGTGGATCTCTTTGGTCGCCGCTAATGATCGGGCGGGCGTGTGGCTGGCGCTCGTCGCGTTTGTGCAGGCAATGGTTATATGGGTGCTGTCGCTACGGCGGGGTATTGGCGGCGGCGACCGGCTCGACATCGCCTGTTTGCTGTTGTGCGCCCTCGGTGTTGTATGTTGGCTAGTATTTGGCCATGCCTGGATTGGACTGCTCGCATCAATTCTTGCGGATATTGCCGCTTCGGCTCCGGCCCTGCGTAAAACTATCCGTATGCCGCACACAGAATTGCTTTTGTTCTATGCGCTCGATACGCTCGCTGGTGTATGCATCCTGTTTGCCGGGCCGCTCCAGCTGCAGGCAATAGTATTCCCAGCATATATTACGGCGATTAATTTACTCTTTGCACTAGCAATATGGCTGCCGCGATTGCGAGCTGCGCATAGCCGCAGCACGGAGTTAGTATGACGCTGGGAGAGTTTTCGTTTGCGCTAAGCATAGTCGGGGCACTGCCATATATATGGCAGATCATCCGCGGCGGCGTCCGTCCAGAACGAACGACGTGGTTTGTTTGGACACTCATCTTGGCACTCGCGGTGTGGAGCTACGAGGCAAGCGGTGCAAATGATTCGGTATGGTTCTTGGTGGGCGACTTGGTCGTTACTAGTGTGATATTTCTACTCTCGCTGTGGCGTGGTCGGGGCGGCTGGACGCGGCTCGATATCTCATGCCTGGCTGTTGCCGGGCTCAGCTTGCTGCTGTGGGAAATGTCGCACATCTCGCTGTTTACTGTATGGGGTACGCTGCTTGCTGACGCCGTAGCTTTGGTGCCAACAATAATAAAGTCGCTCCGCGACCCCGATACAGAAAGCGCCTCCACCTATCTATTTTCAAGTGTCGCCGCCCTGTGCGGATTCGTCGCCGTAGGCCAGTGGAATTTTACGCTACTGTTTTACCCGGCGTATTTATTCTTGGCGAATTTTATTACGGCATTGGTGGTAATGGTAAGTAAGTATCAGGTATCGCGTTTGACTACACTCGAGAAGTCGTAGGTATTTGGCGTTATACTGAGTAATATGCACTTTATTACCGAGCCAGCTGAACTTCGTATTCGTCTAGAAGGCTGGGAGCGGCTGTGGGCGCTTAAGCGGGAGGTAGTAGTGCCGCGCACCGACATCGTGGATGTCGATTTTTTGCCTAAGCGGCCTATCATGCAAGACTTTGCGGGATACTACCGTATTCCGGGCACCAGTATCCCATGGCGATTTCTAGCCGGTACCTTTATGCGCAAAGGTGATCGCGAATTTTGGTACGTGCGCATGCAGCAGGAGGGAATTATGACTATTGAGCTTAAACCAAAGAGCTCAAGCGGCTACGACCGTCTGCGTTTGAGTACTAATGCCGAGACTGCTCAGGTAATTGCCGACTGGTGGCCTGCAGATTAGGCGTAGCTGCGGCTTGTGTGCGCAAAGCATGTGCAAGACGTATGCGCCCGGCGGTCATGTGGCGGGCAAAGGCTTCGGCCAGCGATTCGGCTACCGATAGAGCGGCTGTATGATCGTATAAAAAGAACATATCGTCTTCGTTGTAGGTTTCTAGGAAACGCTGCGTAAAGGCGCCGGGGCTGAGCGCTTGCACCCGGTGCGCAAGCAGTACGAGGGTGTCGTAAAGCACACGCGTTTCTTTATTGATGCGAATTGGCCGCGCGAGCTCAAGTGCTCGTTGAAACTCCTGTGCAATTTGTAAAAATTTGTGGCTGACGCCAAGCAAGGTGTCGAGGGCATCGTCCATGGCATCTACATCATGTATGTCCTCGTGGGATAGTTGTTCAATAGTAATGCCGTGCGTTTCTAAAAATTGCCGTATCTGGTGCCATTCGTCGGCGACGTATGACTCTAGTGTTTTCTTGGGGGCCAGCCCTAACTGATGCCAGACGTGCGCATGCAGATAATCAACCACCAGCGCTTCGGTAGGCGCTTGCACGAGCAGTATTTCGGCATCGTCGAGCCGGATAGGGCACAGTATGTATGCGGTCCAGCATTGTACCGGCATTACTACAAGATCGCTCGGCCGCATAAAGTAGATGTCGGCGTCGGGCTGTTCCAGCGGCGATTTAGCCGAGAAATGCATATGCTGCATGTGCGTTATGGTGTGTGTATATTTAAGTATTTTGTCGGCGTTTAGGGTGCTAGCGCGCTGCTTCTGAATAGCACGTGATATTTTGAGCCATTGTTTGCGGCTGGCTGCCAGCATAGCAAGCGGCCTTTCGGTAACGATCACAGCTTTGCCTAAATGTTCTCTGGTATGCAGATGCCGCATGACATCCGCGGCAATACTGTCGGTGCCGCGCGCCGCTGATTTTCGTAATTCTATATAGCATTTTGCCATCCCACTCGTCTCCACCTATTACGACGGGGCGAATAATACCATAGGTTACCTAAAATGCAATACCATCATTTAACGGAGGTAGGCCTGGTAAAAATTACAACTTGATGGCTTACAACAGGTGATGCTGACGGCAGCTGAAGTGCTCGGTGCGCGTCACAATGAGGTGGTCTTGCAGCGGGACGCCAAGGAGCTGACCGCTGGCGTGCAGCTGTTGTGTAAGGGTAATATCTTGGCGGCTGGGCTGTGGATCGCCCGAAGGGTGGTTGTGGGCAACGAGAATGCTGGCGGCGCGGTCGGCAATGGCATCGGCGAATACTTCGCGCGGGTGGGCCTGTACCGAATCGAGGGTGCCGATAGTTATGGTGCGCTGCGAAATAAGGCGCTGGCCGCCGTCCAATGACAGGCATACGAAGTACTCTTGCTTCTTATTTCGAATGTCTTGCAGCCGCGATAGGATATCTTGCTGCGTGCGAAGCGGCTCCATATCGCGCACTAAATGTCTGCGGGCGAGTTCCAGCGAGGCTAATATTTTGGCTGCCGTTGCCGTACTAACTCCCTTGATGCTGAGCAGCGCCTCTAGGGTGATGGCATCGGCGCCTTTTTGCAGCAGCCGCTGCATTTGTTTCGCGATCGAGCCTACGGCTGCACCGGCCACGCCCGCACCGATAACAACCTCCCAGAGCTCAAAGTCGGAGAGACTGGCCGCACCTTTGTGCTGCAGCTTTTCCCGCGGCCTGTCAGCCAAAGGCATCTGATGTATCCGTCTCACTCTCGGCATGATCATACAGTGTAGCAGACACTGCCAAACAGGTAATTTTAAGTAGAGTGTTGTATCCTTAGGCTGTAATGCGTGACACTCATCGACCAAAGGTAGTAGTTATTGGCGGCGGCACCGGCAGTTTTGTGGTGTTAAGTGGTCTTAAAGAATATCCCATGGAGTTAACTGCGCTCGTAAATATGGCCGATGATGGAGGCTCTACAGGGCAGCTGCGCGATGATTTTGGCGTATTGCCGCCCGGTGACGTGCGTAAGTGTTTAGTAGCTATGAGTGCCGCGCCCGAGGAGCTGCGCGAACTATTTAACTACCGCTACGAAGACGGTCCGCTAGCGGGGCACTCTTTCGGCAATCTGTTTTTAAGTACTGTAGAGAAAATGACGCACGATTTTAACGAATCGGTGCGGATTGCCAGCGCTATTTTGCGTATCCGTGGCCAGGTTATTCCTATTACTCTGGACGATGTACGTTTGAGCATCGCGTGGGAACATCACAAGGTTGTGGTGCATGGCGAAGGCAAGATAGATGTTATGCAGTTTGGAGAGGGTCTCAAACGTCCTGACCTCTATCTGGAGCCCGCAGCGCACATTAATCCGGCGGCTGCGGCTGCTATCAAGGAAGCCGACTTAGTGGTTATCGCGCCCGGTGATGTGTATACATCGGTCGGCGCCTTGCTTATTGTTGGTGGTGTCGCAGAGGCGCTTAGGGCTACCAAGGCCAAGATAATATATTTTTGTAACTTGGTTGTAAAGCCAGGCCAGACGACGGGTTTTAGTGTGGCTGATCACGCCGCCGAGATTGAGCGCTTTGCCGGCGGCCCCGTGCTTGATGCGGTTATATACAACAATAGTCAGCCGCCACAGATGCTTCTGGATAAGTATGCCCAGGCCGGGGAACTGCTGGTCCCGGTTCGCGAATCCGAGTTTAAGACCGCGCACTATACAGCCTATGGACGCTCCCTCATCTCTCACGATATCGCCGTTGCCCAAAAGGGCGACCTGTTAGCCAAGCATCGTTCGTTCATACGGCACGACAGTCGGGCCGTTGCCAATGCCGTGATGGAATTTCTCCGGAACGAGTAACTTAGCTGTAGCATAATATTGACAAAACGCTTATGTTTTGTTACTGTATATTTGTCTATCATGAAAACAAATACACAAAAACGACCGTTACATCTCAGTCTCGAATACTTCTTCCGTCACCAGTACTGTTTGCTCATTGTGCTTGGGTTGCTTATGGTTGCGGTATTAAAAAGCGATGGCAAGCTCTTTGGTGTTATGCGTGAGGCCTATGCTCAAGGTTTTGGCATGGTGGGGCAGTACATGCGCGAAGAAACAACCCGTGTGCCGGTTAGCTTTGATATTGCCGCACGCGTGCCAACAATGTCGGGCAAGTAAACCTCCTCGTAGCGCCTCCAATAAGCCGCTAACGCTATATATTGTGGATAACTCAGCTACAGCTGTAAAACTGTGGATAAGTGGGTAGCAAACACAACCATTTTCCTTAAAATCTACTTGTATGTGGGTAGTGGTGGGTAGTATGATCAGCTCAGTGGGTAATCGTGGGTAATCCAAAACAGACTACCCAAGGTCACATAAAACAAAAACCACTAGCAAATTAATTAAACTAAACGAGTACCAATGGCCACGGTAGATTACTTCCAACGCAAACTCGACGACAAAAGACGGTTAACAATTCCAACCGAACTTCGCGCCGAATTCGCAAGCGGGGTAGTTTTAACCAGAGGGTTCCAGAAGTATCTCCACCTCTATCCCAAAACGGTTTGGGACGACGACGTCGAGCCGCTTCTTAAGGGCAACATCCTTGATGAGCAGACAGCCGACCTCAACGTGCAATTCCGGATGGGGAAGACAGACGGCGAGTGCGATGCAAAACAGGGCCGCGTTACCCTTGAGCAGCATTTACTGGAGTACGCAGGAATCGATAAGGACGTCGTGGCGGTACGAGTCGGAAAGTATTGGCGGCTTATGGCTGGCAGTGCTTGATTAGCTAATTAATTCCGCAGCACATTAACAATTCAAGAGATTAAGCAAGAATACACGAACCCAAAAAAACGGGGTATGGCTTTCGCATTTAATGCAGAGGTCAGACCCGCGAGATCAGCTATTCGGCAGTCAACAAGTGGCCATAGGGCACCACTTATTAAAAACCCTCGCACCTTGTTCGATAAGAACACCTCCCAAAACTCCACCTCACACATAAGTCTCTCAACTTACGAACAGGCACCAGAGTCAAGAAACCAAACTTGTTTCTAGACCAATCCAGTGTTTGTTCACCACAAAAACAAAAACGTACAAAACAAAAAGTTGGCTGCTGATTAGGTGATCTTGCAAAAACAAAAACACCAAAAACAAAAAGTGTTAAGCTTAGCAAGGATGCATCAGGAAGAAGGAAAATTAGTCGAACATATTCCGGTATTGCTCGAGCAAACCCTTACATATCTAAACCCAAGGGAAGGGGATAGCTACCTCGACCTAACAGGAGGATATGGAGGACACGCAAAAGCGATATTAGAACGTACAAAAGCCCCAAATAAAGCCATACTTATAGATAGAGACCCAGCAGCCGTAAAAAGCCTAAGGGATCAATTCGACAAAGGTGGTGTACAAGTAAGGCACGCAGACTTTTACTCGGCAAGCAAAAAACTGGCCGAAGAAGGAAAGCAGTTCGATATAATTTTA
This sequence comes from Bacillota bacterium, assembly GCA_035478295.1. Lineage (GTDB taxonomy): Bacteria > Patescibacteriota > Saccharimonadia > Saccharimonadales > UBA4665 > PMNU01. Next base: position 152,520 of record DATIJU010000014.1, on the reverse strand, counting down.
GCCGACCTGGGCGTTTCGTCACCGCACCTTAATCAGGCGAGTCGTGGATTCTCCATTAACCGTGATGGCCCACTCGACATGCGAATGGATACAACACAAGAACTAACCGCAGAAATGGTGATAAATAGCTATTCTGAGGAACAAATTGTGGAAATACTCAAAAAGTATGGAGAGGAACCAAGAGCACGGAAGATCGCAGCACTCATAGTGCGGGAGCGTCCATTAGAATCCACGAGAGATCTCGCCAACCTCGTTGCCAAAGCCTGGCCAGGGCACAGCAAAGTTCACCCAGCGACGCGAACGTTTCAAGCGTTGCGCGTCGCGGTGAACGATGAACTCGGTCTCCTTAGGGCAAGTTTGCCTATATGGATAGATCAGCTGTTAGCCCCAGGCGGACGGATTGCAGTCATCAGCTTTCATAGTTTGGAAGACCGCTTGGTTAAACAAGCCTTCCTGGAAGCCGGCGGCGACCGTTACGATGCCAGCCTCACACTTTTAAATAAGCATCCGGCTATTGGCGACACCGACGAAATAGTTTTTAATCCGCGTGCAAGAAGTGCAAAACTTCGCGCCGCAGCGAAACAAAAATAACTAAAAAAAAGGGGGGCACATGCCAGTTGTTGTAACTGACGAAAGCCACCGCGCTACAAAAATAACTGTTCGGGTCGAACGACCTCAACTAAAGATTTAGTAGCACTACAAAAGGCCGGAAGGGGCAGGGCATAAAGCTCTGCCCTAAAAGGCCGGAAAAACAAAAATAAAAAGTATGACATATTCAAGTTCTTTGGCTTTAGGCCGCAAGAGCGTCTTTGCTGGACGCAATCAAAACGCAACCACATTTCGTACCCAAGAACGTGCCTTAGGCCCGGTCAGCAACACAATTATATTGATTGTCCTCGCGCTGCTATTAGGCCTTATGTACCTTACCCAGGTAACGAAGACAAACGCTTACGGCTACAAGATTAGTAGTTTAGCGCAGCAGCAAGCGAGCCTGACTGCCGAGCGTGACGATCTGCAAGTGGCTTCGGCTCGTCTGCAGGCGGTCGACCGCATTCAGAATAGCGACGTTGCCAAGGGGCTCGTCTCGGTTGCTCCTACAGGCACCGTCCGCGAGTAACGGCTAGGCTATAATGGTTCCCATGCAGGCTCGTCCTCAGCAAGCCATCCGGCGCGTTCGGTGGGTGTTTACGCTGATAGCGGTAGTTATCGGCGTTTTTTGGGTACGCGCATTTTATCTGCAGGTTATACGCTATGACTATTATCATAAGGCGGCGCTCAGTGATCAGTTAAAAGAGTACGAGATTCCGGCCGTGCGGGGTATCATCGAAGCCCGCAGCGGTGATACGGTGGTGCCAATTGTGCTCAACCAGAAGCTTTACACCTTGTTTGCCGATCCGTCCCTGGTAAAGGATACCCGTAAGACTGCCGATACGCTGGCATCGGTACTTGGTGGCCAACCCGATGATTACGAGAAAAAACTGCGCACTGCTCATACGCGCTACGTAGTTATTGCTAAGAAGCTGGAAGCGAGCAAGAAGGACGCTATTTTGCGTCACAAGTATCCGGGTGTTGGCGCACAGGAAATGACCTACCGTACTTATCCGAATGGAGCGCTCGCCTCGCAGCTGCTCGGTTTTGTGAATAGCGACGGCGTAGGGGTATATGGCATTGAGCAGGCGCTTAATAAGGAATTGAGCGGCCGGGCAGGTGAGCTCAAGGCCGTAACTGACATAAATGGCGTGCCGCTCGCCGCCAATACGGGCAACATTCAGATTGCGCCGGTTGCCGGCAATGACATCGTACTAACCATTGATATGGCCATGCAAAGGCAGCTTGAGAGTGTGCTGCAACAGGGTCTTAAGAACGCCAAATCGGACTCTGGAAGCGCGCTTATTATGGACCCCTACAACGGAGCTATAAAAGCTATGGCAAACTGGCCAACCTACGATCCGTCTAATTATGCCGATGTTGACGATCCGTCGGTATTCTCTAACGCCGCTGTCACGTCACCGCTGGAGGTAGGATCAATTATGAAGCCGCTCACCACGGCCGCCGCATTAGACCAAGGGGTTATTAAGGCTGACCAAATCTACAACGATCCGGCTTCATGGACCATAGACGGCTTTAGGATTACCAACATCGAAGAAGACGGTGGCCCGGGTACGAAAAGTATTGCCGAGCTACTTAACTTGTCGCTTAATACCGGGGCGGTATGGGAGCTTATGCAAATGAGCAAGCCTGGCGGCACCGAGATTAGCAAAAAGGGCAGGGACGCCTGGCATGATTACATGGTTAATCATTTCCGCTTCGGTAAGCCAACAGGCATAGAGCAGGGTTTTGAGGCTGAAGGCAGCATTCCTGATCCTGATGAGGGCTATGCGCGCAATTTAACTTATGCCAATACATCGTTCGGGCAGGGGATGAGCGCCACGCCGCTGCAGATGGCCGCGGCGTTTTCGGCGATTATAAATGGCGGTACATACTATCAGCCGCACTTAATTGATCAGACCACAGACGCTTCTGGCAAAACTACCTACCTAAAGCCGAAGGTGCTGGCCACAAATGTCGTTTCGCCCCAGGTAAGCACTGAAATGCAGAGCTTGCTGGAGTATGTGGTGCAGCACCACTTTTTGTCGCCGCCCTTTAATCAAAACCTCTATAGTGTTGGCGGCAAAACAGGGACAGCTCAGATTGCCAAAAAAGGCGGTGGATATCTCGAAAATGATTTTAACGGTACGTATCTGGGCTTCGTCGGCGGCGATAAACCGCAGTATGTTATCATGATACGAGTAAATAATCCGAAAAATGGCGGCTACGCTGGTGCTGGTGCAGCACAACCGATATTTACCAGTCTCGGTCATATGCTCATCGACAATTTTGGTGTTTCGCCTAAGGGCCAGTGATATACTAGGCATAAGAACCGATAAGGAAACAAAATGCACTCCACATTATTTATATCCGTACAAACCGACACATTAATTCGGGTTTTACTTTTAGGCTTCCTTGGATTCCTGGTAAGTATGCTCGTAACACCTATATACACCACGATGGCGTATAAGTGGCAGTGGTGGAAGAAGCCGCGTACACTCGACGCTACCGGACAAAAGGCAACAATGCTCATGAAATTGCACACCAAGCGCCGCGTGCCAACTATGGCCGGCCTGGTGTTTGTGTTTTCTGTATTACTCGTGACCATTCCGTTTAATCTGAGTCGCTCCGGCACCTGGCTGCCAATTGCTGCTTTCTTGGGTGCTGCAGGGGTAGGGTTGCTGGACGATATTATTAATATCCGTGGTGATGGTACTGGCATTGCGGGCTTACGCAGCAAAATTAAACTAGCCCTTACGACACTTGTCGCTACGCTGGGCGGCCTCTACTTTTACTTCAAACTCGATGTAAGCAGTATCCACGTGCCTATGATGCATGGTGAGTGGTCAATTGGCCTCTGGATCATTCCGCTCTTTGTATTTGCTGTTGTCGCCACCGCAAATGCAGTAAATATAAGCGACGGTGAAGACGGCTTGGCAGGGGGGTTAACCTCTACGGCATTTGGTGTGTACGCGCTTATTGCTATGCTCGAAGGCCGGTTCGCAGTGGCTGGATTTTGTTTGACCGTTGTGGGCGCATTGCTCAGCTACACATGGTTTAACATCCCGCCCGCACGATTCTTTATGGGTGATATCGGGTCGTTCTCTTTGGGTACTGCATTGGGTGTCGTAGCCATGATTACTGACACGGTGCTTTTACTTCCGCTTATTGGCTTGGTGTTTGTGGCCGAAGCCGGTTCCAGCGCGCTCCAGATTTTGTCTAAGAAGTTACGGAACGGCAAGAAAATCTTTAAAATTGCCCCCATACACCACCACTTCGAGGCCAGCGGTTGGCCCGAAACTAAAGTTACGATGCGCTTTTGGGTTATAGGCCAGGTCTGTGCTGTCTTGGGCTTGATCGTTTTCTTAGTCGGTAATTACGTATAGTCTATGAGACACCTGCAAGCAGGTTTCTCATCGCATCCTTTCGGCAAAGCCGAATTTGCTTCGCAAACCGGATGCTGCTCTTCCCGAAATAGGAAAGGGGCCTGATTAATGGGGGCCGTGCCACGCCGAAGCCCCATACCATCGCAGCCGTTATCGCCCAGGCGTCATCGGCCTGACTATATATTGCTTATCCTCAGTGCGCTACTCCTCGCCATTGGGCTCATTGTGGTGTATGCCATTAGCCCGGCATTGGTTGTTGAAAAGCACGTCAGCGGTAACTTTTTTATAACGCGCCAGCTGATTGCTATTGGACTGGGTATTATTATTTTTGTAATTACATCACGGGTGCCGCTGGAGTTCTGGCGCCGTATAGCCATACCGCTGCTTGGCGTTGCAGCTGGCGCAACGCTTCTAGCGCTTGTAATGCCGGTAAATGCCGAATATCCGGCACATCGCTGGATTCGTCTCGGCGGGCTGTCGTTTCAATCGGTAGAGCTGCTCAAATTTGCGCTGCTTATTGCGCTGGCCGGCTTTTTATCGATGCGAGTTAAGCTCGGCACCATTACTGACCTAAAGTCTACGCTAAAACCGCTGGCTATCGGGGCGGCTATTGTGGGTGGGGTAGTGGCTTGGGTGCAGAGTGACCTTGGCTCTATGATGGTTATTATTGCTACCGCCGGCGCTATGGTGTTTGTAGCCGGTATGCCCATGAAGCGCCTGTTTGTTGGCGCGGGCATACTAGCAGTGCTGGCAGCGCTTGTTATTTCGGCTGTACCGTACCGCAGAGCACGTATAGAGGCCTTTATGCATCAAGGCAACACAACCAATTGTGCGGCGCTTACGAGCGGCTACCAGGCCTGTCAGGCTCTGATTGCCGTGGGCTCCGGCGGCATGATTGGCCTGGGGTTGGGCAAAAGCGTACAGGCCTTCGGGTATTTGCCGGAAGCCGAGAACGACTCCATTTTTGCAATATATGCCGAGAAGTTCGGGTTTATTGGTATAAGCGTGCTCCTTGCATTGCTGGTTGCGTTTTTGTCGCGTATAAAACGGATTATGGAGCTGGCGCCGGACGATTTTACCCGTTTAGTTGCTACGGGTGTGTTTGCTTGGTTGGCTATTCAGGCGCTTATTAACATCGGCGCCATGGTTGGGCTACTGCCGCTTAAGGGAATTACACTGCCATTTATTAGCTACGGCGGTACCAGTGTGCTGTTTGTTATGGCAGCCGTGGGCCTGGTATTCCAGATTTCGCGGTATACTTTGTACAGTGTACCAAGGCAAACAACAACAGACAGTTACAGCGGAAGGAACGGCGGCTATGCGGATCGTCATGACGGGCGGCGGGTCAGGGGGGCATATCACCCCAATCCTGGCAGTCGCGCATGAGCTAAAACGGCTTAAGCCCAAGGCAGAGATTATCTATATTGGTCAGCGCGGTGACGCGCTGGGCGATGTACCAGCCGATGACCCAAACATCGACCGTAATTTTACGGTGAGAGCAGGGAAGTTGCGTCGCTATCACGGGGAAGGCATTAAGCAATTATTTGATGTAGAGACGTTGTATAAAAATCTACGTGACATGGTCTGGGTGGTGGTTGGTCTAGGGCAGAGTTTTCGCTTGCTTGGTAAGCTGCGACCAGACGTTGTCTTCGTAAAAGGGGGGTTTGTGGGTGTGCCCGTGGGTTTGGCGGCCGCAGCGCGTGGCATCCCCTATATCACCCACGATTCGGACGCTTTGCCCGGTCTGGCAAACCGTATTATCGCCCGATGGGCGCGTTTGCATGCTGTTGCGCTGCCGAAGGAGATTTATAGCTATCCGCCCAACAAGACTATCACCGTAGGTGTCCCCATTGCGCACCAGTTCCATGCCGTTAAATCGGGCGACATTGCCGGCATGAAGGCGCAGCTAAACCTTGCGCATGCCGGCAAATTGCTCCTTATTACCGGTGGCGGCAACGGTGCATATAGCCTAAACCAGGCGGCTGCACAGTGCTTACCGGAGTTGCTCTTGCGCTATCCCGATTTGTCGGTTGTACATATTGCCGGCCGTGCACTGGAGGCTGATCTGCGCCAGCACTATAAGCAACATTTGCAGCCTCAGGAACAAGCCCGGGTGATTGTTAAGGGGCATGTAACCAACCTGCATCAGTACAGCGCCGTTGCTGATGTGGTAGTTACCCGTGCCGGCGCTACCAGTATCGCCGAGTTTGCCGCCCAATATAAGGCCTGCGTGGTGGTTCCTAACCCCGTTCTTGCCGGCGGTCATCAGCTTAAAAACGCCCAGGTGCTGGCCGACCGTAAGGCGGTGCGCTTAGTAAACGAAGCCACTTTAAAAGAAGATTATAGAGCGCTTATGCCGCCATTAACCGACCTGCTAGATCATCCGGAAAAGGCCGTTCGGCTTGGCGAAAAGCTGGCCGCCCTGGCACAACCGAACGCTGCCCATCTACTGGCAATGTTATTATTAGAGGTAACGGGTAACGTGCCTTTGTCGACTCGTCCCTAAACCAAAAATAAATATATGTTTAAGAAGAAACCATCTGCGCCAGTTGGGCGAATACGTAACGCTAGTGGCACTATTCGTCGTAATGCGGCGGTTTTTTCGTATCACGCGGCAAATAATCGTCCAGGTCCACCCATATCCCGCAATCGTAGTATGCAGCAGGCCGCAGCCGACGATAACGATTCGAGCGGTGCCGCCCAGACACGCCATAAGCAGCGTACAGGCCTTGTAAAGCGTATTCCGCGCGTGAGCTTGGTCGTACTCGTTTTGGTGCTGCTTGTACTCAATACGCTGCTGCTTGGCGGTCCACGCATAGTGCTGGTGCAAAGTGATGACCCCGCACAGCTGTACTTGCGTTCGCAAGACACATACCGGATAGCTATCGACGCCGAGCTAGCTCGATCGGTGCTTAACCATGCCAAATTCACCATTAACACCAAGCGTGTCACCAAGGAGTTGCAGCAGCAATTTCCCGAGCTAGCTGACATCCGCGTCCAGGTCCCGCTTGTTGGCACAAAACCGGCGGTGTATATTCAGCCAGCTATTCCGGTACTCCTAATGGCCGCCGCTGATGGCCGGGTATACGCGCTCGACACTACCGGCCGCGCCCTGGTGGCGACGGCTCAGGCGCCCAGCCTTGCACGGCTGCATTTGCCAACAGTGAGCGATCAGAGTGGCCTGCCTGTTACCCTGGGGCGGATCGCGTTGCCGGGCAGTAGCGTTAGCTTTATAACAGAGGTGGTGGGACAGCTTAAGGCCAAGCAGCTATCTGTTACCGATATGACCCTCCCGAAGGGAACAAGTGAGTTAGACGTGCGTATTAGCGGCGTGCAATACACTGCAAAATTTAATTTACAGGGTAAGGCCAGGGTAGAGGCGGGGACGTTCCTAGCCGTAAAACAGCAGCTGGACAAAGATCATATAACACCGGGCAGCTATATTGATGCCCGGGTAGAAGGCCGTGCCTACTATAAGTAGGGCTGCAGCCAAAGACCCGCCCACTCTTCCCTTATAGTTCGCTTTTTGTTCACATATAGGTGATGACCTCTGTTATCTTCCAAAAAACATATAAACATATGCATAATGCCAAATGTCAAATTATGACAGTAGGTCAGGGTAGGAGGGGGAAGTATATAAAAAATCAAAATTGCTAAAAAGCAAATACTTTCACGACATAGCTGTGGAAAAGTCAAACCTTCAGGTTTTACAACGCAAGCTGTGCATGAACTGAAGCATAGCAACTGTAGCCATGTGTGTAACCAGGTTGTTTGAGGAGCCTTACGCCAGTGTACATAATGTTATATACACACGATCATTAAGGGAAATATACATGTAAAACCCCGGCGGTCCGGGCAAAACTCCCCTACAGCAGTGGTATCGCTAACCAACTTACATATGTATATTTGAGTCGTGAAATATACATTGTGCGACGTCTTGTGTATACCTGCTTTGCAGTCGTCCGCACGCCGGTCTTGCCGCTTCAGACCTCCACTCGCTTTTTAAATGCTCTCCTTTTTATGTGTGCTCTACTTTGCTTAAGCGAACTGGCCTGCTAAATATTTGTAATGCCACATTCCTGCTTATTTAGCTACAATGACCCACAGCAAGCCTCTAGCTAATTTATGTTCGTATTTTGTATGGTTAGAACATTCGCCAGCTGTTACCTATAGACGAGGTGGCGGTAGCTCAGTATGAATAAAATCTCTTATGGCGGCTGCTTGCAATTCAAACGAAGTGTCCCGCGCTGTGACCTGGGCAACATTGGCCATATGAGTAAGGTTAACGAGGGCACGGTTAAAATGCTCCGTAGGTTCCCCCTCCCCGCCTATCTGTTGATAGGTGTCGTCAAAAGCAAGGCCATAGTCATGCACAAATACACCAAGCGGTGTGCGCGGCATATCGTTACGCTCGCTGTGTACGCTGAGTTGCTGCCGCCTAAAGATGTCCCAGAGTATTTCGGGGTGGCCGTCTTTTATTACATTGGCGGCATACAGCGATAGGCCGCTTATAGCATGGAGCGTTGCTGGCAAGTGAGCTATCGACTCTAGCTGGAGGGGTTGCATAGCGGGCATGTAGCGCATGAGCGATAAAACGCGCCCCTCGGTTTCTTCGCTGGGCAGCGTAGCTTCTATATGCCGATGGGGAGGTACGAATAGCCTATGACGCGCTAGACGGTCGTAGTGGTGTAGTCCAGCAGCTAGTAGCCCTAACACTTGCTTCGTAGTAGACGTATCGGGGTGTAGCGAATGTTTACGCACTACGTATCCAGGGTGGCCGGGCATGTGGTAGATGCTTACTGGATGTCCTGGGTGAAGTGGATAGTCGGCAAGTATATGCCCTTCCGGCAAGGTGAGGTTAGGGAGCGTATGGGCATGTATGCCCAAAAGCTCGGTAGGGATAGAGATAGTCGTCATGTGTCTGCCTAGTATTTCTCCGTTCTGCTCTTGAAAATAAAAACGGGCTACAACCTGATTGGTTATAGCCCGAGACAGACAAAGTGAGGTAAGGTCCCCTACTCTGCCTCGATGTCTAGTTCGTATGTGGCCTTCGCAACGCGCTTGAATTGGGTCTTGCCCTGCAAGTTGAGGAGAATAGTCGTTTCCTTTACAAAACGGCTCTTAAGTACCCGTTTGACGATCTCATCACGATGCAGGGGCTCCCCTGCCTCGCGCAGCACTTCTGTGATGATGTCAGCAACGGTGCCCTTTTCGTAGCCCCATTCCTTAAGGGCGTAGATACCGCGGCCAATAAGTACAAAGCGCTTGTCTTTGATAAGCTCGTTGTGAATGGCCTGGGTAGTAACGTCCTTGCGCTTGAAGTCGCTTTTCTTGATGGCTTCAGAAATTTCGTTGAAGTGCATGTGCTTGCCGTTTTCCTTGAGGATAACGTAGATTTTGTCGCGGATGTTCTTGGGGTTAACCATGGGCCATTTTACGAGGCCCCAGCGGCCGTTGAGAGTGGCTAGGCTCTTAGAAATGCTCGCAAGTGCCGCAGCCTCGTCGGCATTCGCGATGTGAGCGGTCTTGGCGACGTTTGTAATTGCTGCAGGTTCGCCAGCAGCTGCAATAGCCTCGATGAGCTTCGCGATGTCGGCCTTCATGGTTTCGGTGCTGCGAACACTGGTGATGCCAACGGCTTGATAGTAATGGTCATCTTCTTCGATGACGCTCAGGTGCGGGCAAAGCGTTGCCAGAAAGACGACGCGGGATTGGTCGGTCTTGCTGTTTTCGGCTGTAACTACAGCGGTGAGGTCGCTGACGCGGGCTGCCTGGCCCATTTGCGTCAAGTGTTGTGTAAGACTAGCTTCTACTTCTTTGATGTGGGGCAACTGGCCCTGTTCGGCCATAGCCTTAAAGCGTGCAATAACTGATTTTTCGAGCTGACGCACGCGCTCGCGGGTGATGCCCAGGAGTTCGCCGATTTGCTCTAAGGTTTCGCGGCGGTCGAAAAGACCGAAGCGGCGTGCGATGATTTCGCGTTCGCGGTCGCGTTCAACACTAGCCAGAATATCCTGGACGAATTTTTCGGTGTTTAGCACCGACTTGGGTGTGGAAGAATCTGCCATGTTAACTAATTCCCTGCCTTCATATAAGTCGCGTTGACATAAACTATAAAACTAACGTACCGAAAAGTCAAGCCCTCTTTGGAAACAAAATTATTGTAGCACGAAATAGACAGCGACTAACATATTGTGTTGTAGAAATATCTCTATAAAAATATGTTGCTTAAGGTACAAAATTGTGGAAAAGTTCGGCAGTTTTTTATCAGGCAAATAGTAGGTAAAGACTGGCTACGCTTTGCGGCGGCGCGGAAAACGGCGGCCGCGAGCCGGCGCGGCTTCGAGCATCTTTTTAGCCTCGTCTTCAGTAATTTTGGCCGGTTCTTGCTCTTTGGGAATCTTGGCGTTTTTTTTGCCGTCGGTGATGTACGGCCCATAGGGACCATTTACAATTTGTATGCCGCTTGGGAACACCTGGATATATTTGTTGGCTTCTTTTTCGAGCTTAGCCTGGTAGAGCTTGCGGGCTTCGGCCTCTGTAATATCGAAAGGACTCTGCGGTTTGATGGACACGAATGTTTTGCCCACTTGTACGTAAGGACCAAAGCGCCCGATGTTAGCGGTAATTTCTTGGCCTTCTTTGGTGGTGCCTACTACGCGTGGCAACTCAAACATTTTGAGGGCTTGTTCGAGGGTAACGCCCTCCAGGGTAGCACCGGCTGGCAATGGTGCAAAGCTTGGTTTCTCTTCGGATTCAGTTTCGCCGCGCTGGAGCATGGGACCGTAACGGCCAAAGCGGGCCAGGATGGGTTTGCCTGTTTTGGGATCATGACCCAGCTCACGGGCCTGAGATACTTCTTCCCGGGAGGCGCCTTCAGACTTTTCGATGAGCGGATGGAAGTCTTTGTAGAACAGGCTAATCATCTTCTGCCAAGTTTCCTTGCCTTCGGCGATACGGTCGAATCCGCCTTCTACTGTTGCAGTAAAGTCGTAGTCGACGATGCTGGGAAAGTACTTCACTAAGAAGTCGGTAGTAATTTCGGCAACGGCAGTCGGCACTAGCTTGGAGCGGTCGGCACCGGTGATCTCTTTGGTTTCTGCCTCGGCAATGGTGCCCTTGTGGAGGGTAAGTGTTTGCAGTGTGCGCTCCACGCCCTCTAGGTCCTTCTTTTCGACATATTCGCGGGTTTGAATGGTGGAAATAGTTGGCGCGTAGGTGCTAGGCCGGCCGATGCCGAGTTCTTCGAGATGCTTTACGAGAGCGGCTTCGGAATAGCGAGCCGGCGGACGGCTAAAAGTTTGCGTAGCTGCCATGCTTGCAAGCGGCAGGTCTTGACCCTTTTCGACGGGTGGCAACAGGGTGTCGTCTTTGCCACCGCCGTATACCTTGAGGTAACCGTCGAACTTAAGAATTTCGCCTTTCGCCTGCAGTTTTTCTTTGCGGGTAGATATGCTGATGGTTATTTCGGTTTTTTCGGTTTGGGCGGGCGCCATTTGGCTGGCGAGTGCCCGCTGCCAGATAAGGTTGTAGAGCTTCTCTTGCTGCGGGTCGTTACCGGCCTTAAGACGGGCAAACTCGGTAGGACGGATGGCTTCGTGGGCCTCTTGGGCGCTTTCGTTCTTGGTTTTGTACTGACGCACTTGATGATAATTGTCGCCATACTCCTTCTTGATGAATTCTTCGGCGGCCTTGATAGCAAAACCGGACAGCGTGGTGCTGTCGGTACGCATGTAGGTAATGTTACCTTCTTCGTAGAGACGCTGCGCAAGTGTCATTGTTTGCTTAACGCTGTAGCCTAGGCGCCGGGCGGCTTCTTGCTGGAGCGTGCTGGTGGTAAATGGTGCACCGGGGTTGCGGCTGCCTGGTTTTTGGGCGATGTCTTCTACGGTAAAGGTTGCGCCATTGCTGTCTTCGAGGAATTTGCGGGCATTGTCTTTAGCTGGGATTTTAGTGCTCAGCTCTGCCTTAAGTTCCTGTTTGTCTACGGTAAAGATGGCGGTGACGCGGTAGGTGCTTTCGCTTTCAAATTCGCGGATTTCGCGTTCGCGGTCGACAATTAAGCGAACGGCAACAGATTGCACACGGCCGGCGCTGAGGCCGGTGCGGACTTTCTTCCAGAGCACTGGGCTCAGTTCGTAGCCTACCAGGCGGTCCAGTACGCGGCGGGCCTGCTGGGCATCTACCAGGGCGAGGTCTACCGTGCGCGGATTCTGGATGGCGTGCTCGATGGCTGTCTTGGTAATTTCGTGAAAGACAATACGCTTGGTTTTCTTAGGGTCGAGCTTGAGCGCCTGCGTGAGGTGCCAGGCGATAGCCTCTCCTTCGCGGTCTTCATCGCTTGCGAGCCAGACATCGGCGTTTTTGGCTGCGGCGCGCAGCTCGCTTACCACCTTTTTCTTATCAGGAGAAATGTCATACGTGGGAGCAAAATCGTTTGCTATGTCGATGTTGAGGCCTTTTTTGGGCAAATCACGAATATGGCCAAAACTACTCTTCACGGTGTAGTCTTTGCCTAAATACTTTTCGATGGTTTTAGCCTTGGCGGGGCTCTCTACTATAACTAGGTTTTTGGTCATGCTTATTCCACGTATGTTATACGCAATGGCCCATACTACGCAAGCCGGGAACAAAACGCAAAATATTTTTGAAAAATCTTGACGCGTAAAGGGTTAAGGAGTAAAACGGTATAGTTAAACATAAACTGGCAAGACGCTGGTTAGATAGCCGCCATCCTAGATTTGGGTGCGGTTTTCCATTTTGGCGTTTTGTTCCAGAGTAATGGAAGGAAATACATGCTACCGGGTGCCGAGTTGGCGTTGCGATTTGCGGCGTATGAGCAATTGCAAGGTTTTAAGGCCGCAGCCAATGCGGGTGATGTTGTGGTTCGGGAAGTGCTCTCCGGTGATAATACAGGTGATAATACATATGCCCCGGATCATACCGCTGAAGATCCCTTTTATCGAGGGCCAATCCAGCCCTCTCAGAGTGTGCTTAAGTCTGCTGATGTAGAGCGCCCAGATTTGGGCGAGTAGTTGCCGGCTTAAAAGTACTGGCTAGCCTTAAAACCGACGTAGATGCCCGCGAAAGCGCCCACGGCGCCGCCGAGTATACTTTGCCAGCTTAACCAGTTTCCGCTGGCGAGAAGGGCTCCTAGCCAGCTACCGAGGGTTGATCCGAGGAAGAGGCCAACGTAGATGAGTGTTTTCATACCTTAGTATTGTATCCCGTATTGCAGCGCCCATTGATTATTTCCAAGCGGCCGGATGTGACCGCGGATTTCGAGCATCGTAAGACTTTGGTTAAAGCTGCTCACGTCGAGCTGGCTGCGGCTGAGTAACTCACCGCCGTCTTGTAGGCCGTCGGCCAACAGGGTAATGAGTAGCTGTTCGTTGGGATTGTCGCTACGAGGCGCCTTTTGGGTGGCGAGCAGCGGCTCGATACCGATAGCTCGCAGCACATCGGCAGCTTCGGTAACCGGCATGGCGCCGCTTTTGATGAGACTATTGGTGCCTTCTGAGTTGAGGCTGGTTATATTCCCTGGCACGGCCAGTACCGCCCTGCCCTGGTCAAGGGCGAAGTCGGCAGTATGCAGGCTGCCGCTTTTTACGGCAGCTTCGGTAACGACTACAGCGTCGGACAGGCCGGAGATGATCCGATTGCGGGCAACGAAGTTACCTCTATAGATTTCGGTCCCTTCGGGATATTCGGTGATGAGTGCCCCGCCCTGCTCCAGAATTTGCTTGGCGAGTTCGCGGTGTGTCGCTGGATAAATGTGGTCTAACCCGGTTGGCAGCACGGCGATGGTTTGCCCACCCGCCTCTAAAGCTGCTTTATGGGCAATGCCGTCTATGCCAAGAGCGAGACCGCTTACAATGGCTACTCCTGCCCTGGCCAGATCTCCAGCAAGGCTTGCGGTGACGGCGGTACCATAGGGAGTAGCTTTGCGGCTGCCAACAATTGCCACGGCAGGCCTCGCGAGCAGCTCTTTACTATCATTTGATAAAATAAAAAGCTTTTTTGGCGGGGTCGAAATGTTCCTTATCTTTTCCGGAACATCAGAGGTGGAAAGCGTAAGCTTTTTGATTTTCATACAAAAAGGTTAGGAAAAGTATTGACACATAAGGCGCTTGATGCTAAAATCGCCCACTGTAAACGTGCATGACATGTTTACGCACCTTATATCCCCCATTCTAACAAATTGTTAGATTGTTTTAGAACGTGCCACTTAGCCAAGTTGTTACCCTCCACTTTCTATATGGCATTGGTTGCTTTTAGCAATCAAGCGTTCTAAAACAAACTAACCCCTTTAACTGTTATCTCGTACTAGCTTTGGTTTTTACGAGAACCCCTGTAACCTTCGGGTTATAGAGGCCCTATATGTGGGCCAGCGTGTCTGATAAGGATGGTTGCTTGCAACCGGCGCGAAACTTTATGGAGTTTTGGTTTTCGACGCTTTCGCTGGGGTGGGTTGAAGGGTGTGGGGACATCTTCGGATGCCCCCAAAAATGACCGGCGAGCGGTGCCCACCCCCTCTCGCCGGTCTTTTTTGTATCTGTTAGAACATTGACTTATTTAAGCGTAAGTGTTATAATCATACTATGAATCGCAGAGTAGAGATTGCACAACCGGAGCTTTGGGTAAGCCAGGAAGTACCTGGCTCGATACAACTGTATCAGCCCTATGTTGTGCCCTCGCTCCCTGGCATAAATCTACGCCGTCCTATGGGAACTTATAGAGAGGTTGACGGCGAGAGGCTCCCTAATATATCGCCTGAGCTGCGCAACGACCCTAGCGTAAGTGGCGGCTTTGACTTTTTCGATATGGCACGTGATATGGGTATGACTTCTGCTGACCTCACGATCAATCTAGTGTTAACTAAGGGTGAAACCGCCGCCGACTTAGGCCCTGCCGGACCAGATGCCCCCTATGAGCGGTTGGTACGAGAGTCTGCCATGTCTGTTTATGGTTTGAGTGGTAGCATTGTTGCGCAGGAAGCTGCAGACCTCGCCGCTGCCGCACGAGGATGGCGGAATCAAAGCACTCTTTACGAGCGTGTTAAAGATGCGGCTCCGGACCCTACTCGTTTGTGGTCTTGTGATCCAATGGAGAATGATGGCATCCCGGTTGGTCCTGCAGAAGAGCGGTTGGTAAAAATGGCCGACCATGTAGTGCGACTGGGCGATGACGTTACTGATAAACAAGGTCTTGCACGGAAAATGGCAGACTGCGTGTATCTAGACCAGTTGCAGATGTATCAGGCAGGGCGCGTTGGCGTGGCCTGCCAGGTGGCCTGGGAGCGTGCAAACTACGGTCCTATTGGCGATTTAACGGTGACTTTGTCGGCTGAGATGTTAGCTATATACCACAAATTTGATGCGCTTGGTGTCTATGTTGAACTTAACTACGCCACACCGGACATTGAGCCGGACAATAACGATCGGATAAATGCCCTCGGTGTTACTGTCCACGAGGGTGTGCTGTACGACGAGTTCCTGCCGAAGCTTTAGATAATAAAACTGCGGGTTTCTTGAGGGAGCTGGCCGTCGCTGTAGACGAATTCGCTGAGCGCGGCATTAACCTCGCGGGTAAGCTCTGGCATGTGCGTTTGCTGTTCCTTAGAAAACTTTTGTAGTACAAAGTCGGCGCTGTCCATAGCTAGGGGCTCTTTGGGGCCAATGCCAATACGCACCCGGGCAAAATCTTCACCCAGGTGGCCAATGATGGATTTGAGGCCATTATGGCCGGCGCTGCTGCCGCCTGTGCGCAAGCGTATTTGTCCGAACGGTACATCCAGTTCGTCGTGCACCACAATAACTTTACCGGGAGAGATTTTATAAAAGTGCATGACGGCCTGCACCGCTTCGCCGCTGAGATTCATGAAGGTGGTGGGCTTGATGATAATAACCCGGGTGTCGCCTAGCGTGGCGCTAGAGGCTACGCACTTGAGGTCTTTTTTGCTGATCCAGGGCTCAAAATCGCCGGTTTTGGTGAAGGCATCCAAACAAGCAAAGCCGATGTTGTGCCGGGTATCATCGTATTCTTTACCGGGGTTGCCAAGGCCTACCACTAAGATAGTTTTGTTTTGGCCAAGTGTGTAGTACTGAATAGTGTCGCCCGTTTGGGGGCGGCGTTGAAATAATCCCATGACGTCAGTATAAACTATGAGCCCCTTATCTGGGGCTCATTCTGTTTGACTTTCTTAGTAGGTCTTTGGTTCGGGACGGCGGCCGAGCTTACGTGGCTCTTTGGTGGGGCTGTTGCCGTGCTTGTGTGTCTCGTGCTTTTCGATAAACCAGAACTGTACTGGCGAGCCCTCGTAGTGGTAGCGCTCGCGGAATTCGCGCTCTAAAAAGCGGCGATAGCTCCAGTGAAGGAACTTGGTAGCGCTGCCAAACACTTTAAACGCTGGGATGGGGTTGTCGTCTTCTTGAGTAATGTAGTTGAGCTTGGGGGCACGGTTCTTGAGGCCGGCGGGCGGGTGCTTGTCGACGGCATCGCGCAGCCAGCGGTTGAGCTCTGAAGTGGTAAAGCGCTGCTTGCGGCGGGCATCGATTTCGAGGGCCAGGTCGAACAGTTTGGTAACATTTTGGCCGGTAATTGCACTGGTAAAAATAAGCGGCGCCCATGGCACAAAATCGTAGGTGCTGGCAATTTGCGGGGCGATAACGTCGCGGGTGTAGGCGTCTTTGTCTTCGGCGGCGTCCCATTTGCTTACAACGAGCACTAAGCCCTTGCCTGCTTCTTTGATGAGGCCGGCGATTTTTTGATCCAAGCCGACATTTAGTTCGTTGGCGTCCATAAGGAGGAAACAGACGTCGGCCTGCTCGATTGCGCTTAGTGAGCGTACAACGCTAAAGTGCTCTATTCCCTGCCCGATTTTGCCTGGGCGGCGGATGCCGGCGGTGTCCATCATTTCTATCTCGCGGCCTTCGTAACGGACGATGCAGCGGTTGATGTCGCGGGTGGTACCGGCGCGGTCGGCCACAATGGCCTGTTGTTTTTTGGCAAGCGCGTTAAAAAGTGCCGACTTGCCGACGTTGGGGCGGCCCAGTAGCGCGATACGCAAGCGGTTGTCGTCCTCGGGCAGCGTCACTTTGGGGATGTGCTCGACGAGCATATCGAGCAGCTCGGCAATGCCGCGGGTTTGTGTGGTACAGGTGTGCAGGATGGGCTTAATGCCCAGGCGCTCAAAGCCAGCGAGGTCGTGGCCTTTAGCCTTGTCTACTTTATTGACAACCAGAAAGACCGGCTTGCGGCTTTTGAGCGCCATGCGGGCTACCCGTCGGTCTTCGTCGGTGATGGGAATGTCGGCTTCGACGACTACCCAAATAACATCGGCGCTTTCGGCGGCCTGCAGGATTTGCTCTTGGATAGTAAACTCAAAGTCGTCTTCGGCGTCTTTAATACCAGCGGTGTCTACC
Organism: Bacillota bacterium; assembly: GCA_035478295.1. Lineage (GTDB taxonomy): Bacteria > Patescibacteriota > Saccharimonadia > Saccharimonadales > UBA4665 > PMNU01. The sequence goes on along the minus strand of DATIJU010000014.1, from coordinate 135,122 downwards.
AGCCAAAAGTCCTGGCCCTGCCAGCTGGCCTTAGCCATGATGCTGTCGCGTGTAGTGCCGGCTTCGCGGGCGACAATTGCTTCGCGGCGTTCCAGGATTGCGTTAAACAAGCTGGACTTGCCTACGTTAGCGCGTCCGACGATTGCTACAATTGGTACTTTTTGGTTACTCATATTTAAGAGCATTATAACAGATAGAAGCTCTTGAAACTAGCATGATTTTATTGTATAAACAAAGTCTATGATTAGCCACCCTTCCCGCCACGAAAGTACCCCTGAAGAGTTTTTGAGCTGGGAAGTTGCCGGTTTGGAGCTGTTTGACGAAGTAACCCGCTATGCCGATTTAAAAAGCGAGACCTCCCGTTTACAAAGAACACGCGAAGGCGCATCAAAATATACTATAGAGCGGCGGTACTGGCCGATTGCAGTCCCGTCCTCACGCATGTCCGAAATGCAGCGGCGATCGGAGATGCGTATTACGCTTACAGAAAAGCAGGTCGTGTTTCATGCCGTCGAGGAGGATGTGCCGACGGTGGTGCGGCGTGCGCCCGGCGTTAGGCAGGTGCAGCGCGGTGTAGGTTCGTTTGTGCTGGAGCGACCCGAACTAGTCCGTCTTCACTTCCCCGATGGCGATCAATCCCCTTGGGGGTTTGCTCGGCCGGAAGAGATTGGCGAACTGGGTGGAGATGCGCCATTTGTCGGGCAGCAAGAGATCTATATTGCGACACTTCAGCGGGCGCTCGGTGCGCTCGTGGAAGCCCACTGACCCTCAGGTAGTGTTCTGGGCAGTGTATAATCACCGAACTGTGTACGGTGTAGTTTGATTACCTGGTGGCCTAGCTCAGCGAATGTGCGCCGAATTTGGCGGTTGCGCCCTTCTTGCATGGTAACCCGCCAGCTGCGCCCGGTGTTGTCTAGTGGCATGAGCTGGAGTCTGCTGAGCCCGTCGGGCAGCTGAACGCCGCGCTTACTGATGTGGTCACGCTGTTGGTTGGTGAGCGGTGAGCTGAGCTCAATTTCGTAGACTTTGGTCTTTTGATATTTGGGATGAGTTAACTCCTGTGCGAGCTGGCCGTCGTTTGTGAGGAGCAGCAATCCTGACGAGTCTTTATCGAGCCGGCCTACCGGATTAAGACGGCGGAATTCGGGCGGTAAGAGTTCGTAGATGGTGGCACTCCCCTGTCCTTCCCGGCTTACCACGTAGTTTACGGGCTTATGAAGTATGATTGTTTGCACCTCTGGAGTATTGCCGAGCTCGCGGCCATCGATAGTTACGTGGTCGGCATCGGTTATATCTTGGCCGGGCTGCGGCGGCTGGCCGTTTACTGCTATTCTGCCTCGCTCGATGGCAATATCGGCAGCACGACGAGATAGTCCGCTGCGGCTGGCGACAAATTTGTTGATTCTCATAGGGGTATTCTACAGAGAAATGCTGTTTGGGTCGACCGGCTGGCCGTTAGCATTTACCGGGTTGGGCGAAATGACGTGGCCCGGAGGGTGCGGTAGCGTGTTGGGTGGAGGTGTGCCTGGTGTGGCTGCGGGTTCGTCCATGCTACCGATGCCTTCTTTTGCAAGTAAGGTATTGAGGTCGGTGGGCGTCTGAGCACCATCTGTAGCAATGGGCGAGATAATCTTCTTTTTGGCCATGGTTACACTGTCGTCGCCGTCTACGGATTGCGGTGCTACTGGAGCGGCTGGTGCTGCCGGCTCGGGTGCGGCGGGTTCGGCAGCGACTGGTGCGGGCAGACTGGGGGCGGAAGCTGGCGCTGCGCTTGGAGCTGGCAATGTGGCCGTTACTGAAGGCTCAGCGGGGGCTTCGGGCGCTGGCAACGACGATGCCGTGGGTTCGGGCTGGACTGGCGCTGCTGGCCCGGGTACCGGCGCGGCGGGTTCAGTGCTCGAAATAAGATCTTTTACGGCATCGGCCAGGTTGGTGCCGTTGTCGTTTACGGTGACCGGAGCGGCTGGTGCGGCTTCGGGCGCTGCCGGCACCGGTGCGGCGGGTTCGGGTATGGTAATCGCGGGTTCGGTGGTGGGAGCTTCTGCGGGAATCGGCGCTGGCGACTGGCTGGGCGTAACGGGCGTTGCTGGCTCGGCAGCTGGCGCTGCGGGCGTACTAGCGAAGGCGTTTACTTGCGCCTGCATTGCTGCCTGCTCTGACGCTGCGGCTTGTGGCGCCGAAGCGTCTACTTGCGCACTAGCGGTGGTGGTGCTACTGGCAGTCGGTTCGGGGGCAGCGGGCGGGGCTGGAGCGGCGGGTTCGGGCACGGGTGTTACTAGCGGAGTAGCGGCCGCAGCCGGTTCCGACGCTAGGGGGGCTGCAGGTGCGGCAGTGGTGGGAGCTGGCGATGTGACGACTGGTGTGGGGGTGGGCGCAGCGGTGAATGCGGGCTCAGTAGTTGGAGATGGTACTGCCGGCTCGGGAGGTAACATGGGAGTACTGACGGGTGGCGTTGGTGGAGCGACCGGTTCTGGCATAGGTGCGGCCGCCACAGGCATTGCAGTTGGTGCGGGTGTGGGTGTAGCTGCGGGTTCTGCGGGAGCCATAGATACCGGGATGGTAGCCGTTGGGACTACAGCTGCCGGAGCGGCTGGTATTGCGGGTGCACCGGCTAAGAGGTCGGAGGCAGTTTTAACAATATCTTCCAGGGTAACCTGTGATTTTACGAGGTAGCGGTCTGCGCCGAGACTATCGGCACGGGTCTTGTCTTCGGCCTGTCCAAGAGCGGTGAGCATAATAACTTTTACGTCTTTAAGCCCTTCGGTATTACGCAGAATGTCGAGCATCTCGAAGCCGCTAATACGCGGCATCATAACATCGGATATAACAAGATCGGGCTGCTCTTTTTTGGCGATAGCAAGCGCAGCTTCGCCGTCCTGTGCAGACACAATTTCGTAACCTTCGGCCTGCAAGCGCGCTTCGTAGATCTCACGCAGATTGTTATCATCTTCCACCAGTAGAATTTTTGCCATCGTTGGTACCCTATATATGTTATCTGATGCTTATGTTTGATTGTATTGTAGCATGCATACCCTGGCCCTGCTCGCCTAACTTGCTACCGAGTTTACCGTTGATGGCGTGGCTGAGCTGCCAGCTGCCTGCTGCAAGCTCTGGGCTCGTGCCGAATCCAGGCGGGGCATGTTAATAAAGAAGGTACTCCCCTTGCCGAGCTGACTCTCTACCCAAATGCGCCCCTGGTACAGTTCGATGATTTTGCGGCAGATAAATAATCCCAGACCCGTGCCGCCGATAGTGCGGGTGGCCGAGTTGTCGACACGGTAGAACTTCTGGAAGAGGTGCGGTACGTCTTCGGCAGGAATGCCCGGCCCGGTATCGCGGATGTAAAATTGGACAACCTCGCCGTTTCCGGTGAGGCCCATAGAAATCTTGCCTTGGTCGGTGTACTTTACGGCGTTGTCGAACAAGTTGGTAATAACTTCGCGCAGGCGGTCGGGGTCGGCATATATGTAGTACAGCGGTGTGATAAGTTTTTTGGGGGCGGCATCGTCTTCTTTGGTAGCGTCAATGGCATCGCTGGTACCTACTAAAAACTCGGTAGCAAGGCCTTTTTTTTGGGCCGAGAAGCGTAAATCCTCAACTAGCTGCTGTGCAAAGCTGCCCATTTCTATAACTGCCGGGTGGTTGCTGATACGGCCGTCTTCGGCCTTGGCGCTAGTAAGTAAGTCTTGGAAGAGTTGGCCGAGGTGCTGGGTGCTGCTGTGGGCCTTTTCGAGGTAGCCGCGGGCCCGGCTGTCTATGGTGCTTACTTTGTCGTTGAGGGCCAATGCAAGGTAGCCTTCGATGGCAGCCACCGGCGTGCGCATTTCGTGAGAGGCGGTGCTGATAAACTCGGCACTTTGCTTTTCGGCAGCTTTGGCGAGGCTAATATCGTGAATAACCGCCACTGCACCGCCTACGCCGCCACCTGGTACCTGGATGGGCGATATGACCATGCTGATAATTTGCTTGCGCCCTTGCCTGCCTACGAGCTGCAAACTGGCGTTCACTCGCTCTTTTTTCTCTAGCACCTTAGTGAAAGGGTTTTCTTCTGGTGGGAGCTCTTCGCCCTTTTCGCCGGTGAGCTGCGCCACTAGATGCACGTCCAGACCTATGGCGTCGGCTACTGCCCACTGTGTCATGAGCGAGGCTGCTTGGTTGATTAGGCTGATCTTACCTTCGCTGTTGATAACAATAACGCCGTCGGCGATAGACTGGATAAGTATTGCCGACTGCTCCTGGTTGCTACGCAGTGCCCCGCTCAGCTGGCTGAGCTCACGGTCGGCGGGGTTAATGAACGCCTTACGCCACAATGGATATGCCAAAATTGAAATGAGAATGCTGCCTACCAGCAGCGTCCAGGACTGCCTGTTAATGGCATGCAGCTGAAAGCCGCTGGTAACCATAACGTACACAATGGTAAGCAATCCTGACCCGTACAGCAGTTGTATGCCGAACATACCCGCAAAGCCAAGGCTAACCACCCATGCACCAATGTACAGCCAGGCGCCGTTCATGCCGTCGGTACGCATGAGGCCATTGAGCAGTACAAACGAGAACGCCATGGACAAACCAAGCGTTGCCGCGGCAATATTTTGCCGCGAGATTACCCAGTACAAACTGACGCCGTAGACCAGCGGAATGGCGGCGAGTATAAGGCTGACGCTGCCAAATCCAAGGCTTGCTTCCAGGCCATGGAATCCGGACAAAAAGCGCGTTGCAAGGCTACCAGCAAGCACCAGAGCGCAAAAAAGTACCACCAACCCAAAATAGAGGCGGTACCAACCTTTGGCTACAACGCTTACCGTGTCCTTCATAGTGCTACAAAGGTAAGTATACGTTAGTGCTTATGGCTTTGCCACAAGGAGCCAGGCGCACGGAAGAAAATAGGTAAACACCAGAATTGTTTCTTTTGTGCCCGCGAGGTTCGTTTTTTTAGTAGCCCGCGTGAGCCGGTTGAACTACTGGTTTTTTTCTTCACACGAGCCTTTTGATCAGTTTGTAACTTAACTCGTCCAGGCGTTCAGCGGTAGCATTGTCGGCGCTATCACTGCTGGCTTCAATCAGTGCATGCAGGACGGTCTTGCCGGGCCGGAGCGGATCAAATGTCAAGTCTTCCTTGGTCTTGACGCGCATGGCCCTTACGCTATGCGTCTTGTCCTTGCCTGTGTCCACCTGGATGAGTGTACGTTGGTGAGGTGGCCCGCCGCTCACGGCAAGGAGGTCGGCGCGGTACATAGGTTTGCGGTGGTGGTCTTGACGTAATGAGGTTGGTACGACAACGTTGTTAATTATTGGGCCTCGCTGTAGTAGCAAGTTAGCACCTAGCTCGCTAGCAAGACCGTTTTTTGCTCTCCTCATGTACTTGTCTGAAGCGCGCCCTACCAGAAGTGTGCTGCCGAGCACCAGGAGCTGCCCCATACTGGTGGCGGTGGCTTCTTGGACGGCTATCGGCGCCACTTCGTGGCCGCACGCCCAGTGTGTGAGAACCTGCAACGAGGGTTTTACGGCAAGTGTTTGCTGCGCGCGCATTTCCAGAGAGAACCATTCGGCGCGCATCTTGTCATCAGTGGCCTCGTCCTTCTGGTCGGCAAATCCGCGGCTTGCCTGTATACAGTACTGGCTTGCCTTCTCAAGGTGGCCCAGTCTGGCTTGTAATGCGTCGACGCTTTTAGGAGGTCGGTTAGCGTTCTGGCTATAATGTGCCGCTTCAACTGCAGCATTACCTGCAGCGAAAAGTATGAGCGGATGTGTGCTTCGGCCCATATCTTCAGCAAGGTCGAGGAAGGCACCTTCGGATATGTCATGTACGCCACCGACGTTCATATAGTGGCGGAATCCCTCGTGCGAGATGTTGAAGACTCTTTCGAGGGCGTGAGGTTTTAGGGGTATTGTTGCGGGCATGATTTGGAAAATAGTTTAGGACGAATATTACAAAGTAACAAGTTTATGCTTTCCCTATCTACCTTGGCTTGAATGCCCCACCCCTGTATGTTAGTATAGGCAGGTTAGATTTACGGTACAGTCTCCTTATTGTTTGGCAATAAGGACCCAAATGCTCGGAAGAAAATTGTGTCACACAATTTGTTTTTCCTCCGCTTTGGCCCCTTCGTCTAGTGGTCCAGGACGTCAGGTTCTCATCCTGAAGATCGCGGGTTCGACTCCCGCAGGGGTCACCATTTTGGAAAATCAGCGTTTTACGAAACACCGAACAGATACAGATTCCCCGCAGGCGTAAGCTCGGGGATTTTTTGTTCGCGGCGGCTACTCCTGTAAGGGTTTTCGATTCACCGCAGGCTGAATCAAAGCCGTCTGTTAAAAAGGTTGTGATTATCACAAATTAAGGTATAATAGTTGTATTAAACTAACGAAAAGGTTTCCCATGCGGCAACAGACAATGCAAACCCAGTCTATTACCTCTAACCAAGTGGAAACTTTTTCGTACTATGAAATATCTAAACTTAGGAATACTGGCGCATGTAGACGCCGGTAAAACCAGCCTCACCGAGCGGTTACTCTATACCGCCGGTGTCATCGACGAGATCGGCAGCGTCGATAAGGGCAACACTCAAACCGATACATTACAACTCGAACGACAACGCGGCATCACCATAAAATCAGCCGTCGCTTCTTTTGATATTGGCGATACGCGCGTCAATTTAATCGACACACCCGGACACCCCGACTTTATTGCCGAGGTGGAGCGTGTATTAAGCGTGCTTGATGGCGTGGTGCTCGTTATCTCAGCCGTAGAAGGGGTGCAGCCGCAGACACGCATTTTGATGCGAGCCCTGCAGCGCCTAAATATCCCCACCGTTATCTTCGTAAACAAGATTGATCGTATGGGCGCACGTTACGACGACTTGCTCGCAGAGATTGCCGCCAAGTTAAATCTGAAAGTTGCGCCGATAGGTACGGTCGAGAACCTGGGCAGCCAAAACGCCAATTTTAAACTCAACATTAACACTAAATTGGCTAACGCCACTCCAATATTCTTTGGTTCGGCCATTACGGGCGCGGGCGTTAAAGATTTAATGGATGCGTTACCACGGCTACTTCCGAGTGCGCCTCGTGCCAATAAGCCTACTTCCGGCACTATCCTTAAGATTGAACGCGGGTCGCGTGGCGAAAAGATTGCGTACTTACGCCTCTATTCGGGTGTAGTCAAGGCACGCGAGAAGTTGGCTTACGGCAAAGTTACAGCCTTGCAAGTCTTTGGCCGGAATCAAGCTACGAGCATAAGCGCTGGGGAAATCGGTAAAATATGGGGACTGGACAAAGCAAAGGTGGGCGATGCTATTGGCGATGCGCCTCAGGCTGCATTTGCATTTGCGCCGCCAACACTCGAAGCAGCAGTAATTGCTAAAGACGCCGCTCAACAGCCGAACCTACATGCCGCCCTCAAACAACTGGCCGAGCAAGACCCTCTGATTAACCTCCGTCAGACTAATCAAAAGCTGTATGTTTCATTGTATGGCGAGGTGCAAAAGGAGGTGATCGCCACCACCCTGGCTCAAGATTTTGGCGTTGAAGTTACCTTTGAGCGAACACAACCTATTTGCATTGAGCGGCCTATTGGCACGGGCCATGCTGTGCAGCTCTTGCAGGAAGAAAGCAACCCGACTTCGGCAACTTTAGGGCTACGCATTGAACCAGGACGGCCCGGCTCTGGTATATTGTTTAAGCTCGGTGACATGCAGCCTCGCTTCTTACCGCTCTACATTTACAAAAACAGCGGCAATTTTGCCGAGCACATGCGCCAGTATGTTACCGAAGCGCTGCAACACGGCTTGCACGGGCTAAAAGTAACTGATTGCATTGTCACGATGACAGATAGTGATTACTATGCCGGTGACGGCACAGGCAAGCCAATAAGCGACACGCCAAAAACTACGGCGGCGGATTTCCGAAAACTAACGCCAATTATTGTGTGCGCGGCGTTGGAGCGGGCGGGGACGGTCGCTTGTGAGCCAATATGTCACTTTACGCTTGAGGTTCCAAACAGCGCGCTCGCTAAAGTCTTGCCAGCAATAGCCCAGTTCCGTGCAATCCCAAGCTCTACCGAAGCACGAGCTGAAACCTGCGTGCTTAAAGGTGATGTTCCGTCAGTACATATACATGATTTACAGCAACGGCTACCAGACCTTACAAGTGGCGAAGGGTTTTTGGAGTATAAGTTTGAGAAGTACGAGGCGCAGCTCTAAGCGAGTTTGCCTCGCACTCGTCGCCAACGCCCAGCTTTTCCAAATGCTCGCCGAACCTCTCAATTCCATCCCAAAATTGTTTCGCGGAAGCACCCCGCTGGCTAAGCTGGAATGGCAATTGCCCCTGCACCTTCCTGGTGCGCAGATGGCTGGTCCCGGTCCTTACGAATTTGTTGATTTGGCCCGGTCTAACAAGACGCCATTTTAGATACTGCAGCTTGTACGTATGCGATGTCTGCAAGGGTTACGCTAGGATCTTGCATGCCATCGAAGTTGAGATCACAAACCTGTGCGACTAAGTGACCAATGTTTTGAGCTTCGAAGGGGCCGAGTGGCGGTTGGACCATGCCACGCTCATTTAGATCTTGAATCTGAAACCCAATAAGCGCTAGTTCTGCGGCTTGGCGAAAAGTAACTCTCACGTTCTGCCCTACAGCGCCAGTGATTGCTCTTACCTGCGCTAAGGTATTCTCGTTGTAGCCTTCGGGCATTTCTAGCTGGGCGCCTTCTACAAGGCGGCGGCTGGCAATAGATGCAACGGTATATGGCGGGCAAGATGTAAAGCCACCTGCACTACAGGAGCTAAAGGCGCTGTCACGGCGCACGAAAGTTCGTCGTATCGCTGGATCAATGGAGCGCTCAAGCATGAGTAGTATATTAAACAACTTATACATTTAATAGTCAATTAGCGACTCTCGATTGTTAGGGCACTAATTACCGCCGCAAACAGAGAGACCCCGTGCTGCTATTTGAGTAATTTGCGAATGGCGCTAAGGTCTGGCTGAGGCATCGGGAGACTGTCTAGGTCTTGTGCGGTGGCCCAGCGAACGTCGGTGTGTTCGTCGCTCAGCATAAAAGGCCCCGCTTTTATGTGGACCCGGAACATGATGAGCATAAGGCGAAACGGCGCAGGATACGGGCGCTGCCCTATTTGGGCGTGCACGATTTCTTTAATTTGGACATCGTTTTTACCGAGCTCTTCGGCTATTTCTCGCCTGAGGGTGTCTTCGATTTGCTCGCCTTCGTCTATGCGTCCGCCGGGCAGCTCCCAAAAGTCCTCGCCGCGCACGCGCAGTATTAGCACGCGCCCGTCCCGTACTACGAGGCCTTTAACGCCGATATTAAATCGCTGCTGCGTGCTCATAACGCAACCATACCAAACCGCACGGCTCAGAAACTAGTTAAGGCGTCTTCACTCAAGCCGTGCAAAATTATGCCATAATATAGGTTATGCAGCCGACGACAGCGCTCAATGCTATTCAGACCGACATCGTGCGCGAATTGTTTTTGCGCGGCAACTTGCGTTTTGCCCAAATGAATACCAACGCGGTGCCCAACGACCATTTTTCTTACCATGTGCGTCAGCTAATCAAATATGGATTGGTTGAGCGTGTCGACAATGGGTACAGGCTATCGACAACCGGCAAGACGCGCGCCATTATGCTTTCGGAGCACGAGAGTAGTTTTATACACCAAGCGCTTATTGCGCTGCGTGTGGTGGTTTCGAATCATGAACATGGACAAGAATTTTTTTTGGTTCAGGAGCGAACAAAAGTCCCGTTTAAGGGCGTGCTGGCCTTGCCTGGCGGCAAAGTCTTATTTGCCGAAGACGTAACGACGGCGGCACGGCGTACATTGCGGTACGAGACCGGTCTTGATTGCAGTTTTGATATGCGCGGCATCGTACACTACAAGGACGAGTACGAGGGTGAGATTGTTCAGGATAAGTTCTTCTTTGTGCTGCGGGCGAGTAATCCAGTCGGCAGCCTAAAGGCCAACGGGCGTACCGGCAAGAATTTTTGGATGAAACTCGACGAACTGCGGACATCGGCTCAAACGCACCAGGGCTTATTGGAGATTATAGACCTGGCCAGTGGTAGCGGATTCGGCTTTCGGGAGCAGACGTTTACCACGGCGAGCTACTGATTTTCACAGCGTCGCTGGTCGAGGCCCTTCGCCGGCTGGCAGATGTTACAATGAGGCCTATGAACGCCATACACCCTACACAAGACGAGATCGAGCACGCACTAGCCGTAATTCAGGAGGTGTTTCGTAGCTGTCGCCCCTACGTCTTGGAACGCGCCGGCAAAAGTAGCCACACCGATAAGAAAGATGGCTCGCCAGTTACTGCTGCAGACCTGGAAGTTGAGAAGCGAATACTGGCCGCCATGGCGAAGCATTTCCCCGGCGTTCCGGTGTACGGCGAAGAAACTGGTTACGGCGAAGATTTGCCGGAGGCTTTTTGGCTGTTCGACCCCATTGACGGTACCCAGAGCTTTGTAGAGAATGTGCCCTCATTTACGAGCATGGCGGTGCTTATTCAGGGTAATGAAGCGGCTGCAAGCATTATCTATAACATATCGACAGACGACATGTATGTTGCTCAAAAAGATAAGGGTGCCTACAAAAACGGTACGCGTTTGGACTTGTCTAAGGTGCGGCTACCGCGTGTTGCCTACTGCAAAGAGCGCTTTTTTAAGCCGCTGGATGCCATATTGGAACCTAAGGGGGTGCACTGCGAGAATGGCCCTTCGGGCGGTGGCTTTGGCTTTACGCTGGTGGCCGATGGGCTGTCGGCGGCCCGCTTTAATATGCTAGGCGGCGGCTACATACATGACTACGCGCCCGGTGCGCTATTGGTGCGCGAGGCTGGTGGCGCCATTGTCCCCATTAAAGACGACGTTTACACCTACAAGTTGCGCAGCTTCGTGGCCTGCCATCCCGAGTTGGAACCTGTTTTACTCCCCCGCTCTCATGAGCTTCGTGGCCTAGAAATAGAACTGGCAGATAAGTAGTATTTTTACTACTTATCTAGTTTTTGCAGCGCTTTTAGTACGGTGGCGACAGATGTCGACACTTCGTCTTCGCCGTTAACGACAACTGGGTCGTATCCTTCGCCGGCAAATGTTCTGTAATCGTTTATAAAGCGAGCGAAGTTTTCTTCGTTTACGTCGTGTCCACCCTTGGCGACGCGGTCGGCGACGCGTTTTTTGGCGATGTCGTGGTCAATCTCTACTTCTACGACGAGCAGCGGCAGCTCAGTGTCGTGGTCGGTGGCGTAGGTTTGCAGGTTTATGACCGTTTTGTTTAGGCCGTCCAGGTTGGTGAAGCCTTGGTTCCAGATGATGTATTTGTTGCCGGTAATGCCTTGGTATGCCTGGGCACGCAAAAATCTGTAGGGGTGGAACTTTTTGTCTACACCTTCGGCGGTTAAGGAGTCGGAAAGATCGGTGTAGGCTTTGCTGGTGTAATCGGTTGCGTCTGGGTCGAGTGTGACGACGTTGTGTTCACCAAGCTCCTTGCAGAGTGCGGTAGCCAAGTGCGACTTGCCACTGCCCGGCAGACCGCGAATGATAATAAGCGTTGGATGAGACTTGGGTGTATCTGAGTTATGCATGGGTTTATCTTAATACAGTCCTGAGTATAAGGCTATCGAACAGAATGTGTGGTTGTGATTTGGTTTGGAACAAAGGCGTTGCCTGCCGATGGCGGACGCTTATTTTATTTGTGGTACGGCTGGCCGGCAGATATGGTGCTGGCACGATACAGGCTCTCGACGAGCGTAACCATGGCGAGATCGTGCGGGAATGTGAGTTTAGAAAGGCTCCACCGAAAGTCGGCTGCCGACTGCACGTCCCTCGGCAGTCCTTCTGGGCCGCCTACCAAGAAGCAGAGTTCCCTGCCCTCTAGACTTCGTTTATCTAAAAATACTGAGAGCTCGGGGCTGCTGAGCTGCAAACCGTCGATAACGAGTGCAATTTTGTAGGCCTTACCTGCAGCGCCCAGCAGGTGCGGCACACTGTATGCCCATTTGTCGGCGAGGTGGGTTACCCGCACATCGTGGTAGTGTTGCAGGCGTTTTAAGTATTCGTGCCAGCCTGCATTGGCGTAGGCCAATTTGGGCTCCCCAACAGTTACAATATGCAGTTTCATAAGTGCACTATAGCAATGTTTTGCATTTGGCGCAGTGGCGGCATCGGCTTGCCGCGGAAGAAGTCCCGGACGGCTCGTTCGACTCCCGGTAAGGCTTCACGCTGGTAGTCGTCTATGAGCAGCGTGCTGCCGGCCGTCATGCGCGGCCACACCAGCCGGAGCGAATCTAGGATGGATTCATAAAAATCACCGTCAAGAAAGGCAAAAGCAATCTGATCCGGCACATCGGCAGGCGTAAGTTCGTTAAACCAGCCTTTATGGATGATGGGCGGTCGTAGATTACTGCTGCGAAACTGCTGCAAAAAATCTTTTTTGCTAACGGTGAGTTCGCCGAGCCTAAAATCTACGCCCGCGGCACTTTGATCTTGCGCTACTTTGTCCGGCAGGCCCGCAAAAGAGTCGTAGGCATGAAATTCGCGTTTGTCCGACTGGTGGTGATGGTCGAGCAGTCTCCGAATAAACAAGCTAGTTGTGCCGACGTAACAGCCTAACTCTACGATGCCTCCGGGCACCGCTTGCCGGAGAACGGCATCAAGTTCGCGCAAAATAAGGGCGATGTCGGCCCGGCTTACTTGGTCGGATACGGGTGCGTGGCGCTGTAGTGTTTGGGTTATAAAATCTTGCATAGTTAGCCTCTTATATGTGCCCTGGGTAGCTCGTCCCAGTTGCTGACGTAGCGCGGCGAGCGGATTTGATGCTTGGGCTGCCAGGTTGCGCCCAGACCTTCGGCTGCATAATAGATTTTACCGCGTCCGTGCTTGGTATTGATACGGTCGATAGCTTCCATACGCGTGCGGGTTCGATCGTGCAGACTGCTGCTCACGACGCCCAGCAAGTCGGTTTGCAGGGCGCTATCAGGCATGAGGTCGTACAGATATACGCCGAGACGGTGGTAGTGTTGTCGTGGACTAAATACCTCGCCGAGTTGCTTGGTGAGCAGCGAGATAATCAGGCCGGTATCGCTTGTGGGCTGGCTGAGGTTGATTTCTTGCGTCCACTGCCGATAACCCGGTTTGTGGCGGTTGGTATTCATAAAAAAGCCGATGCGTCTTGCAAGTAACCCGCCGCGGCGGAGGGCAAAGGCTGCCTGAGTACTCATGGTGGCGATAGCCGATTCGAGTACGTGCGCTTCTTCGGTATCTTCGCCGAAGGTGCGCGAGCGCATGATACTCTTGGCAGGTTCGTGCTCGCGCGCAAGCGGATGACAGCTAACGCCGTTTAATTCGGCCACGAGCTGCCGGCCATGGATGCCCATAAGCTGCTGTGCATGCTGGGGTCGCAGCTCGGAAAGCGCGAGTGCCGTCGCAATGCCTTCGGCACGTAATTTAGGAGTTAGCTGCCGGCCAATGCCCCACACGTCTTTAATGGGTACCTCGTTGAGCGCATCGCGTTTCCAGGTGGGTGTGGCGCGTATCCAGTCCACTGCCCCGCCGTACTCATCGTGCTGCTTAGCAAGTTCGCTGGCTAGCTTGGCAAGCGTTTTGCTGGGAGCGATGCCAATTGATACTGGCACGCCAATATTTTTGAGAATGGAAGCGCGGACTGTCCTGCCCCAGGCGGCATAGTCGGTTATTGGCAGCAGGCTAAGGTCTAAGAAAGATTCGTCTACGGAGTAAATCTCGATGCGCGGTGTGACGGTAGTGAGGAGCGAAGTAATGCGTTTGCTGATATCGCCATAAATTTCGAAGTTTGCTGAAAAGGTAGTGATGTTGTGCTGCTTAAAGGCATCGCGCCATTTAAATGCCGGTGCACCCATGGGAATGCCTAACCTCTTGGATTCGTTGCTGCGCGCCACCACGCAGCCATCGTTGCTGCTGAGCACCACAACGGGCTTGCCTTCCAGCTCCGGGCGGAAGAGCCGCTCGCAGCTTACGAAAAAATTGTTACAGTCGATAAGAGCAAAGATGGGTGTGCTCATGATGGTAATCGTTTCCGAAATTCGTGGATGGTAGCGGTTATAACGCCCCACAGCCGGGCGGCGGCGGGTAAGCTCGCGTAAGGAGTGATAATAAATTCCCCGCGGTCTTCATCCCAGCCGAGCACTACATCACGCTTTTTGGGGTCAAGCGCGCGGTCGACAATGGCGACATCTCCTTCGAATACACCCGCCCCTTCCCATTCGTTGCCCTGCACCCGAAACATATAGGTACTGGCCCCGTGACGGATAAGTAAGGTATTTAGGTCGAGCCCGCTCAAACGCGAATCGGTTGCCGGATTAGGGAATCCGGTGTGCACACTTACACCATCACTGCTTGCCCGATCGTTCTCTTCTTGTTCTTGCATGTTCCCCTATTGTACCCCTAAAAGGCTGCGCCTACCCCTTGTACATATGATTAAGCACTTGCGCTTTTGTGCGTCGCGTAACATAATCGCCCCTATGCCAAAATCGTGGGTCTGTCCGGCATGAGTGTACTGTATCGGTCGAGCTGTCTCCTTAATAGCTCCAACGATAACACTGCCCTTCGAGGCCCCGAAGTTCCCTTCGTTATTGCCGACAAAAAGATGTCGGTATATATGCCGTGCCCGCGATTTAGGAGACCTTTGATAGTAAGTAGAAGGAGTATATATGGCCGTCCATGAAGTTACCGTTTTTCCGTTAGATTCAGATGCTGATGTACGCGCTATAGCCGCCCAAGAACACGCCGCCCTTATGTTTGGCACTCCAGTGGTGCTTGCAACGGCTCAGGTATATCAAGTTGAGCTACCCGACGATCATCCCGACCCGGCCGCGGCAATCCAGAAGCTCGCTACGGGGCTATTAGCTGATCCGGTTACTGAAGGGTATTCCACGACGCGCCGGAAAAACTGGGACAACTCAGACGTTGTACAAGTTGGCTACCGGCCAGGCGTTCAGGACCCGGCCGCGGCGGCTATAACTCGTGGTGCGCAGGCGCTCGGCATTACTCCTTTAGCGGTGGCTACGGCTGTTCAGTACAATTTTGCTCCCGGTACGGCTGGAGGTTTGCGAGATCAAGTGGTCGACGGTTTGCTCATGAACAAAACGGTGCAAAGCGTACAGACGGCCCTCAGCGAGACGCTTATTGTGCGTGGCGAGGCGCGGCCGGTGGAACGGATCGTAACAAGCAATATGTCGCTCGCCGAATTGCGCAAATTATCCAGAGATCGCAGCTGGCATATGGGCGATAACGACCTGCTCACGGTGCAAAGTTACTTTGCCGAACAAGGGTGCGAACCTACCGAGGTTGAACTCGAATTTGTGGCGGGCCGTCGCAGCGATCACTGCGCTCACCTTACCTTTGGCGCCAATGTTATCGATGCCACCACTCATCAAACCAGACCGCCGCTGTTTAACCGCATTAAGAACACTGCCCGAGAGTTACTGCGTGGGACGCCCAACGTGCTGTCTGCTTTCGACGACAATGCCGGTGTAATGAAGTTTTATGGGGGCTACGCCATCGCTCTCAAGAAAGAGTCGCACAACAGTCCATCCGCTGTAGAGCCTTTTGGTGGCTCTGGTACGGGTACCGGTGGCTGTAAACGAGACATACTGGGTGCCGGCAAGGGTTTTAAGCCGATTTTGTTAGATGCCGTCTACGCTACCGCTCCAGTTGATATGGATGTAGCTAAGCTGCCCGTTGGATGCCTGCGCCCCCGTTACTTGCGCGATCGCATTATTGCCGGCGGCCGCGACTATGGCAATAAAGCGGGTGTGCCTACTGGCTACGTCACGTTGTATACCCATGAGAATTTTAGAGCCAAGCCAACGGTGTTGGCCTCTGCCATTGGCATCGCGCCCGAAAAATACGCTGAGCGCGGCCAGCCGCTGGTGGGCGACCGCGTGATTACTATTGGCGGCCGGACGGGCCGTGATGGCTTGCATGGTGCAACGTTCTCATCGGGCAATATGACTGCCGAGACCTCTACTAAAAATGCTAGTTCTGTGCAGATTGGCGATCCTATCCAGCAGAAGAAAGTAACCGATGCTTTGTTGGAAGCGCGAGATGCCGGGCTTATCCGGGCGGTTACCGACTGCGGTGCAGCCGGCTACGGCTCGGCGGTGGGCGAAATGGGCGAAAATACTGGGGTAACGATCGACCTGAGTTGTATACCTACGAAATATGAAGGCATGGAGGCCTGGGAACTATTAATGTCCGAATCACAGGAACGCATGGTGCTTGCGGTGCCAGACAACCCGGATATGCTTGCACGGCTTGCGGTAATCATGGCAAAGCATGATGTAGAGTGGGCGGATATTGGTTTTTTTGACGGCAGTAACCGTTTTACCGCGCTACATGAGGGCGAAGTGGTGGCAGACCTGGACTATGCTTGGCTACGGCATGGGTTTACCCGTGGTGTTAAGCTTTCTGATTGGGCCCCGCCCGAGCATGCTGAGCGCCCGGCAATGGCGACAGACTGGAACGATGCCCTCAAGCGCGTGTTGTCGCATGATAATGTCTGCTCTACCGAGCCGGTAATGCGCCAGTATGATCACATGGTGCAAGGCAACATGGTACTGCCGCCGTTTAGCGGCGTCCATCACGACATGCCCAATGATGGCGTTGCGCTTATGCCGCTGCGCGACGAATTTCCCGACAGGCACTATGGCCTTTTGCGTACCCATGCGGTTAACCCGGCAATTATGAGTGTCGACCCTTATAACGGTGCTATTGCGACCACTATTGAGGCGCTGAGCCGCTTTGTGGCAATTGGCGGCTGTCCGGAAAATAATGATGAAAATCGCGTGGTACTCATGAATAACTACGTATGGCCGACCCCGGAAGACGCCCAAACGTTTGGCTCGTTGGAACAGGCGGTCGACGGTGTGAATACCAGCCAAAGGCTTTCGGGAATACCGGTCATATCCGGCAAAGACAGTGTTTCGTCGCGCTATAAGGATTCGGTGGGCGGCATAATCGACATTCCGCCGGTGTTGGATATTACGGTAGTCGGCGCCATTCCTGATGCGCGCAAGACACTATCGGCCGATATTAAGAAGCCGGGTTCTACACTGGTTCTGGTCGGTTTGCCGGACTATGAGGGCATGGCCGGCTCGATCTTTAATGATGTGGCCGATGGAGAGAGCGCCCGGATAGCCCACGTTGACGAAGCGGTAATGCAAACCCTAGTGGGCACGTATCAGGCTATCCAAACTGGTAAGGTGTGGTCGGTAACGGCCATCAGCCGCGGCGGTCTGTTAAGTGCCGTGAGCAAAATGAGTTTTGGTGGTGATAGCGGTGCAGAGCTGCACCTTGGCGGTAGCGTTGCTGCCGGAAATCAGCTCTTTAATGAGACGGCAGGCTGTTTTGTGGTGGAAGTAGAGAGTGCCGAAGCGGCCGCCGAACTCTTTGACAATCTGCCGCACGCTATTATCGGGCACACGACGGCTGCTAAGCAACTTGTGGTGTATCACGGTGATGATCAGATTATAGATGCGTCGGTAGACGATTTGAAGGCGGCTTGGAAACAGCCTATGGAGGACTTTTAGATGACCGAAAGAGCACCTAATTTTTGTGTACTTACGGCGAGCGGCATCAACTGCGATCAAGAAACGGCCACAGGTATCAGGCTGGCAGGCGGCTTGGCAGAGCTAGTTCATCTGAGCCAGCTGGTCGAGGGTGACCGTAACCTCGGCGACTATCAGGGTTTGGTGTTGCCCGGTGGTTTTTCTGAAGGCGACGCCGTTCGTGCGGGTATTGTGTTGGCCACGCAGTTGCAGGCTGGTGTAGGCGACCACATACGAGAGTTTGTCGACTCCGAACGGCCCGTGCTGGGCATATGCAACGGTTTCCAGGTACTCGTGAGTATGGGTTTGTTGCCCAGTGGCGAGATGTATCGGCCGCAAACAGCATCGCTCGCCCCTAACGCATCCGGCCGTTTTGCCTGCCGGTGGGTTGATTTGCGGGTAAATACCGCTGCTTCTACTCCGCTGCTGTCGCCATACGTGGCCGAGCGCATAACTTTGCCGGTAGCGAACGGTGAGGGGCGCTTCCGGACAGATCCCGCTACGCTGGCCCGCCTGCAGGCCCGCGACGAAATACTCATGCAGTATTGTGGTCCAGATGGAGCTCCGTCTATGGACCTCACACACAACCCATCAGGGGCCGATGATGCCATTGCCGCGGTGGCAGTGGGCGCAGTACTGGGCATGATGCCCCATCCGGAGCGCTTTGTGCAGGACGAGCAGCATGCCAACTGGCGCCGGCCGGATTATAGTTTACAACCGTATGGCTTGCATTTGCTGCGCGGCATAGTGGGCTACGCTGCCGCAGTTTAGCTGCCCTTAAGGTGCACCTTACTGAGCGTGCTATGATGCTTCTTGTGAATATATTATTTGTATGTCGTCAAAATATTGGACGCAGCCAAATGGCATTGGCGTTGTATCGTCAGGCGCACCCTGATGCCTTAGCGGCATCTGCAGGTACTATTGTCGACGCTCCCGGCCAAACGCTTGCTGATGCGCATGCGGTTAAAACAATTACTGCAATGAAAGAACTGGGCATCGACGTGTCAGACCAAACGCGCACACAGCTCACCCCCGACATGCTCAACCGTTACGACCGCGTGATTGTTATGGCCGAGCCGGCGAATACACCGGATTGGCTTAAGGTGTCTCCTAAGGCTGAGTTCTGGGATATTCTTGACCCCAAAGACTACGACCAAGAAACTGCCCGGCGCATTCGGGACGATTTACGTACCCGCGTAGCGCAGCTGTAATTATTTGATGGTATCGAGGAATGCCACCAGCTCGCGCGGCGTTATTTCGGCCTTAACAAGGTAGGCGTCGGCTTGTTTTTCGATATCGGCGCGGACTTCTTCGCGTTGCTCAAGGTTGGTAGTAATAACAATTTTAGCTTTAAGCGGCGCAACACCAGGGCCGCGCAACGTGCGGAGTACGTCAATACCAGTAATGGTGGGGATCATGAGATCGAGCAGGATAATGTCAAACTGATTCGTCTTGGCGAGCTCCATGCCGCGCTGACCGTCAACTTCTACGGTAACATTGTAGCCGGCGCGCGTTAAGGCGCGCACATATAGTTCGCTAATAAAATGTTCGTCCTCGACGATTAGTACTTGGCGGCCCGGGGGATTTTGTACGGTGTCCATATTACCTGCTGTAAAGTGAGTGATTTTTTATCCAGCCATGAGCACCACGGCTAATATTGTTATTATCGCCGTTTTTCTTTTCTTGGGCAACTTTAGAATATGGTAATACGGTAAAGCCAAAGGTAGCACCCTCGCCTTCCTTGCTATTTACAAAGATATGACCACCGTGCGCATCAACAATGGCCTTACTGAGGTATAGCCCCAAGCCGGTACCCCCCACTTGGTTGCGCGAGCGGTGTGAGCGATAAAATTTTTCAAACAAATTGGGCAAGATGCTTGCCGGAATCCCTGCCCCGAAGTCCTGTACGGTAGTCTCCACCATGCCTTCTTTGTTGAGAATGGCTTTGACCACTACCTTCTTGTTAACTGATTTGCCGCTGTATTTAATGGCGTTGTCCATAAGGTTCATGAGTACTTCGTACACGCCTACGCGGTCAACACCCACTGTAGGCAGGTCGGGCGCTACTTCGGCCACCAGATTTACGCCTTGGACGCGGGCCCGCAGGTTGGCGTCGTTTACTGCGGTGTCGACGATGTCTTTCCAGGTGTCTTCGTGCAGCTTAAGTACGAGCTGATCGCTTTCTATACGGGCGACGTTGAGCATGTTGTTTATGAAGGCGGTGAGTGATTGGGCCTGGGCCTTCATTTTATGCATAAAGGCAGCGTCTTCGGCACTGAGCTTACCTTCCATATCCTCTTCGAGCGCTTCGATGTAGCCGCGCAGGAGGGTGATCGGCGTGCGCAGTTCGTGTACGGCGAGGGCCACGAAGCCCAGCGCTTGGTCGTCTTGCTCGTAACTGGCGTGGTCGAAGAATATCAGCATCACCTCAAAGCCTTCGGGATTGCTGCGGTTGTAGTAGGCGGCCAAGTCGAATTGGTGGGTGGTGTTGCCTGCCTGAATAAGCCGTACCCGTTCCCAGCTGTTACTGGCAACAGGCGAGTTTTGACGTACAGTATCCAGCCATTTATCGAGCGTTTCTGCCGAGGGGAACGATAGGTCGAGTATAGAGTATACATTGTGCCCCATGGTCTCGTTTTCGGAGAGGCCTAGATAGTCGCACATAGTTTTGTTGGCGAACAGTATGTTTTGGTCTTTGTCGAGCACGATGAGCGGCAGCGGCATACTGTTGGCCACGAAGTTGGTGTGCAGGTCCTGATGCTTATTGGCTGCGGTTTTTTCAACGGTATCCACGACGCTTGCTAGCTGGTATACATGGCTCACCAGGCTCATGACCAAGTCGTGGCCCAGGCCGCCGCGCTTGAGGTCTGGTGCTGGCACATTAGCGGTGTCTGGTGCGATATGTAGAATTGCTTGCCAAATAAGCCGGGTAGGATTAGTGAGATAGCGCGCACTTACCCATGGCAGAACGGCCACTGCCACAAAAGATGTTACCACCAAGCTGATCGCCAGCCCCATGTCACTCAGCTTAAAGACATGCTCTACTACCCACCAGTCGGCAAAGACGATGGTATTGTCGATGAGCAATATAATAAACAACCGGCCGCGGAACTGTGAGATGAATCGTTGTAAGTGGTCCATGGTAATTATTTATAGGCGACGTGGGAGGTTGCGTTAACTGCGGTGAACCAAGTTTGACCAGGATTTAGTTTGATGGCTGCACCGCTCGCGTCGGTAAAGGTGAAGTTTTCGTTGTTACTTGCTTTGTGCCAACTGCCGGTGATGACGTTGCCGTCCTGGAAGATGTATACTGCCCCGCTGCCGGTAGCGGTGTAACTGGTGTGCAGATCGTCGGCGGCAATACCCTGCTGTAGCACTAGGGCCACAACCACTTTAGGGGTAATTTGTACCTGCGAGCCATCTTGGTTAAGCTCCATATGTGCTGCTCCGCCCTCGCTGCGCTTGTAGCTATTGGTGGTGCTGTCGTAGTCGTAGTGCACGTTAAAGAAGGCGCTCGATATAGTCAGATCGATGCTGCTGGCGACGGGTGTCTTAAACGGCGCTTCTGCTTTGCGGGCAAGCGGCGTAAATTTGCTGGAGGTGTAACCCTTTTTAGTTTCGAGTGCGTTGAGTTCGTCCATGCTGGTGTATACGTTATGCGGCGCATAACGGCTCGAAATACGGTGGTACGTGGCGCTGTTGTAGAACTGATCGAGGTCTTTTATGCCCCAGGGGCCCATATTAGCGAGCGCTTCGGCGCTGCCGCCCACATGGGCAACCGGTGCATCAAACCCTAGCAGCCACTGCTCGTAGTATGGGCGCACTGAGCGCACTGGCCCAATATAGGCTGGCGCCGTATCCTGGAACAACGCTACAAAGCGCGTAATGCCGCCTTCGGCTACGGCTTCAAATACCACGCCGGCTTGGTCGAGCCCGGATTGGGGCCGGGCGTCTTCGCTGTTTTCGATCATAACGGCCGTTACCGGACGCAGATTTATGCTTGGGTCTACCTGTCTGCCGGTGAGGTCGTTGGCAACAGTTGTCGGCTTGGGCGGCGTAACCACCTTTTTGGTTACGGCATGGCTAACGGCAACCGGCTTTTTGTGATGCAAGACTTTAAACAGGCCTACCCCACCACCGGCAAGCACCAAGACGGCCACAACGGCAAAGATAATCCACTGCTTTTTAGTGCGCGCCGCCAGCCAAGCTTTAAATGAGCGTTTTTTATGCGGTTCGGGAGGTGCTGCATTTGCAGGACTGTTCTCTTCGGCGGCTATGACTTCCGGAGGTTTGAACGCTGGCGCGGGCTGAGCGTTGCCGCCAATAACGGCGTGTGTTGCAACATGCTGCGCGGCGGGGTGCACAAATTTACTAGTCGGACGTCGTCTGAATCCGTCAATCATGCGTCTTATTGTACAAGGTTATGCTTAAATGAAACACCCTATAAAGCGGCAAGCATGGTATCGATGCGGTGGAGCGCAACGTCCTTAGTCAGGACGTTGAGGCTTTCGGCGAGTGCAGGGCTGGCCGGTGCTTGAGTGGTGGCAATGCGAATAAGGCTAAAGAGTACGCCAGGACGTTGGCCAGTGCTTTCGAGTAGCCCATTCAGGTGCGCGTTGAGGCAGTCCACCGTAAAGTCACAGTCCCCTAAACTTTGGCGGGCTTGCTGCAGCAATTGCTTCAGTTCGCTGCCGGAAAGTTTTTTGAGCTGTTTGTTCTCCGTCCAGAGGCTAGGGTTAACGGGCAGGTCTTTAAAGAAGAACAACGTAAGCTCGGGCAGCTCTGCCAGGAACTTCAGGCGCTCTTGTATCAGGCTGAGTACCTGCCTGCGATATCCGTCGTCGTAGGTTGCGGCTTCTGCTGGCCAAAAGTCCTGACAACGAGCGTAGAGGTCGTCGAGCGAGAGGGCACGAATGTGGGCCCCGTTCATCCACGTCAGCCGCTGTTTATCAAACTTGGCACCGCCACGATGTACGTGGTCAAGCGAGAACTTTTCTACGAGTTCTTGGGTAGAAAAAATTTCTTGTTCAGTGCCGTCATTCCAACCCAGTGATGCAATGAAGTTGCGCATCGCTTCCGGCAAGTAGCCTTCACGAGCGTAATCCAGCACGTCCTTTGCGCCATCGCGTTTGCCCAGTTTCTTTTTGCCGTCAGGCCCCATTACATAGGGCAAAATTCCCAGGATGGGCCGTTCAATATCGAGTGCTTCGTACAAATTGAGGTAGTTAGGCACACTGGGAATAAATTCTTGGGAGCGGAGTACGTGCGTACACTTCATAAGCATATCGTCGATAATGTGAGCAAAGTTGTAGGTGGGATATCCGTCCGACTTCATAAGGATAAAATCGTCGATGGATTCCTCGCCTGTTGCCAAGTCGCCCATAACTGCGTCGTGCCAGTTGTAGGGCTTTGGCTCCGACTTGAAACGTAGCGGACTGCTGCCATCCCAGGCTGGCGGGTTTTCAGGGCGGTGATTGCGGTATAAGAACGGCTTTTTATTTGCCTTGGCCGCTTCACGAAAAGCATTTACCTCATCTGGCGTGTAGGGGTCGGCGTAGGCGCGACCTTTGTCTACCAGCTTTTGGGCCCATTCTTTGTAAGTTTCCAGACGCTCGCTTTGCTTATATGGTCCGTACTGACCACCCACATCGATACCTTCGTCCCAATCGAGGCCAAGCCAACGCAACGAGTCCATTATGTGCTGCCCTGAACCCGCTACCTCGCGGGCTTTGTCGGTATCCTCAAGGCGCAAGATAAACTGTCCCCCGCTCTGACGCGCCAGTAGCCATGCAAACAGTGCGGTGCGGACGCCGCCAACATGTAGATAGCCAGTGGGGCTGGGTGCAAATCGGGTTCGTGCTTGTTTCATGCTGGCAATTATAGAGGAAACGCCTCAGAGAACAAACAGTGGTCGCCCTCCCCGTCTGCTAGTGGTTATTGTGGGTGGTAAAGCGAGCTACCAGCGGTGCGTGGTCGGACGGCCAGCGCGCGAGTACTTTGAAGTCTTCGAGTACGAGCTTACCCGATTTTGTCCAAAATATATTGTCGTAATTGGCCTGTATAAACGGTACTTTGCCGCCCAGCAGGCGCCACGTGGGATTGAGCAGCGTACCGGTGGCCCGGTGATAGTGGCGCTTGGCGCCCCACAGCGTGGGCATGAAGCGAAACTGATTAAAGTCGCCGCCGATTATGGTTGCCGCTTGCAGATCGCTATCGGTAACCAGGCTGCGAAATGCACGGTGATGCGCCAGATGTGTCGACCAATTGTAAGGGGCCAAGTGTGCGAGGTAGTTTACAATCACCTGCACTTGCTCGCCGGCATGCGGAATACGGGCACGGATAAGTTTAATGGTGTGCCCGGGGTAGCCGCGGATTCTGGCATAGGTATCCGGACCGAGTTCGTGCGTGGTAATAACAGCGGTCTTAGCCTTGTAGGCCAGGGCCGATCCGCCCATATGATTGCCTTTTTCCGGGCTAAAGGGCGCAAAGAAGGTTTGATATCCCAGGCTTTCGAGATGTTTCAGGAGGGCCGATTCGCCGGTGTCGCGGTCGGCGAGTACTTCGTTGAGGCCAATGGCGTCCGGCTGGTGTGAAGCAATAATGTCATCAATATGGCTGTATAACCTTTGTGTCTTGCGTGTCACTAATTGACTATCAAACCAGACGTTCCAAAAAAGCGCGGTAAAGGATTTGCCCATTACGTATATTATTCCTCTATATGCAGCATAGGGCAAGGCTGTTTACAGGCTGGCGGCAATAGAGACGATTTCGTCGGTGCTTAGTGTGGCGCGGCTGCTCATATCGTAGCGCACGCCATTATTTACCCAGGCTGCGCCGTCGGCATATATGTAGATGGTTTGGCCGTTTTTTTGGACGGTTTTGTGTGCGCCACTGAGCGCCAGGGTATTATCGAGGAGCGCCTGGCTGTTCCAATTAGAGGCTTGCTGGGTAATGGTGTAGCTGCTGTCGCCGGAGGAAAAACGTATGCTTACGGTGCCGCCGGCATGCTTAATCCCGCCCTGCAGCGCGTAGCCGGTAGGAGCATAGCTTGGCATAGTGGCATGAAAGCCGGCTTGCGCCGAGGCCACGTGTAATTCGATGTTAGGCATATTAAGGTAGGCGATAAAACCACCCAGCACGACAAAAGCGGTAATTGCAGCCAGCGTACTTGCCATCCGGCGGTTTTGACGGCGATATTTGTGCTTTGGCTCCTGATGACTGGTGGCACGCGATACGGCTGCTTCAAACAAATCGTCAGGCTTTTGTTCGTGATGTGCTATGTGATGTGTTGGTACTGGCTTTACGGCAATAACCGGTACCGCCGTTTGATGATGAGCGGCATGAACATTGTCGCCACGTGCGCTGCTATGAAAATGCGCCACGGCGTGGTGTTTGGGCACCAGCTGTGCATGCTCCATGCGCGTCGGGTCTACCCGCGACACCGAAGCTTTGCGCATGAGGCTGGAGGCCGGACGGGCGGCAACCTCTGCTGGCGCTTGAGGCTTGATGACCGGTTTTAGGGCGGCTGCGGGTTTCTTGACAGTGGTACGCATGAGCGTCTTGGTGCGCTCTGGTTTGTGTGCACGAGCGTGTGGTGCCGGTGTGTGGGCATACGGTGCGGTTGCCGGCTTGGCTGGCAGCGTAACCTTAGAAGGGTGCGCCTTTGCCTGCACTGTGGGCGATGACAGGCTGGGTTTGGCAACTGCTTTAGGATGTGGCTGGCGATGTGCGGGGCGGATAAAACCGTCAATTGCCCGTGCGCTTGCAGGCTGAGCGGCCGGCGCAGCGGGTATTGGGTGCGTTTGGCTCTTGCCTAAATAGGCGCCGGTGACCGCGTCGTAACGCTTGCCGTTTAATTCGATAACATTTTCGCTCACGGTTTTTGATTACCCTCTTGATCCGCTTAAAGCGTAAGTTGTTTATATCGTACATTGTCAGGCGCCTACTGTGCAAGTTTGCATTACCCCTTGCTTAAAGAGATGCATCGTGGCATATAATAGGAAGACTGATTATGGATTTTCTTGATCCCCAAAAACAAAAAAGACATGCCATACGTTTAGCCATCGGCTACGCCATTATTGGCCTTGTGTTGGTACTCGCCACTACTATTCTGCTATATCAGGCATATGGGTTTGGCATTGACCGAAACGGCAAGGTTATCCAGAACGGCCTGGTATTTGTAACGTCGCAGCCTAGCGGCGCTGACATTTACTTAAATAGTAAACGGTACAAAGATCGCACCAACACCCGTGTGACGACACCAGCCGGGCAATACATAGCCGAGGTGCGGAAGGATGGTTACCGCACCTGGAGACGTGTTATTACTGTTGAAGGTGGCTTTGTGGAGCGTTTTGATTATACGTTCCTGTTCCCTACGAAGTTAGTAACTGCTACTACTAAACAGTATGATGCCGTGCCGGTACTGGCTAGCCAGAGCGCCGACGGTCGTTGGTTGCTCGTAGGCGCGAATACACCCAACAGCTTTGATTTGTTTGATCTTCGTGACGACAAGCCGGAGGCAAAAATAGTGAGTGTGCCCGACGACATCTTAGCTGCTGGCAGCACGACCACCGGTTGGCAGACCATAGAGTGGGCTGGCGACGATCGCCACGTTATTTTAAAGCGGACCTACCAAAAGAACACGACCGAAGGCAGTGAGTATCTGTTGTTTGACCGCCAGTCGCCAGAACAATCACAAAATCTGTCGGTGCTGCTGGGCTTTACGCCTACTAAGATTGAGATGCGCGGCCACAATTACGACCAGTACTTTGCCTACGACCAAAATAGCGGCGAGTTGTTTACGGCGACACTCAAAAAACCCACACCCCAGGCGTACATCGACAAGGTGAGCAACTTTGAAACGGACGGCAATACGGTGCTGTATGCTACCGAGCAAGCAGCCCCCGCCGGGAAAGCCCTCATTCGCATGCGCGTAAAAGACGACCCTGCCTACACACTACGCGAAGTGCCGGCTGGCAGCAGCTATCTGCTGGCGCTTGCAAGCTACGACGGTACACCTATTGTAGGTGCCGGTGCCGCATCCGAAAACAAAGTATATGTATACCAAGACCCGCTACCTAAACTGCGGGACGAGTCCAACCCACCAATGGTGCCAATAGAAATTTTAAAAGTAGCCAACCCCAGCTATCTGTCCTTGTCGCCCAATGCTCGTTTTATAATGGCTGAGAATAGTGACCGCTTTGCAATATACGACGTTGAGACCGATAAAGGATATGCCTATCAGGCCAAAACCGCTCCCGACGCCCCGCAGACCCATGCCGCATGGATGGACGGCTTTCACTTAAGCTACGTAAGCGGCGGCAAACTCAGCGTATTTGATTTTGACGGCGCCAACCCCCAAACGCTCAACCCTGCCAGCCCAAATTATTTGCCTTTTTTTGCGCCAGACTACAAAAACTACTACGCGGTAAATGCCCAGAACGAATTAACCGCGACTGCGCTCCGCGTTAAGTAAGTACGGTCTGAGAGCGGTGCTCGTGGAGCCTATGGAGTAACCCAGCGCCAGAATCGCGTCCACAGCGTTGGCCCGTTCCCGGCAAGCTCGTCAGTGGAATGCGCGGCGGTGCCTGCTGTAGTTGGTGCGGTTACGTTGCCGCTGAGGTCCGGGCTGATTTGCTCTCCCCACACTACCAGGCGGTGCAGACTGGTGCCGGGCGGATCGCAGGTAATGAGCGTTACGGTGGCTGCCTTGCCTTCCACCGGATTGAGTACCCAGGTTTCGGTGGGCTGTACAACCTGTTTTTGGAAGACCTTGTACGTATAGACCTTGCCGTTATACGTTAGGTAGAAAATATCGCCTGGCACTAACTCGTGGAGTAACACAAACGCAAACTTGTACTTGCCAGGATTAAAGATGTTATTACTGGAGTGCCCAAAAAATGCGGCATTACCCTGCTGGCCCGGTACTGATGTGCTGGCGTAGTGCACCACGCCTTCTTCCAGGGAGTTTTCGACGTCACTTTCGGTAACTGATGTGCCGTATATTACGGGCAGTTCGGCGTTAATTTTAGGAATAATAACTTCCGGATTGGCTGTGGGCGCGACACCGTCTTGGCTCAAGATAATGGGCGTGGCACTGGCGTGGCTGCCCGGCTGGATAAATGGCGCAATAACTACTTCGTTAAAGAACCCAAACAAAAAGATAAGCAGCACGAGCGCCCCGCTCCCCAGCCCAAATGCCAGCGACTGTAAGTGCTGCTTGGCCTTGAGTTCGGCGAGGCCGCGGGCGCGGACTTGGCGCGCAATCTGGCGTTTGATGCTTGCAACCGTCCGCCGGTCGGAGGTCTTGTGCGGCACGGGCTGCTCAGTAGTGTTGCCAATAATTACCGTCCCCGGGTGTGCTGTTTCGGCGGCGACTACGACGGGATGCTGCGGCGTCTGCTGGTGCACGGGAGGCAGGGTGGCGACAGGATGCGGTGCAGCTTTGGGGTGCGGTGTTGGGGCGGCTTTATTGGCGGTATAAAATTCCTGCCACACTTCGCGTTTCTCGTCGTCGGGGAGACTCGCGTAGTATTCGTGCCAGGCAGTTTGGATTTCGGCCAGCGATTTACCCGACGTACTGAGTTTGTACATAAACTCCTGGTGCTTTGAACGGGATGAGGCCGTGGCTGCCTCTTTTATTTCGGTGCGGGCATTGGGTTCTTCGGCATAGAGCGCGTCTATTTTACGGCGGATAAGGTCGACGGCCGGATTGGCTCCCTCGTGTGGGGCATGCTGAGGCGGCTCAATCCGGTGGCTACGCCGAGCAAGCACGTAACTACTCTGATCTTCGTGCCGCGGATCGGGCTGGTCTGAAAACAACGGATTCATTTTTGCTTATGCTCGCCTTATGCCTCTGATTATAGTACAATTTCTATCCGTAAACCTACCGTGGTTTACCATCGTAACGCCGTAGGCGTTGCCCAAGTTTTCAAACGCCAGTTTGGAAACTTGAGAGGAAGCGCCCCGGAGAGCTAGGAAGGGGGCGCGTCAAACTTGTTTTGACGCGACGCCTTCCTAGCTTGCAGGGAACGCTGACGAGGGCGGGTGGCGGAACTGGTAGACGCGCTGGACTCAAAATCCTGTGAACGCGAGTTCGTGAGGGTTCGATTCCCTCCTCGCCCACCAAAGAAAAGAGGCTTCCGAATGGAGGCCTCTTTTCTTTGGTCTATGCGGCGACTGCTACGGCGCCGACGTGTTGGCGAGCCAGGCGTCTCTCCTGGCTGAAATCAAATGTCGGAAACCCTTCGGGGGGTCTGAGCCCTCGCCGGTTATCGTTCCAGTAGGTGACGTCTGCCAGGAAGTTGGTAACGATTGCATTAAGCTTCCGGGTGTCTCTGCCGTTGCCTGCCCTCCTGTCTTTTTCGTTATGCAGCATACGGTTAAGGGGGTTTGACCCATGAGCATAGGGCGACATGCCGCTGTCGCAATGGTCGGAAACGAGCAGGATGTCTTCACCGTATTGCGCAAGAAGCCGCTTGCCCGCCCTTTGCCCAATCTCGTCACCGCAGAAGCCCAAACAGCAGTGCTTGGTTTGTAGTCTATGAACTTCGGGGCTTTGCTTGCGGTCCCATCCTTGTTCGACAAGCATGAGGTCGAAATTAGCCTGCTGCACAGGTCCTTTATCGTGGTGTAAAAGGGCGGCCGTGGCGAGTACTGGGGGCCCCTCACTCCGCGTCAGAAGCGCCAGAAAACGATCTTGTGTGACACTCCCTGTGAGCTCACCTATCAGCCTGTCTTTGTTCTCCTTTGCGTTGACGACCGGTCGTTCGGACAGTGCCTGCGAGTCCCGGCGCATGCCGGTCATTGCCGCCCGGTATGTTGCCTGTTGGTGCTGTACGACCGCTTCGGAGCTATCATGGGCAAGGAGTAACTTTACTGTGTTCCGCAGATGAATTGCATTAAGCCGTATGTGCTGTGGTGTGTTTGGCTTGCCGAGGAAGGTCCCCAGGTTGTTGTGTGCGGCACGCAGCGTTGTTTGGGCGGATTGATCGCAGCCATAGGTAAGTTCCATACAGGCGTAACCTATGGATAATGAGGCGTGCATGGGGTTGGTAGGTGCGGTACGCTCTAAAGCACGTCTGTTATCTGCCTCGTGCGTGCCAATAAAGTCGATGTAAGTATCAACAAGTCCCACTCCTTGCTGTGCCAATAAATCCGCGCAAGGGTATGTCATGGACCTTTTATATACTGAATACGAACGGCCATAAACTAGTTAATTATCACATTGCAAATCGAAAAATGATGTGGTAATTATGTTTCAGCGAGCGCGGTGGTAATGCCCTCAAACGGTCTGTCGGAGTTCTGAATCCACCACACGGTGGCCTTGGCGGCTGTTTGCACTCGCCAGATGGGCTGATCTGTTTTGAGGTTTGTGGAGCTTACTCTCCCCTGTACGGCTGCCAGGATTGTTTGGTGGTGCTTAACGACGATAAACGGTGTGTGCTCGGTTGTAAAATCGTGCAGCCATTCTACCAAGTGTAATAGGTCCATGCCGAACGTAACGGCCTTAGGGTGTTTGGCGGCTACGGCTAAACGTTGCAGCTGACTGAGACTGAGTACAAGCAAGGTGTTGGGTCGCAGGAGTGCGGTTTTGGGTGCGGCGGTGACATAATCGACGGCGTCTTTGGTAAATACTGCGGGCAGGCTGCTTTTTTGTAAGAATTTTTCGAGTAGGATGGCGGTTTCGGAATTGCGCCCGAGGTCGCCGGCAAAGAGCGTTGCGTCGGCCCAGTTACTCTGAAAGAGGAGTTCGTCGAGTGCCTTTTGGCTAAAACTGCCGCTGGGGGTGCTTGGTGCAAATTCGCCGTGCTCGAGCACGTTGCCGACCAGCTTTTGGATGGCACTGGGTAACAGCACCCTGGCTGTGCCAATGCCTGCCCGGACTGCTTCGCCGTAACCTTCGGCGGCGGCTGCAAAACCGTACAGGTTGCCGCCTACTACCAGCAGCTTGCCGGCCTGCTGCCGGTTTTCAGGACGGCTCCAGGCCAGCTCGCTGTATAACGGCTTGCCTGGTTCCTGTCGCAGCCAATACTCTCGTTCCATGAGCCCTATTGTATAACAGCGATCACCCGCTCGGGGTGTAGCCAGCAATCATCGTGCTGATCCGGCAGCGTCACATAGCGAGGTTTGACGGCGAACGGGATCGAATCTAGCTTGGGCGTGCAAAAGGGGTCTTCTTCGTTCCTGATCAGTGTTAGACGTTCAACTTTCCAAAAATCACCGCGCCTGCGTTTGATCAGCATATGGGCGTTTCGATGCATTTTCCAAAAGTACACGCCATTCCAAAGTGTTTTTTTGGCCCATGCTCTGGCTTTGCGGTCGCTTCGATGATGCAGGTAATCGTTCCAGCTTTTTTGCACCAGTGCTCGAGCTATCGACTTGCCCGGCCAGTACGTAAGGCCAATCATAAGTACCTGGCTCGCCGGTAGGTCGTGTGGCACTAAAAAACAGCCGCCGGAGTGGGCTATCACAATATCGGCGGCGTAGGGGTCATTGGTTAGCTCGTGCCCGGCGCGCTTAAGCTCCCGATGCATAAGCGTGCTCATGCGCGGGCCTTCACAAAAACCGTATATGATGCAAACCTTGGGCATATTAGTCGAGGCTATCTACTTCTGCTACGTCATTGCGTATCGGGGTGTTGCCGGTAAATATGAGCGTACCCTTAAAGTGCTTACCGGCAACAAATAAAGGCATCCAGGTGTGGTCGGCTTCCCACATGGCGTTGTATGGAATGTCGGCTACGTTAAACCACTGCGGCCGCATTTCTTCGCTCTCGGCGGGCTCGCCGTCCCATTCGTCTGCTGCATACATGTGGCAGTAATGGTTGACGTTGTCGTCGTAAAAATCGATGAGGCCTAGCAGTTGCAAGTTTTTGGGGGTAACGCCAATTTCTTCTTGGCATTCGCGGATGGCTGCAGCTTCGGCCGTCTCACCGGGCTCGGCTTTGCCGCCTGCGCCGTTCCACTTGCCGGCCCCAAAGCCGCGCTTTTTCATGGCCAAAAGTATTTGATCGCCCTTACGCAAGTAGACGTTGGTAGTAATTTTACGCGGGACTTCAGACATCGAGCGTAACGCTAATCGGACAGTGATCCGACCCCATAACGTCGGCGTGTATTGTTGCGGCTTTTACCTTGCTTTTGAGCTTATCGGAAACCAGGAAGTAATCGATGCGCCAGCCAACATTACGTGCCCGGGAGTTAGCGAAGTGGCTCCACCAGGTGTAGTGGCCGTTCCCCTTTTTAAACATACGGAGCGTATCAACAAAGCCGTGATCCAAAAAGTTTTGAAAGCCCTTGCGTTCTTCATCGGTAAAACCTTTTTTGCCGCGGTTGGGCTTGGGGTTGGCCAGGTCGTCCTCGGTGTGGGCAACGTTGAGGTCGCCGCAAAATACCACCGGCTTTTTCTTTTCCAGTTGCTTGCAGTATTCCAGGAACGCGGGGTCCCAGTGCTTTTCGCGCAATGGCACGCGGCTTAAATCGTCTTTGGCGTTGGGCGTGTAGACCGTAACTACGTAAAACTTATCGAACTCGGCAGCAATTACCCTGCCCTCTTTGTTGGGGTCGCCATATACGTCACCGGTTACTTTGTGTTTTTTGATAATGTCTTCAGGAAAGCCGTTCAGTACGGCCAGCGGCTTTATTTTAGAGAATATAGCTGTGCCGGAGTATCCCTTCTTCTCGGCCGAGTTCCAGTACTCTTCGTAGCCGGCTACATCAATAACGGCCTGGCCCTGCTCTGCTTTGGTTTCTTGCAGACACAAAATGTCGGGCTGTTCTTTATCAATAAAAGGCTTAAATAATTCTTTGCGTACCACGGCACGAATGCCATTGATGTTCCAGGAGTAAATCTTCATGCAAATAGTATAACGCACTGTTGCCTACTTGTGGTTGGGTTGAAAAAATGATGTAAGAATGATATGCTGCGCCCCAATGGCAAAACAGGTTGAGGTGGTATCGCTTGATGGCGGTGCTAAAAGCGGTAAGTCGACGATAGGCAATGCTATTGCTAAGGTGGTGACGCCGCATAGACGCGTGAAAGTTGCTGACGCCGGAGCTTATTATCGCCGGAATACTGTTGGCGCTTTTGATTTCTTAGGCATTGATGGCAGCGGAGAAATATCAGAGCAAGACCTGGATACTGCCACTGCGGCAGTGGTAAAGTCTGGGCTTGCTTTTAATGACGACTTTGAATGGGGTGATCTGGAGCGGCCTGAGGTACAGAAGTGGGTGTCGAGAGTTGGCCGTCGTCCCTTAGTGCAACAAGCGGCTAAGGGCTGGTTTGAAGTAACCGTTACCCAGGCGGAGCAGGATGCAGACGTACTTATAATTAATGCTCGTAACCCTCGCTTGCACATGGCTCAGTGGCTGGCAAATGGTCCGCTGCGCGTGGCTGTGGAGTTGTACGTTGATTGCGAGCCGGAAGAAGCGGCACGACGAAAGCTTATTAAAGAGGGCGTATTTACCCCAGATCAAGGGATGCTTGACCGTGAGACTCTTGAGATATACAAGCGGCGCTATAGCGACCTGACGCGGCCTACCGACAAATTTAGACTGCCCGAACAGACCGTTGATTTTGATTTGGGTTATGATTTAGCGGAGACAGTTGCCGCATCGCGCCATGCCGCACCAGATATCGCACCATTGCCGATATCTTTTGACACCACGTATATGCCTTTCGAAGAGATGGAGCTGGCCGCTCAAGGCTTGGCTCTGACTGCGCTGAGGCTGTGCTAGAATAGGCAGCAGTATGTATACACGCGTGCTTCTAAAAATTTCGGGCGAGCAGCTGAGCGGCAAGCACGAATTTGGCGTTGATACCGAGGTGGTTCATTACCTCGCCTCCGAATGTAAAAAAGTTCTGGATAGCGGCTGTCAGTTGATAGTTGTTGTGGGCGGCGGCAACATGGTGCGCGGGGCTGAGGTAGCTGGCAATGGTATTAAGCGCGTAACTGCCGACCAAATGGGTATGTTGAGCGGCTTAATTAACGCGATGGCCGTTACCGATATCTTTGAGAGCGAGCAGCTCGAAACTCGTTGCATGAGTAATATCTATGCTGAGCAAGTTGCCGAGTCGTACTCTTTTCGTCTAGCCGAGAAGCACCTGGAGCGTAAGCGTGTGGTCGTTATTGGTGGCGGTATTGCCCGCCCCTACTTTACTCACGATACGGGCGCAGTGAGCATTGCACTTGAGTTAGGCTGCGATGTGGTACTTAAGGCTACCAAGGTAGATGGCGTGTACGACAAAGACCCTGCCAAGTTTGAAGATGCACACAAGCTCGACAAACTCACCTATCAGGATGCGGTGTCTAATGCTGCTATTAAAGTTATGGACAAAGCGGCCCTTGGTCTCGCCATGGAGCAAGGTATGCCGGTGATCGTTCTTAATCCCATGCAACCCGACACTATTTTGCGCGCCGTTAACGGCGAAGCAGTCGGCAGTTATATTTCTTAGAAACCTAGGTCTAGCGATTGGCCGGCCGAGAGCTGGCTGTAGGCAACGTGCAATTGCTCGCAGTGTCCGCCAAGTACGCTGTCTACGTTTTTAACGCCATTATCCGACAGCATACCGTCGTGCGTAGGTATGCAAACCTTAGGCTTAACCGTCTCTACAAATGCCATTACTTCGCCCATCTTAAGCCAAGGACCGCTTACTGGTGTAAGAAGTGCATGCACTGCATTGCTGGGCAGGTCAAACGAATCGCCCGGATAGTACACCGTGCCGTTGTCTACGTCAACGCCGAAGTTTTGGCAGGCTGGGACATTTTTGTAAATGAGCGCGTGCATGCCGCCGGTAAAGCTTAGAGTAAAGGGGCCGACTGTCGTTTTATCGCCTACTTTTGGGGTAACGATGTTGGGATGAGCCAGGCGGGCTGCAGTGTCGGCGGTGGTGATAATAACTGCCTGGGGGTTTGCCGCTATAATCTTTTTTAGCTGGCTTTCGTCGAGATGATCGCCATGATTGTGAGTAATCACAATGCCTGTCACGTTGTTTATATCATCGGGGGTAGTGCCAAATACTCCAGGATCGATTATTAGTTTTTTGCCCTCTTTTTCTAGTACGACACAGGCGTGAGTGTATTTGGTTATTTTCATATCGACTCCTTTTGCAGTTCGCTGCGAATTTTCATAATCTGTGCCGACCAATTGTCTAGAGGGTTAAAAGCATGCGAAAAGAAATATAC
This sequence comes from Bacillota bacterium, assembly GCA_035478295.1. Classification (GTDB taxonomy): domain Bacteria; phylum Patescibacteriota; class Saccharimonadia; order Saccharimonadales; family UBA4665; genus PMNU01. The sequence goes on along the minus strand of DATIJU010000014.1, from coordinate 100,342 downwards.
GGCATCTTCGGTTTCGTAGCTGTAATTTTTATCGCTTTCTGGATACATCACCGGCCTCTTTGTCGATGGCTGCTTTTATAATTTCTTTGCGCAGCCACAGTCGTTTGGTGACGCCGACGTCGCCGTCGAAGGTGGCATCCAGGAGCTCGCTGAGCCATGTGCGTAAGCCTGCGTCAGGGCATAGCAGATAATTTTTGCCCTCGCTAATGCTGGGGATGCTCATAAACCATGGCGAGGCTATGCTGGGCATAACTTTTTCTATAGTTTGTTTGTTATTGCTCACAAACGTGCGGGCATCCCAGATTATGAGCTGCCCTACCCCTATAGCCTGCGCCTGCCCGGCGAATGTGACGAGCTTAGAGTCGTCGCGAATGGCGCTAGCTAGATCGGATAATACGCCTGCTTCGCAAGCCTCAAAGTACTGGGCCGACCAGTCATCTGGAAGGCTGGCGCGTTTGGCTAACTCGGCGTAGGCGGTGTGGTCGCGGTTGGTGGTAATTTGGGCTCCAAAGTTGAGCGTGTTATCCAGTATGCCGCACATAAGCAGCCGGGCGCTGACTTCGCTTATTTGGGTAATAAGCCCAGCGCCTGCCCAGCGTTCGTAAATCATGGTGCAGACGGCGCCAGCCAGTTCAATATCGGCTTTGTCGCCCAGACGCTCCTGCCAGTACGTCTCGTAGCCGGGGTGGTGGTCGATAACTTCTTCGATGTGGTCGAGGGTAATCATTTTATCGAAAAAATCAGGTTCGGAAACGTCCAGTACGGCGAATGTGTCGCCGGCTACCGGCCGGTAGCTAAACTCAAACGGCGCCTGCCAGGCGCGTACAACTGGCGGCACACTGCCGTTTAGCTCGACGGTGCTTGCTGCTACTGCCGGTACGCCCTGCAAGTTGAGCAGCTCGGCGTAGGCCACGCAGCCGCCGTAAGCGTCGATGTCTACGTAACGGCTGCCGGTGGTAATGATGCGCACAGCTTATTTCCTAAGAGTGGCGATTAGGCGCTGGCTGTCGATAAATAAGTCGAGTGCGTCGTTGATGGTCGGAATAATAATATCGCAAGCCAGCAAGGTTTCTACATGCACGCCTTCGCTCTGTAGGGTAACAATGCCTAGTTTTACTGTCTTCATAAGTTCAAGGTCTATGCGGCCATTACCGATGGATGCGCAGGTGTCGGGATCGAGTTGGAGTGCCAGGTTGCGCTTGTCTTCGGCATTTTTTGCCAGCTTCCACTCGATGCCTAAGTTGGTGGCCAGATCATCGGCGTCGTTGCGAGTATTGCCCGTAAAGAAAAGCACCTGCATCCCCTGCTCCTTTAATTTGTCGAGGCGCGACTTAACGCCGTCTACTATTTGCCCTCCCACCGAGAGTGTGCCGTTGAGGTCTAAAATAACAGTCTTAATAGTGAGTTGTCCTTGCCCGGGTATGTCGTAGGTCATAGCGGCTCCTTAACCGAATAGTTACCATCATACCAGCCCTGCTCGCTCGCGTCTCTGTTATAATCCGCTTTATGCACGATGACGCCTTTTTTGATACGCTGGCCGCGGCCTACATCAGGACAATGTCGCACCATAAAGTCTCTAACCCCAAAGTCATGATTATCTTTAGCGGTACCCCTGGCAGCGGCAAGACCACCCTTGCCCGCCATCTGGCAGCCGACCTACAGGGCCAGTACATTCAGAATGATGCAGTGCGGGACATAATGCGTGCGATGGGGGTTAACCCCGTGGGGGTACCCATGGTGCCCATTACGAGGCGCATTGTTGAGCATATTATGGCTCATGACGCTAACCAGCTTGTGGTGATTGACGGCAGTATAGACCGCACCTGGCAGGAGTTTTTTGACCATGCAAGCAAACTAGGCGCGTTACCCGTGGTTGTTCGTTTGGACGTGCCGCTAGAAACGCTACGGGCGCGCATTACGAACCGCGACCGGCACGATCAGCAGAGGCTTCTTGAGAATCTCGACAACTATCAAGCGCAGTTTGAAAACTGTAAACGGCACGTGCCCACGGATATTACGCTGGGCGAAAGCTACAACTACGGTGAAGTGCTTGCAAGTGTTCGCGACAAGATTAAGAGCAGTAAGTAAGCGCTTACCCGCCTACGACAACCCGTTGCGTGCTACTCAACGACGAAAGTGGCGTAACAACATAGTGGCCAAGCCATGCCGAGAAGTGAGTTGCGCCGCTTAATGGGTGTACTTCCACTTTTCCGGAACCATTTTGCGTGCCATCGGCGTTGACGACGAATAAATCGGCCATTTTGTCGGCGTTGGCGTCGCCCACAACTAGGCGTTGCGTGGCCGTAAGATAGTTGGCTGGCGTTACATCGTGCTCTTTCCAGGTAGCAAAGTTGGTGGCGCCGTCCAGTACATGCACTTCGGTTTTGCCCGAACCAGTACTGGCGGTATTTACTACTAGTACATCCGGATGGCCGTCGCCATTCATGTCGCCGACTGCAACTTGCTGGTTGGCGAGGTTGAGATAGTCGGCCGCCGTTACCCAGTGGCCAAGCCAGGTAGAAAAGTGGGTGGCAGCATCCAGAGCGTGCACCTCCACTTTGCCCGAACCCGTGCTTTGCGTATTAATAACCAGCAAGTCGGCCCGTCCATCACCGTTAACGTCGGCCATGGCTAGCCGTTGGGTTGCGCTAGGGTAGTCTACTATGGTTGCCGAGTTTTCTATCCATGTAGAGAAGCCCGTGGTGCCGTCCATGGCATGCACCTCCACCTTACCTGAGCCGGTACTGGCCGTGTTGACGACAATCAGGTCTGGATGATTGTCGGCATTGACGTCGGCCATAAAGGTTTGCTGGGCGGCGTTGAGATATCCCACTGCCGTCGCTTGGTGGCCAAACCAGGTGTTGTAGCTGCTGCTACCAGTTAACTCGTGGGCTTCGGTAACGCCGGAGCCAGTGCTTTGGGTGTTGATTATCGCGAGGTCGGCAATGCCATCGCCATCGATATCTTTAGCCGGGCAACCTTGCAGGGCGGGAATGCCGGGGACGGCTGGGCATTGGTCTTGCGGGTCGTTGATGCCGTCATGGTCGGTGTCGACGGGAGGGGGTGGTGAGCTAGAGCAGGCTTCTTTAGTGTTTGCGTTGGTTGAGCCAAGGACGCCAATGTCATTGCTGGCGCTTATCGGTTCGCCGGCTGTGTGTTGGCTGTTGGAATAATCTTTGAAGCACGCATGATTACCGTTACTGTTCTGCAGTTGTACATGTGTATGCCTTGCACTGTAGCAGGATGATTGCAGTGGTTCGCTAGTGACTGTTCCGATTTTTGTGCCGCTGGGTATCGGGTCGGCGCCTACATTGGCGAGATCTAGGTGATCATACTTGACCTGGCCGACTTTCGATTGGTCTACGAACACATCGAAGGTGATGCCCCAGCCTGCGATATTTTGACCATATGAGGAACAAGTGTCGGATGTGCCACTTCGCTTAAATGTCACAGTACCCTGGTTACTGCTGCCGTATACTTTTACATCTCTTAGTGCTGGTGCGTATATATCGGTTGCCCAATCGAAACCGTATGCCTCGTGGCAGGAAGGGTGTGACGTTTGGCTATTCCCGCTTCCGCAGCCCGCGGCGGTGGGGACATTATAAGCCCACGCTCCATCGAGGGGTGAACCTATGGTCACCTGCGGTCCTTCTGTAGCATTAGCGGGGTGTTCAGAGGGGGCTACGGCAAATGCGAGTGTTGCAACTCCCAGCGTGGCTAGGGTGGTCCATCTGTTTCGAAGACGGTCGATGATGCCAGTTTCTTGATAGGACATTTGATCATGAATTTCTGGCTGCAGGGTGGCTTGAACAAGGCCGGCTTCGCCGGCGAGAGATTCGGACATGTAAACTCCATCATTACTCCGTCCCCCACCAGGCGAAGCTAAATTTTACAAAATAGTTACGTTACTTAGTTATTTGGAATGAATCAAAAACTTTGTCGAAGGTTGTCCAGTAGTTTGTGTCTCTGTCAATTTGAATATGTGTTTCCTGGAAGGCGCTACTAAATAGGTATGCTTTATTCCCCACGGCAAAGAGGTAGTCCTTTTCGCCGGCGTCCGATCCTGGGAAGCTGTATTGTACGGATTGTTTGCCTTTAAGCGAGTTTGTTGTTTTGGTGACAGGATTGGACGGTGCTTGCCCGAAGGATTCATCGTAGTAGGCTGCCGCATCCGTTATGTCTTGGGTTAATACCTGGATGCTTGCCGCTTCCGGATAGCGCACATCCCTGACGTACTTTAGATTGATGACAAATTGTGCAGTTAGAGGGGACGTTGATGAAGAGTCTACTGAGCCGTCTCCAATTTCTTCTACCTTCCAATCTGCCGGATATTTAAAGTTAATGCCGTAGGTTGCATTGCTGTAGTTCTTCCATCCCTCATAAGGATCGCTCTGTTGCTGGTTTTGTTGGTTGTTACTGTTCTGCGCTATGTTATTGCTGGAGCTTGGTTGTTTGGCGGTGCTCTTATTCTGGTTCTTGTGCCAGATGTACCAGCCGCCGAAGCCAGCGGCTAACACGACCACTAAAACTACCAGGAGCTCAATAGCCGAAAAACCCTTTGATCGCTTTGTCATATGCATTTTCTACTTAAGGTTAATGATAAACGTGTCAGGTGCGTCTGACCATACCCTCCCCGAGTCTATTACATTTGTCAGCAATATAGCATGCCTGCTTACTTTTGTCAGTGGTTACCATCTATGGATAACCCTACGCTGACTATGTGAAACTGAAATCTGCCGAAGCCGTATATGTAGAGCTAGGCAAGCGCATCGTTACTGCCCGCAAAGCCCGCCATATCTCCCAGGAGCAATTGGCCACCGCGAGCGATATCGACCGCTCGCATATGGGTTTTATTGAGCAAGGCCGGCGTAAGCCAACGGTTACTACCCTGTACAAAATTGCTCAGGCGCTACGACTAAACTTGGAAGATTTATTTAAAGGCCTTTAGCTGACTAACTTTTTGACGTCGGCGCAATAGTAGCGTTGAGTGCTTCTGGGTGCAATAGACAATCAACAGAGGTAGGCGTTGTAAAAATGTAATAATTATCAACAAAATAAAAGAGTTTGCCGCGTGGCAAACTCTTTTATTGTGGCGGAGAGGGAGGGATTTGAACCCTCGATAGAGTTGCCCCTATACCGCCTTTCCAAGGCGGCGCACTAGACCACTATGCGACCTCTCCTTAAGCGGCTTATGCACCGCGCCCCACCAAGCCGAGCAAAGCTCGCCTTGCCGGGGCGCTTTTGGCGCTCAATCGGCGCATCGGTTCCGGTGCGTCCTCACCGTACTAAAGTACGGCTCCGGGCGCTCCTCGCCGCTGCACCAATTGATCACTCAAATGCAAAACCCGCTGGCTCCCAGGTGAAGAGCGGCAAGCCGCTCCCATATTCAGGATGGGGATATTATAACGCAAAAAATGCAACAAAAACTAGTAAAAACACCTTGCGGCGTTAATGAATGCGAAGGTACACTACTAGGAATGGCCATAATCGAATTAGAGGATGTAAGTAAGCTATACGGCTTTGGGGATGCGACGACGCTCGCGTTGGACGAAATATCTTTGAGCATCGGTGAGGGCGAGTTTGTGGCAGTGATGGGGCCGTCTGGCTGCGGTAAGTCGACACTCATGAACCTTATCGGCCTGCTCGACCGCCCCACACATGGCAAATATACGATAAATAACAAGTCGGCGGAGCGTCTGCGCCCTGCCCGCCGCGCTCGCATTCGGCGCGATACTATCGGTTTTGTGTTTCAGTTTTTTAACCTGCTGCCGCGCCTTACGGTGCTCGAAAACGTTGCCCTGCCCCTTGCCTATAAGGGGATAAGCGGCCGGGGACGGATGAAACAGGCCATGAATATGCTGGAACGCGTGGGCATGAATGGTCGCGAGTTTTACTATCCCCGCCACTTAAGCGGCGGCCAGGCGCAGTGCGTGGCCATTGCCCGGGCACTGGTAAATAATCCCAAAATTATTATCGCCGACGAACCCACGGGCAATCTGGATAGCGCCAGCTCGCGTTTGGTTATGGAACTACTGAGCGAAATCCACAAAACCGGCAACACCATTTTATTTGTAACGCACAATCCCGAACTAACCCGCTACGCAACTCGCGTGGTATATATGCACGACGGTGCCATTGTGCACGACGAGCAAACTGCCATTGGTGAGGTTGCCTCCACTGCCCGCGAGGTTATGTACACCCTGCCCGTTAAGACCGAAGAAGACGATCTGGCTGGCGTGTCGACACTTATGAAGGCGGTGCCTCACACCGAGCGTGCCCGTAAAGCCGCAGCCAAGAAGAAGCCGGCTAAAAAGACTGCCAAAGCTACCAAGCGCACGAGGTCTAAGACATGAGTGCCATGATGCGCGGTAATTTCCGCATGGCCATCTCCGGCGTGCGCGGCTCTAAGTGGCGCAGCGTGCTCACTATGGTGGGCGTTATTGTGGGCATTGTGGCCGTAGTAACGGTTGTGGGCATTGGCGAAGGTGTAAAGAAGCAGATTGCCGGCACGCTAGACCGCTTTGGTCCGGGCATGGTTATTGTTCGCCCCGGCCAGGTGGCCGATGCTGGCACGGGCATTGCGCGCGGCAATACCGACGTTTTGTTTGGGCTTAATAACGCCTCTACCCTCACTATTTCCGACATGCAAACCATACAAAAAGCGCCAGGCGTATCCAAGGTGTCGCCGCTGGGGTTAATACCGGGCGTTCCAACCGCTGACAAGCATAAAAGTTCGGGCGTATTTGTGCTCTCGGCTAATGCTGATACCGCGACATTGCTCAACCAGCGTATTGAGGAAGGCGATTTTTGGTCGTCCGAGGACGAAAATGCCCAGACGGCGGTTATCGGCCACGATGTTGCGCAGGCTTTATTTGACGAGCCGGTCCCCTTGGGCCGCACCTTCCATTTTCGCGGCGAGGACTTTATTGTGCGCGGTATTTTCGCGCCATTTACCAACGTGCCCTTCTCGCCCACCGCGAACTTTAACGATGCTATCTTTATTCCGTACCAAACCGCAGCACGGGTTACTTCAAATACCGCTGGGCTGTACGTGGTGCTGGCCCAGTCTCAAAATCCCAAGCAGGTAGATGGCGTGGCAAGCGCTATTAGCAGCCGTTTGAGTGCGGCGCATGGCGGTTCGCAAGACTTTACGGTGCTTACACCCAGTAAGAGCGTTGCCATGAATAGCGATGTGGTGCAGCTGCTTTCTATGTGGATTTTCGCTATTGCAGCTATTTCGTTGCTTATTGGCGGCGTGGGCATTATGAACATCATGCTGTTGAATGTTACCGAGCGCATGCACGAAATTGGCGTCCGCAAAGCTATTGGCGCCAGCTCGCGCCAGATTATGCTGCAGTTTATGACTGAAGCCACGGTGCTGAGCGTCGTGGGCGGTGCTATTGGCATTGTGCTGTCTCTGGGGGTTATCGGGCTGCTGTATACTTACTCCGACCTCAAGCCGGTTATCTCGTGGCACGCCGTTATTATTGCGACGCTAGTAAGCCTGGGTATTGGCATTGTGTTTGGTACGGCGCCAGCCATTAAGGCTGCGCGTAAGGACCCCATCGAAGCCCTCCGACACGAATAGTCTACATAGGGTCAAGTAAGAGTATAGAGATGAGCGAGTAAATGACTATGAAGACAGATGACTCGTCCTCAATTCCGTGCAGGCATGCATTTCGCCATGAGTATATATCGCTTGCTGAATAATCCCGGAAAAAACTAGCGAGGACATGGCGGGTATGCGGAGAGACCTTTCTACGAGTCAACACTAATAAGTCACATAAACTACTAATTTTTGTATATCCTTTCCTTCTCCCAGTAACGTACCTGTTGCCTCTTGCGCTGCGGTACTGTCTGCCGTTAACTCTAAACGCTTTCTTGATCTCGCCTTCCTCGTCTATGAAGTCATGGCATATCCGGCGACAAATACCTTCTAGATAGGAGAAGCCCGACCACACTGCGGGGAAAAGCATATAACCATAGAAACTATCCATTAAGGTATTTTGCCACTGTCTATTGCCCTGGTCTTGATATTTGGGCTTAAGCTGCATAACCAGATCTGAATTAATGACTACTCGTAAGGGGTGATGAGTTCTTATCCAAAAATCTATAGTGCTATCTTGAGCTACTTTGTTTACGAACGACCAGTATTCTCGGTGGTCATTCTCGATAATGGCATTGAGGCCTGGATTTCTGGACATGTGGCATAGTATGTAGCCCACTTCTTGCAGTTCTTGTGCTGATAACAAGGGCAGTGTATCGCTCCGAATGACCTGGTTCTCTAATTGGCTGTGATTTATGCGTATACTGCCATCACTGCCATACACCCGGCGTCTGTAGTCGCCTGCTCTTAGTCGCAGATCATCCATACACCTACTGTATCACCACCTCTAGGTTAAGACGGTCCTTTAGAAGAATGAGAAGATGGCGGCGACTGCCGAGGCAAGCATGAGGGCGAACACGAGCCAGCCAATGGCAGTCACGTACTTTTTATTGGCCCAGGAGCCCATAAACTTTTTGCTGCTGCTGATGCGTACAATACAAAACAAGATTACCGGCGCCACAATAGCGTTGGCCACGGCCGAGTAAATAAGTGCCTTAATGGGGTCGATGCCCAAGAAGTTGAGGCCGAGACCAACTAGCATGGAGATGATAATAATGCCGTAGAAGGCCTTAGCCTGCCCCAGGTCACGGTAGAGGCCTTCCTTCCAACGCAGGCTTTCCGACAGGGCGTAGGAGCTGGAGCCGGCCAGCACGGGGATGGCCAATAGGCCTGTGCCAATAATGCCAATGGCAAACAAAAAGTATGTGGCGTTGCCGGCAAATGGCCGCAAGGCTTCGGCGGCTTGGGCCGCAGTTTGGATATGCGTAATGCCGTGCGGGAATAAAATGCCGCCGGCTGCCGCAATAATAAAGAACATCACGAGGTTAGACAAAAACATGCCGGTCCATACGTCGATGCGCATGGAGCGCACTTCGCTGGGCTCGGTATGGCGGCGTTCGGCGAGCGTGAGCCGGCCTTCTAGCACCTGCTCCTCCACTTCTTGGCTGGTTTGCCAAAAGAACAGGTACGGCGAAATGGTGGTACCTAAGATGGCGGCTATCAAAATAAGCTCTTCTTTGTTAAGGCTAATGTGCGGCACCAGGGCGCTGTGCACTGCCTGTCCCCAGTTGATATGCGCCAAAACGGCCGACAAAATGTACGACAGCAAAATAAGCGCCAGCCATTTAAGATATTTGGCATAGCGCACATATGGCGTAAAGATCTGCAGCATTAAGCTAAAGATAGTAAAACCTACTACCAGCCAGCCAAAATTGAGGTGCGGGTTAAGCAGTTGCACAGCTTTGGCCATTGCGCCGAGGTCGGCACCAATATTAAACGAGTTGGCCGCAAACAGCAGCACGGTGCACACATACAACACACGTTTGCTGTAGAAGATGCGTATGTTGCCTGCCAGCCCGCGGCCGGTTACCAGCCCAATGCGGGCGCACATTTCTTGCACGACAGCCATGAGCGGGAGTGTCCAGGGGGCCAGCCATAGCAGCTTAAAGCCAAACTGGGCGCCGGTTTGGGAGTAAGTGGCGATGCCCGAAGGGTCGTCGTCGGAGGCGCCAGTAGTGAGACCGGGGCCGAGCATCAGCCAGTAGTCTTTGGTTTTTCTGATGACCTTATTGTTGAGGCTGGCGTCTCGTACCACTTGGGTCATGAGTACGGCGCGGCCCAGCATAACGGCCGGAGCTTCGGCGGTTTTGGTTAAAATTTGGTGTCTTTTTGTGGGCATTGTAGCTCGCTTAATCGTATTGTATCAGAAATGCTTACGCCGCCGTACTCTGCGCGCTTAAGACTCCGTGCAGCTGCCCGTGCCGACTAACCGGTTTTGTTGGTTGGCTTGATGTAACTCGCTAATGATTTGATTAGCGGTGAGCGCATAGCCGACCTCGCTGTAGGAGGTAGATTTGGCGAATATAACACCAATTACTGAGCCGTCTTTGGTAATGAGCGGGCCGCCCGAATTGCCCTGTTCCACCTCGCCTTTTATGGAATACACTTCACGGTTGGTGGTGCCTTGGTTGTAAATGTTGCGTCCAACGGCCCTAAATGAGTCGAGCGTTACGCCCGGACCGGCTTTAAATCCACCGCCGCCCGGGTACCCGGCAATGGCTGCGGGTGTGCCGTTGCTAGCGATTGTCTCAGTTAATTTGAGCGCCCCGCCCTTAAGACCGTTTACTTTGAGTACTGCCATATCGAGGTCCGGATCAAACCATATAACCGACGCCTTATGCTGGCCATTTTGATCGAGTACATAGGGCTGCTTCACGCCAGCCACAACGTGGGCGTTGGTAACAACTTGGTTCTCGGCTGCCACAAAGCCGCTGCCGGCAATAATGGCGCCGCAACCCTGCCCTTCTATTTTTACAATTGATGCGCGGTTGGCCGAAACTGCGGCGGTAAGCTCGCCCATGTTGGGCAGTGGTGTATCGGTAGGCAGGCTGGGCTCAAGGCCGGCGAATACTTGCGGAAAACCATTTGGGTCGATAAGGTGGCCCAGGTCGGTTAAGAGATTTGGCGCCGACGGCAGGTCGGCACTGAGGGTGGCTACAACACGTGAGCCTCTAATCTGCCGCTGCCAGGCGCCGTCTGGCACATTGCGAAAGATGGCGGTGCTGAGCCAAATGCCGGCAAGCAAGGTGGCGCCAGCCAGTACCGACCCAAAAATATTGTCGATTTTTTCGGCCGTCCTGGTTTCGCGCAGTTTGAACTTAATGCGCAGGCCGATATATTCGCCGGCCGTCATAAGTAAGAGTGCGGCCCCGAGCACTACGAGCAGCGCCAGCAGCGCCTTGCCATTGGGCGAATGCACGTGGCTGCCGACGGCACTTACCACCAGTGCACCCAAGAACAGTCCGCCAATAAAACCAAGTGTCGAGAAGAATTGGCGTACAAACCCAATCTCTACGCCGCGCATGAGTGCGGCGAGTAGAAACAACACAATGAACAAGTCCAGCCAGTTCATGTCTGCAAGGTACCCGCCAATGAGAAGTAAACCCTCATCGGCGAGTTAATAATTTTCCCATATTTGGACATGGCTCCATTGTATCAGCCTAGGCGGATGGTGTGTTGTCATTAACCAACAGCTTGTCTTTGGCATGCAATGTCAGGATGACAATAAATAAAATGCCGAGCAGTACTAGGTATACGCCGCGGTCCACGACGTTGGCAGCCACAATAACACCGCTATTGATGTGGTGCAGCTGCTGACTAAACACCAGAAATCCTTCGCGGATACCAATAGCACCCGGCGTAAGCGCCACAAACAGCGCCAGGTTGGCGACGCCAGTGTAGGACATTACTTGCCCGATGCTGGCATGTGCCGCCACGCTATGGAGTTCAATACCGTAAATAATGGTCATAAGCACTACCTGCACCGCCGTAATGAGGCCAATCCAAAAAACGGCATTAAGCTGCAGATGTGTCTTCTTATCGATGCCGGCACCTTTTTTGTACCAACGGATAACCAGGACACTGACCCCGCCGGCCGCCCCCATAACCAGCGCTGTTTGCCACCATGGCCAGGCGCCGGCAAACATAAGACAGGCGCTAAACACTGCGTAAAAGCTGTAGTACACCAGCGTGGCAAAGACGTACTGCTTAATGCCCAGGTTGTGGCGTTTTTTTAAGTAGGCCCCGCGAAATACTGGTCCCGACTGGCCCGGTCCGAAAAAGTTAATGAGCGACGAGTATGCGTTAAACAAGACGTTTTCTTGCAGCTTTATCGGCTTGCTATACAAATGTAAGCTAGCCCAGCTAATAACCGATAGCGTCAGAAAAGTGCAGCCGTATAGAACGAGCAACAGCAGCAGCGTCCCCGGCGGCAGGTCGCGCAAACGGGTTGCTGTATTGGGGTGATGTACGAGGTAGTAGATAAACGAGCCAAACGTTGCGCCAATGATTAAGATAGCAAGGGCGATCCGGCTGTATTTTTTGAGCGGACTCATGATGCCTTAGTATATAGAACTTCTGCGTCCGCAACTATTACGTAGTGGCGGCGCACCGGCCACCCTCCAGTTATTATCCAGTGAGCCATGTATAATGGGCAGTAACCTGACTGCTCATGCAACATATCGCCGCTAAGATTAAACTAATTCTCGATTCTAGCCGTTTGACATATGTCATCTTGGGCTTTTTTGTCTTTGAGGCGCTGTGGGTCGCCTGTTCGGCTGCCTATCCGATGGCATTTGACGAAGATTTTCATCTCGGCATCATTAAGTTATATTCGCACCACTGGCTGCCGTTTTTGTCAGACAATGCCGGTTCTACGGGCGAGTTTGGGGCTGTAGGCCGCGATCCTTCGTATCTGTACCACTGGCTTATGAGTTATCCGTATAGGCTTATAACCGCCATTACCGGTAGTCTTACGGTGCAAGTAATAGTGCTTAGGGTGATTAATATTGCTCTGTTTGGTTCCGGCCTGCTGCTGTCTATACGTGTGCTTAAGCAGGCTGGCTCGTCCCGAGCGCTCATAAACGGCCTGCTGGCTCTTTTTGTGCTTATTCCCATTGTGCCGCTGCTGGCTGGCCAAATTAATTACGACAACCTCATGATGCCGGCCGTTGCCGGCTTATGCTTGCTGTCGTTCTCTGTATATCAGGATGCCCGCGCTGGTCGCATCAATTTGAAGCACCTGGTGGCTTTTGCCTGCCTGTGCATGCTGGGCGCCCTGGTTAAATACGCCTTTTTGCCTATGGCTGGCGCGGCAACAGTCTTTCTTGCGGTGGTGTACGTCCGCGCCTTTTACGGTAAGGGTAGCGCTCTTAAGGCGGGGCTGCGTAAAAGTCACGCAGCGTTGGGTAACGGTGCAAAAATTGGGCTACTGGCGCTGCTGCTTACGAGCAGTTTGCTGTTTGTGCAGCGCTACGGACTAAATTTGTCTGCCTACCACACGCCGGTGCCGGATTGCGCAGCGGTGCTTACTTCCGACGATTGTATGTCCTACGGCCCATGGGCACGTAACTACCATTACACACACGACAAAGCCGTGGTGTCGGGTAACCCCCTTACCTACACCTGGACATGGCTGCAGGGTATGCACTATCGCCTCTTTTTTATGATTAGCGGCCCGGACAATCAGTACGTAAACTGGCAGCCGCTGCCATTTCCCGCCGGCGCAGCCATATGTATTGCACTTTTTTCGATTGTGGCTGGCGTGCTCTATGGCCGCCGGTTATTTAGCGGCCATCCGCTGCTTGTGCTGCTTTGCTGTATATGCCTTACCTATGTGGCTGTGCTGTGGGTCGATAACTACACGCAGTTTTTAGAAACCGGGCAGCCCGTCGCCATTAATGGTCGTTACCTGCTGCTTGTACTGCTGCCGTTGGGCGCGGTATTTGGCCGCGGTTTGCTGCTTGCGCTGAGCATAACGCCCAAAGTAAAGCCGTGGGCTGCAGCTATTGTCCTGCTGTGTTTCCTGCAAGGCGGCGGACTTATGAGTTTTATCTTGCGTAGCGATAGCAGCTGGTACTGGAAAAGCTCGCAAATTGACGCGCTCAACCATTCGGCGCGCAATGTCCTGCACCCGATTATTATCGAAGGCGATAAGTACTACTAGTTGCCCGGTTGGGGTTAACGTTTGTCGAAACGCTGGTGTTTGATGTGCTCTAGCGAATCTTCGATAAGTGTACGGTTGATGCGAATAAGATCGGCAATAATGCCGAGTGTAAAGGCAATAAACGAGCCAATAAGCAACACGCTGCCGGCAATGAGTGACTGGATGTGGTGCAGGCCATGCTGGCTTGCAAACACATAAAAGTACAGAAAGCGTGTAAACGGTACAAGACCAAGGGCCAGCAGGAGCAGCCCGAGCGAGTTAAACAATACGTATGGGCGGTACATAACAAAGGCCCGGCCAATAGCCATCCCTGACTTGTACATGTGCTCCCACGATGATTTAAACAAGCGGGATTCGCGCGTTTTGGCGTTGGTAGTTATGGGTACGCTGACAATTGCCAGGCGCTTCTGCCCTGCCTGGATAAGCGTTTCCATGGCATAACTAAACCGGGTAATAACATTAAGCTGCATAGCGGCATCGCGGCTGTAAGCGCGGAAACCGCTGGGTGCATCGGGGATAGCCAGTCCGGCAGCGGCGTTGAGTACGCGCGTACCTACGCGCTGGAATAGCTTTTTGGCTGGCGAAAAGTGCGCGATTTTGTTTGTTTGGCGGTCGGCGATTACCATGTCGGCTTTGCCGTCGAGAATGGGGCGCACCAGGTCTGGGATTCGTTCGCCGGGGTACTGGTTGTCGCCGTCGGTGTGCACAATTATATCGGCGCCCAGCTCAAGCGAGCGGGTAATGCCATTTTTAAAGCCAGCCGCGAGCCCCTTCCACTGGTGGTGGTATACAAAGTTTTTTACGCCGAGGCTCTTGGCTACCGCCACCGTGTTATCGGTGCAACCATCGTCGATAATAACAATATCGATGTCGTCGATACCGGGAATGTGTTTAGGAATGTCCTTGAGAACTGCCGGCAACGTCTTTTCTTCGTTGAGACAGGAAATTTGAACGATTAACTTCATAATGCTCTCTTACTACCTTATGGTACTTAGCCTAACTGATTGTTTGCTGGATGACCAGAGGCAGGAGCACGCCTGCACCAGGGGCAACCTGTTATACTGCGATTATGATGAAGATTGCAGTTGTAGGTACTGGCTATGTGGGGTTAGTGACTGGTGCCTGCCTGGCGGGACTTGGCCACGAGGTGATTTGTGTTGATAGCGACACGAGCAAGGTAGAGCGAATGCGGCGCGGCGAGCTGCCGCTGTACGAGCCGGGGCTCGAAGAGTTGTTTGATACCGCAGTCAGCGAAGGGCGTCTCCACTTTACAACGGCGCTCGCCGAAGCTGTGCCGGGTGCGGCCGCAATCTTTTTGGCCTTGCCAACGCCGCCTGGCGCCGACGGTGCGGCAGATTTGCGGTTTGTATTGGGCGTGGCCGATAACTTGGGGCCGCTGCTCAAAGAGTATGCGGTGATAATTGATAAAAGTACGGTGCCCGTTGGCACGAGCCAAAAAGTACGTGATCGCATAGCGGCGGGTACCCAGGCTGCATTTGATGTGGTCTCTAATCCCGAGTTTTTGCAAGAAGGCATTGCCGTGCGCAATTTTATGGAGCCGTCCCGTATTGTTGTTGGCACGCGCTCGGAGCGTGCCCGCTCAATAATGCTGGAAGTGTATCAGGGGGTATACGACGACGAGCACCCGCTCATTTTTATGGACGAGCAGTCGGCCGAACTTACCAAGTACGCGGCTAACTCGTTCCTGGCAACCAAAATTACTTTTATGAACGAGATTGCGGGCTTGTGTGAGCGAGTAGGTGCCGACGTGGATATGGTACGCCGCGGCATTGGCTCTGACCCGCGCATTGGTGAGCATTTTTTACAGGCCGGCATCGGGTATGGCGGCAGCTGTTTTCCTAAAGATATTCAGGCCTTGTACCATACGGCACACGAGCTCGGGCAAGACTTTACGCTGCTGCAAGACGTTATTACGGCCAATACTGATCAGCAAGGGCGTTTGCAACAAAAGGTCCTTGCCTATTTTGACGGCCAAGTGAGCGGCAAAACGTTTGCCCTGTGGGGTATTGCCTTTAAGGCGGATACTGACGACATACGCGAGGCGCCAGCGCTGCGTATCGTGACCGAGCTTACGGCCAAAGGTGCAAAAATAGTAGCTTACGATCCCGAAGCGACCAATAATGCCCGCCGGGCTCTGTCCGGCAATAAGAATGTAACATTTACAGACGATCATTTTGCTGCCCTGCAGGGAGCTGACGCACTGCTAATTGCTACCGAATGGGGTGTGTTCCGGGCCGCCTCGCCCGAGGCGATTAAACAGGCACTGGCCCAGCCGGTAGTCTTCGATGGTCGTAATATTTTTGATCCTGAGGTGATGCGTAGTGCTGGTTTTTACTACGCCAGTATTGGCCGTAACCCGGTAGATGCTATCCGGCCAGCTTCTGATAGCCAAACTTCGTAAGCACCGTGCTTATATTGTCGTAGCTTTTGCCTGCCAGATTGCCGCCGGCAAAGGTAATTTCCTGCGTTACTTCTGCTAAGCAGCACGGCGGCGGGGTAAAAGCCGCTTTATCGGAGTTGTTAAGGAATTCGAAGTCGATAATCACCAGCCCTTCAAGTTTGCCGCTAAAAATATCTACCTCGGCTGGCCGGCCGCTAATGATTACTTTGTAGCGGTCTTTTTCCACCATGCGATTATGCCCCGATGTGAGGCTTTCGAATTCTTTCTGGGTGAGCCCAATGGTTTCTTCGAGTAGTTGGGAGGAGTCGGTGCCGCTCACGAGTGACTTTTTAGTAATTTCGTGGGTACTTCCCCGCTTGCGAAGTCGTACTGTTGGATGAATATCTGGGGCGTCGGGCACGTAAAAATCCACCACGCGCTCGGGCATGCTGCTCTTTACCTCGACGGGAATCTCGCGGGCTAGAAATGTTCGTTCGTATTCGACCGTGCTGTTGGGTGTCATAGAAACTATTCTAACCTCAAGACATACAGATATGCTACCCTAATTACTATGAAGCAGGCTAAGAACGAACATGGCTTTACGCTGCCAGAGATAGTAGTTGCGGCCGCGTTCTTTTGCTGCCTGGCCGTGCTTGCTGCCTGGCTGCTGCACCCCAAGAATTACGAACTCGAAAAGCGCAACGCGCAGCGCTGGACCGGGATTGCAGCTATTGCACAAGCCGTCAATCGTTACGTAGCTGCCAATAATGGACAATTACCGCAGGGCTTGTCGACGAAAGCAGCACCGATTACCTCCACCAGCACCGGCTTTAATTTGTGTACAGAACTAGTGCCCCACTATTTTCCGGAGGTACCGCTCGACCCCGCTGGCGGTCTGGATTTGAGTAAGGGAGACTGCGCCGATCCGAAAGCTCTCTACGTAAGCGGTTACAGTATTTACGCTCCCGATGATCATACGGTAGTTATTAGCGCCCCGCACGCCGAAAACGGGCAGATTAGTATTACCCGCAAATATTAGTTGTAGCTTTTGCCGGGGTTGGTCACAAAAAGGTCGTGTGGGTGGCTTTCGTGCAGCGAGGCTTGAGTTATGCGCATAAATTCGGCCGTCTCCCATAGGTCGGGTACGGTTTTTGCGCCCACATAGTACATGCCAGACTGCACGCCGCCCAGTAACTGTGCACAGACGTCGGCTACGTGGCCGCTGCATGGCACAAGTCCTTCTACGCCTTCGGCAACTAGCACATCATTTTGGTAATTTTTGCCGTGGAATTCGTCCTCGGAGCTTATGGCCAGCCCGCGCTCCATGGCGGCTACCGATCCCATGCCCCGATATTCTTTAAAGCAGTATTCTAGGGAGCCGTTCAGGATGCTTTGAAAGCGGCTTGGTACCTCCGCGGGCGTAAGCATGTGTGTTTTGCCAGGAGCTTCCAGTGTTGCTGCAAATAAACGGCCAAGCATAACGCATGATGCCCCGGCGGCTAACGCTTTGGTAATATCACCCGAATAGGTAATGCCACCGTCAGCAATAACCGGCACATTATGATGCCGGGCTACGCGCACGGTGTCGAGTAGCGCAGTGAGCTGCGGCACGCCCATCCCCGACACAATGCGCGTGGAACAAATGGCTCCGGGGCCCATGCCCACCCGGAGCGCGTCGGCGCCGGCTGCAATAAGGGCTTTTGCGCCTTCGGCTGTGGCGACATTGCCAGCGATAACGTCTACGTTGTATTGATTCTTTATATAGGTAAGCGCCGCAATGACTTTAAGGGCATGGCCGTGCGCCGAATCTACTACCAGTACGTCGGCACCCGCATCCAGCAGCGCTTTGACACGCGCTTCGTAGCCGGGGTTGGAACCAACGGCCGCGCCTACCGGCAGTTTGAGCGCTTTTACCTTTGCGACTTCTGCGGCTTGATCCTCGATAGTAAGGTTACGGTGAATGATACCGATGCCCCCGATTTGCGCCAGCGCAATAGCCAGCTCGCTTTCGGTAACGGTGTCCATGGGCGCCGACATCAGCGGTGCCTGCAGGCGCAGGTGCGGCGTGAGCTGCACGCCAAGGTTAATTTCGGCACGGGAAAACCCCGCGTAGCGGGGCTTGAGTAATACGTCGTCGAACGTTAAGGCGGTAGTTAAGTTATGCATACTTTATTTTAGTGAATAGCTTCGCAATTTGTCAAAGCGCTTATGTAATACGTGAGACGGGCGTTCGCCTGGGGGCGTAGCTACCCAGTAAGAAACTTTACAGCCGCAAAAATTGTTTCCAGCTATGCTTTAAGAGTCATAGTAAGCGGAGACGAGCACCTTATGAATAAGTACGGGCCTAAGGCGAGCGCTAAGGTTGAAAAGGCTATGAAAGAAATGAAGCAAGGCACGCTCAAGAGTGGCTCATCTGGTAAAAAAGTAACTAATCCCAAGCAGGCGGTCGCCATCGGCTTGTCCGAGGCACGTAAAGCCGGCGGCAAGGTACCGCGTAAGAAATAACCTCACATTTTTAAGGAGGGACATCAGTATGGAAGAAGCACCAAACAACGCAAGCTACACGGCAACCAACACTTCTCCCGGTTCGCTCCTGGATTTAGACGCCGCCTATGCGGCAAAGCAGCATCGGGCATCTGAGCTGGGGCTGGAGGGTGACCGAGCCCGAAAGCGCAGTCATAAACAGGCGGTTGCCCGCGAACAAGCCTACAGCTCACGCGCTGGCTTGCTTACGACACTTGGTATTGCCCGGTGGGCAATCCATCAGGCGGCGGGCACTGAGACAAATCCGCGCGTTCGGCGATATCGTGAGCGTATTTTACTCGACCGCTGGCGCCGTTTTTCGGGCGATCTTGCCCTTATGCCCTACTTGCGCCGCAAAGTCATCTTTTAGCTGATGTTTTTCTTGAGGAAATTTTGGAGTGCGGCATACAACGCCGTGTTGGTGCTATATAGTGCTATTTCTTGTGTGCCAAAACCAATGCCGCGGTAACTGAAATTATTGGAGCCGGTAAGCACTGCCTTTCGGCCACTCTTAAGCTCGAACAGCATGTACTTAGCGTGCAGGAACGTGCCGCGGGTGTAGCTGTTGTCTATGCGGTAACGTTGTTGGTCGAATACCTGTCCCCATGCGTGCGGGCGCAACATTTGTTCCGGCCGGTTGAAGTAACAGGTTGATTCGGTCTCACCTAGTAGCTCACCCAGCAGACCGCTCGGCGTCATCTGCGATATATACCATACTCTTTTTGCATGCGCCGTGAGTTCGCAGGCGCGCTCGTACACAATTGAGTGGTTAGGCTCGCCGCCGTCAAATAAAATAGCGCCCTGCTCCACCGGCAGCTCTTGGTCGGCAAAAGGCGGCTGTTCGGTGCCCATGTGCGTCACTAGCAGCGCTAGCTCGTCGGCAACGGCGGGATTATGGGCGTGCAGCATATAGTCGGTGTTACGGAAGTCGGCATCGAAGAAGTTTATGCCGCCAAATGAGTAAACATGGTCATCGATGATTACAATTTTTACGTGGCAACGCCCGCGGTATGGATTAAGGCGAACTTTGCTAAATGGATAGATTGTGGCGCCTTCGGCGGCTAGAGCTTCTACGGCGGCAAAAGTCTGCTTGAGCACGTTGCTGCGGGATGCACCTTCGTCGAGCTTGTAGATAAAGTGTGAGCGGGTACCGCCATTGTCGAAGAGTAAAGTAACGGCGACGCCGCGGCTAGCGGCATCCTGTAAGACTGCCAGCAGCCGTTCGACGTTTTTCTCGGCAAGCAGCAGCATGACGGCTATAACTATGCGTTTTTTTGCTTTGGGGATGGCTGCCAGTAACGTCTCGTAGTACGCCTTAGCGGTCATAATCTCCCATGGAGAATGTGTCTCTTTGTTTGGTTTTGCCATGCCTATGTATGATACCAGATTGACCAGACGTCTGCGCGCCTGAGCTAAGGGGTTGTCGACTTAGCTTTGTATTGTTTTGCTCGCAGTTGGCGGACTTCCTCGCGGAGATTGAGTATTTCGGTGACGTCGCGGTTGAGCCCAGCTATCTGTACTACATCACCCACCGTATTGGTGATGGGGATGAGCTTGATATGAAATGCTCGTCGTCCGCGCGGCACGATGTACCAGCTGGTTAACTCTACTGGTCGTTTGGTGCGTACTGCTCTTTGGTAGTGCTTGATAAGGGTAGCGTAGGAATCGGGGTGGACAATGTCGACAATCTCGCGGCCAATGACGTCATCGGTGTGTCCTGACGACGCGAAAAAGGCGTCGTTGGCAAGGAGTAGCCGGTATTTGCCTTTGGGCTCAACGCCAATCAAAATAATAGCATCTGCGATATTATCGAATATGGTTGTAAGGTAATTGAGAAATACAAGCGATGATGTTTTTGGTTTCATATGTAAACCCCATGATACCTTAGCAGCCCCCACCTTGTCTAAGCAGTAATATATTTTATTGCAGCTACCCGCCTCTCCCGTATATAGTACTCATTGTAGATGTTTGATCCCGATAGGTATAAAGCAAAACGCGCCTCCCCCACCCAGACGCGCGGTAAAGAGCGGGTGCGGATTATTCTGGCCGCAGCGCTGGATTTATTTCGTGAGCGCGGCATTGAAGAAGTTACCACCAATGAGATCGCGGAGCACGCTGGCATCCCTATTGGCTCACTGTACCGCTACTACCCTAACAAGGATGCAATTATCACAGCACTTACCGAGCTGTACACAAGCGATATTGCCGATATTTTTATCCAGATTGGCGAGCATCCTCTGCTTAAGCATATGGCTTGGGACGAGGTGCTGCTTTTGCTTATGGATTCGTGGGTCAATTACTCCACCCTGAACGGACCGTTTTATTTTCTCTATGCCGAGAAGGCTAATCCGCGCCTGCAGACCTTAAACGTTACCTATTGGCAGCAGTTTTTTGAAGCCTTTAAGAACGTACTCAAAAAGCGCTGCCCTGATGTTACAGACCGTGAGAGTATTGTTTGTTTTAATTTGGCACTGGCAGGGGTGGATATGTCTACCAATGAGCGGTTGCGCCATTTACCTGGCGTACCTTTTCACCATGAGGTGTCGAGCGCCATTGCCGGCTACATGATTAAAAATTGTGATCGTCATGCGCACTCTAGTAAAGCGCTTGCCGCTAGCTAGTGCGGACTATACAATAACACCTAGTGCATACGCGGAGGCAGCGCCTAACTATACAGTTTTTGTTGGTGGTCTGCGCTTTGCTGTTGCTTGGAAATGTCGCCTGGTTTGCTGCCTATCGCAGCGCTGGTAAGGCTGCTACTCCGGCTACTACGCCCTATCCATTACTTGCCAGGCGTGTATTGAGCGATACGCGCAACGACCCGATTATTAATTTCGTACCGCTTAGAAAATCATTGCAGAAAAATTTTGATGCGCTAAGCAGCGAGAAGAGTTTTTACTTCGAGTATCTGCCGAGCGGCACATCCATACGAATTGGTGCCGATAACGAGCTAGTGGCTGCATCGCTTATTAAAGTGCCGCTTGTTATGAATTTATATAAAGCCGCCGAGCTGCATAAAGTTGATCTTGATCAGACGGTGATCATAACCAGTAACGAACTCGACGATGCATACGGTGATTTATACAAGAAAGGTGCCGGTACTCGCCTGTCGCTGCGGGAAGCCGCCAAGCTCGCCCTCACCGAGTCCGACAATACGGCGGCGCACGTTATTTTTGATAGTACGCGCACGGCGCTCGCAAGCGACCAAGAGTCGCTTAACCAGCTTGATATCGACCAGAACATGCAGAGTGGTCAGGCGGTTATTGATGCCAAGTCATATTCATCGGTACTTAAAGGCCTCTACCTATCATCGTATTTACAGCCGGCAGATTCGCAAGAAATTTTGCATTTTCTGTCGCAATCGACGGCCCGTAATCGCCTGGTTGCTGGTTTGCCGGGCGGCACGCAAGTTGCCCATAAAATAGGCGTCTACAATGCCGTATGGTCAGAGAGTGACTGCGGCATCGTGTATGTGCCAAAACGGCCGTATGTTATTTGCGTTATGGTGGGATTGCCCGAAGACCAGGCCAACCAGTTTATTGCTGCGATATCGAAACAAGTATACGACTACGTGGTGAGCCAGCAGTAATTACATTGCCGTAACTATAAACTGCTGGACGGTTGCAGTGTTGCCTGCCGCCGACGCGCCAAACGCTGGGAAGAGGTAAAGCGTTTGGGCGGTGGTGGTATTCACGGTTGTTGTTGCACTGCTGTACATCCTGCCGCCTGCTGCGGTGGCGGTAGTACTGGTTGCCATGTTGAAGTTGCCCTGCCCACTTACGGTGCCGCTGGCGCCTGCAGTAAAGCAGCTGACGTAAAAATCTACTCCCCAGCCGATATTGGTTACGAGCGCGCCTGAGCTTAATGCGCCAGAAGAAGCGCCGATGAGTACATCTGAGGTTTTGGTGGTGGCATTGCTACCCAGGTACACGCCCATAGCGAGAGTAGTAGAGGCTGTGGTGCTATACACGCCATTGGCAACTATGTGGAATACTCTGCCAGGTACGCAGAAGTTGGCAGGTATCGAGGCCGTGGTGCTAAAAGCCGGACAGGCGGTGGTGCAGGTGTTGACTGCAGTGGAAGCGGCAGTATTGGTGGTTATGGTGCCACCAATACAGTTAAGCCAGGCGCCATTTTGACCACAGCGGAAGCGGTTGTTTGCAGAGTTGTAGTACATGCCGCCATCAATTTCGGTGGGGTCGCCTGTGGCGTTACGCGTGTCGAGTACGAGCAGCGTGCCGGTGCCGTCAACGGTACCAATAGTAACGTTGCCGCTGGTGCTGGTGATGCCTACGCTGGTGCTGCCTTGTAAGGTAAGTGTGCCTGCTGAGTTGATCGCCAGCGCACCCGAGGTGGTAGTCGATACCGTAAGCGGGCCGCTGGTGACGTTCATGGTAAGGCCGCCCGTGCTGGGGCCGGTAATGGTGCGGGCGGTGGTGCCACTGAAGGTGAGGTTGCCGCCTTGTGTGAATGTGCCCGCGCCGGTCGTTATGGCGCCGTTGTTTGTAGTCTGCAGAGAGAGCGTGTTGTTGCCAATGTCCCAGGTGGAAGCGGCTGCACCGCCGATGCTGACTGCACCAGCTGAGGTTACGGACAATGTGCCAGAAGTGGTAGTTGATACTGTAAGCGGGCCGCTTGCAACAGTTACCGCGAGACCGCCGGTGCTTGGACCGGTGAGCGTGCGGGCCGCGGTACCGCTAAATGTAACATTGCCGCCTTGCGTTAAGGTACCGGTACCGGTAGTAATGGCGCCGTTGCTGGCTGTTTGGATAGAGAGTGTATTTGCGCCAATGTCCCATGTGGAAGCGGCTGCACCAGTTAGGCTCAGTGCGCCGGCAGACGTTACGGCTAGGGTGCCTGAGGTGGTGGTGCGTAATGTGAGTGGACCGGTGCCGACAGTCACAGTCAAGCCGCCGGTGCTCGGCCCGGTAATTGTTTGGGCGGCAGTGCCGCTAAACGTAAGCCCTGCGCCTAAGGTAGTAAGGCCGCCTGATACGGTTAACGTCTTAGTGCCAGTTATGGTGGTATTGCCGTTTATACTTGTAGTGCCGGTTGTGGTGTCGAAGGTACCGCTCCCATTAAAGTCGATATTGGGGTTGCTGGTGATATTGCCGATGGTAATTGCGTTAACACTTGTGCCGGCTACACCAATATTTATGCCGGCCACACCTCCAGCATCTAAGTTAAGTGCGTTAGCACCGTTGCTCTGAATGGACAATGCGCCGGCACTTGTGGGCTGGATGGTGCTGCCTATAGTAATGTTAGCGCCCTGTACGGTAAGGGTGCGCGAAGTGGTGCCGCCGGCTAGCGTAAAGCCGTCGGCTGCCTGCGCAAGCGTGAGGCCATTTACGGCGCCGGAGGTAACCGTGCCTGATATGTTGATGTTGCCGGTTTGTTGTGAACCGGGCGACAGCTGTACTAAACTGGCGCCGTCGATGCCGTCAATAAGGTCGGCGTTCATGGCGTAGGGCGTGGCGGTAAGCTGCACACGCGGCGTCATTTCGTTGTCGCCCCCCACCTTAATGCCTAGATATAATGCTGAAGTATTAAAGTCCACACTGCCTGGCAGTGTGGTGCCGCCGCCCAGGTTTACCTGGAATAACCCACCTGCCACGGCAACGGTGGCTTGAGTTTCTTCCCACTTACAACTGTTGGCCGCGCAGCTGTTGGCGGCGTCGGCGGATGGGTCGGTGTAAATGCGGAAGCGAATACTATAGCTGCCGTCGGTTACGTTGGTACCGTCGGTGTTAGTGAGTTTGCCCTGGAAGCTAATTTGACGGTTGATTGTTGCTGACGCCCCTTTAACGGAAAAGAGCGCTCCAAGCAGCGCAATGCCTAATACGAATGCTATAAGACTTGCCCGCTTCATGGGGCGCCCCTTCTGGCGAGCGCCAGCCGGCGTAACGCGAGCGGATTTTTATAGATGCGCACAACCAGCTGGACGCCTACGTACAGCAGCACAGCAATCCCAACAACTGCTGCAATATGCCGCCAGCCTACGTAGAAGAATTTTGCGCTTGTTAGCTGCACCGATTCACCGCCACCTAAGCCATAACTTAGCGTTGCGTGGTAATTTCCTAAGAGGATCGATGCTGAAAGTGGCGTTACGGCTACTGCGTAGGACGCCTTGGCTCCGGGCATGAGAGCCTGAGCGTCGTTATTGAGTACACCCTTGCCTACTTCCTTGCCTTTCGCGTCGGTGAGTGTAATAACTCCGTGCGGGTTCACAATCATATTGCCCCTGTTTTGCAGTGTAACACTGAGGGTGTTCGGCATACTCATGTGCAGCCCGCCCAACGTGAGCTTGCTGGCGGCAATGCTGCTTACGGCGCCATCATCTTTTACGAGAATGAGCGGCATACGCACGCTCGGCACGGCGCTGATGTGCGCAGCGGGACCCACAATTTCCGATACCACGAGGTCTACCAGCTGGCTGCCCGGTGCCAACTGGTCGCTGTCGGTAAGAGTCACTGTTTGTGTGGCGGTGGCGCCGGCGGCGAGTGTGAGGTCGGTAGTTGTAAGAGCGAGCTGTTTGGCCGGGTCGGCCTGAGCGGCCTGGGCAACATTATTGTCCGAAGTCTGGAACATGAAGCGGAGCACTACGGGTGATGCATACTGATTAGTAACGGTGAAGCTTTGATGCTGCGTATACTGCCCTTTGGGGAGCTCGAGCGTAAATGCAGCCGGGGTGATCGAGATGCCGGCGGCTGATGCAGCGTGCGCACTGCGCGCCGAACAGAACGACAGCAGGACTGCCAGAAAACCCGCAAGATACCACTTAGCGGTGGTGTGCATGACGGTGCTGCACTTTCTTGACACCCTTAAAGGCTAGCCGTCCCCATGCGTACAGGCCGGTAATCATAATGGCGAGTATAAATACGGTAAAGCCGATAATGCGCCACGGCACCACCCAGAAGGTGTAGCTGGCAATAAGCGGTACGTCGTTATGCCCGTCGTTGTAAATAATTACGGCCTTGGCAACATAACGCCCGAAGCGTAGTTGGCTGAGGTGTGACCAGTTCCATTCCAGATGGTAGGTGGCGGGCTTGCCCGGGACTGCAGGGTTGGCTACATAGGCCGGAAAACCATTCTTCCAGTCGGCGTTAAAACTGCGCGACGTAGACGGCAAAATATAGCCGCCTTGGCTATTGATTGGCAGCGTGGCCAGCGGCGTATTGTCCGAGAAAGAGCGCTGGATAAATACCGTGCCAGTGGGCTGTGCTATAACGTTGCCATTATTTTTAAGTGAGAGATCGAACGAAGCCGGCAAAAACTCGTATGACGATTTGTTTGCTTTGAAGCTATCGATAGCAAGAGCGCTTTTGGCGTCAGCCCGATTGATGTTTATAAGGCAAAAGATTGCCACCGAACCTTTAAGGCTCGTGGTCCCGGACTGCGTCCCCTCCCCTACGCGTGATAAGGTAATGGCTGCGCTATAGCTAAACCCTACGTCGTTTGGTGTAGCGAAGCTAATGTCGAGGTTACGGGCGGCACCAGGGCCAAGGGTGAGCGTTTGCTGCTCAAAGCTTACCCAGTTGGCCATATCGGCTGGCGGCCTTCCGGTGAGACTGATCTTTTGGCTGTGGCTATCCATACGGAAACCAGTAAGACTGGGCCGGAGAACTTCATTGTGGTTTGAAAAGTTACGTACAGTTAGGCTAGCGCTTTGTTGTTGCCCGGGGGTTAGGCTTATGGCCAGGGGCGAGGGCGCCACCTGAATATTAAAGTCGCTGCCGGCGGCGTGAGCCGTCATCGGGAAGATCGGAATAAGTATGGTTAAAACTCCAGATAACCATATTCCACTGTTACGCAACCATTTGGACGCATGGTTGGACATGTACACTGCTCTCTTATCTTTTGAAGGAATGGATCGAAGGAAGTAAAAACTAGAACAAGGCTGCGCCGACTAAGGTGATGGTGTCGGCATAGTCGGTAGCCGCGGGGGTGTTTGCGGTAATAATGGCGTTGTTAGCCAGGGTAAGGACAGTGCTAGATGAGCCAGTTGCGCTGGCAATGGGGCGTAGGCTGGTGTCTAGACCGCCGCCCTTGCCCAGGCTGCCGCCCAAGAAGGCAGGGTCGATAGTCATGGTGCCCGAACCCGTGCTCTGCGAACCGGTTACGCCCATGTTGGCGAATTCGGTGCTGGTAGTAAGGGTGGAGTTGGTACCAGGCGTTTTAGATGGAATGACGTAGTTGCCTGCACTGGGTGACTTGAGGCCGGTGTTGGCGTCTTGCGCCCAGGCCATCCAGCCATTCTTGGCGTTGGTGTTTACCGTAACAGTAGGGCTGGTGCCGGTTACGACGTTCGCAGTTGTTAGGCTGCCCAAAGCATCAGAGCTAGCGCTGAGTGCGAAGGTGAAAGCTTGGGGTACAGAAGCCGAGACGCCGATTTGGTCGCTGGCAAGGCTTACTGTGCTGTACGATGCGGTATCTATGGTAGTGGGCACGCTGTCGCGAGTAGTTACCGTGCCGGTGTTGCTGCTGGTTGCGCTGGACTTGACGGCTACGGCTGCGGTGTTGGTCCAGTTAAAGCAGTACAGTGTGCTGGTGCTGGCAAGGTCGCCGCTTGGGAATGTAACCGTTTGCGAGGTAACGTTGTTAGCGGTGCCGATGCCCGTCCAGGCTGCTGCAGAGGCTGGCCAGTTAAGGTTGGTGGTATTCACGGTAAAGGTGCCGGCGGCGCCAAGAGTGTACCCAGTTGGGAATACTACTTGTACGGATGCCTCAGCGGATGCGGTAGCTGGCTGTGCGCAGACAGTACCGGTAGTTCCCTGAGAAGTCTGAAGACGGTCGAAACGGACAAGTACTTTACCGAGCGTGGCTGCATTAACAGCTGCAGGCTTTACTACAAAGGCGACTGCTGAGAGTGCCATAACGATTGAAAGCGAGTAAAAGCTCGCTTTTTTTAATTTACTAAGGTTGGTTTCGGTACGTAACATCTGAATCCCCCTGATGCTGCTTATTCTTAAGCGGTAGTATGGGGGTTAGGTAGAACAAATGCAATACCTTATGTTAAATAAACCTTAAGTTTAGAATAACAGAGACAGCGACAGAGTAATGGTGTCGCTATAGTCGCTTGCCGAGGGCACTGAAATGTCTGTTTTGGCCATTAATGTTGTGGTAATATTTGCGCCGGTAATTGCAGTTGGAAATGTGGCCAGGGGCTGCAGCGCAGTACTAAGACTGCCCACATTATTGCTGCTGCCATTATAGGGGCTCGTTGCGGCAACCGGTCCCCCGCTGCTCTGGGTTGCCGCGGTCACTCGTGCACCGTAGCCCTTGCCGGCTGCACTAAGGTCGGCGGTAGCTGAGGGTAGAGTGTAGCTGGCGAGTGTGCTTTTAAGGCCGCCAAATTGACTCTGGACGTCTAATCCTCCCCCGTTAAGGGCATTGGTGGTGATGGCTGCAATAATGGTTGCGTTGCCGCTTACAACGGCCCCAGGCGTAAGGCTTGCGAAGGTAGTGGTAAACGGCGGCGTGCTGGTGAGCGATGTAGTAACGCCGAAGGTGACACTCGGTGCCACCGTGGCGGCGGTGGCCGTGGGGCCAAAACCGCTGCCCGTCCCGCTTCCCTGTAAGGCCGCGACTTTGACCGTGTAAGTGGTACCACTGGTGAGCCCCACAATGGTAACGCCGCTTGCTCCGCCCCAGGCGGCGTATGTTTGGTAATTGCTGATGCTCAGCGCCGCACCTACGGTGTTGTCGGTCTGAACGTAGTTGGTTGTGGCAAAACCGTCTGTACTGATGGCAATAAGATATTTAGTGTCGCTTGGAAACGTCGAGACATTTAAGACTAATTTAAGACGATCATAATTATTGGCGGGATTAGTAAATGCGGGTGCGCCCGGCGTGGGCGCGGTTGTTGATGCTTTAATACCGGCTGGCAGTTTGTAGGTGGCGCTGCCCAGTACGCCACCGGCTACGCCGGCGCTGCCGTTTATCTTATACGTAGCGCTGCCGCCATTATTTGCACCCCCGCTAAAACCGTAAGAGTTGAGTATATAGCTGGCACTACTCGGTACCGCAGCGAGCAATACCGACACGAGAAACCCTCTGAACATATGTTCAGTGTAGCATGCATAAGCGGCTAAAGGTGAGCAAAAGCTCTAGTTGGCCGTATCGGTCACCCGCAAAATTTCGCCCGTTTGTTGGTTGGCTAAAAATAATTCGCCGCTGCTGTTTTCGCCGAAGGTGGTGATGTTTGGTGTGTCGCCAAGCGCTTGGGTGGTTTGCCAATTGCCTGCTGTTTGCTGCGCCGCATAGTAGAGTTGCCCGCCGCAGTAATCAGCGTAGAAATACTTGCCCGCAAGGGCTGGTTCGGCACTGCCGCGGTACACGTAGCCGCCGGTAATTGAGCAGCGGCCGTCGGTGTGCGCGTACTCAAAGACGGGTGGCGTTGCTTGCAGCCCTTGGCAGTTTCCGCTGCTGTTGTAGCTGCCGCTGCCCTCAAAGCAGCGCCAGCCGTAATTTTGGCCGCCTTTGTCGCCCTTTTTCTGAAAGTCAACTTCCTCGGTTTTGCTTTGCCCCACATCGGCAATATAGAGATCACCGGTAAGCCGGTCGAAGCTGATGCGCCAGGGGTTGCGAACGCCGTAAGCCCAGATTTCCGGCTTGCTGCCGGCTTCATGTGCGAATGGATTGTCGCTGGGTACACTGTATGGATCGCCGTGATTTACATCGATGCGCAGAATTTTACCAAGGTAGGTCAATTTGTCTTGGGCGCGGTTCTCGGGATCGCCGCCACTGCCGCCGTCACCGAAGGGTATGTACAGATAGCCGTCGGGGCCAAATTGAATATTACCTCCCTTGTGGTTGCCATAGGGCTGGGCTACTTTAAGCAGGATCTTCTCGCTGGCCGGGTCGGCGACGCCGTTTTTGGCGGTGTAGCGTGCAACAACGGTGCTTTGCTCTTTCGTAATGTAATCGGCGTACACGTAGCCGTTCGTTGCAAACTGCGGATGGAAGGCTATGCCCAGCAGTCCCATTTCACCACTATGTAATACTTTGCTGCTGATATCTAAAAAAGGTGTCGGTTCGGTTTTGCCGGAGTGGTCTAGTATGCGCACCACACCGGCTTGTTCGGCGATAAAGAGGCGGCTATCGCTGACCTGGCTGGGGCTGGCAATTGCGGTGGGGGCCGCAAAGCCGCTGCCAGCGGTTACGAGCTTAATAACGGGGGTTTTAAGTGGAGTTGCCGGCGACTGTGTCTGTGAGATGGTGCCTGTTGACGCTGTATGCGGCGTCTGGCGGTGTACATAGGCCCAAGTAATAAGTACGGCAATACCGACGCATTCTAGAACAATAACTCCATACAACCAGTTGATTTTGGAGAACTTCATACCGGTGTACCCGGCGGCTCATTGCGTACTTCGGTAATACCGAGCTTGTTCTGTAAGTACAATACAGTTGTGAGGCTAAGCAGATGAAATTTGACACCCAGACCATCATCGAACCGATAAGCAATTTCAGGATTAATCCCTCGCTCGGCCGCGCTCAGGTCAAACTGTTTGCCGGTGTGTTTTGCTAAAAATGCCTCTTTGCTGTCGTAAAGCACAAATTCGATGTGCTGCAGCCCCTCGCTCGTTTCCTGCCCGGGTTTGGGCGCGGGCAGTTCCACGGCGTCGATGCGCCAAGTTTTAAATAATATCGGTTGATGCAGGCGGAAGACGGCAATCGGCCGGCCATTTACTGGTGTTTCGCCCAGTAATTCGCCGACGGTGCCGAGCTGTTGCTTCTTTTGCTGGTAGTTGTCGAGCGAACTGGTGCGATAGCACAAGTGATCGAGCTGCGAAAAATCACCGGGATCAAAATCGGCCCTCGCGACGCGTTCTAGTATGTCCTGTAGAAAAGCGCCGTAGTCGCCGATGATCGGGTGCAAATCGTTCATGCTTTTATGATAGCAGGCTTACATAGGCGTAGCCATCGACTGTCTGTAGTACCAACTTGGTTATTTTTCTGTGAGTAAAGTGCTGAGCGCATAAAACGGCTGCGGCGATAGCTGCACATACACTTTGGTGCCGGCCGGGATTTCTATATATTCGCCGTCGAATTGAGCCTGAGTAGGCTCGGTAACGGTAAACGAAGCGCGGTCGTGCAGGAAGCGCTCTGCCAGCCGTTTCTGACTGAGTTCTACCATTCGCGGCAGCAGCGATACGAAGCGCTTGTCCTCAAGCGTATGCAAGTAGAACATATTGTCGGTGAGGTTAACGCGCATGCGGTAAATTTTGGCAAAGCGAGAGCCGTTGCTAAAAGTTCGTTCGTACACTGCCCGCGGCTGGCCGCGCTCTTCTACGCGAAAGGTAGGTGCATCGAGCATGGCGCTAAAGGCAGTAATAAACTCCAGCAGAAAGCGGCCGCCAGGCAGTTTGCCTATGGGATGGTTGCGGTGCTCAGCGCGGCTTAGTTTTTTGGCTACAAACGCAGTGGCGCCAAAGCTGGCATAGCAGATGGCATTGTGCATTTCGCGCCGTCCGTCTTTATATGTCAGTCTGCATTCCAGTGGATGTATGGGTACAATCTGTCCATGAGCGAACACATCACGCAAACGTGTGCGATATGCGGCGCCGTTTAACATGTGCGCCAGGTCGTTGGCGTTGCCGCCCCATAGCGGCAGTATGGGCGTGGACCGCACACTGCTACTTAGTTCCGGATGCTGCAGGAGCGTTTGAATAGTAGTGCCGGCCGTGCCGTCGCCTCCCCCGATGCATAAGAGGGTGCCGGGTCCCAGCCAGGAACGCTTTGCCGCTAAGCGTTTTTGCGTTGCTTTCATGCCCGAGGGCGATGTCTCGATGGTGTCGATGGGAGTCTCGGGGTATAGACGACGCAGTTCGTCTATACGCTTTTGGACCTGTTTGGCATGGGTGCTCGCAGGGTTAAGCAGTATAACAAAGCGGTTAAAGGACGCCTTGGCCGCCTGTACCCTTGCTAGGCGCCGGCTGATCATTTGTTGTCCGCCATGCTGGCACGCATCGCGCATGCTTGTTCGAAACCAATTACCCAGCCGGTTTGGCGGACGCTGCGGTACATACCTGTTTGGTAGAGCCTGCCTTGGGTGTCGTACACCTCCGGGAAGCCGCCGTCGCGCAGCATTGCCTTGCGGTACGAATCGAGATGGAAGTCGGCTTGCTGCAGATATGCCTTGTCGCCGGTGTGTTTGTACAGGAGTATCAGTACTTTAATGTATTCCATACCCCAGAAGCTCCAGACCGTATCGCGCTGGTATGACGAGAAGGCAATGCGCGCCAAAAAGAATTGCTTATGCCCGTGTGATTCTTGCTGATATTTAATGGCAAACGGTTTGTCGACACCTGTTTTCTGGATGTGCTCGACGTTTCGGGTAAAGTATGCGCGCTCTGTTTCTTTTGCCGGATCAAGAAAGCCGGTAATGAGTACAATAAGCCAGTCCGATGAGTAATACTTATCGCGCACCCCCTCAGCAGATACATCGTCCAGGAAGTACCCCTCGTCTTCGAGCCAGAAGGTTTTTATAATATTCGCCTTCAGGTCTTTCAGAAATTGCGGGTCGGATTTTATAAGTCCCAGCTTCATGGCCAGCTCGGTAGTTTTCCAGAATATAACATTATCAAAAAAAGCACACTCCCGGCGAGTTATGTCTTTGGCACCACAGATGGCCACGTCACGTTTTTGCAGCATCGCTTTTTTGTTGAATGTGGTTTTACGATAGTGAGCATAGAGGGCTTTGAGCGTTGGCTTGTATTCGTTTATAAGCAATGCGGCAGCGGCATGGGTGTTGGGGCGGTGGCGGCGCGGCGCATAGGCTACGGGTGACGGCCGTTCTTTGCCGGCAAGTGCGGCAAGGGCAAAGAATATGCCATACACCGTATCTGAGGGGTAACGCCAGAAGTTTACGCAGGTTGCCCGATAAGCGCCGGTGGTTACAATGGTGGTAACGGGTATCGGGTACTTCTGAAATACGCCAAGAGCGTAAGCTACTGTTTGCATATATACAACTTGACGATCATGCCAATCTTGGGTACTGCCGGGAATTGCGGGATCGACCATCGGATAGTAGAAGATGCCTAAATTACGAACGAATAAACCGCTAAAGTGGTCGCCCGAGGTAAGGAGTAATCTGTCGGGTTTAAAGCGATGCGCGTGGATATCGGCGATGATGTCTTCTAGCTTAGTTGACGTCGAACGCGGGCTCCGAATGTAACGAGTCTCTAGTATATGCACCCAGCACTTTAGAGTAGCGAACAAACGCCACCACCAGTTTTGCCGGACCACCAGTTTATGATTTTGATTAACTGCCTTAAAAGTACCCAGGATAACCCGTACTGTAAATGGCTGTTTTATGATGGTGAATTTACTAAAAGGATTCGTGAGGTAGGCAGCGCCCACCAGCCCAGTCAGCATTGACAAAATAATGACGGGTACTATCATGGCCACTACATAGTAACAGACCAGACTCGTGTTACAATCTTGGTGATGATGCGCCTCATAGACGTTATCCGTACTCGTATTCGAATTCTTATGCGCACCATTGCGCGGATGCTCAATATACTTACCCGCGGCAAGCTCCATCCCGACCTAGTTACCACTGTTGGTGTTGTGATGCACATACCTATTGCTCTGCTTATTGCTTCACGGCACATGTACTGGCTGGCTGCGCTGCTGCTGTTGATTTTTGGTTTGTTCGACGCGCTTGATGGTGAGCTGGCGCGGTTGCAAAAAAGAGCGAGCCCTAAGGGCATGCTGCTTGATGCCTCGACCGACCGCATGAAAGAAGTGCTGCTCTACACCGGTGCTGCCTATGCCCTGGCTCTTAGCAACCACCCGGCCACGGCTGCCTGGGCGGCTGCCGCCTGTGGCGCGTCGCTCTGCGTAAGCTATGTTAAAGCGCGTGGCGAAGTTGCTGTCGCCTCTCTCGAAACGCAAGGCAAAATCTCTCATGCCGATTCCAATAGCATGTTTAAGGATGGCATATTATCGTTTGAGGTGCGGATGTTTGTGCTGATTGTGGGGCTTTTGTCTGGGTATCTCATCTTTGCGGTGGCATTTATTGCTATCTTTGCCGCCTACACTGCTTTTGTGCGCTTGGCTCGTATCATGAGAAAGCTTTAACCAGGCATGTATACCTGCGACTTGCATACGCATTCAATTGCTTCGCCCGATGGCTCACTCCAATTGTCTGATTACCGTTCCATGCTTGATAAACAGAAGTTGGATTACATAGCCATAACCGACCACGACACCATAGATTTTGCCGTTGAGGCACAGGCTGCCCTGGGCGCCCGCATTATTGTGGGCGAAGAGATTTCTACGACTGAGGGCGAGCTGATTGGGTTGTACCTAACGGAGGCTGTGCCGCCGCAGCTGTCGGCGGCAGAAGCGGTACGGGCCATCAAACAACAGGGCGGGCTGGTGTATGTGCCCCATCCATTCGAGACCGTGCGTAAGGGGCTGACCGAACAGGCGCTTGCTGCAATCGCACATTCGGTAGATATTGTCGAGATTTATAACGGCCGCGCACTCCAAAAACGAGGCGGTCAGGCCGAAAGCTGGGCAACCGGTCGTCATCTTCCGGGTGCAGCCAGCAGCGACGCGCACGGCAAGCATGGTTGGGGCCGCACGTATAGCGTGGTCGACCGCGTGCCTACCGTCGATACGCTGCCGCAGCTCCTGGGCGCTGCTCGTTTTGTGCACCGCTGGCCAGGGATTGTGGGCCTTTTGTATCCCAAGTTCAATCGTTTGCGGGGAGGAACACGCCGTGGTTAGGCAAATACTTTTCGGTTTGTGGTTCTTTTTGCCGGCAGCACTCGCCAACATGGCGCCTATTTTTGCGGCGCATATGTCGTGGCTTAAAAAATATGATGCACCAATGGACTTTGGCCGTACATTTCGCGGCAAGCGCATTTTGGGTTCGCACAAAACCTGGCGCGGCCTGGCAAGCGGTATTGTCACGGCCACCTTCTTGCTGTGGCTGCAGCAACTGGCAGTGGCGCATTTTGGCTGGGCGCAGTGGCTGACCACCCAAGTTGATTACGCACAGCTGTCGTTGTTTATTGTTGGGCCCCTGTTTGCCATTGGCGTGCTCGGAGGCGATGCCATCGAAAGTTTCTTTAAGCGTCAGCGTAATACGCCGCCCGGTAAGGACTGGTTTCCCTGGGATCAGCTGGACTGCATCATCGGCGGCGCAATAGCCATTGCTCCCTTTGTGTCGTGGAGTATTTGGCAGTATATTTTCTTGGTCGTCTTATGGTTTGCAGTAGATATGATTAGTTCTTACGTCGGTTGGCTGCTGCACCTGAAGGAACGACCGATTTAGGATAGGTACGCACATAGAGTGCTGTGGCATAGATGCCTAATATGAGGCTAGTGAGAAGAACAGCATAGCCACTCACGGCCAGCCAGCCGGACGTACTCATGTGCAGCGTGGCCGCCAGTAGCAGTAAGCCTACGGCGAGCCACTGGCCAAAGGCCGACAATTTGCCTGTTTGCCGGGGATGAATAGTAATTTGGCGTACTTTGGCGAGCAGTGCTATCACGGTATTTACAAGATTGTATACGCCCAGCGCCAGCATGGCCGGCCACCA
Organism: Bacillota bacterium; assembly: GCA_035478295.1. GTDB lineage: Bacteria > Patescibacteriota > Saccharimonadia > Saccharimonadales > UBA4665 > PMNU01. The sequence continues at coordinate 65,252 of DATIJU010000014.1, read as the reverse complement.
CACAATTCCCGCACCAATAAGAACGATAACGGTAGCAAAGGCGCCTATTTTGTCGCAGGTAGCGTCTACTGCCTCGCCGAGTGGGCTTTTGGTACCGGTTTGGTTGGCGACAACACCATCGGCCACATCGCCGAGCCTGCCCAGCCCTATCCATGTAAGCCCCGACCAAAGGTGGTCCTGGGCCAGTAACCCCAGGCCATAGAACACTAGGCCAAGACTGACCACACTTACAATATTACCGGGAGCCACTAGGCTGTTTGTTTTTTCGGCCAGTCGTTGCCAGAAGTTACGTTTTGAGGGCGGGATGACAGCCCAGTCGGCGTTTGGTGCAGCGTAGTGCAGGTCCATACACCGATAATACCGGGAAGCTATTGGTTTGTCGCGCCGGAATTAGTGTTGGTGCTGGTAACCGGATTAGCTAGTTTTTGGATGTAGGCCTGGATTTCGCTATAGTCGTCAACGCCCAGGCGTGGGATAAGTGCGCTTTGGCCATATCGGGTGGTGTAGTTGCTAAGCAGGTTTTTGCCATCGGCATCATTGAGCCCGGCGGAGGTAATTTTGTTGTCGTTCATATCCTTAGTCAGTGAGTACAGGCGCTTTACCTCACCCAGCGTCATATCGGTTTTGACATTGCTGCCCAGCGAGTCGAATAAGTTGCCCAGCTTAACGGGGTTAGCCAAAATGCCTGCCGAAAATGCCTTGTCTTTGAGCGCCAGGAGCACCTGCCGCTGGTACTGTGTGCGTGTAAAGTCGCTGAGCGCATAGCCGTAGGCACCGTAGGAGTCGCCGCGGGCTCTGCTCAGACCCAACGCCTGCACGCCGTTAATAGTGTGTACGCCATTGCTTAAGTTAACCAGCGGTTTGTAATTGTTGCTGAGGTCGGGGCTGGGATCGTATACGCCGCGTGGGTCGTTACTCTGTATATTCACCTCAATACCGCCCACGGCGTCGACCGCTTGGCGTACTGCGCTGTAATTAACCAGGCCGTAGTAGTTGATGGTAATCCCAAAGTTTTGAGAGATAGTTTTCTCCAGCAGGCCCATGCCGCCCGGAGCGTAGCCGGCTTCGCTAAAGTGCATTTGCTCGCCGTCTTGGTACACTTCGTTAATTTTGCCGGCGTCGCCGTCGGTGTTGGGCACCGTAACGTACAGGTCGCGCGGAACGCTGATCATGAATGCCGTGTGCGTCCTGGTGTTAAGGCTCAGCAGCATAATCGAGTCGGTTAAGTTGCCGCCGCTGTGCCCGGGGTCGTCGGCCGAGTTGCCGGCCAGGAGCACGGTAACATGCCCGGTGTCTTCGCCCTTGAGCTTCACGTTTTGCACCAGACTTACAATGCCCTTCCAGCCAAACACCTTGAGCTCGTTATGTAAGATTTTCCAGCCTAAATAACCGCCAATAACCAAGCAGGCCACGCCAGTAGTAATGCCGGTCCACTTCCAGAATGTTTTCCAGCGAAAGCGGCGCTTGGGCTGCTCGATCACGCGCTTAATAGCCGGGCTGCCACCGGGGTGGTAGGTGTAGTTAGGAAGCGATCTATTGAGGTCTAGAAGCGTTGCCGGTCTATCGGTACGTTTGTCGGCAGTTTTGGCCTGTTCGCGGCGTTTCATGCGTTATTTATTATACGTTTTTTGCTGTAGATATGGCCAACTTTAGTCCTCCCTGTCATGCCGGACTCGATCCGGCAGTCCAGGACAAAAAGAACTCCTTCTGAACCCTGCAGCTCCATCGACACCACGGACAGCGCGCCTAGCGTCCGCCTCAATGTTACTTTTTGCTCCGTCAAAAAGTAACCAAAAACCTCTCGGGGCAAACGTAAAAACAGACTGTTCGTCAGCCAGCTTTTTCGGCGGCAGAAGAACAACCTTCGGTTGGTCCCGAATGGCTACATAAGAATATTCGGGACGAGCTTCTGCCTTATCCCGAAAAAGCTACCTGCCGCTCAATCTGTTTACGCTCCAGGCCCCGAACCCCGCCCGGAAAGACTGGTGGCGATTAAGGGAAGTAGCATCTCTTCTGTGAGCGCAGGCTCAGTGTTGTAGTCACGGGCTGAGTGGCCTGCTTGTCGAAAGAAGATAGGGCTTGGCGTATGACGTTCGCTGGGGGAATGGTGCAAAAGTGACTACGGGCTAGGGCTTGCACGTAGGTTTAATGCGCCTATACTAAGCAGTAGCAATGTGTGTGCTGGCCGGTTTTCTGGCCTTCTTACATACAGGCTTATATGTGAACCGGGAAGGCATACAGAGCTTAGCTCATCGTCCCTGCTCTCCTAACAATCAAGCAAGTGTTTCAGCATTCGGATCCGCACTCGAACGGTGTCGCCAAGATCCGCTGACATACTCAAGCAAAATCCGTTCACTGGCGAGATAACCTCACGCACAGCACTCTTTAATAAGCGATAAAAATCTAGGAGCTTGACCTATGAACCACCGCATCACCGTAAACAAAGAAGTATTTGTCCCCGAAATGTACTTTAAAAACGAATCGCCCGAAGTACGCGGCTACCCACGCCGCATGGAATACGAAGGCCGCGAGTACACCTTTATGGAAGGCCTACGCCTCCTCATCCACAAAGGCCAAAAGCTCGTTCAGGTGTTCGACATGACTGACGGCAATCGTGATTACCGCTTGCAGTTCGACAACAGCGAGCGCTCGTGGACACTTGTCGACATGACCATCTAGGCATGCGGCGCCAAAAATAAAATCCCCGGATCAACCCGGGGATTTTTGATTTCACATTTCCCCCCTCGCACAAAAGAAATGTATAGGGATTTCTTAGCGGTGTTTCGGCAGGCTCAATATAAAGGTAGTGCCCTGGTTTTGTACCGATGAGAAGCGGGCCGATCCGCCCTGCCGTTCCATAACGGCGCGCACCAGGAATAGTCCTAGCCCGGTACCGGGAATCTTGCTGGCAACGGCATTGCTGGCCCGGTAAAAGCCGTGCCACACCTTGGCTTGTTCGGTTTCGGGTATGCCGATACCTTGGTCGATAACCAGCAGTTGGTGGTAGTTGTCTTCTTGTTTGTACGCAACGGTAACGGCAGTGCCGCTGCCGGTGTACTTGATGGCATTGCTAATAACGTTGTGGAGTGCCCGCTTCATTTGGTCGGCGTCACAATCTACCAGCAGCTCGGCTGGCCACGACGGGTCCAGCTCTAGGGACACGGCCTTTTGTTGGGCGCTGAGGTTTTGCACTTCGAGTATTTCGCGTACCAGCTTGGTTATGTCGGTAGGCACAATGTTGAGGTCACCGCGGCGATTCATGGCGTGGGTAATTTCCAGGATATCGTCGGTACTGTTTTGCAGGCGGACGGCGCTGTTATATATGGCTTTGGTCATGCGCAGCACCTTCTCGTCGTTGGTCATTTTTTGGAGACTTTCCGATGCCCAGCGGATGCCGGTTATGGGATTGCGCAGTTCGTGCGAGGCTACCGAAACCAGCTCCGATCGTAGTGCCAGCAGCTGCGTGTTGCGCCGGCGTATTTGCTCAAAGATGATAACAATCATACTAACGCTCAACCCCACGGCCACCGGAACGGCTGCCGAGTACACAATGTCGCGCCAGTACGTATCGGCGCCCACGTCGATGCCTACAAGGGCCAGCACTGCATGGGTACCGGGGCGAAAAATGGGAGCTAGACCCGAAATAAAGGTGCCGTAGCTATCGGTGGTTGGTCCTTCTACCAGCGGCCTGCCATTTACAAACATGGCTTTGTCTGCGCTTGTGCCGTCATCGTACCATTCACCTGCCGATGAGTAATCGGGGCTGTCGGGTTGTTCGGAATCGACATAAAAGAACATGCGGCCGCCATGCTGCCCTATCAGATATATACTGCGGGCATCGGGGTTGGCATGCTTAACAGCGGCCAGTTGTGCTTTGAGTTCTTTGTAAGTGGTGGTGCTAGCGTCTTTTTTAGTACCGCTTAACGTAAGGATGTCATCGGGGCCAAGGGCGGCGGCGATGCTCTGGCTGCGCTCACTGAGTTCTTCGTGGATACGACGGGAGGTGCTCACGCCTAAGTAGTAGGCTACTGCCCCGCTCACTATGAGCACTGCCAGGATAATCCCAATGCTTATGTATTTAAGATTGTCGCTACTACGTGGTGTTAGTCGCATGGTGGCCGCTAAACCTGAGGATATTACGCATATACTCCGTATAATAGCACCCAATATGCTTGTGGTTATATGGCGTAATTATGCCGCCAAATTCTGCCCCGCCGAAAAGGGTCTAGTACTCTTTAACGACAGCCGTGGCAGGTGAGCCAAATGGATGGAAGTACACACTCACGTAGTCGCCGTTGTGCAGATCGTTGAGGGTGATAGCTTTGCAATCGTGGTCGAAGACTTTTACCTGAGGGTCGAGCTCGACACTGCGGTTGGCCGAATCGTCGGTGTTAAGTACGGCCTTACTGGTGCCACTCGGCGGCGTAACCGACGTAACCTTCAGGAATGACCACCAGTAATCGTATCCGGTGTTGCATATTTTGTACGGCTCGCTCGTGTCCGAAGCGTTGTAGGTTGATTGATAGATGTAGGGCTTAATTGTTTGACATGCTTCACCCTTTTTGTGCGTGGAGGGAATATAGAGCGATTCGGTGCTGGTGTAATTGTCGTATGATGCGCCTCGGTAGCCGCTGATTGCGGCATTCACTAGTACGTCGCTGCTTAGATTCTTGCTGGCCGACTTGTAAGTCGCGCAAAATTTGTAGCTGGTGTCGGACACTTTACGGTAGCTGATGGTTTTAGGCATGTCGTGTATATCGGCTGCTTGGAGTGAGTCCGGAATAGTTTGTTTGCTAGAGACATAGCTGTTGAGCTTGTCGGCGGCCTTGTTGGCTGCATTTTGCGTTTCGGTATCTTGCTTGGCATTACCAGCCAGCAGCATTACGAATACAAACATTACGAGTACAAACGCGCCAATAGCGATAAGACCAATCTGAAATTTGAAAAGTGGCGATTTTGTATTCATGGCTTAGCGGTTATTTTTGTGCTCGTCGCGCCAGTAATAGTACAGTATGCCACCGGCAACGGCCAGGACGCACAGTGCATCCAAAAATGCCTTGCCAATAGATACACTGCTTTGGCCGCCCAATTTAGCAAAGATGCTAAAAACCAGGCCAATGAGCGTAAACAAGCTGACAATAAATGCGACAGCCTGGGTAAACTGCGTGGAGCGTCGCTTGGATGGATCAAGCTGGAGCGCCGGGTTGCGCAGCTCCATTTTCTTAAGGCGCAAAAAGAGCACTGCGAATAAGGGAAGGCTTACTACGAGTGTTGCGGTTGGGAACGCCAATGAGGAAAATTCGGTGCCGCCATTTACCAGAAGTAGCAAAATGCCCATAAGCGCCCCTGCCGATACAAAGAGGAGAATGGTCAGAAAGAGATATTCTACACCTACTGGGCTCAAGACCCTCACTACCGGCATCGGATTTAATGGACTCACGGCGGGGGCTGGTGTTGGAGCCTGCACCTCTACGGGCGCTGGTGCTTGCCATTGTTGCTGCGGTACGGGCGCTGGAGCCTCGTATGCCTGCTGTTGCCATTGCTGGGGTTGTGGTTGTGGTGCGGGTACGCTCGCCGGTTCGGCTGCCCAGGGCGATTGCGGCGGGTTGGGGTTGCTTGGTAAGTGCGGACTGGTTTGCGGGTATTGGGAGTTGAACTCCATAGTGTACGGGCTCCTAAATTATTTGAGTATTTTACGCGAGACGAGGTCGGGAATGATTTTGTTACGGATAATAGGAGATACGCGTTCGTTGTCTTGATCTTCCTTGCCAATCCAGTGGATGGCTTTTATCTCCGCAGATGCCTGAGGTGTGCCGAGCAGTGTCGCTTGGTACAGCTCAATTGACACCTCATGGTCGGGGTCGCCGGCAGCAACGTCGGCATACTCGCCAACGAACGATAGCGTCGTAAAGTCTACGGCGCAGTTCAGTTCTTCTTTTATCTCGTTTTTGAGGCAATCCTCAACCGTCTCTTCGGTCATTTGACCGCCGGGCATAATGTAATCGTTGGTTATGTCCCCCCGGTCCTTTTCGCAGACCAAAAATTTGGTCCCCTCTTCGTTCAGCGTTAGTAAACCTATTTTAAACCAATATGACATATAGTAATCATAGCAGAAAAGCCTCGTTCGTAGATGTAAGCACCCGGGCGATATTATAGGCTGGCGGTGCCGGTGGCCGACACTCGTCTAACGCGCCCCCGTGCTAACACAAAAAGCACCTATCTGGCTACGATACGTGCTTTTTGGGGTGCGCTATTCGGCTATGGTTACGTCACGCCAAAAGGCGACGTAGTTAGAAAAGTCTTTTTTGACGGTTTTGATGGCCGACTCTTTAGGGTTTGGGTAGCTCCAGGCATTGTCTTGGCTCCAGTTGCCATCCTCGCCTACGTCGAAATACTGGCATTCACCTTTCCAGGGGCAAGTATAGGGCGTGTCGCTCTTGCGGAGCATGCCCTGCCTTACGCTGGCAGGCGGAAAATACCAGTTACGCTCAATAAAGATAAGATCGTCTTTATTGGCCTCGGCAATAACCTGGTTGTTCCAGATCGCCTTCACCGTTACACCTGCGGCGTCTTGGGCTTTTTAGCCTTTTTGGTTTCTTTCTTGTGAGCTATTCGTTCTCCCATGATGTCCTCCTTAATTTATGCCTCGTAAGGGCAGGTTTTAGTTACGGTGCGTAACTGCAAAGATTGATTGTCGAGTACATAGGCGTGCTCGGCCCAGTACTGTTTGCTGTCGACGGTCTCTTGGTCGCTCCCGGGACGCGGCGGCGTAAGCCGGCCTATCCAGGCGTCGCGGAGCTCGTAGTTCTTGTCGGTGTCCCGCTCTAAAACCATCGATATAAAGGTGGTGGCCAGCGGCTTGCCGTTTTTGACAAACCGAGTGTACAACTCGTCGCGGAGCAGGCGTGCGTACAAAACCGTGTCTTTTTCGGTGGTCTTAACTACAAAATTGTAACCTACGGAGCGTCCCATGTCGTGCTCGATGCTCATGCTAACACCCTTGGCGCTGATGCCGGCCAAGGCTTGCTTTAAAAGACCGAGCAGGTAAGGCTGCTGTGCAATATGAATGCCAGCCTTGGAGTTAATGAGGTCAACATAAACCAACATACCGTTGCGTGTTCGTCCGATAGAATGCCTCATACTATTGTTACCCCTTCTGCTTTTTAATTGTACCCTATAATGGTCGGCGTCTCCAGTGCCAACTGCTGCGAGTTGGAAGCGCCGATGGTTTGGTTCTCTAGCAGTGCCTCCATAAATAGGCCTGCAACGTCTACTGCCGGGCCAGAGCTGGGCGCATGAAACCACTTAAGGTCTGGCTGGGCATTTACTTCCAGTACGTAAGCCCGGCCACTGGTATCGATGAGAAAATCAACGGCGGTAAACTTTAAGCCGAGTATGCGTGCAATCCGCACGGCTATCTTTACTTGTTCGGGGTCCCAACGCTGTTTGGCATAAGAGATACATGAGAGCGCACGGCCTGCTTCTACGGAAACACCATAGTCACTTTGGTATACCCCTACAACTTCGTCGTTAAGCACAAGATAGCGCATTTCTTTACCGGCGATATATTGCTCCAGGATGTATTTGCGGATATCTAATGTAGATAACTGCTTAGACGTGCTTATTACGTGTATATCCCGGGCGCCACTGCCGCTTTGCGGCTTGGCGATAATTTGGCCGTACTTGCGTAAGAACGCGACTGCTTCGCTGTGAGTGTCAACTTTAGTAAACGGAATATTGGGCAGGTGGTGTCGTTCTAAAATTAAACGGGTGACATGTTTGTCGGTGCAGAGGCCAACGCTTATGTGAGAGTTGAGCGGACTGCGGGAAAGATATATGTACTTCTCTTGTCCGTCGACGGTAATGGCGAAGGGTCCGTCTGGCCGTAGCCATTGCGGTTGTAGGCCCATGCGCACGGCATGCTGAAAAAGCAATGTCGGTGTACCGAGCTGGTTTGGGGCTGCCATTTTAGTGGCTCTAACGGCGCTGGAAGCCGCTGTTGAAGCCGCGGCTCTGGGGGCGGTCTTCGCGTGGGCGGGCAACATTTACGACGAGCGAGCGACCTTCAAAGTCTTGGCCGTCAAGGGCGTTAATTGCTGCCTGGGCAGCTTCGGCGCTTTCCATCTCTACAAAGGCAAAACCCTTGGATTGCTCGGTGCCATGTTCTTTAATAACTTGGCAGCTTGTTATTACGCCGTATTGCTCAAAGAGCGTGCGTAAAGAAGCCTCGGTGGTGTTAAAAGACAGTTTGCCTATAAATAATTTAGTTGCCATGTTTAAAAGCCTTTCTATGAGCTAATTAGGCGAGACAGGGTCTCTGCTGTAGCCGAGGATAGAAAGAGCTTTATGTTAGCGCGATATATGCTTGGATCGAGTGTTGAGTGACTTGCTGGAATTATATTACCATGGATTGACGGGATTTTCCACTGTTCACTGCTGTATGCGTTGCTCGGTAGACCCCTCTGCAGTATGAGAGGGCGCTTGAATAACGCCGTTGTTTACCAGGCAAACCGCTAAGGCATGCGCAAACGCTTCGGCGGGAAGTGGCGGAAATTCTGTGCCGTCACTCGTGACGTCACTCTCCGCAATAGCGGCTTCGGAGGTTATATAGAGATATGAGTGCCGCACGGGGTTGAGCCTTGTTGTTTCATCGTCGTAGTTGAGGTGCCCGGTCACGGCGTCGTATATTTGCCACCCTATTCGTGTAGGCGGGCGGCGAGCGATGGTTGCTGCCGGCCGAAGCAGCCGCAGGCCCAGTGCCGGCGGGTTTATCGCCAGCGGGATGCGGTTCTCTATAGCTGCCGCGTCTGTCCAGCGCTGAAACGGCTCGGGCTCGATGCCGGCGGCAGTGACGAGCTCGATAAATGCCGCCACGAGCGGTCGCCGCTCATCAGCTAGGCGTCTTTGTATGTCCCTTTGTTCCTGGCGTGCCGCTAGCGTAGCCGCATGGCCGGCCCCTCGCAGCAATTGGCGTTCGACTGCCTGCTCTCGTCGGATAGCAGCAACACCCTCGGCTAACGAAATAAGATGTGTCGATGCGGTAGACTCAGACTCGCCCATTCCGCACAGAATATCTACGGCAAGACCATCTGTCAACTTTATGGCCTTAAGCATTAGCGTGCTAGGTGTATGATGAGGTGAGTAACTAAGCAGGAGCTTGCCCTATGAAAACGCTACTTAACCCATACATTGCTTTCAAGGATAACGCCCGGCAAGCTATGGAATTTTATCACTCCGTATTTGGCGGAAAGCTCGATATAAATACGTTTGGTGATTCTCACGCTTCCCCTGATCCGTCTTACGACGATAAAATTATGCACGCTCGGCTCGAGGCCGATAACGGCATCGTTTTTATGGCAGCCGACACGCCTCCCGGTATGGAATATAAAGGTATTTGCGGTATGAGCGTTTCGCTGAGCGGCGACAACAAGGAAGAGCTGGAAGCGTATTTCAGTAAACTGGCAGAAGGTGGCACGGTGATGCAGCCGCTTGTAAAGGCCGATTGGGGCGACAGCTTCGGCATGCTGAGCGATAAGTTTGGCGTAACTTGGCTGGTTAATATCTCCGACAAGAAGTAGTGACTGCAGCGCGTGCGTTAAGCGCGGTGCTTTATGGCAGTACCCCGCTCTGGCGTGCGGTCTTCGTATACCACGGCGTCACCGAGCGCTTCGTCGATGAGCTTTAGGGTGTGATCGTCGAGCGTAAAATCGGCGGCGGCAATGTTTTGCAGCACCTGTTCGGGCCGGGAGGCACCTATAATGGCCGCGGCTACTTCGTGTCGCCTGAGTATCCAGGCGAGCGCGAGTTGTGCCATGCTGCAGCCGCACTCGGCAGCGATTGGCGCTAACTTTTGTACGGCTGCCAGAATTTTGTCGGACAGGTAGCGGTCGATATTTCCGTTCATTTCGGAATTGGCCGCGCGTGAGTCGGCGGGCGGCTGCTGCCCCGGCTGGTACTTACCGGTCAGCACACCTTGAGCGAGCGGCGACCATACAATTTGGCTAATACCGTTATCGTGGCACAACGTAAATATGCGTTGTTCGGGACCGCGCCACAGCATGTTGTATTGCGGCTGCGAAGTGACAAATTTGGTAGCGCCCGGCACATTGAGTCCAGCCTGAATCTGTTCGGTGGTCCACTCGCTGAAGCCAATGTAGCGGGCTTTACCGCTCTTTACTACTTCGGTAAGTGCTTCCATGGTTTCTTCAATGTCGACGTTCGGGTCGAAGCGATGGCATTGGTATAAATCCACGTAGTCGGTTTTGAGGCGTTTGAGTGAGGCGTCTATTTGCTTGTGAATTTGCTGGGCAGACAGACCTTGGTCGCCGCCGCCCATTGGAAAGAACACCTTTGTTGCGAGTACGAACGAATCCCGCGGATACCGCGACAAGATTTTGCCCCAGGCTTCTTCCGAAGCACCACGCCCGTACACATTGGCGGTATCAAAGAAGTTTATGCCGGCCTCATAGGCGGCCTCGGTACAAGCCTTTGCTTGGTCAAAGCCTACGCCGCCGGAGTAGGTTAGCCACGAGCCGAGGGCTATTTCGCTTACTTCTAAATCGCTGGAACCTAGTTTACGTCGTTTCATACATCAAAGTATAGCAGCGATATCATTAGGTGTATTGGCGCTTACCGGCGCGGGATATAGCCGGGTCTCTACTATGTGGTTGAGTAGTGTGGGTCCAAAGAAGGCAATGGCGCGTGATGCCAATTCCACCATATTGCTGCTGGAATAAAGCAACGGCTCTCCCTCTTGGTGGTCTGCCCCCATGACTTGGGGATCACATCCCCGCTCTATGCCGTAGCGGGCATGGAGTTCATTCTTAACGGCTTGGACGTGTTCGCTGGCCTGAGGGCCTTCGAGTAATTGTACGCTTACCCGTCCTCTGGTAATAAGGTCGATCGCCTGCCGGTAACGGTCTGGATGTTCAGCGGCATCTTGCCACATACCTTTCAAGCCTATGGTGCCGAGTTGCAGCGCTTTAATTGAGGCGGCTGTTTCTAGCCCACAGCGCCGGAAGCCCGCTGCGGCTTCGTCTTCTATGCCCAGCTCCGCAGCTGTGGGCGTCATAACCACTACCGAATAATTATGCTCGTCGAACGCCCGTCGCGGCGTATAGGGCAGCGCCTTGTGCACCGAGTCATTGCGAACCCAGCTATGGACACGATTGAGCCCTTCTGTGTTCTCTGCCCAGGTATTGCTAATGAGCTGCCGCATGCCTGGATACGGTACCCACAAACGCGCATCGTGTTCATCGAGTAAGGCTGGACGGGCAAAAGTGTCTACACGTATACCAAATACGTGGGCTGTGCCAGTTGCCCCGCGTTTGCCCTGGAACGGGAACGAATAGCCAGTATCTATTACCTCCTGAGGCATAAGATCGAGCTCCTCGCCTACTTCGCGGTATATAGCATCGGCTGGCGAGGTGTCGGTCGCCTCTATACCGCCGGTAACTGATTGCCAAAAGTTGCCGCGCGTGGGAGATCGATGCAGGGCAAGATACTCTGCGGCACCGGGTTGGTTGGGTGACTCGCGGAAGATAAAGCCAGCTACCAGGTCTCTGTTCATGCGTATATCACATTAATTTTGCATAAAGCTAATATGTGCCGCATTGTACGGCAGTAGTACTTAAAACGGCAATGAAATATCTCGTGCTACCGAATAAGCCCTAGTTGCTCACTATCGTCGCTGCCGGATTCGAGCAGGTCGAGCCCGCGGATTTTGGGCATAGAGGCCTGGCCGATGTGCCCCTGCATGCTGCCGATAATGTTGGCGGTGTTTAAAAACAAACTTTGGGCTTGGGCTTCGCGCTGGGCCCATATTTTTTGGAAGGCTACTTTTTCTTTGGCGATTTGACCGGCCATGTCTTGGTAGGTCTCAATCATCGACTCTACTTGCTGAATAAATTCGTGGCTGGTTACAAAGTTAAACAGCGCTTCGGCTTTGGTGCCGCGATTTTCGGCGAGTGCTTTTTGGAGGCCTACATCCAGCAGCCCCTTACGCAGCAAAGTTCCTAGTATGATGGTGAGCGCCGGTTTGCAAATCCATACCCCATTTAGTACGCCCATATCTTCGGTAATTTGTTTGGGCATAACCTCGGTGACGATAATAGGTATGTTGGCTTTTTCGGCCCGCAAGTCTTCTTTGAGCTTAGGAATCCAGCCATCGGTCCAGTTTTTTGTACGCTTAATTTCCCAGAGTATAACGCCGCATATGGTGCCGCGCGGGCTTTTGACTACTTGGCGAATGTCGCCGCCGCGTACACCCTTGGCTACCGGCTCGATGTCGTCGTCGCGGAAGGCATTGCCCAGTGCGTCCTCAAGGTCTAATTCCATAATCTCGCCCTGCAATTGCTGGGAGCCTTGGGCGGCCTTGCGCTGCGCTTCTTCGAGGGCTTTTTGGGTGTCGAGCAGCTTCTTCTCTTGTTCGGCGATTTTTAAGCGGTATTTTTCGTCGGAGCTTTTAGTGACCTCTTCGCGAATTTTGTCTTGCTCGGCGCTGAGCTTTTTTTGCATGTCTAATTCGGCGTTTTCTTTGGCCTTTTTCTCTTCGCGTAGCGCCTTGGTGAGTTCCGTAAGCTGTTCGCGCAGTGCTTTGCCGTCGGCCTTGGCGCTTTCGGCGTCTTCGCGAAGCGATTGTATAAGGAGTGCTTGCTCGGCAGCGCTCTTCTTGGCTTGGGTGGCTAGCTCCGATTCGAGACGTTTTTTAGCCAGCTCCAGGTCGGCTTCAGCCTCCTTTTTGAGTATATCTTTTTCGCCGTCCAATTGCTTTTTGGCGGCCGCTTCGGCCTCGGTACGCACGCGAGCGAGCTCTAGCTCGTGCTTCTTGTGTTCGGCGGCGAGCACTTGGGCCTCAATCTGGCCCTGCAACGCAGAGCTGATTTCTATTTCTTGGCCGCAGTTGGTGCATTTGATGGTGTTCATGGTGTGCTATAGAGTATAGCAGCGATTCGCGCTGGGCCGATTAATCCAGTAGCCCCTGCATGACACAGTCGCGGAAGCTCCACGATCCTCCGTGTTCGGTGCGATATGTCCAGAAAAACCAGGCGGCGCTGCGCTGGTACGCTTTCAGCTGGAGACGGGCGTATTCTTTGAGTAGGGCGCGTCGTTTGTCGCCGGAATACTTAGCGAGATTGCTGCCGCCGAGCGTCAGACTCCATTCGCCGACTACGACTGGATGGTGGCGGTTCATCCGAGCGAGCTTACGCGGCAGCTGCCAGTGGGTGCGCAGCAAATTAAGCCGGACGCTGAGTCGTTTGTCTAACGGCGAAAATACTTGGTAATGATGCGTGTCGATGTATGTATGAGTATGAGTTTTTCGAGAGAGTTCTGTGCGCCAGCGCCGCGGCGCGAAGCCATCGCTAAAGACGATCCAGGCGTCTTTGCGGCAGTGTTCGCGAAGTATGTCGTAGGCTGTTTCGTAGTAGGTGCGCAGTGTGGCTTTGGGTAGTAGCCGCGCAGGCTCATTAAGCAGCGAAATTCCCAGGAGCGCCTGGTTGCGGCCGTAGCGTTCGGCAAGCCGGCGTACTACGCGCAGCGTGCGGCTTACATCGTCTGTATTTTGGGACCAGGCGACTGTGCCTTTTTGCCCGCTGTGATCTTTGCCGTTCTGCGAGCCGGGTACGCCATGCAGATCGAGTAGTATTTTGATCCCGGTTTCGTTGGCCCATGCAAAAGCGCTGTTGACGTAATCGCTCGTGGGCTGATACGGTGCGGCATCGCCAAATACCCAATAGCCTATCGGCAGGCGCACGGCTTGTATACCCTGCGCTGCGAGCCACACGAAATCTTGTTTGGTTATAAAGCTATCACGAAAATGCTGCAGTCTTGTCAGCTCTCGTTTGCTAGCCTGCTTGCAAAAGGTGTACTCGTCTACCGCTGTGGTGTCTGCAAACAAGCTGGGCGTGATCCATTTTTCTAGCACCAGCCAGCCGCCCAAGTTGACGCCCTTTAGCGGTTTTTGTTGCATAGGCCTAGTGTAACAGCGCTAGGCGACTGCGGGTAGCGAGACCGAACTTTGCCATGATGCCCGCCAAACCGCTTGGTCGGCTGCTTTTACCATAGCGGCAAGCTGAGGGTTTTGCTCACCAGTGCAGCCGGGCGATAAGCGGGACAAGCGTAAGAAGCTGATGGCCTGTATGCAGACGTCGCTGGCAAAGTCCACTTGGTTTGTAGTTTGGAATCCTTCGATTAAGTCGAGACACACGAGCGAGCCGGCAGGATAGACAATGCTGTTGATGGTTGTTTCGCGTAGCGTTATGCTGCTCGGCACCCTTCCTTCGCGGGTCCTGCCCATCTTTTGCATGATGGTTGGCTTCTGGTTTCCATCAACGAAAAGACGGATGCCGATAGGCGATGGTTTGGGTGTGCCGGCTGCATAATGAGCGAGGTGGTCGCCAGCTCGCTCAAAGTAGCCCTCGGCCTCGCCGCACACGTTAATTGTGCTGCTGCTGGGCGAAAAACCAGTAGGGTTTGCCAGGTTGCTGCCGCGCAGCAGGCTTTGGTTTACGAGTGAACGGAGCGTGGAAGCGGCTGGGCTGGCGTCCCAGGACGGGTCTCCTCGAAATGGCTGGCCGCTGACGATCGGCGGCATAGTGTCGGACATGAGCCAGCGACCGGCCTGGATGATCGGTTCGGCAAGCTCTAAGGTTGGGTCATACTCGAACCCGAACGGCAAATCCGACAGATCCAGGGTGTCGTTGATATAACGCAGTTGCATGGCAAATTCGTCGTGAAATTCGACACCTTGGTTCTGTGCAACTGCTGTAAACTCACTAAACTGCACTTGGCCGCTCATATTGCAGCTATTTTACAGCTTGGGCTACATATTGCCAGCGGTTATTCGTAACGGAGGGCTTCTACGGGGTCTAACTTCGCGGCGCGGGCAGCTGGATACAAGCCGGCAAGCATGCCGATAAGCGTGGCGATGCCGACAACGGTGAGGATAAGCCACAATGGTAAGCCAATAATGTTGTGCGCCTTTACCCCTTGGCTGGCTAGTTGTTCGTTTACGAATATGTTAGCGATGCGCGTGAGACCAAAGCCTGCCGCCACACCAACGATGCCGCCAATAAACCCGAGCATGGAGGCCTCGAAGGTAAAGAGCGCACGTACTGTGGAGCGCTTGGCTCCCACGGCGCGCATCACGCCAATTTCGCGGGTGCGCTCCAGTATGGCCATCACCATGGTGTTTACGACCCCAATTGCGGCCACGGCCAGAGCGATACCGCCAATGCCGCCCAGTACCAAGCCAAGAATGTTAAAAATAGTGAGCTGTTGCTTGATGGACGCCTCGGCGTCGGCCGCGCCCACCCCAAGCTTCCGCGCTTGTGCGGCTACGCCCGCAGCGTTTTTACTGTTGTCTACCTTAGCAATAAGATTGCCATAGCCGTTCTCGGCCATCATGTCGCGGGTTATAAGCGTGTAGTGTTGCGTTGGGTTACACGGGCCGTGCGCACCTTTACACTCGTTTTCTTGGGCCTTTTGGTCGGCGGCGGTCATTTGGTACATACGGTTTAGGTCCATGCCACGCATCCATTCTAGCGGCACGCGGATAGTTTTAGAGGCGTTGCTGGTGTCGATGATGCCGACAATGGTCGCCGTCAGGATAGCAGGCTTTTGCTGCTGCTCTTGTTGCTGTGGGTCGCAGGGACCGTTACATTGTGGCGGCGGCTGTACATCCGCTCCGATGCCGCTATAAAAGTTGTGCGTTTGTAGCTGTACTTGTTTGCCGATAAGTTGGTTGTACTTGCTCTTGAAGCCAAATTTATCTGCATAATCCGAAGTTATGGTGATAACGCCGCTTTTGTCGTTTGTATTAATATCACGGCCGGCCAGTACGTTGTTGGTGATAATGCCGTTGGCGTCGTAGGCCGTGGTACGCTCCAGGGTGAGCTTTTTGTTGCCGTAAGTTATGGCTTGCAGCATGCCATCGTTGGCTATACGGGCGACGCCTACTACATGGGGGATGGCTTTTACTTTGCTTACGATCGTGTCGCTGAGCTTGACGCAGCCGTCACAGTTACCACCGTAGCCTTGTGAGGCGTCGCTAAAGTCGGATATGTCGGTCTTGGCCGATATACCCACTTGCTGCAGCGTGCCGTTGGCTTCTACTTGGCTCAAAAAGAAGCCTTTGGCGCCAGTGACTAGTGCCAGCATAATTGTCACGCTAGTCGCGCCAATAACCACCGCAAAAATAGTGAGCACGCTGCGCAGTTTTTGGCGTCGAATGTTACGGAATGCAATGCGAATGTAATCAGAAAAACGCATACTATCCCCGCCTCTCTGCTATTTTACCGTCGTGGATCTCTACAACGCGCCCTGCCTGCTTAGCAACGTTCATATCGTGGGTAATTACTAGCAGCGTAATTCCCTGCTTGTTGAGCTCTTTTAATAGCTTAATAATCTCCTGGCCTTTAGCGCTGTCGAGGTTGCCGGTGGGCTCATCGGCAATAATTATCTTGGGCCTCGCGGCTAGCGCGCGGGCAATGGCTACACGCTGCCGCTGTCCGCCGGACAGCTGCGTGGGGCGATGCTTAAGGCGGTCACCCAGCCCGACGGCCTCCAGACATTCTTTGGCGCGTATTTTGCGGTCTTTATTTTTCATTTGGGCGAATACCAGCGGCAGCATAACGTTTTCGAGCGCCGTATTGTTGCCCTGCAGGTTAAACGACTGAAACACAAAACCAATATGCTGGTTGCGGTACGCCGATAGCTTGGCGTCGCGTGTGTGGCTCAGCTCATTACCGTCCACTACCACCGAGCCGTTGTCGGGATGGTCTAACCCGCCAATGATGTTGGCAAGCGTCGATTTGCCCGAGCCGCTTGGTCCGGTAATTGCTACAAAATCGCCTTCGTTTACGGTAAACGAAACGTTATTAAGGGCGCTCAAAACCTCATCGCCCAGTTTATACGTGCGCGTTACGTTTTTTACTTCTATGATTGCTGGCATGTTTTTAGTACCACCTTTATGTCATAAGCATAACGGCTTTCAATAAATGTAACAACGCTTTAGCAGTGCTGGCGATTTGGGCGGGTTTTAGAGTGTGCGCGGTGATGTTTTGATTAGACCTGCGCAAATGTTACTGCCGGTGCCGGGTTATTGTTCGCCGTGACCGGGGATGGGCTTGGCCTGTTTCCAGAATGTCTCAAAAGTATGGCGCTGGGCGATGGCAATTTCTTGGTTATAAATCTCTAGGCCGAATATCTCGCCGTCTCTCCAGTTGTAGTAGGCGACGATGTCGTCATAGGTAATCATGGAGTGTGTAATGGGCATAACCGATTCGGGCAGGTAGCGGCCCTGCCAGTGTGTAAGCTTTTCGTTATCGTGCTGCGTGTACCAGTTTTTTTGGGTGGCCAAAAAGTGATCGCCCACAATACTTCTAAAGGTAAGGCCCTGCGTATTGCAGCGCTCTACCCATCGTTCAAAGAATGCTAGGTTGGACTTGGACTGCATGTTCTCGTACAGGACTGAGAGGCATTCACCCTGCGCCCGGGTCTGATTCCAGAACATTTGCTTAACGCCTTCAACGCCACGATAAAACTGCACATGCGTGAGCGGCGAGTGCGGCGTTTGGTGCTGGTAGCTCTCCTGTAATGCAACCAGTTCTTTTTGGAGGTCGCGTACTTCTTGCTCGCGTTTTGTAAGGAGCACTTGCAGATTGCCGATGGGTGCCGCCTTGTATAGTTTGCGCTTGTATAGTTCCTCGACCTCTATGAGTTGACATTCGGTAAGCGTATCGAGCAGCCGGTAAAGGCGTGTTCGCTCAAGCCGTGCATTACGGGCAAGCTGCAGCAAGCTCTGCGGGCCGTAGGCTTGCAGCGCCAGATAAATATCGGCAATCTGCGGCTCCAGGCCGAGTTTGGCGAAATATGCATGCATGGGGCTGATGTCGGTCGACATGCGGCCTATTATCTAACAGGTGTGCACATTTGCGCAACAGATATATTAATACCCCTCCTCACCTATAAGCTGCCACTCGTACTCATAAAAGGAGACGAGCATGGCGCACGCACAGATCGAACAGGCAATGATGGGCTTACCGCAAGACATCGCCGCACAAGCCGTTGTAATCGGAAGTAATGCTGTCGAAATGGCCTTGCTGGATAGCCGCGCATCGAGCGACATAGACTTAGCGGTCCCGCAGGACGCCTTCGACTATTTATCGAGGCAGTCAGAATGGGAGTCGAGGACGGGCTGGGATAACGCTCCCCGTTTAGTAAAAGGCGACCTGGATGTAGGTATTGGCTGGGGCGGCACTGCCGACTATGACGGGCTTAAGGCACGCAGCTGGCGCACCGCGAGAGGGCTGCATGTTGCTGGTCTTGCCGATGTGTATGCCTTTAAGCAAAGGCGACGTTCCCCGGCCGATGTTGCAGACATGAACGATATTCGCCGCCGTTTACAAGACCCCGAGCGTGAACCCTTCGAGGATCGGTTCATTCCTCACGAGATTGCTTTGGCCCGAGCCTGCCTGCCGGAGTATTTGCAGGAGGGCGCAGTGGCAGAACGCGCCATCCGGCTGGCGGCTAATGGTATGTTTATCGTAAATACGCTGTACGGTCACCCGCAGATTGGCCAGGCCAACCAAATTACCGGCGAGCTGGAGCGCTCGGAATACGGAGTGCCGGCCACCTACCACAACGGCTTCTGGCTGGAACGGGATGCCCGGCTGTTGCAGGCACATCTGCGTGCTATAGGTGTTTCGGACTCTGATCAGCTTTTGGGATTGGCAATCGACCCCTTCACCGATGCTATTTATGGCGGCGGTCGTTTTAAAGACAATCCCGCTGGTCACGACGAGCTGCGGTCGGCAGAACTTTTGCGCCGCCACGCGTTAGCCGTGGGCTTTAGTCCGGGAGCGGCGCAGCGTATGCACGATATCACCTTGGACACTACGTTTGACGAGGCTACTGGCACGCAGCGTGGCACGCGCGCTCCCGACCCGTTAGCGCGCGGTGTTGTGGGGGTCGACCTCCAAACGCTCGCGCTTCCCACATCGGTAGAGGCTACATTCCATGTGGCGGCCGAGGATGGCTACTCGGCTCGCTTTAGCCCCGCACGGATTTTGGGCCGCGTAATGATTGAACACGACGTGCAAGTGTTCTCTACTCTGGATGTACTGCAGGCGCTGGACGAATTACGGCATGCAAGGCCGCTAGGTACCCCCGACGATAGTCCCACGGCCATACAAGCGTTTGCGGCGCGAGTCTACACCAATGGTAGTTTTGGGGTGGACTACGCCTTCCCTCGGGACTGGACTCAGGATAACCTGGAAATGCGCCGTGCTCATGCCCAAGAGCTGCATAGGCTCGCTGCAGCACTGCTTGCCGGGCAATCGGCTGTAGAAGCCTTTTTGGTAGATGCCAAACTGCATACTGCTGCAATGATGACCCGCTTTGGAGAATAGTTGACATAACGATGCATAAATAGTATTATATGCATAAGTATGTTTGAAGCGTTACTACTATCAATCGACAAGTGGAAGGCGACCAAAAACGAGCGTCAGAAACTGCAGCACGCCTACCTTGTACTTGCAGTGGGTATTGTGTTGTTTGCTGGTATTGCCAGCCTGTTTAACGCCAAGCTTGGGCACAATATTGTTAAGCTGGCTTTAATCGCCGGCGGTGCGTTCCTGGTGAACGCGGTGGTGTGGAATCTTTTGCAATCTTCGATTATCGAAAAGCTACCTACAAAATCCAAGCGCCGCTAAGCACCGTGCCTTTGTGTGCGGCTCAGCTACTCGCCGTAAAGCGTATTATGGGGGTCCATTAAATGGAGCTGTTTAAATTCCTCTATCCAGGCAGTGGTTTCAGGGGTACCAGGCACCAGTTCATCCCGGTGTAAGGCAATCCCGCAGTCAATAAAGTGAGGCATGAGCGCGCCGAATACCTTGATTGGTTCAGGAAGATCGCCTTTTAGGCGGGCAGTCTGTTCTTGTATGTCTACCTCAGCTATAGTGTCCCTTTGGCTTAGGTACATACCGGTGGCTACAACGGTGCCGAGTAGTTCTTCCACAGCGGCGTTTCCCGTATCGTCGCCCGGAAGTATAAGCCCTATTTGTTCCATAAGACGCCGTGCCGCTTTGTGGGCCAGAAAGTCACGCAGTCGTCTGCCCTCGATGCTGGCGTTTACAACGGCTTCTGTGAGCGATTTCATTGGGTCCTGGTTGGCGGCTGTCATTTTGCTAAAATAACACAATCGTGACAAATTACGAAATAGTGTTTCCTAATTTAGAATTGTATCGCACGGTTTTTAGGCGCTATCCAACCTATAAATCTATAGCAAAGCTACCAAGCTGATCGTCCGCGAACCACATGCGGTGATGTGTGGTATCGTATATGCCGCTGTTACTGTCTATGGCAAAAGCGTCTGGAAGCTGATTGAGCCGTATTTGGCGTAAGGGCACGTGTGCTGCGGGTATGGCAGCATCGCCGCCGCCGAGCGCGTAACTCACGCCCTTGAAGTTAATAAAAATTGAGTTGGTTGGGTTGTCTGGCTGCAGTAGTAGGGCCTGCTTGTCGCTCTGCACGCCCAGACGCATAAAGGCGGCGTCTTTTGATGTTTTGTGGCCCTGTAGATCGTATACGGCCAAGCCTGTAAATCGGTCATTGCCATCCCCGCCCAAGTGTTCTGCAATCCAGGCGTTGTTTGTCGTGCCGCCAAGGAGTGCTACGGCCGTATAGGTGCCAATGTTTTTAAGATTTTTGCTGCTGCTTGTGAAGTAGTATAGCTTAGCGGTCGTTGCCTCTTTGGTTGAGTTTACAGGCATGAGCAGCCACATATCGCCGCTATCGAGCGGGTATACCGCTTGAGTCTGCTGGGCATTGGTGGCGTCAAGACCGGTTGCTGCGTCGATAGTTGCTTTTGTGGCTATATCCAGCTGTCTTACGGTACGAGTGCCCACCCAGTTTATTTTGCCGGCACCGCACGAGAAGTTGGCGGGGCCTACATTGTTTTGTAAATCGGCAAATGTTTCGGTAGTGCTGCCCGTTACTTTTAAGAGTAGTGTTTTTGTCCACGAACCATCATCAAAACCTTCTCTGGGCTCGTGGCCATAAGTTCCGACAAATAGGTAGCTGAGCTTTCCATCGCAGATAACGGGTGTTTGTACGTCGTAGGTTTTGCTGTCGGCCACCTGTATGGTGGTCGAGTGGGCAAAATCAGTACCTTTGGCAATTGCCATACCGGCGGTACGGGGCGTAGAAGACCGGTCGGCTGTTTTGTTGTACGAGAATATAAGGTTGCCCTTGGCGTCGGCGGTCACCACCTTAATATACGGATACAGGCCGGTTGCCTTGCTCAGCTCGTCCACAATAGCCTGCTGCTCGCCGTCATCTCCTGAGAATACCTGGTTTGTTATGGTGCCGGTTTTGTTGAGTTTTAGTGCGCCGTCCTCATAGGTTACCTTGTAGGTAGTTTGGTGGGTGTCGGCATCGCAGGCGGAGGTGTAGAGCACGGTGGAAGTATCTTTAACGTGCTTGGCGAGCGTAAGCTCCGGCCGAGCTATGTCTGCGTTAAAGCTGGTTTGCGGCTGCCATGCGCCTGACGAGTCCAGCCGGTAGGCGCTGGTTGCGGTAATCTTGCCAGCTTGTTCGCAGCTGGTGTAGCCGGTGGAGCGGCCAATAGTAAACACTTCGTTACCGAGGGTAAATACCGATTGCGGCGTGTCGTCGTCGATGCCTGACGCCTTGTGCATACTCCATTTGGCAGTAGATTTGTTGTATATCCATACAGGCATGCCCGAGCCGTTAACGGCGCCTACTAAAAAGTCTTTGTTCGCAGTAAATGAGCTGATAGCTTTTGGCGCTCCTGGTGTCGAATCCCAGCCTTTGGTGGCGTCGTTGTATACATAGAAGTTATCGAAGGTAAGCAGGTAGAGTTTGTTCGCGAAGGTGTCGTGATACAGCTCGCCATTATCGAAGCTCATGCCAGCGGCACTGCTAAAACCGGATTCATCGGGCTTGAGTGTGGCTACGCCGTTCTGCGTGCCTAGCCATAGCGTGTCTTTGTAAGCTACCAGCGAGGTGGGCACACCGGCGGGCACGCCTTCGCGTTGAGAGTAATACACTGGCTTACTCCCCTTTTTGATGCGTATAACACCGCCATCTACTGCATACCAGGCGGCGCCATGTAGTGAAGCGTAGCCTTCTACCTCGTTAAAGCGCGGCGCTATATGAAAATCCGTGCCACTTGCCGTACTGCTCGTGCTGTTGGGGTGGACGGTTTTGGGGGCGCTAAAAAAGTGCAGCCAGGCAAAAACGCCGCCGCCAACGAGCAGCAAGGCGCAGAGCAGCAACAGCAGTATCTTTTTGGTGTTGCGCGGCGCCCCACCTACAACAACTTGGTTTGTGCTGGTATTTGCTGGATTGTTTGGTGCAACTTCGGTGGGTGTGTTAGTGTTTATGGTTTTCTGCATAGTTTAATCGTACCCCGCAAGCCAAGGCATAATCAACTGCCTCGCTTAAGGATGGCGCCGTACCGGTGGGCTGCAGCGACCGCTACCCAGGTTTACTCATGTTAAGCATTGCTCGTTTTGCTACTCAGCTTCGCTATACTCCTGAGGAAGCATAAGACTCACTCGGGCCAAGGCACGCTGCACCCGGTTGCGTTTCTCGGCCCAGGTAATTTCAAAGCCTTGGCCGTTTAGGCCCGACACTATATTACGAAATTGCATGTAGCTTACTTGCGGGCAAATACGATCGTAGAGGGCGCGGATATCTATACTGCCCTTCCCTGGGAGATGTTCGATAACCAGCCGGCACCATGCGTCGCGGCTTGCTGGCTCTGTGAAGGCCGAGCTGGTGTAGGCTTTGGCCATCAGCTCGGCCATTACCGCCGAATCCCGAATAAGTTCTTTGGCCTGGCCGGTCATCGCGGAGCGATATGTGGCGTCTGTTTCGAGCCGCTTAACTAAAGCTACTAGGGCGGTCACGGGCTCTAGACAGGCTTCTGTGATTACGGCATTTGTTTGCTGCTTTTCGTCGTCTGCCGCAAATGGCGCCAATTCTATAAAGCGCATTTTATTGCTCGCATGTGCAATGCTTATGCGGCGCCAAACGGCCACAGCGTCGTATTGTGGGTAGCGTGCGGCAACTTCGTTTAGAAAATCCTGGCCCGTCATGTTTGTTTGGCGTTTGTGGACGAGGTCGCTCGCCGTCTCAAAAATAGCGTGCGTTTCCGGGTGAACGCGTGGCCCGCCTTTGTGTAAGTTGGAGAAGTCTGGCGAATGCAGTGTAAGGTTGCGGTGTGCGGGAGTATAGCGCTCAAAAATATCGAGAATGCCGGCGTCACGCAGATTAGGCAGCAGCCAAATAGTGCGACCCGCCGTGTCGCCGATGGCGCGCCGTAGCTGTGCGCCCGACATGCCACCCGGCTTTGCTAGCAGCTGCTCGTATACAGATAATCGTAAGTTGGGTGCACCGCCGAGTAAGTGCTGTGTTGAGGCGCTGGCATTGTCCAGTTCCCAGCCAAGGCCAGCGCCGCTTAAAGGCACGCCCGTTGCAAGACCCTGGTCGTTTATTCGGAATGCCCGCACCGTTCCCTGGGTGCGTTGTGACGGCGCCTCTGTTTCGTCGAGAAGACCTGGAGCGATTCCTCGTTCACAGTACGAGAATATTGTGCCCCTGCTGCCGCGCGTAAGTCTCCAGCCTGGCTCGTCGCCCTGCATTTCTGCAAAATTCTTGGCCAGCTGCGACATGTTCATTGCCTCGCCCGCCTGTTCGGCAAAAAGCAGCAGTGTTGCCATTTTTGCCGGGTGGTTGGCGATGGCATCTACGGCTGGCCCAAAGCTTACAAATTCCGGAAGAAGCATGCGGATAAAATGCCGCAATTTATGACTGTTGTCAATGCGTGGGCTGGAGGCTTGCCCTCTCTGCTTAACTTAAGCGACGTGCCATGCAAGCAGGTGTCGCTAGAACTACTCCGCAGACAGTGCGTCTGGGTTAATCGTTACGGCTCCCTGGCGGAGCAGCTCAAACTTGAGACGGATAATGGTGGAGGCTAACGGCGACTCGAGGTGTCCGCCGTCTACGTAAAAATTTAGGCGATTGCCGAATATCTCTTGTGCTTCTTCGATGTTTTTTACCATCGGCTCGTTGGGGCGATTGGCGCTGGTGGTTAAGAGCGGCCCCACACTCCTAAGCAACGATACAATCTCCTGATGGTCGGGCACTCTGACCGCCAGTGAGGACAGGCCCAGGTCGAGGTACTCGAGCCCCGGCTTTGTAGGCAGCACGACGGTTACCGGGCCGGGCCAGAATTGTTCGGCGGCCTTTACGTGTTCGGCCTGAATGCCTAGGTCTATGAGCTGCTGAATATCGGCTGCAATAAGTGTGCCGGGCTTGTATTTGCGACCCTTAGCGTCGATAACTCTTGTTGCGGCTGCTGCGTCGGTGGCAAGGCCCACCAGGCCGTACACGGTATCGGTAAGCAGTACACCTACGCCACCCTGGCGAAGTATGTCGGCCAAGGCTGGGTCTGCGAGAGTTTTAAAAACGGGTGTCGTTATTTTTTGCATAGGACGATGGTTGCGTAAGCAATAAAAAAGGCCATTCACGGGAAGTTGTGATGACCTTCGCTAAGGGTCTTATATATTGTGTAGTGCAGTGGCTGAATCAAAAATTGAGCCGTCGTACAGGTTTTTACTATACCCTGTCGCGCAGGAACGTCAAGGGTATGAGCTAGCGGCACCTGGCGGCTACTCGTGCTCCTAGACTAAAGAGCGTTGCTATCGCTCATGCTTGTACTATGATTAGTGCATAAGGAAGGTGGAATATGCTATTACGAAAGACCGGTTACCTCTTGGCGACACTGGTGATTTTTTTGGGGTTGTATGCGAGCCCTCGGGCCGCTTATGCCAACCCGGTAGTAACCGGGTATCTAACGCCTACCGTTGACGCCGGTGCGTACAATATTACGAACGGTCCCGACGGCGCCATGTGGTTTACCGAAGAAAGGGCGAGTAAGATTGGGCGTATCGACACGTCCGGCACTATTACTGAGTATGCGCTTCCATCTGCCGGTTTGCTGCCCTATGCAATTGCTTTAGGGCCAGATGGGGCGCTTTGGTTTACGGAAGTAGCTGCTACTGGCAAGGTTGGGCGTATTACTGTTTCTGGCAGCGTTACTCAGTTTTCGTTGCCCCCTAACGCCCTCGCCACAAGTATAGTAACCGGCCCGGACGGTGCACTATGGTTTACGGATTACGGCAATAACGCCATCGGACGAATAACAATTTCGGGGGTCGTTACGGAATACTCATTGGCACCATTTCCTAATGCATTCGGGCCCCAACGAATAACCGCCGGTCCAGATGGCGCACTGTGGTTCAGCGACGGATCAGACAATGTTATTAGGATTACTACGGCAGGAGAAATGACCATATATTCGGTTTATCCTCATGAGCCCCTGGGAATCACTAGCGGCCCCGACGGCCGGCTGTGGCTTACAGATCTTAATCATAATGGAGTATTCAGTATCTCTACCACGGGAGAGGTTGGCCCATATTACTCAATACCCGTACCGGGTACACCCAAGCATCCCGCGATGATAGTAACCGGCCCGGACGGTGCACTATGGTTTACAGAGTCCAGCGCCAATGCCGTTGGAAGAATCACGACAGCCGGAAGTTTGAGCGAGTACCCTATATCCAGCCTAGCCGAGTATTCAGGGCTTTGGGGTATTGTAGCTGGCCCCGACGGAGCAATATGGACGGTGTCAGGCGGCGCTACTGGTACACAGAGCGGTATTAGCCGTATCACCACAGATATTTCCCCCACGGCTCCTGCTGATCTTACCGCCACCACGCCAGCACAAACACCCAGCCTTTCGTGGACTGCTGTTTCTGGCGCCACGTCGTATAGCGTTTACCGCGACGGTAGTAACGTGGGCTCTAGTACTGTAGCTTCTTACGCGGACACCACTGCAGCCGACGGCGCGCATAGCTACTACGTAACAAGTGTTAATGGCAGCGGCGAGAGCGGCCACAGTAACGAGATAAGTGTGCTGCGTGATTCGGCTAAGCCGACAATTAGTTATGCGCTTTCGCCTTCGCCCAACACAGCCGGGTGGAACAATGCAAATGTTACCGTAACGTTTACATGCAACGATACGCTATCCGGAATCGCTACTTGCACATCTCCGGTAGCCGTGAATACACAGGGCGCCAATCAAACAGTTACCGGCACCGCTGTAGATAATGCCGGAAATACGATGTCTACCACGGCTACAATTAAGCTCGACAAGACAGTGCCAGGCATTTCTGCAGCTACCGTCCAAACCGGACTTATCATATTTGTTGGTAATCAGACAGTAAGTGCCACTACTTCGGATAGCTTGTCCGGTATTGGAGGCGGTGAATACTTCCTTACTACAACAAATACCGCACCCACTGCAGTACCGGGCACCGGAACTAGTATGGCGTATGGCGCCGGGAAAATAACAGCTTCATTTAGTGCTTCAGGCAACGGCATACATTACGTCTGGATGCGCTCTAGAGACGCAGCTGGCAACTGGAGTGCGTTTGTGCGGGCTAGTTATCGAGTAATCCTCTAGGGAACGGGTTGAGGTAAAACCGGTTACTGGGTTGGCTCAAAATGCACGGATATAGCAGGCGTGATCAAGCCGCAAGACGCGATCACTCGTCCTGCATGGCAAGGTTATCTTAACGAAGTGGGAAGGCTGTAATTGAACGCTACCCGAAAGGATGTTCTGCGTGTTGCTACGGTTACTGGCACTGCGCGGTGGTACATCCTGCTGGATGCCCATACGATGTCGAATGGCCCAAAGGCTATACCTTGCCGAATTTTTTCATCGGTGAGCTTGATTCTATTGGGCGTGTCGGGAGTGCTCGCCATGTGGGGATAGTACTGGGTAGGATGCGTGTCGCTCACGTTATAAAAAAAGTCCAATTCCTCACCGTCTCTGTGCACCTCGTTGCCAAGATCGCCTAGTTGTGACTGTCCGGGTTGTATGACAAACTGCCGGACCGACACAGTCACTCTCCTTAATTGCCGGTTGCCGCGAACTGTTTTTTCATGCGTAACAGCCCTATGGACTACTGGTAAAAACTGACTGTACGCCTCAGGAAGTATGATGCCTTCCGGCTCCGTGTGCCGGTCAAAGAGGAGGATATCGTCGGTGGTGATGAGCCGTTGGCGTGGTAGTATATCCTCCCGCTCGCATCTGAAGTCGCCGCTGAACATCTGAGCCTCAGCCGGGCTAAGGGTGCCGACAACGGTGGGGTATGCGGGTACGAGGTCCATAGGAAGTAAAAAATATCATTTTTGTGATTTTTTGTCAAAGAGGAAGAGATAGACTGTTAATCGCCCCTTCTGGTTTAGTTTGTCGGCCCCGGGGTTTTTAATTTCCGCCAGCCGCCAGCTTCGTTATGGGAAACCACTGCACGTATCAGTGCGACAAATGCTGCTTTGTCGATCGTGGTACCCTCGTATATTTGTATAGCTCTGGCGGTTGCGTTTTTCTCGCCCTGGTTTATAAGCCGTGCAGGGTCTGGCGCAATCGGGTCGTAAATAAATACATTCACGTGGTCTTTTGCTGCTAATAATGCGGCAACATTGCCTTTATGAGTAAAGTACGGACGATTAGTAAACTTGATTTCTTCTGTAATACGAGGGTCGGCAATATGTATCCATTCCCGGACGGCGGTGCAAATAGCTTGCTGCCAACCCGGTAGGCCCGCGACGTAGGAATCGATCTGCAGGGCCGGGTTCATCATTTACTTGTCGTTTAGGTACTTACCGGCAATGCTGAGCGCAAACGCGGGCAGAATAATAAATACATTGGCGAAGAGGAGCCTGATGAGTATTTGGCTTATATTGGAGTCTGGCTTGTCTGGGCCGGAAGCAGTCAGTACTACGAGCATCCCCGTAATACCAAAGCTAATGGAAGCGCAAATGAATACTCGGGTGGCTATTCTTTGCATACTTATTAGTATAGCAAACGTAAATAGGCTGCCGTTTGCCGTTAAGAGTCAGGAAAGTGCTGCACTCAATAATAAAGAGCAACTACTGGTTAGTAGACCGCACTCGTCTCTCAAAAACTAGCGTTGCCTGTATGCGGTCTCCGCTTAGCAAGCCTTTGCTTCCACTACTCGCAGTTGTAATGGTGTGCAATACATAGCCCTTTGACGCTTGTTGATTTATAACTTTTTCAAGTTCCGTTAGATTTTTTGATCCTGTGCCAATAAATTTTTCTTTTAATACGACTTGTAAGACCGCGTATTCCATAGGATACTTCCCCACTTTTATGAATAGTTTTCAAGAACACTCTAATCGTAACGGACCAGTTGACTGGATTCCGGACATTGGCTGCTCGCTCCACCGAACCAGCATTGCTGCGCAATCCGGCTCCAGGCCCCATCCTCCTCGGCATCCAGGACGTCAACCAAATTTTGACGGTGAGCTTAAGAACGGTACATAGAAATGTGTAAGTCTACATCGGGCTGGCGAGCTGCAGGTAGTTGCCTTCCGGATCTGCTACAGTAGCCTGCCAGAAGTCTTTGTTGTTTGGATCCGGGTGGTATGGCTTGGCTACTTCGCGCCCTCCGGCGGCGATAAGTTTGGCGAACGCGCTTTGCACGTCGGTGTCCTCTAGCGCGATCATAACTCTTTGCGGTTCGGATGCCACGCCTTTTACTTCGCTATGAGGTCCAAAAAACAAGTGGCCCGTGCCAATGTCCCAGCCATACCAGTCCCCGGGCATTGCCCATTTGGGCTCCCCAAATGCTTTGGTGTAAAATGCTGCTAATTTTTTAGCGTCTGCCGCGCCCATTTGTACGCCATTCAAATTCATAATCGTCCTCCTGCATTTACTATACCCCTTCTACTTTCGTAGGGTGGGCTTCTGCGCGCAGCTTTGCTCCACCGCACCAGCTTTGCTGCGCAATCCGGCTCCAGGCTTCAGGGTTCCAAGGAGGTGGTTGGTGGGTTCCAAGGATAAACCCCGGAATAAAGCTGTGCCCCATGGTTCAGGTGGGCTGTGTGGCTGTTTGGCCGAGTGTTTCCTTGAGCGTCGGTGCGTTTGCGTCCTTGTGAGAGATTAAATCGGTGTTCGATGCTTCAACTGGAATCGGCCAGTCGATGCCGAGTTCCGGGTCAAGCGGATTTACCGAATAACCTTTCATGCCGAGCGCCCACTCAGCGTCAAAGCAGTACAAATACTGCGTAACTCCCTCGCTTACGGATTGGAAGCCGTTACAAACGCCTTGCGGCACCAATACTTGCATGCCCTTCGTAAGGGGCGTAGTAACAACCTTGCCTCTACTGGGCGAATCGGGTCGCACGTCCACGTATGCTCCAAAAGCCTCGCCCTCGACTACGGCTACCAGTTTCCACATCTCTTCGGCATGTAAGCCCCTAATAGCACCTTGGCTCGTCTCGGTTGCATTTATCTGCTTCCAGGGGCCAAAACCTGTAAGCCCCGCCTCTCTCAGCGCAGAATCCCTAAAAAGCTCGCGGATGACACCTCGCTCATCCTCTATTTGCTTCATGGTAATGATAGAGAGACCATCGATTTCAGTCGGCTGTACTTCAAATGGTGTAATTTTTGGTAGTTGATTTTCTGGTGTGCTCATTCCGCCAGTATAGCCTATCTGTGGTTCCAAGGATAAACCCCGGAATTATGAGCTTTGCCTGCATCCGACTTCGGGATAAAGATGCCAGATGATTGACGACGGACCTCAGCGACCTAGTGGCGGAAAAGGGTGATCGTAACTAAGAATAATCGCTTGACTGGGGTCGTCTGCAATTAACTGTATGCGCTCTGCGAGCAGACTGGTCCGATCTCTAGCCTTGGTCCGTTCGGGGTCATAAAGTTCTGGTTCTTCGGCGTAAGTTGCCTGCCCAATGAGGTATGTGGCTTCATCCGTTGTGACTAAATGCTCGAGTCCTGTTGCGCGAGGATCTGAGCCTAGAACAGCCGATAAAAAGTACGGACCTATCTTGATTGGAGGTTTGACTATGATGGTTGCTTCATCTGGACCATCGTCTGAATCAATATGGAAGTTCAGCACCTCAACGTGGTGTTGCATAATGTTATTTTAACATACTATTATGTATGTGTAAAGTATTAGGTTAAGAGGACGTACCTCTTAAAGTTGCAAGATATGGTTTGGTATTGGGGGACTGGATGCGCTCCGGCTTCGCCTCCGCTTCTACACGAGGCCATGCTCGAAGTAAACTCCTACGCGTGGTCTCGCTCCACCGCACCAGCTTTGCTGCGCAATCCGGCTCTAGGCCCCGGCCTCTCCCCATACCGGTCTCGAACCTTTAACAGGGGTAAAATGCTACAAATGAGACACAGAAACGCCCATCCCATAAGTGTCTCAAAATGGCCTATGGCTGACTAATTCTGATAGTTTTGAGCACTTTGCGCAGGTATGGATTATCATCAGGAAACATGTCGATGATTGTTAAGGCGTCAAATATGACTTGGTCACCTTCATGAAGTCGAGCATGATTTTGGACTGTGGAATGCGGCACAAATCCCGTGCCTGCAAACTGCGGATCGTTCAGCTTAAGGTCACCCTTTTGTAATATCGTGACGATGTCATTATGTAGTTTAAGCAGGCTATCGCTTTTTCGGAGCAATGCTACCTGTATCGTTTGATTTGGGCCAAAGAAAGTGTCGCCTTCGACTATTGAAGTGGCCGCTGACATATTAGTCAGTAGTTTCTCTAAATTTCTGATCATTGTTGGCACGTTCCATCCGATGGCAAAAGTATCGACAAGCGTAGAGTGAAGCGGCCAGTTGTCTGATGAAAACTGAGTGCCTTCAGATATGTCCTCGAAGAGCTGGATAATAGTGTATTTCTGCGTAAAGTTCTGCATGTCCTTATCTTATGCTGGACGGTTCCAACCAAAACTGGCTGCTTTTGCATTGATGAATAACTTCCTGGCACCAAGGAGTCAAATGAGGAACCGGTCATGGAACACGATCACCTGATTTGACTGCTTGGCTTGGCTCGGCATCTGGTTCTTCAATCAAACTTTTTATGATGATTATCTGGATGATGATATTCTTGAAATTCAGGAATTCATAGAGGAAAATAAGTCCGAATAAAACTAATTGGAGCTGCTGTCGGGCTCTAAGAGCGTGTCTAACATTTCTGCAAGTGGAGTCTCGTTACCGCCATGAGCTGCAATACAAACACGCAAGTTTTCATCTCTATCTAATCGTTCCCAAGCAAAACGATATCCGGCGAGCATGGCAAGCTGGCTGAAGAAGACGCGCTGTGTGCGTCCGTTGCCTTCTCTGAATGGATGCAAGATGTTGATCTCAGAATAGTAGTACGCGAGTCTCAGAACGTATTCGTGACGTTCGAGATTTTTTAGAAGGTCTTCGGCGTGAAGTGACCTGAATACCTCGGCTGCGGCTGTTACGATAAAGTCCGAGTTGGCAAAACGCGTATTCCCTTTTGCTATCTCAACATCTCTAATCTCACCTGCCCAACTGTAGATAGCATTAAAAAGCTCCCAGTGGATATTCTGCAGATGTTCTAAGTCAAATTCACCGAGCGGAGGTTCTTCGGGGATGGCGGTAATCGCTGCCGCTGTAATGTCAGCTTCTGCCTCTTCTAATTCCTCGTCAGTTGTAATATCGAGGAGATTTTTGAGTACACCCGTCTTGAAATCAGTATAGTGGTCGGGGTCACTGTCGTATGGCATGTGCTTATTTGGACTTAATACGAGAACGAACTTCTTTTAATGTCTCGCGTTTAAGTTGGCTCGCGCTAATCTCACCATCGCTGTAGCGCTGTAAGCGGCTACGAACTGAATGCGAAGGCTTTAGTCCCTCTGCGCGCACTGAACCTAACGCTGCATCTGCTGCTTTTTTTCTTCTAGCTAATTGTGCTCTAGTCATAAGCTTATTGTACCAAATCGCTTCTATAGCATCCCTAACTTCCTACTTGCCGAAGCCAATCACGAATATACATCCCTACTCTCTCGGTATCTGTTTCTTTCAGTACTCCACCGTGCATTATTACATTCCTTGATTTTTCCAGGGTTCCAATTATTTCCTTAGCCCAATCTATGCTTGTAATATGCGGCTCAAATAATGACCAGTTACCGGCAATTATTGAGATTAGATCACCAAAATCTGTATAATCAATTAAATTTTCGCCTCGAGCAGAGTGCCACCTAATAGCCTGCTCTATGTCTCGCCTGTTCTCTGCCCGGGTTCGGATATCTTTCTTGACAGATTCGGACCACCAATCTGTACCTTTTTCCTCTTGAAGTTTTTTCGTGATAAAACTTCTTACCGTATTCTCAAAAGCGTGAATTGCTATATATACAACTGAGCTGTTGCTGGCACTACTCACTAGCACCTCGTCCATATCGGCTATGCCTAACTGAGTGAACTGTTTACCTAGCTCAGCATCTTTAACTGCATGCTTATTTTTACGACCGGCCTTATCAAGGGCCTCCTCGGTAACTAAGCCGCGAAAAACGTAAGAGTAGAGGTCCATTAGAGCAAGTGATCTTTTAGGCTTTTGAATAGCGCATCGTAGACGGCGGGATCTCGTGATTCAGGCAGATGGATTTGAATGTTGTAGTGTAAGCCGAAGCTGCTCAGACCTACTGGTCGTTCTTTCTCTTCTGGCTTGGGTATATCTTTTAGCTCATCAGTTTTCTTAGGGTCAAGCTTACTCTCTGCGCCTACCGCTTTTGGCTTTGGTATCTTTTTCTGCTCCCAAGTTGCGTAATCGCATAGAGCCCTGAAAGTGTTTGCCATTAGTTGGTATACTTTGTCGGAATGCTTTCCTTGCGTGAGCGTTTTTAGTTTATTCTTTACCTCGTCGCCTGTAAGTTTATATGCTTCAACGTTGACGTTAAATAAATCCTCGTAGGCTTCCATTATCGCTTCAGCCATAACTTCTTTCGAGCGAGATTGATCCATAAAGTCGTAATAGCGCTGAGTGGGCGTTCCACTCTCTTCTAAAAAGCCGAGGCTTTTCAGTAAGCCTATAAATAGACGATCATTCGTACTAGTAAACTCTAGACCTGTCAGAAATTTATTCGTAAACGTTTCCGGCGCACGTGCACTAATAAGACTATTGAAGAAGGCTTCAACATTTTTAGTAGTAATAAGATATGAGTTCGTTAGTGCCATGGACCCCTCCGTATATGTTTCTATTATAACATGTAATGATGTCAAATATCACAAACTCTATCTGTTAAGGATTTGTTATTAAAGAAACATAAGCGTGATGTGACGACCTACTACTCCGTGAGTGTATGTTTACTGAATGAACTGGATTCGAACTCTCAAAACAGAGGTAATAAACAAAAAGATCAGGAAAATCAAACTTTCCTGATCTGTTGTTTCAATTTGGCTCCGGGGGCTGGATGAACGCTTCGCTACTGCCTGCGCACCGTGCTCGGAGTAAACTCCTGCGCGCGGCACTTGCCATCGAACCAGCGACTACGCCCGGCCGTTGGCCGTGCTGTCGCTGGCCCAAATCCAGGCCTCGGGACAAAGAAAAAGAGAGTAAACGCTTACAGCACCTACTCTCTTTTTCTTGGCTCCGGGGACTGGATTCGAACCAGCGACCTAGTGGTTACACTTTATCCAGCATTTTCATGCCGGTGTGGACTATATCATTGCCGTAACGACCTCATCGGTCGTCGTAGGCACAAGGCACTTCCCACTCGCAATCGCATGCGAGCAGTACTTCCGTTAGGAATAGTCTCTGAACCTTCCCTGGACGCACGTCCTGGGCTTGGCTGCGGATTCCCATATCCTCTTTAGCTGGATTCCGGACCTAGGCCCAGAATAACAGAGGAGGACTTAGCCTTCCCGCAATTCACCTTGTTTTCACTAAGCAGTTTCCCGACTTAGGCTGCAACTTACAGCCACCCGCTCTACCGCTGAGCTACCCCGGATTAGGCTCCCTCTCGTCCAATTGCTTTTTGGGGCAAGTGGACCGCTTTTCCTGTTACGGAAAAGCAAAGGAGCGAATTGGTTAGAAAGTGCGTCGCTTTACAACCCTTATCGGGCGGGCGAATAGGCTGATTATATCCAAAGTGTTACCGGTTCGCAAGCGGCGGTCTTATCTTGTGGGCGCAGCGGGCAGCGGCATGATGCCGCCAAGTGCATGCATTTGGCGTTTGGGCTTTCTGGCATAGATGCTCCGGGATGCAATGTCGTGGCCAATTACTGGCCATCGCGTAAAATCGCGGTTGGTGTTGAATACGAATCGAGAATCCCTCGTTACAACGCCCGGAGGCTCGACATGTACGTCCTTTAATCCAAATTTTTTTAGAGCTTTGGTTACCAGCTGTTCCAGGTACTGGGACGCTTTAATATGGAACACCTGACTTTGGCCCGGGGCGTAGTCGAGCGGAAGTTCCTTCATAAGTAATTGGCCACCGGGCGCGAGCACGCGCCCTATCTCAGCGCACAGACGGAGTACGCACTGCGCAGGCGGCCGGCTTGGCGATCTGGGGTCGAAAAGTGAATGGAGCAATTGGTTTACGTGAACAAAATCTATGCTTTCTGATGCAATCGGGAGTGCTAGTCCGCTACCAAACGCAAAGTTGCCGTGCCTTGCCTTGTATCTACTGCTACTGGGGTCAACAATAAAATGTTTGTCGGCACCGTACTCGGTTTGAGCTAGGCAGACAAACGAACGCGATGAGAGCGGCGTGAGCGAACCGATCATGAGCGCGGTGGCGTTTCCGTTGGCACGCTCGCCGTAGGTATGCATCATACGCTGATAATACGGCCACTGTGTAAACGTGCTGGCGTTAGTGAAAGGCTGCCCGTTGATAGCTTCGATAACGGTACACATATCCGTCGATAATTCGTTTGCGGTGCCGGGGAATCCGGACTTATCTGGTGGTAGTAGGCGCGGCAGGAACGGCTCGCCGGTGAGTACCCTTTGCGCCGTGGCCAAGCTGCCCAACCTGTCTTGCGGGTTAGTAATATGTAACACTTCTGCTGCAATACTCGTCTCGTACATGGCGACTTACGGTAGGTTAGATTCGATGTTTTAGGATGGCGGCTATATGGCGCGATTCGTCGCGCTTTTTGAGCGCCTGGCGCTTGTCGTACTGCTTTCTACCCTTGCCGATGGCAATACGTAACTTAATGAAGCGGCCGCCGGTAAGCATTTCTAAAGGGACAATGGTGCGGCCTTGCTGCTTGGCTTCGAGGAGTGCGTTAATTTCGCGGTGCTTGGCGAGCAGCTTGCGGGTGCGGGTTTGGTCGGTTTCGCTTATCGGGATGCCGTTAGTGGGGCTGATGGTGGCGTTTAGGAGCCATAATTCGCCGTCTTTGGTAGTAACGTAGGCGCCACGTAATTGGCCGTGGCCCATGCGCAGTAGCTTGGTTTCGGCACCGGAGAGCGCAATGCCCACAACCAAGCTGTCGCTCAGCTCGTAGTCGTGACGAGCCCGGCGATTGACAATCTGCTTGGTAGTGCCTTGTTTTTTCTTCATGATTACTCTTATGTACAGAGAGAAGTGTACCATGATTGGCGATGTTGAAACTAACATGGTGGAGTGCTCGTTTGCTAAGATATACCTGATAAGGAATGACAATGATATATGTTGAACGACCTGACGCGCCTGAAGAAAGAGTTGCCTTGCATAGCGATCCGCTTGATCCTGACGTGCAGCAGGCGCGGCGGGCCGCCTGCGCAGTAGGGTTGCATGAGCTGCGCGACCGCCTGAGTAATCACCGCCTGTCCGGCCTTCCCTGGTTTTTACAGCTCCCGCCGGCAGACAAACCTCCTTTGACGTCCTATCCGTTGGCATTGACGGGCAGAGCGCCGTTGCCGCCTGCTGTCGTCCAGCCCGTAGATGTAGCTATGTCCGGAAAACGGACGTTTTCGTCCGGCCTTACCGAACAAACGCGCTTTGCGCTGCTCGGCGAGCCGTTGCTGGAAGATGCTCCCTCTGGCAATTTCCCCCTTGGATATACGGCTTTGTACTACGCGTGTGCGGCGCCGGATAGGATTGGTGTAGCTGGCCTGATGTATACCTACGACGCAAATGGTCTGGTTGAGATGACAGCTCAGCTGCGGCCCTTGCCCGAAGGCGCTGTGCGTGATGACTTTGCCGGAGTGTGGGAAGGATTAGGCCTGACCGCCCTAGCACCCCTGCCGGACCCTTCGCGCGGTTTGGTTATAACGGCGGAGCAAGTGGATGGGACTCAGCTGCAGGCGCTGTCGGACTATCTGGTGCGCATGAGTTAATTGACCTGGGCAAATGCCTCTTGGGCAACTTGCCAGAGCGACGGGTCGTGCAGCACTGTTAAGCGGTAGTACCAATATTCGGCACCCCACATGTATATTTCGCGCATGCCGGTGGCCTTGCCATAAGCAAAGCGGTCGGACAGGCGCTGGGCGTTGAGTGACTTGTTCTGTTCGCTCAAACTCGTCTCGGTAATAGATTTGCCATTGGGTGGCCAGGCCTCGGCCTGCAGTTCATGAATCACCATGTCTTTGCCCGAAACTATTTTTTGCATGCCAGCCAAGGAGCCGTAAAACCAAGCCGGGAATGGATATTCCAGATAGCGGTGCGTGAGGTTGGCGTCCCACACTCGCTTATATATAGAAATACCAAACTCGTCTGGCGTTGGCTTCCCCAGCGGAATGCCCAGCGCATTATTGCTGCGGGCGATAATCACGCTGTGATCGGTGTCGAGGCTCTTTACGAGGTTATATTCGCTTACCAGACGGTCGCGGTCAAAATTAGTGCACACGCCGAAGCCCTTTAAAAAGTATTCATTTTCCAGCTGGTAACTCTCCAGGCTGGGCGAGCTCTTGTACCGGTTTACAACCGCGCCAATAAAGCTTTTGAGCTGCGGCTGCCACTCGGCTTCATTTTCGCCCTGTGCCCACTGGGGCATGTGGCATTCCGGCCAGCGCGGCTGACGCAGCCCCAGGCTGAGCGTTATCTGGGCATGGGCGGCTTCAGCTTTCTGAAATTGCCAGTCCAGCAGACTAAAATCGTATGCCCCTTTGCTGGGTTCCAGCTGGTCCCAGTAGCTCACCAGACGAAAACGGCGCACGCCCACGTCGTTAATAAGTGCGTCCATGGTTTGCTGAGGGTTAAGCCCCAGGCTTTCGGCGTAGGCCGGGATAAATGACGTCCCTAGTTTGAGTGGTTGGCTGCTTTCGGTATGTATGTACCACTGGGCAATGCCGTACAGCGTGGAGGTGGCGGCCACAATAAGCAATACAAGTACAGTCACAACCTTATGCCACCAGTTTTTGCGCCAGTAACGGCGGATAAGGCCCCGCGTGTTCCTTACGGTTTTCGCAAGGTAGGCAGTGTATACTTTAAGATGTTTCATGAATAAAAAATCATCGCTTCGTGTAAGTCTAGTTATACCAGTCTACAACGAAGAAAGCCATTTAGCCCTCTGTTTGGATGCCATCGCGTCACAAACCGTGCGGCCCCACGAGGTGATCGTGGTAGACAACAACTCCACCGATGGTACGGTGG
Organism: Bacillota bacterium; assembly: GCA_035478295.1. Classification (GTDB taxonomy): domain Bacteria; phylum Patescibacteriota; class Saccharimonadia; order Saccharimonadales; family UBA4665; genus PMNU01. The sequence goes on along the minus strand of DATIJU010000014.1, from coordinate 27,776 downwards.
CGGTGGCACAGCGCTATTCGTTTGTAACCATCCTGCACGAACCGCGGCAAGGCGTAGCCTATGCCCGCGACCGCGGCTTTAATGCGGCCACTGGTGATATTATCGGCCGCACCGACGGCGACACCGTTTTGGCTCCAAATTGGGTGGCCCAGACGCAAGTTGTGTTTAGCGATCCCACAATCGATGCCGCGAGCGGCATCGTGTATTACCGCGACATTGGCCTCCAAAAAGCATTTGATGTTATTGATACCGCCCTGCGAAGCTGGCTGGCCCGGCGAATGGCTCCGCGCCGTGAAGTGTTTTTATACGGAGTAACCATGGGCATTCGCCGCTCTGCATGGGAAAAAGTGCGTGAGCATATCTGCCACCAGCGCCGCTACGCCGAAGATATGGACCTGTCGGCGCATATGTCGCATATTGGCCAAAAAGTGGTGTTTACTGAGCGCCTAAGGGCTATCATTTCGCCCCGCCAAGCTGCCTCCAGCCCGCGTGAGTTCTATAAGTATGTTTGGTCGTGTCCGCACACCTACCGCGATCACGGCATGGCCACCTATTTGTATATGTATCCCGTGGCGCTGTTTGTTATGAGCTTGTACCTGCCTATCCGGCTGCTGTATAAGGGCTATAATCCAGACACACAGCGCTTTTCACTCGCCTATGCGCGCCGTTCCAACGTGCGTTCCCGCGTGAGCCCGGTCTCCGACCTAATTTAGCCATGAGAAAAGTAAACTGCTTTGGCGATTTTTTACTCGCCCTAACAGTTTTCCTTACAAGTTCTCTGTTTGCCAGCGGCCGTTGGCTTCTTGAAACGGCTGGCAGTTGGTCCATAAGCCCTTGCTGGCGCTTTTGGCTTGTTCCTGGGCGCTTACAAATTCGTTCGACTTGGTAAAAGGAAACGAGGTATAGGCAAAGCCATAGCCGTTTTTAATAAGCTCGGTTTCTACCATTTTGCCGCCCGGCAGGTAAACGTAGCGCAGCAAGCGGTTATAACGGTCGCGGTTGGTGCTTTTAGGGTCGGAGGCCAGCCGTACCTGATTCGTGCCGATGAGGCTTTTGGTGTAGGCGGCAGCGGCCGGGCCGTAACACTGTACGGGCGCGTTTGGTTTATGTGTTTCCGGTGTGTCGATGCCGATCATGCGGATGGTTTCGGTGCCATCGTTCATCTTAACGGCAATTGTGTCGCCGTCTACAAAGTGGTCAATGCTATAGAGCCCCGGCTGCGACTGCTCGGCAGCTTGCTTGGCCGTGCCGAGCCATCCCTGCTGAGAAGCAAAAGCCAGACCTACAATAATGAGGCTTACTACGGCCGTGACCGCGCGTTTGGTGCTGCGTTTGCTCATGATCAGCAATTATACGCGCTTATGCCCGGTGCAGTTTGAGTGCCAGCTCTACCGCTTCCCGGCTGAGGCCGCGCCCATCAAGCGTTATGGGCTGTTCGGCAGGCTCGGGCGGCTGCAAGCTTTGGCTGATGCGTTCAAAACGATGCAGCGGCATATTGCCCCACACGCGCGTTTCCTGTCCTTCGGCTTGCTGGGTGGCGCGTTCGCGGGCAACGTCAATCGGCGTGTTCACCCATACTACTACGGAGTCGGCGTCCTCTTTGGCGGCCATGATGCGCAGGCGCTTGCGGTCTTTATAAAAGTTAAAGTTAGTATCAAAAATAACGCTCTTGCCTTCATGCAGTAGGTCTCGTGCCCGGCGGTTAAGCTCGGTGTATAACTCAATATTTTCCTGGTGGTCATGCGATGGGTTTTGAAACATTGTATTGCGTTCGTGATCAGCCCAAAGGTGCTCAGCCCCTGTTAATTCTTGAATGTAGCGAGACACGGTTGTTTTGCCCGCTCCCGGGTACCCCACCATAAGGTACAGTGTTGGTGTGTGTGCCATAAAATAAGCGTATAGCTCCGCACCCAAAAAGTACATGTATTACCATTTTTTGGGATATGATTGCGTTGTTTGGGGTGGTACTGGGCGCGGCGATGAGGGTGCTTCCGGCGGAGCTGCTCCGGCTTTTTTGGGCTTGTCTGCCGGAGTCGGACGTATGCCTTGTTTAAAAGCGAATGTCTGGAGCCGGGTAAGCGCCACGGCGTACAACTGTCCTACTCGCGAGTCACTTATACGGTGATATTCGGCAATCTCGGCGTAAGAACGGACAGTCCCGTCTGTAAGCCCCAGGCGTTGCATAAGTACCATTTTTTGCCGTTCTAGTTCCCGAACTTCTGGTGGCGCGCTGTTCGGTTTTGGCTCGAAAGCTCTGTCTAAGAGAGCTAACATATCGGTGAACTCGGTGAACTCGACGTTGTCCAGGGCTATCTCTTCGGTAGAGGCCAGATAATCGTTGCGGTCGGTAACTATTTGGGCCGACTCCCACTCGTCCGGCAGCAACTCCCCTTGCCGCTCAGCCCCCCAAATTCCCATTGTAAAGAGTATGCCAGTGGCGGTAGTGAGGGCATTTTTGTATTTTACAATTGCCGGTCCCCGCGCCGGTACGTTAAACAGGCGGGCTATTTCGTCTTCTGTGAGGCGTGCTCTATCGGCGATTTCCCGCCGACGCTGCTCGCCAATAATCGGCGCATAGCGGGCGAGTGCCGATGACGATATGTGAACTGCGCCCTGGGTATTCAGATAGCAGTAGAATATATCGCCATGTACACCTGGCTTAAAGTAGCTAAAGAACGAGGCGTCGCCCGTCGCGGTGGCTGGGTGATATGTCCTGGCATGGTTAAGGAGCGACCACCTTCCTTCTTGTTCGAGGTCGTTAATTACATCTGGGTGGTGGCGGTAGCTGCGTACTTCACTACTCAGAAAGCGCCTGTAGGTGCCTAGAATGAGCTCTGCAGCTGCCGGGTCGTGGTATTGCTGCCAGGCCTCAAATACAGCTTGCTCCGGTTGCACTGCTCTCGTATAGGAAAGTCCAAGAGACGGATGAACCTCTGTCATAGAACTACCTTAGAACATATGAGGCTTTTTTGGAAACAAGCTCCCCGGCATCTAGTTATTTTTGAGGAGAACGTCAGGCAGCACCGTGTAGCGTAGTGAGTGGATAACACTCGGCAGCCGAACGCTGAAAAACTAGCTTGCTGCTGGCCGGAATTATTATTTGGTCGTCCGGACCGTAGCGTTTCCGATCGTTCGGGCTCAGGTCGGCAACTCGGGTTATGGCCGTCTCGCCATCGCACTGCAAACGGATTTCGTCTTCAACTTCCACGCCGAAGCCTTCCGGGTAGTGGTGACTTGGGAGGGTCCCCTCCCAGAAGCGCAGAAGTTTTTCGGTTGTAGGCATTTCTGCCGGCACGGTAAATACATGAGTGCCTCTGCAGTCATTGATAGTTGTGCCGCGGAGATGCCTGCCGGCCATGTAGGTGATATTAGGAACAATAAGGTCGGTGAGTTTTCCGGTGATTACCTCGTGCCCCTGCGGCCGTAATATCCGAGCTTGTTGGGCATGTTCAATGGTATAGCGGGCGATTTTGAGGTCTCGGCACCAATTAGGCCCGCCTGCCTCGCGCATTTTTTTAGAGTTGGCGTATGCCGCTCCGTTTGGCGTGCTAATAGCGCTTGCATACAGACCGTAGCGTAAGGTAAACAGTGGCGGCATTCGTTTTGGCGTTACCGTACAAATGCCGGTGCGAAATGGTGTCGGCTGCCCGCGCTCAAATACTTCATGCGGCGCCCAGCCCTTGGTGTTGGGCAAAAATGCCCGTTGGCCGTCGCATTTAGTGCCACAGGCTAATGCCCCAATACCTATGATGCCGTACCTACGTTTTATTTCACTGTCAGCAACTGCCGTTAACGTGTTGCCGAGTATTGCGTCGCCACTGCATACGGCCATCCAGGTGCCTTCGCCCATCTTGGCAATTTTGTTCTGAACCATGTCGCGGTGTTCGGTGGCATTCGGTACACTCTGCACAACCTCTACGCGCGATTTACCGTAGTGCTCGCGCAAATCGTCGACCATGGCCCCGGCAAGGGCTGCGTGCCGCCCGCCAGGGTTTACTACTGTCAGAATTTGACCAAAACGCTGTTCGTTCATGCTGCCGATCCAAATTTTTCTTGCGCTAATACGCGGGGTATGGCCTGAAATGCGACTATGCCAGCGACCTGCACATTCTGTGATGAGGTGTACATGCGGATCGTTATGATAGTGCTGTGTATCGTATTCGGCCTCGGTGCCCTCCGGACGCACAGTAAAAGACCCGTACCCCTACAGCGTTTAGGTCGGATAGGCCCCGCAGACATTGCACTATTTTTAGCACGAATATGTGGCGACCACAAATAGATTTTACGAATAGCTTACTTACTAGAAGTCGATGCCCTTGTTAGCTAGAAATTTGTCGTCAAAGTGATGTTTTACCTTGGTCATGTCGGTTACGATGTCGGCCAAAGGCATAAGCGATCTTGGAAAATTACGGCCGGTAAAACATAGGCTGGTGCCGGGCGCCCGGGCGGTAATGAGTTTTTTGAGTTGGGCTACCGTGAGCAGCCTATCGTGCACGGCATTGTTTATTTCGTCGCAAATAACTAGGTCGTATTCGGCGGAAGTGACACAACGCAGCGCTTCTTGGTATGTCTCTAGTGCCGCTGCCTTATGTTGCTCGGGTGTTACAAACTCGGCGCTTAAGTCGCCGGCATTGTAAAAACCCTTGCCGCCTTTGTAAAAGTGCAGCTGGTCGCCGTACAGCGGCATAATGTCGCGGATGAATACGTGCTCGCCCACGCCCCAGTGCTTAATGAACTGAACAAACGCAACACTCCAGCGGTTGCCCAATGCGCGCGTGAGCAGGCCCAACCCGGCGCTGGTCTTGCCTTTGCCGTCTCCGGTGTATACCACTACCACAGAATCTTTAGTGCTGTAATCCTCAAAAGCCATTGATCCTAGTATACCTTAGGCGGCGGCTTCAGTATCTGCAGGGCGTTCGCGATTTAGGTAGGGTTCTAGGAATACGCGCAGCCCTACTAGTGCGGTGTTGCGCTCGGCTTTTATTGTGGCGTCTATACTTTCTGTTCTGGCCTTGGTGACTTTGCTCGCGGCTCTCAAAAAATCGCCGTTGTCGGTTACGCGGTCGTAGCTAGCGTCATCGTACAAGCGCTCTAGGCGACGACCGTTGTTGGTGAGATCGAGTGCCCGGCCAACTAAACCTACCACCGCGGCGTGCCGGTCGGTTACTTCGCTCAGGGATGATTCTTCTAGCATCATACTAATAGAGCCGGCGACAATGGCTGGCTCTTGCTCAATTGCTATTTGGAGATCGACAAGGGTGTCGTGCAGTCCTTCGGTATCATCCCTTGGATCTATTCGTGGTAATCGTGACTCTGCTGGCATAAGCATCCCTCCCTGTTACGATTTCTATCCCTAGCGTAATGCGTTCTAGGTCTATTCTACGACGATAATTATCACAACACTCAGGACAGCTTCTTTTCCTTGAGTGTCTGGTCAATTTTTGGCCGGTCAAAGCCGATAATAATTTCGCCGTCCATGTCGAGTACTGGTATGCCCATTTGCCCGGATTTCTCGATGGCGGCCTTGGCGTCAGCCGGGTTAAGATCAACATTCTTGTAGGTGTACTTCACACCGAGCTTGTCGAGGTAGTGCATGGCCTCGTGACAAAAGGCGCACCACTCTGCCCCATAAATTACAATTTTTTCATCCATACCTAGCAGTATATCAGTATCTGCGCGCACATATTAGATTGCATCGCGTACCCCTGTTTGCTATAGTATAAAGAAATGAAGCAGGCCGCCGCACAACCGACGACTAAATCTCACCATGCCGATGGTACTTTCGGGGTGGGCATTATTGCTACGACGTTTTTAGACACTACCTGGCGTATTGCTACGCCGGTTGTCTTATGTACGCTCCTGGGTATTTTTGCTGACCGCCGCTTGGGTACCAAACCCTGGCTTACCCTCCCATCCGTTGTTATTGGATTTGTATGTGCTGTGCTGCTCGTTAAACGACAACTAGCTGCCGTACAAAAAGCGGAGGATAATTCATAATGTTTACAACTTTTGCATCCGAAGTCCCCAAGGTAAGCGTGGCGCCAGAAATTTTGTTTCATGTCGGCCCGCTGCCCGTGACCAACTCGCAGATGCTCGGTATTTTGGGCGTGAGTATTTTGCTGATCATCATGTTTGCAACCGTTCGCGCAGTAAAGCGTGGCTCGCGCAGCCGTCTTATGCATCTCATGATGTGGGCCTTCGAAAGTCTGTACGACACAACTACCGAGGTTATCGGCGATAAGGCGGTAGCTAAAAAGGTTATGCCGCTGGCCGTTACGCTTTTGTTCTTTTTCCTGATTAACAACTGGCTGGGCATTTTCCCGTTTGTTGGTTCTATTAAGTATCATGGCACCGAATTGTTTAGAGGCGCCGCCGCCGACATGAATATGACCTTTGCGCTGGCCATTATCTCGATGGGCACGGCCCAGGTATGGGCTATCCGCAAGCATGGTTTCTTTGGCAACGCCCGCCGTTATCTGGTAAGCCCGTTTAAAGATCCATTACACAGCTTCGAGGGTATTCTCGAAATCATCGCCGAGTTCTCGCGTACCCTTGCCCTTTCCCTCCGTATTTTTGGTAATGTGTTTGGTGGCGAAGTATTGCTTGCGGTTATTGCGTACCTCAGCGGCTATGCCGCCGGTATTTCCCTGCCCCTGTTCTACTGTTTAGAGTTATTTGTTGGCGCCGTTCAGGCGTATGTGTTCTTTATGTTGACGGTAGCGTTCATTAGTTTGGGCCTGCCGAATGGCGAAGACGCACATGCAGAGACTGCCGCGGATAAGCATTAATTATAGGTAATAAAAGGAGTTATATTAAATGGAATCACTAGCATTCGGCCTCACCTACGCTATCGCAGCCGCTGGTTGTGGTATTGGTTTGGGTCTCGTAGGCCTTGGCGCCGTGCAAGCTGCCGGCCGTAACCCAGAAGCACTGGGCAAGATTCGTACCCTCATGATCCTGGCTATGTCCTTTGTGGACGCCCTGGCTATCATCGGTTTGGTAGTAGCATTAATCGTCAAATTCCTTAAGTAAGGTTTTAAAAGTAGCAAACAATGCTTACTGTTTTAGCAACAACTGAAGCCGCCGCATCACCTGGACTATTCCAGGCGCTCGGCATCGACTGGAAGCTGTTTGTCGAGCAAGGCATCGCCTTTCTTATTTTGGTACTCATTCTGTCTAAGTTTGTGTACCCCGCCCTCGTAAAGTCCATCGATGACCGCCGTGCGGCTATCGAAGCCGGTCTACAAGAGGCCAAGGACAGCCAAGAGGCACTAGAAAAGGCGCAAGCAAATGTACAGGAGATGCTCGAAGCTGCCCGTAAAGATGCCGACGAAATTTTGGCCCGCACCCAGCAAGAATCGGCCAGCATGATTGCTGACGCCGAAACCAAGGCAAAGAACCGCGCCGAACAAATCGTTGCCGATGCCCAAGCATCGCTTGCCATCGAAGTTACCAAGGCCCGTGATGCCCTCAAGAAGGACACCGTAGAGCTGGTAGCGTTGGCCACCGAGCGTATTATTGGCGAAAAGCTCGACGATAAAAAAGACGCCGAGTTGGTTCGGAAAGCACTCGCTGAGGAGAAGGCATAACCTATGAACAGCAAGGTCTCTCGCCGCGTGCTTGCCCGCACAGTAGCCGAAAAGCTGCTGCACGAGCCCTCGCGCACTAAACACTGGATCAAGGCGGCCGCTGCCTATCTTATGGAGCAGCGCATGGTCGACGATATTGATCTATTTATCAATGACGTCGCACATGAGCTGTATGAACAGAGCGGTCACCTCCTAGTGGATGTTACTAGTGCTCGCCGTTTAAGCGACACCGTGAAGAGCGAGCTTAAGACGACCTTGCAAGCTGCAACTGGAGCAAAGCGCGTGGAGCTAAGCGAGCACCTGGACCCGAGCCTGCTCGGTGGCCTAGTCGCTAAGACGCCCGACGCCCAGCTAGACGCCAGTGTACGCACCAAACTCAAGCAACTTGCCAGCCTATAACCAGGAGATTAAAGAAGAAATAATATGAGCGAATTAGCAATCCAAGAACTATCAGCCGAACTGCGTGACGCGATCCAATCGCTTCGCACCAGCAAAGGCCTCGAAGAAGCCGGTATTGTTACCCGCGTGGGTGACGGCGTAGCCTGGATTTACGGCCTGCGCAGCGCCGGTTACAACGAAGTAATCGAAATTGAAACCCTCAAGGGCAGCAAAGTAACTGCTTTTGCCCTTAACCTGCTTGAAGACGAAATCGGTGCCGTAATTTTGGGCGACGACTCTCAAGTGGTTGCGGGCGCCAAGGTAACCATGACCGGCCACGTACTGGACGTACCGGTAGGCCCCGAGCTTATTGGCCGCGTGGTAAACCCTTTGGGTGAACCACTCGACGGTAAGGGTCCCATCAAGGCCAAGCAGCGTGGTCTGCTGGAGCGTTCCGCCCCTGGTGTTATGGCCCGCAAGAGCGTGCACGAACCACTCATGACTGGTCTTATTGCCATCGATGCCCTCACGCCCATCGGCCGCGGCCAGCGTGAACTGCTCATTGGCGACCGCCAAACTGGTAAGACGGCCATCGCTGTCGACACTATGATCAACCAGGCCAAGCAAAAGACCGGCGTTATTAACGTCTACGTTGCCGTTGGTCAAAAATTGTCCAAGATTGCCGCACTGGTAGAGCGCCTCAAGCGCGAAGGTGTTATGGACCAGACCATCGTTGTGGCTACCAGCCCCGCCGACCCCGCTCCACTGCTGTACCTGGCGCCTTACGCCGGTGCTGCCATGGGCGAATACTTCCGCGACAACGCACAGCACGCGCTTATTATCTACGACGATCTTACCAAGCACGCCGTCGCCTACCGCCAAATGAGCTTGCTGCTCCGCCGCCCACCAGGCCGCGAAGCCTTCCCTGGCGACGTATTTTACTTGCACTCTCGCCTGCTGGAACGCGCTGCCAAGCTTAATGACGAGTTAGGTGCCGGTTCGCTGACGGCTTTGCCTATCATCGAAACACAGGCCGGCGACATCTCGGCCTACATTCCCACCAACGTAATTTCTATTACCGATGGTCAGATCTTCCTGGAAACAAGCTTGTTCTACCAGGGCGTTCGCCCGGCTATCTCCGTTGGTCTGTCCGTATCCCGTGTGGGTGGTGCCGCTCAAACCAAGGCTGTAAAGAGTGTTTCCGGCGGTCTTAAGCTGTCGCTCGCCCAGTTCCGCGAACTTGCTTCGTTTGCCCAGTTCGCCAGCGACCTCGACGAAGAAACCAAGCAAGCCATCGAGCGCGGCCAGCGCCTCACCGAACTGCTCAAGCAAAAGCAGTACCAGCCGCTCAGCATTGCCGAGCAAACCATCAGCCTGATGGCTGCCAACAAGGGCGGTTTTGACACTGTTCCTACCAACAAGGTTAAGGAAGCGCAGGCCGAACTGATTGCCTACATGGAAGACAAGCACGGTGCGGTCATGAAGACCCTCGGCAAGGGCGACAAGCCCACCGAAGACATCGAAAAGACCGTCATGGAAGCTGCCGAAAAAGTAGCCAAGAGCTACGCAGCCGCCGCTAAACCCAAGAAGGTTCAGGAAGCGTAATGACTGCTGGCCCCGGAGAGCTATCGGCACAAGCCGACTCAGAAGTAGCCCTGCTTGCGAGCATGGGCCTGAATCTTGACTTTGCTCGAGACACGGCTGGACTTGATAATGAGGAACTGGCGGTCAATGCTGTAGCTATGAGCGGTGTTCAGGAGCCTGTCGAAATGCTTACGCGTTGGATGGATACGGGCCCCGACATCCCTAGGACTACACGTCAATCGTCAGGCACGTCGGAAGTGAACTTCACTGCCGAGTACATGTTGATGTTGGCACGGCTTGCTGGTGCGGTTGGCTTACGCGTCGTAAAGGCGGAGGAATAGTATGGCATCCCGGCAGCAAATTAAGCGGCGCATCGGTTCTGTTCGCAACACGCGGCAGATCACCAAGGCTATGCAGTTAGTGGCCGCCAGTAAACTACGTCACGCTCAAGAGGCAGTGGTGCGCCCGCGTGCCTATGCCGAGCTGGCCCGCGAGATCCTCACCCGGCTCCGTCAGCTGGCGGCCGACGACAGCGAATACAAGCTATTTACTGCTCGCCCCGTTAAACGTCGGCTGCTTATTGCCCTCACCTCCGATCTTGGCCTGGCCGGCGCCTACGACGCCAACGTTATTCGCAGCCTCATTACCGAAGCACAGGCTGATCGCGCTAAGGGCGTCAAGACCAGTGTTATTGCAATCGGCCGCAAAGCCGCACAGGCCGCCTCACATATCAGCGGCATTGATGTCGAAGCTGCGTACAGCAAAATGCCCGACAAGCCCACGGCCGACGATTTGCGTCCTATTTTGTCATCGGTAGTTGGCTTATTTGCCGACGGTACGGTCGACCAAGTAGATCTCATTTACACCAAGTTTATCTCAAGCATTAGCCAGCAAGTACAGCAGCAGCGTTTGCTGCCGGCTGGCTTTGACGAAGTAGAACTGGACGACGAGCTGGCTCACGCCGATGTCGAACCCGACGCCGCATCGCTCATCAAAGCGGCAACACTGCGGTTGCTGGAAGCGCAAATCTACCAGGGATTTCTGGAAGCCATCGCCTCCGAGCAGTCGATGCGCATGCTGGCCATGAAGAACGCCACCGACAACGCATCTGATATTATCGACGACCTGACCCTTGAATATAACAACGCCCGTCAGGCCGCCATTACCCAGGAACTCGCCGAAATTACCGGCGGTGCCGAGGCGTTGAAGTAAGAATCGTAATCTAGAAGTAAGAGGAAGAAATATAATGGCTGTAAAAGAAGCACCAACCAAAGCACAGACTGCTACCGGCAAGGTCGTCCAGGTAGTAGGTGTGGTTGTCGACGTCGAATTCGGCGGCGGCCACCTGCCACCAATTAACTACGCGCTTAAGACAACGCTTAACGGCAACACGTTACTACTGGAAGTTGCTCAGCACTTGAGCGAGAGCGTTGTTCGCACCGTAAGCCTGGCTAGCACCGACGGCCTGAAGCGCGGCGCATCGGTAGAAGACACCGGCGCGCCAATTTCGGTACCTGTTGGCGACGACACCCTGGGCCGCATGTTTAACGTTATTGGCGAACCCATCGACGGCATCAAAGAAGGCAACAACTTTAAAAAGTACTCGCCCATTCACCGCGCCGCCCCTAGCTTCGACGACCAATCTGGCTCAGTAGAAGTTTTGGAGACCGGCATCAAGGTAATCGATCTCATCTGTCCCGTTCTTAAGGGTGGTAAGGTAGGACTGTTCGGTGGCGCTGGCGTGGGCAAGACCGTGCTCATTCAGGAATTTATTAACAACATTGCCAAGTTCCACAGTGGCTACTCGGTATTTGCAGGTGTTGGTGAGCGTACCCGCGAAGGTAACGACCTCTACCACGAAATGCAAGAATCCGGCGTAATCAAAAACACCAGCTTGGTGTTTGGCCAAATGAACGAACCTCCGGGTGCTCGTCTGCGCGTTGCCCTTTCCGGCCTGACTATTGCCGAAGGCTTCCGCGACAACGGCAAGGACGTACTGCTCTTTATCGACAACATCTTCCGCTTTACGCAAGCTGGTTCTGAAGTGTCCGCTCTGCTCGGTCGTCTGCCTTCGGCCGTAGGTTACCAGCCAAACCTCCAGCAAGAAATGGGCGGCCTGCAGGAGCGCATTACCAGCACTAAGCAAGGTTCTATTACTTCGGTGCAAGCCGTATTCGTGCCTGCCGACGACCTTACCGACCCGGCTCCGGCTACCACTTTCGCTCACCTCGACTCCACTATCGTACTTAACCGTGCCCTTACCGACCTTGGTTTGTACCCGGCTGTCGACCCGCTCGACTCCAGCTCAACCATCCTCGACCCCGAGATTGTTGGCCAAGAGCACTACGATGTGGCCCGCGAAGTGCAGCGCATTTTGCAGCGCTACAAGGACCTGCAAGACATCATCGCCATCCTTGGTATGGACGAACTGTCTGACGAAGATAAGCAAACCGTGGCCCGCGCCCGTCGCATCCAGCGTTTCCTTACGCAGCCAAACTTTGTGGCTGAAATCTTTACCGGCAACCCGGGTAAATATGTAAGCCTTAAAGACACCATCAAGGGCTTCCGCGAAATTTTGGACGGCAAGCATGACGCTAAGCCAGAAAGCGCCTTCTACATGAAGGGTGACATCAGCGAGGTTAAGTAATGGCCCACCCAGACGCCAAACCCGGTTTTGCGGCACATCAGGATAGGCTGCAGCGCCGCTTACTCGAACAGATTGCTGCCTTTGGCAGCGGTGGGGTTTGGAAAGAGTCGGCGGAACCCGAACCAGGTGTCAGCCGAGAAGTAGCGGCAGCTCAGTATGAACAACTGAGGGCATTGGTTGCCGTCCACGGCGAAACAGCAGTCGGTGCCGCTTTCGGTACGGTGGTTACTGGTATGGCGGAGGCCGTAATTGCTGCGGCCGCACACGCGGACGTAGCTCCCTACGCAGCAGAGCCTACTATGCCGCTGGCAAATAATGGTGGACCTCAGGGGGTTGCATGAATTTCGAACTCGTCACACTCGACGGTGTAAAATTTAAGGCTCAGGCCTATTCGGTTACGCTGCCCACCGCCGATGGCGAAATCACCGTTTTGCCGAGCCACGAAGCGTTGCTATCGCAGCTGGTGCCAGGTGTTATTACGGTTCGCCGTAATAAGGGCGATGCCGAGCATCACTGGGAGCACTACGCTACTTACGGCGGTGTACTGGAAATTAGCAGTAAAGGTGTTCGTGTGCTGGTAGATGAAGCCACGCACGGCGACGAGATCAACCTTGCCGAAGCGCAAAAAGCACACGATGAAGCCTTGCGCCTGGCCAAGGACGCCAAGAACCAGGTGGAACTCGACCGCGCCCAGACGTTGCTTGCTCGTCATGGTGTACGTGTGGAGGTGGCCGAACTGCGCCGCCGTCACTCGCGTAGGCAGTAAGCAGGCTCAGTTAGCCTATCTGAACAAAAGCGCAATTCCACTAGAGCACGCCCATACAAACCTAATTGTACGGGCTGTTCCTTATGAACTCATTTCAAATCTCCCCACCGTTCCAAAGTCATCTGGCGGCACCAGCCGTCAGTTTTGCTCGTCACCGTAACTACGGTTACGCTTCCTCACAAGAACTAACGGCTGGCACTCACCGGATAACTTTTCGCTATGGTGGGGAGATTCGAAATGAGTTCTATTGGTTTTAGGCGTCCGGCATGGTGCGATTGCAAAATGAAAATCTTCCGGGTATAATATCGTTGTCTTTTAGGGCGACCTACTCATCCTCGCAAACACTGAGAGATTATTGTTTCCTGGGTTGTTCGTTACCCCCTCAGATTTAGCTCCATCGCGCGCCAAAGCCGAAGGATACGTCACATTTATTACATGATTAACTAAGCTATGCCTCAAAAACACAAACATCTTTTCGATGAGCAACACCTTTTGCGTGAGCTAAAACACTATTTACCTACGCAAGGTCCGCTGAAGGATTTTGTGCACCACAACACGCTGCATGCGTTTCAGGATATGAAATTTTATGACGCCCTTTTTAAGGCGTCGGCCATTTTTGGGTTTCAAACCACATTTTCGCTTACCGAATATAGGGATCTGTATAGGATTAAGCGGATTACTCCGGAAATCCTGGCCAGAACAATACGTGATAGACACGGGGATGACTATTTTGAGGGGTGGCAATTCAGAGCGCTCCATAAAATGTACAGTTGGGGTGTCAAATCGCGTGTCGGCAAACTGAGAAGTGAATGGAAGCGGCTGTACCCCATCGATATGGACAACGCAGTACAACCACTCCTATTCCGCATTATCTGTAGTTATATCGACCAAGGTATTGCTATTTCACCCTTCCCTTTCGAAGACAAAGGTCTCCTGAATGCGCTCCGCAACCTCGAAGATAGTAGCCTGGTAAGCTTTTTCAAAACAAAAAAGGCGCGCAATCTTTTACAGGACGAATCCTGCACCATAGCCAAGCTCCTGGAAATAGTGGTTGGCAAGGAAGCGTATTACGAACAATACGTCTACGACCAACAGTTTGCGCACCGGGGATGGTCGGGCATGGTGTCGACACTCGAAGACAGGCCAGAAACGCTGCTGTACCCAAAAAAGATTTCTTTGAAAGATATGATAATACTGGAGCTTTTACTCGAGATTGACACGCTAGAGAGTCGCTTTGGCAAGGGTTGGCAGCCGCTAGGAAATAGTGTGACGCAACCGCCGGTAGACATGTTTGCTATGGAACCAAGCAGTGAGCTACAAGAAGTTATCGAAATATGGCAGGACGCCTTTGAGTGGAGTTATTACGATACGGTACTTTCTGGACTCTTGCTGACGCTGCCTGCTAAGTCTGTTGCAGACAAAGCAACCCCCAAGAGTTTTCAGTCTATCTTTTGTATCGACGAGCGAGAGTATTCTTTGCGTACCTACGTGGAGCGCGCAGACAACCACTGCGAAACATTCGGCGCGCCTGGGTTCTTCGGGGTAGAGTTCTATTTTCATCCCGCGCATGCAAAATTTTACGACAAGCTTTGCCCTGCGCCTGTTACGCCCAAGTATCTCATCAAAGAAATCCCGAAGGGTTCACAGCACCTGCATGCCAAAGAAATCATGTACACTAAGCATTCCCATAAGCTGGTTAGGGGTTTCCTGCTCTCTTACGTGTTAGGGATTCCGGCGCTGGGCAAGCTCGTCGCCAATCTCATAAACCCCACAATGAGCCCGGCAATTGCCGATGCGTTCGGCCATATGGATTCGAACGCCGACCTAACCATCGTACATACCGGAGCGCACGATACAGAAAAAGGCTTACAAGTAGGCTTTACGGTACAGGAAATGGCTGACCGCGTTGAAAAACTGTTGCGATGCATCGGCCTTACTAAAAATTTTTCTCCGCTAGTGTACGTCATAGGCCACGGATCGAGTAGTGCCAACAACCCTCATCATGGCGCACACGACTGCGGTGCCTGCAGTGGCCGGCCGGGTCTGGTGAACGCTCGAGTGTTTGCCTACATGGCAAACTATCAACCGGTGCGGGACCTGCTGGAGGCGCGCGGTCTGTCTATACCTGCGTCCACGCAATTTTTGGGCGCCATGCACGATACGGCATCGGACGAAATTAAGTTCTATGACGAAGCGGTCTTGAACAACGAAAACGGCCGGCTGCACCGCAAGAACAAGCAGCTATTCGAAAAAGCGCTCGACCTGGACGCCAAAGAACGCTCGCGCAGATTTATGTCTATCGATACAAAACAGCCCATACATAAGATTAGGAGCGACATAAAGAAACGCTCAGTCTCCTACTACGAACCCCGCCCCGAACTAGGACACGGTACCAATGCGCTGTGCGTGGTAGGCAGGAGGGACCTTACTAAGCATCTATTTCTCGACCGAAGGGCATTCCTGAATTCGTATGACTATACGACCGACCCAGAGGGTGCACTACTAGGCAATGTGCTCGCTCCGCTTGGAGTGGTCTGCGGCGGTATTAATCTGGAGTATTTCTTCTCGCGCATGGACAATTACAAATTGGGTGCCGGCACCAAGCTGCCCCACAACGTCATGGGGCTTATAGGAGTCGCCAACAGCAACGACGGTGACCTCCGCTCTGGACTGCCCCTGCAGATGATCGAGGTGCATGACCCTGTGCGGCTCCTGATGATTGTGGAACACTACCCCGAGGTAGTTCTGAAAGTTATACAATCCAACCCCGCCCTCTATGAATGGTTCGCTAACGAGTGGATCCACTTAGTCGCGCTGCATCCAAAAGAGAAAGCACTCTACGTTTTTGAAGAAGGAAAATTTGTGCCATACACCACACTCACCAAGAAGTTACCCACCGTACATGATTTGCCCGGTATGTTTAACACAACCCCCAAAATGAAAACAAATCATATTTTGGACGCCACGCAGGAGAATCTGCCGGTGCATATAATTAAATAGCCCTATGTTGACACAACTTCTCACCGCACTAGTCCTTATCCCAATCTTCGGCCTTGCCGGCTGCATCCTTATGCCGAAAGGACGGGAGCGCACCATATTTTCTATAGCCATTGTCGCAATACTTTTGGAACTTGCGACGTTTTTGTTTTTGGGCTACCACTGGCTCAACGCCGGTGCCGAGCCAGTGTCCGCGAGTATCGGGGCCTTGTATGCCAGTCCCCACTATACTTTTTCGCTCGATTTTTATTTTGACCGGATTAGTGCAGTATTCTTGGGGATGGCAACGATTATGACGGCCCTCGTTTTCATGTTTAGCAAATATTACATGCACCGTGAGCCGGGCTTTAAACGGTTTTATTACACCGTTCTACTCTTCTTTACCGGGTTGTCACTCATCATTCTGGCTGGTAATTTTGAAGTGCTGCTGTTGGGGTGGGAGTTTATCGGCATCAGCTCCGTGCTGCTAATTGCGTTTTATAGGGACCGCTTTCTGCCGGCCAGAAACGCTCTAAAAGTTTTCTCGGTCTATCGTATTGCCGACGCCTTCCTGCTCGTTGCTATTTGGTATGCACACCATATTTTTGAGAGGAGCATACATGTTTCTGAATTTTCCGGTCTTGTCGCCGGACACAGTAATCAACTGGCCCTGCTCGGTCTTCTGCTGCTCGCAGCTGCCATGATTAAGTCTGCGCAGTTCCCGTTCTCGTACTGGCTGCCACGCGCCATGGAAGGCCCGACTACATCGAGTGCAATCTTTTACGGCGCCCTCTCTGTGCACATGGGTCTGTTCTTGCTACTTCGAACGTACCCGCTCTGGCAAGGCAGTACGTGGCTTCGGATTGCTGTTGCAATCCTAGGCTTGGTGACGGCGATTGTCGCTTCGTCTATTACCCGCGTGCAATCATCTATCAAAGCACAAATTGCCTATGCGTCTATTACCCAAATCGGCATAATGTTCATTGAGGTGGCCGCCGGGCTTTACTGGTTAGCGCTCCTTCACTTTGTAAGCAACGCCTCTTTAAGAACGTACCAGCTGCTTATTTCTCCATCGGTTGTAAGTTACCTTGTTCATGATCAATTCTTCTATTTTGTGCCTCCTGCCCAAAGAATCAAAAATACCTTCTTGGGCAAGCTTCGCGCTACGTTCTATATTTTGAGTATTAAGGAATGGAATATGAATGCGGCGGTGAGCCAATACCTATGGAAGCCGCTTAAATCTATCGGGCGGGCATTCGCTTTCCTGGATAAGCCCTCAACCCAAGTTGCTTCTGCAGCACTCTTCTTAGTCGCTGCGGGGATTGCTGCGCCCATGGCGGTATCAGCTGGCTCGATACTGGCTGTTTCTACCATTGCAGCGGCCATAAGCATTATCTTTTATATACGAGCGTATGCCACCAAAAACTCTGCCAAGACGTGCTGGAACCTTATCATGCTGGGGCACCTTTTTGGGGCGCTTTTCTTGGGGTTGGCCTCTGCCGGGAGTTGGAAGTATCTGGTTATGTACGGCTTGGGTGTAATGGCGGCCTTTTTAGTGGGCCATGCTTGCCTTTGGTACATGCAGATAAAGGGCGAGTCGCTGACGCTGGGGGATTACCACGGGTCTATTTACGCATTCAACAAACTGGGCCATATTTTCTTCATTGTATGTCTTTTCTTTATGGCGTTTCCTATTAGCTCTTCATTTTTAGCGCAAGATATTCTGTTGAGCTTTATCCCAAGAAACCATGCGCTTCAGATACTGCTTTTCTGCCTTTCTTATTTGATCATGGGCGTGAGCATCATGCGCTTATACACAAAAGTCTTCTTTGGGCCGTACAAGACAAGCTACCACGAGATAGCTTATAAATCTTCTTAGAGCAGGTTGTCTCTTTTTATACGTGGGCTCGTACCAAGTGAGTGCCTATGCCCGTAAGTGCCCCCTTGACATCCACAATAAGCGCGGTATAATTGCCTAGCCTGCTAACCACCAAGTACAGTGGTTAGTTTGTTTTTTACGGATATTATTTTTTATGAGTCATGGTCACCAATTGCGAAAAGTAGATAGCCATAATGCTGGCGATGACCGCATTGTCAGCAATGCCGGCTATTACTTGCCTTTGGATTACTCTTTGAAGTCCGAGTGCGTCGATGCCCGGCCTCGTTCCAACCGTCCGCCAACCAATCCCGCCTTGCGGTCACCGGCTGCCGGTCTCGGCCTGCTCGGCATTCGCGCAGTTGTCGAAACCGCACACATTAGTGGCGCGGTAAGCACATATGACCTGCTCGGTGCAGCTGAGGCTGGCGGTATACAACTGCCGAATGGAGTTACCGTCCATGATCGTACCTGCCGGCGAATTGCACACGACCTAGAAGTTGTGGGCCATCGAGCTGCGCCCGACGAAGCCGCCCAGGAAAAGTTGGGACGATGGGCAGTCGATGCTGCGGCAATTTCCGGACTCAGCGTGAGCGAAATACACGACGCTTTGCGGTTGGTAGAGGATGTGAGTGAACGACAAGTGGCGTTGATTGAAGAGCAAGGCACGCCTCCCCTGGATGAGACAATAGATCGCGTCGCCGGCAATTTTGGCGAGGATCATGTAAGCCGCATCGTTGGCGACCCCTCTGCCAGGGGCTATCTCACTATTCTCGCTCCTGACATTACGTTTGATGAAGCCGCCGCTCACAACAATCACACCCAGCTGTATGTTGACACACTCGGCTCGACTATTCGCACGATAAACAGGGATTGGGATCTGTCGCCCCGGGATCGTGCCGTTGCTACGGCTGCCGCTTTGAGTGATACGGTTGCTACCCAAACGGCATTAGCTAGTTTGCACACCGAACACGGTTTACGCCAATTTGAGGCGACAATGGTGCCCAAATCGGGCCTATATGTTGCCGAATTGCTTTAGGGCGTGTCGTCTTGTGATGATTCGTTGAGCGGCGTTTGCGTTGGCTTGATAGGCTCCGGTAGTATGGCTTCGGTTTCGCACTGCCCGTTTTCTTGAGCAAGTAGCTGGGCCAGCTGTTCGATAGTCTCGAAGTGAATAATGGTGAGTAGCCCCAAGGTAAGGCCGTCGAAAGCGGCTTCTTGGTCTGCCGTCTCGGGAAAGCGCTGTTGCAGGTAGGGCCTCATTGCCATAGCGATGCCGTGAAAATGCCTGTTGATTTCGACCCACCCATGCGTTTGAAGTTTGTCGCGGTCGACTGTTTTAAGCCAGGTGCTTACTTGTGTAGGTGTTGGGTTGAGGTCCATTACATCTCCCCTCTATCTCTACTGTAGCAACCTACGGGTTATAGAGATGTGTTTTTCATCACAAGGGCAGTGGCGCTGCCACACTTCTTCCCCTACGGCCATTCCGTTCCGCTTTTGTATCCTGGCCTCCGTCAATGATTGGTGCAGGCATAACAGAGGTCGATGTTTACAAATCGCCTTCGGTAGTTTACTGTTTAGGTAATAAGTAATTCTTACGGAGGGGACATGTTCGGAAGAAAAAAGATCGGCATGATAGCGGCCGAGTTCTTAGGCACTGCCGTGCTTACAGCGGTAATTTTATCGGTTAGCAAGTCTAACATCGGTATTCCATATTTTATTAGCCTAGTAGTCGGCTTGACCATTGCCGGCGGCACTATGGTGTTTGGCGCAGTATCGGGCGCGCACTTTAATCCGGCTATTACTATTGGTTTGTGGAGCGCTCGCCGGGTTAAGACATTGCCGGCGATTATTTACGTTGCCGCACAGCTGCTGGGCGGTATTACGGCTTACCTGTTGTACACCTACTTCGTAAATGCACACTGGGATAACACCGGCCACTTCGAAAGCCGCGTGCTCGTTGCCGAAGCCGTGGGTGCCTTTGTATTTGCACTCGGCTGGGCCGCTGCAGCCTACAACAAGCTTGATGCCGGCAAGGCGGCCTTTACAGTGGGCGCTGCGCTAACTGTCGGCGTCCTCATTGCATCGGTTGCATCCGCCGGTTTGCTCAACCCGGCAGTTGCCCTTGGGGTACGCAGCTGGGTATGGGGCACCTATGTGCTGGGCCCTGTTCTGGGATCGGTTATTGGTTTTAACCTATATGCCTTGCTCTTTGCACCGGCTGAATCGCTTACAGAGACACTGCCTGGCGATAAGCCCGCCAAGAAGAAGTAACGGCCCGTTCGGTTTTTACTAGTTATAACAGCCGCTCGCCAGGAGCGGCTGTTTATTATACAAGAGGCTGTCAATGAAATAACCTTTTGTATTTGTGCAAAATATGTGATAATATACCAATCGAAGTAGCAAATGTTGCTATCGTTGTGTAAAAAAGAGTGGTGAAAATGACGGAGCGAAGTTCAGACCCCGCAACATCTAAACGTGTGCCTAAATGGGCGCTCGGTTTAGGGCTTTTTTTGGTTCTGGCTGCCGGCTTTGTGGCTGTGAGCCACACGCAGGCCTACAAGTTGGCAACAACCCATCAGCCGGAGCGTTTCACCGAACTGTATTTTACCCACCCCGATGCCCTGCCTGCTCGCGCCGAGCCCGGCAGCAAACTACCGGTGGCTTTTACCCTTCACAATCAAGAGTCCAGGGACACAACATACAACTATCGGATTACCTTTACCGACCAAGGTGGAACGGTAACGCTAGTCACTCACAGCTTGCAGCTGAAAACAAACCAGCAGCGAGCTATTACCGAAGATATCGTTATCCCGACGGGTGATACCCGTGGCGAGGTGAGCGTGCAATTAATACATGAGGATCAGAGTGTCCACTTCTGGATCGAAAGGAACTAGCGCCTATGAAACTAAGCATTGTTATACCAGCATTAAATGAAGAGGCCGGCATTGGTGCTGTGCTTGATCAAATTCCTGTTGAGCTTTTGAAGCGTGCAGGTTACGACGTCGAAAAAGTGGTGGTAGACAACGCCAGCACCGACCGTACCGGCGATATTGCCCGTGAGCATGGTGCGGTAGTGGTCTACCAGCCTAAGCGCGGTTATGGCAATGCCTACAAGGCTGGCTTTGACGCGGCCACCGGCGACATTATTGCCACCGGCGATGCCGATATGACCTACCCCTTCGACACCCTGCCCGAAATTTTAGCCAAGCTGCAAAACGAAAATCTCGACTTTATTACAACTAATCGTCTAGGTCGCCGTAACCGCGAGAGCCTTAAGGGCTCGCACCGTTTCGGTAACTGGTTGTTGTCTAAGGTTATGCGCGTTTTGTTCGGCTTCCCTATCCAGGACTCGCAGTCTGGCATGTGGATTTTCCGCCGTCATATTTGGCAGCGTCTTGATGTGCGCCACGGCGGCATGCCGTTTAGCCAAGAGATCAAGATTGAAGCTTACGGCAAGGGCCTGGCCTGCGCCGAAGTGCCCATCGAGTATCGTAAGCGTGTTGGCGAAGTTAAACTATCCGTCCACGATGCGTGGCGGACAATGAAGGAATTGTTCTTGAAACGCCTGAGCCTGCGCCGCGAACGGCCGGAGCGTCTTGCCCGCCCGAGCATAGCGGTTGCTGCCGACGAAGTCGAGTAAGCGCTGGAAATTACCGTTATGCCTCACGCCAAAAGAATTGCTCTCGTGTACGATGCAATCTTCCCTTACGTAAAGGGCGGCGGCGAACGGCGGTTTTACGAAGTTGCCCAGGCGCTGGCAAAAGACGGTCACGACGTGCATCTGTACGGCATGAAGTTTTGGGACGGCCCGAACGTTATTACGCGCGGCGGTGTAACGCTGCACGGTTTGTGCAAAGCCCGCCCGCTGTATACCAAGAGCGGCCGGCGTGCCATGTTGCAGCCGGTTATTTTTGGCCTGAGCTGTTTTAAACTATTTGGCCAGCGCTTTGATGTTATAGATTGCTGCGGTTTTCCGTATTTTTCTATCTTTGCCTGTCGTATTGTGACACTGGTAAAGCGTAAGCCGCTGCACGCTACCTGGCACGAAGCCTGGGGCCGTGAATACTGGCGGGAATATTTGGGCAAGCTTGGTTTAGTCGGGTATACGGTAGAGCGTCTGGCGCTGCGCATGCCCAACGTTATTATTGCTGTTTCGGACCATACGGCAGAGGGTGTACACAAGCTGGCAGGCATCAAGCGCCCGGTGCACGTTATAGAGAATGGCATTCATGTTGATCATATTCAGAGTGTGCCGGCTCATGTAGGCAGTACCGATATCGTATATGTAGGCCGTCTGACGCATACTAAGCGTATAGATATGTTGCTGAAAGCTGTCGCCGAAGTTGCCAAAAGTCGTCCCAAAGTGCGTTGTTTGATTGTTGGCCACGGCCCGGAACGCGAGAATCTGCAGCAGCTGGCGATAGATTTAGGCATTAAACACCAAGTTACCTTTACCGATTTTCGTGAGGACCACGACGATGTTATTGCCTTTATGAAAGCCGGTAAAGTATTCGTACTGCCCTCAATCCGTGAGGGCTTCGGGCTGGTAGCTATCGAAGCCAACGCTGCCGGTGTGCCGGTTATTACCGTGGATCACCCTGCCAATGCCGCCCGTAAGCTTATTACCGGCCGCAACGGCCAGGTAACCAAGCTTGAATCGCAAGCGCTCGCATCGGCTATCACCGAAGCGCTGGATGGCGCATACCGCGCCGAAGATTGCATTGCGGCCGCCCGGCAGTACGATTGGGATAACATCGTCCACAAGTTTGAGGAGGTGCTGTTATGAGCACTCCCCTAAAACAAGTACTGGTAACTACCAGCTGGGACGACGGCCACAAGCACGATTTGCGTTTGGCACGACTGCTCAAAAAATACGGCATAAAAGGCACATTCTATATTTCGCCAAAAGACCGTGAGTTTTTGGGCGAGCAAATGCTTACCACCTCGCAAATACGGGTAATTGCCAAAGATTTTGAAATTGGTGCGCATACCATGACCCACCCGCATTTAAGCCAGTGCGACGCCGAAACCGCTCGCCAAGAAATTGTGGAGTCTAAGCTGCGCCTGGAACAGGCCACAGGACGCGCGGTTACTAGTTTTTGCTACCCTTACGGCGACTTCAAGGAAGAAACCAAGCAGATTGTACGCGAAGCCGGCTTTACCTATGCTCGCAGCGTCCGCCGTTTTGCTACGCAAAGCATCGATCGGTTTGCGGCCGAAACTTCGGTAGATACCTTTGACCACGTGCGCAACGGCATGATGAGCGTGCTGCGTATTGCTGGCCGTCGTCCGTGGCGTGCATTACTTTTGCGTCGCTGGGACCACATGGCTAAAGAAATGTTTAAGCAAGCTCGCGAGCGGAACGAAGTGTTCCACTTGTGGGGTCACTCGCACGAAATTGAAGCGCACGGCGACTGGGACCGCCTGGAGCGCTTTTTGCAGTGGTTGGTGGCGCAGCCTGGCGTTACCTTTATTACCAACAGCGAGGTGCCCATTAAGCGGCCAAAACTGCTGGTAACCACACCCTACTTTAAGCCGCACACTGGCGGGTTGGAGGAATACGCTTTCCAGACGGCAAAAGGCCTGCAAGAAGCGTATGGCTGGGACGTTATTGTGGCTACTTCGGACGACTGCAAGCAATTGCAAATTGAGGACTACGAGGGCGTAAAAGTATATCGCTTGCCTATTAGCCGCAAGATTTCCAATACGCCCATTGGCTTTCATTGGCGGCGCACACTGCGGCAAATTATTGCCGACGAGCGGCCTGACCTCATCGATGCACACGGCCCAGTACCGGGCATGCTCGACATTACCAGCCGAGCAGTGCATCGCTTGCCGTTTGTAGTTACCTACCACATGGGCAGCATGAAGAAAGAGGAGCGTGGACTCATTAATGGCATTATCTGGATATATGAGCACGTGCTATTGAGGACGCCCTTGCATAAGGCGCGCATGATTATTGCATCGTCGCCCTTTGTGCAACGGTCGTATTTGGGCAAGTACTTTTACAAGTCGGTTGCCGTTATGCCCGGTATTAATGCACGCGTGTTTAAGCCTGCTGCTCGCAAGCCGGGTGTCGAAGCATTGCTGGCCGTAGGCGGTCTTAAGCCTGGCGAGGAGCACAAGGGACTCGAAACAGTGCTGCACGCCCTGGCGCGCCTGAAACGGACACACCCGCGCATGCGCCTAACCATTGTTGGCGAAGGCTCGCTGCAATCTTACTACGAAGACCTGGCGCGAAGCCTGGGCATTGCGCAGCGCGTGACGTTTGCCGGCCGATTAGTCGGCAAGCACATGGCCGAAGCTTACCGGCAGGCCGACATATTTGTAAGTCCGTCCAGCAAAGAGAGCTTTGGTATGACCATTCTAGAAGCCTTGGCCAGCGGGCTGCCGGTAGTTGCCAGTAATGTGGAAGGTGTGCCCTACCTTATTAAGGACGGCCTAAATGGCTTGTTGGTTGCCCCGCATGATGTCCAAGCGCTGGCCGACAAAATTAACTGGATTACCAGGCACCCAGCCGAAGCCGCAGCTTTAGGTGAGGCTGGCCGTAAGCTGGCCGCCGACAAATACACATGGCAATCAACCATCGCCCAAACCGACCAGACACTGCGCACCGCCCTGGGCATGAGCGAAACTACCCACAAGCCCAAGCTACTGCTGGCAACGCCCTACTACGCGCCAAAAGTAGGCGGCCTAGAGAATTACGCCCAGCACATTGCCGCACAGCTGCAAGCCCGCGGCTGGGAAGTGTGCGTGGTTACTTCTAACCACAACGGCAACAAGCTGGAGGCCGACGAAGTAGACGGCGTGCGGGTATACCGCCTGCCCACGCTTGCACGCGTATCAAATACGCCAATTGGTTTAGGGTGGCCCTATTACATGCGCCGCATTATTAAGTACGAGAAGCCAGACGTTATTAATGGCCATACGCCCGTTCCCGGCATTGCCGACAGCGCGGCATTTGCAGCTGGCAAGACACCCTTTATGCTTACCTATCATGCAGCAACGTTATACAAGCAGGGCGATGCTGTATTTAACGCGGTAATTAGTGTGTATCGGATAATCGAAAAGCTAATGTTTAGAAAAGCCGCTAAAATTATTACTGTGACTCCTTACCACAAAGACAACCTCAGCGAAGCGGTCCGGTCTAAGTTTACGCTTGTCGAAAATGCTATCCCCGCCAGCGACCTGCTAAAGACCGCTGCGACTAAAGAACCGCAGCACGTTGTGTTTATTGGCAATCTGGTGAAAGCGCATGCCTGGAAGGGTTTGGAAGAAATTTTGCAGGCCATTGCCCTATATAAGAAGCGCGAAAAGCAGCCTATACACCTGGATGTTGTGGGCGGCGGCGATTACCTGGCGCATTACCAAAACGCTGCTAAGCGTTTGGGCATCATAAGCAATGTTACTTTTCACGGCCAAAAAACCGGAGCCGAAAAGTACGCCATACTGGACACCGCAAGCGCATTTATTTGCTACCCCACAACTGCCCAAGACGCCTTTCCTACGGTTATTCTTGAAGCTTGGGCACGCCGGACGCCCGTGATTGCAGCCAGCATCGGTGCAATTCCGCACATTATTAATGCGGGCGAGGACGGCCTGCTGACTACGCCTCACAATCCCGATGCTCTGGCAATTGTGATTGCCACTGTGCTTGAGAATAAGCAGCTGCAGAAGACGCTTATAGCTAACGGTTACGAGCGCGCCAAGCACCAAACATGGGACATACAGGGCGCCAAAACCGATGCGCTTTTCCGGGGAGCCATACGATGAAAATTTTATTTCTAGGCTCCGGTTCGGTACGCAGCAACTTTACTTACCGCATTATGGCTCTGGGCCGGGCTCTGCGCGCACGCGGCCACGACGTAGCGGTTATCGCTCCCAAGGCCGACAAATATAATGATTTTAAACCCGAGACCATCACGCAGCTGGACGGTGTGCGTGTACTGCAGCCTTTTCAGTTTGCTACTAAGCGCCTGGAAATTAATTTGCTGCCGTACATGATTGGCGCCATCCGGATGGTGCTCCGCGAAAAGCCCGACCTGGTGTACATTTACAAACCCACGCCTATTAGCATCGTGGGTCTGGTTGCCAAATTGCGCGGCACGCGTGTGGTGCTCGACATGGACGACCTGGGCAGCGAAGTGATGAAAATAGAAGGCCACCCCGTGCATCAGCGGCTGCTCGTGCAACTGTCCGAGCACCTGGCTGCCCGGCACGCTAACCGCATTGTGGCGGCCTCCACCTATTTGTACAACCGCTACCGCAAACATTTTTCGGACAAGCCGGTATGCTTGCTGCCAAATGGTGTTGATAGCGACTGGTTCGATAAGCCGGTTACGCTTTCGCCAGAGAGAAAGCGCGTTGTATTTATGGGCTCGCTTAATCGCCGCAATATTATCGAGCCGCTGTTTGATGTGTTGCCCAAGCTAGTGCGCGACCATCCCGACCTCAAAGTGCTGGTGATGGGTGACGGCCAATGCAGAGACTATTTTGTGCAAAAAGTGCAAGACTTGCGCTTAAGCGAACACGTGGAATTTACCGGCTGGCTGGCGCTGGAAGACGCCTTTGAGCGTTTGCAGAGCGGCGACATTGGCTACAACTACATGCCAGACGAGCTGACTGTGCGGGCGGCCAGCAACATGAAGATTCCGCAGTACATGGCCCGGGGAGTGGTACCGCTCGTGAGCAATATGGGCGATCTGCCCAAGGCGGTACATAACGGCCGCGCCGGCTATATTGCCGAACCGGGTGATCTGCAGTCGCTGGAGACAACGCTGCAGCTAGCCCTCACCGACAGTACCCGCGCCAAAAAAGCCGCACACGCCCGCGAATACTCCCGCGAAACATTCGGTTGGGACAATTTGGCCGCTCGTTTCGACGACTGGGTGCAAGGCAAGGGACCGCGTGATGCAAAGCGCGTGTTTGTAGTCGCCAGCGACCAGCCTGGCGACTTTGGCGGTGCACCCATTCGCAACTACCAGCTGGTAAAAGAATTGGCCCACGCAGTGGATACTGACGTAGAGCTATTTTGTACCACCAGTAACGATCCGGATGAAGCCACAAAGACACTGGAACAAGCACTGCCCGTTAAGGCTCATGTTGCCCGTAAGCAAGCGCCGCGTTTGCAGACCACGCTGCGCGCCTTGCTTATCGACCACATGCAGCCGTTTATGACCGAGTACCGCAGGAGCGGCTTGGGCGACATGGTGCGCGCCCGCGCCGAAGATGCCCTGCCGGACGCCATTCAAATTGAGCAGCTAGATGCCTACTACGCACTGCGCCCACATTTGAAATGGTTGCAGGATAAAGGCGTTAAAATTGTGCTGGATGCTCACAACGTAGAACTAGAAGCCTTTAAGGGTGCCGTGCGCACCTTCCCGTTTGCTAAGCGCATGGTTGGCCACTGGCTGACGCCTGCCTACCGCGACCTGGAGCAAGAGGCTGTAACCACTGCCGACACAGTGCTTGCCTGCTCGCTCACCGACGCTGCCTACTTTAAGCAAATGCGCGGCGATAACGAAGTGCACCTTATACCCAATGGTGTAGACTGCACACACTTTAGCCCGGTTTCTAAGCGCGACGCCGTGCCAAACTTGCTGTTCATCGGAGGCACCGGCTACCCCGCTAACAGCGATGCCCTGGATTTTTATATGCGCGAGATTCATCCGCTGGTTAAGATTCGCGTACACAACGCAAAGGTGCTGGCCATTGGCGCCAACCACCAATGGACGGTTGAACATGGCTTTCACCAAGATCACTCGTTGGTACCCCTCGGCTTTGTTGATGACATTAAACCGCAGCTAGACGAAGCCGTTATCGGCATTTGCCCCATCCGCGAAGGCTCTGGCACGCGCCTCAAGGTACTCACCTACATGGCCGCCGGCCTGGGCGTAGTGTCTACCTCCAAAGGCTCTGAAGGCATCCATTATACTGATGGCCAGGAGCTCACTATTG
>DATIJU010000013.1:0-8939 GCA_035478295.1 Bacillota bacterium | reverse complement strand
AGGGCCAACAAAGACCGTACCGCGAGCTTCGGCATTTTGCAACGAGTAAGCCGTGGTGGTACCGGTTTCAAACGAGATAAGCACGCCGTTGCGTAATTGTTGCAAAGCGCCGCCCATTTCCTGGTAGCCGGTCATGAGGCTGTTCATGACGATGGTACCCTTGGTGTTGGTCATAAGGATGTTGCGCAGTCCAAGCAATGCGCGGGTCGGCAGCTCGTACACGAGCTTGGTGACGCCCTTGGGGCTGGCAAACTGTTCTTTGAGGGTTGCGCGGCGTGCACCAAGCTCCATTTGGACGGTACCCACATGCTCGGCGGGGACTTCGATGATAAGTTCCTCTATTGGTTCCATCGTTTTGCCGTTCTCAACATGAGTAACTACCTGCGGACGGCCCACTTCAAATTCGTAGCCTTCGCGGCGCATGGTTTCAATCAGTACACTTAAGTGCAGTTCGCCGCGGCCGGCAACCGTAAAGCCAATGCCGTCGTCTTCGACGCGCAAGCCCACGTTGGTTTCCAGCTCTTTGGTCAAACGTTCGCCAATTTGGCGGGAAGTGTTAAACTCACCTTCCAAACCCTTAAACGGGCTGGTGTTGGGGCCAAGGTAAATACGCAGCGTGGGAGCTTCTACTTCCATAACCGGCAATGCTTCGGGATTCGCGGCGTCGGCAATTGTTTCGCCAATACGCGCATCGCTAATACCCGTCAGCTGCACAATGTCGCCGGCTATACCGCCGGGAACTTCGAAGCGGCTTACGCCGTGGCTCATAAATACCAACTCCACCTTGGCCTTTTGGAACGAGCCGTCAGCCTTGCAAAGCACCACTTGGTCGCCGCCCTTGATGGTGCCGCGGTTAATGCGACCAATGGCGTACTTACCCTTAAAGCTATCCCAGGCTAGTGCCGTAACCAGCATTTGGAACGGTCCGTCCTGCTCTACTTGCGGCGCAGGAATCTGATTAATAATGGCGTCGAAGATAACATCGAGGTTGCCATCTTCGCTGGCGTCAGCGGGCAAATTTTTCCAGGCTTTGCCTTCGCGGCCAATGGCGTAGTACACCGGGTAATGCAGCTGATCTTCGTGTACGGCGAGTTCCAGGAACAAGTCGGCTAGTTCGTCTTCTACTTCGGCAATACGGCGGCCGTCTTTGTCGATTTTGTTGATAATAATAATCGGCTTAAGGCCGTTAGCCAGAGCCTTAGTAAGCACAAACTTGGTTTGCGGCATGGGGCCTTCTTGGGCATCCACAATCAGCAAGCAGCCATCGGCCATGTTGAGCGTGCGCTCTACTTCGCCGCTAAAGTCGGCGTGGCCGGGGGTGTCAATAATGTTAATGCGGTAATCGTCGTGTTGTACGGCGGTCACTTTGGCGGTGATAGTTATGCCGCGCTCGCGCTCTTGGTCGCCACTGTCCATAATGAGGGTCTGGCTCATTTCGGCTTGGTTGTCGCGGAAGGTCTTACTCTGCTTAAGCAGGCCGTCTACCAGGGTGGTCTTGCCATGATCTACGTGGGCGATAATTGCTATGTTGCGGATCTTTGCCGGATCCTGGGTGGTTTGTGCCATAAAAAATACGCCCTTTCCTGATAGCGCTTGCTAAAACTTTATATTTATTATAGCATAAGCGCCCCTTACAAGCAAGGCCTGTATCTCTAGTAGGCCAGTACTCGCAGGCGAGTAAAAATTCCTTCCGCCAAAATGATGCCTCTTGTGACTAATCCTACACCTTGCTATAATTTACATCTTGAATGCGCGAAGTAATCCGTAATCTAACAAACCAACGAGACTAAAGGTGGATGCACTCATCCTAAGCGTAGAAGTGCTGCTGCTGATCATGCTATCGGCCGTTTGTTCGGGGCTTAATATTGCCCTCATGTCGCTGGACGTAGCCGATCTGCGCCGCAAATCCAAAATTGGCAATAAAGAGGCGGCCCGTGTATTGCCGCTCCGCAAAAATAGCCACCTGAGCCTAGCTGCCATACTTCTTACTAATGTAGCTGCTGTGTCGGCTACATCCTTGGTGCTCGAAAGTGTCGCTGGCGGATTAATTGCCGGCGTGTCCAGCACACTCCTGATTGTTATCTTTGGCGAAATTATGCCTCAGGCGCTGTTTGCCAAAAGAGCCCTCCACTTTACAGCGCTCCTTGCGCCGTTGCTCAGGTTTATGATCATTCTCACTTACGTGGTATCGAAGCCCCTGCAGCTACTGCTCGATCGCCTGTTCGGCGAGGAGGCCAACCAATTGCAGTCACGTCGTGAGCTAGGCATCATGATCTCCGAGCACATCGGCGACACCAACAGCGAGCTGGACGAAGACGAAGTAGAAATCATCCGCGGCGCGCTCCAGCTGAGCGAAAAGCGCGTGCGCGACATCATGACCCCCATGCGTAATGTCTACTGGCTTACCCCCGACGACCACATCGACGCCGATAAAATAGACGAAATAAAAGCCCATGGCCGCAGCCGCATCCCCGTACTCAACAAACAGCGCACCACCTGCTTTGGCATGCTACTCATGAAAGACATGGTAGATGTAAACTTTGACGACGCCGTAGAAGTGCACGAACTACCCTTATATCCCGTACAAACCGTAGGCAGCATGACCGCACTCGACACGCTCTTCCGCAAATTTATTACCGGCGGCGCACACCTATTGCCCGTGGAGCGCGAAGATAAAATCGTGGGCATTGTTACCATCGAAGATTTACTGGAAGAAATTGTTGGCCACGAAATTGAAGACGAAACCGACCGCTCTAAGCGCCGGGGCGTCGCCACAGGCAAAAAGTAAGCTTGCCGACATTAGATACGTTCGGTACAGTAGACTGCTATGTTACTCATAAACCGTTGTGTCAATCCCGGGCGCGACCGGCTTGCCATTTATAACCCATCATCAACACTCGTCAAGTACCAGGACGAAATCGATCGAATGACTCGCCACTGGGAGAGTGAACAGGCGCGTGCCTTGCAGGCAAAGAGCGAGGCATTGCTCGATGCCAGCCAAGCAATTCTAGGATTCTTACATCCGGACTTCGTGAAAATGAGGTCTCAAACTGGCCTGCGGCAACAAATCGCCACTCAACTGGCAAACAAAGAATTGGTTCGGCGTACCACCCTGAGCGCGCTTGGGGTCGCCTTGCTTCTCTCTAGTGAGTGGACAGATCAAACAGTGGTACCGCAAACAGTCAGCCCGGATGGCGGAATAGGCACCATTAACGATATGATTGTGGACCCCAATCGCTGGCAGGAGTTCCGCATACATACCCCGCCAGTAACCACCGAAACAGGCAAGCTAGCTCAGTGGTACTACGAAAACGACTTATACAGTCTTCAGGTCCGACCCGCAGAACCAACCACCTACCTGCGGCGCACACACCTGCCCAACCTAGGCATCAGCGTTGACTTTCGCGGGCTGGAAACTGTCTACCCATTCGTTCCGGCACGCTAAAGAGTGCCCCAAGCCATCAGGCGTACTTGGAGTTAAAGTTGACGTGACCGTTATTCGGCTCCTGATACGTTGGACAACGTTGGCCGGTGGCGTCGGTCAAGGCGCTACCGCCAGGCCGGGCGACTATTTCGGTTACGGTATACCCCACCGGTCCCTCGCAATTTTGTGGTGCGCGCGTTAGCGGCAAGGCACAATCGACCACACCTTGCGACAGCACGCAAGTGCCACAGCGAAAGGCCACGGCCTGCACGTCTTGGGGCGGCTCCGCCCCAACCAGTTCTGCACTCATATATCTCTCCAATAAAGTGATCTAGTTTTAAACCTTTATCTGCCGGCAGTCAAGGCAAACGCGTATAATCAGGCTATATGCACGAACCGCTTGCAGAACGTATGAGGCCCAACAGCATCGACCAAGTTATTGGCCAGAAACATTTGTTAGAGCACGGCCAGATTATCCGTCAGATTATTGAGCGCAAGCAGCCCACCAGCCTTATTTTGTGGGGGCCGCCCGGCAGCGGCAAAACCACCCTGGCACGCATTATTGCCCGCGAAACAGGCGCCGAGTTTGTAGAACTGAGTGCCGTTACCGCCAAAAAAGCCGACGTAACTAAGGTAGTGGAGGACGCCAGTGTTAATCAGCGCCTGGGCATGCGCACTATTTTGTTCGTAGACGAAATTCACCGCTTTAACAAAGCGCAGCAAGACGCCTTTTTGCCGTATGTAGAAAACGGCACCATTATACTGGTGGGCGCCACCACCGAAAATCCCAGCTTTGAAGTTATTACACCCCTGCTGAGCCGCTCACGCGTACTAGTACTCGAGCCACTCACCAAAGACGATATTATTCAGATACTAAAACGCACCGCCAAGGCCGAAAAGCTCACCGCCAAGCGGCTGCCCGCCAAAAGCATTGACCTACTAGCCGAATTATCCGGCGGCGACGCCCGGGTAGCGCTCGGCAATTTAGAGTTAGCCCTGCAGCTTACCGACAAAACCATTACGTCAGATGTTATTACGACTGCCGCCCAAAAACGGGTGCCGGGCTACGACAAAGCCGGCGAACAGCATTACAACATCATCAGCGCCTTCATTAAGAGTATGCGCGGCTCCGACCCTACCGCCGCACTCTATTACATGGCCCGCATGCTGCAAGCCGGCGAAGATCCCAAATTTGTAGCCCGGCGTATGGTTATATTCGCCTCCGAAGATATAGGTTTAGCAGCACCTGCGGCACTCAACCTAGCCGTCTCTACTTTTTTAGCAGTAGAGCGCACCGGCATGCCTGAGTGCCAATACATGCTCTACCACTGTGCAACAGTGCTCGCTAAGGCGCAAAAATCACGTGCCGTGGCCGATGCCATGAGCCTTGCCATAGCCGCCGCCCGCGACTATCCCGACCTACCGGTGCCGCTACATTTGCGAAATGCGCCAACAAAGCTCATGAAAGATCTCGGCTACAATAAGGGCTACGAATGGGAAGCCAACTTTAAACACGCTAACGGTTTCTTGCCACCAGAACTTGCAGATACCAATTTTTTCTAGGCAGAACTGCTGGGGCCGTGAGACGCCAGCCTCAATATGGCGCCAAAACTGGCTGGCATATCCACTAAATTCTTATACACTGGCCGGGGCAAACCGTCGGACATAACGCCGCCGGATACAGTGAGCGTATAGGCCCTACCGTCACTTGCGCTGTGGCTTTCGGCGGCTACCTCCGTCCAGAGTGTAGCTCCATCGGCAAAGTCGGCACCAAACCGAAGCGATGCCACACTAACACCCGGCTCTGCTTCCGAATCCCATGCCGCCCGCACAGCTGTCAATCTCGCACGCGCGCCCCGGAGCAGGCGTGCGCCCTCTTTTTCCGCTAAATCACTCAGTGTGCCGTGTTCAGCGCTTAACACTACACCGCCTTGGGCGTTGTCGGCTCTTTCGATTTTTCGCCGCCCAATAAACGCATGTAAGCCATGCGCCGCCGCAAGCGTCCCAACCCCGCCCATTAACAAATGGCGCATGCCGGGACGGCCTATACACTCGTAGGCATGCAGCGTCATTAGAGATGCACCAGCCGTGTTGGGCTGTATCTCATCAGAGCTTGCAAATGTTATTTCAGAAGAAGTATCACTCAGCGAGTGATACACTAGCGCACTGCCAACTCGGGCCAAACGCCTCACTGTTATATTTGTGATGGGGGCGCCCCAATACGCCTCAGCCCCATCCGGATCGCTTTCCCTATGAACATAAACTTGTTCGTATCGCCCAGACATAGCATAATCTCCTCTATTGCTACAAGCATACCACCTGTCTGAGGGCTGTGAGACAAATCCTCACAACAACGTCGGGCTAAACTGCACATTACCCACCAACAGGAGTATACTTTGTACGTATGAAACGAACCCTAGGCACAGTAGTGCTCTTTGTTTTGCTCATTCTGACAGTAACGGCCATTGTGCGCTTGGGCAACCCCGGCACCACCAGCACGCTTCCCCTCTCCGGCCCTACGGTCACGAATGTCATAGAGTAGCCGGCAACCAAATTGGTACCTCGCCACCTCACCTACGCCGCGCTAGAGCGGCGGGATGGCCGTTGACCTGCACAAAAAAACTGCAGCGATAATTGCGTGAAAGTCGCCAATTGCCGCCACGTCCGTCGTCCGGCGCCCAAAAGCTGTTAGAGCACAATATCGGGGCGGTGTTCGTTCAAAAACTCCGCCTCTTCTGGATGCCACATGAGTTTAACTGCCTGGGCGTAAGGAACCCACTCGGTTCGTTTTTCGGGCTCTTTATCTACTTCGCCCAAAATTTCCATAAAGAAAAGTTCTATGTGCTTCATTACCGGCTCGCCGCTGTCTTCGCGGCTCGGGCGGGCAATTTTGCCAATGTAACGCAAGGGGCGGGCATACAGGCCGGACTCTTCGGCAACTTCACGGATGGCCGCCTGCTCCGGAGTCTCGCCCAGGTGGATTGCCCCTTTAATAAAGCCATAGCCAGCCGGCTGCTTCACAAGAAGCAGCCGGTCACCGTCCAAGATGATGCCGCCCGCACTGACTATTGTTCTCATGCCTATATTTTAAACTATTTATTAACTTTCTGCACATTAATCGCAGGCCGCTAGCCACCCGCTATATACAATCCCGACGCTGTACGCTTAGTTACAGAGCCGATTGCGGCATGGCTTACACGCAACCGTTCCTCGGTCACAACTTGCTGCGCAGCGTCCAGAAATATTTCATAGGGGAGCGCGACCGCCGTTTCATCATGTTCTATCCTCAAGTCTGGGATTTCTCTCTCATAGCGCTCAATGGCGCGCGCCCCCAATGCCTTGCCTATCACAACGATCATGTCCGGGCGGCTACCAAGAATCTGCTCCGGAGTTACAATATGGCCCGCCGTAAAGACAATGTCTGCATGCGAGGCGAAAACGTCGTATACCACTTTCTAGGTGTGGCGATTATAGTTTTACGGTCTGCTCCCAGGGAAGGTCGGCCTTGCCGAAGTGCCCATACGCGCTCGTGGCGCTGTAGATAGGGCGACGCAGGTTGAGTGCTTTTATAATGCCAATTACCGACGTGTCGATTAACCGGTCTTTAAAGGCGTGCAATTCTTCGTCGGGCACCTTGGCTGTGCCAAAGGTCTCGATGGTTTGCATTAGTGGTTTTGGCTGTCCAATTACATAAGCCAATCCCACCTCGCATTTGTCGGCCAAACCGGCTGCCACAATGTTTTTAGCAATGTAGCGGGCAGCGTAGGCACCAGAGCGGTCTACCTTAAGCGGGTCCTTGCCACTAAAGGCGCCGCCGCCTACACGGGCATAGCCGCCGTAAGTGTCTACCACAATCTTGCGGCCGGTGAGTCCGGCGTCGCTTTCGGGGCCAGGGATGTGCCACAGGCCGGTACCGTTCACCACGATATCTTCGTCTTTGGGCAGCTCAAAACCATACTTTTTAAATACCGGCGTAAAGACGTGTGCAATGACATCGGCACGTACTTGCTCAGGTTTGGTCTCTTCGCTGTGCGCAACTGCAGCTACGAGCTTCTCTACGGCTACCGGCTTGTCATCTTCGTACCGAACGGTTACCTGTGCTTTGCCGTCGGGGCGGAGCCAGGTAAGCTCCCCGCTCTCACGCACTTCGTCTATGCGGCGCGTTAACGCGTGGGCCAGGGTAATGGGCAGCGGCATAAGCTCGGGCGTCTCGTTGCAAGCGTAGCCAAACATCATACCTTGGTCGCCGGCCCCGTCATTTTCAGCCCCTAAGGCGATGTCGGGTGATTGCTCGTGTACATCGTTACTGAAGATGGACTCGTTACTAAAACCCCAGGCTGGATTAGTGTAACCCAGGCGCGCTACGGTGTCCCGAACTATCTGCTCGTAGTCAATCTTGGCCTTCGTTTTAATTTCGCCAAACAAGCAAATTTGGTTGGCGCCAGCCACCGTCTCTATGGCAGTGTGGGCTGTTGGGTCGGCGGCAAGCGCAGCATCAACAATTGCGTCAGATATGGCATCGGCCATTTTGTCGGGGTGCCCCGCACACACTGACTCACTCGTAAATAACCGAACATTAACTTTTGACATAAAAATATCCTTTCTGCCGACGTGCGACGGAAAGGATATTTTGAGGTAAAAACATCTTCCCCGCCTTTACGGACGGGCTAGATGGAGCACCAACACAAAACAAATTTGCAGGTTGCCGGCAGATCGACGAGCTAGTTCTCTCCCTGCACTCTGTATATCTTAATTGTTAATGCAGGTATCGTAGCACGCACCACCCGCCTTGCCTAGTGCACTGGGCTCGTTCTTTCGCACAAAACCTGTACAATGGCGCATGTGCGTTTTATTGACACCAACAAACGACTCCAACCGCACCACGGCGGCATTGTCGCCTGGCGTCGCACCGCGGACGAAGCGTATCTGCACCTACATCATCCCGGCACCGAACAGGAATGCGACGCACTTGCTTCCTGGGTACGCGGTGCCATTACGGGGATCGCAGATTTCGCCTACAACTCTCAGGGGATTGACGGTGGCGCACCCAATCGCATCACCCCGGCATACGTGCGGGCCATGTACGACTACATGGAAGCCCCAAACGATAGCGACCGCTGGGGCGCTTTTGTAGTGCCGCACAGCGCCACCGAGGAACAGTTAGCCCGAACCCAGGCCGACTTTGCCCGTCTGTGGTATACCCAGTCGCTCAGTTTGCAAGAGAAGGTTGAGCACGCCGCCAACCAGCAAGATACGTACAGTCCGGAGCTCATTACCGCCCGCATACTAGGGGCACTACCCACCCTCCACACCGTTGGCTTCGAAACAGACGGCCCAGTGGGCGCACCCATAGCTATAACCGGCGTATGGGTGCCGCATGTCGACCAGCTTCCACTCCTCTAGAAAAGCCGGCACATATTTGCTACAATTGCGGGGTTATTGGGGATTGGCCAAGTGGTAAGGCAACGGGTTCTGGTCCCGTCATCGGGGGTTCGAATCCCTCATCCCCAGCCAT
>DATIJU010000012.1:0-71840 GCA_035478295.1 Bacillota bacterium | reverse complement strand
CTACTTGGCGTCGGGGTCGGGTTGGAATATGCCAAATGTGTTGTTGTCCGGGTCGAGGAAATACCCCTGCCAGCATTTGCCGGGCACGGCAAATTTTTCCATGGCCACTTTGCCGCCGTTTGCCACGATGTATTTAGCCATTTCGTCGAAGCGTTCCACCATTATGGAACAGGTATAGGCGTTAGTGCTGCTGCCGGCTGGCGGAGCTGCTATGGTACGACGCAGTAAGCCGCCACGCACGTCGTCGCCTGTCTCGATAGACCAATAGGGTACGGGCATGTCTTGCTGGGGCGTAAATTTCCAGCCGAAGAGCTTGCCGTAAAACGTTTTGAGGGTTTCGGGTTCGGTTGCCTGAATCTCAAAATATGCGACTACATTGTTCATGGGGGTAGCTTACAAAAAAATACCCCGCATTACTGCGAGGTATTTTACGGCTAATTAATTATTTAGGCTTTTTTGAGGAATGAGCGCAAGTGCTCTACGGCCTTGTTGGCTTCGTCGATGGCTTTTTTGAGGTCGCGGTCGTCGGCGTCGCCTTCGTGGACAGCACTCAGCAGTTCGCGGGTTTTTTCTTTGGCGGTCCTGGCTACTTCCATGGCTTTATCAAGGTTTTCTTTTGCGACGCCCTTTAGCTCATTCGCTTTGCCGCGGCCTTGGTCTAGAAGCTTGTTGAGTTCGGTATGCAGCTGCTTAAGTTCTTTCTCGGCAGCAGTGTATGTGCGCTCGGCGGCGTCTTTGATATCGGCGCGCGTCTCTTTGCCGCTCTTAGGGGCGGTTAAAACACCGGCGATGTAGCCTGCTGCCGCCGCAATGACTGTACCAATTGCGAACCGTTTAATCGTTTTACTTGTGTCGTCTTTTGCCATGTTGTTTATTCCTTTGAGCCTTTATGTTTGGTAACCATATCAAAAATGCTGTGCGCAAAGCGCAACACACTCAGTTGTCCTACGGCATTTTTGACCATGTCGGCGGCAGACTCGGCGGAGTCTACGAGTACTTCGGCCTTCTCGGCAATGTTGCGGAGTGTCTTAATGAGGCGGATTACTTGTGTAACGGCTACAATTGCTAGTACCAAAAATAGTGCCAGCGTTGTGGCAAGGATGGCTAGGAGTAGTTGTTCAGTAGTAGTCATAAGCTATTTATATACTGAGTATACAGCTTCGCGCAAGCTTTACAAGCGGAGGCAGAGCCGCACTATAACGATGTTAGTACGATGTCACGAAGCAAGAGTCGGCTGTGCTCGCGCGGCA
The DNA here is from genome assembly GCA_035478295.1 of Bacillota bacterium. GTDB lineage: Bacteria > Patescibacteriota > Saccharimonadia > Saccharimonadales > UBA4665 > PMNU01. The sequence goes on along the minus strand of DATIJU010000012.1, from coordinate 70,590 downwards.
CTTTTCTTCGACGGGATAAAACGTCCTGCCCTGGGCGCCGCTCGAAACCGGCTAGAGACCTTCGCGAGCCAAGCAGTATTAATGCTAGCGCAACGCTTTTTGCATAGCTTCTGCACCGCTGTCGACCAGCTGCTGAATCTTGGGGGAAACCTCATCGGGCAAAAAGTCCGAAGTCCAGATTATACGGCTCTGCGCCGACCCCTCAGCAATCACTTGCAAGGACGCATTGTGATGCGTGGTAACTCCGCCGCTCGCGGTATAAACTAGCCGCCGTGCCTGGTCGTCCATAGTCACCATTTGTTCGTGGATAACAGCCCCACTGCCGAATGTAACCGTGCGCGCAGTAGGGCTATCGAGCTTGGCGTCAACAAGAATGCCCGGGAACAATCGGGTGTGCACATTGCCGAAATCTTTGAGCGCATCCCAAACAACTTCGGGTTTTACGGCAACAGTAAATTCTTTGACGATCGTAGCCATTACCATTAATCCTACCAGAAGTTAGCGCTGCAGATAAGCAGGTCGGCGCATGTTTTTGATGAGTTTCTAAGTTGACAAGGAGTGAGTGTTTTATATAGGGTCGTAAAAGTCGTATAGTAGTGTTAAACGATCTAGCGTGGTGTCGCGAGGAAATTATTGTGGATCAATTTTGGAAGTCATGCGCTGAGGCGATAACAAAACGAACTAATACTGCGATTCTGGGTACATTTACGTTTTTTTGGGCGATACATCATTGGCAGGGGTTCTATGCCACGCTTTTTGTGCCGTCGAATTTGATCTATCAAAAGTATGGACTATTAAAAAATGAATACGTGTTTAACTACTTCTTTGGGGCCAGATTTTCTCACCCCAAAATTTTATGGTTTCACATTTATTTACCAAGTCCCCACGTATTATGGGGCCTACTATTCCCGGCAATTTTAACCTATTTGTATATTTGGTGGCTGCCTAAGTTAGTATTGATTCATGCCTTCAAATCTGAGCAAGAGCATAAACTTGAGAAGAAAAAGATTCGCCTTAAGCTAGATAGAAAGCTCGTGGAGTACGAAAGGCAGACGGCCGATCAAAGATCAGAGGCAATTGAGATCCAGAAGGATAATCTACGAGCTGAGGTTGAGCTCGCCAGAAAAGAAGCTGAAGCTGCGCTGAAAGTTGCAGAGCAAGAAAAACAAGCACTCTTGGCCAGGCTTGAAAGAGATAAGCAAGCACTTGCAGCTCAACTAGAGAAAGAGAAACAGGCTGCGGCTTTACCAGACGAAGCTTGGGCCAAGGACTATCAACAGGCAAAAAAGAATCCTGAATTCGGCAATTTTAATCTATTAATTGATGCTATATACCAGTGGAATGGCAGAACCAGACGTTCTGTACAAGGCAATGCATGGGTCGGCGTGAATTTGCCTGGAAACATTTTGGCTTTCGCAGACACAAACGGCCTAATTAATCTCGATAATAAGTCGGAAACTGTTTCATTTACAGACAAGGGTAAATATTTTGTTAAACGATATCAGAGTGATTCACGATAGGAGTCAACGCCACATAATCACTTGCTGACGAGAGTTTATTTTGCTCCGGCAGGAGGAACAGAACTCGAGCCGCTCCTATAGCAATCTACATATGGTAAAGCAAAGACAGCTAACTCCCTGGCGTCTGTATCGCTGTGTTGGAAATGATAGTATCCATTCCGAGCACAAGGTCGTGTAATGATCGATGACCCCTCTCCCAGTGCTGCCACCACCCTTCCGGAGGTGCAACAGGTGGCTCTACGAGGGGTAATTCCTTGATGCGGCTCAGGTCATTGCCTCGAGGAGGCGAACCCGATCGCGTCCCCTCGACACGTATCATATGAGATGCCTGATAGATATATGACAACATGTCGTGGACGGTAACCTGGTATTCGCCGTTGGGATAAACACTTGCATCAGAGACGTATTGTCCTGGATAGTCAGGGCTCGGGCGGAAAGCATCTATAGGTGCCGTATAAATCGAACCCAATCGCCCAAGTGCTCGCCGCAGCGCGTGGGGTGCGGCGTAATAGTCAATGCGCCTGGGATTTTGATACGTATTCCATCCTGAAAGGCCGTCTCGCTCCCATACAGTGGCACTAAAGATAGCTAGATCAAGTTCGTCTGTAGCATACAAAAGCTTTTGCGGTGCTACCGGCTTGCCGTTCATATTGATCGCTACAGAACGGGTGATTTGCGGCTCGAGTACCTTAATGTCAGTCGCCATAGCACCACACACAACAATAGTTCTCCCCAACTCGCGTGTAAGATATTCACGTGTTTCGGCGGTCAGTAAGGGACCGGTCCAGCTTTCTGTCATTTTGCGAAGGCTCGTCCTTACTTTTTAGAAAACTGTCTTGGCAGGAGTGTCAGGACGCAAACTACAGCGCTAACGACTTAAGATATTCGCGGAATGCGGGGGCGATGTCGTCGCGCTGCAAAGCAAAGTCTACCACGGTTTTGACGTACTCCAGTTTGTCGCCAGCGTCGTAGTAACGGCTGTTTTTGATGTCTGCGGCTAGTACGCGCTTGCCATCTGCCAGCATTAGCTTGAGGGCGTCGTTGTACCATAGTTCTGAGCCGGGCTGCAGGGCGTCTTGCGCCTGGTGCAGATAGGTAAATATTTCGGGCGTAAACAAAAAGCCGCTAACGGTGGCTAGGTCGGAGGGGGCTGCCGCGCGCGTGCCGGGCTTTTCGATGGTTTCTTTGAGGTCTATAACGCCGGGGGCTAACTCCGGGCCGCCGGCGAAGCCGTAGCGGGCATAGTCTTCGTCTTTTTGGGCGCGAATACCGCCTAGCACCGGGCAGCCGTATTCGGCGTAGATGTCGACTAGCTGCGTAAAGCGTAAAGGGTCGGCCACAATAAAGTCGTCGCTCCAGGTGTAAATGAAAGGCTCATCGCGGATAAGGTGCTCCACATCGAGCAGCGGCACGCCGTTGCCATACAAACGCCGTTGGCGCACGTATACAAAGTTGGCCATGTTGGCAATTTCTTCTATTTGGGCAATGAGGTGCTTCTTTTTGTCGCCGCCCATGTGTAAGTTGGCGAGCAGGTCGGCGGTGGGCACGTCAAAGTGATCTTCTATGCTGCGCTTGTTTTGGCCGGTAACAATAATAATATCTTTGATGCCTGCCCCAACGAGTTCCTCGACGACGTACTGAATTATTGGCTTGTCGATAAGCGGCAGCATCTCTTTAGGCATGGCCTTGGTTTGCGGCAAAAAGCGCGTGCCAAAACCGGCGGCGGCTATAACTGCCTTGGTGGGACGTGTATATGTCATATTGTAAGCAACTCCACTTTATCGGTTACTGCTATTGTACGCCGTTGATGCCTGCTTTTGTCGTCAAATATGGGCACGGCATAAACGCCGAATGCAGGTTTGCCGAGTTTACCGTCTGGACCAAGTATTTTAGGTAATCGCGGGTACAGCGTGGGGACGTCTTTTAGGTTTTTGCCCGTTTGGGGGTCGCGTCCGGGCACAGGGCAACGAGGCGTAAGGCGGGTTACGCGGATGATGGTGTCGCCAATGCGCAGCAAGTGGCCCACCCAGGTATTTTCCTCAAACGCTCCAAATCCGTTTACTTGCATGTTGGCTCGGAAGCGATTAGCGCCAAAGTCTAACTCTGGATTCATGGCTTGCAAGGCGGCAAGCGTATCGCTGTTTATGATGTGCAGCGGCGCATTGGCGCGTTTGAGTGTGGAGAGACCATGCCCATTCGTCCAGTCCTGTCCTTTTTGTGCCAAACGCAAGTGCCGGTGGGCCACTTCTGATAGGAATGCTTCGGCTTCGTCGCCTGCGTCGATGCAAGGGGTGGGATCGGTAAATTCCACGACGCTGAGCGTTGCCGGCCCGCCAATATATGGAAGAGTGAGGCTGCCGGCGGTTTCGTGATGTAAACAGAGGGCGTCGCCATTGTATGTGGCGTCAATTTGCGCAAACTCGTTGACTTGTTTTTGGCTTACACGTTCTAAATTCGTGGGATCGTAGGCAACGTACAGATGGTCGCCAACAATGCCTGCGGGGCCCATCAGTGTGCCGCCATGTTCGACTCCCCGCGCGCCAGTGAGCGGATAGGTCGCAAGCGCACAGACCTCGCCCACGTTTACAGCCCCAGATGTTTTTTGATAAGGCTTTGGGCTAGGCCCGGGTTGGCGCGTCCTTGGCTGGCCTTCATAATTTGGCCAACTAAGAAGCCGATGGCTTTCATCTCGCCGTTTTTGATGTCTTCGGCGGCTTTGGGGTTTTCGTCTACAACCTGTGCCACTACTTTCATAATTTCGCCTTCATCCGACTCCTGGATGAGGTTGTGCTGCTTGGCGAATGCCTCGATGTCTGTAATAACAGCGTCGCCAGTGAGTAGTTTGGTAATGAGAGCCTTGGCATTTGAAGAGCTCAGCTTACCGCTTTTAACCAGTTCGGCAACGGCGCGGTACAACGCTAGCCTGCCCTGGTTAGTAAGCTTGGCATTTGGCTTGAGCGTGTCGTCGCGTCGTAGCGGCACCTCAAGGTTTACAAACCAGTTCGCCATGGTGCGGGCAAAGTCTTTGTCGTTTAGAACTTCTTCGATGAGTCCAAGATAGCTGATTTCGGGATCGTCGAGCTCTGCTTCCAACAGTGTTTCCATAGCCGGACGGTCGAGGCCGAGGGTGCTTAAGCGCTCGCGCCATTCGTCGGGCAGTACCGGCATTTCGGCTTGTACGGTCGCTAGCTGTTCGTCGGTAAGCGTTACCGGCGGGATGTCGGGGTCTGGGAAGTAGCGATAGTCGTGGGCGTCTTCTTTGGTGCGCTGGGAGAACGTGCGCTGCTTGGCGTCGTTCCAGCCGCGGGTTTCCTGTACTACTTGCTCGCCCTTCTCCAGTAGTTCGATTTGGCGGTCAATCTCGTACTCGACGGCCTTTTCTACTGCGCGGAAGCTGTTGAGATTTTTAGTTTCGCTGCGTGTGCCAAGATTGCCGTCTTTGCTTACCGATACGTTTACGTCAAAGCGCATGTTGCCGTAATACAGGTTACAATCGGACACATCGGCAAAACGCATGCGCAGGTACAGCTCGTGCGCATAGGCCTTGGCCTCGGCGGCAGTATGTATGTCTGGTTCGGAGACAATTTCGAGCAGTGGTGTACCAGCGCGGTTGAGGTCTACCAGGCTGTAGTCTTTGGTAGTAGCTGGGTGGGTGCTTTTGCCGGCATCAGCCTCAAGATGGGCGCGGGTAATGCCGATGGTTTTCTTTTGGCCGTCTATGTCGATATCTACGGAGCCTCCCAGTACAATCGGGTGCTCAAACTGGGTGATCTGGTAGCCGAGTGGCAGGTCGGGATAAAAATAGTGCTTGCGATCGAAGGTGCTAAACTGCTGCGGCACGGTGCCAAGGGCGTAGCCGGCGCGCATGCCCAGATGCACGGCTTCTTTATTGAGCACTGGCAAGGCACCCGGCAGGCCAAAACAAATATGGCTTACCAATGTGTTAGGCTCGGCTTCGCGGGCATCATTGCCTACGGCCGCAAACAATTTGGTGGCCGTTTTAAGCTGCACATGGCATTCGATGCCAATGGTAGGTGTGTACTTGCTGCGTGTTTCCGGGGTTACCATATTATGCGTCCTCTTTTGCGGGGGTCTGTTTGCTGCTAGGTGGCAAGGCGCCCACATCCTTTAGGGCTTGGCGGCTGCCCATCAGCGCTTGCTTAACATCTTTTTCTTTTAGCTTGATGCCAGGCTCGGCATCGAGCTTATTACGCAGTTTGTGTGCAAACCACAAGCTGTCGTTATCGGTAAACAGACGCTGGGCTTTTACTAGACGCTCGCCCATGGTGCTGCCGCGGACGCGGCGTTTTTTGAGGGCTTCGTCGAGTAATTTGTCGGCATTAAGAATAGCTTGTGCCCACTGTGTTTTATCGCGGCACAGTTTTTGCAGCTCCAGCCACTTTTCCTGGTAGTACTCGGTTTTAAGCGGACGCGGGCGCAAGCGCCGCCACAGCAAAAAGCCAAGTAGTCCCAGTAGGATGATCGCTGCAGCACTTAAACCAATAACTAAAATGTTCATGCCAGCAGCTCCTGTGCGGCTTTTGCCATGCCGAGGAGCGCGCGGTCGGCGCGCTGCGGTGCCAAAATGTGCAGCCCCACCGGCAGGTTGTTGCTGGTGCCGGCCGGAACGCTTATGGCCGGAATGCCAACTAAGCTGGGGCCTACGGTCATAACATCTGCCAGGTACATTTGCAGCGGGTCGCCGGCGTTTTCGCCAATTTTAAAGGCGGTGGTGGGCGCTACTGGCCCAATTAAAAAGTCGTACTGTTTGAAAGCGTCGTTAAACTCGTTGATAAGTTTGGTGCGCACGGTCTGGGCACGGTTGTAATAGGCGTCGTAGTAGCCGCTGCTGAGTACGTAGGTGCCTATCATGATGCGGCGCTTGGCTTCGGCGCCAAAGCCCTGGCCGCGAGATTTGGTGTAGCTTTCTTCGAGATTGTTGGCCTCTGGCGCACTGTATTGATAACGCTGGCCGTCGTAGCGGCTGAGATTGCTGCTCACTTCGGCAGGTACCACAATGTAGTACACGGCAAGGGCCAGTGGCAAAGAGGGCAAACTTACTTCCTCGACGATTGCACCGGCATTCTTAAGCTTATCGGCGGCGGCGCGCACCACGGCTTTGACACCATCTGCTACACCTTCGCCAAGCCATTCGGTAATGAGGCCAATTTTTTTACCTGTAACGTCGGTTGCAAGATCGGCGTAGCTGGCGGGGTCACGATCAATAGTGGTACCATCCAGCGGATCACGGCCGGCCATAACGTCAACTACATACGCAGCGTCGTCTACGGTGCGTGCGAGTGTGCCCACAACGTCGGTGCTGCTAGCCATAGCTACAATGCCCGAGCGCGACATAAGACCGTAGGTAGGCTTGTAGCCAATGCAGCCCGTAAAGCTTGCGGGCTGGCGAACGGAGCCGCCGGTGTCGGTACCTAGAGCAAATGGTGTCATGTCGAGTACGACGCTAGCTGCCGAGCCACCGGATGAACCGCCCGGTACGCGTTCTTTGTCGAGCGGGTTCTTAGTGGTGCCGAAGTCACTGTTCTCAGTGCTGGCACCGTGGGCAAATGCGTCGAGGTTGGCTTTGGCTACGCAAATAGCACCTTCGGCCTCGAGCTTTTCGATAACCGTGGACTGGTACGGTGCAGTAAATCCCTTAAGCATGTTGCTGGCGGCGGTAGTCTCGGCCCCAAACACCAGATAGTTGTCTTTAGCTATAAATGGCACGCCAGCTAGTCGGCCTACTTGCTGGCCATTTTTGACGGCGGCGTCGATGCTCGCGGCGCGCTCGCGGGCGCGGGCTTCGGTCGTGGCGATAATGGCGTTGTACTCTTGCTTTTCGGCAATAGTTTTAAGCGCCTGCTCTACCAGGCTGGTTGCGGTAAGCTCGCCTAAGCGTACTTTGGCGGCAAGTTCTTTGATTGGTAACCACTGTGAGGCTGGCGTACTCATGCTATTGAATCATTCTCTTAACTTTGATGTGGCGGTCTTGCAGGTGCGGTACAATGCGCAAAAGGTCGTCGGGGCTGATGCCGTAATCGGTAACCACATCGTCGCGCATAACGTTGGTAAGACCGGTAACCTGAGAGGTTGGCAAGAGTCCGTCTACGTCAGCAGTTTGCAACTGCTCTACGTAGTGCAAGATTTCGCTGAGCTCACTGCGGTACTTCTCGACCTCTTCGTCGGTGATAGTTAACCGGGCGAGACGAGCCAATTTTAAGACGTCCTCGCGTGATAAGTCTGCCATAATTCCTCTCTACTATATCAAATAGCCCGTGAAATGATCAATTTAGACGATGGGTACTTGGGGATACCGGTCGCTAAAGGCTTGCTTTTGGAGGAGTTCAGTCTCCAGCTGTACACCCGCCGGAATGACTATTGCGCGCTCGGTTGGAATCCATAAAGCCAGGGACGCTTCGGTTGCGTCTATGCCCTGCCGCACCGCCGCACCGCGCCGCGCTGGATTCACAAAGCCAAAACCTTCGTAGGGATCACCGGGCAGCACGCCCACATGGATCGGCTGGCCTGGCTCGGAACGGTAGGCGACTGCATGGTAGGCTTCGACGCCCTCGTCCTTAAGTGGCTTTTCGAACTGCTTCAGTGTATCGCTTTGGATAGCAAGCGCTGCCACGCGATTCCAGAAGCGCGGGAATGGTCCGGCATCGGGATTGCCCTTGAGCGGTATAAAATCGGGGTGCCCGCCATTCTTGCCCGGTGCATTTTTGCAGATGTACGGAGCAGTAATGTAGGCGGCATATTGAAAACCCGGCTCGCTGTAGCCGCCTATAGCCCAGCGCCCCAGTCTCCACCCCCATTTAACTATTGGTTTTTGGTCTAGTCGCTGCAAGCCCTCAACTTTTGTGAGGGTTGCCTCCGAGAATACTGACCTTGCTGACATGTATTCTTACGCCTTATAGCTTAGTTTTGATGTCAGCTATGATATCACGAAGTTCGGCAGCAGTCTCAAACTGGAGGTTAGCCGAAGCCAGCTCCATTTGCGCGGTAAGGTCTTTGATAAGAGAGCCGTATTCGTCCTTCGGAATTTTTTTGAGGTCGAGTTTGGCACGCTTGGCTTCTTCGGGCAGATCAGGGCGCATACCCTTCTCGATATCTTTGCTAATGCCGGTGGGTGTAATGTTGTGGTCTTGGTTGTGCTTCTCCTGGATGGCGCGCCGTCGGGTAGTTTCATCGAGCGTTTTTTGCATGCTGGCCGTAATGTGGTCGGCGTACATAATAACGTGGCCCTCTACGTGGCGGGCGGCGCGGCCCACGGTTTGGATGAGTGCCTGCTCGCTCCTTAAAAAGCCTTCTTTGTCGGCGTCTAAAATGGCTACCAGGCTTACTTCGGGAAGGTCGAGTCCTTCGCGCAACAGGTTAATACCAATAAGCACGTCGTAGACGCCAAGGCGCAGGTCGCGCAGAATATCGGTGCGGTCGAGTGTGTCGACGTCGCTGTGCAGGTAGGCGACTTTCATGTTTAGTTCCTGCAAATACTCCGTGAGGTCTTCGCTCATGCGCTTGGTAAGTGTAGTTACGAGCACGCGCTGGCGCTTTTCTACCGTGGTACGGATTTCGGCTATCAGGTCGTCTATTTGGCCATCCACCGGGCGGATTTCGATGGGCGGGTCCAGAAGCCCTGTAGGGCGAATGACCTGCTGTGCAGGACTAGGCGAGCGGCTTAGCTCGTAAGCGGCAGGCGTGGCGCTTACGTATACCACCTGGTTCACGTGCTTCTCGAATTCGGTAAAGGTAAGCGGGCGGTTGTCGAGGGCGCTGGGCAGCCGAAAGCCGTGTTCTACCAGCACCTCTTTGCGGGCGCGGTCGCCGTTGTACATACCTCGTATTTGAGGCATGGTCATGTGGCTTTCGTCGACCAGCATTAGAAAATCGTCCGGATAATAGTCGAGGAGTGTGGCTGGCTGATCGCCCGGTGCGCGGTCGGTGAGGTAGCGGCTGTAGTTTTCGATGCCTTTTACAAAGCCGGTTTCTTCCAGCATTTCGATGTCGAATCGAGTGCGCTGCTCCAGGCGCTGCGCCTCTAGTAACTTCCCTTCGCGCTTAAAGAGCGCCAGGCGGTCGGCAAGTTCTTGCTCGATTTTACCGAGCGCCACCTTGAGTTTGTCCTGCGGTGTTACATAGTGGGAGCCCGGGAAGATTGACAGTGTGTCCGGCTTGCCCAAAATTTCACCGGTGAGGGGGTCAATTTTGAGGATACGTTCAATCTCTTCGCCAAAAAACTCAATGCGGTACGCCAGCTCTTCGCCAGCCGGAAATACGTCTACCACGTCGCCGCGCACCCGGAACGTACTGCGATGAAAGTCGGTGTCGTTGCGCTGGTACTGAATGTCGGTGAGGTGACGCATAAACTTGTCGCGCACGCGGCGCTCACCTACTTTGAGGCGGACGCTGAGGGCATCGTAGTCGCTGGGCGAGCCAATACCGTATATGCAACTGACGCTGGCCACAATGATAACGTCGCGCTGCGAGAGTAACGCATCGGTGGCGGCGTGGCGCAAGCGATCGATTTCTTCGTTAATTTGCGAGTCTTTTTCGATGTAGGTGTCACTACGCGGGATGTAGGCTTCGGGCTGGTAGTAATCGAAGTAGCTTACGAAATAATGGACGGCATTATCCGGGAAGAAGCGCTTAAATTCCTCGTAGAGCTGTGCGGCCAGTGTTTTGTTGTGGCTGAGTACCAGCGTGGGTTTGCCGGTATTTTGAATAAGGTTAGCCATGGTGAACGTCTTGCCGGAGCCGGTGACGCCGAGCAGTGTTTGCTCGTGCAGACCGTCCTGCAGCCCTTTGGTTAACTGAGCAATGGCGGCCGGTTGGTCGCCAAGAGGCTGGTAATCGCTCGCAAGTTTAAATGCAGTCACGATACCTATTGTACCAGAGGCGGCGCTAGCGCTGGATACGGAGTGTGGTGGGGTCGTCGTCGCCGCGTTGTGATGGCAATGGCTGCGCAGCTTGCGGTGTTATAACGCCGCCAGGCTGGGCTGCGGGGACGTCGGCTGGTGCGGATGGCTCCTGAGGGAGCGGCGGGCTGTTTGCAGGGCCTGCTGCTGCGACGGCAGGAGCTTGCGCAGTCGCGCCCTCTGTGGCTGCTGGAGTAGCACCTACCGGCGCAAAGGCTATGGGGTCGCGCGGCGCAGCAACGAAAGTAATGGTAAGCATAGTTGCTTTAATTTTTTGGTACAAAGGGTCCTGAAAGAAACTCTGCGCGAGTTCCTTAGATGCAAAGCCAAAAATTACACCAGAAAATACAAGCACTCCTTCGCCCGGATTGGGTGTGGCGGCGCTTTTTACTATGAGCGGTAATTCGTCTCGTCTAGACCTAAAGGTTTGGGGCTTGTTAATAAGCTCGTCGTCCGATGCTAATCCGTAGGCCACCCAATATCCTTCGTTGTCGCCGTTTTCGATAATTGCTTCTACGTAGTATACCTGCGGGCCGTTGAGGCCAGGAATACCTACTGGTGTGGAGGTAACGATAGTAAACTCGCGTTCCGGCTCGCGTTCGGCTGTGTCGACGTGTGCCGGCTGTCCGGCAGCAAAGAAGGCCATACTGGGCCGCCCTGTACCGGGGACGTCTATATAACCCAGCTCCGTCTGGCTGGCCGGCGTGGTCTCGATTTGCATGCTAGGCTGCCACGTACTGGGGTACTCAAACGTCACAGGTTGAACGCGTGCACGGTACGTACTGTTTTGGTCTTGCATAATATACCTCTATATCTATTGTACGCTACTGAGTTCGTAATGTGGGCACGAGCGCCTTTACTTCGTCGTTTGTTTGCTGTTGCATCGCCGCGGTTTGGTCCACATCCAGTTCGCTGCCGCAGGCCGACTGTTCGTGCATAAATACGTAGTAGTAACCGCCGATTTCCTTAAAAGTGCGGGACCCGTCGCCGGGTACGGCTACAAATTTGCCGTCAACGGCTGCAAGTGCAAATGAGTTTACGTTTCGCGGTAGCTGCGAGAGCGAGGAGGCGAGCACGCCATCACTGCCGGTAGGCGTGATGTCATCGTTGGGTGCAAAGCGCACAATCTGTCCGCCCTTCCCTGCGCAAGCCTTATCGAGTGCGGTGAGCTCACGGGAAGAAAATGCGGCGGTATTGCCCGAAATGGCGTAACTAAAATGGAGCAGCCCGGTGTACGGTGCTTTGATGTGCCATTCTTTGAGGTGCATAAACCCGTCATCGTGCATACTGTCGAGCGCCACTTGTGAAGGCGCTGCCTGGACCTTATGCGCTTGCTGGTGACGCCACGCGTAGCCGCCGCCGGCTACGAGCGCGAAGCCAACGCCAACAACAATCATAAATTCGACGGTGCTAAAGCCGGCGATAGTTCTGTGTTTTTTCAAGTTGTTACCCATTTAGACCCACCCATTGTACAATCACTACCGGTTTACAATCAATCCTGGGGCGTGACCTGAAGATTTTGTAAGACTCCGCTTACGGCATCACGAAGGTTGCCATCATTAATTTGCTGTACTACTTGCATCTGAGCGGCGCTACTGGCATCGAAGCAATCCGAGCCGCCATACGAGCGGTAGTAATAGTAGCTGCCGATTTTTTTGAACACGCTCGGGTTGTCTACAGTGTAGGGAGGCTGATTTTCGGTTGCGGTGCGTGTGAGTGCGACGCCTACTCCTGATTTGCAGATATTAGCGTCTTGCAGCCGCTTAAAGCCAAAGAATACGCCCTCGTATGTGTCGTTTTTGTCGTAGGTGTAGGTAAGGTCGGCTGTCTGGTCGGTGAGCGGCACGCTCACTCCCCACTGACTGATTGCTAAGTATTGCTGTTTTTTGGGCGGTGGCGTGGCGTTCTTTTGCTCCGGATTTACAAAACGCTTACTGCCGCTTACGCAAATTTCCGGGTACGTTTGTTGCACGGGATTGCCGCCCGAAACGCAGTCTGCATATGAGCTGATGGGCGCTTTGTGTGCTGGCCGGAACCAGGCGAGCCAAGCAACGACGGCAAGTCCGATAACAGCAAGCACCACTAGGGCGATTTCACTAACTGCCAATTCGCGCTTTTCTTTGCTGTTCATGGCCTCATCTATTCTTTGGCTATTGTAGCAGGCCGCGCATACATGTCACTAGCCAGCGCGCGGCGGCGGGTTGGTGGATGTCTCGCGCAGGAACCAGTGTAGGTCGTGGTGCGCGAACTCGTCGTGCAGATCTTTGTATTTTTCGTCCAAAATTTTGATCATTTTGCGAATGAGCCGGTCGGGGTCGGTGTCGTAGACCACTAAGTCGTGTGCGGGCGGCGGCAACAGCTTCATAAGGTCGGGGATGGCGTCGGCCGTACCGCCGGAGCCAAGAAGTACGCCGCAAGGCTTGTGGGCTTCGAGTGCCGAAGTAAACTCGTGCAATGAGCCGAAACGACCGCCTACAGTAATAATGGCGTCGCTGGTTTGTACTAGGTAGAGGTCGCGGCCAACGTAGGTAAGGCCGGTAAAGTTGATAAAGTCGAAAACGTCGTATGGCAAGCGGTACTTATGGATGTGCTCACGCATGCTGCCAGCTGGCGAAAAGCCGATACTGGTGCCACCTTCTTTTTTTGCACCGCGTGCCGCAAAATATGGCAACCCTACGGTGGCGCCGGTAGTGAGGATGTGCCCAGAACGGGCAATGCTTATACCAAGCTGCTCGGCTGCATCGTGCCCCGACTGTACGGTTGGCCCTGCGGCCGCGCCAGACACACAAATTGAGTAGCGAAGGTACTTGAGATCGTTGAGGTCTGTTGGTGACATATACTTTTTAAAATCCTTATGCTAATTGTACGATTCTTGTTCGCCGAGCGCTAGTGGTTCGGTAAGTTCGCCAGCTAATTGCCGATGCACGGCTGCTTCCAGATTTTCTTGATTGAGGTAGCGCATCATAAGTTCGTGCCAGACGTTGTCGCGTACAAAATGCACGATGCGGTCGGAGAAGTCGAGGTGGTTGCAGTAGCCGAGGGCCACATCGAGCGCGTTGCACGAGACAATGGCGCCTGCGTGGAGCAACCCTAAATGTTCACTGCCCTGCCAGAATGCAAGCTCAGGATCGAGCCGGGTAAGGACGCTCTCGCCGCCGTCCCACTCCAGGTCTTCTGACTGCACGTGCGGCTCAAACACTTCCGGATGGTACGAATCGGTAAAGCGTGCGTAGTAGCGCTGGATCATACGCCAGGGTACTGGCTGACCGGCAAGGTTGGCCGAAGTGAGGGGCTCGCTTACCGAAGACTCCTGCAAACGCTTGCCAAAGTCGGGCTTTACCTGCTGTAGCTTGGCGTAAGAGCTGTGTGCACGAATGGCGTTCATGTCTTCGGCTACGAGTAGCAGTGTGGTAATGGCCAGCCCGTCTACATCGTGATCGATAGGAAGTAGTACAATGGCGCCAAGCTCTCGAAAGTCTAAAATGTTGTGGCGGCTGTGCGCAACGTAAGCGGCCGCCAGCTGTTGCCATCTTTTGGTGGCGGGCCGGGTCACGGCAATTGGCCGTGATTCGAAGTCGCTTGGCGTAAGCTTGGCATACTGTTCGCGAAACGATTTGTGCCAGGCCGCGGGCTCGGCAATAAGCGTTGCGGCAAACAAATCGGCTACATGCTCGTGTTTGAGCATAGAATCGGCCGAGCGATAGCCGAGCTGCTTCATGGCATTTTTTGGGATTTTCTTTTTGAGGAGTTTTTTGGCGACACTGGTTTTAAGCGCAAAACTTAATCCGCGGTTTTGCTGCTTGCTAAAGAACTGCTGCACCCGCGTGATGACGTCTTCGGGCGTGGCGTTTGCGGCAATGCCGAGTGCGCTGCGCACGCGCTGCTCGTCTGTTTTGAGCCGTTGCTGCAGTGCGCCATACAGCTCTGGGCCGGTAGTGTCACTGGGGTCGAGGCCTAGCTCGGCAATTTTGTTGCGGGTTTTTTGTATGATGTCTGCAGTCAAGCGAATGTCGGTACCAGGACGCCCGGCGGCGTGTTCTAGCTGCTGAATACTTTGGCTAAACGCCGGCTCTACGGCCCCCAATGCCCTCGACAGAAACTGTGTCATATCTACACATCAGATTACCATAAGCGGAGGCGTGCGGACAATCGCAGAACCTCCCCACACTCCGGCTGGACTCGTTCGTTGGCCGGCAGCCCACTTGTGGGTTAGCCTCATTTAACGAGGTAAGTTTTTGTAGACCGAGCCTCTGTAATTGATGGCATCAATATCGTACCGGTTGCCGCCCATATGAGTAAGCACTACACGGATACCGGTGCTGATGCCATTCAGACGCATCTTGCATCGCATCGCTCCGTCACGAGTGCGTCCGCGTAGGGGCGCGAGCGGGTGGCGGCCGTATTGGGCGTACTCGGCTACTGCTTGGGCTACGATAGAACGATCGGCAGGAGACAACCGCTCGCTTAATGCGGTGATCTGGGGAGGGGTGGTAACGATAATCGGTGGCGATGCCCGCTGGTCAGGCTCTTCTGTCTGAGGCACCGATTGCCTACCAGCGGCGGCCTCACGTTGTCTCCGACGCTTGGAAGTTTGGCGGCCAGGCACTGCCATAACACCCTTGTCCGGCATGGAGTAGGCACGTCTTTGCTCGTTCGTTCTTTTGGGGGCTTCCGGCGCAGCTTCCGTTTCAACATAGGGAGAAGCGGCGAGCTCATATCCGTTGGCCAGATTAGTATCAACACGTATTTTGCCGCTTAGGGTGAGGTAAATCTTCCCTGGTTTTTGGCCGGAAACAATGTGCGCAAACGCTGCATGAGGAAAACCTTCTTGGCCGATAAAACGATCGGTCACTTCGCGCACTCTGGGATTTGGGTATTTGCGGAGTAAGGCAAGTGTTAAGAGCCACTCATTTACGTTGGTGGCCACTACGCTGGGTCTGCTGAGAATTGTCCTTTGCATGCGGTCTAATACCGACAGGAAATCTTCCTCAGATGCCTTTTCGGCAAAGGTACCTAACAAAGTGACGCTTGCTGCCGGAACCATACCTCGCGGCAGCGTGACGTTTTCGTATGTAATGTCCTCAAATTGATCGCCCTTGTCGATAATCATGTGGGCGGGCATGCTCACAGGCCCCATATTATTATAGATATCAGCGTGTATAAGCGCCGCTAAGCCATCCGCCGCTAAGTCGGCGCCCGTTGGCGTGTCGGCGAGGTCGAGCTCGCCGGCGTCCTCCAGAGCATCGATAGTAATTATCTGCATTTCGCGCGATTGCATATCGGGGAATGCCCGCAACAGCTGGTTTACGTCCGTCCAGGTCCACTTAGTTTGGGCTTCTTCCAATATACTGAGGAGCGGCTCCTCGACTTGCGAGTAGAAGAGCTCCATCCCTGCCGACATGTTGGTGTCGGAGCGTGCTTCATCCATGAGCGCGTACAGATCGCCGGGTATGCTGCGTTGCCTATTGAGCATTTTGGCTTTGCTGTGGCTGTCCCGGTAGGTTCTTAGATGCTCTTCGTCTATTGCTTTGTCGGCATCAATTATACGTATGGCGTCGAGTGCGCTTAGGTTAGTTTGTCCGCGGATGCCTTCCGAGACATGTCGGACATGGTTTGTAAGTATGTGCCTAAATGCAATCATCGCCGGGCTTAGGCGTTCAATGCCGAAGGCCCGGCGGTCAAAGTATGTCATTTGGCTCACAAGTTCGTGGGCCCGGGTTAGCAGCTGGATTTTTTGGGGCCAGTCTATTTGGCCTATGGGGTCGCTAAACGGATCGTCCGGCAGCTCTTGCACGTATCCGGATAAAAGATCGAATACCTGGGTGCTTTCGGCTGATTCAGGTTCATCGATACCGGCGAGCAACGCGCGAGTGTACATCGACGATATACCATGTGCCTGAGCCACAACTTGCCGGACAGCGGCGGCAGTCCCCCACGGGATAGTTTGCCATATGTTTTCTATTGCGGCTGGCGCATCTTCGAGTCTACAGGGACGCACTTGCTCCAGTATCGAAAACGCAACTTCATCCTGGTATTCGGTAAACAGTGCGTCTGGTATTCGATTTTCTTCTCTTTTTTGCAACCGCTGCAAGAAATCTGCATATGCAGCATCGACATTATGACTATCATCGTCGCCAGAGGGTAGTGACTCACCACGCATGCTGAATATAGTACTACAAATGTAATGCTTGTATGCCGTGAGCGGTGGTGAGGGCTTACTTAAAGGGCTTGGGGTGATAGCCTTTAGGCGCTTTATGGAGCCACTCTAAAAGTTTCTTTTCGCTGAGCAGCCCAGCTTGCGCGCCAACTTTTTGGACGACGCTCATGCTGTTGATGGGCGCCCATAGCAGCGCTTCCTCCAGGCTGAGACCCTTCGCTGCCGCCGCAACAAAGGTTGACGCAAATGCATCGCCTGCGCCGGTACGATCGACGGGTGGCGCGGGGTCGGGGTAAAGCGGCATTTGCAAACGTTGCTGACCGTCGCTGGCGTATGCGCCGTTCGGGCCGTCGGTTATCACGACTACCTTAGGGCCAAGGGCGTGCAGGTGATCAATAAGATCGTTTATGTCGCTGTGCTTGCCGCCGCCCACAGTTACGGCTTCTTCGCGGTTAAGAATGAGGATGGAGCTGCGCTCGTAGAGACGATGCAGACGCTTGACGCCCGCTTCCATTTGGAACGTTCCCGGCTGGAGAGCTAGGTGCACGGTGGGGTTTTCGTCGAGCCAGTCGGCTACTTGGTCGTGGTACGGCAGCGCGTGTTCGCTTACCGAGCTAAAGTACACCCACCGGGGCTTCTCGCCGGCGCGCAGGTGAGGCCAGTGGTAGTCGTATTCCTCGTGTTTTATAAGAATGGTGCGTTCTTCTTTGTACCAAAGCACATAGTGGTAGTTGCTCTTTTTGTGGGGGTGAATACGTACAAAACGGGTATCGACATGGTTTTTGCCGAGCGCCATAATCATGTCGCGGCCCTGCTGGTCGCCGCCAACGTCGGTGGCAAAGGCGGTTTTGAGCCCCAAGCGAGCAAAGGCCACGGCGCCGTTTGCGGCGTTGCCGACGCCTTCTATAACTTCGGTATGGTCGAATGGCAGTTTGGTGCCAAACGGTATAGACAGCCACTTATTACCTTGCGCGTCGGTGACGACTTTTTCTTCTTCGTCAAACAGCTTAATAAACGCGTCGGTTACAATGTCGCCGATACTGATGACGTCAAAATCGTGCATGCCCCCTCTTTCCCATTTCTAAAGTGGTTATGTTTAACCTCTATTGTGGCATGCGGCGCAGCAAAATACAACGTGCGGGCTAACACTTTATGATGTTATTGTATGTCTTTATGATCGAGTCTAACGCTGCCCTTACGTTGTCCGAGCTAACTTGTACCATGCAGGATGTTAAATTCCAGACGCGCATCATGCTTTTAAGCGCCCAGCTAAGCAGATCGGGCACAGAGGGCGCTTTTACAGTCAATAAGTATGCTTCGGGTGCCATTGGTTATTCGAGTGTACACATACCGGAGACTGCCGAGGAAAACGACGGTTTTGACCCAACCAACGCGATCAGCTTGTATCCACTTTTCTACGGTGCACGGCCATCTAACGTGGCGAGCTTCGTGCACTCGCATCCGCGAATGTCGCAGGACCATGGCGGCGTTACACGATTGCCGTCGCACAGCGATCTTACGCTATTAGCCGACGTGTTTTATCCGTCAAATCCTGGCCATATAGGTGGAATCGTTTTATCGCCGCTTTTGTACGGCAGCGACATACTCCTCTATCGTGCAACGCCTCGATTTGATGCAGAACGCGTAAAAGCCGAGGATACTCACAGTGCACGGGCATATGAGGAGCGGCGTAGCGCCATGGAGCGGGCCGGCCTGGCATTTGCTTATCTCTGCATGCTGCGGCCTGATTATATTGTAGGTATGGATCGTCTCGAAAGGCTCTACCAATAATTTTGGAAATTCTACAGGTCTTGGGCGTGCGAGGCGCTGACGTCTTCGCCCAGTTGGGATTCATCCAGTTCGCCCTTGCTGGCAGCGCTGGCCAGTTCTAGCTGATGGTGGAAAATGTCTTTGGTGGATTGGGTGGCGTTGCGGTTAGCAGCCCAAGCTTTAAGTACCGGGTCTTGCAGCGCGCGCGAATACGAGAACGTGACATTCCAGGGGTGCGGACCGGCCTGCGCTATGCGCTGGGCAATATGGGCAAGATCGGCAAAGGCGTCGTTGCTGGTTTGGCCGCCGCTTAAGAACACGATGCCGCCAAGGTCTTCGGGGACGTGTTCCCGAAAAACGCGCACGGTGCGCTCGGCTACTTCGTCGTGATTAATGGCGACGCCGCTGTCTTTGCCGGGTAGTACCATGCTGGTTTTGAGGATCGCGCCGGGCAGATGCACCTTAAAGGCGCGCATTGTCTGAAACAAAATGTCCAGTGTGTGCCCTAGCACTTGCTCACACTGTTCGGCGGTGTGATTGCCGTCGAACAACACTTCTGGCTCCACCATAGGCACCATGCCGGCTTCTTGGCAAATGCGCGCATAACGGGCCAAAATGTAGGCGTTTGCACCAATACACTCGTCGGTGGGGATGCCGTCACCAATGGTAATAACGCAGCGGAATTTAGCAAACTTGGCGCCGGCGGCGTGATAGGTGGCCATGTGTTCGGGTAAACCGTCTAGGCCTTGAGTTACCTTTTCGCCGGGAAAGCCGGGCAAATCTACCAGGCCTTTGTCTACCTTGATACCGGGCAGTATGCCGTGGTTTTTGAGATATTCACGAAATACTTGGCCGGTGTGTGTTGCCTGCCAAAATGTTTCGTCAAAAAAGATAACACCGCTTAAGTATTTTTCGGCGTCGGGTGTGGTAATGAGCAGCTCACGGTATTCGCGGCGAGTTTCTTCGGTGCATGGCACATGCACCGCATCAAAGCGCTTCTGGCAGCTGGCGTTACTTTCGTCGGCAGCCAGCAGCCCCTTGCCTGGCGCCACCATCTGCTGTGCGATCTGCTCAAGTTCGTTTATGTCTAAATCCATCGTAAATCTCCCTGCACTTAAAAATACGCCTAACCTTTAGGCGTATTATAGTGCTAATGCTTGCAAGCTGGCTAGCGCTTTTTGCCTGCTAACTCGTGCGCCGCGAGCGCAATGTGCGTAGCAGTAAGGCCAAAATGCTCGAACAGCTCGCCGGGCTCACCCGATTCACCAAAACGATCCCGCATGCCAATGCGTCGCATAAGTACCGGGTATTTTTCGGCTACAAGTTCGGCTACAGCGCCGCCCAGGCCTCCGGCAATCTGTCCTTCTTCGGCAGTAACTACTAAGCCGGTTTTTTTAATGCTGGCAAGCAGCGTGCGCTCGTCGAGCGGCTTAATGGTAGGCACATGCACAACTTCGGCTGATATGCCATCTTTTTTGAGTATCTCGGCGGCTACCAGGGCGTGATAGGTGAGCGTGCCAGTGGCGATAAGCGTTACATCGGTACCCTCGCGGTATACATAGGCCTTGCCAATCTCGAATGGCGTTTTATCGGTGGTAATGATGGGCGTTGCCTCGCGGGCCAGACGCAGGTAGTTGGGGCTAGGGTCGTTGGCCATAGCCAGTGTGATCTTCTCGGCCTCGATTGAGTCGCAAGGTACAAAGACCTTCATATGGGGCAGCACGCGCATAAGCGCAATGTCCTCGAGTACCTGGTGTGTCGCGCCGTCAGGGCCCACACTCAGGCCAGCGTGGCTGCCGGCAAATTTAACCGGCTGCTCATTCAAACAGGCAGTGGTGCGGATTTGCTCCCAGTTACGCCCCGGGCTAAACGCCGCATAGCTACTTACAAAGGCCACCATACCCTGCGACGCCAGGCCTGCACCAACTGTTGCGATGTTTTGCTCGGCAATGCCGGCTTCGATAAAACGGTCGGGATAGGCTTTGGCAAAATCGCCCATTTTGGTGCTGTCAGTGAGGTCGGCGCAAATGCCGACTACTTTGTCATTACGCCGGGCGGCTTCTACCAGACCGCGGCCAAAGCCAGCACGAATCGGCTCCGACTTTAGATCTTTGGAACGAACATCAGGTATGAGGTATAGGTCTGCCATTTTTTATGCTCCGTAGGCCTTGATTTTGCCTTTAAGGCTATGAATCTCTTTTAATGCAACCTGCGCCTGCTCGTGGTTGGGCGCAACGCCGTGCCAGTGAAAGTCGTACTCCATAAAGTCGACACCTTTACCAGGGATAGTGTGCGCCAAAATGACGACCGGCTTTTCTACAATAGCCTTAGCCATGCCCACGGCATCAATTACTGCTTCAACGTCGTTGCCGTCAATTTCCAGCACATGCCAGCCAAACGATTCCCACTTGGCGCGCAAGTCCTCAAGCGGCATAACTACCTCGGTGGGCCCATCAATTTGGATATTGTTGCGGTCTACAATAGCAATGAGGTTGGTGAGCTTGTACTTGGCGATGAGCATTACTGCTTCCCAGATATTGCCCTCATTGAGCTCACCGTCGCCGGTAGTTACATATACCCAGCGGTGGAGCTGCTTTTGCATGCGGAGTGCCAGCGCCATACCTGCCGCCTGGCTCAAGCCGCTGCCCAAGGGGCCGCTGGTGGTTTCCAGCCCGGGCAGCCGGGTACGCTCGGGGTGCCCCTGCAGGCGTGAGCCAAACTTGCGCAGAGTAAGCAGCTCCTTGCGGTCAAAATAGCCGGCATGAGCCATTGCGGCGTAGCGTACCGGACAGGTGTGGCCGTTGCTTTGCACTAGAATATCGCGCTCGTCCCAGCTGGGATTGTGCGGATCGTGGTTCATGATGTTGAAATACAGCGCCGTATAAATATCTGCTTGGCCCAGCGAGCCGCCGGGGTGCCCGCTGCCTGCGGCCTCAAGCATTTTAATAATGTCTTGCCGAATCTCATTTGCTTTTGCCTCTAGGGCATCTATAGAAAATATCTGTCTCACGCGAGTTAATCCCCCAAGGATGTTACGCTTACGCTTCTTAGCCATGATAGCACAGCAGCAGTCCGGCTGCAGTACAAAAGCATCTGCCAAACGGCCGTCGTTTGCAGCTGTTACTTAGATATGTGCGGCGTGTACTTTGCGGTTAAGCGGTTGTTTAAAGTGTTCGTCAACCCGCTCCACCAGGCTGTGATAGGCCGAAGCTGGGTCCATAGCGTGCTGAATAAAGCCGCCAACATTAAGCACGTCCACACCGCCTGCCGCCAATATGGCAGCATTTTTGTTGTTGATGCCGCCGTCCCAGCCAATTTCTAGACCGGGCTTCATTTGCTTGAGGTGCAGCGCTTTGCCCAGTAAGTGAGTGTTTGCTTCGCCGCCAAAACGGCCCAGGTCGCCCGAAAAAATGAGCACATAATCGAGCCAATCAAGGGCCGGCCGGATCAGGTCTGGCGTGCTCTCTGGCTTGAGTGCCACACCTACTTCTATGCCGTGATTATGTGCGGCTTCGGCAAATTCGATAAAATTACCCTCCGACTCGGCGTGCACGATAATAAGTTGCGGCTGCAGGTCGAATAACAGCTTGGTGTATTTGAAGGGCTGTTTGTACATCACATGAATGTCGGCACGGATATTGCCAGGCCACCATACTTGGTCGAGCGGCGTGAGCTTAACCGGCGTAAAAATACCGTCGGCAACGTCTATGTGTACGCGAGGCGCAAAGCTGGCCACACGCTCCATCTGCTCGCGGTACTCTTCGGCGTTTTGGGCAGTAACTGTTGGACAAATAGTAGTCATTATTATGTATACTTCTAGGGGTAACTATTAGTAAGATTATACCGCTTATGCAAAACGAACAAGACCTTACGCCGTTATTAGACACACAACAGAACCAGCTGGGTTACGTTATTGCCGAGGGCGGTGGCCTGGACTCTAAAATATTGGCCATTGCCGCCACTAATGTAGCCGTGCTGCTTTTTATAGCGCAGGCCTCATTAGGTTTGAGCCATTGGTGGCAGTTTGGCCTTTTGATGCTGCCATTTTTAGCGTCTCTTGTGTTAAACGGTCTGGGACTCGTGCCCAAAAATTACCTCGGCGCTTCTGTAGACCTCACACAGCACCCCGAATACCTGGCTATGGACCCGCAAACATTGGTACTCCAGCTGCTTGCCGATACCGAAAATGCCATCAACCGCAACACGACCATTAATGTAAAATATTGGCGTTACTGCCTTGCTTCGATACTGCTTACGCTCTTGGGCGCCATTGTGCTTTTTGCTATACTATAATCATGAATAAAGTAACGAAGCCATCCATGTCAAAGCAACCAGCGCGCGCCAAAAGCGCGGGGCCAACCGTTACCTTACCGAAGCCAAATACCAACTACATCATTAAAAAAGGGCTACATCTTTAGCCTAAATTGTCGAGCTCTTTGATACGCCGCTTAAAGCGGGCGGCACCAGCAAATGGCGTACTCAGCCATGTCTCAGTGAGGCTCACCGCATCTTCTACAGAGATGTAGCGAGCCGGCAAACAGAGTACGTTGGCGTCGTCGTCGTTACGCGAAGCACGGGCTTCTTCAGCGTTCCACACTAGGCTAGCGCGTATGCCTTTGTAGCGATTGGCGGCCATGCACATTCCCTGCCCCGAGCCGCAAATAAGTATAGCCTTGGCGTCGTCTTCAGGATCTGCTTTGAGCGCGGCAATAGCGCGGGCGGCAAATTGCGGAAAATCGTCGTCCGGCTTGCGCTCGATATCGCCTTCGTCTACTACCTCATAGCCGGCTCGTGTGAGTGCTTCGAGCAACGTCTGTTTAAAGTCGAAGCCGTTGTGGTCGGCGCCAATGAATACCTTCATGAGTCTTACTATACAGTGACCAAAACGCTAGCGCTAGTCTTCGGCGGAAAGGCCCAGGCGCGTTCGAATTTGCACGCGCACAGACTCGTAGGTGCGTTTTACATCAGCAATCGTAGCAACGATGCCTCTAAAAATATCATTTTGGTTGAGCCGTTTTTCGAGGTAGCGATCAAAGCTGCGCAGCTGAGGCTCCAAAATTACCCATACAATGCGCACCACAATTGCGGCTGCATCTACAGTAGTCTCGGCAGCGTTGCCGGCGTGCTTGAGACTAAACCAAAAGGCTGTAGTTGCTGCAGCTGCGATGACATGCGCCACGCGGCGGGTGCGTACAGCAGTCCAGCGTGCGGCTGTGCGAACCATGTCAACAATATGCAGCGCAACAGCATGAACGCCGCCAGCTATAACCCGCACAGCCCACGCAAGCGGTAGCACAATGATGGCCAACCCCAGCACTACCGGCCGTTTCACCGCCTGAAATGCTTTGGCGAGCGGGCCGGCTTTGCGCGGCAGCTTAATATCGATAACTGTGCGCGGCTGCGGCGCCTTAAGCTGCTTGATGGTGGCCGCTACTGCAAGCGGCGCAATACTCAGGCGCGGTGCAGCTACCGGGCGTATAGAGTCGGACTGCATGGGCTGCACTACGGGTAGTGTGTTTACGCCGGCCAGCTCCTGAGCCATGCGAGCGCGCTGCTTGTAGCCTGCAATCCACGCCAGTCCGCGGTAGATATTGGTGCCAAACACCAGCAGGAGGGTTACAACAAACGCCACACCGAGCCAGATAAAGGTTTGGTGTGGCGTTAGGACGATGTCTGTGCCGGGCACAGCGCCAATAGTGAAGAACAGCATCAGCGCGTTTGATACAGCAGGTGTTTGGGCAAAGCTAAATACGGCGTACAACGCCACCAGCCAAAGCCCAACCTTCAAAACTGCACCAACCATTCGCGGCTCCTTTGTCAAATGATACCATCTTTTGACAATTTTCGCCAGTCACCTGCGCTTGGGTAATACCTGGGAACTCACGGTAGTATCCGGGTGGTAAAACCGCTCACGTATCGGGCCGAGCGAGCGCTCGGCCATAAGCCGACCTATCGCTGCACGCCGACCCACAAAGCTCTAGGCCTTGAGGAGTTTGCCGAGGTCGGCAACTTCTTCGACGAGGCGGTTGCTGTAGCCCCATTCGTTGTCGTACCAGGCGCATACCTTCAGAAGATTGCCGCCTACAACTGCCGTAAGCTTAAGGTCGACAACTGCCGAATGGCTGTTACCAATGTAGTCGCTGCTTACCAGCTCTTCTTCGGTGGCGTCCAAAATGCCCTGGTAGTAGGGTTCTTTAACAGCCTTTTTAAAGACGTCGTTCACTTCTTCGACGGTAACGTCGCGCTTCGTAAGGATTACAAAGTCGGCGATAGATACTACCGGGGTGGGCACGCGCATTTCCAGGGCACCAAACTTGTCTTTAAGGGCTGGCAGCGCCTTGGCGGCTGCAATGCTGGCACCAGTAGTAGTGGGCACAATGTTTTCGGCGGCCGAACGGCCATCACGCAGGGCCTTGCCGCCGGGCGCGTCTTGCAGTTTTTGACTGGCGGTGTAGCTGTGAATGGTGGTCATAAACATCTTCTCGATGCCAAAGTGACCTTCAATAACGGCCGCTACTGGTGTAATACAGTTGGTAGTGCAGCTTGCGTTGCTTACCACCGGCGAATCTGTCTTGAGGTCGTCTTCGTTTACGCCTAGCACAACAGTTGGCGCGCTGTCGGCGCTTTCGCCCTTGGCGGGCGCGCTAATGACCACCTTTTTGGCGCCAGCGGCGATGTGGGCCTTGGCTTTGTCGGGCTCTACAAAGAAGCCGGTGCACTCAATAACCACATCAATTTCGAGATCTTTCCATGGGAGAGCGGCAGGGTCTTTCTCGGCCAGCACCTTAATCTTTTTGCCGTCGACAATAAGGTTGGTGTCGTCATAGCTGACTTCTTTTTCGTAGGTGCCGTAGTTGCTGTCGTGCTTAAGCAAGTATGCCAGCGTTTTAGTGTCGGTAAGGTCGTTAATTGCTACCACCGCAAGGTCGTTGCGATCGAAGGCAATCTTGAATGCATTTCGTCCAATGCGGCCGAAGCCGTTAATTGCCACTTTTGTTGCCATAATCTTAGAACCCTCCGTTACTTAAAAGCGTTATCGGTTACGTTTATTGTACGATCAGCGGTAGCCAAAAGGCAACAAACCTTGCGTTCTTATCTGTTGATACATTACTATACGGGCATGTACGCCAGTTCTACAGCATATATTGGTGATTACCTCAAGGGCAGTCATGACCTTGGCTACTGAGACGCTGCATCCGCAGACTGAGGACATGCTGTTCGACCAAAAGCTGATGATTGCGCTGGGAATGGGTGTAGATTGCCGTAATAAAACAGTAAGCGGCCACGTGCTCTACGACACGATCTATCAACCGGAAATATTTAATGAACCGCACGTCGCTGACCGTTTATCGGACCCACGCTATCCTGATCGTCTTTACACGCTTGCGGCACCACTTAGCACCGACACGGGTCCAAAGCCTGAGCGCGAAGCCTTTGTGCGCGACATACGGACGGCAATTACCGATCATGACTACATGCGCAGCATCGCCTACCCCGACGCACTTCATGCGCTATCCGACCTTGCCATACGCGGCCAGGTTATTGTCTGGACCGAGGGGGACCCCATAGAGCAGCTTCGCAAAATGCACTACACCGGCATTAGCGACCTTCGCCGCAGCATACTCATGACCCGGGATCATGCGGTAACGCCTGCAAATCTTACGCGGGCTATTACCCCTCTTGCGGTTACCGATAAAAAGTCGGCTGCAGTATTTGACTATCTTGCAGCTGCACAAGACGGCCGCCAAGTATTTGTTATCGATGACCGTGCTGCGAATATAGCAGCAGCTACGGCTGGTCTGCAGGAGCGGGGCGTCGAATCGACCCCTATATGGGTACAACAAGGACGTCACGGTCGCTTGCCCGCCAATGGATATACAGAGGCTGAACTGCGCGCTACCTACAACGCCGTTACTTCTGTAGCCGATCTGCCGGCGCGCACAGCCGAGCTAAGCAACGACAAGCAAATGCCCTTGTTTGTGTGCGACCTGGATGATGTCGTTGTCGACTCATCACTGCAGCAGGCCCTGCAAGCCAATAGCGTGCGGGCGGCGTTGCAGCGGTACGGTTTAGACCCGGAAGTTGTTCGTGCGTTCAACGGCGACACGATTATCGACAGACGGCTCAAGCTTACTTTTGAAGACTAGCGCTTACAAATTGCTGCATGCCGGTGAGTATGTCGTAGTTGGTGTAGTGCGGGAGCTCGTCCAGACTAATCCACTGCAGCGCATCGTGTTCGCTGCCTAGTACTGGCTCATTGGTGGTTTGGCTGGCAAAAAATACCCAGCTGGCACTTTTAGGCGGTCGCAGTGCCGTAATTGCATAGAGTACATCGGGACGACTTAGGGTGAGCCCTACTTCTTCTTGTGTCTCGCGGATGACGGCAGCTTCGAGTGTCTCGCCAGCCTCCAGTCGTCCGCCGGGCAAGTCCCACGAACCCGGGTGAAATGTATCGGTTGGCCCGCGCCGGGCAATGAGTATCTTGCCTTCGCTGTTGTACACCAGGCTGCGGCAGGTTACGGCGATGTTACCGGCATTGCCGGCGTCTAACAGTCCTTGCCTCTGCACGTACAAAAGTGCCCGGGAGTACACTGGATGGTTCCAGTCTTTGAGTGCCTGCTCTACGCTCATCCAGGCGTAATCGCTGTGCTCGTGGCTGAGCACGACCACCGGAATGGAGGTAACGTATTCGATAAATATCAGCCGGACTTTCGGCTTGTCGCCGGGGTCGGCGGCAATGCCAAATACCAGTCGCGGGTCTTTGAGCGTAATGCCGGCTTCTTCGTCGGCTTCGCGGATGGCAGCCGTGGTGGGGTCTTCGCCGCTGTCTACGCCGCCGCCGGGCAAGTCCCATTCGCCGGGGCGGTTGACGTCATCATCGCTGCGCTTCAAAAATAGAATGTTGCCAGCGGGGTCAACAATCAGTGTTTTAGTAATAACTAGCGGCATGGGCTAAAACCCTCCTGCTATTTGTTTGTCCAGCGAGTGATTGACTCCAGAATGATCTTCTTGGCGTCTTCGATACTGCCCCAGCCCTGTACTTCGGTGCTGCCGGGCTTTTTGAGGTCTTTGTAATGCATAAAGTGGTGCTCAATTTGCTGCTTCCAACGGTCGCCGAGGTCGTCGAGCGTCTTGATGCTATCGCCGGTGTCGCGGTCGTCGGCTGGGACTACTACAATCTTGTGGTCGGCTTCGCCGTCGTCAATAAAGTTAAGGACGCCAATAATGCGCGCTTCCATCCATACGCCGGTGGGTACGGGGCCGCAAATGATAAGCGTGTCGAGCTCATCGCCGTCTTCGTCTTTGGTGCCGGGGATAAAGCCGTAGTTGCAGGGTTTGGCAAAAATCTTGGGCTCTACGCGGTCGAGCATAAAACAGGCACGCTCACGGTCCCACTCAATCTTCATGTTTGAACCCTTAGAAATCTCAACAACGGTGTTTACCGTGCCGTTTTGCCAGTCCCCTGGGGTAAGTACTACGTTAAAATCGGCCATGTCAGCTCCTTCACATTATCTCTATTAGGCGATTCGATAGTATTGTACACTAGAGTCAACCTCAGTCGGAAGCATTGCCTTTTTAGGAAAGGCCAGACCAAAACATTATGACAAAACTGATTGGACATCGGGGCGCCGCCGGACTGGCACTCGAAAATAGCGCCGCCAGCATAAAAGCAGCTCTCAAAAGCGACATAGATGTCATTGAGTTTGACGTGCACCGCACCAAAGACGACAAGCTGGTGATGATGCACGACGACCACACCGGCCGCGTAGCCACCCAAAAGGTGTACGTGCGCGATGTAACCCTTGCCGAACTGCAAAAAATAAGCCTCAAAAACGGTCAACCCATCCCCACGCTCGACGATTGCCTGCATATCTTAGGCTCTAAGCCGCTCATCATAGATATTAAGGACGAAGGCAGCGCCGACGAGCTATTGCGCGTGCTCGAACAGCATCCCAAGGCGCGCATCAGCGTCGCTTCATTTAAACATGGCGAACTTAAACGCATTGGCGAACGCCGCCCAGACATCCCGATGTACGTGCTGGAGCACTTCAGCCCCTTCGACATTATCGATAGCGCCCGCCACCTGCGCGCTCAGGGCATCGGCCTCAATAAATGGCTCATGAACCCGCTCACCTACAAACGCGCCCAGCGCCATCACATCGAATTATATGTATATACCGTTAACTGGGGCTGGCTGGGCAAGTTTTTCAAAAAACTCTACCCGGACGTCACTATTTGTACCGATCACCCCGAGCGCTTTACCAGTCTGCGCGTAATAACCAAAGATTAAGCATCGACCAGCCGCTTACAATGGCAGCAATCAAGTACTGCAGTGGTACAAAATCGGCAGTCGTAAAACACAGGACGCAGAAGAAGGCGTTAATAAAGGCATTGTAGAAGTACCAGTTGGCAGGAGGGTCGGCCAGGCCATTCAAAAAGTAGCCTACCGCCATAACCCCCAGCCAAAATGCGCCCAAATGGCTAATAAAATTGCCAGCTAGTGCGGAGTGCACATAAAACGGTATGGCCGACGCCACCAGGCCCAGCACAATGGGGATGAGCCATGCTCCAAAAATACGGCGCATTTGCGGCACTTGCTTCACGGGCATCACTTTAAGCATGTAGCCAAGCCCAATAACCGAAAGCGCCGTCCACAGCGCGTTTATAGCGTGGCGCTGGTAAAAATAGGTAGCCACAAACCCAATAGGCACGAGTAATCCCCACAACAGGTACACGCGCGGGCGTGTAGCGGTAAGCAGGTACTTAAAATCCATACTCAAATAGTAGCACAAGCGTCTTGCCCGCACCCCTCACGACCCGAGGCATCGCAATGACAAGAGACAGTGGTAAAATAAAGGGCATGAATGTTACGTTTGACCACGCCGAGGACACCGCCGCGCACATCAAGACCTTCTGGTTTAAGCCAGAGAAGCCGGTGCGCCAGATTGCCGGGCAGTTTACCGAGCTATACCTGCCCCACGATCATCCCGACGACCGTGGCATTCGCCGCTGGTTTACGCTCAGCAACTCGCCTACCGATGATATGGTGTCTATTACCACCAAGCTTGCCATTGAGCACGGCAGCACCTTCAAGCAGACGCTCGCTGGTCTCAAGCCTGGTGCCCAGCTCAAGCTGGCCGACCCCATGGGCGACTTTGTACTGCCCAAAGACAAAACCATTCCATTGGTGTTTGTAGCCGGCGGCATCGGCGTAACCCCCATGCACAGCATGATCAAATATCTGTACGACACGCACGAACAGCGCAGCATCCACCTTATTTATGCCGTAAATGACATTCACGAGCTGGCTTTTGGGCAGCTCTTTAAAGATTACGGCCTTAAGCTTACCACCGTGGTTAAAGAGTCGCCGGCTGGCTACAAAGGCGAAACCGGCTCGCTCAGTGCCGACCGCATTCTAGAGCTGGTGGGCGGCGACGACGGGCGTGCGCTATATTACCTGTCCGGCCCAGAGCCCATGGTAGAAACCTTCGCCAAAGACTTAAAGGCCAAGGGCGTAAACAAACATCGCGTAATAGGCGATTACTTTCCGGGGTACCCCAAGTTCTAGATATGAGTTCGGCAGAGACTTCCTACGATCCGATACTCAAAAAGTTTACCGCTCGCGGCGCAAGCAGCTTTCCGGTGGCCGCCTTCGACCACGCGGCAGAGCTGGAAATACTCGACATCTCAGGGACACTCTCGGCGCTGCCCATTGGCATGAGTCAGTTTAAGAAACTGCGCGTGGCGTTTTTCTCTAATAGCAATTTTACAGAGGTACCCGTGCAGCTGGCCAAGTGCCCTAGCCTGCAAATGCTGGGCATGCGCGGCTGCAAAATTGCCGAATGGCCCGACGCTGCGCTGCCGGAGTCTATTCGCGGCATTACGCTCACCGACAATCAGCTAACTAGCGTGCCTGCATCCATTGGCCGCCTGGTAAACCTCCAAAAGCTCATGCTATCCGGCAACAAATTGCACGACCTGCCGCGCGAAATCTTGCGCTGCCAGGACCTCGAAATACTGCGCTTGGCGGCTAACAATTTTGTGTACGAGCCCTCCTGGCTGGCCGACTTACCTGCCCTGGCATGGTATAGCGACGCCGGCAACCCGTTTTGCAAAGACGCCGTTACGGGCATAGACGAGCTGCCAGAGGTGTCCTGGCAAGACCTAAAAGTAGCCGAACAAATTGGCAAAAGCGCCAACAACACCGTACTGCGAGCCACCCTGCCAGACGGCCGCGACGTAGCGGTTAAGCTATACGGCGGCCACCTCTCTACCGACGGCCTGGTGGCCGACGAAATACAGGCCAGCACGGCAGCCGGCATCCACCCCAACCTCATCTCAGCCATCGCCAAAGTTGTTGACGCTCCCGAACACAAGCCGGCAATTATACTGCCGCTCATCCCTGCCGAGTTTAACCAACTGGGCCTGCCGCCCAATTTCAAAACACTTACGCGCGACGTATTTGCTCCCGGCAAGCGTTTTAGCATGCAATCTATACTCACCACGCTCAGCGGCGTAGCAGCGGCACTCGCGCACCTGCACGACAACGGCGTGCAGCACGGCGACCTGTATGCCCACAACATACTGGCAAGCGACAGCGGTGCACCATACGTGGGCGACTTTGGCGCCGCATCTGTCTACCAGCCAGAGACGGCACCATGGCGCGAAGCCATAGACGTATGCGCCTTCGGCAACCTTATGGACGACCTGTTGTCGCACTCCGACGACCCCCGCAGCGCACAGTTTGCAGCCATGTTCGAGCTGTATCAGTCGTGCGTGCAGGCGGATATTACGGAGCGGCCTACTTTTGCTGAACTGGCTCAGCTTTTGCAGCAATAGTGAGTCTTTCGGTTCGAGCACTATCTCCCTAGTCACGAGGGAGGGTGGGCCAATCATTGTACTTGGGTTACTCCGCTAGGTAGTTTTGATGTGTTAAATCTTCGGCATCCCTGCATTCATAAGAGTAGATTATCGGGCCGGATCGTATAATATAGACATACCCATGCTGAACAATGCGAGAGACGTAACAAGCTACATTACCAGTAGTAGCATCAAACCACTGCTGCTTTGTGGTAATGCGTTAGAAATATTGAAAGAACTTCCCGATCAATCGGTAGATTGCTGCATGACAAGCCCGCCTTATTGGAATATGCGCGAATACGCTGCCGGGGGCATAGGACTAGAAAGCACCTACCAACTCTTTATTGATGAATTACTTCAAATTATCGAGGAAGTCAAAAGAGTATTAAAAGATACGGGATCGTTTTGGCTTAATATTGGCGATACATATAGTAATAAACATCTACTAGGCATACCGTGGCGGGTAGCCATTAAAATGACTGATGATCAAGGTTGGGTCCTAAGAAATGAAGTTATTTGGCACAAGGTAAAGGGCGGGCCAGATAATGCCAAGGATAAATTAGGTAACGTGCACGAGCAGATTTTCCATTTTGTTAAGAAGAGCAAGGGCTATTACTATAATGCCGATGCCATCCGGAAGCCTCCGGCTCAAACTAAAATGTTGAACGGTAATATGGTTTCGGCGACAGGAGTGTCGGGGGTAAGATATAAACGACAAATTGAACTTTCCACGAGTCTAGATATAACTGAGAAGCAGGCTGCTTTTGACGCTCTAGAGAACATCCTAGACCAAATGCAATTAGGCGAAATTGCAGATTTTCGCATGGTGATTCGCGGGACTCAACGATCTACACACTCTGACTCAAGCAGGCTTTCCGGCCGCGCTAAAGAGCTTGAGCAAAAGGGGTATTACTTCCTTAAATATCATAAAAACGGCAGTAAACCCAGAGATGTTTGGGAAATTTTACCCGAAGACACGCAAAAACGTAAGCTACACTATGCCGCATATCCTGAGGAGCTGTGTCGTATACCGATACTCGCGACCTGCCCGCCCGGTGGAATCATTCTAGATCCGTTTCTTGGGACTGGCACAACGTGTATAGTAGCTAATAAGCTAGGGAAGAAGTCTATCGGCATTGATATATCACAAGAGTATCTAGAAATAACTGCCAGCAGGCTGGAGAATCGTCTATCATGAGTGCAATTGTTGAATTTTATGGCTACTACGTCAAAGACCCGACTGTCGACTGGAAGAAAGTGGTCGAGAACCAAGTCGATAAGTATACCGGCAAACGATCAATAAAGATTCGTAAGAGTGAAGCTACTCAAACTATTGGGACAACTGTAGTTCGTGTTGGTAAAGACCCGCGGGATTTGATAGTAGACCCCACTAGATTTCTTGAGGCCGGAAAGGTCTTCGTTGATTGCTTACACTTACTCAAAAATCACGAACCAGGTAATGAATTACACCTAGTACCCGAAATGCCTATTCCTGGAGGAAATGTTGACTTTTTCTTGGTTTCAGCCAGGGACGGAAAGGTTATCGATTTTGTAGGTATTGAACTTCAGGCGCTCGATACTACCGGCTCATTATGGTCCGAGAGATTGCTATTACTAAAAGAGCTAGGGTTAAATACTGATACAGAGATTGAGAAAAAGAACTTCGGTATTAACTGGAAGATGACGGCAAAGACAACACTCGTTCAGCTCCATCATAAGCTAAGTACGTTCGAGCATCTCAATAAGCATTTCGTGCTAGTGCTACAAGACCATCTTCTAAATTACATGGAGCGCGAGTTTGATTTTTCTGCCATGAATGAGCCACCGCGAGCTGGTGACTCAATGCAGATTCATGCCTACAGACACCAAATCAATGAATATGACACTACCATCAAGCTAAGTCGTAGACTGAGTACCGACATTGAAGGTGTTGCAAAAAGCTTGGGGCTTCGGGCTGAAGCTAAGGTCGAATTGGAGATTATAGTTGACCGACTTGAAAAAAGAATTTCCGATTTTACTCGATTCACTCCAATAACCAGTTAAGTGAGAGTCTGCTAATGCAACTTTCAGTACGCATCTTGCAAACGACGCAATGGCTTCTATCCGCAAAGAGTCGCCACGGCCAGAGTCTGTATTCTCCTCCTATAACACTCAGCTGGGACCCTAAAGAAAACCCGCCTGTTGCCAGGCGGGTAATCCGGAGTTTTGACTTGGTTCTACGTTCTACTCGGTAACAGTGACGGTACCGGTCATGTTGGAGTGGAACGTACAGTGGTATTTGTAGGTGCCTGCGTCACTAAATGTGTACGTGTAGGTGTCACCTTTGTTGAGCGGCTGGCTGTGGGGGCCGGTGCCGTCGTCGATGGTTACGGTGTGCTGGGCGCTGTCTTCGTTGGTCCAGGTAACCGATGTACCCTTCTTAACGGTAATACTGGCCGGTGTGTAGGCAAAGTCGGCAATGGTTACTTTATCGGTGGCAACGGGCGAAGCCGCACTGCTGCTAGACGACGAGTTGTTTGAGCTGCTGTTGCTGTTACCAGAGTTCATGTTGCTCATGTTGTCTGTACTGTTGTTAGAGCCGGTGCTCGTAGAGCTGCCGTTAGTGCTCGTTTGCGCGGTGGTCGACGTAGCCTTTTTGTCGGTGTTCTTTTTGTGCGAAAGCACAACTGCGGTGATGCCGGCAATTGCCACTACGGCCACAACTGCTGCAATAATAATCTTTTTCATAAACCAATAAGCTCCTTACAGGGAGCAATTATACCATTCCAGGGGTGATTAGAAAATTGCTCGTGCTTATCAGGCCGCCGCTGGCGACGGCTTAGTTTAAAAATAACAGTGTTTATTCGCCGTGGATGCGGGCGTGTTCGTTGAGGTATTCGCGGATGTACAGCGCAGCAGTTGCGCCGTCGCCGGTGGCGCTGGCAATTTGCATGGTGGCGCCAGAGCGCACATCGCCCGCAACAAATACGCCGGGTATGTTGGTTTCCATGTGGTCGTTGCTTTTAATAAGGCCGCGTTCGTCCAGCTCGATGCCGGTGCCGGTTAAAAATTCGGTATTGGGCTTAAGGCCCACAAACACAAATACACCGTCGGTGGGGAATTCTACCTTGTTGCCGGTAGTGGTATCGGTGCCGATTACTTTTACTACGTGCTTGTCCTCGCCCACAATTTCGTCAGTGGTGGTGTTAAAGTGTACAGTAATTTTATCTTTGTGCTTTTCGCGCAGTTCGTCCTGTAAAATTTCGGAGGCGCGCATATGGTCGCTGCGCACCAAAAGATCGATGTGGCTGGCAAACTTAGTGAGGAACATAGCCTCCTGTACGGCGGAGTTGCCGCCGCCCACCACTACCAAGCGCTTGTCGCGGTAAAAGGCGCCGTCGCAGGTTGCGCAGTAGTGCACGCCGTGCGCGTAATATTCCAGCTCGCCGGGTACGCCCACTTTTTTGTAGTCGCTGCCGGTTGCAATAAGTACGGCCTTGGCAAGCACTTCGCCGTCGGTGGTGTCCAGGCGCTTGTACTTGCCGTCGTCGGTAATGCCCTTAACTTCGCCGGTAATCTTGGTTACCTCGCCCAGCTCTATCTGAGCGCCGAAGCGCTCGGCTTGTTCGCGGAGCAAATCGGCGTATTCCAGGCCGGCAATGCCCTTAGGGAATCCCGGGTAATTGTCGATCCAGTCGGTTACGGCGGCGAGACCGCCCACCACGCCGCGTTCGTACAACACGGTGTCGATGTCTTCGCGGGTGGTATAAATTGCTGCGGTGAGCGCTGCCGGGCCGGCGCCCACAATAACAACATCATGCACCGGTGCGCTGGTGCGCGTAGGATCGTCTGCCATTATATAATCTGCCTTTGTCTTCTTTAGGAAACGGCCGGAGCAAGGCGGGCTAGGTTAAAGCCCACAATAACTTCTTGGCTGTCGTCGTGCTTAGTAACTACCGTAACTGGAACAGTAAGGGCGCCGCTTAAACGCAGGGCTTCTGCCTGGCGCTCCGGCTTTTCGTCAAGATTCACTACTTCGTAGTTGTGGCCCTTTGTGTCTAGCCACTTCTTTACCATGGCGCAGTATGCGCAGGTATTGGTAGTGAAAATAGTGATGTTCTTGACCATATTGTCCCCTCTGGCTGTTTCTTTTGTCTGTTATGTGTATTGTATATAGCGCTTATGTTTCGCGCAAGACACTATATATTGTGTTTTTTACGCTATTTAACTCTTTTGGGGTTACTCGCCTACAGATACGAGGGTGACGTCAAAAACGAGGTCGGCGTTAGCCGGAATGCCAGAACCCGAGGGCGGGTTAGCGCCATATGCTTGGTCGGCCGGGATAAGCAGGCGGCGCTTGCCGCCGGCCTTCATGCCGGGGATGCCGTCCTGCCAGCCCTTAATTACGCCGCTCAGCGAAAAGCTAACCGGCTGGCCGGTGTCGTAAGAGCTTTGAAAGATTTTGCCGGTGGCAGCTACGGCGCCGGTGTAGTGTACCGTTACGGTGTCGCCCGCCTTGGCCTCAGAGCCATTGCCGGCTTGCTGGTCCACGGTTTGCAGGCTGTCGATGTGGTCTACTGGCGTAAAGTCGGCCAGTTGTGTGCCTTCGAGCTTGCCGCTGGCTTGAGTGTTAGTGCTGGCTGCGGGCGTATTGTTATTGCTCGACGTTGAAGTGTTGTTCACGTTTTTTGCCTCCTTATTGTTGCTATAGAGCTGGTAGATTACTACAAAGCTCAGGCCGAACGAAAAGCCAAAAAATAAGACTGCGATAACAAGTGCAATCACGCGTTCATGTGGGCGTGTTTTCGCCATTAAAATATCCTCCTGGTTCCCTTCTGGTTAGCCCTATTATACGCGGACAAAAACTGGCTGGCTAGGCAAAAAGCTAGCGGCCGATAGTAAGCAGTTGCAGTACAAAGATAGTTGCGGGGCGGCTAGTGTCCGCACGCACCTCGGTGTAAGGGTCATTATAGTCGGTATTAGAGCCCCAGTTGGCAGTGCCAACTTCTACAGACGCGCTACCTAAGCCTCCCCTGGCTGAAATCATCTTAGGAGTGTCGGAGGACATCATGTAGGAACCAGCAGAGGAAGGTGGTGCCGGCGCCGCACTCCTTAGTTTATTGTGCACGGTGTGCGGTGCCAAGTAAATGGCTACTGCACCTTGCGAGCGGGGCGTAAGCGTGCCGGGCATGTCGCCTTCGGGAACTGCCTCACCTTGCCGGCTTACAACCAAGGGCGCTTCGTGCCTGCCAGCTGCAGCCATAACGTTTAGGCTTTGTTTGTCGCTCCACCAACGGCGCAAACTTCGTCCGCCCGCGTTGTCTTCGCCGCGCACCAACATGTGCACGCCGTAGGTACGCTTAAGATCACCGTCATCTGATGGGGGAAATGTAACACTCGGCGTAAATGCGTACTCGTGGTCAAATACAGCTTTTTCTGCGCGCGGACCAGATAGCGGCAGAACGCCAATGGCACGGATGATTCGGGGCGCGCGGTGGTACGCAGCATCCGTGGCGTACTGCTCTCTTAGCCCACGCCAGCCGCTTACGACCTGTGCGGCAAACCCGTCAGCGGCTTCGTAGGGCAAGGCAAGGTACTCTTTCAGCGTGTACTCGGTGGGGTCTACGAGTACCGGCAAGTCTATTTTTAGGCCATGAAATTCGTAATCTCTAGTGTCGTGTGTCGTGAATGACCGTGGTGCGTCGTTGGGGTGGTGCGCACGGAGTTCGTCCTTCGCTATAAAAACGCTTCGCTGCGGGTCGCGTTCTAGCAAAACAGGAGCTATACGTATGCCAAGCCGTGGCGTGTCCGGGCTTAAGAGCGCATCGCTGGCGAGCACAAACGGGTCTGCATACGACTGTATATTGCCAGCTAGTGCCGTGCCAGCATGCGCGAGTGATGCTTCGTTAAGCGATGTAAATTCGCCACTAGTTATGGCTAGATCGTGCGTCGCAGTTATGGCTGTGCGCACCTCCGGGATTACTTCGGTGGCCAGCACACCCCGCGCCGCTGCATTGCGCGCCAAAAAAGCCCGCTCGTGCGTTTGCTGCTCGGTTATTAGTTCGCCTAGCTGTGTTAGCCCACTAAATCGGTCCTCGACTATCGAGGGCACAATGGGCGTTGTATTTGATAGGCGTTCTGGATCTGCCATAATTGACTCTAATAAACCATCCTCATAAACAGAAGTCAACTAATGCTACTGGCAAGTTAGCCGGCAATATCGTACTTCTTGAGCTGCTTCTTGTTACTTTCGGTGTGGCCGTGTTGCAAAGCTAGGAGCTGCGCGTAAATACCCTTGCTGGCAGCCAGCTCGGCAGGTGTACCCGCCTCGTTTACCCTGCCATCTTTAAGCGTCACAATTTGATCTACATTTTGAATGGTGCTCAAACGGTGGGCGATGATGAGCGTAGTGCGGCCCTTCATAAGATGTTCCAGGGCTTCTTGCACCATCTGTTCGCTCTTGCTGTCCAGGCTGCTGGTGGCTTCGTCCAGTATGAGTATGGGCGCGTCCTTAAGCAGCGCCCGGGCAATGGCAATGCGCTGCTTTTGGCCGCCGCTTAGTTTGAGGCCGCGCTCGCCAATTTCGGTGTCGTAACCGCTGTCGAACTTGGTAATAAACTCGTGCGCATTGGCAGCTTTGGCCGCGGCAGTAATTTGTTCCTCGGTGGCACCGGGATGAGCGTAACTGATATTTTCGCGTATGGTGCCGCTAAAAAGCGCCGGTTCCTGAAACACAATGCCAATAGCGCCGCGCAAACTGTGCTGGGTTACATCGTTAATGTTTTGGCCATCGATACGAATTTGGCCGCCGCTTACCTCGTACAGGCGTAGCAGCAAGTTGGTGATGGTGGTTTTGCCCTCACCGCTCTCGCCTACTAATGCAACCTTGGTGTCGGGCGCAACAGTAAAGCTAATACCCTTAAGCACTGGCTTGTCGGTGTCGTAGGCAAAGTGCACGTCATCAAAAACAATCTCGCCGCGCGCTATTTGGAGCGCCTTGGCGCCTGCGTGATCAATAATTTCGGGCTGCTGATCCATAACTTCGAAGTATTCGCGGGTGTTAGACACTGCCCGCTGCGTTTGGTCTACCAAAAAGCTGATAGTAAATATCGGTATGCGGATAAGCATTGCGTACTGAATAAGCAGCACCATGGTACCAAGGCTATACTCGCCGCGCGCTGTCGCCACAAAGATGTACACGAACACGCCCAAGAAAATAAGGTTGAGTATCAGCCGGCGCCACACATCTTGCTTGTGCCACAGCTTACTCTGCGGCCGGGTGGTTTTAAGCGCCTGGGCGTAGTGTTTGCCCAAAAAGGCCAGCTCGCGGGCCTCTTGCAAGTAACTTTTTACTACTCGCACTTGCCCAACTGCTTCGGCAAAACGGCCGCTGGCGATATCCTGGTGCTCGTTAATTTCTTTCTGGTAAGCTTGCCATTTGGTGCTGGTGCGCGTGGTAAGCCAGATAAATACCGGGTAGAGCAGCAACAGCATAAGGCCCACTTGCCAGCTGTAATAGAACACGACAATAAGCGAGAAAATGGTGCTAAACAAAAACTGCAAAAAGTTATTGCTGAGCATTTGCATAAAGCCGCCAATTTGGCCGATGCCGCGCGTCATGCGGTTAATAATTTTGCCGGATAATTCGGTATCGAAGTACTGCTGCGGCAGGCCCAAAATGTGCTTGTAGTAGCGCTCGCCCAATTCTTTAGAAAGCTTGGCGCTCATGATGTCGCCAATGTACCCGCCAATATTGCTCAGCAGCGTCTGCCCCACGTCGGTAAGGAATATAGCTACGGCAAAAATGGCCACCAGTTTGAT
This sequence comes from Bacillota bacterium, assembly GCA_035478295.1. Lineage (GTDB taxonomy): Bacteria > Patescibacteriota > Saccharimonadia > Saccharimonadales > UBA4665 > PMNU01. The sequence goes on along the minus strand of DATIJU010000012.1, from coordinate 31,567 downwards.
ATTGGCATGCCCGCCGCCCAGTATATTAGTAATCTGGTCGATGGCGCCCTTAGTAAACAGCGGCTGCAGCTGGCTCATTACCGACAGCAGTATGGTAAATACCGAAATAAGCACGTAATAGCGCCACAAATTCTTGGTAAACGTAATGATTCGCAGTAATTCGCGCATTACCAGCCCCCTCCGCCTCCACCACCACCGCCGCCCCCGGCGCCGCCGCCAGAAAAGCCGCTGGAACCGCTGCTGCTTGGGCTGCTAAAGGCGCTGTTGACCGCGCCGCCGATCCCGTCGCTCAGGCTGCTGGTGAGGTAGAGTACATTAAATGTTGTCCAATTTCCGCTATACCAACCCGGCGGCGTTCGATAGATGTCTTCAAATTGCTTCGCCCAGTCTGTTTCTACGCCCAGCACAATGGCGTATGGCAGCAGCTTTTCGAACAGCTCCACTGTGCGCGCCGGTCCGGGGCCGTGGGTGCCATAGCGGGCACTAGGACTTTGCAACATTTTTATACGGTCGGCCTCGGCAAACTGCAGATACATTTTGAGCCCCAAAATCTGCTCTTTTGCCGCCACTCCTTGGGCAGTGCGGGCCGACGAGAAGTAAAAGAACATAACCGCCAGCACACCGCCGGCTATTGCACCAAACGCTACAGCCGCCGGCAATTGCAGGCCATGCAAGATGCCCATAAAAAGGAAAAGACCAAAAACGACTGCACTGCCTATGCCGGAGACTGCCACAGCAGACACATTTTTCTTAAAATAGCCGCGGACGACAAGGTCGTCGTTGACGACTTTGCGAAGCTTAGTGGCGATGGTAGACAGTTTGTACTTGAGGTAGCTCAAATCAACTTCGGTATCTTTGGTGTAGTCGGTAAAAATGCCCTCCAGCAGGGTACGCTCGTGCGGGGTCAAGCCGGCTTTATCGATGTTAACTAGGCGTAGCGTGTACTTAGTGATGTCGCGCCGCAAGCGTCGCGCTTCAGTCTGTTCAATAATTTTGATATAACCGCGCACTGCCAGGCCGATAATGGTGGCCGTAATGTCTTTGTTGTCGGTCTTAAAGTCTATAATGGTGCCCACGTCTAGCGTCGATAAGCCCTTTGGGACGTCGTACTCCGGCACAATTACGCCGCGTCCCTTGGGGTCGCGTCCGCGCGTAAACCAGTACCAGCCGCTGGGGATCGCAAAAAGCAAAAATGGAACGAAAAAGCCAAGGATGTTTGCCTTATATTCACCGACGCTTTCTAGCAGCGTCGAGGGCCGGAAGTAGTCCTTCTGGAAGCCAGCTACCAAGCTCAGCGTCTGGTTAGATAGCAGCCCGCTGTTTGTCTGCACACTTAGGCGATGCTGCGGCTGGTTCACTACAACCGTGCAGTCACGCGACAGACTGCCGAAGCCTCCGGCGTAGCATATGGGTTGCTGCTGGGATAGCTGCAGATCAGCCGGCAGTTGCAGCTGCAACGACACGTGATTTGTTTGCTCCGGCCATTGGTCGCCGTTAATGTCCCAATAGAATTCGTCGTGGTCGGGGTAAAACGTAATGACGTTGCGCACGGTGTAATCGATGGTGTATTCCTGATGGCCGGTGACCATTTTGTCGGGGTCGCCAATTTTGAGTACCCGGTTGTTGTTTTCGGTGTAGATACTGTACTGCGCGGGCGCGTGCGTGTCAGAGGACACCGAGGCAACGTGCAGTTGCAGGCGATGATTTTTGTAGCTGGCCGGAATGGCCCGCAGCAAGCCATGATTTAAGCCCGGGAACGTCACATCAATGCGCTCAGTTACGTGCAACTCGCCCTGGGGATCAACACGTGTCAGGGCGTAGTGAGCGTCGAAGCTATTGATCGTAAAATCATTGCCTTGGGCGTGCGCAGACGGCGCGGCAAACAGCACCGCCAAAGTAACGGCAATTACTGCAAATTTAGCCCAACGAAACGCGCTGCTCATTACCGATAACTATATATGCTCGAGGAGCGTCTGCCTATAGTGTGCGTTGGTGACGTCGTGCGCGCAGTCGGGCGCCACGCAGGCCACGGCATGAGGCCAGGCGGTTGCGGCCTGGTTGCGCCGCTCGGCTACGCGGGACACTTCGTTGGCGCCGCCAACAAGTAATATTGGGCAGTCCACTTTGGGCACAATTGCACTAAACGGCAACTTGCGGAACCGCGCCGCCCGGCGCTCGCCTATGTCGTGCAACCAGGTAACCTTTAGGTCGGGCATATCTTCGGCAAAAAACGGTGACAGCGAGCATAGCCACAATGCCGCTGGTTGTCGCTGAGAAGCCGCCATAAGCGCCACCATGGCGCCAAAAGAAAAACCCGCAAGTACCGTTTGCTTAGGATTATGGGTACGATACACCTCGTGGAGTTCCTGCACCCAGTCGTCTATAACCGTGCGGCGCCAGGCAATGGGCACAAACTGCGTCCGATACCCTTTGGCCCCTATGCCTGCCAGTAATGTCTCGTAGTCGCGGCTGGCGTAATCTTCCATAAAGCCAGGTACAAATAATACAGTCTTCACGCCACCCCCTTCGGGTGGCCGACAATGCAATATGCGGAAAAATGCTGCAATGACGGTCGCTTCGGTTTTTGCATGAGCTCAATTATACTGCAATCAGCAAGAACGTGTGCGGAGGGCAGTCATGAAATATCGTAAATTGGGTGCTACGGGCCTCAAAGTATCAGAGATAGGTTTTGGCACCTGGCAACTGGCCAACGACCCCAATATGTGGGTTGGCGCCGACATTGCCGAAAGCCTGCGTGCCCTGCACCGCTACGCCGAGCTTGGCGGCAATTTTATTGACACGGCCTGGATGTACGGCTGGGATAGCGCCAAGCCCAGTGAACATCCTTCCGAAGCCCTCATTGGCGCATTCTTAAAAGAATACAAGAAGCGTGACAAAATTATTGTGGCTACTAAAATTCCGCCAAAAAACTTCTTGTGGCCAGCCCACCATGGTATTCCGATAGGCGAAGTCTTTCCACCCGAACATATCCAGCGCTGCGTCGAAGATTCGCTGCGCTCGCTGGGCGTAGATAGTCTCGACCTCGTGCAATTTCATGTGTGGCAGGATTACTTTGCCGATGATGTCGGCTGGCAGGAGACCGTAAAGCGTCTTACCAAGGAGGGCAAAGTAAAGCACTGGGGCATTTCCATTAACGATTACCAGCCTAGTAATTGCCTGCGTACCATCGACACCGGCCTGATAGAAACTATCCAGTGCATTTTTAACATTTTTCACCAATTGCCCGCCGACAAACTTTTCCCCGAGGCCAAAGAGCACAAAATAGGTATTATAGCCCGCGTACCTCTGGACGAAGGCGGCTTAACCGGCGCCATCACCAAAGATACGGTATTTGAGCCAGGCGACTTCCGCGCAACATACTTTAGCGGCAAGCGCCGCGAAGAACTGGAGCGTCGCATAAACGAACTAAAGCAACTGCTTGGCAAAGAAGCCGAAAGCTTGCCCGAGCTGGCGCTGCGCTATATTTTGTCGTTTAGCGCCGTATCTACCGTTATACCGGGCATGCGCAAAGTTGCCCACGTGGAATCAAACGCAAAATTGTCCGACGGCCGCCAACTGAGCTGGGACTTATTTGACGACCTGGAAAAACACGCCTGGGAGCGCAACTTCTACCCAAACCACGACGAAGCACTGGCGGATATTGGCTACGTAGAGCTCTAAGCCGGACGCTCATTCTCAACACGCGGCGTCATACTGAGTGACATTACTCGGTATTCCCGCTCTGGGCTATCGGGCCAGGCCCACCCGTGCGGATCGCGCAGCTGATCGAAGCGGGTGGCAATCTCGGGCAAGATCATATCACGACTAAATATGTCGCCGTCCCTGCGTACCCCTGTCGCATCAATTGCCGATAGACTATAGGTGTCTGCAAAGTGCACGGTGCCGCTGTCGGCCACTAAGCCGCGCAAATGCTCTATATGCCGAACATTTAGAAGATGGCTCAATGCCTTAATCATAATGGTAAGTTCCTTCCCTGCACTATCGGCCACCCGGGATAGTTCGTACCTATACTTTTTTCGCATCACTTTCTCAGCCACGGCAGCGGCGGTAAATCCAAGCTGCGACATAAGTAGCTGCGAACTTACAAAGGCAAAGCCTGCTCCTAGGTCCGGCGTTCTATCCTCCGTAGAAAGCGAACCTAAAAAATTAGTCGCGGCCCGGGCAAACGATTGGGGGTTGTTGTGCCGCCTACCCAGTCGATAGAATTCGGCGGCAACCGGCCCTAGGGTACCAGTTATATCGGCCCCAATAAGACTAATCTTGCCTAAAGCCGCCTTAGGCAAACCGGCAAGCGCACGCTGTGTGGAGTGCGGATCAGCGTCTACCAACGTAACATGGTCAAACCCCTGCACCAAATGATTAATTGGTATATCTATGCAGTTGCCCGCACCAAGGACTATAGCGCGGCGCGGCTCATCGGCTGGGGCGCGTGACCGTGCTTCATCGGCGGTTGCTATTATAGCTTCATGACTTTTGGTTATATGAGGCGTCTGCATGCCAGTATACTGACCGTATTGGTCTGCGATAACCCCCGTCATGCCGCTAAAAGTGTCGATGAGCTGCTTTGGCAACGCCTCATAGGAGGCGTCAAAAGTAATAGGCAGCGGTGGCTCTGAATTGGAAGCGCGCATACAGTGGTCTCCGTTAAATCAGAGACATACTATATACGTTCGGCACCTAATTTGTTAGCGTTTTCTTGCGCAACGTGGTCGAGCAGCTTTCCCACTTCTTCGTCAGTGAGGGTGCGCTCATAGCTGGCGACGCTCAGGCGTAGCGTAATTTGCTTGTGTTCAGGGTCGTCTCCGCGCTGATAGATATCTACCGGGCTGAGGGTGGCGTAGGTGGTCTCGGGCAATACGCCCCTTAGTGCATCCCAGCTGCAGTTAAATACTTGGCGATACGTCACGTTTGCGGCTACCTTCAGACAAATATCTTGGTCTACCCGCGGGTAGCGCGGCAGCGGTTTGTAGGCGGCACGGGGGTGCACCGACAGCAGGTCCATGCCCAACTCAAACCCGGCAGCAAAAGCTGGCAGCTTGAGACTCTTGCGAACGCCAGGACGGAATTCGCCCACGACGCCCCAGGCCACACCATCCTTAACAATAACGGCGCTGCGCTGCGGCTCATAGGGCGCGCACATTTCCATGCCCCAGGTGTCGGCGCCAAAATTACACTCGCTGAGCGGCACCAGCAGTTCGTTTACGCCCGGAAAAATTTCTTCGAGGTAGCGCTTTGCATAGTAATATGGTGCACCGCCGACATTTGCGGCTGCTTTGTCGTTCATAGCCAGCACAAGGCTCAGATGCAAATCTTCTTGGGGTACATCTGGTTCGCTAGGGTCTTGCACGCCTACGCAGTGGATTTTGTTCATTTCAAACAGGGCAAACTGGTCGTAACCGGCTTTAATGTTGGCGTGCACCAGATCGAGTAGACTAGGCGTCAGGCTTAAGCGGAAGTACTGCAGGTCGGGGCTCAGGGCGTTACTAAGCTGGAACGCATGCTCGGCATGCTGGCCAACTTTTTGCAGCAGATTGCCGTGCACAAATGTGTAGGTAAGAACTTCGTTCGCGCCACTGGCTGCCAGGATATTTCGCACACGCGTTTTAAGTTCCAGTACCGGGTTTTTATCGGCCGGCGTGATATCGCGGCGCGGCAATTGCAGCGGAAGCTGATCGTACCCATACAGTCGGCCCACTTCTTCTACTACGTCTTCAGGTATTTCGATGTCGGTGCGCCAAAATGGAGCCGTTACCGTCAGGTTATCGTCCTGTACTTCTACCTTGCACTCCACATTTGTGAGCAGCGCCTGCATTTCATCGGCAGACAATTGGGAGCCAAGACGCATATTAATAAACTCGCGGCCCACCGTGACTGGTGCATGGATGTTGCCACGCTCCCAAGCTCCCTCCGGCAAATGTTTGAGGTCGATAACCGGGCTGGCCACCTTGCCGCCAGCGTAGCGCACAATTTGGTCGGTTATCTTCCAGGTGGTTGCCAGGTTTTGCAAAGGGCTTTGACCCTTGTTAAAGCGTGTAATAGCTTCGGTAAAGATACCGTTTTCCATGCTGGTTTTACGGATGTTGTACATGTCCCAGTTGGCGGCTTCGATGATGATATTTTTGGTCTGTGCGTCGACTTCGGTTTCGGCACCACCCATGGCGCCGCCTACACAAATAAGCTTAGTAGCAGTAGCCACCATCATGGCATTCTGCCGCGGCGTTACTTCTTTGCCGTTCAGCAAAGTAATTTTTTCGCCGGGCTTGGGGTGACGGATGACAAATGTGGCATGATCGGCGCCGGGATCCTGCGCTTTTACCTTGTCGTAGTCGTAGGCGTGAATGGGCTGTCCGGTGAGCAGCATGTACCAGTTGGTATAGTCGACTACGTTGTTAATAGACCGAATACCCGCCCGGGCTAAATCTACCTGCAGCCATACCGGGCTCGGCTTAATCTGGATGTCACGAATAACCACGGCTGTAAAGCGCGGCACCAGCTCCGGGATTTCATTACTGACTTCCAGTTTCAGTTCCTCGCTCTCAGGAGCCGGAAACTCGGGGTCTATGCGATACCAGCTCGGGCTTTTGTAGGGGCGCCCCTGAATACCTTCCAGCTCTCGCGCCACACCTAAGTATCCAAAACAATCCGGGCGGTGGGTAAACATTTTGTTTTCGATATCGATGACTAGGTCGTCGCGCAGATGGTACGCGTCAACAAACATCGTGCCGGGAGTCACGTCGTCGTCGATCTCGAGGATGCCTTCGTGATCGTCGCTTAAGCCCAGCTCGCGGGCACTGGCCAGCATGCCGTTGCTCATTTGCCCCCGCAGCGGGCGGGCAGCCAGTACAAACGGTTCGCCTGTGCCATACGTTTCCGGTACGGTGGCGCCGGGTGGCAGCCAAACTACCAAAATACCCTTGCGAACATTTGGCGCACCACACACTACCTGCACGTACCCTTGCTCGTCACGTTCTACACCTTCGGCCTTGTTGTTGTCGTCTATTTTGCAGATATGCAAGTGGTCGGAGTCGGCATGGCCGGTAACGGACACCACCTTAACGACGATGGCTCCTTCGAAGCGTTCGCCAAAGGACGTGACTTCTTCCACGGCACCTAGCTGCGCACCGATCTTTTCGATCAGTTTATCGGCGCCATTTGGCGCTGGGTCTCCGGCTGAGCCGTAATGTTCGTTGATGTATTTGAGTGCGTTTAGGCTGATTTTCACTTGTTTGCCTCGATAATTTTCTGCTGAATGTCACGTAACGCTTCGTCGGCCATGCGCGGTCCCTCGATGGTGGTGAGGTAGCCGGGATAATTCTCGTAAAACTCTGTATGCGTGGCATGTACCCCGCCATTTTGGCCCAAGCCATGCATGGGAATGAGCTTTACGTGCAGATGGGGCACGCCCTCGCCCTCAATTACTAAGCCAACGCGGGTTAGGCCAAAAGCGTTCTTGAGCCCTTTAGCTACTGTTCTTGCGGCCACAAGCAGGCCAACGTAGGCGCCGTCATCGACATCGAGGAAGTTGGCGCCGGGATTCTGCTTAGGTGTCACCACCGTAAAGCCCGGCGTATTTGCAAAAGGCGTCAAAAAGGCAATGTAGGCATCGTTTTCCCATACCTTAAAGCTGGGGATGCTACCGTCTATAATCTTGTCGTACAGTGTTGGTTCTGCCATATTTGTAATTCCTCTTAGGCAAATTGCTTTAAGAATTCGAGTTTGCCGGCCTGGAAATGGCGCACGTCTTCGATGCCGTGCTTCATCATAACCAAACGATCGATGCCACCACCCCAGGCAAAGCCGGTGTATACCGCGGGATCAATGCCAGCCATTTTAAGCACATTGGGGTGGATCATGCCGCAGCCCAAAAGTTCGATCCAGCCGCTATAGCTGCAGACGTTGCAGCCCCGCTTCTTACAAAAAGGACAGCTGAGGGCAAACTCAAAACTGGGCTCAGTAAACGGAAAGTAAAAGGGCTGGGTCTTTACGTCTAACTCCTGCTGGTAATACTCCTGTAAAAAGGTCTTAAGGTTTGCCATAAGATGCCCTACATTCATACCTTTGTCTACATAAATACCTTCGTGCTGATAAAACGTGTGCTCGTGGCGGGCGTCGAGGTCTTCGTTACGGAATACGCGGTCGGGGATGAGCACAGCAATGGGCTGTCCCTGTTCCAGATTGCTCTTATATTTTTGTAATATGCGGTTTTGCATGGTACTGGTGTGCGCCGGAGCAATGAGCGGCTGACCGTTCTTGTCGGTTTGGATGGTCATAAACGTGTCGTAGTCGTCGCGTGCTGGATGGCCTGCCGGGAAGTTGAGCGCGCTAAACATGTGATACTCATCGTCTAGCTGACGCGACTGCGCCACCGTAAAGCCCATACGGTAAAAAATGTCGGCAATGGCGTCAAGCTCGCGCATCAGCGGGTGCCGGCTGCCGGTATCGGCGCTAAAAAGCTTGGGACGCTGACTGGGAGTGGTGTTGATGTCAAAGGGTGCAGTGACGTCTATGGCCGGCAATGCCTCGGTGGCCTCTTGGTGCTCGGCAACCAGCCGTTCAAGCTCAGTCTTAAGACGATTGATCTCTTGGCCAAATGCGCTCCGCGCTTCGGGCGCGAGCGTGGGAATTTCGGCATACAGCGCACGCAGCTCTATGGCCTTTAAAATGTCGGCTTTGTCCTGAAGCTCGCCAAACCGGGCGTGCAGCTGGTTGGCAACTTCAGCAATACGGGGATTCTGGTAATTCATCTTGCATATACTATAGCAAAACAGAGGCTAGGGTATAATCAGTTCTATGAAAAAAGCGATTATTTTCCATGGCACCGACGGCACCCCGGACGATTTTTGGTACAACTGGGTAGCAGAGGGGCTGCGCGCACGCGGCTACGAAGTTTCCATACCCGCCTACCCCGACATCAACAAAGAGCCTATTGGCACATTCCTCCCTAAAGTACTGCAGGCGCATGTCATAGACGAAGAGACGCTGCTTATCGGCCACTCCGCGGGTGTACCGCTTATTTTGGCACTCCTAGAGCACGTAAAGTGCGGACAAGCCCTGATGGCCGCAGGCTTTAGCGAGCCTTACGATGGGGTGGAGCGTGACCCGATCCTGCAAGACAGCTACCGTTGGGACACAATTAAAAGCAATTGTGCCAACTTGGTTTTTATCAACTCCGACGACGACCCCTGGGGTTGCGATGACGTACAAGGGCGCACTATGTTCGATCATCTAGGTGGTACGCAAGTAATATGTCACGAGGGTCACTTTGGCTCGCATGGCGCAAAACAAGAGTTTCCGACTTTCCCGCTGCTTTTAAGGCTTGCGGCCTGATACTACCTTACCGGACGCAACTTATACGCGTGCGCGAACACCCTACGGTCGTGACCTTGCAGTGCATCGCCAATAGCGAGGTAGTTCTGCAAAGGCGTTTTTGCGTGCCCGTCCGGTAAAGTGTCATCGAAGTAATCGACCACTAGGCATTTTCTAGCCATTGGCGACACGTCCAGTTCCCGCCTGGTGGAATACGGAAATATGTAGGAGCCAAACTCACGAAGCGGCCCGTCATCTTCTATCTGTTCGTACAGATCATCCGCACCGTCCGGCCCCAGTGCAACTGACGTCAGAACGGTAAACGGATTTTCCAGCAAGAGCGCACCGAGCGCATCGCCCAAGAGTATACGGCGTGCGGACAATTGCAAACCTTCGTGCGGTACGTCCAGGGCCACAAGCTGGCGACAGCTCAGCGCCTCCACTTGTATAGCAATGGCGGCATCAAAATCCGATCCAATAAAAAGCGCGGGCACATGAGGCATTTCGTCTTTCGTTACGGGCGGGATACTCACATACTCTTGCACATGGCTGATGCCACCCACCATAGTTTCTACAGCACTTACAATCATTATTATTTGTCTATACTACGCGGAATTAGCAAACGTCAACGCCGAACCCGGACAGCCGCCTGCATTATGGAGTAGCCAGTACAGGTGGTACTGGAGTCGAATTGCTTAAGCGATGGAGTCCGCCATACAACGCTTTGTCGAGTTCCAGCGCCGCATTGCCAATTGCTTCATACTGCAACAACAGAGCCATGCGGTTCTCGCCCTCGGCATGCGGGACGACAGCTACGGGCACGTAATAGGTATGTCCGGGAGGCATAAACGACTCGGGCATCATAAGCGCATCGACTATCAACGAAGGGATTTTGTGCACGGCCGCCGCGGCATACCGCGTCATCGGCAGCGTAATATACCTATCGCCAGGCGGACGTGCGCTGCTATCCCGGCTGCCATATTTAAAATCATCTACAAGCGTCCGCTGCTCCTCATGCGGCCTGCCGCGCAGCCACGATAGGTCGGTGCTTACAATACGACGCCCCTCTAAATGCTCTGCATGCTGTGCCAAATCAAACCGAAATGGCCGCCCGCCCCGCTCCCCGATACAAATTATCTGCGCCTTAAAAAGGTCCCCGTAAACATCAGAATACGAATAAGAAATATCCACGGCCCGACCGCCAGCCTCAGTTTCCACTATGCCCCTGTGTACATGGACCATATGCAGTTATGTAATAGCATTACCGATGGTGCGTCAACATAGGCTTATGTGTCTGCGCGCCTGATATACTACTCTTTATGGCACAATTTTCTTTTGATGTAGTTTGCGAGTACGACAAAGCAGAGATGAACAACGTTTTCGATCAAACCGAGCGCGAGATGAGCTCGCGCTACGACTTTAAAGGCACACCGGCGGCCATGGAGTGGTTGAAAGACAAAACCGGACTAAAAATTACTGGCAACGGCGAATGGCAAATAGACGCCATTCTGGACATTGTCCGCAAAAAGCTTGCCGCCCGAAACCAAAGCCAAAAAGTGCTCGATATTTCCAAAGAAGCGGTAGTCGCTAATCTTAAAACCACCAAAGAAGTACCCTTTAAACAAGGGCTCGACCAAGAGAAGGCTAAAAAAATAACCGCCCTGATCCGCGACAATCTCCCGAAGGTTAAGTCGCAAATACAGGGCGATGCGGTACGGGTAATGAGTACTAGCAAGGACGATTTGCAAGCCGTTATGCAGCTCCTACGCGTCCAGGATTTCGACTTCCCCTTGAGCTTTACTAATTACCGCTGAGTTTCGCTCGGCAGCACAATGCAATTAGTCGTTAACATTCTCTCTGGCGACTGCATATGCGTAAGCGCAGTCACACCATTGATGGTTTGATCATTTAGCTTGAGCAAGACCGGGGAATGCGCAATGTTGAATATGTTTTCGCCCATCTCGCACTGCCGGTTAGTGTGAATTTCTAGAGTGTCGCTGCGGGTGATAAATACCTGGTATTCGTCGGTGTGCACGGTGTCGTTAGTGCCAGCAGTACCTCTAATACCCTGCAACTGGATAATCCAGCGGGTGCCGTCTTCGGTGACGGTGGTTGTAGCCGGATATACCTGGCTAATATCGATGTGCGATTCCTTGTCGGCCGTAACGGTTATGGCATCTTGCTTGAACGGCTCGGAGACCATAAAGCCGCCAGTATCACGATCTACCGTTACTGTATTAAGTACGGGCGCATGAATGGCAACACGCAAATCGTGGCTGTTGTAGAAGCATAAAAAATCGCACAGCTTTTGCTTACTTATAGCCGTGAGGTCCAGACGCAGCACGCCATTCTCTACTTTAAACGGCACGTGCGTCTCTTTAGGGCCGGCCACGTAGCTCACTTCTGCATAGTATTTTGTGTCGGGGATAAAGGTGTAGTTGGCACCATTGCCGGTAGCCTCCAGATCAGTAAACGCCGGCAAAGCAATGTGTTGAGTGTGTTTTAGCGCAAGGTAACGGTCGTGAATGCGCGGCGCTGCATCTGCACCCAGCGCTACCGTTGTGCCAGCCGACACAATAAACAGTCCGGCAAGTGTTGCCAGTACCCAGCCCGGCGTGCGCCAGCGCAGGCTCACCATAGCCCCGCCAATGAGCGACAAGACACTCGCTACTGTTACCGCGGTGAGTACTGCAGTCGTCAGCAGCAAGGTTTCGCTCGCGCCGATGGGGAATATATTTTGTCCACTTACCTGGCCATGATGGCCCAAAATGTATACACCGCCGGCTATGGCCGCAAATATCATACACCCGGCAGTAACAACGAGCGCCACACCTATAATCCCCATAATTATGCGGCTGGCAATAGTAAATATCTTAGTAATAACATTGGTGGCTGCATCGGTGGCGCGCTTGGTTGCACCCTGAATGTCAGCGCGGGCGACGGTTTCTTTTAAAGCGTCGACAGTAACCGCCTTGCCTCGCATTTTAAGACGTTCGCTAGAAGTTTTAGCCTCGGGCACGAGCAGCCAAAGCAGAATGTAAATAGCAATGCCCCAGCCGCCGGTAAGTACTGCTGCTACAAATATCAGGCGCACAATAATGGGATCAATATTGAAGTAGGCAGCCAGGCCGGACGCAACGCCGGCAATCATGGCGTTGTCGGTGTCGCGGTACAGACGTTTTGGGGCGTCGGCATCGGGAGCCGACTTTTTAGAAGTTTTGCCATCCTCGTCTTCGGCAAAGTCGGTGGGCGAGCCCAACTGCTCCTTCAGGTAGTCGATATCTTTCTCAAGCACTACTTTTTCGCCGGAAATACCATGCTCGCTCAGCAGTTCGGCCATGCGCAGCTCCACTTCTTCGGCAACTTCCTTGCCGGCGTTTTGCTCAATATCGTGTACATACGCCTTCAGCATTTTGTGGGCAGCCACCGAAATAGTGAATGACTGGCGTCCTAGGTGTATCACCGTTACTTCGTTCATATCTTACCTGTCCCTTTCTCCAGTCGTTCGACCGAGGCGTGCAAACGGTGATAGGTCGTTTGCAATGTTTTTAGGAGGGCGTGGCCCTCATCGGTTAACCAATAATATTTGCGCGGCGGTCCCTGCTCGGATTCCTGCCACTCGTAGGCCATCAGTTTGTCTTTAGCTAAACGGTTGAGCAGCGGGTACAACGTGCCTTCTACCACGATAAGCTCCGCCGCTCGTAGCTCCCTGATGATCTCCGAGCTATACACTTTGCCGTCTTTACACAAAAGCAGCACGCAATAAGTAAGCATGCCCTTCCGCATCTGTGTTTCGGACTGATTAAGTAATTCGGAACTTTCATCCATACAGTACTATGTTATACAAGGTACTGTATAAAGTCAAGTACGCTACAATGCCGGCGCGTATTATTGCAGCCTACGATCAACTCCCGGGACAATTAGAAGGATGACTTTACGCAGCGTGTACCTAAGATAAGAGCCAGGCGCAAGCTTACCCTACAGGAATGCGGTCACCTACTGCTGCGCTTGTTTGATCAAATATCTCTCCAGACACCGTTCACCATCATCACCTCTCAGCGACCGGCCAATCTCCATGGCAATGGCTTGCCGCATGACAGTTTCCGGCGTGATGTCGGTAAAGCCATATCGGGCAAGCCTTCTTTGTACATCCCGCTCAGACGCATCTACTATTCCAGCAACCTCAAACACCGTAAACTGCACACCTTTTTCGCTCTTAATATATTCGTCAAGTTTTTGCTTGCCTGCGTCTCCCATAAGCGACCGTGCCACTACCTCAGCCACCGGGCCAGGGAGTTGGCTGTCTGTCGTTACATCGATCATGCCAGCGTCCTCGAGCAACTCCATTACTTTTGCGGTTGGCGCCCCAATAACAACCGCGACTTCTGAGGCGAGCAACATATCTTCGGTGTTCGGCGGCTTAGTTATGATTTTGGTATCCAGCGGTTTCCTGCCTCTTCGTTTTTGCACTCCCGGGGCTGCCGGCGCCGCTAGCTCTACCTCCACAACCACCGAATCCGGCGACAAAGCCGGCACGTACCGATCTGGCGGGGGCATGGGCACCATAGTGTCGGCGGTTTGCGAGAAATGCCGATCGAGAGCTTCGATACTGCCTGCGGCAACACCGAATGTTGGCCGGTGAGATGAAGGGTCGTCGACATATAAGGTAGCTCCCGGAACCTTGCCAGTGGCAAGCGCGGCTACAAGGTCATCCTTCCACACTTCACGCGTCGCCACATAGTCATCTAAAAGCACCAGCTCCGTGTCCGGCGGTATTGCTTCCATAGGAACGAGTGCATCCCGAAGTGGCAGTGTCGCCAGTTTAGAATGATCGACCGGGCTCAGTAATCGCTTTTGCGCCTCCTGGCTGTACTCCCAGTTTAGGTCGTATTGACTGTGTGCAACCTTAGAAAAATCAATGGGCTCCACCCCCGGACGCACTTCGAGGCCGGCGTGTTGCTGTAGCGCTGGAATAATCGACCACTCCCACGTTGCAATACCTCGCCCCGGATAGTTTATGTTCATAGACACTGGCGTGGCGACCTCCAGCGGAATGAGCCCACTTCGGCCGAGCTCTTCCGCCCTGGTTTTAATGCCCGCTTCACCGGTATGTAAATAAGTCTGCACCATGCGCAGCGTCAAACGATGCGGCGGCAGCTTAACCTGCCGCAAAGACTCTACAATGAGTAGCCCCTGACGGCGCTCCATATGACTTACAATTCGGCCTTTATGCCCCTGCTTTAACAATTCTATGTCGGGACGCTCGGCGTCGGACATATTATCGATGCGATTCCAGACAGTGCTCAGATTGACTCCAGACAGCGTCCCTATATAGGGCACGCTGATTTGTGCACGCGTGGGCATTTTTGGATTGCGGTAGGCTTCCCTTATAGCAGCAGCATCCGCAGCCGAAATATGACGGGCAAAGCCTACAATGCCATGCTCTGGGTTGCGTCGGCACATTTCTACCTGCACAGCCCATCGCTTGGTGCGAATACGGTTGTTAACAAAACCCTCGTCGAGTTCTTTACATAAATCCGCTATCGTAACGGCAGTTGGAGCTGCCACAGGAATGCTTTCTATCTCTAAGAGGATTCGTATAATTTCGGGGCCTTCAAGATGACGCGCCCGGCGATGCACTTTGCGGTCCAGAAGCTCAGCATGCTTAAGGCCCAGCCGTTCCATAATTTCTTCGATATGCCACTCCGCCGTACCAGCTAGTTCGGCAATCTCGGGGACATCCATCACGGTGTCGGCAGCAAGCTGCATCGGCGGATTTTGTTCGAGATATTTTACAGTATCGGGGCCATACCAACGGTCGTACTCAATGTAAGTGCCCTCCTCCCCCTTCTTAGTTGTACGCTGCGCCATATATTGGATCGTCAGTGGCTGGCCGTCTGCTGTCTGCAGATCATCGCGCTTTTGTAGTCTATCCAGTGTCCGCCTCAGCCACAGTTCGGGCACACCAAACCGTTCTGCAAGGGTAGCAAGCAACTCAGACCCCTCGACCGGCTGTTCATCGCGTGCCCACCCCTCCGGCGCAATCGTAACCTCACGCAGCGGAGTGTTGGGCCTGAGCCGATATGCATCGAGGTCGGCTGAGGCCAGAAAAGTATCTATCCAGTCCTGAGACGGCGCTCGATCAGGACGATCACGGTTCCCTGCAGGCGGATAGTCATCTTCTGGGTGCGTCTGGGTACGGCCAGCGTATGTACCCTCGGCCACATACGCTGGAAGCCATTCAGTGCCTTCGTCTTCCGTCTGCGGCGGACCGATGTAATGTCCGGGGTCTAGTATGTCCCTATTTTCGAACTCGTAGGTGCTCCAAATGGAGGCGCGGTGAGTATAAGACGACTTGGGATTCCGGGGCTGCACCTCAACCACCAAACATACCGAGTAGGGATCTGGGCTGTTCCACAACGGCCGGGGACCACGACCAACAGTTTGATCAAGAAAATCCTGCGAAAGGCCAGGTTCTACAATCAACCCATCCATATGGATGTTCGATCCTTCACGCAGTTTGCTTACCGCTACAAAACCGCCTAAATCGCCAGCTCTGTACTGCGTGAGTGCTCTCTCGTTTTTCTTATCACCCATAACGCCGGCTATTACTTCCAGATAATGACCTGGCTTGAGCTTACTACCCTTAGGTAAATTCAATTTCATGGCGTTAACTAACCGGGCAACTTCCTTGGCCTTGTGTGCGCCTGGCTTGCCTGCGACGGACTGACAATAAATCCCTACCTGCTTCCCTGCCTCTATTATCTTGGCGGCCGCCGTGGCCATGGCCAGCTCAGCGGCGCCCTCCCCCTCGTCATACAGCAAAGTTTGCAAGCGTACCGGACGAGTAATACCTTCTTGGGCAGCCACACGCGGCGTCGCAGCGGTAAAATCCACAAATACCCGCTTCATTTCGCGCGGCGTAGCCGTTAGGAGCATGAGCCCGCCAACGGACAGCTGACCGAGCTGGCTGGCGAGGTTGCGGGCACGGGCATGATGGCCTTCATCTACGGCACGGCGCCCATAATTGATAAGCCTGAATGCCTTTGAGGCTAATCCTTTTCTGACAGAGGCATTAATTACCACATCTACTATGCCGCTTATTTCTCTGCGACGGTGCGAGAACTCACCCACATCGCAACCTTTAAGCCATTGCCGCATAATACCGTCTGGGTCAAGATATTCGTTCGCAATGTCTATGGTAGGTACCACTATAAGCAAACCCATCTTTTGCTGATCTTGTTCACTAAAGGGCTTACCTACGCCCGCCCGCAGGGCCGAATCGGCCAAGGGTACGGTCTTGCCAGCGGCAGGCGTTGCCACCACCAGCAGGCCGCTACGGAGTGGCGCCAGCTCGTCATCACCGGCAAGCTCGGGTAACTTGAGCGGGTGCGGGCGCTGGTCGAAGTCGTATACACGCCGCCCTATTTCGCTTTGCAGGAGCGACCGTGGTGTGTGTGGTGGATCGGCACCGGGCGGCAAAAAAGCTGGCTGGGCCAGCGAATCGGCAACATTATTGGCGACTATAATTCGCCTGCTGGCGTACAAAATCGTATCGCCGAGCTTCTCGTGGACGCGGCAGCGCTCATCATCGCTCAACGGCTGACTGAGGACCTCGGGGTGCGCAGGACGATCAAGTACTCGCTGCACGGCGCCGCTCATCATATCGTGCACAATTACCCGGATGTCGGGCCGGTCTGAGTCAGCCGCAATCTCATACGACCCAGCTGGAAACAGGGGTGTCTGTAACACATCCTCGACTAGTGCGCGGTGAGGTAAAAGTCCTCCACCACCGTGCTCTACGCCTGGTACCGCGGGGGGCATGGGGGGCATTTCTCCTAAATAGTACTTCAACTATAAAACATGTTGTTGCCGACAGCAAACAGCTCTTTGCCGGACCGGTTGTGCGCTATACTGATAAGCATGAACGAAAACGACGAGCTGTTGGCTGCCGCCAAAGACGTCCTAAAACGAAATGACAAAGGACTCTACACCATGCCCGCGCCGGGTCTGTACCCGCACCAATGGCTCTGGGATAGTTGTTTTATTGCCATTGGCCTTCGTAATTACGACGTAGAGCGCGCCAAGATGGAAGTACTGAGTCTGATACGCGGCCAGTGGAGCAACGGCATGCTGCCGCACATCATTTTTAGCAAAGGACACGAATTTCGGCGCGACCAAAACTTCTGGCACAGTCAAATCAGCCCTTTTGCCCCGGACGGCGTAGCTACCAGCGGCATTACGCAGCCGCCTATGCTTGCCGAAGCCATTGTACGTATCGGCCAAAAATTGCCTGTAGTTGAGCGCCGCAGCTGGTACCGCCAGGTATGGCCGGCGCTGCTCGCCTACCATCAGTGGCTCTTCACTGAACGCGATCCGCACGGCGAAGGTCTTACGCTCCAAATTCACCCCTGGGAGACCGGCCTCGATAATACACCCCCCTGGATGAGCGAAATGCACGACCATCTACTGCCATGGTGGATTCGTGTGCTCCAGGCCACGCATTTGGATGTAGTAGTCGGCTGGTTCCGGCGCGACAGCCACGTGGAGCCGCGCGGTAAGCGCTATTCCACTGTCGATGCACTCACAATGTTTGACGCCCAGCGCCGTCTTAAGCGCAAAAGCTACAATATTCAGCACATCCTCGACCACTCGCTATTCGCAATAGAAGACCTGGCCTTCAACTCTATATTCATTCGCGCCAACCAGCACCTGCTAGACATCGCCAGAAGTATCCGCGCCGACGTACCACCCGAGCTAGCCGAGCGTATAGCGCTCAGCCAAAAAACGTTCGAGGAGTTATGGGACCCATACACCGCCTCGTACTACTCACGCGACTTTATCACCCATCGCTTACTCAAGGAACCTAGTGTGGCAAGCCTGCTGCCGCTGTATGCGGGCTGCATATCGAAAGAGCGAGCAGAGGTGCTGGTTAAGAGCCTAGAAAATGAGCACACGTTTGGCCCAGCATATCCTGTCCCCAGCACACCCCTCAACTCACCCTGGTTTAAACCCGACGGCTACTGGCAGGGACCTACTTGGTTCAACACCAACTGGCTGGTCATTGACGGCTTGAGGCGCTACGGCTACAAAGACCACGCCGCCGCTCTTACCGACATCATGCGTGAACTTATAGAAAATCAGGGCTGCCGCGAGTACTTCAACCCGTTGGATGGCTCGGGCCACGGGGCCCGCGACTTTAGCTGGACGGCGGCACTAATCGTCGATCTGTTACAATCGAAGCGAGGTACATAATTGATGGATCAAAAACGCCGCACCCCCACCTACAGCTACCGTCCCGCTCCGCCGCCACACAAAAACCCAGCCCTGTACAAAACCATGCTTAAAAAAGAAATCTGGGCTACTGCGGGTGCGTTAGTGGTTGCCGTCCTGCTGATTAGCTTCTTTTGGACACATCACATTGATAAAAAGGCAGCTGACACGGCGGCTAAAAATACCACCCCCACTCAGCAAACTACGTCTGCAAGCACTTTCGATAAATCAAAGTATTCGCTGACCGATCCAGCCAGTATTTGGGTTATCGTCAACAAAAAACACATTTTAAACCCCAAGGATTACGTGCCCAGCGACCTAGTTACGCCGAGTCTCGCCTTGCGGGTTCCCGGCAACGAAAGCATGCAAATGCGGAAAGCGACGGCCGATGCGCTCACCCAGCTGTTTGACGGCGCTAAAACCGCCGGCTTTAACTTGATGGTGGCGAGTGGCTACCGCTCCTACACCTACCAAGTAAATCTGTACGGCGGCTATGTAAGCAGCATAGGTCAAACCGAGGCCGACAAAACCAGCGCCCGTCCCGGCTACAGCGAACACCAAACCGGCCTGGCCGTAGACGTCGAAGCCACCACCCGCAACTGCGAGCTAGACGCCTGCTTTGGCGCCACCCCCGAGGGCAAATGGGTGGCCGAAAACGCCTACAAATACGGCTTTATTATCCGCTATACCGAAGACAAAGTGGGCGTTACCGGCTACGACTTCGAGCCCTGGCACCTGCGCTACGTAGGCGCCGACCTGGCCACTGAAATGCATAGCAAAGGCATCAAAACGCTCGAGGAGTTCTTTAACGTACCTGGCGGCGATTACGCTAAACAGTAGGGTCTTTACTGTTGGGCTGCGTCCAGCCAATAGGGAACGACAGGCCGTAATGCCTTGGGGGTGCCTGCGATATGCCTTTAAGCGACCCGTCGCCCTTACGCAACCAACTTTTGCCTCGTACATCCTTAAAAGCTATCTCTGAGCCCGGGTGGAAGTGCATACCGGTATTTCCATGGGTTCGTACATAATAAGTACCAGGAGGCACGACACTTACCAGCGCCTTATACTCCAACGACGCGTTCTCATTCCCGCCAGTAAAGGATACTAGGCTGACGATCACTTCGTAGACAGGATTATCTGAACTATTTTTGATAGCGTGCCAAGCCGTCCGACCGTTGTTGCTTACCACCCACGATGTCACGCTATTTGCTTGCTGCCTATGTACATTTACAAAATAGCGCCAGGCAGCAAAAGCAAGCGTCGCTACCGTACCAATGCCAGCCACCCAGCCGCTAGCATCTCCCCAATGTATCCGGTGTACAAGGTTGGTAAAAGATGTGTTGGTCGCGTGACAATTCATACCCACTATACTAGCAAGGACGGTCTCACTTAGCTAAACGCCACAATAAGATTACAGGAATACGCAAATGCTACTCTCTGAGAGGTTAAAATTGGTGATTGAAGGTCGACGAAGGGGATAATCGCCTAGAGGGCGAGGTATTGTTTGGAAGTAAGCAGCGGAATAGTCAAGCCGTTGGCGATGAGCGTGTTGGTTATACGCGTTTTTTGAGCGTCTATGGTAGTTTTTAGCTGTTGTTTGTCGACCATGGCTTGCGTGGCGTCCTCCAGCAGATATAAGTGTAGGTTATTACGGGCATTGGTGTTTTCGGCGGCGGCTTGAGCGGCGGTCCACTCGTAGTGCATGTAGATGGGCAAGTAGCCGGCAATACTCACCTGTTTAGTCTTAACATCGATGTTCATAACGGCAATACCATTAAACAGCGTTTCTGGCGGCAGCTGCGTGTTTATAAAGTTACCCAGGGAGTACCACACAAGCGTCTTGTTGCCGCCGCTGCCGGTAAGCGCTTGCACCGGCTGTAGCTCGTGGGAGCCGTGGCCCAAAATCAGGCTCACGCCTTGGTCGGCCAGCCACTGGGCGTCGGCCTTCTGCTCGGCATCGACACTCGTCGAATACTCCGTTCCCCAACGCATGCTAGCAATAATTACCTGAGCGCCTTGCTGCTTGGCTGAAGCAATCTGCGTCCCCGCAAAGTCCTTGGTAAAGACATTCACACCGTAGTCATTCTGCACGGGTGCATCGTTATTTATGTAGGCAGTGTAGGCCAAAAAAGCAAACTTAACGCCCTTTACCGTAAACACGTGTACCGCATCGTGCTCGCTTTTGCTGCGGTTTTGTCCGGCCACAGCCAGCATGTGGGGCACTTTGTCCCAAGCAGTTACCGAGGCAGAAATAGCGTCCTGATTTTTATCGAAGCTGTGGTTGCTGGCAGTGTTAACCAAGTTACAGCCCAAGCGGCCCATATCGGTCACGAAGTCGGTGGGCGAGTTAAATTTAGGGTACCCGGCAATGCCAAACTGCGTACCGCCGTTTAAAATAGGGTCGTTACAGAACTTGATGTCGGCATCTTTAAAGAGAGGCGTAAAGTCCTGCATCATGGGCAAATAGCTGTAGCTGCCGTCCCCCTGTTTGGCAGCTGCATTTACTGAGTCGTGGGCGATAAAATCGCCGGTGGCAATAAACTTAATGCTGGTAGGGCTGGTAGTGGCTGCGCCGTTGGTATTTTGAGTGTTCTGCTGGCTCGACGGTGTTCTCTTACCGGCAAAATATGCGTACACCGCCCCGCCAGCCAGTAAAACTACTATAGTTATAGCTAGTATAAGCAGTGATTTTTTAGAGAACCTCGGACGCTGTGACGACTGCAGGGGTGGCGTGCGGTTTAGGCCGGGCAGGGCCGCATCGGGGCGTGGCGGGGATGCGGCGGGCATAGGCTGGGAGGGACGCGGCACTGCCGCCGGCATGGGCCGCGTAAAAATAGGTTTACGCGGCTGATTGGGCTGCATAGAATGGTCGGGGCGACGAATATCCGGATTCATGCTTATATCATACCTTTTTCTGCCTAGACTTCGCCGTCCAGGGTTGGCTTGTCTAGCAGTAAGGGCTCTACCGATGGGGTTACTTTCGCAATTTTAACCACGTCTTTATCTACTTTTTTAAGCTCTTTGTGGGCGTTATTAAAGTGGTTGACGGTGGTACCCAGGCTGCCGCCCAGTTTTTGCATCAGTTGTTCGTAGGTGCTAATGTGTCTGCCCAGTTCGCCCACTCGCTGCTGGATTTCTTTGGCCTGCTCTTCTATTTGCAGGCCACGTAAGCCCTGGAGCACCGTTTGCAGGTACGCCATGAATGTCGTGGGGCTCACAATAATCACGTTTTTCTGGCGGAAGGCGTACTCGATAAGATCGCGGGCGCTGGTATTAGTCTCGCCCACTTTGTTAATAAGCAGGTCATAGTAAATAGCCTCACTGGGGATAAACATGAAGGCGTAGTCCATAGTGCCCTCCGAAGGCCGGATGTATTTACTGGTTTCGTCTATCCGGTTTTTAAGGTCGGCCTTAAAGGCTTTGGCCCATACGTCGCGCTGTA
Source organism: Bacillota bacterium (assembly GCA_035478295.1). GTDB lineage: Bacteria > Patescibacteriota > Saccharimonadia > Saccharimonadales > UBA4665 > PMNU01. The sequence goes on along the minus strand of DATIJU010000012.1, from coordinate 9,525 downwards.
ATTTGTCTTTCTCTTCTACCAGGCGGTTGTAATTTTCCAGCGAAAACTTGGAGTCTACCGGCAGCAGCTTGCCCTTGTCTAGCTCTATTACGGCGTCCACAATTTCGCCGTCTTTAAACTTGTGCTGCAAATGGAAACGCTCTGGCGGCAGCACGTTTTCAAGCACCTGGCTTAAGTAGTATTCGCCCAGCACGCCGCGCTGCTTGGGGTTTTGCAGTACATTTTGGAGTGTTTTAAGCTCATCGGCGACGTTTACCACCCGTTTGTTAGTTTCGTCGAGTTTGGTGAGGCGCTCGCTCACCTCCGAAATTAAGCGGCTACTGGCGCTGAATTGTTTTTGGATGGAATCACGCATGAGCTCCTGATTTTTATCCATGCGGTCAGAAATTTGCGACTGCAGCCCGTCTTTAAGCCTGGCAATATCCTGGCTCAGCTGCGTAAGGTCTTGCTTGAGCAGCAGTGCGGCATGAGGGTCGGCTTGCGGCGCGTTCGGACGGCGCAGCACCAAAAAGGCCAGCACCACGCATACTCCCGTAAGTACAATCACCGCAAACATCATAGTAGTGCTATTGTACCCTGCTTACGGCTTAACCGTAAGGATTTTACCGATTAGCGGCGCCGGGCTTCTAGATCACCCAAAAAAACGTCTACTTGAGGGAGGGCATCGGCGTGAAAGTCAGCATAGGTAATAGTGCCTACGATGTTGTGCATGCCCCGCACCAAGCGCGAGGTAAGCATACCTTGAGGCACTAGGTATACGGCTGGAATACTGTGTGCCTCGGCCCATCCCTCTTCTATGGCATTGCCGTGAGCAACCGGCTCCCATGAGTTAAAATGACCATCCGGAACCACCACCGCCCACAGATAGTCCACGTCCCGGACTTCCTCGGCGGTAACCGCTGGATGTTTTACAGGGTCGGTGCCATACAAATGCGGCGCGTAGCCAAACATCTTGGTATGTGTATCGTGGCGTGCCGCTATCAGCTCGCTCAGCGCTTTATAGCGCAATTTCACTTCTTCACTTACGCCGGTAAGCGGTCCAGCCAAATAAAACACCAAATCGTACTCGGCACGCACCTCACGAGCCTTGTCTAGCGCTTCCCGCACAATAGGCGTTATCCTGCCTTTTTTCGTTAACGCGGCAGCATATTCGTCTATAGTGCTGCGCACCGGCTTAAAATCTAAGAACAGCGTAGTGTCTAACTTCACAACTCCCCCTGGTATCTAACTGAAGTGCTAATTAATCTGCAGCGATTTAATTATGCCGACTGCCTGTTCCAGCGTTGCGCTGTCGTAGGTCGTCTTGGACACCGCCTCAAAACTAAGCGTATCAGCAGTGTCGGCCCCGTAGCCGCCGGCAAACATGTACGTGTCGGCCCCGGTTAAATCGACACCATAGCCAAAGGTCTGCCCGGCCTTAAGCGCGGTGTTGCCGCTTACAATAAAGTAATTGAAGGTATTTGCATCCGTGCCGCCGTAAGATACGTTGGTGTACTGACGCTGATTAGTCGTAGGATGATCATAGGCAATAATGAACGAGTCGGCCACTGCTATCGTTTTGATAGTTGTCTGCTGAATAGCGTCCGGGATGGCACCGTGGCGCATCTTTACGGTAAACACCCCTTGGGCGGCTGAGCCGTCCTTTTTGGTGTAGCTCACTGTGGGCGATGTTGCGATAACCTCAGCTTTGTCTGCCGATTCTTTTACCGACCAACCCGTAGGATAGCTAAACTCAAGATTCAGTGTAGTGCTCTTGTAGGTACCCGGCGTACTACTGCCATTCCCTGCGCTAGACTGAGCCGAAGAGTTTGCTGTAGTTTGCTGCGTAGAACTTGACGCCTGCGGTGCCGGCTTCTTTTTAAGGAGTAATGCGGCCGTGCCGCCCCCTAAAATAAGTACAGCCAGTACAATGAGGCTCACGAGCAGCCATTTTTTCTTGCCGCTTGCACGCTTCCCAAGGTTCGGCTGATGCGCTGCAGTGGGCTGAAAGTCCATGCCCTCTAACGGTCCACTACCATCATTATCCACGGCCTGCTCCTTACATGTTATATATACAAATCTACAACAGCGCCCCTACCTCTGGCAAGCACATAAAAATGCTTGCGCTTTGCTCAGAACGCGCTATATTAGGAAGTACGGAAGTGTGAGGCTTCCTTAAGACCTGGGGTATTTCCCCGGGTCTTTTTTTACCCCACACCTGTCTATGAATCGAAACGCAGGAGCTCACGAAGGCGCGCAGGCAGCAGGCGCATGCATGCCACTACAAAGACCCCCACTGCAAAACCGCCGGCGACATCCAGCGGTGCATGGACGCCCAGATACACCCGGCTAAAGCCAACAATAGGAGTAAGCGCCAGCACTGCCCAGCGCCAACCCTTAGGCAAGTACGGGAACAACACGAGCGTAACAACCGTAATAATCATCGTATGTCCCGATGGATAGCCCATGCCGGTTTCGTGGGCGCGCACATGCACGCCGGTTAATAGTTCGCCTGGGCGCAGCCGGGCAATTTCGTGCTTGGCAATAAAAGCCAACCCGTAGCCTGCGATACTGGCAGCGGCCAATTGCCAAGCCACCTGATACAACTTTAGCAAGAAGGTTACCACAACGACAGCAACCGCAATCCATAAGCTTTCCGGTGCAATGGTACCCACGAGCATTGGTATACGGAGGGCGTCGGTTAGATTATTGATGTGCCGAAAAGCACCCAATTCCAAACCCGTTATCCGATGATGCACCGCAATAAGTGCCCCGCCAATGAACAAACTAAGACTGCCCACGGCTGCGAGCGCCCACAACCAGAGCCGCTCCGGGGGCATGGGCATTTCGATTACTGGAGGTGGAACCGGCTGCCTGGCTGGAGCTTTGGGTGCTGTTTTTGGACGAGATGCGCGGGGAGCGCTCTTTTCGCTTTTCATGTGGTGCTTAGTATAGCACTTTAGGAGAGGCGCGGGCTACGACTTAACGCGCTCCGCCTCAATAGCTTGGCGCGAAGCAACAATAGAAGCCACGATAATACTAATGCCGGCCAAACCAGCAATAACCTCAGGCACTTCCACAAACAAACTAACAAACAGCAAAAGCGCTAACAAACCGATAGTGTAGTGTGCGCCGTGCTCCACATATATATAGCGTCCCAATGTGCCGCGGCGCACCATAAAGATGGTGAGCGATCGCACCCACAAGGCGCCCACACCAAGACCCAGCGCAATAAGAATAACGTCTTGCGTTACTACAAAGGCACCAATAACACCGTCGAACGAAAAGCTGGCATCAAGTATTTCTAGGTACAAAAAACTAACAAATGCCAGCATGCCGGTCTGCCCGCCGGCTTTGACTTTACCGCTGGTCTGCTTGTGTTCGAGCTTGCCCATAAGCTCGGTTACACCATGAATTACGCTGTATACAATAACGCCGACAATGCCGGCGATAAATGTGGTGCGGACATGATGATTGAACGGCAGCAGCGCAACAATAACTACCAATGCGCCGGTAATGAGCGGCGGTGCCCAGTTGCGTGCCAGTTTGCTGAACTGGCGTTCGAAACGCGTCAGCCATAGTACCTGATGGGTGTTGTCGGCAAAGAAATCAAGCGCCAGCATCATTAAAAAAGCACCGCCAAAGGACGCGATAGCCGGATGCGCAGCATGCAGCTTCTCGGCGTATTCACCCGGATGGTGCAGCGCCAGGTTGAGCACCTCGTGCCAGCCAATGTTAGCAGTGAGCGCCACTATCAAAATAGGAAACACAATGCGCATGCCAAAGACAGCAACAAGTGCGCCAACGGTTAAAAACATATTTTGCCAAAACCGCGACATTTTACTCAAGATGCGCGCGTTAAGAATAGCGTTATCAAAGCTAAACGCTACTTCGATGGCAATAAGCACTAGTGCAACGAGCGTACCGCTGGGCCCTTTGCCAATGGCAGCACCCACCAGCACTGCTACTGTAGCCAGTGCCGAAACGGCAAAAATACGAAACGGGTGTTGCGGGTGCAAGACGTGCATGTCTGACCCAGTATAGCGGAACGGCTCAGATCACACTAGTAGTTCTAATGACCACGCCTAGGGGTGGTTTTGCGGGGTGCGGGGCGGTTAACCGCCCGCGAGGCTAGCTCGTAGGCGCGCATCATGTCTGGCGTAGCAGCACCACTGCTCTGCACTGCCTGCACCATCTCCGTATCGTGATATGGGCGCTGCAAGAGCGTGCGATAGGCAAGCTCAGCCGGCTTTCCGTCTTTAGCAACGCTATCGAGTATGCCCTGTATGTCGCCAGGACCATTCTGGCGCCATGCAATTCGGTCTACTACTTCTACTGCAGCCTTGAGCGTATAGCCGTGTACGCTTCGTAATTGTTTGTCGGCACGATCGGCGCGGAAAGTGACAACACGGTCGTTTGCTCGGTTGCCAATGGCCTTAAGAGCTTCGCGCTTGCGCTCAACGAGCGTTGCCAAAGCGGCCACACCAAGCAGCGTCAGACTTACGTCGCCCGGCCGCTCGGGACCCCGCCTCTTATGTGCGCCTCTTTGGCTGGCAACCGCCGTAAGGGGCGTTTGTCCAGGAGGCGTGGGGTCCATTTGGTCACCCTCCATATTAACCAGTGTAAAGTGACGCTGGTCGGTCGTAAGGTTGTTGGGGTCTTTGGGATTTTTGTGATTGAAACTGAGAACACCGTTCCATTCGTGGTCTTGAAGTACCACGAAGGAACCAGCCACGTTACAATTAGCCTTCTCGACGTCTAGTACCTTCTTGGTAAAATCCTCAGCTCCGTGGTAATCCCTAAAGAAATCCTCGGGTAATGGCATAAAGTCATAACCGAACTCACTGTGGAAATAATCGCTCACCAATTGACTGCGCTCCTTATCGGTAGTGGCGTTCTGGTAGCCCGGTATACGTCTATTCAGTATCTGTTGCGTATCATATGCGGCGAGCCCTCGCGTATTATTTGAGTCCGTCACCTCAGTGACAATCGCAGGGTAACTTGCCTTTACAACATGAGCAGCGCTTGTAGGACGCACCCAATACGTTACCTTCCCGTGGGGTGGAGGCGATACTTTTTCTGCACCGTCGAAGAAAAGTGAATATGTGCCGTTTGCGCCAGCCCATAAGGCAACGGGCTTGCCGTCGAAGTTTGCTGCCGCCACCTCGGTGCCGCTTAGAACCGGCAGGGGCACATAGTTGTCGGAGCCAATGTCGAACGAATCTCTATCGCCTATGGTACGCTCTACTTTAATCCAGTGAGCGTTTGCGCCAGTATCGGCCAGCTCGATAGGCGGATGATCAATACGCGCGCTGTGCCCATATTGCTCCGCTATGTCCCACTTCATGCCGGGAGTGCCGGAACTAGGCAAGTCGATTACCAGATTAGCGGAAACCGCTGCCGGCCAAGAACCTTCAGTGCTCATATTGTTGGGCGTCAGGTGCCACACTGGTATTACTTCATCGCCGCCTTCTACATTGCCAACACCGCCGTTAATGGAAGCCTCTGCCGAGTTATGGCCACCTTCGCCCTTTGAGTCATTACGATGCTTGAGCTTTTCTAGTCCGTCTGTTACGACGTTGCGGATACCACGCCATTTACCCCAAACATTGTTAGCAAGGCCACCTTGATCGTAGCGCGTAATACGGTCGTCCACCGCTCGCTCGTCAACCGTCACCTTGTTAGGATTTGCACCCTGCTCGCGCGCAATATCAACCGCCGCTTGTCGGCGAACTTCCTCATATTCCTTATCGTAGTGCGCAGTGCCAGCCGCCAATATCAAGCCGGTAGCCATCACAGCCATCCCACCGACAAATCTACGCAGCGATTGTCCGCGTGTCCTAATGTGTTCGCGACTGCCCGGACCCTGACTTAACGCCAGTTCTTTCTGTACACCATGAGCTTGGCTAATCACTAAGTGCTCGTTCTTAGCTACGTGCAATATTGCCGGCGGCACGTCATCCCGTTCGATAGTAGTGGAAAATTTTGCGTATACGTCGCCCTTTGGTGCGGTGGCAAAAGGAAAGATCGTATCGTCTTTGACTGCCGCGTGTTCACCGCTAAAGGTACTTGCCGGGTGAACGAGTATCGATGCCGCCGAGGTGCGCAGTCGTCCGGTTTTCAGTGTGTCTAGCCAATCTCTTGGGCTTGCTTCGTGGATTCTATCATTGTCAGTATCGCCATTTGTATAGAGGTGCTTGTTCTTTCTGAGCCATGCAGCCATACTCATTTCGTTGCCCGGCAAGGCGCTCAAGATAAACCTGCTTGCAAGCGCGTCGCCAAGCAATAGCTTATCGACATCATTGGCTTCGGCTAGCCGAGCTGCTTCACGCAGCCGTGCGGCGCCCTCGGTACCCTGGTCGCCATTAGCCGGCCCGTACCAACGCATAGCTACCTGCTGCCTGCCGCTCTTGTCTCTAGTTCGAAAAAGTTCGTAGCTCATATCGTTGGCTGCGATAGACTCCTGGCCATAGCTGGCGTAGGCCCGCTTCAGCTGCGCGTTATCTCTACTGTCTGCATGTATAGTAGTGCCCAAAGCCAACAACGCACTTGTAACCGCCGGTAAAATATAACCCGTTGGACTGTTGTCGCTCACAGTCATGCCGAATACTACCGCCGAAGGCAGAACGACCCTGGCCAGTGTGGGTACAACCCACAACTTGCGGCGTATGTCGAGTACATCTGCGCCGGCAATCTCATCAGTGCCCCGCACTAATTCGACGTGTGCAGCGAATAGCTCCTCGGGCTTTTTAGGCAACTCCGGGGTAGGTGGCGTCTCTGGCACAGCAAACGCCGAAACAGGTATAGCTTCTGCGCGCATAACTCATATACTATACCATTTTTACTCTAAAAAGTCCATAGTATTATGCTCATGCTCGCCGCTGCCAGCAGATTGAAGTACAAACCCTCTACGTCGGCGCCTCGTAGAATGACACGAAACAGCGGATTTATAGAAAACTTACGACTACGACCCCTTTTCCTCAACATTAATAGCATTGCGTTTGGCAGACATATAGCCATCCATGTCTCTGTATACGTACTCAGTTGCCATAGATGCCCCGCTATTTTGCGGTCTGAACTTCATCGCGCAAAAATACCCTAAAAAGTGAGTTAATGGCGAACTGTCTCCTGCGCTCAGACCGCTGGACAACTTGCTTGATAACCTGCTGCCCGTCGACTCGAACATCACTCTTTAGCCAGGTAATAATTGCGTTGTACACGTTTCTGTCTACGGGAGTGCTTATTCCAAGCACGTCTTTTACTGCATCGACCAGCTCCTTACTAGTGTAGGCATCGGCGGGCTGATCGCGAAGCGCACCTATCATTCTCTCAAGCACGCGGATGCGAATTTGGCCAACCGGCATATAGCTACCGTTACCTTTTAGAGTACCCATAATCGTGCGTGAGTGGGTTTCTAGCATCACGGGCCACAGACCGGATTGCGCGTGCAGTATATGCTGTGAACTGGTGTCGAACACAACCGGCACGCGCGGTGCTGGCGCGGGTGCCGAAGATCGCATCAGAGCTTCCTCCAGTTGCCCATAGGTGGTTATATTTCGGGTACTTAAAGCGGTGGTAAGCGGGTCCTTAGGGAGCGGCAGTGCGCGTTGGTCGGCCAAAGTTAAGGCAGGGTACTTTAGACGGCCGCCCCCCTCTATAATCGATGCGCCTGGAACCTCCGGGCCTGCCGCAACCTCATCAGCTAATGTGCGTCGCCCCAATACGGTCGCGCGGCGTACAAAGCTAGTTGCGTGCAACAGTTCATCGGTAACCAGCCCCAAGTAACCTACTGTTTGAGCACGATCTTCCGGCGGGAGTTCGAGCTCCAAACCTGTATGCAAGGCGTCTACTCGACTCCACAGCTTTTGCTCTGCTTGGGTCATTCCGGCGCTCATGGCAGTATCATCCTTTTTACTAAATCGGGATGATTATACCAAGGATTTAGCCTTTAAAACGAATAAATGGCACGATGAGACCATCGAGCAACAGGTGACTAAAGTAGCCAATAACTGCGGCTCCATAAATGAGCAGCCCCAACGTCCACACGTGGTGATTGTGCAAATACGGAACCAGCAAAATGGGCGCCGGTACTAATATCATGGCAATTTTGCTATGCGTCCAACCGCGGTGTTTGCCCACAATGGGCGTCATGGCTAGCAAGCCCAAGTAAGCCGCGGGCTCAAACTTACCGGTAAGCACCAAAATAATCTCAGCTACAAAAGCAATGCCAAAAAAGATGTTTTGCCCCATGGAATTGGTGTCTACATCAGGAAATAACCCGAATAAAACGGCAATCACAAACAGACCGATGAGCAGCTGCCAGTCCTGCAGCGACAAATCCCAGCGTTCCAGCACGGTGCTAGGCGCCAGCTTAACAGCCCCTACATAGACAGTATTCAGCACCAGCGCACCCGCAATATGGCCTTTATAGCCTGACATAAGCCTCAGTGTAACACGTTTTGCTTATGCTTTAGCGCGGGCAGTCTTGAGGGCCCAGGCCAGCCAGATGAGATCGTCGTAGGCACCCTGAACGCTCTTGGTGTAGCCCTCTGTAAAATCGGGCTTCATACTATTCTGTTCGTCGAAGATTTCCTGAATGCGAGGAAAATAAACCGTGCGTGAACTTACTGCCAAACCCAGCGTGCGCAGCACCGGCAGCAGCGCCTCACAAGCCCGCGTGCCGCCCCAGGCACCATTGCTTACCCCAGCTAGAGCTACCGGCTTATGTGCGTAGTTATCATCTTCGCTGTCCAATAGGCGCTTGAGGCTGCCCGGGTAACCATGGTTATACTCCGGCGTCACAATAAAGAATGCGTCAGCGCGCTCGGTTATTTCGGAATACTTCGGGTCGCGGCCGTCTTGCGGTGCGCCGTCGGGAGGCAAATGAAAATCTTTAGGGTCCACAAAAATAATTTCTACCTGGGGTTGTGTACGTCCAAACTCAGCGATCCACCGTGCCGCTTTTATCGATTCGCGTCCTTCACGGGTAGTGCCGCAAATAACGGCGATCACGAGTGCTTCGTCCATGTTGCTGCCCTTCGTTATGTCTAGCACTACTATACGCTATGGGTTTGCCGCAGCCAATCGGTCCATAACGGCGTAGACTCCACATGGCGAACAACCCTAAAAACGCGGGCCGCAACCAGGCCACTAGCTCCCCAACTGGCCGTATGTACCGACTGCCAAGCACGTTCGTTTGGCAATATCACTATACGCGGCCAATAGAGTGGCGGGCGTGCTTCCTGCCAAGCCTCTAGTGCTGCAAATGGCATCCCCATGCAAATTGCTAGATTGTTTTCGAAAACTTCTAGCCCCACATCTTCGTCTACCTCGCCCTCCCGCAGGCTGTAAGCCTGGGCGGCCGGGGGCAAATCTGACACTCCTACCAATTCGCGCGCGATAGCACTCCCTATCGCATCCAACACTGCCGCTTGTAGGTTCGGGCCGTAGCCCTCTTCACCGAATGGGATCTCCCATTGCTGAAACGACATACTCTATATATACAGTGAAAAAATTAACACCGCAGCGATATATGTCACGCCTCTG
>DATIJU010000011.1:0-14744 GCA_035478295.1 Bacillota bacterium | reverse complement strand
TTCTTTTGGCGCCAAAAAAGTATTCTGACGAACAGTCTGTTTTTACGTTAAAGCCCCGAGAGTTTTTGGCTACTTTTTGCGGGACAAAAAGTATGCACTCAAAAGGATGCTATTCGCGGTGTCCGTGGGGCGGATGGAGCTTGGGGCTATGAGCCCCGAGCTACGAGCTACTGCGCATCATATCCATACTCCCGCCGCAAATAAGCGCCGTAGTTGGTGAGCGACTCGCACTGCTCAGCAAAATGACAGGCAGCGCCATCGTAGGCTGCATAGGCCAAAAAGGCATCTACCTTACGCCTTAAATCATCGCCGGACACATTGGGGACCATGCCGTGTATGGGGTATCCGTAGTAGTAATTAATAGGAACCTCCGGATGTCCGTAGGCGGCATAAGCCTTAGCCGCGTAACGGCCTACAGCCATGTGGTCACTGTGGTCCTGGTACGTCTGGCTCTCGTTATATGTCGCCTGTGTTCGCACTTCCGTTGGCTTGTACGTTTGCATAAGCAGCGTCAGCGCCCCAGCAACGCCGTCGGCACTGTAGGCCGACTGGCGGTCAATTGTATGCATATGTTTTATGCGGCCTTGTTCTAAGCCTGCCAAGCTTTCGAAGTTCGAATTCTTAAAACCCTGACCGCTTACGTTACCGTCGGGCAAATGCATAAATATGAGGGCGATCTTTTGGTTGCCGCGAGGATTAACCACGGTTACAAACTCATCTTTGGCCAGCTTAACGGTGCGCTGTACCCAGTCATCGGGCACATTCAGCATTTTAGAATACGCCGCTTCGCTGCCGTGTTCGCGGGCCTGCCAATAAAACTGGTCGCCGCCGCCATCACCGGCCGTTACATAGACTGTACGAATGCAGTGTCCGGCGTCGACGTCGTGCAATAGGCTGGGGCTGATGAATAGCAGGTCGTCGTCCTGGTGAGCAACGACATTCATAATAGTAGGCATGCCCTCACACATACTATGCGGCAGCTGTTCGGGCGAAATGGGCAAGACTGTGCTTACGGGACGCATAACAAGCGGGGCACTGCGCTTTGCGCCCCGGTCGTAGTACAGCAGCAATTCAGTGGGATGTTCCAGTGTTCCGGCAACGGTTAGGCTGGCGTTTGGCCGGCCATACTCAGCAATTACTTCCTCCAGCGAACACGACCGGTAATTTGTGAGACTTTTATCTAACGACAGCAAATAGGCAAAGCTGCGCTTTGTAAGGTCGGGCTGCCAGCTCGTACTGCTCAGGACGGTACGCCTCTGCCCGCAAGCATCTAAAGGCAATACGGCAAGGTCTTGGGGCGACACGTCTTTGATGGGCATCACCCGCCAGTAGTCGCCTACCAACACGTCTACCGGGTGATTTTTGAGTGCCCGGGCCACTAGTTCGTTACGAGCATCAATGCCGCTCAAGGCCGCCCGGTCGGCCCGAAATATGCGCTCCATATTAACCAGTCCGCTGCCAATTCCCACGAGCAGCACGGCCGCAACAATGACAACAGTGCGGCGGCGGAGCGTCACATCACGCAAGTACGTGGCCGCCGATATTACCACCGCAAACAATATAATGCCAAGGTAACGGGCATCTACAAAAAAGTAATGATTAGTGCCAACGTAGGCCGCAAAAGCCGCAAATGACGCCCAAATAAGCAACAGCGATAGCTGCACCGGCGTATCCAGCCGAGGTTCTTTATCCTTAGGGTGAAACAAGCTGCCGAACAGCAGGCGGGCTGCCATAACGATGCCAGCCACAAATAACAAGCCGTTTACTACGTAAGCCGCTCCGGCCAAGCCGGCCAGTCGCCCGAGGGCGAGGCTTGGAATAGTGCGCAGTACCGCAGCGTCAAACGCCGGGTTGGCCCCAAAGTTAGTACCTATACTCAAGCCCCCAAACACCATACCCAGCACCACATCCTTAGCATGGTGCGTAGCGGCGTAGGGCGTAGCGGTAAGCTGCGACGAAATGTGCGTCAAGCCACTGGCATTTATAAGCCAAGTAATAAGTGAGGCCAGTGCAAAGGCGGCTACACCGCTTACCAGCCAGAGCAAGTGCAGGCGCACCAGCCGTGTGCGCCGTAGCGCGCCATAGCAAACCAAACCAAGAACCGCGCCGCCAATTGTCAGTGTTGCAAAAAGCTTATCACTCGCGGCCAGCAGCCCAAGCAACAACACGCCCAGCCAAAACGGCACCGACCTTATGCGCGGCCATTTGATAAGCGCAATCAGGCTCAGTATATACCATACATATTCGAGGTTGCGAGTGGTAATCATGGCCATATTAACCGGCAGCAGGCCGCCCGCATATGGCTGGGGCGGGACCGAGATCAGCAGTGCAGCAAGCGCCAAACACAGCGTGCCAAACACCAGCGGGCGACGGTCAATACGGTACAGTACATATGCCAAAAAGCCGACAGTAGTTAAAGAAACCAGTCCGGTAAGCAAGGCAAACGTTGCATTTGTGGGTACCAGCACGCTGGCCAGCCAAAATAACGGCCACTTAATAAGAAAGGTGTGTGCGCCCGGGAAGCTAGCATTACGAAAAACGTCCCAGTGCCCAAATAGGTACGTGTTAATAATCTGATCGGCGTTGCTTTGCTCTAACCGCGCACCCAGCAACGACCACACTACCGTCGTTAATAGAAGCAGCAGCAATGCGCCAGCTGCGTACCACTTAGAAAGATGGAACAAACGCACGCTGAAAAACAACTTGCTGCCGTCAGATTCTACGGCGGGAAACTTGCTTGATGCAGCGAATTTCGCCTTTAAAGTTTGCTCCTTTATGGCAGCCGCCGACTTGCCTGCTCCCCTGATAACTTTCGGACTGTGTGATGATTTGCTAACTTTTTTAGGCTTTACCGCTACCTTGCCAGAATTCTTTTTACGTTGAGCCATGTATCTCTCACCACCTCGACCAGCCTAGGTCTGAGTGCTGGATGTTGTCTCTCGTTAACATTTTCCGCTCTCGCCGCCCAAGTACAGTCATATAATTGTTATAAACTACTTGGTGACAGTGTAACAAAACCGGCAGCTCTGCGCACCACTTGATCCGGTTGCTACACTGCTTTTTCGCTAGAACCTGTTAGTTAAACTACTGCATGCCTATCGCTAAGGGGTCGTATACTATAGGCATGAAATTATACGTAAAGACGGCGCGTTTAACTGTGGCGCGTATATACCACTCGCTCTACTTCCCGCCCACGGTTATTTTTGTAGCTATTATGATCGTTACCATCTTTGGCTGGCATGCCGCCCGCACCTCGCTGGCTCAAAATAAAAGCATGGCCGCCAGCAGCCGTGTACGCGCTGCCGAACAATCGATACGTACCAATATGTCGTCTTACGAAGAAATCCTGCAGGGCGGCGTGGGCTTACTGCAAGGCTCCGACGAAGTAACCAAAACCGACTGGGCAAATTACCTCAAAGCTTTCGGGCTCAACGACCACTACCGGGGGGTGCAGTCCATAGGATACATTCGGCTCGTAACGCCGGACGATGCACCCGGCCTTAGCAGCTACATGGCTACCCAGGGGGTAGATAATTTTACGATCAGCCCAGTTACCGCTGGCGACACCGTGTATGCGCCCATCACCTATGCGCAGCCCATTGCTTCACATCTTCCTCCGTTGTACGGCTTTAATATGTACTCCGAGCCAACCCGCAAAGCAGCCATGCTCCGTGCACAAGAAAGCGGCGAGACCACCATCACCGGACGGCTGGTGCCCACCACCGCGGCCGTGGTAGACACCAAGGTAACCGGCTTTAATATGTACGTGCCCTACTACAGCGTTAATATGCCGCTCGATACCGCCGCCAGCCGGCAGGCTGCCATCAGAGGATACGTATTTGCCGGCTTCCGTGGCAGCGTGCTGTTTGCCGACATCGCCAAGTCAGTCGACACATCTAACGCCGGTTTTAGAATCATCGTCAGCAGCGACCCCACGGCAACCTCTCTGTACCAATCAGACCACTTTAGCAGCATCCTTAAACAGCCGGGTCACACACTTGTAAGCCGCAAACTTACCATGTACGGGCAAACCTGGAATACAGAGTACATCTTTAGCGCCCGCGGTCTGGTAAGCGAGGTGGAGATCCGCCGGCCCAGCGGAGTCCTATTTGCCGGCGTCTTTGTAGCCGTACTTATTGCCGTCATTGTGCTGCTACTGCTGCGTGCCCGGGCCCAGGAACTCTCTGCCCAAAAAGAGCGAGCCGTAGAACTCGCCAAGGATGAATTGCTCTCGCTGGCCTCACATCAGCTGCGTACTCCCGCCACCGGGGTTAAACAGTACGTCGGCATGATACTGCAGGGCTTTGCCGGCGATATCACCGACGAGCAGCGCACGCTCCTAGAAAAAGCCTTTGCCAGCAACGACCGCCAGCTGCAAACTATCAACGAAATACTCCACCTGGCAAAAATTGACGCCGGCCGTATTGTGCTTGCGCCAACCATGACTAATCTGGGCGAACTTATTCAGGACATCGCAGCCGAGCAAAAGCCCGATGTAGATGCAGCACACCACCACCTCAAAATAGACATACCCAAAAAGCCCATAGAGCTTAGCGTAGATGCGCACATGCTGCGCATGGCCATCGAAAACGTCCTCAGTAACGCCATAAAATACACGCCAACGCAAGGAACTATTAGCGTCAGCCTTTTCCGCCGCATGGGTCACATATACATACGCATCACCGATACCGGCGTCGGTATTGCCCAGCAAGACCTCGAAAAAATGTTTAAGCAGTTCACCCGCCTGCCAAACGAAATGAGCCAGCAAGTGGGCGGCACCGGCATCGGACTGTATCTAGCCAAACATTTAATAGAATTGCACGGCGGCACCATTACCGTAGAGTCGCAGCTTGGCGAGGGCTCAACCTTCACCGTCATTCTGCCCCACAAAATGTAACTTGTTTAGTATTAGCAAGCTAACTATAAGATTTTTCACTGTGTCTACCTGGTGATATACTTAGAATTAAATCAGCATGAATTTGGGACACTAAAATGACAGCTAAACAACAACCTTCTATTTTAATCGTCGAAGATGAACGCTCGCTGAACGAGGCGTATCAGATGATTCTGCAAAAAAGCGGCTACGACGTGCACGTTGCCTACGATGGTGAAGAAGCCCTAGAAGTAGCCGCCAAGTCTAACCCCACCCTCATACTACTCGACCTACGCATGCCCCGCATGGACGGCATAGAGTTTTTGCGCAAGTACAATCTGCTCGACGAACACCCCAAGGTGCGCGTCGTGGTATTTAGCAACTACGACATGCAAAAAGAAATAGACGAAGCCTACCGCCTAGGTGCTGATCGCTATATACTCAAGGCGTGGGCCTCGCCCAAAGAGCTACTACAAGTAGTCGAAAACACGCTTGCTTCCAACAAGTAGCAAGCTACTCCTTACCCATCACATCCAAGAAGGCATAACACATGACTCGTAACAAAAAGGTGCTGCTTGCCGTTCTTTTGAGCCCCGTGGTGCTGGTGGCATTAATTGTCGGCGGTTTTTTATCGTACTACGGCTTGAGCAAAGCTAATCAAATATCGCCGTCGGAAGCGAGCAAATTGTGCCAGAATTTTTACGCCGACGTACAGTCGCAGCTCAAAAGCGCATCCGGCTATACCGTCGCTAAAAGCGTCACGCACTGCACGCCAGAGCAAGACGAAGCCGGCTTTACCGACTACACCCTGGGCGTCGATTTTAAAATTGCCCGTAGCGACGCGAGCGACGTCTCAACCAAAGCAGCCCTCGACCAGCTCACCCAAAAGCTGCCGCACAAAAACTACCACCTAAGCGTCCTCAACGTGCAGAACGGCGAGCCCTACATTTGTGTTTCGGCCGGCCGCTATATAGACAACGATGGCAGCGACGTGCCGCAAGGCGATCAAAACGGCCCGTTTACGACGTTCGTCGTTCCAGGGTCTATAAATGACTACCATCCCTGCGAGGATTTCTAAACTGCCCCTAAAGAAAGACTAATATCCACTATGGAGGCTGGATAAAAACAGCCAACCAAGACCTTTTGATCAGTATACGCTATACTACATACATGCAAATCCGCAAATTCCGTTGGTCTAAAGTATACGAATCTTCGGAGGAAGAGCTCGTAGAGCTGTTCGCCCACAAGCACATATCCGCCCGGCGCTGGGAACTTGGCGAGGACGAAAAAATTACCGGCGTTCACCCCATAGATACACAGCTATGGTGTGCCGAGGGTCAGCTCAGGTGCACCATTGCAGGCAATACCTACTCACTGCAGCCGGGCGACGTGCTCGACATTCCCGCCGGCCTTACCTGCAATATACAAGCCGGTTTTGGTGGCTGCGCCTGCTACGAATCTGCAGCTGCAAAAAATAGCCACATCAATTAAATACGCGCTACCGCACGCACACTTTCTTGTAGGCGGTGTAGTCCCAATCTTTTAGAAATTTTTTGCCCGCAGCCTGACCGCTCTCAAATAAGCGCGCTTGGTCGGCTTTGCCAATATCAAAATCGGTAGCTTTTATAGCAAATGTATCAACAAAAATAGTGCGCATGGCCGTACAGGGGTCATCTATATGCATTTGGTCGTGCGCATTGGTAGCTGTAGACATTATGGCTAGTGCATAGTTAATAGGGTTAGTAACCGGGTTCATGGCGGTATTGGCATCTGGCCGCGCCGACAGCTTTATGCCAAATGTCGGCCAGTCGCCTACCGGGTCGAATAGCGCTATCGGGAAGTTAGACAACAATCCGCCATCTACCAAGTAGTTGCCTTCCAGCCGGGCCGGCTCGTAAAAGAACGGGATAGACATAGAGGCGCGCACTGCATCAGCTACCAGCTGATCGTCGGGGTTTAAGCCGTAATCTTTGTAGTCCCAGGGCAAACGCACCATACGGCCGCGGCTCACGTCGGACACTATCACCACCAGCTTGTAGCGCTGTTCCGGCGGCAGTTTGTCGGCCCAGGGTTCGGTAATCTTAAGGTCGGCAAAGGTGCGTACACCAAGTTTCTCCAGCTGCACGTATAGCCAATCGCGCAGGTATTTCCCCTCGTACACACCCTTTTCGAATATAAATGACGCCGTCTTGCCCGGCAGCGACAATTTATCTATAAAACCCTCGTCGCGAAACTTTTTGTAGTCCAGCTCCTGCATGATTTTGGTCATTTCAGACAACGGCATACCAGCCGCCACCATCGACCCCACAATGGCGCCGGCACTCGTACCAGCTACCCGACAGCGCGAATAGCCGGCTTTTTCCAGCTCCTGCAGCGCACCCACCAGCGCAATACCTTTTACGCCGCCGCCCTCCAGCACCACATCACATAGCTTGTCTTGATCTGACATAGGCCTCACCCCCTTATTGCGGTTCGTCGTTAGAGTTTAAAAGACTTTTACTTTCTATCCACTGTTTCGCCAGCTAGGGCACCCACGGCTAGGCAGGATCAACAACCGCGCCGTTGTCGTACTTGTTGTTAGTCCAGACATTGCCAGTGCGGCCGGTAATAAAGTCGGTAACGGGGCCGTAGGAGCCGCACTGACCGTTTGCGCCGCGTTGGAAGACGTTGTTTTGGAATACTATGTACGTTGCGTTATTGGGGTCGTTACTAAATGGCTTGCCGTGCGTGCCGCCACCGTATACACAAAAGCCGGCGCCTTCGTTATTGGCAAGAAATAGGTTGCTGTCGATTGTGTCGTGCATGACGGGGGCAAAATCCGGGTAGCCAGACATATCTGCTGAACAGCCCAACTCGTCGTTCGGGAATGGACCCTTATAGTCGCATCCCAGTGAATTGTGCCGGAGCGTCAGATATTGCTCGTTACGCACCGAAGAGGCATGCGCCAGGTTAGACTCACTCGGCCAAAGATTAGTCCCGTGGAAATAGTTATCCTGAATGGTGCACGTACTTTCGCAGTACGCTGCCCGGTTGGTGTTTATTATCTCGGTGCGCAGGATAGTAAAGTTGTGCCCAGTAGCGCCGCAGTCTACCGTCTGGTTATTGGGGTCACCGCAAGCGTATTTACCGGCGCTGCAGGTAGAGTTGCCGGTACATGCCGGGTACGACACCGCGTTATCCAACAACGAATCCTGAATGGTAAATGATGCCGCGTCGTTTCCCACGCCGCCCTTAATGTACGAGTTCTTAATGACCAGTCCGGCAGCGTGCACACTCAAGGGACTGCAGTTTATCACCTTGGAGTCGATTACCGTATTAGCGACAGTAACTGTGCACGAACCTCCATAGACTGCCATTGACGACTCAGGAGCATTTGGGCCGGTGTTGCTGGGGCCGGGCCAGCAGCCGCCTAGGCCGTCGGGGCCATCCGGAACATGAGGCGTGGAAACTGCACAAGAGGTTCCGCCGCCCCCGCCGCCACCTCCACCGCCGCCCCCGCCAGGAGGTGGCGTTACCGGCGCTTTAAATTGTATGGCCTTGCCGCCGCTTGCAGCGCTGTCATTAATAATTACCGCGTTCGTAGCTATAGCCCCCTGTTCCGGTTCGACAGAGGCAAAAAATCCTGCAGCCTGGCTGGCGACAATAAGTATGCCAACAATAACTACCGTTAAGGCGGCTCCTGCCGCAAAAAGCTTATTTTTTGTAGATGTACGCCAAAACTCAACTACTCCACGAAACAGCGACTTCATGTAAAATACCCCTTTTATGCTATTGTACGGTCAATGCCTCAGTTTAAGCAATAGGATTTCGTTGCTGGTGCCGCTTCGGGGCACGGACGGTGAGAGAGATCAGATCACGGGTCTAAGGTGCGGCATTACGCCACCGGGGGGAAATCGCATGTATTGCCCGGCGGTTACTCTGCAGCACAAGACTAGGCTAGAGCGTGATGTCTTTAAACGAGTCTTCGCCGAGCAAACGTTCCAGCTTGCCCTTGTCTATTACGTACTCGTGTGCAGTATAAGTGAGCACCTTTTGACGGCGCAGCCGGCTGAGCTCGGTAGTGGTGGTCTCACGGGTAAGACCCACCAGGCTGGCAATAGTGCCGTGCGTAAGAGCCAACTCTACACGGAAGATGCCGGGCTTGGTTTCGCGGCCATAGCGCGACAGCAAGTAGTACAGGGTAAACATTATCTTTTCGCGGGCGCGGGATTGCTCTAGCGCCGTTACACGCAGCAGCATGCTGGTATAGGCTACGGTAAAGTGGTCGATGACACTTCCTTGCAATTTAGGATTAGCATCAAGCGTGCTGTGGAACTGCTCCCGCTGAATGGTGAGCACTTCGCAGTCGGTCAGTGCCTCGTAGTAGTACAGCGTGGTTGATGCCTTGTGGAATATCCACGGCATAGGGAATACATCCTTGGCCACCTCAAATGCGGCAATTTGCTCTTCACCGGCAGCATTAATGCTGTACACCTTAACCACACCGCTCAAAAGCACATAAGCCGCCCGCGGCGCCTCACCCTGGTACAGCAAAATCGAATGTTTCTTAAATGTCCGCTTAGTCGCAAAAGGTCGAATAGCGGTAATAATATCCTGCATTAAATAGAAACCCCCTGCTCTATTTATCTACCTATTGTACCACTAACCAAAAAAGTTGCGATTGTACAAAATTTCACTACTTGCTAGTGGTTTTGCTTACTGTGATCTTACGCTGCTGCCTATACCATAGGAGTAACCGGTGGGGGTACATTAACAACCAGATCTAGTAATACAAATAGACGGGGCAACATGCCAAACGTACATTTGGAAGGAGGCGTATATGAAGAATCAAAACGCACGAGAACTAGACGAACGCATTCATAAATTTTTATATCGCAAGTTTGCCGAACACCCCGAGCTGCGCCAAGACGGCCGGATAGTGAGCAAATGGCGGCCTAGTATCGCAGCAATTCGCCAACTGGCAGCCCAAAGCCGGTAGCGCTCTTTAGAGCATGGCCGGGAGCAGAAAGGAGGCCGTAATGGTTGACGTGATTTTCTGGATACTCTTTGGGGCAATTATCGGCTGGGTCGGTACACTCCTGGTGAGTGGCCGCTCACATCCTAATTCGGCCCTTGCCATTGGCATCAGCATGGGAGGCGCGCTGTTGGGTGGTGTGCTTGCCAGGCATATGAACGGTGCCGTGGAGGCCGGGTTCGACCCAATAAGCCTAGTAACGGCCGTTGTAGCTGCCATTATGATCCTCACACTCTTAAACGTCGTATTTTTAGACCGGAACGGCTTGTAGCAAAAGGCCGCTCTAGCACAAAATTATAAAAGGAGGGGACATGTCCCGATCGTATAAATTGTTGCCGCAATTTAATCGAAAGCGAAAGACCACGCCCTACAACCGGCAGCGCCTGCAAACAGACGCCTACGCCGAGCTGTAAAAAATTATTTGCGAGAATCAAAAAGCCCCTGCCCCGGGGCTTTTTGAATATCTCTGCGTTTTCATCACTGGCAGCCTACTTGGCTTGAGAGAAAAAGGCCATGGCAATAAGGCCCACGCCCAACCCGCCAAGTAGCCCGGCAAAACCATGTCCTTGCCAAATGCCCAGACCCAGCCCCAAAAAAATGCAGCCGGCGAGCGCTACGCCGCCAGGACTATATTGATGCTCGGTTGTTCTTGTCATATGCACCTAAATATAACGCGGACGACCTTCCATGGCAAAAACCTACATTTTTGCGACGAATTTGCAAAGAATACGTCATGGCAGTATAGTGCCCACAGTTATGCAGCGTCCGTCTCCCTTACGCCTCCTTTTAGCAGTCGCCTTACTGGCGGTATGTACCAGCGGCACATGGCTTCTTAGCCACAGCCGCAGCTACCAGTCGGCCACTGGCGGCCTTAAGGTAGTAGCTTCGTTTTACCCCATGGGGGAATTTGCGAGCCAAGTTGGCGGCAACAAGGTGCAGGTAACCACCTTGGTTAAACCGGGCACCGAACCGCACGATTACGACCCGTCTGCGAGCGACATGGCTACCATCTATCAATCGAAAGTGCTGATATATAACGGCGCAGGACTGGAGCGCTGGGCCGACAAAATAAGCGGCGAGCTGGACGCGCATAAAGTAGTACACATACGCGCTAGTGACGGTCTGAGCCTGCGCCCAAGAGCCCAAAGCGACGCCGAAAACAACGCATCCGCCGACCCACACGTCTGGATGGACCCAGTGCTGGCCATCCGCCAGGTTACCAACATCAAAAAAGGACTCATCGCGGCCGACCCAGCCAACCGTCAAACTTACGAAACCAATGCAGCTAACTACATCGCCCAGCTGCAAGCCCTTAGTAGCAGCTTCAAGACAGGTCTGCAGCACTGCCGCTTACACCAAATCGTCACTTCACACCAAGCCTTCAGCTACCTTGCGGCAGAATATGATTTGCAAGCCGTGGGGATTGCCGGCCTTAGCCCCGACAGCGAACCGTCGCCCGAAAAGTTGGCCCAAGTAGCCGAATTTGCCCGCAAAAACAATGTCGGCTATATCTTTTTTGAAACACTGCTCAGCCCCAAACTGTCGCAAACCATTGCCCGCGAAGTGGGCGCCAAAACCATTGCCTTCAACCCGCTGGAAGGTTTAACCGCAAACGAGATTGCCGCCGGCAAGAACTACGTATCGGTACAAAAAGATAATTTGCGTGCTCTGCGCACCGCGCTAGACTGTAATTAAATGAGCAGCACTACCATCGAGCTAAAAGATATCAGCTTCGCCTACAACCACGGACCGACACTTGAGCACATAAGCCTCAAGATTAACAGCGGTGATTACGTCGGTGTTATTGGCCCCAACGGCGGCGGCAAGACCACGCTTATAAAACTGCTCCTGGGACTTTTAAAGCCAGCAAGCGGGCAGATTTTACTCTGGGGTACGCCCCTGGCCCAGTTTAAGGATTGGCACAAAATTGGCTACGTGCCGCAGCGCGTGGATAGCACCGACTTTAAGCTGCCCATAAGCGTGCAAGAAGTAGTGAGTTTTGGGTTGCGCCGCAGCGACAAAGCTGCCGTGCAGCATGCACTGGACCAAGCTGGTATTGCCGAGCTAGCCGGCCGGCCGCTCCGGGAATTGTCCGGCGGCCAGCAGCAGAAGGCATTCATTGCCAAAGCGTTAGTGGCCGACCCTGCAGTACTCATTCTAGACGAGCCTACCGTGGGTGTAGATGTACGGTCGCAGGATGCTTTCTATCAGCTTGTGGCCAAGCTCAACAAAGAGCAGGGACTCACCATTATTATGGTGTCGCACGATATTGATGTCGTTGTAAACGAAGTAAGCAAGCTCGTTTGCATTAACGAAGAGCTGGTATACCATGGCCGCCCCAAAGAGTTTATCGAAAAAGATTACCTCACCAAACTCTATGGCAAAACCCGCAAACTAATTCTGCACGGACACTAATATGCCTGATATCTTCGCCTACAGTTTTATGATCCGCGCCCTCATTGCAGGCGTGGCCATTGGCATTATTGCACCGCTCATCGGCACCTTTGTGGTAGCCAAACGCTATGCACTGATTGCCGACAGTTTGGCGCACGTGTCGCTTGCAGGCGTTGCCGCAGGCATTTTGCTGGGCATCAACCCTTTGATAGGGGCGCTTGCAGTATCGGTCGGTGCGGCATTTGTTATTGAGCGGCTGCGCGCCGACCGCCGCATTACCGGCGAAGTAGCACTGGCCATGTTCTTAAGCGGCGGGCTGGCCATTGCCATTGTGCTCGTGGGGCTGGCCAACAAAGTAAATGTAGACCTTTTGTCGTTCTTGTTTGGCAGTATTACTACCGTTACCTCCGGCGACCTATGGCTCATTGGCGGCCTGTCGGTGGTGGTGCTGGCTACGGTGGGATTTTTGTACAAGCAGCTGGCGTATACGTCGTTTAACGAAGAGCAAGCTCAGGCAAGCGGTCTCCCGGTAGCCCTGCTCAACCAGGTCCTGATTATGCTCGCTGCCGTCACGGTAGTGGTATCGCTGCGCATTGTGGGCGGTCTGCTTATTGGCGCACTTACGGTTATTCCGGTTGCCGCCGCCTCGCAGCTGGCACGCAGCCTTAAACAGACGCTTCTGTATGCGGTCGCTATTGGCTTGCTGGCGGTTACGCTTGGGCTATTTGCCTCGTTCTACCTCAATCTGGCCGCTGGGGGCGCTATCGTACTCACGGCTCTTGTTCTCTTTGTATGCGCGCTGCTTGTTCGTCGTACATAACCTGCGCAAAATGGCGACCATCCTCTCGTAGTACATCCCCGCAAAGACCGAAGGGATGAGAACTAGTGCTTGCTGTACTGGGTAGACGCCCGCAGAATTACTTGCGCTGCATGGCATAGGTTGTCAAAATAGTAATACATGCCGGAACAAATATCGTACAGTGCATATGCATCTGCCGAGAATGTAGGCCAACTCTTTTATCGTCAAATCGCGCCCCTAGACTTGTTCCCCGAAATACCGTTACCGCCAGGCGAAATACCTGTGTGTGGTCGCATTGTCGACGACAGCACCATCGTGTTGGGCGGCCTTGAGGCGCACATACGCGGACAGCAGCGCTTTGTGTTCAACGTAGGCATGCACTTACGCGACAATCCCCAAGGCTTTGCCCTCCCCGATTTGCGCACACACGGACTCCTTGGCAGCGCAAAATATATTGGCGACGCGATAGACGGGCTCAACGCGAAGTTCTCAACCGACGGCTTCAGGTTTATTACCCCCGTAAACAAGGCGCGCTGGCGTCGATACGTTATGTCTCCCCGTTTGCGGCTTACAGATCATCGCCCGCCAAAAGACCCCGTGCAAGAGCAACAGCAGCTACTGAGGCAAATAATCAGCGGCCGCATAATCTTACCCAAAAGAACGGCAGTTACCGAAGCTTCCCCATGTAGCCCCGCGCAGGACATATCTATCGTGGATGACGATACCTTATTACTCCGGCGAAGAACACGGGTACCCTTAAATGAGCATGAACGCCATCTGCTCAGTTTGTTCTTACTGCTTGGCGGACAGCCGCTCACCAGTAGCGAAGTACTGGCAAGTGGATTCCATTACGATGCCGCAAAAGTGGGACGCGACGCCGCGTTGCTGCGTGCCATCCATAGTATTGGCCAAAAGCTACGGCTGCCGAATTCAGATGTAGATGCGCTGGTGCTAGAGTCGACATCAAGAGATTCGCTGATACGCTGGACACAACGTATCACGTTTACAGACCGGCGACCAGCACGGGCCGCTACAGATGCGGCGCATGCTGCCGTGCTATTATCGCAAGCCTTAGTGGGCGATAGCCGCCGGCCACTGCTCGAATCTCCCGTGATCGATCAGCCGACACGTAAAAATCCGGGCGCAATCGAAGCGCGGCGCCGATCGACCAGTGCAGCTAAAGTAGCATTCTTGCAGGGTTCTCTTACGCTCCGTGAAGTAGTAATTCTGAGTCTGCATACGGGCACACCCTACGACTTTCTGAACGGCTTACATATACCCACTGCAACCGGATACCGCCAGTACGAACAGCTATACGATTTAACGGAGGGCAGTCCGCTACCGCATGAAACCATCGGCACCCTGCTGGGTATAGATGGGCACACGACTCACTTTGCCGAAACGCAAGCACTCCATAAGATGCCCGTTTCTCAATCTCCCAGCTACGTAGACAGACCGGCAGGTCAATACGGGCCACCGCGGACACCAAACGCGCCACCGCCTCCGCCGCCACCTCCACCTAATCCCCACCGAGGATATGTGGATAAACCCAACCGCTACGGGCCGCCTCGTGCAGCACTCAGTCCAGAGCAAGCCCGTGCGCGCCAGGCACCTGTCTATAGACTTAAGATATCACCCCGAGAAGCCGGACGCGTGATTACCGA
>DATIJU010000010.1:0-126119 GCA_035478295.1 Bacillota bacterium | reverse complement strand
GGCGCCACAGCGAGCTCTTAGCTGACAGTCGAGCTCTGACGTCCAGCCCCGAGAGGTTTTGGTTACTTTTGGCGGAGCAAAAGTAACAGTAGAAACGATTGCTATTCGCGGTGTCCTGAGGGGCGGATGGAGCTGGGAGCTCCGAGCTCCTGGCTAGCCCCACTGATTTCGTTTATACTAAACCCCATGATGGTTTTCGCGATGCTATCGTGGTGGTATACCGCGGGCTGGGCGCGGCTAGCTAAGCGTGTCGGCACTCGCGTTACTGCGACAATGGAAGCATTCTCGGTGACACTGCTCGCGAGCACGCTTTTTTCGCCATTTCGGCAAATAAGCGCCGGTGCGGCACAGGGTAAGTCGTTGGATGTACAGCTGCGTGCTTTTGGCGACCGGTTGTTTTCTCGCGTCTTTGGCGCGTTTGTGCGCTCTTTATTTATTGTTATTGGTTTGATTGCCTCGCTGCTCGCTGGGCTTATTGGTGTTGTGCAGCTTATTTTGTGGCCGCTGGTGCCGTTTGGTCCGATTATTGGCGTGGCCCTCATGGTTATGAAAGTGCAGCTATGAACCAGGGGTTTTATAACTACGACAGCGTGCGATCGCGCAAGGCGCGTATAGCGCTTGGATTAGGGCGCAAACAAGTTTCTGAGGCGCTGTTGTTTATTGGCGGCCTTATTGGGGTGGCCGGTGCCGGTGCGGCACTGGCGCTTAATATGCCGGCAGGCTGGATTTTGGCCGGTTGCGCAGGGCCGCTTTGGATGATTGCTATATGGAGCTATAGCCTCAACACCCTGCCGCCTGAGCCGCAGATACGCACTATAGACGATATGCTGGATGTAGAAATCCTGGGCAGACTGCCTAAAGAACACACCCCGCAGATGCTCGCCAAAATGGTTATGGAGATGCAGGGCGGCAGGTTTTTTGCAATCCGGTTCGGCCTGGGCACTGAGTTTTTAGGATCACTTACTAGCGCACACCCCGGCGACAGCGTGTACGTATGGGACGAAGCTGGCGCTCTCTGCAACAAGTTGGGCAAGCCGACTATTGATGCCGCAATGCTCACCGCAGCACTCATACGGACAATTCCTAATGTGGACCAGTACATGGCGCAGGCGCGCATCGACAGCGGCGATATTGCAGCTGGAGCCGGCTGGTACGAGCACCTGCAGGATGTGGTTGCGGCGTCGCACGCCAAGCGCCACGACGGCGGCATCGGCCGGGACTGGGCCTTTGGCTATACGCCGCTGTTGGAGCGTTTTGGCTACAACATTAGCATGCACATAAACACTAAGGGCGTTTTGCAATACGATTTGCCTAGCCGCGAAAATCTGGCGCAGCAAATGACGCACCTGCTGGCGCAGGCTGGAAGGCGCAATGTGTCGCTGGTAGGCGGCCTTGGCAGCGGCAAGACTACGGTGGTGCACTCGCTGGCTAAAAAATTACTGGAAGCTAACCCGAACGTCCCACGTGAGCTGCATTACCATCAGGTAATTGCCCTCGATCCTTCAACCCTGATTGCCGAATCGCCCGGCCGCGGTGAGCTGGAAGCGCTCGTACAACATTTGTGCTACGAGGCGCTCTCGGCCAAAAATATCATTCTGTTTTTGGACGATGCACAGCTGTTTTTTGAGGATGGCAACGGTGCCGTCAACCTCAGTAATGTACTGATGCCCATTATGGAGGGCGGCGCCCTGCGGCTTATTCTAGCTATGGACGAGCAGCGCTGGCTGCGCATTGCCCAGGCCAACCCGGCGCTCACTCAAAATATGAACCGCCTGGTTGTGCCGCCGACCGACGAGCAGGAAACCATGCTGGTGCTGCAAGATCAGCTGCTGCTGTTTGAGTATCAGCAAAAAGTAACCTACACCCACCAGGCAGTAGAGTCGGCCTATCGCCTCAGCAATCGTTTCCTAAGCGAGCAGGTAATGCCCGGACGAGCGCTTAAGCTGCTAGAATCGGCCGCTAACTGTGCCGAACAAGGACTGGTAACGCACCGCTCGGTAGAGCAAGCCATTGAGCAAACGCAGGGCGTAAAAGTAGGCACTGCCGACACGGCCGACGAGCGCCAGACATTGCTTAACCTCGAAGACCTTATCCACAAGCGCATGATTAATCAGACACATGCCGTACAGGTGGTAAGCGATGCACTGCGCCGTGCCCGCGCCGGCGTGCGCGAGTCGGCCCGGCCTATCGGTACCTTTTTGTTCTTAGGTCCCACTGGTGTAGGTAAGACCGAGTTGGCCAAGAGTGTGGCAGCAGTATTCTTTGGCGGCGAGGGGCATTTGGTGCGGCTCGACCTCAACGAATTTTCCGGCCCCAACGACGTAACCCGCCTGATTGCCGACCCGGCTCAAGACCAAAATAGCCTAACGGCTCAAATTGGCCGTAACCCGTTTAGCGTGGTGCTGCTGGACGAAATTGAAAAAGCCCACCCTAATGTGCTCAACACGCTGCTGCAGCTCCTCGACGAAGGCATCATGCGCGACGTAAACAACCGTGAGGTGAGTTTCCGCGACGCTATTATTATCGCTACCAGTAACGCCGGCGCCGACCGCATTCGTGCCCACATTGAGGCCGGGGAGCAGCTGGAGCAGTTTGAGGAACAGTTTACCAATGAACTTATTAATGCCAACGTCTTCCGTCCCGAATTTCTAAACCGTTTCGACGAGATTGTGCTGTTCCGTCCGCTCAAACCCGAAGAATTGGTGCAAGTAATTGACCTCATCCTGCAGGGCGTCAACAAAAATCTGGCTACACAAAAGGTGTCGGTGCTGGTAGACGAAGATGCCAAGCGCCTGCTGGTGCAAAGCGGTTACGACCCGCGGCTTGGCGCCCGCCCTATGCGCAGAGTTGTGCAGCGGGTTGTAGAAAATATTGTGTCTAACCAATTGCTGGCCGGCCAAGTTGTGCCCGGAGGCCAAGTGCACATTACGGCTGGCGATGTACAAATAATGCTGCAGCGCGGCAGCGCTTAATATTCGCTGGGGACAAAGGTACTGCCTAGCTCGCGCCCGAGCTGTATGCCTACTTGAGCAGCAATCGCTCCGGCCGGAAAGAATATGACAGTGGGGCGGTTAACGGTGTATTCGCCTATTAAGTAGCCGACGCAGCAGACAAGCCTGTTGGGGTCGGCGCTCGGCAGCTGGCAACGCTCAAGCAGTTGTACCTTGTCGGGCGAATCGGGATGCGCCCAATAGTAACCTGAATATGTCTGACTTTCTGGCATAATAGCAACATGATACACGATTATGACGGCAAACTATGAACACAACGCGCTTTACCTTACCCGCCACGGCCATACTACTCCTTATAAAAGACGATAGAATTCTGTTGTGCCGCCGTCACAATACGGGCTGGGAAGATGGCAAGTATGGCTTTATGGCCGGCCACATAGACGGCAACGAATCATTTACTATGGCGCTGTGCCGCGAGGCCAAAGAGGAACTAGGCATTACCATTAAGCCCGAAGACCTGCGTTTTGTACACATGCAGCACCATATCAGCAACAAAGAATATATTTATACGTATTTTACGGCCACTAAATGGCAGGGCAAGCTGTCTATTCAGGAGCCAGATAAGTGTGACGGCATCCAGTGGTTTGCGCTCGATGCCTTGCCGCCTAACTTAGTTTCGGACATCGCTTTTATAATCGAGTGTTTCCAAAAAGGCGTGCTGTATTCCGAGACCGGCTTTAGCCGCTAAAACGTCACGAGCGAGGCGCGTTCATACCCGGAAGCTTCTACCACTGCCTCCAGGCGGTCCTGTATGTCTGCGGGGTCTAAACCCCGTGGCATAGAGGCATATAGCACAACAGTCTCGCCGCACAAATAGCCGATGCCCATCCACAGTTGCCGCCTTTCTTCATGCAGACGGGAGTCTAGCCGCACGTAGTCTGGTGAAGCGGGAATGGCCCAGTAGGTTCCAGGTATCTGTTGCAACTCAGGCATGGCTATTTCTTTTTAATAACGCCGTGGGCACGCAGGGCATTGAAGATAACTACCACATCGACAACTTCCTGAATGGCTGCGCCAGCAACGGGCGGGAACTTGCCCGTGGCAAAAATAAACATCAGCAGCACACTCAGGCCAATGCCAATAAAGATGCTTTGCTTGGCAATACCGAACGTATTTTTGGCAATATCTACCCCTTGCGATACGCGCAAAAGATCGTCTTGCAAGATGACTACATCGGCTGATTCGCTGGCAGCAGCCGAACCGCGGGCACCAAGGGCAATGCCGATGTCGCTGGCAGTAAGTACTGGTGCATCATTGACGCCGTCGCCCACAAAGGCAACAGGACGCTCTTTGAGGTGCTCGATGGCGCGGATTTTATCGCCTGGCAATGCCTCGGCGGTTACCTGGGTAATACCCAGCGACTTGGCGATTGCTGCGGCCGTGCGCTTGTTGTCGCCGGTAATCATGAGGAAGTTTTTGATGCCGAGGCGCTTGAGCTCTTTTAGTGTCTTTTTGCTTTCGGGCCGTAGTTCGTCGGCAAAGGCAATAACGCCGGCCAACGCACCGTTAACGGCCACAAAAGCGGCGGTTTGGTCGTGCTGCTTGGCGGTAAAGTTTTTGGGCATCTCGATATTGTATTCTTCGAGCAGGCTCAGCCGCCCCACTAAAATCTCGTGCTTGTTGCCCATGGCTACCGCACCTTTGCCGGCCAGCTCACGGACATTTTTAATAGATACCAATTTGGCATGCTCGGCCTCGGCGCGTTCTACGATAGCTTTTGCCAGCGCGTGATTGCTCTGCCGCTCCAGACTGGCCGCCATACCCAGCACCTCGGTACGCTTGTATTTGCCATAGGTGGTAACGCGCTCGACGCGCAGCCGTCCCAGGGTAAGCGTGCCGGTTTTGTCGAATGCGAAGGTTCGGGCGTTGGCCATTTTTTCCAGAGCCGAACCGGTTTTGATAATAATGCCACTTTTAGCGCTGCGGCTCATGCCCGAAATAATGGCGATGGGCGCCGCCAAAATGAGCGGGCAAGGTGTGGCCACAACCAGTACTTCCAAAAAGCGTATCGATTGGCCGGTGAGCACCCATGCGCCAATGGCAATGGCAAACGATACAACCGTGAATGGTACGGCATAGCGGTCGGCCAGCCGTACAAACGGCGCCTGGGATAATTCGGCGGCCCGCACCAGCTTTACAATTTGCTGGTATTGGCTGTCGGCGGCGGCGCGGAGTGCTTTGGCGGTAATGGCACCGTCAATGTTAAGGCTGCCGCTTAACAATTCGTCATTTGTGGTTTTGGGTTGTGGCAGGCTTTCGCCCGTAAGACTGGCTTCGTCAACGGTGGTGTTGCCCTCCAGGATTATCACATCTGCCGGTACAAGTTCGCCGGGGCGGATGATCAGTTTGTCGCCAGTACGTACCTCACTGGCTTTTACGTCTACTTCTTTGCGGCCGCGCAGCACATGAGCCAGCTGCGGTGCTTTATCGAGGAGTGATGTGAGCTCGCGCTTGGCACGGTGTTCGGCATAATCTTCTAGTGCCCGGCCGCCAGTGAGCATCAGTACAATAACCGCGCCAGCCCAATACTGTCGGAACAACAGCGAGCTCACGATTGCGGTGGCGGCCAGTACGTCAACGCCGTACTTGCCGGAACGCAGGTCCTGATACATTTCCCAGAGCAAGGGCATCAGCTCCAACACCGATATCACAATAAGAACCCAGTGTGCGGCGGTATGCCACCCGAGCACTTCAGCAACTAGGGCAATAACAGCAGCGGTGGCAGCGGCCGCAAATAAGTAATACTGCCGGATAAGGGCGAATGTCTTTTTCATTACTTTGTAGTATAGCAAGCCGCAAGGAGTTAGCTAAGCATGCCTAGAGATCATAGCCGCTAGTAGTACAGCTCTTTCCAGTATATGGCGCTGGGCACGTAGGTCTCGGGGTGCTTGGCGATCATCTCCAGGAGGCGATCCTTGGGCACCCATTTTATCTGGACTACTTCCTCGGGTTGGAGCGTGAATTCGTCTATTGATCTGTCGGTGGTGGCTGTAAAGTACGTAAACATCCGTCCAAAGCCGGCATTTGACTCCCGGAATAGTTTTTTGCCAGCTTTCCGTAGCGTAAGGTCGGTGAGTCCCAGCTCTTCTTCGGCTTCTTTAATAATGTTACCTTCGTATGTTTCGTGCGCTTCGACGGTTCCGGCTGCTGCCGGTCCCCACAGCCCCGCGCCGGTTTTTTTGGTGAGTGCCCGTTGTTGCAGCAAGACTTCGCCTTTCGAGTTCTCCAGCCACAATACGGCAACCCGGACAATATCGCCATCGGCTACGTCGTCACGTGCCTTTACTCCTATAACCTTGTCGTTTTCGTCGACCACTGCCACTATGTCTTTGCTCATTGGGGTATTGTAGCAAACACGCTTACAATCGCGGCAGCAAAGGGGTAGGATGAAAACATGAGCGCATTTGTGGCTATAACAGGCAAGATAATTATTGTTGGCAAGAGCCCGGACGGCGATTCGCTGCGGTTTGTCCCGAACAATCCTGCTCATCTTTCCAGACTCGCCTTTAGCTACCGGCTACGCGTCAGCCCCGATGGCAGTTCGCAGCTGCGTTTTGAAGCAATTGATACACCCGAAACGCACTACGAGTATTTAGCGCAGCCGCTGGGCGACGCTGCCCGCGATGCGCTGCTCCGTTTGGCCGGCTTTTCGCACGTCACCTTTAATAAAGAAACGGTGTTGAGCGCAACGCCCCTGAGCGTACCAGCGACAATCGTCAGCCGCATGGTAGAAGTTAACGGGCGGCCGGTGGCATACGTCTTTTTGGGTGTTGACTCGGGCTTGAGCGACGGCCTGCCGGTAGTGCAGCTGGAACCGTTTTTGCCGCGCAGCCTCAACGCCGCTATGCTGGCAAACGGGATGGCCTACCCTACGTTTTATACCTCAACACTGGCACCGCACCGCGAGCTGCTTGGCGCAATTGCCCATGGGGCACGTACACACAAGCTGGGGGTGTGGGGCGGGGACAAAACAGCGCAGTTTACGCTCGTCACGCAGTCTTCTATTGGTCCAGCAGGCGAACTTATTCTGCCAAAGTTATTCCGGCGTTGCACCGACTACCTCAAGATGCGTCAGAAGGGTTTTACCGGTACGCTCGCTGAGTGGCTTGTATCGACGCACGGTAAAGGCACGCAGGACCAAGACGACGAAGTGTGGGTGGGCGGCAAAAAAGTGCGTCTAAGCTCACTCCTTATGCAGCAGGGCAGTACCCTGGGATTATTGGCAGATGTTGCCCAAATAGTGTTTGTAGAGAAGTAGCAGACCGACGGTGCCAGCTATAGCATAATTATAGTTTTTATGCTATAATAACAAAATTATGAATGCTGTGCTGCTGGCTCCTGCGCCCGCCGAGATACTGCCACCGCTGCAATTTGAGCCGGTGTATACGCCTGATATTCAGGATTATCCGGCGGTAGAGGCTGCCAGCTCACTCCCTACTCAAGAAAATCAGGGCAACATGGCGAGTTTTTTGATGGCCTGCAAAAGGGCTGGCGCTGCCGCAATGACCGCCTGTGTGGCTATGATGCCGGTTCCGGCACGGCACGAACTACCTCTGCAGCCGCCCCCTCCTCCGGCAATTGCGGAGTTTAACCTCCCCGTTTATCCCTTGCCCGGCCCCGAAGTTAAAGTTTGCCCGGCTCCTCCTCCAGAAGATATCGCTTTTGTGGATAAGTTGCTCAGCGGCAAAGTTAAAGGTGTGGCGCCGCGTATGGACAAATTGACCTCGAAGTATAAGTTTGAGGGCATGCTTAAAGGTATGGCCGACCCCGAGTTATCTACTGATGCTACAGAACGGGCGTATACACAGCTAAAACACGAAGCCGCTTCGGCAGTAGGGCTGCACGTGTTTGACCCTCAGCTGGACGAGCTAGAAAGAGACTTGTATCCCATAACGCCCATCCAGACACCCGTGGACATCGGGCCGCCGGTAAGGGTAAAGCGTGGCCAGCTGCCATTTAGCGTGTACTATCAACAGGCAAGTGAGTTTCTTGCACAGTATGGGGTTGACCTAGTGTTTCATACTCCAGGTAAGGATGATGGCGGAAGCCTTATGGGTGCCGAGGCGCCGCAGCTGGAGACGGTGGGCGCCAAGCAGAGCCTGTACTATGCCATGCGATATTTTGCCAATTTGCCAGTGGAACTGGTGCAGATGGTTGGCTTGCGGCACATAGTGCTGGACACGGTCAATCCGCACCCGCCTAAAGGCAGCTCGGGTGCCGCCGCTTTTACATACATGGGGCCGCACGATACTATTACGATTAACGCTAGCGGCGCTATCGATCCGCTCACTTATGGCCACGAAATGGGCCACGACACAGGCGGGGCCACCTGTGCTCCAGATGGCGACGGCAATGATCCAGGATATTTGGCGCTCAACGGTGGAGTAGACTACGACGTTAAAGATCGCCCAAAAGACGTCGATGTAGAGACCGCCTTCCAGGAGATTGGTCGCCTGCAATCAAAAGCTGCCGAGGCGTTTCGTGACGGTAACTCAAGCCTTGCGGCCTCGCTGCAAGCCCAAGTTTTGGCCGCCCAGCAAAAATTAGCGTTTATTAGCCGCGCTCAGAATATGGCGGAAGACAAGGCCGACATGCGCAGCAAAATCTTTAATACGTACTTTGCATATAGAGACGTCACCGATGACGATCAGCCACAGCTGGAAGCTAAGTTTGTGTACTTACTGGCGCAAATAGCGCAGTACAACCCGGCAGTAGCATCCTATCTAGCGATAGTGGGTCGCCCCATTTCCAACCACCGTGCCGGCGGCAACCCGACGCTTAATCGGCTGGAAGGCGCATGGGCCGACGTTGAGGCTTGCGATATGGTTACCAACATAAGCCCCGATCTTGTGCCGGCCACGCGTTTTTGTTAAGTATTTGCTCATCGGGAAGGACTAGATTTTTACAGGTTAAAATGGTACAGTGGTACCTGTTCAAAATCACAATACCAGTGTAATCTGGTGCTACGGACATTCATGGCGAGCTTAGCTCAGTTGGTTAGAGCGTCGGGTTGTGGTTCCGAAGGTCGTGGGTTCGAGACCCATAGCTCGCCCCAAATAAAAAGACTCTACATTTTGTAGGGTCTTTTTATTTGAATTGATGCCTAGCCCCCAATCTCCCCTGCCACTTCAAGCTCGGCCGGAACCGCAAAAACATGTGCACTAGACGTCGGTAATGGATGACACCACCACAAACTACACCTACAACAACGCCAACCAGCTCACCGCCAAGGGCACCCGCGCCTTCACCTACGACGCGCAGGGCAACGAAATAACCGACGGCACCAAAACCCTCGGCTACAACTTCGACAACCAGCTTAAAACCTATGCAAACGGCACCACCACCACTTCCTACATTTACGATGCCACCGGCAACCGTATAGAAAAGAACGGCAGCACAAACTACCAATACGTTAACACCGGCAACAACAACGTCCTGGTTGCCAAGAACATTACTGGCAACACCTCTAACTTCTATGTCTACGGCCTAGACCAAATAAGCCAAGGCGGCCCAAACACCACCGACCGCCAGTACTATCTAACCGACGGCCTCGGCAATGTCCGCTACCTAACCAGCGGCACCGGCACCACCCTAAACACCTACGCCACAGACACCTACGGTAGCAACCAAACAACCACAGGTACAGCGTCCAACAACTACATCTATCAAGACGAACAAAAAGATAGCGAATCCGGCCTTACTTACCTCAGGGCTAGGTACTACGATCCCACTACGGGGAGATTTACATCCCAAGACCCGCTCAGTGGCACGCTAGAGAATCCGGCTAGTCAGAACGGGTACAATTACGCTAATAACGATCCGGTGAATTTGAGTGATCCTTCTGGGATGTCGTCGCTTACGCTTATATCTGCTCCAACAGCAATATACAATTCCAGGGCAATAAAACTCTTCGAAGACTACATCGGCATTACAAACATCAAAAAATGACATCAAGAGTTGTGATGGGAGTTCGCTGAGTAGAGACATGCTAATGATGGGCCTTACGATCTTTAACCAGGAAGATGGCCTGGGAGAACTCAAGGGCGCTGCCAACCTGGCGAGAGTAGCTAAGGCGGAGCAGGCGGCTAAGGCGGCCAACGAAGCCAAGAATATGAGTAAAGCCTCCAACGACATAATCAAAAGGCTTGAAAACAATGGCTACAATGTCCATCAGTTAAAGAGGGACGTCGGAGGCGACTCTAAGCATGATATTTTCCAGAATGGCAACGGCGACCTCTTTGTTAATCTGAAAAACGGCTCAGGAGAGCCGCAGCCTCTAGGTGTTAATATTAGGGATTTACGCTAGAATAGTTAAATGAAGTCGAAAAATATTATACGGGCAAGCTTCGAAATATACGGGTTTAACCATGATCCATCTGAACTAACCCTGCGTTTGGGCGTTACCCCAAGCTCGGTATCCAAGAAGGGTGAAATGCGCTTGATCGGCTCTAGTGACCGCCCGGCCAAGCTCAAAGTGACCCAGAATACTTGGAGTTTAGATTCGACGTTAGATACTTCTTATGACCTAGAGCAACACATCGAGCAACTACTCGGCGCTTTAACCCCCCACAAGGAAGAGATTAAGAAGGTGACTAACGTTTCAAAGGCCAGGTTTCGCTGCACGTTACTTTTGGATGATCCAAGACCAGGTTTTATCTTTTCTCAAAAACAACTTAGTAGCATGTCCGAGCTCAACGCCATTTTAGATCTGGACTTCTATTTTTTAGGCGATAGTAATTCGGACCGCTGAGGTAAGAAAAATTATTATTCCAAGGATAAACCCTGGGAACCGAGAAAAATAGTTTGGTAGCTGAATTAGGTAATATTCTCTAGATTCCGGGGTTTATCCTTGGAATACCTTGGAATAATCCTTGGAATAATAACAAGGGTGGGTATTGCAATTATACGTATAAAAGTATATAATAATAGCTAATGTCTATAGCCCATTCTCTAGTAAGAGCAACCGGCAAGCTTCCCTTTACTGGCCGGCACGGCGTGCGCCGTAATATAACGGAAGGCGTTCGCGCAGCACGTCGTGGTGATGGCGAGCGCGTTGCCTTCTATGCAAATAACATAGGGAGTATGGCCGTGGCCAACACGTGTATCGGCGTGGCAATTTCGGCCATTGCGGCTGTAAATGCCTATCAAGGCATGCGTACCGGCTCCGTAATTGCCGACACCGAAGCGGTATATGACGGCATCGCCGCGATGGGATACGCCATATCGGCTGCCAGTCAGTATGTGCTGCGCAGTGATTTACAACGCAGAGCCGAGGGCCTACCTACCGAAGTGCAACCGCTGGTAGCCGATCATCCGGCCAGTAGCCAGCCTCAGCCCAGCGCCTTAGAGCACGTAGTTACCACGGGCAGCAAATTTGGTGCCGCTCTTACGCTCGGCCATACCATGGCGCGCGCTTTTTAACTTTATAAAACAATAGATTATTCCAAGGATTTATTCCAAGGATATTCCAAGGATAAACCCCGGAATCCTCAAATAATGCCCTAGTATCTAGAAAGTTCGATGAGCTGCCTTTGCCAGGGCTTCGCCGTGACAGGAATAAGAGGGTGGTTGTCGGCAGTTTTGGTTCTTTGGGCAAAGTGGCAATTGTGCCCGGCGCCCTCGTGCTATGCTTATGCTAATGACGTCCTATCACGCCCACAAGCATCAGAAGGCGCGCAAGACGCTTGCCGTCAAAAAAGCTGTGCATCCCAAATTAGTGGATCGGCTGATATATTTTGCGGCTATTGTTGAGCCGCTTTTTTCGCTCCCGCAGGCGTATCAGATATATCATACGCGGTCGGCAGCAAGTGTTTCGGTACTATCGTGGTTTGGCTTTGAGGTTATGACGCTCATATGGCTGTGGTATGGTTTTGTGCACAAAGAAAAAACCATACTTATATATCAGGGATTGTTTTTTGTGATAGACGGTTCGGTGGTAGTGGGTGCGTTGCTTTACGGTGGTTCGCTGTAGAAGCTAGAGAACGATAGACTCGTATAATCGCTCAAAGTCGCTTAGGTAGGTGTCGCTACCTGGGTCGCCGTAATGTAGGGCGTTTTTGTTGTGGACGCCGTATGTTTTCTCGCCGTTGCTAATTAAGTAGAGTTCGCTCCAAGCCAGGCTGTCTGCATCAAGTTGGCCGTAGATGGCGGTTTCGCGGCCGTAGTCGTTTATGCGGGTTTGTTTGGAAAACTGGTCGGGATGCTGATTGAGAAGGTCGTCGTGGATGCTCTCGAGCGAAGCTAGCGGCGCGTTATGTGCGGTAAGCGTTATAAGCTGGATGGTTTTGCCTTCGGCGGTAATGCTCAGGTTGAGGGTGAGCTGCGTTGCCTCGGGGTCGGTGGGGCTGGCAGTTTCGATCTCTTGCAAATCCCACGACGCCGGGTAGTTAAAAGCAATGCCGTACCGCTTGCTGGTGTAAAGGTTCCAGCCGGCATATTTGCCTTCGGTAACCTGCACGGTGCGCGACAAGGGTTCTGGTGCGGGAGTGGGTGCCGGAGCTGGCGCGGCTTGCGGCACGGCCGCCGGGGTTGGGGTGGCGGGAGCGGTGGGCTTGGTGGCCTCTGCTAGCACGGCTGGTTTACGTGTAGCTGCCGCGGGGGAATGCGAGGCTGAGAAAAAGTGCGGCGCAAGCATGGCGGCGGCAATAATCACCGCAACGCCAGCCGCAAAGCCGAGGCCGCTCCATTCATAAGTGTCGATGTATTTGCGTAAGGTCATTTTTTACTGTGCGCCTGAATGATATGCACATAGTAACATTATTTTCTACATCATTCAATTGTCTGTTCTGGTATATTTCTGGCTACGAGATGATTGTGTTGCTCACCAGATAATTGAGCCAGTATGCGGCTATGCGCACGCCTGTAGTGGTGCTATAGTTATTGGTAACGCTTATCTGAGATTACAGGGTGACAAAAATTATGTGGGTGAAAAGAGCAGAGCGCATTACTCGGTACGTTGCCGGGTTGCTACACCGTTTCGTGCGGTCTGTTTTGCTGCCGCTTGCGCGCAGGTTTATCGCTCACGGTGGCAAGTGGGTACTGCAGCATCTTGCGGTGTCGGCTCAGCATAAAACCAGGGCAGTTAAGGTCGCCGGCCGCGCCCTCCATATTGTCCATCACCACGCGGCTAAGCGGCCGCATGCCTATCTGCACGAACATGTGCAGTGGTATCGCAATTGGCACGGCTTTCGCTACCGTAACCATGCGCATACCGCGCTGCTGAGTGCTTACTCTGTAGCGATGGTTTTTCTGGTGTTTAGCGTATATAAGGGTGCGCAGGCCCTGTCCGATCTTACTAACACTTGGGATTTTACAAGCAGTGCCGCCTACACGTTGGACAGCGGTATCGAAACCAGTGGTAGCTCCGCTCGGCTCAAAGCCCAGAACTACACCGCCGACACTAACACTAAAGCTCTGTACCACCTCGATGAGCCTAGCGGCACTGCTGCCAGCGACGCATCGGCCAACAGTAACAACGGCACCGTGGCCGGCGGTACGTTCGTTACCGGTAACCTCAATAATGCGCTGAGTCTCAATGGTACAAGCGGCCAGATCTCGGCACCGGACTCTGCTTCGCTGTCTTTGAGTCAAGACAATACCCTGGAAGCCTGGACTAAGTTCAATACCACTTTTGGCGCCCATACCCACGACAACAAACAGGGCATTATCGATAAAGGTGCCTACAAGCTGTACTACGACAAAGAAAACGGTAAGGTTACCTACGAGCTGGCTAATGCCAGTGCCACCACTTGGTCGCAGCAGGCAGGCAACGATATTAAGGGCAGCTGGGACCTAAATGGCAAGCTAGCTGTAAATGCACAAGTGGCGGTCGGCGGCAACGTGTATGCCGGCTTGGGTAACGCCGTAGGCGATGCCGAAGTCTGGAAGTGGGACGGCAGTACCTGGAGCCAAATTGGCGGCGACGGCAAGAACTCCTCGTGGCCCGACCAAACCTACGAAAACGTTATGTCGCTGGCAGTAAACGGTACCATCCTATACGCCGGCCTCGGTTCCAGCGCTGGTGATGGCGAAGTGTGGAGCTGTGACACGGCTACAAGCTGTGCCACCTGGACCAAAATCGGCGGCGACGGCATCAATAGCAGCTGGCCGGTCAACTCGGTAGAAGAAGTCGAGTCTATGACCGTAATGGGCGGCAACCTATACGTTGGCCTCGGTATTACCGCAACAACCGACGCTCGTATCTACAAATGGAATGGCACAAGCTGGCTGTGGGTGGGCGGTAATGGTGTTTCCGCCCCTTACAACACGGCGGTTTGGCCGGCTGGTTCGGAAGGTGTGTATAGCCTCACTAACGATGGCACCAATTTGTATGCTGGCCTTGGAGCGAGTGCCGGCGACGCCGACGTTTGGAAACTAAATGGCACCACCTGGTCGCAAATCGGCGGCGACGGCCTCAACTCGGGATGGGTGGCGGCCACCTACGAAACTGTTATTAGTATGCGGTGGTTTAATGGCAATTTGTATGCTGGCCTGGGCTTGACCGCTGGCGACGCCGAAGTGTGGAAGTACAATGGCACCACCTGGTCGCAAATCGGCGGCGACACCATTGCGAGTTCCTGGGACGCTTCGTCCTACGAAGGCGTCTATTCATTTACCGATGATGGCACCAACCTCTACGCCGGTCTTGGTCTTACCGCAGGCGATAACGAAGTGTGGAAGTACAATGGCACCACCTGGAGCCAAATCGGCGGCGACGGCCTCAACTCGGGCTTTACCAACACGCATACGCAGGTTAACTCCCTGTTGTATACCGGCAGTACGCTGTATGCCGGCTTGGTGGCAACCGCCAATAATGCCGAAGTATGGACCTTTAACGGTACGGCCTGGACGCGCATTGGCGGCGGCTTCATTAACAAGAGCTGGGGATATCTCAACCTACAGGATGTAGAAAGCATGACAGTGTCGGGCGACTACCTCTACGCAGGCCTGGGTAACGCCACTGCTGGTAATGCACAAGTGTGGCGTTTTGACGGCAGTACCTGGACTATTGTGGGCGGCCAGGGTGTGAACTCCAGCTGGGCTCCCGCCACTTACGAGGATGTGATGAGTATGGTGAGCTACAATGGCGATCTCTACGCCGGCCTCGGAACAACGGCCAACGACGCCGAAGTATGGAGGTTTAACGGCACCAGTTGGACGCAGGTAGGCGGCGACAGCCTTAACAGCGGCTGGGTGGCTGGTTACGAAGAAGTCTACTCCATGGCCACCTTTAACGGAAAACTAGAAGTAGGCCTGGGCAACACCGCCAACGACGCCGAAGTATGGCA
Organism: Bacillota bacterium; assembly: GCA_035478295.1. Lineage (GTDB taxonomy): Bacteria > Patescibacteriota > Saccharimonadia > Saccharimonadales > UBA4665 > PMNU01. The sequence goes on along the minus strand of DATIJU010000010.1, from coordinate 110,821 downwards.
GTGGAATGGTACGGCCTGGACCAAAATCGGCGGCGACAGCATAAATTCCGGCTGGACGACCAACTACGAGCGGGTCAGCTCGCTGGCTGTATATAACGGCGCGCTCTACGCCGGTCTCGGCAACTCGGTTCTTGACGCCGAAGTATGGCGATGGAATGGTACCGCCTGGACTAAGGTAGGCGGCGACGGACTTAGCTCCAGCTGGAATACTAACTACGAGCAAGTGGAGTCGATGTCTGCCTATAACGGTAAATTGTACGTTGGCTTGGGCAATTCCACGGCCGACGCCGAAATTTGGGAATATAACGGTACTGCCTGGAGCCAAATCGGCGGCGACGGCCTCAATAGCAGCTGGGTGGATGGCCAATACGAGCAAGTAAAGAGCTTTGCGGTCTACAACGGCCAAATGTTTGTAGGGCTCGGCAACACCGCCGGCGACGGTGAAGTGTGGGCCTTCGATAACGGCAGTTGGAGCAAAAGCGCCGGCGGTCTCACCAACTCCAGCTGGGCAGCCAACACCATAGAAATGGTGTACAGCCTGGCAGTATACCGGGGAAAACTGTACGCCGGCTTGGGCAACACGGCCAATGCCGATGCTCAGATATGGTCGTATGGTAATAACGGCTACCTGCAATCGGCAACGGTTGGTCAGGATACGAGCTGGCACCACATCGCCGCCACTTACGACGGCTCTACCATGAAGATTTTTATAGATGGCACACTCGATGCCCAAGCAGCGGTATCGCTATCTATGCCAGATACTGCCCAGCCACTTCTTATTGGCACCACCTACGGGGGTTATTCGTCGGAGTCGGGCTGGAGCCAGGGCTTCTTTAATGGGCTATTGGACGAAGTACGTATATCGAACGTGGCTCGTTCGGGAACAGGCTTTACCGACAAACCATACCCCACCACGCCACAAACCATTACCCTTAATGCTGCCGTTCGCAAGAATGGCGTATGGCATTGGGATACATTTGCATCCAGCGAGACGGCCAACGGCGGCACCGTAACTTATCGTTTGTCGGACGACGAAGGCGGTACCTGGAAATACTGGAATGGCTCCGGCTGGGTGCTTTCGTCGTCGACCGCGCAAGCTAACCCTATCGCTACCGTAAATACCAATATTACGGCATTCCCCACGACGTTCCACGGCATTACTTGGCAGGCGGTGCTTTCGGGCAATGGTACGCAGCAGGTAACGCTTAATAATTTGACGCTGCAATCTACTTCGGATACAACCGGCCCGTCGTCTGCTGGTATGAGCATTGCAGCACTAAAGGCGTCTGGCGGCAGCGCGCTTACCAGTAACGCCTGGACTAACGGTGGCTCGCCGTACTTTAGCTGGAATGCCGGCAGCGACGCCGGGTCGGGCATCAAGGGATATTGTGCATACTTGGGCACCGACAACACCGCCGATCCGGTGACTACTAAAGGGCTTTTGGGCACCTCACCGCTCACTACAGGCGGCTTCTGCCAGTTTGCGGTGAGCGGCTTATCACTTGATACCGGCATTGCAGGCCTGCTCGGTTCGCCGCTGGTTACGAGTAACTCGCCGTACTATCTCACGCTTAAGCCCATCGACAACGCTGGCAACGTAAGCGCCAGCGGCGTACAGTTTCAGTTCCGTTTCGACAATACCGCACCCACAAATCCCGGCTTTATTACGGCACCATCCGGATTTGTAAACACCAAGCAGGTGGCTCTGTCTTGGCCGACGAGCGGCGGCAATGCGCCAAGCGATGCCAACTCCGGCTTGGTCGGCTTGCAGTATCGCATTGGCAGCAGCGGCACGTGGTACGGCGATAGCCACACGGGCACCGGCGACATAAACGACCTGCTCGCAAACGATGGCGCATATACCACGCAAAACTCCCCAGACTTTGCCAACCTGCAAGAAGGCACCAACACGGTGTACTTCCGCACATGGGACGCCGCGGGCAATGCCAGCACCAGCTATGTAACGGCCGCCGTCAAGATCAACACGGCCGGTACACCCTCGGAGCCGCAAAGCCTGCAAGCATCGCCAGCCACTAATACTACCAACACCTTCTCGTTTTCGTGGTCGCCGCCAGCAACCTTCGTAGGCAGCGTTAATAACCTCACCTACTGTTACACCATAAATGCCCTGCCGTCGGCCAGCAATTGTACCTTTACACCGGCCGGCGTGACAGCGCTTGGCGCGGGTTCCTACGCCACTCAGCCCGGAGCAAATACCATATATGTGGTCGCACGGGACGAATCAAGCAGCATCAACTACGACAGCTACGCCTCGACCATATTTACCGCCAACACCACCGCTCCCGGCATTCCGCTGAACGTCGATATCGTAGATGTGTCCATAAAGACCACCAGCAATTGGCGTTTGGCGCTTACCTGGGATGTGCCCGGTAATGTAGGCGCCGGAATCGCTTCTTACAAAATTTATCGCTCTACCGATAACGTCACCTTTAGCTCGGTAGGAACAAGCTCCAGCACCACCTACATCGATGCCGGGCTGACACAGGTGCGCTACTACTACCAAGTAAAAGCCTGCGACAGCACCAACAACTGCGGTGCCGTAAGTGCCACCGTTAACGAAATCCCAACCGGCAAATTTACTTCGGCCGCCAATTTAGTAGCAGAGCCGGTAGTCACCAATATCACCACCCGGCACGCTACCATTTCCTGGAGTACCGACCGCGGCAGCGATTCTAAGATATCGCTGGGCACCACCAGTGGTGTATATAGCCCTTCAGAGGTAAGCAATTCTGCCCAGGCCAGCGCGCACGACATAAATCTCGATAATTTGAGCGCTGGCACCACCTACTACTTTGTCGCCAAGTGGACCGACGAAGACGGCAACACCGGCACCAGCCAGGAATACAGTTTTACTACCGCACCGCCGCCAGTACTGAAAGAAATTGTGACGCTCACCATTGGTCTGAGCGGCTCCACTATCCAATTTAGCTCGCAAAATGCCACCAAGGTTTCTCTGCTGTACGGCAAGTCCGAAGCCTTCGGCGGCGTCAAGACGCTCAACACCTCAACCTCGGCCTCAACCTATGCAGTAGATATCAACGGTCTGGACGACGGCAGCAAGTACTTCTATAAGCTGATAGCCTACGATTCTGAAGGTAATTCTTACGAAGGCAGCATCTTCTCGTTTACCACGCCGGCCCGTCCGCACATCAGCGACGTGCGATTCCAACCGGTAACTGGCGAGCCAACCAGTACCCTGCAAGTAAGCTGGCGCACAAACGTACCCGCCACCAGCCACATAACTTACGGCGTAAACGGAACGGGTGGCACCGAAGCTTCCGACTCTAGCCTGGTTACTGAGCACTTGATAACGGTACGCGATCTACTCGACAACAGTGAGTACTTCCTGATTGCGCAGTCCCGCGATAAAGACGGCAACCTGGCCGTGTCCGACCGGCAAGTCTTCCACACCGCACTCGATACGCGACCTCCCAAGATAAGTAATGTAACCGTGGAGTCGTCTATCCGCGGTACCGGTGCCGAAGCGCGCGGACAGGTAGTTATGTCTTGGCACACCGATGAGCCTTCCAGTAGCCAAGTAGCTTTTGCCGAAGGCTCGGGCGCCACAACCTTCAATAACCGTACCGCCGAAGATGTCAGCCCGTCGTTTGAACACATCGTGATTGTTTCCGACCTGCCTACCAGCAAGGTCTATAGCGTGCAGGCCATCTCGCGTGACTCGGCAGGCAACGCCGGCACCAGCAGTACGCAATCGGCCATTATCGGCCGCGCCTCCGACAACGTTCTTACCGTAGTACTTAACAGCCTTAAGAAAGTATTCGGGTTTTAACAATGGATTCCAGAACAGTCATCACCGCCACTAATATTACGCAGAGCTTTCAGGTAGGGGAAGAAACCATCACGCCTATTAAGGACGCCAGTTTTGAACTGCTGGAAAGCAGCTTCAACATCATCTATGGGCCATCCGGCAGCGGTAAATCCACACTGCTTAATATTCTTACCGGGTTGCAGCGGCCCAGCACTGGCACCGTGCAGTTTGACGGCCGCGAAGTATATAACTTAAGCCCCGACGAACTGGCTTTCTTCCGGGCAACGCGCATTGGCATCGTGTACCAGACTAACCACTGGGTACAAAGTCTGACCGTGCTCGAGAATGTTGCGCTGCCACTCTACTTTTTGGGTTACACCCAGTCGCGCGCCGCTGAGGTGGCTCAGTATGCCCTGGAACAGGTAGAGATGGGGGCCTACGCCAAAAAATATCCCGTACTTTTGTCCGGCGGCGAACAACAGCGTATTGCCATGGCACGCGCGCTGGCAAATAGCCCGCTGTACATCATTGCCGACGAACCCACCGGTAGCCTCGACAGCGCCAACGGCGAAAAGATTATGAACCTCCTGCGCTCAGCCCAGCAAGACAACAGCCGCACGGTTATCTTGGTAACGCACAACATGGAATATCTGCCGCTGGCCGACCACCTGTTGCACATCGAAGACGGCCACATTGAGGTGCTGCGCCATGAGTCCATCAAACAGGCCACCGACGCGCTCTTTGACCAAATGAAACAGCGCATGGATCGCCTTAAGGATATAAAGAAATAGCGCTATGAGAGAAAAACTAAAGCAAAAGTTCCGCAACCCTAACGTCATCCCCACTCCGGTCTTGTTCTACATGGCCTGGAAAAATATGACCTATAAAAAGCTTCGTGCTTTCTTGACGGTCTTTGGTGTGGTTATCGGCATCGGCGCCATATTTTTCCTGCTGTCGTTTGGTATCGGTTTGCAGCGGCTGGTTACCAACCAGGTTATTGGCAGTCAATCGGTCAAATCGATAGACGTCACCACGCCCAACTCCAAAATAATTAAGCTCGACCAAGCCAACTACAACAAAATACGCGACTTGCCTCATGTTATTCGTATTGGAAAACAATACTCCTACGCCTCCAGCTTACGGGCCAGCGGCAGCGAAGTAGATGCCATTGTGTACGGCCAGGACCCGGGGTATCAGACGATGAGTCAACTCGTGCTGTCGGCCGGCAACAAGTTGGACGAGAACAGCACCGACAGTATTTTGCTTAACAATACTGCACTTCGGGCTATCGGTCTTACTGACGCAAAGTCGGCACTGGGTAAAAAAGTTGCCATTCACATCCCTCTGGTAGGCGCGACCAAGACCGAAATTAGCGGTACCTACAAGATTACCGGCATTGTAAACACCGAAGGCGGTAACGAAGTCTACCTCCCGGCCCGGGCCTTCTCGGACGCCGGCGTGCCGGTTATTACTCAAATTAAAATTGAGGTAGACGAAGCCAGCCGCGTATCGCCGCTTCGCAAACAAATCGAAAGCCTGGGGTTGCTTACTACATCTCCCATCGACACAATTGACCAGATTAACCAGGTATTTAAATTCTTTAACGTTATATTGGCGGGCTTTGGTGCGGTGGGCATGATTGTGGCTGTTTTGGGCATGTTTAATACGCTAACCATTTCGCTATTGGAGCGTACCCGAGAGATTGGTCTTATGGTAACGCTCGGCGGACGCAACCGTGATATGCGCAAGCTGTTTATATTTGAGGCAGTACTCTTGTCGTTATTTGGCGCCATCTTAGGTATTGTGGCGGCAGTGGTGCTTGGGCAAGTTATAAATTTTGCCATGAATATTATCGCGAGCCACCGGGGTGTCACCGACCGGTTTCAGCTATTTGCCACGCCGTGGTGGTTAGTGTTGGGCATGACCGTCTTTATGCTGTTGGTGGGTCTGATGGTAGTGTATCTGCCGGCAAGGCGCGCAGCACGGATTAACCCCATCGATGCTTTGCGACGCGAATAGTACTCTATAGTGCGCGCAATTTTGCGACGAGATCGCTCAGCGACAGGTTGCTCTTGATGATACACTCAAGCGCACCAAGGTCCATAACACGCTTAATGTCGTCTGGCTGTCCCAAGTTGGTGGTTACAATCACGGGTATATTCTTGAGCTTGTCGTTAGCTTTAATTTCTTGCAGCGTTGTAAAGCCGTCTTTGCGCGGCATAACTAGGTCGAGCAAAATAACATCCGGCGCAAATGTCTCAAGCGCCGTAAGCGCTAATTCGCCGTTTGTGGCAGTTTGGATCTCGAAGCCGGCATTAGTGAGCTTGGCCTGGTAGGCCTTAAGCAGAAAGCTGTCGTCTTCAACTACGAGTATTTTGTTCGCCATGGAGTTCCTTTGGAGTTTTAACGAGTGAGCTGATACCACTTTACCATACGCAAAAGGCCAATACATGAAACCACAGCTTACATTATAGATTACTGAGGAGCTATAAAGCTTCCGAGCGCCTGCACTACCTGCTGTACGCTTTCGGGTGTGTTCTCGAAAGATTGATCCACGTTTTGGTACGTATCCCGTACCCATTGTTCCCATTGGGGGCCGCTCAGAGGAGAAAGCCCCTGGGCTTCAAACGCGCCGTGCACTTTTTGGCTGGCGGCCTGCTCCTGGCCTTCGGCGACGTTCAGCGCCTCAATCTCCAGAAGCGTAGAGGCGCGCTCCAGCGAGCCGCCTCTGAGTATATCCCGCATAGAATACTCAAGTCCGTCTGCTTTGACTGCATATACTTTGCGTAATGAGAGCATGCCAGCGGTATGACCCATGATTGCCAGGTAACTCAACGCCTGTTCAAGGGTGTTTTTGGCGTTCAGTAGCACTTTGGCTTCTCTGCGCACGCCATCGGTGAGCTTACCTGTTTTTGCGACGAGTTCTTGCCGGCCGTTGTTTAGGCGCAAGGTAACGGTACGGCTGCGATCTTCGCCGGAAAAATCGAACATCACTCGATTTGTTTCCTGTACCGGGCCAAGTGTATGCATGTAGGCGAGCATCGCGGTGCGCTGCTCCGGCAACAGCAGGGCACGTGCTTCGACTTCTATAGTAGACATACCGCCAGCATACCCTTTTTTATGGTTTTTACAACAGCCGGGAGAGCGGGCGGGCAAATAAAAAACTGTTCCATCGAACAGTTTTTTATTTGGTACCCCGGAGAGGACTCGAACCTCCGACCTTGAGCTTAGAAGTCTCTTGCTCTATCCATCTGAGCTACCGGGGCATGACTGTATTGTAACAGAGTGAACTATGGGTGGGTGTGCGTTATGTTTGGTGTTGGTATATGTAGCTCAAAGCTTGTGGCTATCTGCATGAGCTCAGGGTGAGCATGGCGGAGCGCTAATAATGCTTCTAGACCAGCTATGCCCACCTCCGAAGAGTACACCCTGTTGAACTGTAAGGTTCGGTCGGTGTGCTGTAGGTGGCTGTCCAGCGCAGGCACCTCAAGCCCGTCACTATAACTGTAGCGTTCGATTGTGCCCGGCCTTACATAGCGGGTAGTTGTTCCGGGGGCCAGTTCTACTGTTTGGTTCATCGCCAGCGCGCCACCAAAATGGGTGTAGAGGGCACGGGCAGCCTCGTAGATAATGGGCGGCGTATAATCTACTGAGTTTCCGCCTAGGCGGATGCCAATACGGTCGTTTCCCATATGTATACCTAAAACATGTCTATCGTAATAGCGCCCGGGAATATCCGCGATGCGTACCTTACCGTCAACGCTGTTTATGTCTGGAGCAGCCAGCAAGTCTAGCTTGATTAAGCTGTCCGCCACGCTGGCCCGCACACACAGATGAGAACGCAGGCCGCCCGTAAGAAAGGGGTCTTCGGTGTAGGTCGTGCCGGTGCGCTCCGTATAAGAATGTACTGTCATGGCATTAAGTGGTGCGGGTGGGGAGAGTCGAACTCCCGTAGCCAGTTTGGAAAACTGGAGTAATGACCGTTATACCACACCCGCACGTCAGGCTTCGCTCCAAGCTAGGAAGTCGTCGGGTAAAAACAAGTTTTACCCGCCCACTCCCTAGCTCTACGCGATCCTTCCTTCTCCCCTTAAAATGCTTACGCATTTTCGGGGACCCCTAATGAGACAAAACCTACGGTTTTTTCTCATCGAACCTATCAAGCTAAGCTTGATTTTCTGGCTTCGCCAGAACCGGTTCTGCTCTTTTTCCCTTCAGCTGACGTCAGCCCTTCGGGCTGCCGGTACTATAGAAAACCTACGGTTTTCGTGGGATACCGGGGATTTAGCTATCCGGGCTGCTCTTTTCCCCGGAAAATGCCTGCGCATTTTCGCGGCCACCCAGGATAGCTTAAGCTAGTCCGACGGCGCTTAGGGTCTAGAACGGGGGTAGTGTAGCACATTTTTGAGGAAAATAACAGAGTAAGCATAAGAGGAAACATCAAGTATAATATACTTTACAAAAGTGCATTGTGGGTGTATAATCATCCTTGATGAATTGAGGCGTGGCAGGTGGGCTACTTTCGACTTGATTCGGGTTAAAAATAAGGGAGATTAGCGATGTACGCTAAAGTTCTAGGCGCTGGTGCCGGTGCTGGTGCTGCAACTGTTGCAGCAGTACTACCGAACACTGGTGGAAACATTCTAGTCGATGTAGCTATTGCAGTTGCAGCCGGCCTGACGGTGTGGGGCCTTTTGTCCCGCCGTTAACCCTTTGTCAAGGGAGTACAAATATATGACGCGGTGGATTAGTCGGCCGCTCACATACATGAAGCGAGGGTTAACCTCGCTTTTTGTGTGTGCAGTAGTGGCATTACCAATTATCTCCCTCGTGCGCTGGGCGTATGGATGGGTCGATTTTGGCCGTGACCAAAACAAGCCGACCACCACGCATCAGACCTCAACTGCCCAGGTAAAGGGCGTAACAACTACGGTGGATTATTAGATGGATACTGAAACAACTGTTCTCGTTCCTGACGGCGAACTATCGGCACAAGCCGAGGCACGCACAGAGGTTTTGCCTCTGGCGCCCGTAAGCCCGACCATGCCTTCGGCGGCCGCAAAATCGACCATGCCTCTGGCGGCCGCAAAATCGACCATCAAAAGTACTACCAAGACTCCAAAAACCCGTAAGCAGACTGACCGCTCACCTAAACAAACAAATAATAAGGTTAAAACAACTCGCCGGCCGCTGCTCGCGCTGCTTATTGCTGCGCACAACGAAGAGCTGGTAATCGAAAACACTATTCGCTCGGCAATTAACGCTGGTATGCCGCAACAGCACATTTATGTGGTAGACGACAACTCCGACGACGACACCAGCAAGATTGTGAAGAGTATATTGGGCGCGAACCACGTCATTAAAGTACGTCGCAGCGGTAAGGGCTTGGCCCTCACTAAGGCTAACCGTCACTTTAAGCTGAGCAAGCGCTACCAGTGGATTCACATTGCCGATGCCGATGGCGGCTTTGCCAGCAACTACTTCGCCGTGTTCCGCGGGGCACTAAACCCCAAGTTTGCGGCCGCAACCGGTTATGTACGCAGCCTGCCTGGCGGCAGTGTTGGCCAGTACCGTGTATTTGAGTACACCCTTGGCCAAGAAATACACCGCCGCTTCCAGGCTTTAGCTCATACAGTGAGTGTTATCCCTGGCCCCACGTCGTGCTTCCGTTCCGACATCTTTGAGCAACTAAATTTTGCCAACGAATCGCTTACCGAGGACTTTGATGTAACCATTCAGGTACACCGCAAGAAACTGGGTCATATCCAGTTTATCCCTAAGGCTATGGCCTACACGCAAGACCCAGCAACCGTGGGCGACTTTGTAAAGCAGATTAGCCGCTGGAACCGTGGCCTGATGCAAGGCTTCTTACGCCACAAACTGGGACGCCGCCCTCAGCGCATTGATGTGTATCTAACGTACCAGGTTATCCAAAACTTGCTGTTCTTCCTGAGTTATTTTGTACTCATTCCCTACATGACTATTGTGCGGCATTCGCTTAACATTGCGGCGCTGGCCTTCTTGTACGACATTTTTATCCTGTTCATGCTCACCTTGGCAACTGCCATTCGGGCAGGCCGCTACGACGTGGTGAGCAGCTTCCCGCAAGTGTACATACTGCGCTGGGTAACGCTGTGGGTCTTCCTGCGCTCGTTTGTAGAAGTTGTGTTCCTGCGTAGGTTCCGCGTGACGCATGGTGCGTGGTCTACTGCCGGACGCCGCTACAAGCAAGAAGTGTCGTTGTAAAATTTCTGCTACCGATGTTAAGCGACATCGGGTATCCTCTGTATTTATATGACTAATGAGTTTCAGATACCACTAGATGCAGGTCCGCCCGAGCGCACTGTCCTTGACCCTACAGTGGAACTGCGCCGCAAGACCCTGCTGATTGGGCGATATCTGGATAGTTTGGCGCCGCCCGAGGGTGACGACGCCTTGCTCATTGGCGCGCCAATGATGATTGTCAACAACCAGATGGAGATGGATAGGCGTGATTCGCCCATAAAAACGAAGGTCAGAGAGCACCTACTCGCGCCCGAACCCTTCGACCCGTTCGGTTCGTATGATCTAGCCGAGGAGTTGGTGGCCGAAACGCTGCGCATAAGAGGGGGCGAAGCGGAGGGAGCAACGATCGAATCGATTGATATGAGCGACCTTTTCCTGGCCGCTACAACGGTTATACATATCTATTGGAATTCATCTGTCGGATTGGAGGACCAGACCAAGGATATATCGGCTACAAGACGCAGGGTGACGTTGCTTGTAGAAACCGCCCTGTTACTGCTTGTACAGCGTGTTCCTCTTAGCATGCTGCAGGTGAGCGGCCAGTATGATCTGCTTAAGATGGACCGGCGGCTCAAGATCGTGCCAGAAGATCACGCGCTCCATAGTACGTCAGAAGCATTCATACAGCGTGCGCAGCTCATGGTGGATGATCGTCAAAATGCAGCAAGAGTAATTGCTGCATCCGGCTTTACGGCGCCACGGGTTCCGGGTGAAGAAAATGCTTACAATATGCTGTTTCGGCCGGGCGAACGTGAGGCACTCAACGATGCCGCCGCCGCAACCATCGAACTACTGCATCGCAATAAAGTCTATGGTGTAACGCCGCTCGTTGCATCTGGCCGGGACCTGGGACTCCCCTTCGATGTAGCTATGATGCCGCCCGCCACAAACCGGGAGGGCGTATATGCCGAGGGCGCTATTGCCGACTTCATGTTTTTAAGTCCGGCCGACACGAACGAACAAGCCCGCGTGCGGTACCAGCGAGAAGGCAAGCAGCTCTTTATTGAATTTGGCAACAGAAATATGCTTATGCGTTTTCGTCTGCACGATAATGGTCAGATGACTCATGGCGGATATATGCATAACAGCCCCGGTGATTTTACCGAAGCGTTGTTCAAAACTGTGGGCGCGAGTGAGGCCTTCGATCGGTTGCGGGCAGTGCTTATCGCTTTTGCAACCGATGGTTGTTTATCCGAACAGGTCGTTCCTAGCCGCCGATTAAAGGCCACTGTGCCCCAGGGGCTCTCAAAGCTGAAGGTCGGTCAACCCATAGAGCGGGCGGCGACCCACTTACTTTTACAACGGCAGATTGTGTTGGACCAACTTGAAGCGCAAAAAACACAGCCTCAGCCGCCTGCCGAAGGCGAGGTCGTTCCGCGGCGGCCATTAGAGCGGCGGGAAGGTTATTTTATGAAGCTGCGTCCCGGTTATCAGCCGCGCGCTACTGCTTGGGCCGAAGCCGAAGAAGACCACGCACGCCGCGGTGTACCTTTCCCGGGGATGCGGGAAGGCTATACCTGGGTTCCGCCGTATATGGCCGACCCCAATGAAGTTCCCCTCAGGGAGGCGCGCTTCCGCCGCTCGTCTCAAGTGGCAAAAGTACAGAACGCGTTAGGCAATGCAGGTCTGGCCGGCGAGGTAGAGAACTAGAACCAGCTCTTAATGGTTTGCCACAGCGATGTACTGTGGTCTGAGCCGGGCAGGTTTACGTTGGCTGGCTTGGCAGCCGGCTTTGTAGCAGCGGTTACTGGTTTTACGGGGGCTGGGCTGATTTGCTTAGCGTGTACCACCAGGCGGTTTTTGCTCGTGCCAACGGGAGTGCAGGTGATGAGCGATAGTGTCGGCTCAGTGGTTTGTGTCAGCACGGTCATGTCGTCCGGATCAACTACGGCAGTGTCGGTAACCTGATATACGTATGGGTTGCCCTGGTAGTTAACCTGAATCTGGTCGCCCACTTTAACCTTATCGAGCAACGTAAATATCCATTTGTAATCGCCCGGAGCCCAAGGCTGGCCGCTACTGTGGCCAATAATTACCACGTTGCCATTCTTGCCCGGTACAGCGGTGTCGCCGTAGTGAACGGTGCCGCGGCGTAGGGCAAGTTGCACTTTCCACTCAACTGTGGAGGTTTCGTCAAACACCACCGGCGCATGTACGTCAATTGAGGGGATGATGATGGAGGCCGGAGCGCTGGGATCGGCCTTTATTTCTACAGGGGTGTGGGTAGCTTTGGGCGCTTGTGCAACGATTACAGCGGCGGCGGGATTGCGGCGGCTAAAGTGGTAGTGCACACGCGCAGCAATCAGTTCGCCGTTAAGCGCACCTAACACGCCTACCATGACCAACACGCCAGCCAGAGGTGGCAGGATGTGTTTCCGGAACGAAAAGGGCATCTTGGGCACTTTAGGGCGCTCTGCCCGGACTTTCTTCGACATATTAAGCATAGTATACACTATTTATTTTATTTTTGCAATAGCTTTAACGGGGGCGACCCCACTGTGTATAATATAATTTCATGGCACGTCGAATGTCCGGCGAGTTTGCTGCCACGTGGTTACGCCGCGGCCTCGACTGGATCGGCGAAGATGGGGGTGGTTCTTACAGCGCCGTAAGTATGATGGGTAGCTCCGCCGGGCGCATGACCCTTGGTTTTCTTGTAGCTCGTCATAGCCCTGAGGATATGACCGCCGAATTAGCGGCGATAGCCACAGTCGATAGGGCGGTAGGGCATTTTGCTGAGAGAAAAAATTTCCTTTCTGGCGATCACCATAAAGCGCACGGCGTTGATTTTTATGGCAATCATGCGCCGGTGGGCGACGGTCTTATGGTAAGAGCGGCTTCAACCATTAGTTCCGTGTCGGTTACTGAGTCACCGGATCGTATGCCCGACGCAGTAGCGTTGGCGGGCGGCTATCGGGTAGCTGGCTATGTGGGGTCGTTACGGGGCGTACTGAGTCAGTGTGCAGTAGTGTTTCGCGCTGAGGGACCGAGCGGCAGAGTATGGTCGGACACTGGCAATCTGCAAGATGTGGACGTTATAAGGGGTGGACTTACCGATATCGAGGAGAGGTTGGTGGCAAACGATACGGGAAGTTTCTGGCGTATTCACGGTCAGATTGTAGGTAGCGGCGTTATGGCAGATATTTGTTTGTCGAATTATCGGCCGGATAATTTTTAATTAACGGTTGCGTCGCCTAAGCCAGTGGTAATAATGTTTTTCCAGGGCCCATTCGGCACGTCGGCGGCGCTTACTAACGCCCAGTCGGCGTGGTCGACGTCGCCAAGGCCAAGATAATCGCGTACTGCAGGCGATACATCCAGCCCAGCGCGGGCACCGAAGGTGTTGGTTTGTTTAGCTGATCCAAATACGTAAGCGCTGTCGTCTTCATTGTTGGGCCCTACGTCTTCCCATTGGGCGTAGGCTATTTTGCCGTTATGCCGAATGGCAATCCAGGAGTTTTTGCACCAGGAATACTTGCCGTTGCTTTTGTTTAAGCAGTTGCCCGCGACGCTTTTGCGCACGCCGCTTTCGGTAATGTCGTTAAAGGGTAGCGCAAAATAGAATGGATTTTCGTGGGGTGTAAATCCGGCCGGGCTATAGCCGCTACGACTATTGGGATTGTCTACGCCGCCGTAATGACTCTGCCATTGGCCGTCCCAGGCGCTGGGTGCGTTAGAGATGTAGTCGTTAGAATCATCGGCCGGCTCGCCCACGTAAAACCAGGTGGTAGTAATGTTAAGGTGCGAAAAAGCCAGTGCCGCGCCCGTATTTGTTCCTGCTGTAGCGGCAGTGCCGGTACTGCCTTGTAAACCACCAGACGCACTCTGTTGTCCGCCGGGCACCACTACGGGTTTGCCGTCGGCGCCAATCACAATAGTTGCGGTATTGAGCAAGAAGAACGGTAGTGCCGGGCCTGGATGTACGTACCGTGCCGGCCGGGCATTCTCGGCGCCCTGTACGGCAGTAGCTTGTGGAGTTTGCGCTTTAGGCAGCGGCCATAGGAACGGGCCGCCAATAATGGCTACTGCTAACAAACAAACGGCGACTGCTCCAAAAATGGAGTGTCGCCGTTTGTGGTGCCGGAACCGGTCGTTCGGGCCCTTAACCATAGGTTAGAGCTGAGGCACGATTTCGTTCAGTGCGCTGTTCAGCGTCTGAACGCTGACGCCGCTGGCCTGTAGCTGCTGCAGTTCGGTCTCGAAGTTGGCGGTAGTAACGCCGTAGTCTTCTTGAGCAGTGTCTGGAGCGCCAATGGGGTGATACACCAGTACCAGCCAGGTTTTGTCGGCTTGAGCTTGGGCAACCCAGGCGGCTACTTGCGCAGGAGTAGTGGCATCAACAATGTTTTGTACCTTGATGTTGTAGATGTCAAAGTTGTCTTTGCTGTTGTAGCCATCGTCGGTAGAACGGTGCGAGCGGAAGTACTTCTTGGCTTCGGTTAGCACGGTGGCGTTGTATTCGCCGTAAGGGCTGGCCAGGTTGCTTGCTACAACGCCGTCGTTGCCGAGCAGGTTGCGAAGTGTGGTTTGGCTGTTGCCAAATTCTTGGTCAAGCTGGGCAACGGTTAGGGTGGGCAAGTGCGGGTGGCTTACAGTGTGGTCGGCAATTTCGTTGCCGCCGCCCTTGATGGTTTGCAGCATGGCGTTGGTCATGTAGTCGGGGTCACCCAAGACGCCGCTAATGATGTAGAAGGTGCCAGGCATGTGGTACTTCTGGAGCAGTGGCAAGCCGTTGGTGTACTGGCTGCGCCAGCCGTCGTCGAAGGTAAGGGTGACGATCGCGCGGTTTAGAGCAGTTGGGGTAAACTCAGCAAAGCTGTAGTCGTCGGTCTGGATCCAGCCGGCCTTAGCTAGTGGTTGGAACATGCTGATGCTCTTGGCGTTGGCAGGCGCAGTAAACTGTGCCTTTACCTGAGCCCAGGTGCTGCTAGCTGGAACGGTAGCAACGTAGTAGTAGCTTACCGTGCCGTCGGTGGCAGTAACCTGCGCGTCGATTTCGCTATCGACACTACTCATGTACCAGTTGCTGTATTGGTAGTTCTTACCGGCGGTAATGGCAACATCCTTGAACATCCACTTGGCATCGCCGTCGGTGTAAGTAGTGATGCTCACCTTTACGCTGTGACCACCAGTGTGGCCGGTGTTTTCGTAGGTTTTGGTTGCGTTGTTGGTGCCCCAGCCGTCGCCGCTCCAGTCGTTAGGAAGGCCGTTTGTAGCGGTTTCGAACGATGGGTTAGAGATGAGGTTGGTGGCTGCAGGAGGAGTAACTACATTGTTAACCGTAACAGTAACTGTAGTAGCGGTCGTGCTGAGGTTGGCGCCGTTCGTAGCGACGGCAGTCAACGTGTGCGTGCCATTTACCACAGTCTTAGAATCCCAGCTCACGCTATAAGGGGCAGTGGTGTCGGCTGCACCAAGGTTTACGCCATCGAGCTTAAACTGTACTGAAGTAACGGCTACAGCGTCACTGGCGTTAGCAGTGACATTTACGGTGCCGCTAACTGTTGCATTGGCTGCAGGAGCCGTAATGCTTACCGTAGGAGCAGTGGGGTTGTTTACGACTACTGTCTCGGTAACTGTGGTAGTCAGATTGCTGTTGTTGGTAGCGACTGCAGTCAGGGTGTGGTTGCCGTTTGTGGCAGTCTTAGTGTCCCAGTTGTAGGTGTAAGGAGCGGCAGTTAGGGTAGCGACAACAGTGTTGTCTACCTTAAGCTGTACCGATGTTACTGCTACCGCGTCAGAAGCGTTGGCTGTGATGGCGGCGGTGCCAGCAAGGGTGCTGTTTGCGGCGGGAGCAGCAAAGGCTACGGTAGGAGCAGTAGGAGCAGCAATGTTGTTAACGGTAACTGCTTCAGTGACAGTAGTCGTCAGGTTGTTGCTGTTGGTTGCAACGGCGGTCAGGTTGTGGCTGCCATTGGCAACGGTCTTAGTGTCCCAGTTGTAGGTGTAGGGGGCGGTAGCTACGGTAGCAACCACTGTGCCGTCAACCTTGAACTGTACGTTGGTAACGCTTACCGCGTCGCTGGCGGTAGCGGTAACCGCAGTCGTGCCAGAGACGGTGCTGTTCGCAGCAGGTGCGCTAAAGGCGACTGTTGGTGCGGTAGGGGCAGCAACGTTGTTTACATTTACGGTAACGGCCGTAGAAGTAGTAGTCAGATTGCTGTTGTTGGTAGCCACAGCGGTGAGGGTGTGCGTACCGTTGGTAGCGGTCTTAGAATCCCAGCTCACGCTGTAAGGAGCAGTGGTGTCGGCTGCACCCAGGTTTACGCCATCGAGCTTAAACTGTACCGAAGTAACGGCTACAGCGTCAGAAGCGTTGGCAGTTACGGTAGCGGTACCGGATACAGTAGCGTTGTTGGCTGGAGCTGTAACAGATACGGCTGGTGCAGTGGGGGTAACCGGAGGAGTAGTCTCGGGGCCGGTGAGTGAAGTGTCGTCAGTGGTGAGAGAGCCATTGGCGTAAATAACGTGATAGAAGGTGAGGTTTTTGGTGTTTGCGGGAGTCGTAAAGTTGAAGTTTGCTTGCTTCCAGGCGGTGCTGGCGGCAGCGTTACCTACGTAGTAGTACGCGGTTGTACCGGTCGTAGTGGTGACTACGGCATCGATTTCGGTAGCAACGGTGCTCTTGTACCAGTCGCTAAAGGTGTAGGCGGTGTTGCTGCTGGCTGTAATCGGGTTAAAGAACCACTTAGCATCGCCGCTCTTGTAGCCGCTCAGGGCGACAGTAGCGCTGCGGCTGCCGGTGTGACCGGTAGCTTCGTAGGTAAACTTGGCAGTGTTAGTGCCCCAGTTGCCCTTAGTCCAGTTAGCGGGCGCAGTGCCGCTGGCGGTTTCGAACGACGGGTTAGCTACCAGGTTAGTGGCGGCTTTGGCCGTGCCCATAGGGGCTAGGGTTAACAACACCAATAGGGCGCTTGCAAGTATTGCTTTGACTCTCTTCATAAACGTAGTTCCTCACCTTTAATGCCCACTTGTAAACAATATGATGACATGAAACTACTTTATGGTGTAAAAGTCAAGTATATTTTATATAAGCGTAAGCTCGATGACCTCTGTTTTTCCTCAAAAATAAACCGCAACTTGCAAATAAGCAGTTGCGGTTTAGTGCCGATGCTGCAGGTGCAACTACATTTCGTTAAAGACGGTAATGTGGGCACCGAGCGAGTTGAGACGTTCGGCAAGGTTTTCGTAGCCGCGGTTAATGGTGTAGATGTTGCGCAAGCTGGAGATGCCGGGCGCTGCAAGCATGCCAATGAGCAGTAAGCTGGCCGGGCGCAGTGCCGGCGGGCATACGACGTTAGCCTTAGAGAACTTGGTGGGGCCTTGAATGTACAAACGGTGCGGGTCGGCCAGTTCTACCTGCATGCCCACTTTGGTCATTTCGGTGTAGTAGATGGCACGGTTTTCGTACATCCAGTCGTGGATGAGCGTGCGGCCGCTGACGACACCGGCAATGGGCACAAAGTACGGCAGGTTGTCGGCATTGAGGCCGGGGTAGGGGCGGCTGTAAATTTTGCCGGCCAGCGCCTTAAGCGAGCCGTTGTGCTTGTGAATGGTGAGGTCTACGAGGTCGGTGTAGCCGTTGATGGCTTTGTAGCGCTCGCTCTGGGTGTACTGCAGGCCCATCTTCTTGAGCTTGAGGAGTTCGAGCGACATAAACTCGATGGGTACACGGCGAATGGTAATTTCGGAGTTGGTAGTAATGGCCACCGAAGTAAAGAACATAGCTTCGATGGGGTCTTCCACGGGCGTGTAGGTAATATTCTTTTTAATAGGACCATCTACGCCTTGTACGCGCATAGTGGTGGTGCCGATGCCGCTTACCTTGACGCCGAGCTTACGCAAGAAGAGTGCGACGTCCTGGATGGCGTAGTTGGCGCTTGCCAGGTCGATCGTGGTTTCCTCGGGCGTGCGAGCGGCGGCCAGCAATACGTTTTCGGTAACGGTGTCGCCTGATTCGAATAAGATGATGCGGTTGGCTGGTTTCTTATCGACGGTTACTTGGTAGTGTCCTTTGGTGGCGATAATGCTCACGCCAAATTCTTCGAGGGCGAACAGGTGGGGCTCGACGCTGCGGGTACCAAGTTTGCAGCCGCCGGCGTAGGGAATCTTAAATTCACTGTAGTCGTGCATGAGCGGCCCGATCATCATCAGTACCGAACGGGTTTTGCGGGCGGCTTCGGCATCGAGGTCATCGAGGCGGAGCTTGGCTGGGCGGTGGATTTCGAGGTCGTTGCCGTTAACCCACTTTATTTTGACGCCAATGCTTTGCAACACTTCGATAATACGGAACACTTCTTCGATTTTGGGGAAGTTAGCAAAGCGTGTGACACCGTAGTTGAGGAGGGAGGCGCACAAAAGGCCAACAGCGGCGTTTTTGCTGGTCTTGAGGGTAATCTCGCCGGATAGTTCGTAACCGCCCTCGATGCGCAGGTTAACAGACTTGTCGCCGAGTGAAATAAGCTGCTTGTTCAGTACGTCGCTGATGCGCCCGAGCGTTTCTAGGCTCAGGTTTTGTTTGCCGTGTTCCATGCGGTTTACGGCCGATTGGCTGGTGCCGAGGCGGCCAGCGAATTCTGCTTGGGTTAAGCCTCGCTCTTGTCTAATCTGTGCTATTAAATTGCCGATTTTCTCATTTGCTGCTGTATCCATAGTGCATAAATAATATCACGCATGATATATCATGTGCAAGGCGCTGACGGTTATCGGCAATCGAAGAGAAGGTTAGGTCGTACCTATAGTTTACCACCAATTCGGCTGCTTGCTACAATGAGCGCATGATATAACGTGAAATCTCGGTGGCACTTAGCTAAACGTAATTGAGGGATACCTATGAACGACAAGGAAATTGAGGCATTGATTGCCGCCGAGACCAAGCGCCAGGCCGAAGGGCTGGAAATGATTCCTTCGGAGAATCATACATCGGGAGATGTACTTAAAGCGCTGGGCTCGCGTTTAACCGACAAGTACTCCGAGGGTTACCCCGGTATGCGGTACTACGGGGGCTGTGAATTTGTAGATAAAGTAGAGAACTTGGCTCGCGAACGGGCCAAGGCGTTATTTGGTGTAACGCACGCCAACGTCCAGGCATACTCCGGCAGTCCGGCCAATATGGCGGTGTATTTTGCGCTGGCCGATCCGGGCGACACGGTGATGGGTATGGCCCTGTACTATGGCGGGCACATGACACACGGGCTTAAAGTTAACTTTTCTGGTAAATGGTTTAAGTCGGTGCAGTACCAAACTGGCCACGATGGCTACCTGGATTATGATGCCATGGCGGCGCTGGTTGCCGAGCATAAGCCAAAGCTCATTTTTGTAGGTGCTACCGCTTACCCGCGTATTTTTGACTGGAAGCGGCTGCGCCAGATTGCCGATTTGTGCGGCGCATTCCTGGTGGCCGACATCTCGCATATTGCCGGCCTGGTGGTGGCTGGCGTGCACCCTTCGCCTGTGGGCATTGCCGACGTAGTAACCACCACTACACACAAGACGCTCCGCGGTCCGCGCGGCGCACTTATTATGTGCAATGGCAATCCGTCGAATCCGCTTAAGAGTGTGGAGCGCACCCGCGAGAATTTGCCGACACTTATCGACCGGGCAATCATCCCGGGGCTGCAAGGCGGCCCGCACAACCACCAGACGGCGGCCATTGCCGTTGCCCTGCAGGAAGCGGCCCAGCCAGAGTTTAAAGAATACGGTAAGCAAATTGTAAAGAACGCAAAAAGACTGGCCGATGTCCTACTCGATAAGGGATATCAGCTGGTAACCGGCGGCACCGACAATCACCTGCTGCTCATAGACCTCACTAATAAGGGTATTACTGGAGCCGAAGCCGAAAGGGCGCTGGGCAAGGCCGGCATTACCGTTAACAAAAATACAGTGCCATTTGACCCGCGCAAGCCGTTTGACCCCAGCGGTATTCGCTTGGGCACACCGGCGCTCACGACCCGCGGTCTTAAAGAAAGCGAAATGCAGCAGGTCGGTGAGTGGATTAACCACGCCATTACAGCCGCAAACCAGGATGACAAGCTAGCGGCTATTCGCGCCGAGATACTGGAGTTTTCTAAGCTATATCCTCTGCCTCGCTAGGGTTTTAAGCAGTTTTTTTGTACTGTTCTGCGAAGCTGGCAGCCCTGTCCTCTACTTGTTTTGCAAATAGCAACACGTCTTGCTCGGAGTCTATAGGGTACTGACGAAGACGATCGGCGTAAGGGACTAGTGCGGGATCGAGATGTGCAGGTAATGTGTAGCCGTCCTTGACATATAGAGACGCAAGCCACAGGCCGTGGCGATCGGGTGCTGTCCAGCGGTTGGCGACAGCCAAAACTTCTTGGACCTGCTCGGGGCTCGTTCGGCCGCCTGCCAGGAATATTCGAGCCAGCGCTTTTTCGGATGGTGAGTACTCGTTTACTAGCTGGAGTACTGATGCAATACTTTCCGGCGGGTTAGTAACCGTGGTGCGTATTCCCCTGCCGCCTAAAGCGTTCACAAGCGTCAGTAGCGAATGTGCGGGTTTTAGATTGTGAACGCTGAGCTGTCGTAACGGCTGGTCTTCGACGGTGACCGTGCGGGCGACGGTGATGATTTGTTTTTCGCCTAGAGCGCCCCTATGCACTACGATGCCGTTGGGTTGCCCGGGCGACCCGCTTACGTCGTTGCGCAAACAGCTGGCTGCGGTAGCGCCTAGAGCGTCGCGGAGGTGGCGGCGGATTTTTCGCACAGGCTCCTCATGATATTCCTCGGGCGGCAGGCTCATGACCAGTACGTGATTATCCACATCTAGCGTATCTACTAGTTCATGAAGTATTTGGTGCGCAACCTTGGTGTTTGGCGTTGCCTCAGAGTGGTCGGGCGGCGTATCGATGATTTCGTTCCAGTAGAGGGTATCTCCTGCCCTAAATGCTGTTTCGCCTGTGTAGTCCGTCATAGAATCCCTGTCTAAGCAAAAAATAAAACGCTCCGATGTTCCGAATCGGATGCGTGACATCTTGTTATAGCAGGCCATATCTGAATAAGACAAGACTTGTTCTTAATTGAAATTATGTCGGGGCTATGTTTACGGGAGGATCACGGGCTCTTGCTCGAGAGTAATGCCGAATTTAAGGTGAATGGCATCGGTAATTTTTTGCTGGAAAGCAAGCAGCTGGTTGGTAGATGTGGCATGCTCGTTTACTAGTACCAAGGGCTGCGTTGGCCAAGTGCCCATGCCAGTTTCGGGATCGTGAAAGTCTTTAAAGCCGGCGTTTTCGATGAGCCAGGCAGCTGGAATTTTTGTACGGCCGTCATCTGTTGGCCAGTGCGGGACCGATCCGTAGTCGGCCTGCAGCTGTGCTAGTTCTCCTTCGCTTACGAAGGGGTTGGCAAAGAACGACCCGTTGTTGGCTACTTTTGCCGGGTCGGGCAATTTGGCACGGCGGATGGCGATAATGGCATCTCGTACAACTTGCGGTGTGTACTCATGTATCTGGTGCTCGTCAAAATACGCTTGCAGGCTGGGGTAGAAAGGGGGCTGGGGATTTTTGTGGAGCAAGTGGAGCGTAATGGCAGTAATCAAAAAGCGGCCTTTGTCGGTCGTTTTAAAACGGCTGGTACGGTAGGCAAAATTGCAGTCTATTTTGGGGATGTTTATAACCTTCTTTTCCTGGATGTCGTAAGCTTCAACGCTTACCATAACCTGGCCAACGTCTTGGTAATAGGCACCAACGTTTTGGATGGGAGTGGCTCCGGCTGTCCCGGGAATGAGACTCAGCGCCTCAATGCCGGTCATGCCTTTGGCGGCCGTAAGCGCCACAATTTCGTCCCATGTTTCTCCTGAGCCGACGGTTATGTAGTAGTTTTCTTCGTCCTCTTGTTGTTCCTCTATGCGCTTGATTTTGTTTACGAGTATGAGTCCTGGGAAGCCTTCGTCTCGCCAGACGACATTGCTGCCGATGCCGATCATCAGCACGGGCAGGTTACGCTGCTGGGCCCAGTCGACGGCCTGAGTTACCTCGTAGCGGTCGTGAACATCAATAGCGTAGGCGCCAATACCGCCCAGACGCATCGTGGAATAATCTTTGAGCGAAACATTCTGCCGTATATCCATGTGGGGCATTATAGCCCATCTGTCTCGCCCGCGTTTCACAAGTAGAAGGTATAGCCGCGCCACCTTGCGCTATCAACAGATTAGCGGTAGTATAATACGCGTATGAAAGACGAGCGCGACATTCCATTTAAAACATTGGGCCAAAAGCTCAAGGTAATCCGCGAAAAGCTGCACGAGAGTGTCGCTGAGGTTTCGGGCGCCGTCGAAATTGACGAGCAACACCTCAAACGAATCGAACAGGGTCAGGAGCGCCCCAGTCAGGACGTTCTGATGCTGCTTATCAGCCACTTTGGCATGCAAGATGATGACGCCGCTAATCTGTGGCAGCTTGCCGGCTACGACCGCCCCGAAGACGACGACCAAGATTCAAACAACAACGACAGCAGCCAAAGCCGTACTATGGTTATGATTATGGCGGTAGACCCGCGCATTATCTACAGCGATGGCGTGCAGGTAACGGCCAATAGCGCTGGCGTGGTCCTTAATTTTTCGCAAGGTGTCGGCACGCCGCACGCCCTGACGACTGCCCGCATTGGCATGAGCCGCGACCAGGCCTATGGACTGCTGCACACGCTGCAACAAACGCTCGAGCGCAGTAAGCCTAAGCAGCTGCCAAACCCTTCAGATAAGAAACAAGACAACCAATCGAGCTCTTAGTACGGGTCGTCGCTAAATAGGCGGACGCGCGACAAAAAGAGCCTTAGAAAAACTACGCCGGCATGCGACAGCAGCGCGGCTTTGACTGCCAGCAGGCAGAGGCCTGGCAGTTCAGCTCCGGACAGCTTGCCCAGCACTGCTTTTGGCGCCAGTGTGGCCAGGCTGTGCAGTACGGGGCTTACGCCGAGTACAAAGATGAGGCTAAATACTGCAAGCACTCCCAGCCGCCACAGTGCTTCAAGGTAAAACGATCGCTGCCCGGCGTGCTTGAGCACGGCACGGTCGGTAAGCTGTATGTTGGTTTCGGCTGTCCGCCATTCATGCCAGCCGCGGACAACAAATTCTACCAGCAGATAGACAACCAGCCCCAGAAATCCCCAGCCCAGCACAAAGAGCGCGTTTTCTACTTTAAAGTCGGTAAAGAAGGCCAGCAGCGGCTGGACGATGTGGTTGGTATAGGCGATGCTCCACTCGCCGTCGAGCCAATGAGGCAGGGAGGTGCCCAGCGATACGCTCTGCATAACGAGGTATACCGTAACCACCACAATGCCAAAGCTCGCGCACAAAATACCGCTTAAAGGGGAGGGCAGCACGGCGCGCAGCAGGAGGCGTGCGAACGAATGGTCTTGGTGCGCGATCATGATATTACTATACATGCCACCCATATAGACGGGGCTTGAAATGTGCCAAAAATACGCTTAAGCTTGAGATATTATCAATAAAAACAAAAAGATTGCAGTCATGGCTACTAAAAAACCGTCCGTCTCCTCCTACGCTAAGCAAAAACAGAGCGCCAAGCCTTCGTGGTTAGCGCGCTTTGGGCGCAGCCGCGGCGCTAAGCCGGTACTCTACGTGTTTGTCTTTATGCTGCTGGGCGCCGGCACGTTGGTGTGGGCATCGGCAGCCACAACCACCTATGGGCTGTGGGGTGATAGCATACCTAAGGTATTAGCTGCCGACGACCGGCACGATGTTGAACTTGGGATGAAATTTCAGTCCAAAGTTGCGGGCTATGTAAATGGAGTGCGCTTTTACAAGAGTGCCCAAAATACCGGGACTCATACTGGTAGTCTGTGGAGCAACCACGGGCGTTTGCTGGCGACGGTAACATTCACCAACGAGTCAAGCAGCGGCTGGCAAACCGCCACTTTTGACAAGCCGGTGAGTGTCGCGGCCAACGTCACATACGTGGTGTCGTATCACGCGCCGAAAGGCCGGTATTCGGTTAATTTCCGCTACTTTAACAACCAAGACTATTCGAATAAAAACCTTATTGCGCTCCAGGCAACCCGTTCGCAAACCAATGGGGTGTACCGTTTTAGCAGTCAAACAACTTACCCGCGCGAAGACGGTTCGGGCGCCAACTACTGGGTAGATGTGGTATTTACTAACAAGCTCATTAGCGCTCCGGTTGCACCGGCAGCCCCGGCCAATGTGACGGCCAACTTGCAGGCTGCAACTCGTGTTGCACTCGCTTGGCAGGCTAGTGTGAGCGCCAACCCCATCGCAAGCTACGAAGTGTATCGCGGCGGCGACAAGATTGCGACTACGGCAAGCACTAATTACCTGGATACTACTGGCGTGGCAGGCAAATCTTACGAATACCAGGTAAAGGCCATAGATAGTACCGGCGTTGCTTCGGCCCTGTCCATTAAGGTAGCTATAAGCATTCCATCGCCAAGCCAAGGCAGCACGGGCGGCACTGGAACCGGCGGCACGGGGACGCCCACAGGTACCGGCTCCGGCACTACCACCGGCGGCGGCAACAGCAATGGCGGCGCGGGCGGCACGCCCATGGGCGATATGGCCAACCTGTTTAATGCTTCTAAGAAAGAAATGGCCATGCAGCTGGTGTCGAGCGCCGAAAATTCATCGCTGGACTGGAAGGCGCAGTATGCCTACCTCGAAGACATCGGCGACGGCCGGGGTTATACGGGCGGCATCATCGGCTTTTGCTCGGGCACCGGTGACATGCTGGAGATGATCCAGTACTACACCAAGCTCGCACCCAATAATGTGCTTGCGAAATACATCCCGGCCCTGCAAAAAGTAAACGGCACCGAATCGCACACCGGCCTGGGCGCTGCCTTTGAGACCGACTGGAAGACGGCTGCCAAAGACACTAACTTCCAGGCTGCGCAGAACTACGAGCGCGACACGGTGTACTTTAACCCCGCAGTTAACCAGGCTATTAGCGACGGCTTGCATGCGCTCGGTCAGTTCGCCTACTACGATGCCATGGTCATGCATGGCCCCGGCAGCGATCCGGTAAGCTTTGGCGGTATCCGGGCAACAGCTATGAAGAAGGCTAAAACACCGGCGCAAGGCGGCAACGAAACGACCTACCTAACTGCCTATCTGGATGCGCGCGCTGCGGCCATGCTCACCGAAGCAGCTCATGAAGACGTGGACCGCGTAGACACTGAACAGCGTGTATTCCTAAAGGCTGGCAACCTCAATCTGGACCCGCCGCTTAACTGGACGGTATACGGCGACTCTTACAGCATTAAAACTAACCCGTAATTTTTACGGATTATGCAAAAACACCACCTTTATGGGTGGTGTTTTTGGTTAGTTTAGCGATGGTTATAAGTGGAGCGGCTCTTTAGGGAATCCCTTTTTAAGCGCCTGCAGAATTGCCCGCTGCAATTGCGGTGTACGGAAGGTGATGTGTTCGAAGGACTTGAGCGTGATCCAAAACGGCGTGTGCATGTTAGCTTCCAGCTTGTTCATCTGGGCTTCTTCGGAATCTGCCCGCAGCGCTGCGTTGCCGTCGTGCGGTGCTACGTTGCAAAGATATATGTACTGCTCGTTATATGGTTCGGGGTGCTTTTCGACAAACATGA
This sequence comes from Bacillota bacterium, assembly GCA_035478295.1. Taxonomy (GTDB): domain Bacteria; phylum Patescibacteriota; class Saccharimonadia; order Saccharimonadales; family UBA4665; genus PMNU01. Next base: position 85,155 of record DATIJU010000010.1, on the reverse strand, counting down.
GCGTGGCGGCAACTACCGTGAGACCAGTCTCTTCGTGAATTTCACGTACCAGCGTTTGCTCCATATGTTCGGTGTCGTTTGCCCGGCCGCCCACCAGCGTGTAGTACTCGCTGCCGTACTTTACGCGGCGCATTACCAGGATTTTGCCGTTTTCGATAATAATTGCTCGTGCTGCTTTACCCATGCGATCAGTATACTACGGTGTTATACTATTCGAGCACGCCTAGTGTATATGCACCCGTAGCTCAGCTGGATAGAGCGTTGGTTTCCGGTACCAAAGGTCGTAGGTTCGAATCCTATCGGGTGTACCATGCACAGCTTACAGAGGTGAAGACGATCGAAAACGATCGTCTTTTTGTTTAGGGGGTTATTTCTAATCTGTTTCATGGGTTCGAATCCCTTTAGGCTGATATGATAGGAGTTATGAAATTACAAACTAAATCAGGCAAACGATTACATCCCATAGGTATTGGCACCTGGAATGTGAGCGGTAAATTTGAGCTGGACCCGACCGCCAAATACAAAGGCGCGCAGGCTGTCCGAGGAAACGAGGAAGCCGAGATAGAAGCCATTCGACACTCCCTAAAAGTAGGTCAAAATCATATCGATTGTGCTGAACTATATGGCGCATTCTATACCGATGAAGTTGTCGGCCAGGCCATAGCTGAATATACCCGCGAGGACTTATTTATTGCCGATAAACTGTGGAAAACGAGCGTTGCTAAAGGTCGAGTTCGTCCAGTGGTGGAGCAAATGCTTCAAAAGCTCGGGATCAAATATATAGATTTACTATACATTCATGACGTTTGGGATCACTGGCAAGAAGCTGTGCTGCAAATTGATGAGTTGATTGACGAAGGTATTGTCCGATATTTCGGCGTCAGTAATTTTACGATCGAGAACACGCAGGAAGCGCAAAGGCTTGCCAAGCATCCAGTCGTAGCCAATCAAATGAACTTTAATGTACTTTACAAAGACGAAGTAGGCCAAGACTTCCGGGATTTCTGCAAGCAAGAGGACATTCAAATTGTCGCCTACCAACCCATCAAGCGCCAGGAGGTGCTCGAAAATAAAGTGGTGCAAGCCGTCGCAGCAGCCCATAATGCTACGCCCGCACAAGTAGCGCTTGCATGGCTTATTCAGGTCGGCGCTTTACCTATTCCGAAAGCGATTAATAAAGCCCACATTGACGAGAATCTAAAAGCCGCCGAAATAAAGCTTACTGACAGCGAGATGGTAGAACTGGAAGCCTTATAATTCACGATCAAATAACCCCATCGCTTCCAACTTCCGACAGAGTGAGATGATATCAGGATAAAGAGAGTTCCACCTTTTATCCACTGAGCGTACCATTCTTGGATAACAGATACGAAGACGGCCAACTGCGGTCGCCGTTTGTCCGTTAGCTTTAGACTCTCTAGTATTAGCTCTGCAGTAGCTGCACGTAATCAGAACGGGCATATAGGATTCGCACGACACTCACCTGATCGGTGACCCTGTAGATGGCTACGTAGTTATCTACAATTAGGTAGCGGTAGCCACTAAACCTGCGATCAAGCCCTTCCATGCTGGCTCCCATTTCGGGAAAGGTCGCCAGGGATTTAGTGCGTTGCAGGAGTTTAGTTGCTATTTTTCGCGCAGCAATAGGGTTCTGCAGCTCGTTTTGGATATATGAAAACAGTTCAACTAGATCTTGCTCGGCCGCGGGTAGGAACGCGACGTTCATAACTGTATATCAAGCTTCTTTGCGACCTCATCCAGGGGCACTACTGTGCCATTCTTAGCAGACTCTTCGCCCCTCTTGATTTCCGCCAGTAATCGCTCGGCCGTAGCTTCGCGGTCATAATCATCAATCTTGGAGATAACGTAGCTGCCGCGACCGTTACGCGTCAGATAGACTGGTTTATCGACATCGACACGGTTTAGAACCTCTGTGTAGTTTCGTAAATCTGATATCGGTAAGATGGTAGGCATTTTGCCCTCCTTTCGCTTTAAATTATAGCGAATTCACACGTTAATTCAACAGCACACATAATTAACTCACAAAGAGATACCTAATTCTTTCAGTTTGTGGCAAAGACCCTCGATGTCCAGCCATAAAGTGTTTCACCTCTTATCTATTGAGCGTGCCATATAAAGTTTACAGATATGAAGATGCTTGCAATTGAGCATTTTTTTGTTTGGATGCTATTTCTAGTCTGTTTCCTGGTTTCGAATCCTTCGAGCTAACGGCTTTAAACTGAAATAAAACAAAGCTTGAGCTGGTTTAGGTATCCGCTATAGTTAAGACATGCAGAAGCCGTCAAAAAATAAGAAATCCTACATCACTAAAACAGCAGTAATATCGGCAATGCTCTTGGCGGTTCTAGGATGCTTTATCTGGGCACATAGCCATAAAGACCAGCGATCTGCCCCACAGCCAAAAGCGGGAAGCTTTGCAACATTTAGCGGCACAGTGACCGCCAGAAATAATGGGTGCGCCTATGACGATGTTTGCACCATATCCGTCGATGACAAAATTATTGTCACGGGTGGTGGATTGACTGCCGATCCTAACGCAAACATTTATGGAACTACGGATAACGATTTACGCATTGGCGACAAAGTAAACGTAAAGGCACGCTCCACGGATCTTGGGCTGACGCTTCAGGGTTGCAAGGACTGCTTTATTACTCGAAGCGAATTACAACGCTAATGAATCGCCTTAGAGCAAAGCGAGTATATTATTCTAAAAAATGAGTCACAAAAAGAAACTGATATTTATTGCCGTCGCCTCGCTACTGTTCGTAGCCGCAATTACTACCTATGTAGCAGCCAAGAATAAAAACAACTGCCCATACATTGCATGTGCATCAGGTGACAAATGCGTAGCCCCCAATGATGCAATCGTGAAGTGTGAAGACCTGGAGAGAAATCCTACTAAAACCGACTGGTAGGAGTTTTCGGGAATGATTAAACTTCTTGGTCGATATCCATCTCATGGATTTTGCCGACCACGCTAACAATATCCAGATACAAGGTGTTCCACCTTTTATCCACTGAGCGTACCATTCACTTTAGGAAGTGTCCCGTAAGGACGCTTTTTATATGGCAGCAGCTATCATCCTCCGGCGAACGCCGGCATATACTGCCCGCATGCGCGGGCCCCAAAAGCTGCGCACATCAATTAATTCGCCTTTCGAGAGAGTTACGAAATTATCGTATGCTTCATCTGTATGCATGATTCGTTCCATCTCATCATAAGGAAAAGGCACAGTACCGGGATAGAGCTGCTCCTGGCTGACAATAGCCTGTCCGTAGATGGAGACATCGCTGAGCGGCGTAAGACCCATCCCGGCAAACTCCAAAGGCAAGTCATCGACTTGGGTCCAAGCGACATGTAATGCACTGCGACCTGGCTGCATGGCGCCCTTGACTAGCCGGATTACGCCATCAAGAATAATAGCCGTACCATCCCCGACATAGTACACGAGGCTGGTTTGGTCGTCAGATTCGCCTAGTCGGTTAATATGTAATTGAAGATGTGGCGTATAAGCACCGGCCTGAGCTAATTGAACACCCGTATCCTCTTTTATTACTTGCGCCAGTTGTCTTTGATATGGTCCACAAAAGCTGTAGTTTCGGTCCGGTGAATATTCTTCTGTAGACGCATCATAAAGCGGTAGTACGGATCGATCGGCGCACCGTAGAACCCCCAGTGCTTGCACTTCAAGGTCACTAAAGTCCCCTCTCCCGACTTCGGCTGCCCGCCATAGGCCTTCATAATCCTGGAGGGTATATCCCTTAGATTCTAATATAGAAACGCTGGACATTACTTTTTATGATATCTGTTAGCTCATTCAAAATCCATTCTTTCTAATTTATGATATAAATTGGTAATATCCAGCCGCCACCGGTTCCTCCTCTTGTATTGAGTTTGGCTGAGCTGTTAATCGCTGTTTGAACTTCCTTTTTGCTACGGTGTACCATTGAAAGATTACAAAAAAGAGGCGATAGAATGGATCGCCTCTTTGGTTACTCTTTTTATTATTTTTTATTTGTACGGTTAATTAGTGGCACCAAGCGGCATAATGTTGTTTGCTTGATAGTCAAAGTTTGATGCTGCGCCGTCATTATACTGTGTTTTAAATATGCTCATTATTTGCAGGCTTGCATCGTCCAGCAGACTCGTTCCTTCCGGTGCTGCGTCTGAAGCATTGGCGGCATATGCCAAGAACATGATGGAATCGCCGGGCTGTAGATCGCTCAATGCTATCCGGTTGCCTGCGTTATATACGGTGCTGTCCGACGCCAGATTGAATGCGCGTGTGGCAAATGACGCTGCTTTAGCCCCCGTAGAACGAATGGTTACCGTGTGCGCATCAATGGCGGTTACTAAGCCCGGCAGTAAGGTGTACTTGCGGCTCTCTGTAGTAAATGTAGCAGGATGACCGGTACTTGAAAGTCCCGCCTGAGGGAATAGCCTTGCATAAAACTCGGTAACGGAGCTTGCTTCACACTGCCCCAATAAAGCTTGTTGCAAGTCTTGTGCCGAAATGTGTGGATTGCCCAGAATTTTAAATTGTACATTGCTTCGATCCACATTTGATTCAACACCAGCCGGTAGGTTGCCTTGGCATTGAGAAAGGTCTGCAGACAGTACAGTAGCATTTTGCTTAACCGTGACGTCTGCGTTAAACCAGTTAGTGAGTGCATAGGCACCCACGCTGGTCGTTGCAAGTATGGCTACGGCAAGCGCAGCACCTGGTGCTGTACGCAGAAATGATAATGACTTCATAGAAAATGGCTCCTTAGTAAAAGCTCTAAAATGTTGCGTGGTAGTAGCACGTCGCTTTGCTATAGCGGCATGGCGCATAGTGCGCACCGTAAAATCAGCGCGCAGTGAACGGCGCGGCTCCGATTGATCCGATGTTGCACCTGTATTGTGGTTCATGAGAGCACCTCCTTTAACTGTTTCTTGGCTCTGCTCATCCAGCCTTTTATTGATCCCACCGATGTGCCCATATATGCTGCGATCTCACTGTAGCTTTTGCCTTGCCAGTAATGCATCGACACAACGGTACGGTACTGCAGCGGCAGCGCGTCGACTGCATCGTGAATTTCTTTGTAGAACACCAGATCTTCTGCACCGGGTAAATCACTTACGATACGGTCCAATTCTTCTTCGTCCATACGGATATTTCGGCGCTTTCGCAGGCGCATTAATGCGAGGTTGGTGGCAATTTTGTACAGCCAAGTGCTAAAGCGGAACTGCGTGTTGTAGCGGTCAATGTGCACATAAGCTTCGATGAACGCTTCGTGGGCAACATCTTCGGCTTCGTCCTCATCGCGCATAAGCTTAAAACAGTGACGATATAATCCTTCTTTGTAACGATCAATGAGTTTGGCATACGCATCTTCATTGCCGTCCAATATTTGAGCAATCAGCTCAGGTTCGTTCTGTTCCATATCTTGGTATATGCCTCATCTGCGCAAAAGGTTACGGAGAGACGATAAAATCAGTCACTTGATGTTTTGTGGAGTTATCTAAGCCGCAACTGCTTCCTTACGACAGTACGTCTCCGGCCGATTTAGCGGGATGGCGTTTCTAACTCTGGTATAGTTCCAGCCCGTGAGCCTGAGCACAGTACAATATACCGCCATAGGGCAACGCAGAAAAGCCTGGGTGGACTTCCGCTAACAAATGACGGAAGTTGTGCTGCATGCCTGGCTATTTAGCTGACGTTTAAGCGATAGAGGCTAGCGCGCTTTGGTATGAAGCACGTAAGTTATTGGTGCTGAGCATAAGGGCGGTGAGCACATCTGAGTTGTAGGTGCGCCTAGTCTGTAATCGGTTTTGCTGCACTGTTTCTAAAAGAGCGTTGTATGTGTCGTCGATGCGGACGAGCTGTTCCTTAATAGCTGGTACCAATAAATCACCTTGCAGGAGGTCGCGGGCCGTATCAAACAGTGCGGCGGTTTGGCCGACGATGTCACTAGGGTGGTAATGCCGCTGCATATGGCCCCATACCTGGGTTGTTGTTGCCGGACGTGTTCTTGTGCCGAGTTGGAAGGCAGCGCCCATGCGCATGTCAAAGGTTTCAAGCGCGCTCGCAAGGCTTGCGGCGGCCATCTCCTGAGTGGAAGGGAGCTGCCGTTGGGGTTCCGCCTCTGTCTCTAGTTTTTGTTCTGGCTGTGGTTGGGTTTCGCTTTCCGCTGGTGGGTCGGCTGCGGTTTCCTGCTTAGGGTTAAGCATAGGAAAGTCTGCCGGATTCACGAGTATGCCGCTAATACTGGCGCGTCCTACTGCTGTAGTGGCGTGTACTGTAGTAGAGGATCTCCGGCTGATGAGTTTACCCAAGCTTAGACTCGCGTTTTTTAAGCGGCTGACTATTCCGGTGTTCGGCGGGGCTAGGTCGCGGTTGACGGACTGAGGAGAGAGCAGATATTTCTGACCAGACTTGCTGGTATATTCCAGATCGGCGTGCCCCGCCTCGTCAATAGCTGTACCTTCCATTGGGAGGGTCATCCCTGAAATAACGTGGAGCGACTTAAGCGGGATGCCAATTTCGAGCAAGCTGTCGCGGAGGATTCTTACGATAGATAGACACTGGATATTTAGAAAACCCTCGGCATCAATACGCCACTGGGAGGTTGCTCCTTCTTCCGGATACCAGGCTTTCGAGCTGCGCGTAAGCAAATCGCTAATATCACCGATCCGTAGCTGGGGATATGCGCCGAGGTACTTTACCATGCGGGTGGCACCTAGGCTTGCGAAGTGTTGGATAAGCATCTCGCGTTGGTTATCGCTTATGGGTTCGCTGCAAAAGGCATAGAGACTTTCTTGCTCGGTATTGTATGCAAGGTTGTAGGTATACCCGCCATCACTATGCGGCTCGGCACTTATTACTTCGTGGTCGGCTACGTATGGTACGGAAGGCGAAATAGTTTTGTCGAAAATATGGTATGGCTTTAGGATGAGCTGTAGGTCGGGATTTTCGTCGGCCGAGGGTAGGGGTATTGTGTCGTGATCTATGCGGGTTTCGATGATTATTCTTTGCCGCGAAGATTGTCTGTCGCTATCTTGCAGTCGGTAAATGGGCGCAGCTCCCTGTATTCGCTGCCTAGCGCGTTCGGCCCGTTCGCGAGTTAGGGGCGGCTGCCCCAGATTCTCGTGGGACATGCACCAATCGGTGGCCACGCTTGCTACATCCAGGCCGCGTAGCCACGCGCTTTCGTTGCTAATGCCCCAGCGCAAAAAGCTAGCATCCAGGATGGTGTCGGTAGCCCATTCGGTAGCATAATGAACGTCTGACTCAATGCCGCCTAGTGTGTCATCAAAACCTAGAAAGTACCCATGAATCAGGAATGCGGTAGCTTCGTTAACCCCCGGCGGCGCGTCTTTTCCGTTTACGTGTGCTGCGTACAGGCGGGCAGTTTCGAGGAGTTCGGGCGGAGTCCTATAGCTTTCTACGCGGAACATTTCCTCTGGCGCTGGTGAACCGTGCGTTTCTTCGTAGAACCGGGAGAGCTCCATGGTAAAGAATGCTTTGGCCCGGTCTGTAGGTGTCTCGCGAGATGTATGTGCGCGAGGAGCTTCATCCTGGTGGTGTTCAATCTGGGCAGTCTGCTTACGATGGTATAGCTCGGCTACAGGGCTTTGCGCCAGCTGGTTCATGTTTACCCTAAACCGGGTCTGTGTATCTTGATTAACCTGTGCATAACGCCACATTGCTGGACGCTGCTTCTCGTTAGACTGGTCCGACAAGAAGCTGGTGACAAGCTGGTAGCCCGGGGAAGCTTCGATAAGGCCGCGTACTTCATTTGCTATTAAGCCACGACGTGAGTTGAGGAACTTGCCGGCTGTGCTTATCTCGGATAGCGGGCCATGCATAAATTTATCGCGGGCTGAGTACGATAGTTCATGCCGTAAACTACCTCTATAATCTTGCTCATCTCCTGCCATCGTCGATACGGTTATTGCAGCAGGTATGGCCTCGCTAGGGCGGATGTCCATTTTCCATAGCCCGGCCTCGGCTATCAGCTTGGCGTCATATCTGTCTTGAGGCCCCAGGGCGGGGTCTTTATCGATATCGTGCAGGACGGTTTCTACTTCGGCATGCAGGTGGCTGCGAATGTCAGCGGGAAGCTCGACGATCTGGAGCATTCTTTGACGAGCCGCCTCAGTTTCGGGGTTAAAAGCGGATTCTACCCCTTCTTGCGGGAAGGGGTAGCTGACGTTAAATTCGGGCCTGTGTAGCATAACCATAAGCGACCTATTGGGACGCTTAATTATAACATTTTTATGTTAAAAATGCAATATCCTCACAGAGAGCAGCCACCCCTCGCAGACCCGCCTCCTCATGCCACGTTTGTGCGGCGTATGTCCCTTACCAAGCAATAGTATGTTGTAAGCAGCGTTTTTTGATTGTATGGTATAGCGCATGGCTCTTATGAACCGCGATGGTGAATCTACTGCTTGGTCGGCCGACCAGGCGCTGTTGCAAGCGAACTTCCGGGCTGCGGTGGAACTTCATGACCAAGAGTGGTTTACGACAATACCCGAAGCCGACAAAAGTGATGTCTATGCCCGGGAGTCGGCAACAGAGGCGAGCGACGTATTTGTGGATAGGTTGCCGGAAGAGATTGCAGCCTACTTTGGTCTTACGTATCATGACCTTCGCGACCGGGCATTCGAAGGGCTGACTGCCGACATTGGCCCCGGCAAGTCTGAACTGCTTGCCTCGCTCTTTACGGGCAAGAACCAGCTGGTGGCGGTCGATTTGGAGCCGCGGCATGTACGCCATCAGGCGGCGATGGGTATTACTGCTTTGCAGGGGGACGGCTGCGCGCTCCCGTGTCCGCCCTTTGAGGACGACTCGGTACGAACATTGTTTGCCGTCTTTTCGCTGCCGTACTGGTCGCCCACCAAGGCAAAGGCTGCTGCATTTTGTGACGAGCTGGTGCGTGTATTGCAGCCGGGCGGCGCCGGAACTGCCTTCGTAGGATCACTCATTCCCCACGGTCTGGACCAAGAGTGGGAGCAGGGTGTGCAGGCCCGCAGCCAACTGGCCGACGCTGATACAACAACTATCCGACCCTGGGGTGGTGCTGCAGACAGGGCGCTGTCGTCGCTCGTACTCGCGTCGTATGGGCGGCGATTACTTGAATATATCGATGCTGGAGTGGTGGCAGCGCATTGGACACGCCTTTCCGATGGCACGCCCGAGCCAAGTACGGCATGGTACGTACCCAACTTTGCGCGCATTACCAAACTATAAACCCCCCAGCTCTGCCTTGTGTATATACTTATGTCGCGCATAATTGGCGTGGGTCAGTATCGCCGGTAAGTCCTCGATAGCCTCGCCGTCTAGCGGAGTGCTATAGTGCCGGTATGGAAAAGCCCCTTCGCAGATTTTTGGACGCCGCCGGACTGGTTGTCGTGGCCCACAAAACAGGCCGAAAAAGAACAAGTAACGGCTTATTTAAGTACTAAGTTTGCCTTTGACACCAGTTATCACGAGCGGGAAATAAACGACATACTAAAGGCCTGGCATACGTTCAGCGATTGGCCGCTGCTCCGCCGCGAATTATTTGAGCGCGGTTACTTAAGCCGCAACCGCGACGGCACCGATTATCGCTGGCTCAAGTGATCTGAAGTTAATAAAAAGATAAAGATTGTCTGCCCAGGCAATGGTAGAGTCTTTCGGTATGCAAAAAAATGAGCACGCCGGTTTCGAGCCGGCACTATTGCCGGAGGGCCTAAAAACAGTTATTGACCTTATTAATACCACCGCCCAGCGGCTTCCGGGCGACGAGCAAGAACGAATATTTGATGTCATTAAAGAGGTCTATGGGCCGTGGTGTGCGGCGCGTGACGCCGGCGTTTCTCAACTTGAGTCCCATCCTCTTTACAGTGAGGCGCAGGCAAGCGACTATAACCGGCTGGTATGGTCGTATCTGCCGTTAGTTGTGAGCTCTGCGTATGAGTTGCTCCGCACAGATGGTCCCACCTCGCTTGACGATTTATTGCAGGCTGGAGTGGAGGGGCTGTACCGTGCAGTAGGGCCGCACTCGATTAAGGTAGAGCGATTGGCATTTGCGCCCTATGCTACCCAATTTATAAAAAAGTATATGCGTCGGCAGCGCATGGGGGATCACCTGGGGACGGCCATAGAAGGCGCAGTACAAAATGCGTTATATGCCTATCTTGCCGCCGAGCGGAATGCAGGCGATGGCGTAAAGGTTGACGTAGAGGCAGTGCGTACTTCGGCGGGAGTGTCTTCCGAAGCAATGTTTGGGGCGCTGGCATTGGTGGCTACGCTGCGAAGCGATGATAACAGCCTGCCCCTAGGCTACGACGCTCTACAGCCGGAGGTGGCAGCGGCGGAGCCAGCCTCGTTGTCGCTAGCAATGCAACGGGCTGTAGCCATGTTGGCACCAAAACAGCAACAGTATATCGAGCAGCACTTCGGCTTACTGCCCGGCCTGCCGCCGCTGAGTGCGGCGGAGATAGCTGCCGCCGAACAGGTAGGCGTAGGTTCTGTCCGAACTTCCCTACATAACGCCTATCACGACCTGCGGATTATTTTAGATAGCTTTAGGGATTTTGGCGCCAATTTCGCGGCGTGGCCAGATAAGCGCTTCCTAAAAAATTACAATGTGCTCACCTATTTGTATCGCGTAGGCGGGGAAATTCCACTGGACAGAACGGTAGATGAACTGCGCCTGCTCGCCCTGCAGGATTTCGCCGGGCGCGAAGGTTGGGCTCGCAACAAACAAATTGTGGCGGCGCTTTATGGGTTGTACGACGAAAAGATGACGGCTGCGGAGTTAATGGAACAGCATAGCTGCTCGCGGGCAACCATTCTCCAGGCGGTTACTAAGGTTATTGGGGCGCGGCCAGCCTATAGCATAGTTAGCTTGCATTTGGCTTGACGAGCAGAACACACCTCAGGCATCATTGAGACGGGAGAAATAGCAGTAATGAAAACCACAAAAGACACCGACAAACGTACCAAAACTCATAGAATAGCCGCACTGGTAACTGGCCGCCGCCTTAAATGGCTGGTAATAGTACTGTGGATTGTGGCGGTTATGGTAGCGGGTCCGCTAGCCGGCAAGCTGCCGAATGCCGAAAAGAATGATGTGTCCTCGTGGCTGCCTGGCGATGCCGAATCTACCAAGGTGCTCGACGTGCAAACGAAGTTTATGTCCACCACCGACGCTCCCGCGGTTGTGGTTTATGAACGCTCTTCTGGTCTTACCGACGCCGATAAAACCAAAATTACCAGCGATATTGCCAAGTTTGACGACGTAGGGGACATCGTAAAGGGGAGCGGCAAGGGTCCGGTATTCTCTCCAGACGGCAAAGCCGCCGAATCGTTGGCCACACTGAGCCTGGGCAGTAGTGACGGCTGGACGAAGGCCCCCGAAATTGTTGGTAATTTGCGTGATATTGCTAAAAAAGATGCCAGCGGCCTTGGTGTGCACATTGCTGGTCCGGGCGGTCAGGCGGCCGACTCGGCTGATGCGTTTAAGGGCATCGACGGCACATTGCTATATTCGGCACTTGGCGTGGTTATCGTGCTATTGCTTATTACGTACCGCAGTCCGCTGCTATGGATTTTGCCCGTGCTGTCGGCCGGCTTTGCGCTGATGTGCTCCCAAGCCATTATTTACCTGTTAGCCCGCCATGCCGGGCTTATTGTAAACGGTCAGAGTGCCGGTATTCTTACTGTCCTAGTGTTTGGCGCTGCCACCGACTATGCTCTGCTGCTTATTGCCCGCTACCGCGAAGAACTGCACAACCACGAAGATCGCCACGAAGCTATGGCGCTCGCCTTACACCGTGCCGGACCGGCAATTATTGCCAGCGCTGCCACGGTAATTTTGGGCATGCTGTGTCTGCTGGCTGCTGAGCTTAATTCTACGGCCAGCCTTGGCCCGGTGGCGGCCATTGGTATTGGCGTAGGGTTGTTGGTTATGATTTCACTGCTGCCGGCACTGCTCGTTATCTTTGGCCGCTGGCTATTCTGGCCGCTGGTGCCGCGTAACGGTACCGAAACACCCACTTCCCGCGGCATGTGGGCTAAAGTTGGCCGGGTAATTGCCAAGCGCCCGCGTATGGTATGGGCACTAACGGTTGTGGCGCTTTTGGTTATGGCGAGCGGCATTATCGGCTTTAAGGCAAACGGCCTTACCACCAAAGAGTCGTACCGCAGCACACCAGACTCGGTAATTGGCGACGAGATTTTGGCAAAACACTTCCCCGCAGTGGACGCTGGTCTGCCGGTAGTTGTAGTGGGCAACAAAGCTGCCACCGCGCAGATTGTAGCTGCGCTAAACAAAGACAAGGGTATTACTTCAGTAGCAACCACTGGCATAAAGGATGGTAAGGTGCTCGTTCAGGGCGTGCTGACATCGGCTCCGGATAGTGATGCCGCATACGCAACCATTGACCGCTTGCGCAGTTCGATGCATGCCGTGCCGAATGCCGATGCCTTGGTAGGCGGCTTTACGGCCGTTACGCTAGACACCGGGCGGGCTTCCAAACACGACCGCCAGCTGATTATCCCGATTATTCTGATTGTTGTGTTTATAGTGCTCGCAATATTGCTCCGCTCGCTGCTCGCACCGCTTATTCTGATAGTGACGGTGGTACTGTCGTTTGCGGCTGCGCTGGGGGCCTGTGCCTGGATATTTACGCATATTTTCCACTATGGGGGAGCCGATGCGTCGTTCCCGCTGTTTGTGTTCGTGTTCTTGGTGGCGCTGGGCATCGACTACAACATCTTCCTGATGACTCGTGTGCGTGAAGAGTCGCATGGGGGAGACACCAAAAAGGCCGCCCTGGTTGGCCTGGCTGCTACCGGCGCGGTCATTACTTCGGCCGGCGCGGTGTTAGCTGGCACATTTGCGGCTCTTGGTACGCTGCCGTTGACTGCCTTCGCCGAGATTGGCTTTACTGTAGCCTTCGGCGTGCTGCTTGATACGCTTATCGTGCGTTCAGTGCTTGTTACCTCGCTGACGCTGGATATAGGCAATAAGATTTGGTGGCCCGGCAAGCTTGCGAGCGTTGTTCGCCGTAAGGGTAAGTAGCCGCGCGGAATGCGGGGAGGTGCAAGGATCGTGGTTATCATTATCGCTGCCTGCACTGCCTTGCTCGTGCTGCTGGCTGCTTTTGAGGCAGCCTGGATTATGTGGTACGGCCACCCTACGGTGCGTCCCGATATATCGCATCAGCCGCAGACAATTGGCGGCGGAAAAGCGCTTACCTTTGCCGTGTTAGGCGACAGCACTGCAGTTGCGCAGGGCGGGGTGTACGCTGAGGGCTATGCCGTAGCTGCTGCAAACCATCTTGCCAAAACGCACACCATTACGTGGGTGAATGAGGCGGTGTCTGGCGCCCGGGCCAAAGATGCCGCCGGTTCGCAGGCCAACCGTGCATTGCCCTATAAACCGGATGTGGTGCTGATAGTAATAGGCGCTAACGATGTAACGCATTTGACACCCGTTCCTGAAGTGCGCGCCTCAGTGGCCTCGGCAATCGGTGCGTTCCAGCAGGTAAATGGGGGTGTGCGCATTGTATTGGCAGGCTCCCCAGACATGGGTAGCCCTACACGCATCCCGCAGCCCCTCCGATTGCTGGCCGGCAAACGTACCCGCAGCATCAATAACGCACTTATGAGCCTGGCGGACGGCAGACAGGTGGTCTTTGCGCCGATTGCCGCGCAGACCGGGCCGATATTTAGAGCTCATCCTGAGCTGTTCGCCTCCGACCACTTTCATCCTAATGCGGCTGGTTATAAGCTGTGGATTCCGATAATAAATAGCGCCTTAGACAAGGCACTGCAGGTGAGCCCATAATGCCCGAGTCGTATCGCTCATTCAGACGGGCAGCCGCACCGCTCATTCTTGATCCGGAAGGCGTACATCATGGTTTTGCCCGCGGTACCCATGGCCGCAAGCTTAATTTTGATCTCATAGAAGAAGGTACGCCGCTTTATGATCGCTGGATAAGGCTGCAGGCTGGTCTTATCCGCGCTCGTGTTCTTGACGTTGCAGCGGCTGGTCTGGTTTTGGTGGGTGTCGCCAGCGGCACCAATCGGCTGGCGCGGGATGTGGGCAGCGAACTAGGTCTGGAGTATCTTACCACGAGAAAGACTTCGCCCAGCAGCGTCGAGCTGGATGACGAATCGGTGCAAAAAGCTTCTGAAACGTTTTTTCGGCGAGCGCTTGTTGTTGAAGATGTGGGCATTACCGGCGGTACGGCGCTGACGGCCGCAATAAGTACCCGCGCGCATTCGGCCAACACCGATATACCGGTCCGTGGCCTCTTTTCGTGGATACGCACCGATACGCTCACTCCCCTAGATGAGGCAGACATGCCCTACTGGGCAATTATTCATGATCCACAGCCCACCTATAGCCCAGAGATTTGTGCGCAGATGGGCTACTGTGCATTCGGTTGGGAGCTTGTACCGCACGGCGGAGCGGAACAGACTTTCTAGTTTTTTGGTTGTCCTGGGCAGGTGCGCGTGATTTTTTGCAATAAGCCGATAAGCTGCCCAATTTCGTCGTCGCTTAAGTTGGCGGCGATGTAGTTCTTGTTTCGATCGTCCATACGGGCGAATATGCTCGTGCGCAGCTTTTTGCCCTCTTGTGTTAGACATAAGACTTTTACGCGGCGGTCGGTGGGGTGCTCGCGGCGCTCTAGTAATTTTTTACGCTGTAAGCCGTCAACCAGGCCGGTAACATTAGAGGCGTCGCAGCCTAAAAGATCTGAAAAGCTGCTCATTGTCCGGTTGCTATCATCTTTCATGAGCATTACCATGAATGCTTGGGTGCTTGTAAGCCCATATTCTGCGGCAATCTCGAACATTTGGTGTTTGTTCATTGCCATAAAACACACGAGGGCGTCGTAGAGTGGGTGCACTAATTCTTTTTTCATACAAAGTTTGCTCCAATAGTTGACATACTCAAATATTGAGCTGTACAGTAATTGAGTAATTACAAGTATAGTCTATATACAATAAAATCTAAAGCGGAGGTAGCATGAAAAATAAATCGAAAGGCCACTGGCTGATCCTCGCCTTATTGGCGTTGGCTCAGTTTATGGTGGTACTGGACGTGTCGATTGTGAATGTCGCGCTGCCAAAATTGCAGGAGTCACTCAGTCTAAGCCCCACCAACTTGCAGTGGATTGTCACCGCCTACACTCTGGCGTTTGGCGGTTTCTTGCTGCTGGGCGGCCGCGCCGCCGACTTGTATGGCCGGCGCCGCGTCTTTTTGTTTGGCATAGTGTTCTTTGCGCTTGCAAGCCTGGCCGACGGCTTGGCTACCAGCGGTACCATGCTCATTTTGCTCCGGGGCGTGCAAGGATTGGCTGCAGCCTTTATGTCGCCGGCAGCACTATCCATCGTACTGGTAACCTACCGCGAAGGGCATGAGCGTAATGTGGCACTGTCGGTGTGGGGCGCTGTCGCGGCCGGTGGTGCGGCTGTAGGGCTGCTGCTTGGCGGGCTGCTTACTCAGTATTTGGGCTGGCGCTGGAATTTCTTTATAAACGTCCCCGTGGCCTTGCTGGTGTATTGGGGTGTATACAAGAATGTTCCTAAGCACGAATCCGAAGAGAAGCACAACAACCTCGACCTGCCCGGTGCCCTTACGGTAACCGCCGGCTTAATGCTGCTGGTGTACGCGTTGGTTAAGGCACCAAGCTATGGGTGGCTCAGTCACACGACGCTGCTGTTCCTTGGAGGCGCCATTGCACTGCTGGTGACTTTTGTCATCAACGAAAAATACGCCAAGCACCCGCTTATTCCGCTGTCGATATTTAAGATTCGTAATGTAAGCGGTGCCGATCTTATGCAGCTGCCTATGATGGCTGCTATGTTCTCGACGTTCTACTTTACGTCGCTGTATCTGCAGAGTATTCTTCGCTACTCGCCGGTACGCACTGGTTTGAGTTTCCTGGTAATGCCGGTGGTCCTGGCCGTAGCGGCAACCAATGCGCCGCGTTTGGTGCAGAAGGTTGGGTACAAGAAAATCCTGATGACGGCCCCGCTGCTTGTTACTGCTGCGCTGTTCTGGCTTGGCCACGTGCCGGTGCAGGGCGACTACTGGACGCACGTTATGCCGCCGCTGGTTCTTATGGCTTTAGGTATGGGCTTTACGTTTGTGAGCGTTACCATTGCCGCCACATCCGGCGTGCCGCACAACAAGTCTGGTTTGGCATCGGGACTCCTTAACACCTCACAGCAGGTAGGCGGAGCCCTTGGGTTGGCTATTTTGAGCGGTGTAGCCGCTTCCAGTACGACGCGTTTTTTGACAAGTCACGCCGCCAGTCCTGCTATGAAAGCTGCGGCTACGGTACACGGCTTTCATGATGCCTATTTCGTGGGCGCCTGTTTTGCGGCCACTGCAGCCGTGCTGGCTGCGCTGGTCATCAAGCAGCAATCCCCGGGCGCCAAAGGCGACGCCCAGCCTGCTGCTGCAATGCACTAGCATCAAATAAAAAAGCCGGACAGTCTAGCGCTGTTCGGCTTTTATTTGTATAGTATAAACATAAGCGCAGGCACCGGTTGGTGCAATTGCGCTAGCTCCGTCCATAAGCGAGACCCGGCACGAGCACTCAGGCTATGCCCACCCAAAAAGTCTGAGTGCTCATGCTGGTGCTCGCGCCACTGTCGAGATATCTTAAGGTGAGCGCTATTCTTGGCCCGCCCACATCCCTGTTTCTTGTCCAAGGGGTGGCTGATGCTAACGGAAACCCTCGAACTGATCAGAAACGCGAACCATGAATAATCGCTACTCATCATTATTACCGCCAATTATTAAATAAATACTAACTAAGACACAAAATTACAGTTTTTTTATTTTGTGCACAGGACAAGGTCCTCTTGAACAGATTAAAAGTTAATGACAATTTAATCATCACATTGCTACGATATTAGAGAAATAACGGTGCAGTCATGAAAATTCTGTTAATCGAAGACAATAATTCCCTGGCCGAAAGTCTCAAGAAGCAATTAGGTAAAAACTTTGTAGTTGAGATGGCTCACACCGGAGAAGAAGGCCTGCAGCAAGCGCTCGCCGGCGGTCAAGACGTTATTATTTTAGACTTATCGCTTCCCGACATGGGCGGCTATGACATCTGCCGCACTATACGGCTGAGCAATGTGCATACACCTATACTCATTCTTACGGGGGCCGACGACGTAACCAGCCGAGTGTCGCTGCTGAACGCCGGTGCCGACGATTACGTGACCAAGCCATTTAGCATTGCCGAGCTAAAGGCACGCCTGGGTGCCCTGCTGCGCCGCGCGCCGGTAGTGTCTACCAGCGCGGTTATTACCGTGCAAGATTTGGTGATTGACCCCAACCGCCGCCGCGTTGAGCGCGCTGGGGTGACAGTTGACCTGCGCCGCAAAGAGTTTGATATATTGGAGTACCTTGCTCGCAACCGGGGCCGTCCGGTAACGCGGGCCATGATTTTAGACCACGCTTGGGACGGCACAAAAGACACCTGGAATAACACCGTGGACGTGCATATTAAGCATTTGCGCGACAAAATTGATCGTCCATTCGGTGAGCCGCTTATTAAGACGGCATATGGCATCGGCTACATGATTGATGACGTGTAGCGAAGGGGGAGAAAGGAGGGTAATCCTATGAGCGATATTATGAAGAGCATCTTAACTGATGTGAATGCACGCGACGAGGCTGTAGTTGAGCAGAAGCTGATGCAGCAAGGCAAGGCTGCACCGTGGTACAGCGACCTTACGGAGTAACCTGAAGGGTTGGTCCAAAGGTACCTGCAAGGCGGGGCCGGTACTCACGCACGTTGTACTATCTGTCGGGGGTGGCGATGTATATACTGTATACAGGTGCGCATGTGAGCGTTTGCTCGCTTGTGTGAGTACCGGCCCCGATTTTAAACCTAAATTCTAAGCAATTTGATGATCAAACGCCTTCTACACTTGCTTATTGCTCCTCGTCAGCAAGACGAGGATATTCGTAACCGTGAAATTGTTCTGAATATGTTGCTGGCCGGCACATTACTTATGCTGGCGTTGGCATTTTGTTTGCTGCTATTCCACTGGCTGGTCCAGCACTATCAAATTGCCGCAACACGTTCGCTATCGGTGCTCGGCGCTTTGCTAATGGTTGGTGTGCTGTATACATTGTCGCGCCGCGGTTACTATCGCATTGCTGCATTTGTATTAGTGGGTCTTTATAGTCTTATGGCGGCAGCAGTGATTTACCAGTGGGGCATTACTATTCCCACGGGCGAGCTGCTAATGGGGCTAGTGATTGTACTGGCCGGCATTTTATTGGGCCCGGCTTATTCGCTGTATGTTGCCGCCGGTGCGGCCGTATGGTTGCTTGGCTGTCAGTTAGCGGCAGAGCACGGGCTCATCCACCCTGACTGGTCGTGGACGCTTACTCAGCCTTCGTTTGGCGATGCGCTGGGCTTTTGTTTGATTTTTGGCCTCATAGCGCTGGTGTCATGGTTATTTAATCACCAAATGGAGCGTTCGCTGCACCGGGCAAAGCGGGCTGAGCTAGCTCTTACCCATCAGAAGGAGCTACTAGAAACAACGGTAGAGGAGCGTACCCGTGAGCTGCAGGCCGTGCAACTAGAAAAAATTCAGCAGATGTACCGCTTTGCCGAGCTGGGCCAGCTAAGTACCGCCCTGCTGCACGACCTTGCAAATCACCTTACCACCCTCACGCTCGACATAGAGGGTCTGGAAGGGCAGACGCGTTCGCGTATGTTGCAGCGGGCAAAGCGCAGCATTCGCTATATAGACGACATGGTGCTGCGTGTGCGCGACCAATTACACGGACGAGTAAGTGACCGCGTGTTTAGTGTGAGTAGTGAAGTGGACGAAGTAGTCAAAATTTTGAATCATCGTGCACAACAGGCGCATGTGGTATTGCGGTGGCAAACGGCTATGGACCGCAAATCGCTCAAAATATATGGCGAGCCTATAAAGTTCCGGCAGTTAATGGCGAACCTTATTTCTAACGGCATTGATGCCTACGAGGGCGTAGAAACCGAACGGCGGGAAGTACTGGTGACTGCCGATGTGCAAAAGAATAAGGTGGTGGTGACGGTAAACGACTGGGGCAAGGGCATCCCGAAAGATCAACGAGAACAGTTATTCGAACCATTTTACAGCACCAAGAAGACGGGTATGGGGATGGGACTTTTTATAGCCAAGCAAATATGTGAAGAGCATTTTAGAGGAAGTATTGCAGTCAATGCCGACGCCGAGCACACGGCATTTATTGTGAGGCTTAAGAAAGCGTAAGAGATTGACAGATGAGTGGGCGGTCGTAGCACGAGGGGTGGCTTTTTTGGCGTCCTTGCAGAAGAAGGCGTACCTAAGCTACTCGAGTCCGGTGGGCCGGACATTTCAGGCGGCTACGTCGTACCAGACAACCTTTGTACCGGCCCTGATGCTTGCCTGTCTGGCTGCCGTGCCCGAAGCCGAAGCTGTGCGTGCAGACATTGCCGCCTGGCTGCTGCGGCAAAGAAGCAAAGCATGGTCGTTTAACTATTGGGCAGCGAATGCGCCGGAGCGCAACACCCTGCCGTATCCCGACGACCTTGACGATACCTTCTGCGCACTGCTGGGACTACGTCTGCACGATGCAGCATTGGTGCCGGAGGCGGCGCTCGGATGCGCGGTACGCCTGCTATTGGCAACCGAAACTAAAGTGGGTGGGCCGTATCGCACCTGGCTGGTTGAGGCAGACGCCCCGGCGGTCTGGCAGGATGTTGACCTTGCGGTAAACAGTAACATTGCCTGCTTTTTGGAGCAGGTGGGTAGTCCGCTGCCAAACCTGACGGCGTACATGCAATCGGCTCTTGTTAACGGTACGCTGCGTTCGCCATATTATCCTTCGGAGTACCCGCTGCTGTATTATTTGGCGCGAGCCTACCGCGGCACTGCCCGGCAAACTTTGGTTACCCGCTTGTTACAGCTGCAGCATAATGGCTATTGGGATACACCGCTGCAAACAGCCCTGGCGCTCACCGCGCTACACAGGCTGGGGGAGTTAGCTCCGCACCAAGATGCTGTTATGTATTTGCGTGGTCAGCAATTGCCGGATGGGTCGTGGCCTGCTGAGGGTTTTTGTTTTGATCCGGCCCAAAAAGGCAAGCAGTACGTGAATGGGTCGGCGGCGCTTACGACCGCATTTGTGCTAGAGGCGCTGGTCTGCAGCCGGCCGGCTAAACCTGAGTATATCGACCGAGTACCGATGGAGGGGGGCGGAGAACTTGAGCAGCGCATCCGTGGGCAGGCGGCCACTCAAAGTAGCCAGCTGCCCACGGTGTTGCGTGTGGAGCTGGAAGCGTTACTTAGCGGCCTGATGCGTGGTTCGGACGGCCAAGAGGTGATGCTGCTGCCCTCACTTTTTGCACGGTCACTCCGCAAACCGCCAAACATACGCCAGGCAACGTTAGTAGAACTGGGGCTTGCGAATGTGTACGGGTGGTTGGCCTATACCGTGTTTGATAATTTTTTAGACGATGAAGGCACGCCCCGGCAACTGCCTGCAGCACTCACTGCGCTGCGTCAATCGGTCGCATCGTTTTGGCGGGCACGGCCTAAAGACCAAGCCTTTCAGGCTGTGGTCGGCAGTATGTTTAATACCATTGACGCTGCTAATGCTTGGGAGCTACGCCACTGTCGGTTTGTTGTGGGCGACGGCAATATAACTATTGGGCGCTTGCCCGATTACCGCCCGGCAGCGCGGCTATTTGAACGGTCGCTGGGACACGCCTTAACGCCAATTGCAGTGTTGGCTGCGGCTGGCTATTCGCCGTCTAGCCCGCAGACTGGGCATGTTGTGCGTGCCTTTCAACATTATTTGGCTGCCCGTCAATTAAACGACGATCTGCATGACTGGGAGCAGGACATGAGCCGCGGTCAGGTGAGTTATGTGGTGGCGGGGATACTGCGTGAGCTGCAAGTTGCGCCTGGTGATTATGCGTTGGTCACGTTGGTTCCTCGTATGCGTACCCGCTTTTGGAATCACACGTTGCTGAACATATGCGACGTCGTGGTGCGTCATACCAAACAGGCTCGGCGGGAATTACGGCTAAGCGGTGCGTGCCGGGATGATAGCCCGCTGCACGAATTGCTTAATCGTCTGGATGCTACGGCCGCACGCACCCGCACCGAGCAGAGTGGCGCCGAGGCGTTCCTGGCGGCTTACCGCGGTGAGCTAGGTGTGGACGACCACGGGCGTTCCAATGGGCGCCCAGGCGTATAGCCAGGCGCTGTCGTCTACGCGCAAACCAACGCAGCCGTGTGAGCTGTTTACGAAACCAAAGTAGCCGGCGGGCCGCCAGTAGTTGCCGTGAATGGCGTAGTCGGCGTAAAAGTAATTAACGTAGGGGACATTGGGCTGAAAGTACGTTGAGCCGTCGGTGTTTTCACCAAACATGTTTTGGCTGGAGTATTTGGCGTAAATGGCATATCGGCCAAGTACGGTAGGCGTGCCCGGTGCGCCAGCAGTTACCAGGTAGCTGCGCACCAGCCCGCTTTGGTCGTAGGCGTAGAGGCGTTTTGTGCTTACGTCTACCTCTATCCATTTCCCGGCAACGGGCGCGGTGACTGTCCGAAAGGGGGCTGTTATCATGGGGATATCTGCCGAGAGACCGTTGTGTTTGAGTAGCCCCTTGGAAATACTTTCGGCTGCGACGGCAGTGTCTCCTGGCTGCAGGCCGACTTGTCCGGCGGCAATTACTTTGCCGTACACATCCAAAACCTGGGGGTGGGCAAGTTTGGCATGCGCTTCGGCTATGCCTGCAAGGTAGGCCTGTAGTTTAGCGGGATCAATTTCAAGGTGCGGCAAATCATTAGTACTGTTGGATTGCAGCGTGAGCCAGCCGGCAATGTCGCTCGCCGAAGGATTGACCGAATCGTCATTCAGCCGCAGCACAATGTGCTGATGCAGTACGGCAGCAACCTGCGACTTGAGCGGGCTGAGCATGGCGGCGGTAATGTGCGGCTCCAGGGCGACAGGGTGCAGCTTGAGCGGAGCGATCTGCATAGTGCGCGCTGCAACCAGAATAGCCTCGTCGGGATTGATGAGTCCATACGCCTTGCCGTAAGTGCCGGCGGTTATGCGGACGGTTTCGCCGTCCAGTGCAGCGGTAGCATTGTTGGCGGGCTGGAGTGGCTGTGTGGCGAATGCGTCGGTAAATTTTTTAAGCTTTGCGCGGTCTACGCTGCCAGACAAACTGGCGGGTACGGCTTGCCACCAAAGTAGCCGGTGATGCAAACTACGTTGCTCACGGCGTAATGCAGCGACGCTTTTAGGGGCGTCGGTTTGCAGGCCAACGGCAGCCAGGTTAAAAAATCTGGTTTGGTGATCGGGGTAGGTAATAGCCAGATGGTAGTGGCCGGTAGCTTGGGTGATCTCGCGCCGCAGCGTAGCGTCACTTAAATGTCCGGAAACAATGCGTTCGCCAATAGCTACGCGCACGTATGCTGTACTGCCAATGGCCCACACTAAGCAGCCCAGTATAAGTGTCACACCTAAGCCAATAGCTACGGCCGGGCGCGGCCAAAAACGTCGTTTTTTACGAGTGGCAGCGGCAGATGCGACGGCAGTTTTAGCCGGCGTGCCAGGACGGGACGGCGCTGCATTGGCCGTGTTATGTTTGGACGCCGCAAACGCCGCTCTTGCTCGTTTTTGCTTTTTCATGCCCGAGGCTTGCCCACTTCAGATTACGCTGTTAGTAGTATACCGGCTGCTGCTAAAAAACATAAGCGGCCAAGAGCTGTTACTGATGGGTCTTTTGCAAACGTCGCCGCCGGAGACGTTCCTGGAACGCGGGCAGCAAAGCCGCCTGCACCACTTCGCCGGCAGCAACCACGGTAAGTACGGCCGCCGCAGCCGGCGGTGCCAGCACTGCCCCCACTCCGGCCAGCGCCGCCACGCCAATACTTTTCTTTACGCCAAGGCGAGCCAGCTTTTCCAGCTTGCTTTCCTCACCGTATTTTTCGGCGCTACTCATATAGTAGTTATATCATCTTCCCCTGTTATAATGATGGAGATCACAATCAGATTAAGCACCCGTAGCTCAGCGGATTAGAGTACTTGGCTTCGAACCAAGGGGTCGCAAGTTCGAATCTTGCCGGGTGCACCATTGACGATTTACAAATACGAAGACGACTACTGCTAGTCGTCTTTTGTTTCGCAACTCAATTGTCATTGGCATAGAGTTCGAGGTGGCCAATTGGCTGTATGGCGTGTGCATCTACAGGGGTTATTATAGTACTATAAGACCATGCAGAAGAAACACGGTCTCATAATTATCGCAGCCTGTGTCCTAGTTATTGCTGTTGCCATAGGTGTCTATGGCGCGAATCACAGGACGCAGAGCCTTTCTCAATTACAGCAAGAAGCCATTAGGCAGGCACGGGCATATAAGCCCGAAGGCTTCTGTACACAGTCGTTAGTGCCGGCAGTACACAGAGCAACCGGCGCCCGCTATACGTTCCCGAGCGGCTGCCTTGCCCCGGGGTGGGAAGCCGAACGCTAAATTCAAATTATTCACGCTGGCAGTTTTTGAAAGTTTTTGCCGATTTGTTGTACGATAGAGTCCATTGGCCGAATGTAATGAGGAGACCGCATGGCTTACCACTTCCAGGGGAATCAAATTCATGTACCGCGTTATGCCGAAGTACCATATTCATTTGGCGCTTCGCCCAGTGCCCCATTTCATAATGAGGTGCAGACAATACTAGACAACGTGGAGCCTTGGGAAAACGGCGACCTCCCTATCGAGATTTTCGAGCTGTCGCGCTCTGTCGGTGCTCGTGTGGTGGAACTAAGCGATGTAGAGCATCCGGGCTGGGGCATAAATCCGCATCATACAGCGAAACGGCCAGGAGTAAGCCCCTACTTCGCGCTAGATGACGATGACCCACGCCACAGAACGACCACGATTACGCTTGAGCTGGCGGGCAGTGCCGATAAGCCAATACTTACCAGAATATACCCGAATGAAGGCGGGTACATGCCGCCGCTGCCGTGGATGGGCACTGCCAGACTTGCACCTGACGGCGGTCGGGACGCATGTGTTGCCTATTGGAATAGGCATGCCTTTATACACCGCGGCGGTGTGCCGTCGCTAACTGGTGCTGCGCCGGATTGGTATCGGCCGCGGCAGCCTCGTTCCTAGACACGGCATTTTGTTGCATCAATCTGTTATTCTGTATCCATGATTGGCTCACTTATTTTTGTATCGGGCGCTTCTGGGGCTGACAAAACGACGCTTATTAGACATGCTCTAGAGCGGTTGCCAAACTTGGTCTACCTCAAAACGGTAACGACCCGGCCACAGCGGCCAGACGAAGCTAACAAGCCAGAGTACGAGTTTGTAACCAATTTTCAGTACGAAAAGCGCCGGCTGAGTTCTAGAAATTGGGATCATGCCGATTACAATGGGTTTAAGTACGGCACCGATGTTGACGCTATCCGCCGGCAGCTGAGAAGCGGCGTGAATGTTATTTGCTCGGTGATGCCCGATTTGCAAATTATTGACACTATGCGCAGGCGCTACAAGACCGTCCCGCTTACTATTTGGATTGATGCGCCGCACGAAGTTGCCATGGAGCGTACCCAGGATAATTTGCTGCGGCTCGACCGCGAAGAAGACGATGCTGTTAAAGCATCCTTTGGCAAGATATTCACCCCCACCGGTGACCTCAAAAAGGACAAAGCAGCGTTTGTTAAGCTGCTTAAGCCGCTGCTTGCGTAAACTACCGTTCTAGGAGCGGCGGGTTTTAGAACGCATCAGCACCCAGACGCTCATAACTATAGCCGTTACGGCGATGCAAAGGGTGGGCAGGTCGTAACCGGCGTCTTCTCGGGCGTTTTTTTCGACATTTTTGATGGTTGTGGTAGAGTATGGCCCTTCGCTTGCCTTAGGGTTGTCGTCGTCCTGTGCAGTGGTTTGAGGCTTATTCCACGATACCACTACGCCATCGCTGTATGTCTGGTAGACCTTCCAGTGTAGCTCGCCGGTTCGGCTGGGTACGACGGCGCTCAGCGTAAAGTCGGCGCGCTGCCCGGGCGGAATAAGCCCGCCGTCCCAAGTAATGCTGGTGATGCTACCTTTCGATTGGGTTGTGGCAATGGTCCATCCGGCGGCAATGGTGGGCGATACTTCTTGCATGCCGGCAGGTACATCGAGTTTGAGCTTAACTACGTCGTTATCACGCTCATTAGGTGTGCTCATAGTAAATAGCTGACGTTCGCCGGCTTGCGCAGACGCCGGCGATACTACCGCATGGGCGCTTGCTACTGCCGGCATCAGCACAATACCAAAGGCTATGGCCAGGCTGATTAATCTTCTCACTTCTTTTTCTCCTTGTTGGCCGTGGCATAACGCGTGCCGTTTTTAATATTGGTGTGGGCAATAATGCCAAGAATGATAAAGCTGGCAGCGCTCATGATGAGAACGGGCGTGCCGCGATTGACAAGGTGCAGCCCATCGGACGAGGCCTCGACGCGAACGTCGTAGCTCAGTTTAAAGGCATTGCCCCTCAGCAGCATGGTATAGGCATCGGCCACCGGCGGCACAAATGTGGCGGTGAGCACGCCATTGCCGGCACGCAGGCCCGAGGTTTCGACCGCTTGGCCATGCAGCATAATGGTGAGGGCGCAGCCGCAGTTGTGTGCCGAAAACGTTCCACGGTCATCCGTCATATAAAAGATAAGCTGCGTTTTATGCCCTGCAACCGGGTTGTCGTTGGGGTTTATGTGGAGCAGCCCATGTACGCCATTGCTGCTTTCTATAAAGTGAGCGCTGGCCGGTGCAGCCGGCAGCAGCAATCCTGTAAAGATCGCTAAAAAAAGCACAGCGCGCTTCATGGCTTGCGTCCTTTATTGCGCGCCACAAAATGAATGAGTGCTACTGCCAGCGCGGCGTTTACGAGCACAAATGCCGCGTCCGCGTTTTTGGCGTGCGTGCCTACCAGTATGGCATGTATAACAACGAGCACACCGGCAACATACGCAAGCCGCTGCAAACGAAACCACCATACGCCCAGGCGTTTCATGGCAGCATCCGTAGAAATGCTGGCCATGATGAGGAGTGCAGCGAGTGCAATCGTGCCCAGTAAAAACGACCAACGATAATTGCCGGCCAGCCTTAAGGGATTGACGTGTTTGAATAGATCGAAATAGACAATTACTACGTGCAGCGTGCCAAACCAGGCGGCACTGAGGCCGATAATGCGCCGCGCATCACGCATGATTGCTTGGGCGGGCAGCCGCGGCAATAGCTTATATGCCGGGCCAATGAGTATGGCGAGTGCCAAGCAACCAACCGATATCCAGGCATAGACTTCTTCGGTTCGCTCTACATACAGGTTTGTGGCGCCATACATGGCATGTGCCCACCACAATGTTTCGACTGTCAAAAGCGCCACACCGATTGTAAGGTACAACCGGATTCCACCCATCAAGTGCGGCAGCCGTTTCATAGTCTTTTAACTATAGCAGCCTGGTACGCTGGGTGATAACAGATATTACTAGCCGGGATATCATACCAACCTGCTGAGCTGCTATGATGGAACAAATGCAGCAAGTGGTTTTGTATATGGCCCAAAGTGCCGACGGCTATATCGCGGGCGAGCACGACGAAACACCATGGAGCGATGAGGAGTGGGCCGTCTTTCAGGAATTTGTGCGCAGCTGCGATGTGTGCCTGGTGGGGCGGCGCACCTACGAAATTATGAAAGCCGGCGGCGAATTTTTAGATGATGCAAGATACGTTGTTGTGTCGAGCGATCCAGACTATAGCGCTGACTATCCGGTAGTGAGCATTGCGTCTTCGGCGGATGTACCGGCAGGCGCTAAAATTGGGGTTATTGGCGGCGGCGAACTTAACGGCTGCATTGCGCGTCTGGGCCTCATCGACGAAGTGATTTTGGATATCGAACCTGTTATATTAGGTGCAGGCCTAAAATTATTTGGTGATAAGCCAGTAGATCTCAACTTGGAGCTAACGCAAACGAAACGCATTGGTCCTTCGACTCTTCAGCTACACTACCGCGTCGTCGGGTAGAACTTTTCGGCATTCTCAATCTGACCACCGATAGCTTTAGCGACGGCGGCCAATATACAGACATAGATAGAGCATTGCAACACGCCGGTGAAATGATCATCGAGGGGGCGGCATATATAGACGTGGGAGCCGAGGCAACTAACCCGCGTGCCGCGCCGCTCGAAAATGCCGAGGCCGAGTGGGAGCGCTTACGGCCAGTGCTTGGCGAGCTATTTATGCGCTATCCCGGTAAGATTTCAGTGGATAGTTATCGTCCGGAGACGATCCGGCGTGTGGCCGAAAGATTCGGCCCTAACTTTATTGCCAACGATGTTACCGGCATGAACAGCCCGATTATGCGAAAGACGGTTGCAGAGTTTGGTTTGCGCTGCATTGTGAGCCATATGCCGGCGCGTTTTGGCGCCGATTTTGTGCGCGCTCACCACGAAGCTGATGTCGATGATCCTCAAGCTGTAGCGCTTGGGCTGCTTACGCGCCGTAGCCAGTTGGTGCAGCTTGGCCTGCCTGCCGGCAAAATTATTCTCGACCCTGGTATTGGCTTTGGTAAGCGACCGGACTGTAATCGTCGGTTACTCAGCTTTGCCCGGCTGGTTCCCGAACATGAAGTGATGATTGGCTACTCGCGCAAGAGATTTTTGGGCGATGCACGCATGACCATTGGGCCCAACTTAGAGGCTGCCCGGGTGGCTATTGCCAGCGGTGCCAGGTACCTGCGCGTACACGACGTTGCCGAGCACTATCAATTACTGCAGGAG
Organism: Bacillota bacterium; assembly: GCA_035478295.1. Classification (GTDB taxonomy): domain Bacteria; phylum Patescibacteriota; class Saccharimonadia; order Saccharimonadales; family UBA4665; genus PMNU01. The sequence continues at coordinate 57,312 of DATIJU010000010.1, read as the reverse complement.
CTGGGAGTACAATAAACAAAAGCATGAAGACATTCTCGATGACTACTTTTCAAGATGTGCACAAGCTGCTCGAAGCTTATTTACCGGGCAAGCTAACCCGCCAGGCGTACACACTTGAATATATGTGGCCGCTTATGGAGCACATCGGCAACCCGCAAAATAAGCTTCGGGTGATTCATGTGGCAGGTACATCGGGCAAAACATCCACCGCTTATTATGCTGCCGCGCTGCTTAAGGCCGCAGGGCATCGCGTAGGCTTAACCGTGTCGCCGCACATCGACGAAATTAATGACCGATTGCAGATAGATTTGGTGCCGCTCGAAGAAAAGAAATTTTGCCACGACTTTTCGCAGTTTATGACTTTGCTTGGAGATCTGCCGTTTGAGCCGTCGTATTTCGAACTACTGGTTGCTTTTGCGTACTGGGAGTTTGTGCGACTTGGCGTGGAATATGCGGTGGTAGAGGTGGGCATGGGTGGTCTTACCGACGGAACCAATGTTATTTCCCGGTCCGACAAGGTTGCGGTAATTACCGACATCGGTCTTGACCATACGCACCGTCTTGGCAATACATTGGGCGAAATCGCCGCCCAGAAAGTGGGGATTATTCAGCTCCATAATGCCGTCTTTTGCTACCAGCAATCGGCTGAAGTTATGAGGCCGATTACGGCGCGCGCTGCCCAAAAGCAGGCCGACTTGCATGCGCTGCACGCGGCAACCGACCAAGCCGACTTTGCCTTTTTGCCGCTCTTTCAGCAGCGCAATTTTGGTTTGAGCTTGCAGGTCGTGCAGTACGTACTGGCACGCGACGGCCAGCATGAGCTGCGTGATGCCCAAATAGAAACTGCCGCCCGCCAGTATGTACCCGGGCGAATGGACACACAGCATGTGGGCGATCACGATGTGATTATGGACGGCGCTCATAATAGCCAAAAGATGCACGCCTTCATGGAGAGCGTGTTGCAGCGATACCCACGCAAAAAACGCGCAGCACTAGTGACCTTTTTGGCTGGCGGTGATGTGCGCGCTCCTGCAGCCATGCAAGAATTATTGCCGCACATTGAGCACCTGATTATCACCACCTACCACGGTGTCCCTGGCGCACAGCACACCTCGGTAACGCCCGAAGAAATTGTGTCCAGTTGTCGCCGCGCGGGTTTTACTGACTACGAGATTATCCCGGACTACCGCGAGGCCTACAACGCTTTGCTTAAACGCTCCGAACCCGTACTGCTCGTTACTGGCTCACTCTACTTGCTGAGCTATTTGCGCAGCTACTAGCAAACCTAAACAGCCGTTGACCACCCGGGCCTGTTTCTACTACAGTGAACAGGTAAAAAAGGGGAGGGCATATGTCGGATTCGTTTTATAAGACACCGCAAAATCACGGTTTGGGCTGGCTTCCGGATTTGCCGGACCAACGCGACCGGATATATCACCCGGAGCCGGAGATGCTCAAGCTCACCCGGCTGGCGGTACCCACTAAAGTAGATTTACGTGAGCAGTGCCCGCCGGTATATAACCAGGGCGAACTGGGCAGCTGTACCGCTAATGCGCTCGCCGGCGCATTCGACTTTGATCGCGGCAAACAGGGTCTGGACTATATGACGCCCAGCCGTTTATTTATCTACTATAACGAGCGCGATATGGAGGGCACGGTACATATTGACTCTGGAGCACGCATCCGTGACGGCATAAAGAGTCTCAATGTACAGGGCGTCGCACCGGAAAGTCAGTGGCCGTACACAATTGCCAAGTTCCGCGATAAACCCACCGCCGACTGTTACGCAGAGGCCAAAAAGAGTCAGACCGTTGAATACCGCCGTATCCTCACGCCGCACGATCAGCCGGCACACGATATGATAGCCTGCCTCAACGAAGGCTTCCCATTCGTAACCGGCATTTCGGTATACGAAAGTTTTGAAAGTGAGGTGGCCAGTACGACGGGCGTTATCCCGATGCCCGAAGCTCAGGAGCAGTTGCTTGGTGGCCATGCGGTGTTGGTAGTGGGCTACGATTTGGGCAAAAAGCATTTTATATTCCGCAATTCGTGGGGCCAAAGTTGGGGGCAGCATGGCTATGGCTATTTGCCCATTGCTTACTTAACAAGTAAAGGCTTAGCCGACGACATGTGGATGATCAAAACGGTAGAGACGGGCAAGTAGTAAAATATACATAACACGTTAAGCTTTATTTAAAGGCCGGCGTGCAGTAAAAAACGGACTGCGTTTTGCGTAACATTTACGCGGGCAGTCCGTTTTTTGTAATAATGACGATTACTTGTGCAGAATGGCGAGTTTAACCATCTTGCGTAAGAAACCCTTCTTCTTTGGTTGTTCGTCGCTCATGTAAAACCCCTTTCGGATTACTCTCATAAGTATACGCCTGTATACCTAATGCGCTGTGAGAAACTATGCCGGCAGCCTGGGTTCGAGAGGCGTTAGTGCGCCAATGATGCGTAAGGGTTCGCCGTTTTCGCTTCTCATAACCGTCGCATGGTCGCGCACGCGCACATAGCTGCCGCTGGCGTTGCGAAAGCGGTATTCTACCTCCCAGTTGCCAACGCTGTGGTTGAATACTTTATCGAGTGTTTCGTTTAGGATCATGGCGTCGTCGGGATGGATGTGCTCGGCCCACCACTCTAAGGTGCCGGCGGGCTCGGTGGCTGGATATCCGTAGGTTTGATTAAGCGCATCGTTCCATTTGAGTTTGCCGCTGGGAACATCAAAAGTGTATACGGCTTCGTTTTTTGATGCTGCGTTGATATCCATTGGCTCATGATAGCAAAAAGCATGCCGCTGGACGATAACCCCTCAAGTCTTTTAGAATGACTGCATGGGTAACAGGGTTTTTCTAAACCAGGATATTATTGAAATTATGGTCGTGGGCGATCAAACGGTTGCGTCGGTAGAACGTATGGGGCGGGACACCAGCCGCTTGCTCGCCGAGCAACGCCAGGCCGGCAAATCTTGTCTGGTGCTTGATAACGTACTCGAAATAGGTCAGGTGGGGGTTGATGCCCGCAAGCTAGTGGTTGATCTCGCCAGGCGGTTCGATTACGACCGGCTGGCGCTCCTTGGCAAGGGCAGCTTGCTGCGGCTTGGCGCTAACCTCATGCTGCGCGCTACCGGCAAGGCCTACAAAATGCGCTACTTTGACGACCGTGCCGCAGCACTTAAGTGGCTGCACAAAATCTAGGACTGTAGTTCGTCAAACGAGGCAATTTTGCCCTCGTCGAATTCGAACTTGGCCACAAGGTCGTGGGGGTTGAGGCCAGCGGCATCGGTAAGGCCGATGTTCTCGCCGCTTAAGGACGAGCGCACGGCATTAATAGGGCCGTCGTGGGCTACCAATAAAATAGTCTTGCCGGGATTAGCCTGGGCGATGCCGTTGATGGCGGCTAACACGCGCGTCTGCATTTGCCGTAACGACTCACCGCCTTCCGGCACAAAATCGGCATTTTCTTCAGGCGTAAGCTGGGGGTAGTCGCCTACCGGCGAATTGGCCAGGTGTCCACCGTAGTTTACTTCGCGTAATCCTCGACTGGTTTCGATCTCGCCCGGAAAACCGGTTTTGCGGGCAATAATGTAAGCGGTGTGAAGAGCTCGTCCTAGGTCGCTCGATATAATTTTATCCAGATGCACACCGTGTAATTTGGCGGCTGACGAGCCGGCGTTTTTGATACCTTCGTCGGTAAGCGGCGTGTCTATCCAGCCGCTTAACCGTCCGTTTTTGTTGTTTTCGGTCTGGCCGTGGCGGCAGATATAAAAGGTAGTCATCACTTAATCATAACAGACGATGCACTCACCCTCTTGGAGGGCGTGGATGGGCAAGCTCTTGTCGCCGTAGGCGGCCAGCTCGTCGTAAGCCTTTTGCCAATCGATGGGTCCGCGTGGGTCGTCGACTGTTGATAAGTAATGCGGAATAAACTTTATGGGCAGTACGCCAAATCCGTCGGCACACTGCCGCCAGTCCGAAGTCCAGAAGTGGGCTGCGAGCATGTCGCTGCTGGCGGAATTGGTGGCGACAACTTTGTCTTTAAAGATTTCGCCGATGTTAAATTGCTCCATCCAGTGTCGCAACAGATGGTCGTCGCCGCCATGAAAGTAAATAACGTCGGCGCGTTTGCACTGCTGGACAAAATCAGCGGGCATGGCCAACTCGAACGTTGGCTTAACTCCCTCAGGCATATCCTCGCTTATGGTAAGGCAGTAGCTTTTAAACTTGGTGTCCCAATACTCCCGGCCTTGGGCAAAATTGCACAGTAAAAACTTTGGCGTGTTGCCTAAGTCTTTTACGACTTCGCAGTGGAATCGTTTTTTGCGGGCCGGCTGGTGTTTGATACCGCCAGAGTTAAGTACGTACTTGGTCATGGCCTAATGATAACAGATGGTTTATCTGTTGGTGAGGGCTAGGAATTGCTCGTGATTGTAGTGGTGTGCGGGGTCGTTTGCCGTAATATCAATATTATTTTCGAGCTTGAACGGTGGCGTGTTAACAACGGCCAGCACCAGGCCTTCGGCAGGGTCGGGCAGGGCATAGTGAGCGGTATCAGGCGGCGTTACCAGCACGCTGCCTTTTTGCAGCTGCGACACAACGGAGCCCACGACTGCGCGCCCGCTGCCGGCAATAACAATGTAGATTTCGGTCTCGCCGCCGGTGTGGTAGTGCGGCTGGGCGTGGGCAATGCCGCGCATGTCCGCTATTGCCAGGCTTTCGGTGGTGCGCCCTAGCGGGTTGCCCAGCTCGTAGACTGGGCCGCAACCGGTGGCTTTGGGCGTAACGTTTTTAACCCTTGCCTGCCAATCGGAAATAGCATGCACGTATGGCCGCCAGACATTTAATACATTTTGGATTTCTGGGGTGCGCCCGTTGTCTGTCATAAGCTTTATACTAGGCTACCATACGCCGGATGTCTAAATTGTTTTATACTGCTAGGCACGAGCAAACCATGTACTGATGAAGACGCCCCAGCCCTCGTACTGCGCTGCCAAGATAAAACCGGCGAACCGCTGAGCAAATAAGCTTTAGGCGGCAATCTTTTTAGGCCTCGGTAGAGAATCTGGCGAGCACGCGCATAGATTCTACGGTCAGGCTTTTGTCGAAGCGCATATCTGGGGTAAAACCAAGCGTACCAGCAAAGTTGGCAATTGCTTGCAGCGCCGCATCCCGCGTTGCTTCGCCCTGGTATTCAATTTCGAGTACGGTGTCTATGCCCAGGGTGCCACGCACACCCGCGACGGTGTCCATTACAACCTCAAGTTCGGGGTGAGGTGAGGCAAAACGCCGCCGCAACTTATCTATGGTGAGCCAGTTGTAATAGTCTTTTTGCGCCAGCCAGGCCTGCATCGCAGCCTCATCGCCGCGCATAATTACTTCTTCGTTGAAGGTGTTGTGGTTGTTGGCGGTGGTGTGTTGCTTTGATTCCAGGGCAATGTCGAAGGTGTCGCCCGGCAGGGCTATCTTGCGAATACGATAGGCTACACCGTGTTGTTTATCGAACCAGACATCTTGATCTGCCTGGCTCTGTACGGTACGGGGAGCAAACCAGCAGTCAATCACGCGGTTTTCTTGCTGCAAGATTACACCCTGCGTTTCTAAGGCGGCAATTGTGGCTTGGGGATCGAATACTTTGTAACGTTGTTCAATCTCGATCATGTGAGCCACTATACCTTTGTCAGCCTTGCATTAACAGGGGTATTTTGGTAAAATGTACTTCGTCCACAGGGCAAGTACCTTACAATTACAACTATGGCCAGCAGCTCAGCTGGCGCAGCTTGCTGCAAAAATGATTGTGGGCGTAGCGTTCTAACCAGTTTCTTGCAAAATGAAACAGAGGTATAGACGCAGGAAGTACCTTACAATTACAACTATGGGCCAGTAGCTCAGCTGGTTAGAGCGTCTGCCTCTTAAGCAGAATGTCGAGGGTTCAAGTCCCTCCTGGCCCTCCAAAGAAACTTACAACAACTTAGCATACAAACGACTTCTTAACAGGAGTCTTTTTTAGTTGCAGTGGACAAGAAATAGGCCGCAGCGATCAAGCTGTTTTACCGAAAATTGCAGGTTCTCCACCTACAAACTCGACTTTGTCGTCATCAAGAATTACCGCTTGCGTATCAGTTACGCCATATAATGGGAACGGATGATCCTTGAGTAAAGGTGTCAGTTTTGCTGTAGTTCGTAGCGGATGATCTTCTCGTTCAAAATGGGGCAGGATGTTGAAATCCGCCAAACTAAGCGATGGATTGGCGAGATATTCTTCTGACGAGCCGTATTGATCTTGCCAATAATTTGCATCCTCAATCTGCTTACCAAGTACATTGGCTCCGGCTGAAGTGCCCATAACAATTTTGTTCTTAGCTAGCTCAGGCAGTAGCGTATCGAACCCTGTCTCACGGAATAGCTGTGGTAATGTCAATTGCGCACCCCCAATAATGTAAATTAGATCAGCAAACTCTAGACGCTGTTTAATCTCAGCTAAATCGTAAGCGCGTAGGTTTACAAAAGAAATCGTACCCTTTACATATTGTGCAATCTGCGACAGCTCATTGATAAGCCAGCCTTCGTGCCTACCTGCGGCAATGCCCACGTAGGCTTCATTGATAACCGCCACATTAAGTTCAGCCAGTAGCTTACCGGCAAGCTCTGCAATGGCATTCGCGATTTCGGGCGTAGTAAACCCCTGGGAAGCAAGAACGAGTTTCATGAGCAAAGTATAACACCTCTGTTTTTTGCTATAGTTAGGTCACGAAAGTTTATGCTGTGCCTTACAAACGCCGCTATGAACCGCCTAAATTGAACGTTTTAGCTCTTTTTTGATAGCCGCTGGACTGAGCTGAACACCATCTGCAGCAGTAACGTACCCGCTAGCGCCAGTCCGATTAAAAAGGCAATAGTAGCGGCAACGCGCAGTCCGTGTGCAATGGCCAGGTCTGCGTGTAGGTGGTGTGTCCGGCTGAGCAGCTGGTACCAGTCGTGGGCATGGTCGTAGACGGCATCGTCGTTTGGGTCTACGCCAATTGATGCCGGCCCGCCAGACAACGGCAGCAAGCGGGCGCGGGCATCGGCGGCATAGGTGGCAACATCAAATAAGTTAAGGCCCAGCCAGCAGAAGCACAGCGAGGCTGCAAAGTAGCACTTTTTTTGCAAGAAGCCGGCGAGCCACAAGAGCGGGAAGAGACACTGAAATAACGACCCGCCAGCAATACGCATAAACTCGCCGAACGGCGTAAACAGTATATGTCCCAGCTCGTGAATGCCAAGGTCAAACGCCGAGAAGGGGTTGCTGAGACGGTTTAATGCAAACGATCCCGTGTGCAGATTGTCCGCCAGCATGCTCGCGAACCAAGCCAGTATAGGCAGCCGCCACCACCAGTACCGGGTAGTGGCCCAGGCCAGAGGCTTCTGGAAGAGGTTTAAGGGCTTTCTGTATATGGGGCAATTGGTGCAAAAAATATATTCTTGGTCGGATGAGAGTGAGGCGTGTTTGCAGGCTGGGCATTTTTGGGGAAGCATCATACTAGTTTTACCATAAGCGGGCCGGGTAGCCTGGATAATGTAGTTTTTTGTTTCCGGGTGCAGATGGGCAAACTGGAAAGACAATGGCCGGTATGCGCAAGATATCGACCGCCGTTAAGCTGCAGGCTGGCTGGAGTAAAGACTTCTACGGAAGTCTTTTTTATTGACGCACAGAAGACACTTGCGCTAAGTTCACTAGGAAACTAGTATAATAGTATTATTATGATTACGTTTCGTTTGAGCACACACTCCGGTGTCCCGCCGTACCTGCAAATTGTGCAGCAGGTAAAGCAGGCTATCCGTATGGGCATTTTAAAAGAAGGCGATCAGCTGCCAACCGTAAAGGAGGCGGTGGCGATGATAGCCATAAATCCCAATACCGTGTTTAAGGCCTACCGCGAACTTGAGAGTCTGGGACTGGTCGAGGGACGCACCGGCAGCGGCACTTTTGTGCTTGCACCCGCCGCCGGGCCATCACCAGGTATCCATAGCACCCTGGCGGCGAGCCTGAGAGAGTGGATACAAAAGGCCCAAGATGCCGGCCTCGACGAGGAGTCCATAGAAGCGCTCATACATACGACATTACACAATGATATAAGGAGGGACAATGAGTCAAAGCACAACTAAATACGCCGTCCAGACTAAGGGTCTGGGCAAACGGTACCGCTCTTTTTGGGCGCTTAAGGACTGCACCATTCGCGTGCCGCGCGGGACTGTAACGGCACTCGTAGGCCCGAACGGAGCGGGCAAAACCACGCTGCTTAAACTGCTGGTTAGTCTGAGTCGCCCCAGTACTGGCAGCGCCGAGATACTTGGACAAATTCCAGCTCAAAAAGCTGAGTACCTAGCCGGCATTGGCTATTTGGGCCAAGAGATACCACTGTATAACCAGCTGAGCGCCGGCGAACACATGAAGTTGGGTGCGCATCTTAATACCAGCTGGGATAACGAGCTCGCTACCCGCCGGCTTACCGAATTGGATATCGACCAGCATAGGCCGGTGGGCAAATTGTCGGGCGGGCAGCGCGCTCAAGTTGCATTGGCATTGGCACTAGCCAAAAAACCCAAGCTGCTTTTGTTGGATGAGCCGGTCGCTGCGCTCGACCCATTGGCCCGCGTCGATTTTTTGTCTTCGCTGGCAAGCGCGGTTACCGAGGCAGGGGGCGAACTGACAGTGGTTATGTCGTCGCACCTGCTCGCCGACCTGGAACGTATTTGCGACCACGTTATCATCTTGGCATCGGGCCAGACACAGCTGTGTGATAGTATCGACGCCGTGCTTAAGATGCACAAATTACTTACCGGACCCCGCCGTGAAACAGTTGTAAGCCCCGCCTACACGGTTATCCGCGAAACGCAGACGGCACGGGAGACTACACTACTGGTGCGACTAAATGATCTTAAGTTTCGCGATCCGCACTGGCATATGCATGATGTAGACATCGAGGAGATTGTGCTCGCATACATGAGTCAAAGCCGGCGCATACCGGGAGTTGCAAAAGCAGAAAGGAGTGTACAATGAATTGGCTTATCTGGCGACAACACCGTAAACAGTTCTTGATCCTTGGTATCATCTTGGCCGGTTTTACTGCCTTTATAATTCCTACCGGTCTGCATAACTGGCACGTCTACCGGCATGTACTGTCTACCTGTGCAAGTGCTGAGACTTGTGCCGAGCTCACGGGTCAGCTGTTTCGCACGCCTAAAGACACACTCATTTACCACTTTGTGCAGATAAGCATGCTCGTGCTGCCGGTGCTTTTTGGGGCGTTTTGGGGCGTACCGCTTATTGCCCGCGAATACGCGGCCGGCACCAATAAGCTGGTGTGGACGCAAAGCATCTCGCGCCGCAAATGGCTCAGCGGAAAGCTGCTTTGGATATCGGCGGTTACGACAATCCTCGCTAGTGCTTTCGCCGCACTTGTTACTTGGTGGTCGCATACCTTTAACGCAATAGGTGCGAATCGTTTTGAAGCCATGAACTTCAGCACGCAGGGGCTGGTACCGGCGGCCTGCACGGTTTTTGCGCTGGCTTTGGGCATCTTTTTGGGCGCTTGGTTTAAACGAACGTTGCTAGCTATTGGCGTTACGATGGTAACGCTCATTGTGGTACAAATGGCCATGCCGACTCTAGTTCGGCCGCATTATGTGGCTGCCCGGACGCAGCATTCCTCTATACAATCGCAAATTGAGATGCGGAGCGACCCGCTCAACCCGAAGCTGCCGTCCGGCAATCAAGGAGCGTGGGTATTTAGCAGCAAATTAGTGAACAGCCATGGGCAGACACTCGATTGGCACAGTCCACCCCACAGCTGTATACGCACCGACCATCCACGGGTAGGTGGCATTTCCGGGAAGACTGCCCTTGCAGCGGGAGAGGAGCGGGAGGCTGACTCGCTTATCGGCGTTGACGGCAGTCAGCTAATAAGCCTGAGATGCATAAATTCGCTGGGATATGGGTGGAACATTAAATATCAGCCGGCATATCGCTACTGGAACTTCCAGCGTATCGAGGCGGGGTTATACCTGGCGCTTGCTGCCTTGCCCGTAGCCGCTACTTACTGGTTGGTGCTCAAGCGCGATGCCTAAAGTCTCGTACCCATAGCCCATTACTTGGTTGTATGATGGGGGTATGGAAACACAACCTTTAAACATTGCAACAACGGTAAAGAAAGCATTTAGCCGCACCACAGCGGTAGCAGCAGACATTAAAGCAGCGCCCGAGACTATCTGGGCGCTGCTTACGAATGCCGCCGAGTACCCTAAGTGGAACTCGACGGTTACGTCCATTGAGGGTTCTATAGAGCCTGGACAAACCATAAAGCTAAAATCTACGCTCGATCCCAAGCGTGTTTTTAAACTCAAAATAAAAGAGTTCCAGGCACCTAATCGTTTGGTGTGGGGCGATGCCATGGGCTCGCGTGTATACACGCTGGCGCCAGGTGAGGGCGGTGTCACGCGTTTTTCTATGGTAGAAAAAATAGGCGGTCCCATTTTTCCATTGTTTGCGGGTATGATTCCGTCTTTCGACAAGAGCTTTGAACAGTTTGCTGCCGATCTTAAAAAGGCAGCCGAGCACTAGGCGGCATCTTTCGGCGCCCCGGCAATGTGCGGTTGGTTTTTGCGCTGTGGCTTTTGTTGCCGGAGTAGGCAATTTTAACTTCCTGCATTGTGGTGGCTACCTTTGCTATACTGCTTGGTATGCCTGAACTGAAAGATGTTTCCGTAGAGTACGCTCACATCTACACGAATCAGCACATATCCGAAGAGCACGAGTTATCTATACACCACCTAAAACAGATTAGGCATGAGCTAAAGGCTAAAGGTGGCACGAGTTCGCTGGTGGTTATGATCGACGATTATTCGTTCCCAGACCCCTCCTTTAGCTATGCTAAGTTTTCGCGCTGGCTCAAGATTAAAGGCTACCAGCCTGATCTGCTTATTCGCGAATCACAGCTTATCCCGCAGTGTGATGAAGTGCTGGCCATAGTTGAAGACCCCAAGCTCAAGAAACAATTATCCGACGAGATTTGTACCCAAAAATATCCTTGTTCGCTGTTTGTAGCGGCATGGTATTTGCTGCGTTTGGGAAAGCTGCATTCACCGCTCTTCGCGCGTCACCTGCAGGCCGCTCGGCTCATCAATATCTTGCCCGAGAGCTTTAAGCCCTTCGAGGATCAGGGTTTGGCGATTATCGGCGCCACACCCTGTCGGGACACCTTGTCTGCCATAGAACACCGCTACCTACCCGGCCGCCCCCTTGGTGTTGCTTAAGGTTGATATACGAAAACTCATAACGGCGAGTATAATAATCCTTAAGATAAGCACTATAAGGAAGGAAAATCATGATTGCTGCACTGAGCACACTCGCCCAAACATATACCACGTACTCCTACGACACCCCTAGCAGCTCTGGTGTGTCGCCGGTTGTTGTCATTTTGTACCTGGCCGCTATAGTTGCCACTATTGCCGGCATGTGGAAGGTGTTTGTTAAGGCTGGCAAGCCGGGCTGGGCATCGATTGTGCCTATTTACAACACCCTGGTGCTACTCGAAATTGCGGGCAAGCCGTGGTGGTGGCTGCTGCTCATGCTTATTCCAATCGTCAACATTGTGGTTGCCATTATGGTGTACAACGAGCTCTCTAAAGCGTTCGGCAAGGGTACTGGCACCACGGTAGGTATGTTACTCTTACCGTTTATATTCCTCCCGATGCTTGGTTTTGGTGACGCGAAGTACCACGGTGGCGGTACGCCCGCAGCTCCCACGACCCCTTCGGCTCCTGCCGCTCCTACTACGCCAAGCGTATAGTTACACCATATGCAGCTGTTCCGAAACAAGCATCACGACTTTGATCCCTTGTGGCATGCCCAAGCGGTGCTGCTGATTGTCGTGGTGCTGCAGCTGCTGCTGCCCACCGATCTTACCTTGTTCCCTAAGCCAGTGTTGCCAGCCCTAGAAGTACTCTGTATGGTTGTGCTGCAGCTGGTAACACCTAAGCAGGCAGTATACGAGTCGCGTTTTCGCAGGCTGGTAGTGATGGCGCTTATTACACTCGTGCTAGTTGCTAATATCAGTTCGCTGGAGCTAGTGCTGCATGCGCTGTTTACGGCCGATAAAAATAACGCAGTCCAGCTGCTGCTGTCGGCCTTAAATATATACATCACCAACATTGTGGTGTTTGGATTGTTTTACTGGGAAATGGATAACGGCGGGCCGGGTGCCAGGCGGCGTGATGATGCCGAGGGCCGCGACTTTTTATTCCCGCAGCAAAATCTGGGCTACCATCTAAAATCTAAATGGTACCCGACGTTTTTTGACTACCTGTACACTTCAATTACGAACGGGACGGCCTTTAGCCCTACCGACACGCTGCCCTTGTCGCGTCGCGCCAAGTTTTTGATGGGGGTGCAGGCGGTAGTTTCGTTACTGGTTGTGGTGTTGGTGGCCGCTCGGGCAATTAACGTTTTGTAGTTCTGGCTTAGTTTTTTGACTTTGAGGCGAGTGCCCTACCCTCTAATCGCGCTGAGAGTAGGCGGTTGGTGAGTGGCTTGTCGCTGGGTTTCTCAAACCCTTTTACGTGTGGTTTACGCCGATAGGCTCGTCTTTCGTCCGCGGTCATGCCACCGGCGATGCCGTGTTGTTGGCCAGTATCTAGCGACCACTGCAAGCAAGATGGGCGCACTTTGCAGGCGGCACATATACTTTTGGCAAGTTCGGTTTCGTCTTGCGACGGACCGCTGTCGCTTGTTGGGAAGAATAGGTCGCTATCTGCTTCGGTACAGGCCTGCTTTTCACGCCAACCTTTTACAATGGGCAGCCGTTGCAGGGTAAGTGATCCAATTTGTACGACTGACTTTAGGTGTCTGCGGCGGTTTATCTCTGCTTGACGCCATTCCTCTGCCGCTCGTGGCTTTGCTTTGCTCATTAAAAAGGCCACGCTTTCTTCGTCTGCCATTATCTCCTGGGCGCGTGTTACTGCATGCGCTGCAAATGCGGGGTCGTTTTGCAGAAGCCTATAACGGAGGATAAGGTCCGAAATGCTCGGCATTAGGCGAGAGGGTATAGTATAGACACCGGTTTTTTCATCCTGTGCGGTATCCGCAGGTTGAACAAAGCTCGGCATGTTCCGAGTGAGTGCGTCCTTGATTGCGTCGGCGTCCAAGCTGGGATATTTTGCCAGCACCAGACGTACCAGCTCGCCGCCTGCTATGTTTCGCTGTTCGCCTTTTTCGAGAAGCGATTTTGTTATATCAAGCAGCGCTTGTCCCGTCTGGCCCAACGCTCTAGCGCCATAGTAGTGATAATCTACTGCCGGTCTGGTAAGGGTAATAATCCGTTCTTCAAAGGCAAGCCGCGGCGACCAATCCAAGACGTCAGCCTCTCGGCAGGTTCTGAGTACTTCGCCGATACGGCGAGACGGTTGTTCTAGCTGTGTAGCCAGCATTGTAGAAGTGAGCCCACCGTCCCGTGCATCGATAAGTTTTCCAAATATACCCAAGCGAGAGAGGGGTGAGGAGAGAGTGTTTCCCAATGTTAGCGTGCCAAGTAAGTCGGCTAGGCGATCATCGCGGAACTGCAGTTCCCAGTCGATCCCAGCCGCTGCCCAGGCGGTACGCTCAGGGGTCGGCATTGCGCGCAAGGTACGCGCAGGAGCGCGACCATGATGCTGGGTGATGCCAACTTCTAAGAGGCCCACAGGCACCATTGTTCTATCGGCGTGGAAGCGGACGGGGTCGTATTTTCGAGGTTGAATTGCCCATCCCGGGTTGTCGCCCTGGAGATCGTTTAGTCGTGCGCAGAGCGTGGAGTATGTGTGTGGCGCGTCGGGCTCTTGCAGCGCTGCTAGGTAGATGAGCGCACGAATAGGGTCGCTGAGCAGTACTTCGGGTCCGCGATCTATATGCGGGGCAGGTGGCATGCTCGCAGGCCTGCGGGCTTGTACCGAGCGAAGATCTACCAGCACATTTTGATTCTCTCTGCTTGTGCGAAGGTCTACAAGAATGTTCTCGTGTCCTCTATGCGGATCTTGTATGCGCTCGCTAACCATTCGTGCGTATAGTACCATACCCACATCGTCTCTGTTACAATAGCCCCATATGAAAGTCCTAAACGGCCGCGAACTTGCCGACTACATTAAAGAACGCCAGATACGCGATGCGCGCTCTATTCGCCAGTCCTTGCATGTTGTGCCTAAGCTAGCCATTGTGCTCACAGTGGATTATCCAACTATCGAGGTATATATGCGCCTCAAAAAGAAATATGGCGCCGACCTGGGCGTAGAGGTAGAGATTCATCGCGTAAAACAAGACGACGCGCCGGCTATTATCAAAGAATTAAATGAGGACCCTAGTGTGCACGGCATTATTGTACAGCTACCTCTGGAGCGCCCCGAGGAAACCGACCCGCTGGTAAACCTGGTAGCGCCCCAAAAAGACGTAGATGCGCTGGGCGAGCATGCAGCTTTCGATCCGGCCACGCCGCTGGCCATTTTGTGGCTGCTGGCTGGCTACAATGTAGACTTCAATGGCAAAAAGGTGCTTCTAGTGGGCCGCGGCAAGCTGGTTGGCCGGCCGCTGGAGCGCCTGCTGCAAGCCTCTGGCGTTGACGTATGGAGCGTGGACCATACGGTAACTGACCTCAAGGCTGAGACGCTCAAAGCAGATATTATTGTTACGGCTACCGGCAGCGCTGGTGTTATAACGGCCGACATGATCAAGCGGGGCGCGGTGGTTGCCGACGCTGGTGTGGCGGCCGAAGGCGGCAAGACGGTGGGCGACTTAGCTGACGACGTCTACGATCGTGATGACCTGACGCTGACGCCTAAAAAAGGCGGCGTAGGTCCTCTCACCGTAACCGCCCTCTTCGAGAATGTCCTCCGCGCCGCCCGCCTTTCCGCTGGCAAATAGCTTGAGGGCTTTTTAGTTTACGACCACCGTGCCGTTGTAACCCTTAGGGTCTGCTGGATCGTAGTAATGGAAGGTACCTTTGCTGTCGAAGGTAAAGGTGTACGAATCGCCTTTGGCGAGCGCATCAACGCTATCGTACCCAGATAGCGAGCTTTGGTCGGCAGTAAGGCGGTGCTCACGAGTATCTTGGTTGATCCAGGTTACCTCTTGGCCGGCTTTTATCTTGATGGTGGCCGGCGTAATGCCTTCCATGGTGAGATTAACGGCGGGGCCTTCGGTCTGCTTGGCGGCGGTGGCTGCTTGTTCGTTGTTCTTTGTATGCGCCACAACTGCCCAGGTAATGCCGGTTAGCAGCACAACTACGGCAGCAATGGCCAGGCCGTACCACAGGCGCTTATTGTTTCTAAAGTCGTTACTTGCCATGCCGGTGGAGATGAATGATTGTGGTTTGTTGTCAGAATCCATATGTTTTACCTATCGCTTTTGTAAGGCTACGTCTTTAACGAGTACGCTGCTGCTAGTGAGTTGGATGGAGAAGGAGCGGCTGTAGTACCCGTTGGCGCGGTAGCTTACGTTGTACCGCCCTATTTCGAGGTTACGGATAGTGTATACGCCGCTGCGGTTGGTTTGGATAATATGTTTATTGGTGCCGATGGTGATGATAACGGCTGCGTGTTTAATGCCTTTGTGCGTGGCCGAGTTGGTGACCGTGCCGGTAATGGCGCTCTTCTTACGGATAGCTTCGGTAGTGGCGGCACTCTTTTCCGACGGGTCGCTCTCGTTGCCGGCGCCATCTTTGGCGATGACATAATAGGTGTACTGGGTACCGGCAGTGAGGTCGGTGTCGCCGTAGCTGGTGGTGTTTACTGTGGCAACCTTACTGGCATCGCCGGTTGTAGCGCGGTATACGTCGTAGGCGGTTACTCCAATATTGTCGTTGCTGGCCGACCAGGTAAGGTCGATTTGAGTGCTGCTAACAGCGGTTGCTTTTACTTGCTCTGGTGCACTGGGCGCCTCGGAGTCGGCAACATTAGGGGTTTTAACCGTTACTTTAGCGCTTGATGCCGAAGTGTTGCCGGCAGCATCGTAGGCCGAAACTTGGTATACGTAGGAAGTGTTAGCCGATACTGGAGTATCGCTATAACTGGTGGTGCTTACGGTTGCGACCGGTACGCCGTCGCGGATAACATTGTAGCCTTTTACGCCTACGCTATCGGTGCTGGCCTTCCAACTGAGGTTTACTTTGTTGTATACCGGTGCGCTGGCAGTCAGGCCACTGGGCACGCTTGGGGCGGTTTTGTCGCCATTGGCTACGGTAACTTTAAAGCTGTCGGTGCCTATATTCCCGGCGGCGTCGTAAGCCTTTATAGTAAGCTGCTGAGCTTCGTTAGAGCTGGTTGTGGTGTTCCACGAGAAGCTGTAGGGACTGGTGGTATCGGTGCCAATAAGTGCACTGTTTACATATAGCTCAACTTTGGTTACGCCCACGGCGTCGGTAGCGGTAGCCGTAACGGCTACGGTGCCGCTTACGGAAGCATTTGCGGCTGGGCTGGTAATGCGCGCGCTGGGTGCGGTGGTGTCTGACGGCGTATTACATTCGGTACCAGTGCTGCTGGTAGGTACACAGTTGAGGTCGGAGCTAAAGATGAGGCGATCAATTTTGACGCCCGGCTTGTTGCCGATGAGCTTAAGCGTGTGATTGCCCTGGGAAAGTGTGGCGTCTATTTTGGAGCTGGTGTTGCCGTTTTGGTGCGCAATCCAGGTCCAGGCGTTGTTTGCGTAGCTGCCGCCGCCAACGTTATAGCAGGTGGAGCTGTCAATTTGCAGCAGGTAGGTATTGTTGCTGCTGTCGGGGGCGTTAATACGTGTCCAGACGCGGTAGGTTGCGGCTGCGGGTACGCTTACGGTAACGGTTGCGGTGCCGTAGTCGGTGCTTGGTGCGGTACAGGCTGCGGCTGCGGCATGACCGGTAAAGTTTAGAGCGACTCCAATAGCAAGGCTATAGGTAATTGCTGTGAATAAACGGGTAAGGCGGTGTGTGCGGATTTTTTGCATCAGAATTGTATACTTTATTTTTTACGTGCAATGCTTATGTTCTTATCATGGCGAAAACTGACGCGCTCGTCAAGCAAATTGTGCACGGGAATTGTAGACAGTTTAGTAGGAGGCAGGCATACTTTAGCTCATGCACGATCGGCGATTCACTAAATTATTGTTATTACCTTCGCTGTCCAGCGGCACTATCGTCTGCTTACTGGGGCTGATAATACTGGGTTATAGCGGATGGCTGTTTATCCGCGAAAATCAGTTGTTTTATAACTATTTGTTTGGCGCCTATGGTTTGGAGACGTTTGCCTGGCAGACCAACGTGGCTGGTTCTATTTGGAACCAGCGGTTTTTGAGCAGTCCGCTGGCTTACTATGCGTTGGTGGGTGCGGCCGCTACCGCCGTCGGCATTACTATATATGCTCTTTTGCAGGGAATTCCGCTGCTGTTTGGCCGAACGCGATGGCTGGTGGGGTCGGTGCGGGCTACCGGTTCGCGTCACAACGAGGCGCTCGAACAACTGGCCCGGTTAGTGCTGCGTATTATTAGTCTGGGTGGCTGGGGACTGTTTACGGCCTTTTTTGTGAGTACCGTTGTGCCTTTTTGCGTGGTGCTTACCCAATTTGGTATAGGTAATTTGCAGGGCGATCGGCCATTTGGCTGGGTACAGCTTGTGACTGCGCTCGTTCTTTTTATAGCCTCACTGCACTTGCACGTAGTGTTTATGCGGCTCTGTTTGCTGCGTCCCAGAGTGTTTGGCGGTGCCAGTGCCATCGAAGAGGCCGAAGCGCACTCGCTCTAGCCGGAGTGTATACCTTGTGCTATAACAAGCGCATATGATTCACGCACTCGAAAGTGCGGCCATTGTACACACAATGACCGCCGATTTACGTTCTAGGACCCACGCCCTGGCCCGCGAATTTGTTGTTCCTCACTTGGTAATTGTGGAGGGTGTGGATGCCATGCGCGTGCTAGACACGGGGTCAGCCTCCGAAGTTAACACCTATGTACACCGCAAGATCGAAGCGGCTACAGGTGTTGGTATTGTTGCTACGCACGTGCCCGTGCCCACCAGCGAGCTGCTCGACAGAATTGAGTGGTTTAACGATGACCCCGACGTTACGGGGATGATTTTAGAGATACCCATTCCTGGTTTGGAAGGCGAAGAAGCTGACGCTGTGGCCATGGCCATGAACGCTAACAAGGCAGTCGACAACCAGGGGGCTGAGCAAGTGTGGGGAATGGGCGCCACTCCCGAAGCAACCATTAGACTCCTCGACACTAACCCCGATAGAGACTTTAGCGGTAAAGGGCAAACCGTGATGGTAGTGGGCTCCGAGGGCCATGTGGGCGCACAGGTCGTGGAAGAATATTCCCACCGTGCAGTCAAAGACCTTATTTGTATAGATCAAGGCAAGGGCGATTTAGCCAAGGGTGCGGCCGCTGCCGACATTATTATTGCAGCTACCGGTGTACGGGGCATCATTACCGCAGATATGATTCATAACGGCCAAGCTATTGTTTCGGTAGGCGCTAACGACGTGCACCCGGACGCACGCAAGTTAACGGATTTGGATTTTTGGCTTACGCCCAAAGTGGGCGGTGTTGGTCCGAGCACCACCATGCATCTATTCGGCCGTGTGGTTATGCTGGCCGAAGGCGGCGAGCCCATGCATCCGTTTAGGCCAGCGCTAACGTCTGCTGAAAGATAGCATATATATCTTCCGGCATTTCGTGGCTAAAGAGCTTGCGGTAGTCGTAACCCTCGGGGATATCAAACTGGTATTTGTCTTGTAACTCAGGGTAGATGTTTTGCGCCAGGCGCATCGCTGAGCGTGATTCTTTGACGTCGCCCACACAGTCCAGCGGTTTGTCGCCTTCTATGCCGAGCAGCTTGCGGTACATTGGTTCTAGGGCAGGGTCGAGCAGGAGGTTTTTGCCGCCCCAGACTGTCTCTAGTTTTTCGCGCGGAATAAACGGGGTGAGGGCCAGGAATACAAAGGCGCACTTAGAGCACACGCCGCACCACGACAATTCGGTGCTGCCGTGCACAAAAGCGCGGTTGCACGAGCTAAAGACGTCTTTGTATTTTTCGAAGGCGATTTTAGCAAATACTTCGGCGATGTGAATTTCGCTGTAGGGGCGCAGAAAGGAGTAGTAGCGTACATCGTCGCCCAGGGTGTGACGCAGGTATTTTTGGAAGTCTTGCTCAAACTCTTGCGACTTGGAATACTGGTGGTTCACCTCTACACCCTCGTATACCAGGGTAGGGTCGTTGGCCGAGTTTTCGTTGCTAACCACTACGTCGCGCTTGCCGGCGAGTATGGCCACTACTGTGCCCACACAGGCAAAAATGCCAGATATGGGGATGTGACCGTTGAGCGCGCCTTGCTTGTTTAGCTCCAGTAGTATAGTGTCCCACTCGCGGTCTACCCAGTAGTGGGGCAGGCCAATGCGTTCGGCCATGGGGGTGAGCTGGGGCCGGTGGTTCAGGCTCCAGGTGCCTATGTTTTGGACGCGTTCGCGCAATGTCTCAACAGATACCAGTGAGTCTTTGCCGCCGCCAATGGCCACCACCATGCCATCGCGGGCTGGCTGTTCGGGAAGCGGCTCCAGCTTGTCGGTAGTTACCGGGAAGGTAACCGGCGTGTGCGGGTCGAGCTTGTTTACATACCAAAATTCGCCCATGCCCCGCTGGTAAGTTTTGCTAAAGAAGGCTGCCTGCTCGGCGTCCAGCGCACCTTTTTTAATAACAATCTCGCGGGGGATGTAGGTTTTGTAGTACGACGATCCAGCCAGGAAGAATAAAGCCTGCAGGGCACGGTCGAGCTCGGCCTCGTTGTAGTCGGCAAACGCAAAGTCAAACTTGTAGCTTTCTGTAAACTTAAGGTCCCCGTCCATGCTGTAATGCAGGTCTAGTACACCGGTGGCGGGGTCAAATTGGTAATCTTCGAAAATAAATTGCTTGTACTTTTCTGCTGGATTCATAAGTTGTGTACGGCTTCCTTGAACTGCAATCCGCGTTCTTCAAAGTTTTTAAACATGTCAAAGCTGGGAAATCCTGGTGAAAGCACGACGCTATAACCCTTTTTGGCGTGCGACTGCGCTTCCATAACAATTTCCGGCATAGTGCGTGCGGGGCTAATAAAAAAGCTGGTATAGCCGGCTTTTTTGAGTGCAGCACCCAGCCGCTCGGCGCTGGCGCCAATTAGCAGTACGCCCTGCACATCCTTGTTTTTGGCAATTACTTCTGCGTAGTTGTCTAGGGGCAATTGGCGCTCGTCCCAGCCGCCGGTAATGAGCAGCTTCTTGCCAGGAATCGCCTCAATGGCCGCTTCGGCGGCGTAGGGGTCGCTGGCAAATGAATCGTTGTAGTACTGCACGCCTTCTACCTCGCGCACCATTTCCAGGCGGTGGGGCAGGCCGGCAAATGTGGTGAGCACGCCCCGGATGGCATCCGGCACTTGCGCAACTTGCCATACGGCGGTTACAGCGGCGCACACATTTTGCCAGTTGTGCTTGCCCAGCAGCTTTAACTCGCTGGTCTTACAGAGAACCGTTTGGTCGATCATAATGTCGCCGCCCTCTGTTACATAGGCGCCCGGCTCATCAAAGTAGGCAATTTTGTCGCCGGGGCTGGCGCTGGCAATTTTGTGGCTTACGAGGTTGTCGGCGTAGTATATGGCAACGTCATTTTCTGACTGGTGGGCAAATAGGTTTTGCTTGGCGCGGTAGTAATCTTGGACGTCGCCATGCCAGTCGAGGTGTTCGGGATGCATAACCAGGCACACGGCAATGTGCGTGCTGCGGTGAATATCGTAGAGCATGTAGCTGGAAAACTCTAAAACAACCCAGCTATCCGGCGTAAGCTGATCCAAAAAATCGAAGGGCGAAATACCGTAGTTGCCCCCAATAAAGGTTTGCTTGCCGGCAGCCTCCAACATGGTTTTGATAAGCATGCAGGTGGTGCCCTTACCCTTGGTGCCAGTAACACCAATAAGGTTGCGGGTGGGAGATACGCGGATAAATTCGTCTACGGTGGTAGTAATCTTATCTTCTACGCCGGGATTTTCGGCCAGAATGTGCTTAGGGTGAAGACCGGCGGTACGCATAATAACGTCGTAGCCGTCTAAGTTTTTCATGTGGTCCGGCCCCAGCTGCGACTTAACGCCCGGCGGCACCTCTATTTTTTCGTTGCGGTCGCACACCAAAATGTCTGCACCCTGTTGCTGCCAATACCGAAGGGCAGAACGCCCCTCCAGGCCATATCCTACAATTGCTACTTTCATAGCCCTATTGTAACTGGTACGCGGCGCACTACAAATGCACGCTGTGAAAACAGAGGTGACACTGTATTTTTAACAACGGGGTTGTATATCTGGGGAGCCATTGGTACCATCCCGCAATCACCCTATTAAACAGATGAAAGGTAAGGGAATGTACCGAACGACCACACAACCGACCGCTAGCCGCCTTGCTGCCGCTTTCGTCACCACCGCACTGCTGATGAGCCTGTGCTCGCCCTTCGCCGCCCTGGCAGCTGCCGATAGCGGCCCTGGTACCGACCATAGCAAAAACGTCACCACCGGGGAGGTAGCCCAAGCACTTGGCCATACCTCGGGTATTTTGCAAAGCTCCGCGAGCATCACCTCCGCCAGTGACGGCGACTCCGCGCTGCAGACAGACGACGGCTCCGTAAACATCCCCAAAGATGCTTCCAATGGCGTCACACTTAACTCCGGGGACGGACCAGCTCTAGACATAGCCCTTCCGGGCGCCGATCAAGCTGGCGATGGCCAGCAGGTTGCGCCGGGCGTTGTCGCTTATTCGTCCAACAATGGCTCTGCTAACGCCGTCCAAGCCGAAGACGACGGCAGCGTCCGCATGCTCACCGTCATAGACAACAAAACCGCCCCGCGCACTTACGACTACAAAATCACCGTCCCCGACGGCGGCCGCATTGAGCTAACATCTGACGGCGGCGCAGCCGTGCTTGACGTTGACAACCAGGTCTTGTCGCATGTGAATGCGCCCTGGGCTACAGACGCCAAAGGCAAGCAAATTAAAACTTGGTTCACTACCGATGGCGATACACTTACGCAACACGTCAAACATAACGTCCGTGGAGTCGCATATCCTGTAATGGCAGATCCACACTTCGATTGGCACTGGTATGGAGTTAGCATGTATATCAATCAGACCGAGGCTAATAAGTTGTCCGCGATTGTAACCGGGGGCGGCGGTGCTGCCACGATCGCAACTCTCCTCACTGGCGGTACTGGGGCGGTTGCAATTGGGCTGGGCGTGGGTATAGCGACGATGGGTTCGGGAGCGGTCCAGTGGTGTTCTGCGAATGGACATGGCGCTTGGATTCATTACAATTGGTTTGCTAATGTGGTTTGGTGTAATAGAGGATAATTTCATGACACTTACTATTTATGAGCGAATACTGACTGCTCTTATAGGAATGAACTCGATAGCTTGTCTCGTTGCGGACGGGCCGCGCCGACTAATACTTTATGGTGCTGGTGCAGGTATGGGTGTTGCGCTTATAGCAAGTATTGTAGTTAGAGCGAATAGCAAGAGAAGCTCATGAAGATTTCATTTGCCAATCAGAAGAAGAATAGTCTGTATTTGACGATTTTGATTGTCTTGTCACTCCCGTTCTGGATTTATTTCGGCGATTGGCTGTGGGTGGCTTTTTGGGCAAGTGTGGCGATAGCCGGCTGCCTAGAGTATATGCACAAATGGTACTACGTTCAGCGTTTGCTGCCAGCGATCACTACAACTGCCAACCTGCTTATTCATAATTTTTACGATGGGATTGCATCAGGGGTATGGGTACTCAGTGCTATCTGGGCTGTAATCATAGTGTCCATCATTAAAGATCCACGGCGTAAGGAGTATGGGGCTCAAGCTCATAGTTAGTGGTTGTCATTCCGGGCTGGACCCGGAATCCAAGGGCGAGCAGTAATGCTTTTAACTAGGGAGTGGATTCCGGGTCTAGCCCGAGATGACGAAGAGAGTAAAGAGAATAACAGAAGAAAGGCGCTTACGGTATCCTTTCTTCTAGGCTTGGGGGGCTTTAGTGTGGAGTGGCAATCGCCGATCTATATGTGGCTGCAATTGTGTTTAACAGGTAATCATCGTATAACAAAGCTATGATAGTGAGCGGTCGTTATGGTTTAGGGTACCCCGCAGAAGGCATAGACCTGCCCGGTGTAGACCCGGTGGCCATGAGTGTGTACGAGCATGCCGGTAGTATGGAGCTGATATTGGCTCGTACCCAAATGGTGGCGGCGTACTATGGCAAAGATGCCGAAGTTACCGATGCGCGCAAGCTTTATATACCCCTGGTGTCTGGTATGGTTGCCGATGTGTATGCAGAGGTGCAGGCTGGTGCGCCAGACGATCCGTTGGTAGCAAACCTGGCCGTTCGCAGCATTGCCGAAGCGCTTACTTTTGAGCGCGGGCGGCGCCTGAGTGCGGCAGACAGTTATTACCATCATGTTACTGGCGCCCGCCGCGCCCTTACGCTTATGCACTATCGCCGCGGTCCGGTTGCTACGCTTGCCGAACAGGAAGGCCTGCGCATAAAGAGCGCCGGGCGTATAGCTGCCCACGAGCTATCCATGGTGAAAGACATGGCCGACACATTGGTGAAGCAGGAGCTAAGGATGTCGCGTCCACTAGCTATGGCAGGTATTGCCAATATAGCCGCGCAGCATGTTGTAGGACAACAGGTGAGCGGTGAGCGATCCCTGCTCGTGCGCACCATCGACGACGAAAGACGGCGCAGGTAGTACCCTTTTAAGGAGAAGTTACCCCTTAAGTTTGAGTTTTACGAGTTCGGCCACCTGGCGAGGGGTCATGGCCGCCTTTAGGATTACGGCGTCTACATTTAGGCTGCGTACTTCTGGTGGAATTTCTTGTTCGCCGCGGTTGGTAAGGATAATTACCTTAATGTTTTTGCCCCATTCGGTTTTGCGCAGCTTGGCGAGCATTTCTTCGCCGGTCATGATGGGCATCATAAGGTCTAGGAGGATGACGTCGGGCTTCATTTCTTCGGCTAGTTCCAGCCCAAGCTTGCCGTTCTCGGCGGTTTCGACGGTGTACCCCTCGGCCTCGAACTTTATCCGATACATTTGTGAGATGGCTGCGTCATCTTCGACAATTGCAATCTTCGTCATTTTTCCCTCTTTCTGTACTTCTTCTAGTGTATCACTTTGGTAAAACTATTGATTTACCCACCCCGTTAGCCTTTTAGGTCGCGTTGGTTGCTAACACTTCGTGCACTATAGCCACTACCTGAGCCGGCGTATGGTGCGCTTTTACGATGTACCGGTCCACATGCAAAAAACGAAGCGCCGGCGGCGCTTCATCTTTACTGATGTTGGTGAGGATTATTACGCGCACGTCGCTACCCCACCGCTTTGATCGGAGGTGGGCCAGCATTTCTGACCCACCCATGACCGGCATGAGTAGGTCCAAAAGGACTATGTGCGGACGGATGTCTTCGATAAGCCGGAGGCCCTCGGCGCCGTTTTCCGCGGTAGACACCTCAAAGCCTTCTCGTTCTAGCTTGAGTTTGTATAAAAATTGAAGGTCGTTATCATCCTCGACTACGACTGCTTTGATTAGTGAAGGCATAAAGTATGTTTGTATGTTAGGCGACAAAGTTGCTTTTTATAACGAATATATCAGTAGTAACATACAAGCGTCTTTAACTGCAAGGAAATGTTTAATAATTAGGCAAGTGAATATTTTACTTGAGTTGTACCCGCAATGTGATAAAGATCACGCTTGCGAGTATTGATTTTTTATGTTGTCAGTTATATAATATAGGCATATCACTCGCAAGAGCGATAGATGTATTACGAGAATAAACAAGCGACACCTTAGCGGTGTCGCTTTTTGTTTAAAAACAGGTGAGTTTTATCAAAAACTTCCTGATTGCTTGAAAGGGCTGTCCGCGCATATGCAAGAACGCGAACAAAAAGGTTGGTTACGAAAGATCGAAGAGGCTGCCGTTCCCCGCACGCCATACTTACTGACGGATTTAGACCAGGTAGTGCAAGAAGCAGTCGATTTTAAGAAGTTAATGCCCCGCGTAGGCATCTATTACGCTGTAAAGAGCAACAACGATCCACGCATTATCAAGAAGCTGGACAACATAATCGAAGGTTTCGATATCGCATCTTTGGGTGAGTTCCAGCAGCTACAAGCATTAGGCATTGCCGCTAACCGTGTGGTGTACAGCAACCCGGTAAAGATTCCGCAACACATTAGCAGCACGTATAGGTCTGGCGTGCGTTACTACGCCATCGACGGCCCGAACGAAGTGGCTAAGGTGGCTGAGCATGCTCCTGGCGCTACCGTATATCTGCGAGTTAAGGTTTCGGACTACGGCAGTAAGTTTCCGTTGTCTAGCAAGTTTGGTTTAGACCCCATGCATGCTGTTGCACTGGCCTCTACCGCAGAAGACGCTGGTTTGCATGTAAAGGGTATTACTTTCCATGTTGGCTCACAGTCCGAGAATCCCCAGGTATGGGAGGCGGCTATTAACATGGCCGGTGAGCTTATTGAGGACCTCGGTAAAGCTGACATCAAGATTGAGTTCTTGGACATTGGCGGCGGTTTTCCGGCCAACTACGAAGACCTGGCATTTACCATTAAGGACGCTGCCAAAGTGATAAACCGGGCGCTCGATGAGCATATCCCGGAAGGCGTGCGCGTATTTGCCGAGCCTGGCCGCTACCTGTCTGCCAACGCCAGCGTTATGGTGGCAACGGTTATTGGCCGCGAACACCGCGGCGGCGCCGAATGGCTGTACTTAGACGTAGGAGTGTTCCAGGGCCTTATGGAGCCGCTGGAAATTAGCGGCTGGAGCTACCCAATATTTACCAAGAAGCACGCGCGCGGCTACAAAAAGTCGTTTGTGCTCACTGGCCCCACTTGCGACGCCTACGACACCATCAGCCTGGACTACGTATTGCCCTCAGATATCAACGTTGGCGACCAGCTCTACATTGGCGCCACCGGAGCTTATTCACTCGTATATGCATCTAACTTTAACGGCTTTGCGCCGCCTAAGACGTACTACGTCAAACATAAGAGAAAGGGGTAGGGCATGTCTGTTATAGATATACCGCGCCATGACCTCATCGCCTCGCCACAAGGGCCACCGCCTCTGGGATGGTTAGAAGTACAATCTAGCAGCGATCCCAACTCATTGCTGTGGGACACGATTACGCGCGTTGAGTCGGGTGTATTCATGGATTGCGGTTATGTTGCAACGCACGAAGAACTCCAGCGGGAATACGAAGATTACCTAGACAGCTCAACCATGATTGGATTGCTCAATGACGGTGATGTGGCTGGCGGTGGGCGATATATAGCTTACGGCCCGGCGGGCTTTAAGACGATTAACGACATTATTAAAGGGCGTATAGAGGCTGATAAAAACGGCCTTGATATGCTCGCCAATGTAGATTACCCCCACGCGGCAGAAATTGGCACTACTATCCTCGAAAAGCAGTACCGTTCCCGTGCTGGTGGAGCTTTGGTTGGCTTAGTGTACGGCGCTTTTTACCAACGAGCCGTTAATACCGACGTTACTGCGCTGCTTGCTACTCTGGACTACGGCTATGCCAAGGGCTTTTTACGTCGCTTTAAGGAATTCGCAACACAACTTGGGCCGCCGGTAGAGTACATGGGGTCGCTGAGCGTTCCTGTACATATGGACGTTACTAAAATGGACATGGAAATGTTTGTACCGAGCAAGTCTCAGGAAGAGCTGCGCGAAGAACGCAAGCGAGCCAGACTGCTCCGGGTGGCCGAGCGACATGTGGCCGAAATATACGAGCGCCGCGAGGATGCAGAGACGCAGCGTTTGGAAGATCTAGAACAAGGTATTCTCTAGTCGTAGCTGCTGCCGATTGACTTATTGTCAGTTGCCAGGCATAACATAAGCATGAACATCGACCTCGTCATACTTGTCTCCAGTGGAGCCACAAGTATGCTGCTGGCCACCATAATCCTCCTGCGTAACCCACATGCCCGCATCAACCGCATTTTTGCTCTCTTTTCGTTGTCGATTAGCCTGTGGGCTACCTGTAATTTCTTGGCAGATAACGGCCCAGCTGGCCTGGCGCTATTGTTTACGCGGCTTACCTTTGTATTTGGCCTGTTTATTGGGCTGAGCATCGTGCTGCTCGGAGGTAACTTTCCGACCGCTAACATCTTAAAGAACAAGCGCGTCAACAAAATATTCCCGGTGTTTTTTATCGTAACGACAGTGGTGTCAATGACGCCGCTGCTTGTCCCATCGGTGGAGCAGACGTCTAAGGGTGCAGCCATTGAGGTAGGGCCGCTCTACTCGCTGTTCCTTGTCACGACATTATTTGCGCTGTCGTTGTTTATATATGGGCTTCGACTGCAGTTTAAGGCGCCTATTACACTGGTGCAAAAGAGTCAGATTAAGCTGGTACTGGCTGGAGTGGTTACCTACGGTGTTTTGGCGATTGTTGCCAACCTCATCATTCCCATTTTGGTAGACAACTGGACAAGCAGCCGTTATGGGCCGGTTTTTGCCTTAGTGACCGTAGCCGTTATTGGTTACGCCATTGTACGACACAAACTGTTTGATATTCGGCTGTATGCTGCCCGGTCGCTTGGCTACGTGCTATCGCTGGCCGTGGCTGCGCTGCTATATGCCATCCCGGCGGTGCTGCTTACTACCTATATGCTGGATACGCCGCTACATGCTGGGCCACTGTCGATACTCGTTATTATCACGCTGGCTGTCGCCTTCTTATTTCAACCGCTTAAAAAGTTTTTCGACAACGCTACCACCCGTCTGTTCTACCAAGATGCCTACGATCCGCAAGACCTCTTCAATAAGTTTAACCAGACATTGGTGGCCAGCGTAGATCTGGAAAAGCTATTAAGCAACGCCACCGAACTTATTTCAAGCAACCTAAAGTCGGAGTATTGCTCAGTTATTATCGAACAACAGGCTTCAACACGTATCCGTGTTGTGGGCATGGCACATACCGCCATGAATAAAGAAGAGTTTAGGCATCTGGAGCGGTTGCTCAAAGATTTTACAGGGGGTCCGGTAGCCACCGACTACTTGTCTCAGGAGTCGCACGTGCTCAAATCGCTGCTGCAAAAGTACCAGATAGCCGTTATTGCACCGCTGTTTGAGCGAGCTGGCCAGGAGCTGGGCTACTTGGTTGTAGGGTCTAAAAAGAGCGGCAGCCCCTATAGCACTGCCGACATTACGGTAATTGCTACGCTCAGCAATGAACTGTCTATTGCCATGCAAAACGCCTTGCGCGTTGAAGAAATACAGAACTTTAACCGGACGTTGCAGGAGCGTATAGAAGACGCCACCCGTAAGCTGCGCCGCACCAACGAGCGCCTGCGCGTGCTCGACCAAACTAAAGACGACTTTATTAGCATGGCCTCACACCAGTTGCGCACACCGCTCACCTCTGTTAAGGGTTATGTAAGTATGGTGCTGGACGGCGACGCAGGCAAAATAACTGGCTTGCAGCGCAAACTACTCAACCAGTCGTTTATTAGCTCGCAGCGCATGGTGTACCTTATTTCTGACCTGTTAAATGTATCTCGTCTTAAGACTGGTAAGTTTATTATTGAGGGCATCCCCACTAATATTGCCAATGTAATCCAGGAAGAAATTGAGCAGCTGGTGGAGGCCGCCAAGAGTCGTAACCTTACGCTTACCTACCACAAGCCAGAACACTTCCCGACGCTGATGCTCGACGAGACCAAGCTGCGCCAGGTAATCATGAACTTTATAGATAACGCCATCTATTACACGCCGGCTGGCGGCCACATTACCATAAATTTGGTCGACAAGCCTCAAACGGTTGAGTTTACGGTGGTAGACGATGGTATGGGCGTGCCTCGAGCTGAGCAGCACCATCTATTTAGCAAGTTTTACCGCGCGCCCAATGCCAAGCGCGCCCGGCCGGATGGTACCGGCCTAGGGTTATTTATGGCCAAGAAGGTAATTTTGGCCCAGGGCGGGGCAGTTATATTTAGGAGCCAGGAGGGTCAGGGCAGTACCTTTGGCTTTACCTTTAGTAAGCATAAACTGCTTGCCGAGGCGGCAAAAACCGCCGAAACAGCGAAGAATACTCCCGTTGCGGCTGTAAAATAGGGCTTGCATTTTCTCAACTCTTGTGCTAATATTAGAGCCATGACACCAGATGTAATGACGACACCATTCGACAACCCCGCATTTGTAGCAGAGATGAATAACGCTGCCCACAACGTTATTGCCGGCCACGAGCAGGCACCAATGGAAGATGCAGTTGCATTGGGTGCAGCGTCTTTAGACGCAATGGACTTTACGTTTAATGAGGCCGACCTAGACTTCTTGCGCGAAGCCGGCATTAACTCAGATTCTTTAACCGGCAATCTTAGCGCCGAAGAAAATGAACGTTTGGAAGCTATCGACCTCGCTAGCGCGGCAGCCGCTGCTGCCCATTTCGCTTCCCAAACTGAGGTTGCTGCAGCCGTTCAGGCCGCCGATCAGCACCAGGCTGAACGCGCCTTTGTACAGCACGAGATTATCGACCGCGACGAAGCCGCTAAAGTAGCTGCCAAGAAGAAGCGCAGCGAACTTGCGCTTGCCGCTTAACCCTCGAATATCCTACAGAACTTCAAATACGCTCGGAAACGGGCGTATTTTTTACATCTGTGAGATTTTTCATATTGGCGGTACGACATATATTTGCTAAGCTAACAAATAGATACAGGGTAGGTTGACAAATCAAAGTCATTATGCTAATATAATGATTGAAACACGAGGAGGTGGATCACATGTTTGTAAAGCTTATTAAGCGCATGACTCGCGTAACTAAGAAAGACCTGACGCTGTTAGGCGTTTTCGTATTTGCTATTATGATGGCTGCCGGCCTAGGTCTGGCTACCCGTGGTACTAGCTCGGCTGCCGCTAACCGCGACTGCGACACGAACTCAATCGACTACAAACCCAACAACGGCGGTTGTGGTGCTGCTAATCCGCAGGAACTTATTGCCGATGCCCAACAGAACGATCCAAGCGACCTCCAAACCTTCTACAGCCACTTTGGCCTAAACAGCAGCAACTACGCGCAATTTGCTAACACCGCCCAAGAGGGCACCATCAACCGTGACGGTACGGTGAAGACTGCCGATGGCACTGTCGTTATGACTGCTGCCGAAACCTACGGCCGCAAGAGCTGGGGCAACCCTAACCGCAAGGCCCAGACTATCGGTAACGTTACGTATTACCATTCTGCGCCGAGCACTTCGTTTGCGAGCGGTGTACAGTCTATCCCTGCCATGATTATGTTCAATGATCAAGGTGAGGCCCAAGTAGTTATCATGAATCCTTGCGGTAACGGTGTTACCGGTACGTCCGTTAAGAACGGTGCTACCTGTAAGTCGCTCAACAAATCGCAGCCCGACGCCGCTCACAAGCCTAACCTGTACAGCTTTACGGCCAACGCCGATGTAATTGGTAACGCCAAGATTAGCCGCGTGGTGTATCACTTTAGCGACGACAACAGTACGGTTACCGCGGACAGCCTTACTGACGCTGTGGAGCACACCTTTACTAAGGATGGCACCGTAAGCGTGGTGGTGTACGCCAGCGTTCCTGGCGGTCACGAAATTCAGGCGACTGCTTCGGTAAATTGCCAGACTACCATCAAGTATGTGCCCCCCTTCTACGTATGTAGCAACTTGCTCGCTACTGCGATCGATCAGGCTAAGAAGAGTTTCCGCTTTACCGTTATTGCCAAGACCGACAGCACTGGCCAGACTACCCTCGAAAGCGTTGACTTTACGCTCGACGGCAAGACCACTACTACCGGTGTAACCAACAAGGACGACAAGGGCAACATTTACAAGGAATACTCGTTTACTGACGAAGTGCAGCACATGGTTAAGGCCAGTCTTAACTTTAACACTGCTCAGGGTGTAAAGAATGTTACCTGTGAAGCTCCGGTTACTCCGGCTAAGACTCCCAAGTGTACCGTTCCCGGCCACGAGACCGAGGCCCCCGACTCACCTAACTGCGCCTACTGTCAGCCTGGCATCCCCAAGGGCGACGCACGTTGCACACCTCCGGTAACGCCTCCTACCACTTTGGTAAACACTGGTGCGGGTGATGTGTTCGGTATCTTTGGCGGTACTGTTATCGCTGCCTTCTTCGCTCACCGGTTCTTCCTGAACCGCAAAAGCCGCCGCGCAAGCGTTACCATTAACAGCTAAAAGCTGTGGATAAGCGGTAGCAATCTCCCCAGGAATATGCTACAGTTAATCCTAACGAGCATTGACTGACCGCTCTAACAAGAAAATCTCGAAAACCCCTCCGGCGACAGAGGGGTTTTCTGTACAGGAGTGCGGCTGAGGCTACATACTGGCGAGGACTTCGTCCAGTTTGGTGTAGGTTTTTTGCAGACCTTCTTCCATACCGTTTTGCAGCAGACCATCGCGGTCGGCAACGCTAAAAAATGCTTGGGTGATAGTAATGCGGGTTTTGCCGTCTTCTGTGGCGTGCAGCTCCATCTTTTCTAAGATTACGTGGCCGCGTTCCGGTAGTCCGTCAAATTCGAAGGTTTGGATAACACGTTCGGGCGAAACTTCGTGGTAGACGCCGTAAAAGGTGGCTTTTTGGCCGTCGTCGGTAGTCTGGACGTACTTCCATGTGCCGCCTGCCCGGGGGTCGAGTTCTTCGGCAGTAATGGTATAGCCTGGGCCCACCCACCATTTCTCGATAAGTTCTTTGGTGGTCACGGCCTTAAAGACTTTTTCGGGGGTGCCGTTTAAAATGCGCTCGATGTGGATGAGGGGCTCGCCTTGGTTGGCGGTTACTTTTGCTTTATTGGTCATGTATTCTCCTTAATTACTTTATCGAGAGCGTCGAAACGGGTGTTCCAGAGCGCTTCGTATTGGGCTAGATATTTGCTGGCGTCTTTTAGGGCGTCGGGTGCAATACTCACTACTTGCTCCTTGCCGCGGCGGTTTTTAATAATCAGCTTGGCGTTTGCCAGCACCTGCAGGTGTTTGGCAACGGCTGCGAGGGAGATTTCGTACTGTGTGGCTATTTGGCTCACGGTATACTGTGCATCACACAATCGCTGCAGAATGTCCCGGCGGATGGGATCCGCAAGAGAACCAAATAACCCATCTAGGTAGGCGTCACGTTCAACCATATGGTTGAATATAGGCTAGTAGCCTGCTGCTGTCAACATGATATGTTATTTCGGGTTGAACCCCGGCATGACGAAGCGTGCGCACTGGGAGTTAGATGATCTGGGCGCGGCGTGCAATTTCGGCAGACTCGTTGGCGGGGACGACGTAGATGGGCTTGGAGTGAGCGAGCCGGCTTATTGTGGCTGCTGCCTCGGGAGCTTCAGTGGTGTTGTTTATTTTGGAGTCGAGGATAAAGTCGAGGTAGTGCAAGCGAGCAACGATGCGCTCGCGGATGGGGTTGGAGCGTTCGCCAACGGTACCGGTAAATACCAGCCCATCGGCGCCGCCGAGTGCGCTGGCCATTTGGCCGATGGCTTTTTGAATATTGTAAACGTAAGTTTGTAAGGCGAGGTGCGAGCGGTGATCGCCGTCATGGTCCCGCCGTAAGAGTTCGCGGATATCGGACGAACCGCCAAGGCCGAGCAGGCCGCTGTGATTGCTTAAGTATTCGCTAACGGCGTTGTCGCTCCAGTTAAACGCGTCTTTGAGTGCGTGTACGGCTGTGGGGTCTATAGAACCGCTGCGGGTGCTCATGATGAGTCCTTCGAGCGGCGAATAACCCATGGTGTTATCGATGCTTTTACCACCAAGTACGGCGGTAACGCTGGCGCCACTCCCCAGGTGGCACACAATGAGCTTGGCTGGCAGTTTACCTGCCTGTTGCAGCTCACGTACCACCGAAGCTACCGATAGACCGTGGTAGCCAAAGCGTTTAATCTCGAAGCGGTCGGCATCTTCTAGAGATATGCCATAATTCCAGGCGTAGTCGGGTTTGGTTATGTGGAAGGCGCTGTCGCTGATGCCAGCAATGGTAGCCTGAGGGAATTGGGCGCGCAGCGCCTGCAGCTCCTGGAGTGTGGCGGTAATGTGGGTGTGGGCGCGCTGCTGCAAGGCGGTTAAGTGGGCGATGCAATCGTCGTCTATGCGCCGGTCTTCTAAAAAGTATGCGCTGGGAGCGACAATGCGCAAGCCGATACAGGTAATAGCTTCGTTTTTGGCGAGGGCACCTTTATCTTGCAGAATGGCCGCAACTTGGGCGGCGGTTTCGGTTAGATCACCTACGTTTATGTGTACTACGTGCTGCGCGCCGTCTTTGTGGAGTGTGCAGATTACTTTGCCGTAGAGCCATTCAAAATGGAGCTGGGCGCGTTCGCGGTCGCCTTCAAAAAGCGCATACTTGCGGCTAGCACTGCCGGGATTGGCTACTAGCGTTAGCGCGCCGGCCATACCCAGGCGTCCAGTTCGGGCATATCGATGCCGTGCACTTTAATGTATTCGGTGTTGGCGTCTATCTTTTGCTGGTAGGTGGCAATAATGTGCTGGGCCTCTTCGAAAGGCACGCGGCCGGATTTGCCCAGACGCTCGAAGATGGCCATAACCAGGTGGTAGCGGCTGGTGCGGTTGCGGACATGCATGTCGAACGGCGTGGTGGTGCTGCCACTTTCTAGGTAGCCGCGAATTTCGAAGCGATCGGGGTGGTGCGTGTAGTTGAACAAAATGGCTTTGAGGGTTTCGGGGTAGCCGTGGAAGTTGCATATAACGGGCTTGTCGGCGGTAAAGTTATTTTCAAAACCGGTTTGGGTGATGCACATGCCACCGCGCCCCAGGCCGCAGCTGGTGAGCGAGCTGATATTGACACAGCGGATGCGGAGGTCATGCCAAGACTGCTTGGCGAGGTCGATGGCGGCCATGACTTCCTTCATGGGATAATCACCAGCGCCAGCCAGCACGATGTCTGGGTCGGGATCACTGGCGAACTCCCACGTCATAAGGCCGGATTCCAGCTGTTTTTTGGCCAGGCTGGGAGTAAGCCAGCGCGGTTCTTGGGTTTTGCCGGCCACAATAATATTGATTTGGCGAGTGGTAGCGAGCATGTGTTCGAGTACGGCCAGCGTGGTGTTGCCGTCGGCGGGGAAGAATACGTCTACGAAGTCGCCTTGGCGCCTGAGCGCATCATCTATAAAGCCGGGGTTTTGGTGGCTAAAGCCGTTGTGGTCCTGCCGCCAGCCAGAGCTGGTGAGGATGTAGTTGAGCGAAGGGATTGCGCCGCGCCATTCTACCTCGCGGGATTGATTCAGGAATTTTGCGTACTGGTCCATCATGCTCACGATTACTTGTATGAAGGCTTCGTAACTGGCGAATATGGCATGCCGACCGGTAAGCACATAGCCTTGGGTGAGCCCTTGCAGATTGTGCTCGCTGAGCATTTCCATAACCCGGCCATCTGGCGAGAGGTCTTTGTCCCATTCCATAATGGGCCATTGCCACGAGCGGGAGGTCTCGCCAAAGACGGCGTCGAGCTTGTTGGAGTAGGTTTCGTCGGGAGACATGAAACGGAAGTTCTTGGTGTCTTTGTTGAGCTTAAAGACCTCTTGCAGATACAAGCCGGCGCGTCGCATACTGCTGCTGCCAATGGTGCCGGGCACGCCAGCATCTTCGGCAAACTGGGCAGCGGGTGGCAGCAGCAGGGGCTTGTATACCGGATCGCCGCCCAGTGCGTGCGGGCTCATGCCAATGCGCTTTTTGGGGTCGTCAGGCAGTACGTCTTGTATATAGGAACCAAAGCCTTGCTCGCGGCTAAAGAGTTCGCCAATGTTGTATGCGTGCAGCCAGTCGTTTAATAAGTGCAGTTGATTTTGGTCGGTTTTAGCTTCGGTAAGTACTACTTGGTGGCTGAGGCAGTTGCCTTCAATCTTGTCGCCGTTAAGCTCTTTTACGCCAGTCCAGCCCTTAAGGGTGCGCATGATTATCATGGGCATGTGCGGCGCCACGCTGTCTTCGCTGCTGCGTACTTCTTGGATAAGGTTGTGAGCCCACTCCAGGGCATCGCTCATTTCTTTGTGGGGGTTGTCGCTGGTGGTGGCGTCGACAATGCGCGGGTGGTAGCCGTAGCCGCTAAACAGGGCCATCAGTTCATAATTACTCATGCGGCCAAAGATAGTGGGGCCGGAAATTTTGTAACCATTAAGATGCAAGATGGGCAGTACCACGCCATTTGTTTTGGGGTTAACCAGCTTGTTGAGGTGCCAGGCACCGGCGGTTGGCCCAGTCTCAGCTTCGCCGTCGCCTACCAGGCAGGCGACGAGTAAGTTGGGGTTATCCATGGCGGCGCCGTAGCTGGTAGACAATGAGTAGCCCAGTTCGCCGCCCTCCAGAATAACGCCAGGCGTACCGGGGTTACTGTGGCTGGGGAAGCCGTATGGCCAGCTAAACTGGCGGCACAAGTAGGCGATGCCGTCGAGATTTTGCGGCACTTGGGGGTAAAATTTGCTGAGCGTGCCCTCTAGAAATAAGTTGGCTTGCAGGGCAGGAAAGGCATGTCCCGGCCCCAGCACAAACAGCATGTCTTGCTGGTGTTTTTTGGCCAGCCGGCTTAAGTGGGCGTAGGCAAAATTAACGCCGGGACCGCTGCCCCAGTGACCGAGCAGACGCGGCTTGACGTCGTCGAATGTTAAGTCGCGCTCCATAAGAAAGTTATCTTGGAGAAAGATTTGAGCCGCCGTGAGGTAGTTGGCTGCTCGAAGGTATTGTTCTATTGGTCCAAATTCGTTTTCCATAATGCTCATGTTTATTGTACCTCTCTTCTTTGTTTGTACTGCATATTTTTTGATCCTGGAGCGAGAAATAATCTGTAAAGCGGTCTTGGTAGTCCTTCGGGGTATACACGCCAGTGTCCGGGTCTACGATGTAGGGAGCGTGTTGCCCGGCCGCTAGTGCCCGTAGCGCCTGTACCAGCACCTGTATTTCGGTCTCGTTGTTGTACATACCAAAGCTTACACGCACCAGTCCCGGAACGCGGTCGCGCCGCCGGTGCAGAATGTGGTAGCGGATGTGGTGCTGCTCGGCTTTGCTGGCGCCAAGCAGGCTCATAACAAAGGGCTGTGCGCAAAAGCAGCCGCTGCGCACGCCAATGCCCCATTCGTAGCCCAAAATGGCGGCTACTAGTTGAGCGGGCATGCCGGCAACGCTAAATGGCACCACTCCAGAACGCTGGGCGGCATTCGCAGGGCTGGTGTCGCCGTAGAGCGTGATGCCCGGAATACTCGGGAGCGCTGCGAGCAGTGTACGGGTAAGCTGGGCTTCGTGGGCGGCAATGGCGGGCAGGCCAATAGATTGTAGTGTTTGGGCGGCGCAGGCAAAGGCTATGGCGCCTACAACATTGGGCGATCCGGCTTCGTCGCTGTCGGGCGGCGCAGCCCAGTCTACGGATTTGCTGGTTACAAATGATATAGTGCCGCCACCACGGTATTCGGGTTCGCCGCGGATAAAAGTGTCGCGGCGGCCTACCAGAGCTCCGCTGCCAAAAGGTGCGTACATTTTATGTGCCGAAAGGGCAATGTAGTCTAGGTGAGCGGGGTCGCTCAGCGCACCCATCTTGATAGGCCGGTGGGCGGCTAGCTGCGCGCAGTCAACGGCAATTTGTGCGCCGTACTTGTGCGCTTTTTTGGCAAACCACTGGATATCGGGCAGATGACCGGTAACGTTAGAGGCACCAGAGATACTTACGAGCCGTACCCGGCGGCTGTAGAGGTTGAGCAGCGCCAGGTAGCTTGCTTTGTCGATACTGCCATCTGCCTTAAGGGCAATGCGTTTAACCGTGGCGTGCTGTCGCCAAGGCAGGTCGTTGCTATGATGCTCTAAATGCGATATAAGCACTATGTCTTTTTTGCGCAGATTAAGCCGGTAGGCCAGTTTATTAAGCGCTTCGGTAGTATTCTTCCCAAAAATAACCGTATATTCGACGGGGTCTGCCCCGACAAACTCGCCAATCGTGCGGCGCGCATCTTCGTAGGCGGCGGTGCTGAGACGACTTTTAAAGCCGCTGCCCCGGTGTACTGATGAATACCAGGGCACAAAATTATCTACTGCTTGCATCACGCTGGCAAGCGGCGGGGTACTGGCTGCGTTATCAAAGTTGATGTATGGCCGACTTCCGCCGATCACTGGCACAGTAGCATCTATATTGGCTATGTACGCACGGAAGTCGGTCATGGATGCAGCTTAGCGGTTTTGTGGTGGCCGGAGCTGTGACGGGCGTCACAGTGCAAAGCTAATGCTTTGGATATAGTTGCGCTCATGAAGAAACAACGAACTATTTACACAATCATGACAGTTGGCGGCGTTATTGGCATGACAGCAGCCTTCCTACAGACGCTCGAAAAATTAACGCTCCTAAAGAATAAAGATGCCGTACTGGCCTGTAACTTTAACAGTGTATTTAATTGTAGTAACGTGCTGAATGCCTGGCAAAGCTCGGTATTCGGATTTCCTAACTCTATTATGTGTCTGACTATTTTTACGGTGCTTGCAAGCATTGCGCTTGCGGGGTTGGCCGGCGGCAAACTGCCGAAGGGGCTGCGCCTGGGCATACAAACGCTGGCACTTGGTACCTTAGGCTTTGCACTGTGGTTCTTGAGCGAGAGCATTTACGTTATTAATTCGCTCTGTGTGTTTTGTATATTTTGTTTTGCGGGCCTGCTCATGGTGAACTGGGGCTGGCTGCGCCTGAACGCCGCCGACTTGCCTATTGGACCGCGTGGCCGCGCCGCGCTTGCCCGGTGTATTGCTGCGGGCGGAGACATTTTTGGCTGGGCACTGCTTGGTTTACTGGTAGCTTTCGCCATGCTGCTCAAGTTTGCCTGAGATAAAGCGTTTGCAACACCTAAACAACCCCGATGCATGGGCACCGGGGTTGTAGCGTCAAAATGGAAGGCGACTAGAGAGGCCGGCCGATGATGGGCGGTAGTTGCTGTGTTTGAGCTTCTAAGCGTTCTTGCCCGTGCTCGCGACCTTCGGTGGCGTGCTCTTCGGCCAAGATGATATCGATGTCTCGATTTTTCCGATCACCCTGCACCTTATAGATACGCAGGCGCACTTGGTCGAGCCAATCGTGCAGGTAATACCGCTCAATTGCCTTTTTTTGACCCAATGGGTTTGTCCAGAGTTGTGCTGCTGTGCGCATAGCGTCACCTTCCTGCCCGTCATCTCCACGTCGGCGGGCATCCCTACTCTAATACTTACCGGCAGGGGCTTCTATGACACCGGTCACAGTAAGCGGGCTATAGGTTTTGACCCAGCAGGTCTTCGAGCCGCGAAATGTTGGGTATGGTAATGCCGCTGTGGCTGATGGTTACCAGTCCGGCTGCCTTAAGGCTTTGCAGATTACGGTTTATGGTTTCGCGGGCCAGGCCAGTGTGTTTGGCAAGATCGCCTTCCTTGAGGGTTACGAATACGCTGCCGCCGGCCTGTGTCTCGCCAAAGCGATATGCGGCGTTGAGTAGCTCGAACAAGAGGCGACTGCGAGCGTCGCCGCCCATAAGGTGTGCCATGCGCCGGAGCACGCCATCGACGCCACGATACACGCGCGACAGCAAATTGTACATGACGAGTGGATTATCCTGTAAAAATCGAACGGCATCGGCCGCCGGGGCCAGGTGTACGGTTACTGCAGTGCTTGCTTCGAAGAAGTAGTGATTAGGGGTGTCGTTCACTGCCCAAGACATTGGGAAGAAGGCGCCGGGCTTAAACACGTTTACTACCACTTCGTTGCCGGTTGGGGTGATATCGTACTGGCTGACGCGCCCAGCAGCCAAATAAAACACGCCTTCTGGCGGCTCTTCGGCACGCACGAGTAGTTCTCCTTTTGTATAGGTGCGTGAAGGATAGTGAGTAAAGAATTGGGCGATGGTGTCAGTAATGGTGCTGTTGGTCATACAGGCTAGACTGTACCTTGTTTGAAGTGTACCGGCAACTGGCGGCCGTATAAGCGTATGCATTGTGCTGGTAGGCAAAAGAGGCTTAAATACCTCTATGGATGAAACTAGCTACATAAAGATTTTTAAGTACATCGATCACAACCCGGCGGCGGTACTCGGCACCATCGGCGAGGACGGCCCGCACGGTTCGGTGATCTATGTAGTAACTGCCACTGGCCGCACGGTTTGTTTTGTCACTAAGGATCAGAGCCGTAAGTATCACAACCTCACGGCCCACCCGCAGGTATGCCTTACTTTTTTGAACGAAAAGGAGGGTACGACGCTGCAGGCGAGCGGCAAGGCTTTCGTAGCCGACGACCCTGGTCTTAGGGAAATGATTCTTGACCGAGTGGCTAAAATGCACGCCACAATGTCTGGCTGGATCGCACCGGTAACCAAACTGGCCGACGGGCAGTACGTGGTAATAGGCGTGGACCTCACCTATGCCACACTCACTGAGTATCAAGATTCGGGCATTGGCGGCCCCATTATTACGCAGCTCAACTAGCGAGAAGGGTGAGCCTGAACTGCCTGAGTCACCCTAGAACGGGGCTTACTTGGTAACGGTGATAGTTTTGCCGTTTTCGGGGTTGATGACGTTGACGGTAAGGCGCCCGGTGGTTGCGTCTTTAAGAATGGTGTAGCCGTTGCCATTGGCATTACAGCCGGTAGGACATTTGGGGTCCTTGGGAACCGACACCATGTATTTGCCGTTGGTGCTGAGGGCGT
The DNA here is from genome assembly GCA_035478295.1 of Bacillota bacterium. Lineage (GTDB taxonomy): Bacteria > Patescibacteriota > Saccharimonadia > Saccharimonadales > UBA4665 > PMNU01. The sequence continues at coordinate 17,581 of DATIJU010000010.1, read as the reverse complement.
TGAGGTCTACGAGCGAGGTGCAGGCCACGGCGGTGGCGTTACAGATTTCGGTGGCCGTACCGCTAATAGCGACGGCGCCGCTGCGGCTGCCTACCGGCGGCACGGTGCCATTATCCAGACTGTACTGGTAGACACCGTTCAGGATGGTGTTTACATCGGCTGCACGCTGCGAGTTGCGGCCGTCGCCCAAGTTTTTACCGGGATTAATGGCAAGAATGACAATACCCGCTAGGATGGCAATAATGGCTACTACTAACAAGACTTCTAAGAGTGTAAAACCCCGCTGCGCGGCTCTTATTGTTTTCGAAAGTAGCATACCCTCCCCCTGCTGATCGTATTGTTTTTATTATTGTAGCATTGCTCTGCCCAAAGTCCTTACGTTTGTTAAGCTATGCCCCGAATTATTTGTTGGTTTCTTTTTTGAAGGAGTAGCTGGAGTACAGCAGCAAGAGCACTGGAGGAACGGCAAACAAGGCAATTGCCGCACTGAGCGGCGCACCATTGAGGTAGCCAAGCACCACGAGCATGGTGGTGTAGGCGATGCAGCCGTAAAAGGTGCCAAACATAAAGATATATAGCCAGCGGACGGAGGTAGTGTAGGCCGCGGTAGCGTGGTTGTAGATAAGCTTAGCCGTGCGTGCGCCGTAAAGTGCGGCTACGGTAAGCAAATTAAGGCAGGCTAGGGTAAAACCGAAGTAAAGCGGCTGATCGACATTGCGCAGCACAGTTATGCCGACGGTTAAGGCCAGTGCCCCGGCGGTGGCAACGCTAAAACCCTTAAACGACATAAACCAGCTGGTGAGGTCAAGCAGCCGGGCATACATAACCACGCCGCCGTACATAAGCATTACGGCAATGGTTGCTAGTGCAATAAGGCCGCCGTAGCGGAACAATTGGCCTCCGCCGCCGTGCAATAGCTGCACCACCACAAAGTGCATAAAGAATATGCCCAACACCACGGTACCGCCGCTTACCCAGGTAAAAGCTTTTTTGAGCTCGGGCTTAAAGTTAGACAGCGAAGACAAGAAGAACCACACAACGCCGATAACTCCTACCAGGCAGAAGGCCGGCGAAGATAAAAGCGCCCGGGTGCCGAGTGACGGCGTATAAGGAATGGCAAAGGCAAGCAAGGCCGCAAGCGCAGACAGGCCAACCATACCGGCATAATTAATTGATTTGCGTTTTTTGGGAGGCGGGTCGAGATAGAGACGTACACGCTCATCGAGTGTTTGCGGCGTAAACTCGCGCAGCGGGTCGTGGTTAATTAGGTAATCTTTAAGTTCGGCTTCGAGCTTTTCGAGTGCATCGCGGTCGGTATTGGGTAAGGGCGAGCTGCCGTCCCAGGTGGCGGTCACCATACGCAGGGTGTCGAGCATGGGGTCTATGTCTTTCAGGGACGCACTCAACGAGGCTAGATACACAATTGTATCGGTAAGCCGTTTGTCTTGCTGAGTCAGAATAGCGGTTGCGTCGGGCATATACTCTACTTAACTATAGTTGCAGCTGGGTACCTGTACAAGCTGAGTGCATTACTGCCGGGCGATTTCATGGGCCCGAAAGGTGGCGATTTGCGCAATAAGCTTATAAGGCATGGGCTGATCCAGCGGAAATTTTACGGAGCCTTTGGCACTTTGGTACGGGGAGAGTTCCTTGCGGAAGGCTTCATTGCCAGCAGGTGTGGCGTAAAAACCGATGTGATGCTGCCAGGCCGCAAAATATACTAAGGTTTTGCCGTGTAATGTAAAGGCGGGCATGCCATAGCTGATGGCCTCCTGAGCCTCTGGTACTGCCTGCCGAATTGTCTCGCGGATTTTTTGCAGTATGGCGCGAGAGCCCTCCGGAACTGTTGCGATGTAATTATCGATGGTGGTCATAGTTTATGTTGTAACCTGGCCGCTTTCGCCAATCTTCGGGGCGGCGTTTGTGAGGGACTGTATAGCTTCGGCTATAAGTGTGTCGGGGAGCGGGTGACGAACGTCGCGGTTCACACCCTAAGTATACAACCTATGATGCGGCGGCCTAAATAGGGCATAGGCTGAGAATGATAATGATATAGTATGTAATATGAGCGAGTTTCAGATTTTTCCCATAGGCCGGGAAGACATTGGGGCTCCTAAACTTGTTGCCGGCGGCGTAAGCGTGGTGCTGCAGCGGCACGAAGAATTCGTTATCGAACCCTCAGCCGAGAATGCCGGCTCTATTACGAGTCTGGATGCTTACGATACCGACGTTGCCTTTTTTGATAGCCTGATAGGCCACGAGTCTGTACATGGCCCGAAGACGACAGCGCTATTTACGGCCAGTGATTCGCGGTATGGGGTAAGGGGGTATCGGAGCGTGGAGACGACCGAACTGGCTATACAAGCCATGGCCGACGTGCTGCATGATCACCGCAAAGATTCGGCCGGCCGTGTAATAAACTTGTGCCCTGATTTCTATATCAATCGCCATGTACCAAGCGATGAAGATGTCCGGCCGGTGCCTGCCTTGCGCGAGCGGCAGCCTGATGAGCGCGCATCAGACGTCCTTCGGCGCACTCATGGGGTGCTGCAAAATTTTGTAGACTACGCCCGCGTATTCCATACCCACAATCCAAACCGCCATCTTGTTATTTGGGCAGGGACGCACATGGGGGTGATTAGCCCTTTGGTCCGGGCCATTACTGGGGGTGTACTGGAGGATCGTTTGCCAGTGGAGTATGGCGGCGGCGTGGTTATTAACGCTCGTCCCGACCATGCCGATCTGCAGCTTACTACCCGCACGCAAACGGTGAGCTTTCGGTTGGGCGGCCGGGCAATGGCGGGCGTCGGCGGTTTTTAATAAGAGAGCGGTACCGGAGTGCTGGTCCCGCGCGTGGTGTTAGTCGGCGCGAGTACCGGTTTCTGGGTCTGATGTGCGTTCGGTAACGTGGAAGTCGGTGCCGTCGAAGATAACCGCCTGGGCATCGGTAAGTTCAATAATGTCTTGGCCTGGATGGAGGCGGTGCACTTCGCCGGCAGCCTCAGTAAACTCCGGATTGTCGACATGCGGCAGCACAACATAAGGCACCAGGCTGAGACCACTTTCCATAACTTCTTCGGCAAAAGCCGGATTGTCGGCAGATTCTATGCCGGCGATTGACGTGCCGGCCAGCAGTGCGCCAGCGCTGTCACCGCCGTACACCATACCTCCTTCGAGCAGGTCTCGAATAATACTTTCGAAACCGCTGCGCTTTGCTTCGTAGCGCAGGCAGTAGGTGTTGCCGCCCATTGCCCAGATCATGTCGTGGCCTTTTAGTTCGTCGCGCAGCTCGGCTTCGTCGTCGTACTCGCGCAGGTCTATGACTTCTACTTTGAGGCCGAGGGCGGTTAGCTCGCTCACGCAATCGTTTATCTTGTAATCGCGGGCGCGCTTGGCGTAGTAATCTTTGGCGTTGCCAATAAAGGCGACGGTAGTTTGGCTTAAGGGCTTGCCCAACAGTTGCTTCAGCGCGTCGGGCGTGGGGATGCGGTACGAAGACAGGTACAGTTTCATATATAGATAGTAGCAGAGTTTGCTGCGGCTTCAGACTAAGCCGGCAAGCGCCTGTCTAAGAGCGCGTTAGTAGCCCCAGGGTATGGGGTTAAAGTTGGTCCAGTCGGGAAATTGAGGAAAATCAAAGTAGGGGGCGGCAGCTGTGGGTCCCTGCTGTATTGCTGCTGTCTCTGCCCTCTGCATCGCTTGCGCCGAAATGTCGTATGTGTTGAGGCTAACGATGCCAAGTGCCTGCGGCAACCGGCCTATGGTAGGCTCCAATATTTCACAATTACTGGCTATGACGCGCAGTTCGCTGCTGGCTGCAGGTACGCGTTGTATGTCTGTTTGCTCCAGGCCATACCACGTGGCTACGAGCCTGGAAGCGGCCAGGTGGCTGGCAGCCGCGCCAGCGTACTGAGCGAGCGTCCGGCCGCGGTAGCGCGATTCCATGCCGACCCTTCGTTTGGTCCCTTTGTTAAATGCGCCGTAATGGCACTGGGCTTGTTCTATCCGGAGCCAGGTGTGTACGGCGGCGGCATCTCTCATAATGGTATCGGGGCGCACCGAGGGCTGCATAAGCGCCCAGTCTATAAAAGCCTCGCCTGCCTTATCTTGTAACATACCTAGCTCGGCAGTCGTAAAAGGAGAAACGGTGATCTCTGTCATAAAGGATTACAGTATCCTAATATAGACATTTGTGCAAATTGTGTTGCCTATTTTCTAGGCCGTCACGGTGATTACTGAGTCTGAACCAGGCTTTTTAGTATATTGCCGGTGAGTGTGGTGAGCGGTTTGTCTTGCACGGACATGTCTCCTTACCGTGCCTATGGTACGACTGGAGGCTAGAGTTTTTGCAGCCCGATGATTACGGCCGCTGGTTTGGCCGGGTTATCCATGGTAACGGTGTAGGTGGGGGTGGCGCCTGTACTGCTCATGATGGCGCTGCCTACGGTGAGCGCCGAGAATGGCAGACATTTAGGGTTGGCACGCTGCGTAAGACCAGAGCTGGATAAGTCGAATGTGCGGCCGCTGGTGTTAAGTAGCAGTGCAAGCAGCAGATTTTTGCCGCCGGCAAAAGTGGCGGCAGGAGTCACGAAGCTGCTAATAGACGGGTTGTAGTTGGTTTTTATAAAGCCTTCCACCTCGATGCTGCCGCTCAGCACAAACACCGCACCCATAATGTCGAAACCGCCAGCGGCCGGAATGGTAACGTTTTTGGAGCCGCTCGACGCAACCGGCACGCTGTACACACGCAGCAGGCCATTGCCGTCGCCGTTTACGGCGTCGGTGCCAATTTGGGTGAGTGTACCGGCGGTGCTGGTGGGGGCGCCGGCAGTGTTGTTGTCGGTGGCGTAGACTACCAGGATGGTGTCGCCGGCGAGGGTGGTACCAGCCGTGGTAGAAAGAACCTGGGTGGATAACTGGCCGTCGGTGGTTTGCAGGGTTTCTTTAATGGTGGGCGTAACGACAGGGTTGGGGTTGCTCACCGGATTGCCGGAGGGGTCGCGGTTCCCACTCCAGGTGGCGACCGGTGTAATAATATCGTAGGTACCGAATTCGCCGCCGTGCACCGGCCCGATGTCGTTATTGGTAACGGTGCTGTTATGCAAGCGGTAATTAACACGCAGATGGTACAGGCCGGCGTCGAAGTAATTATTGTTGATTATCGGGGTAGCCAGCGCCGTAGTATCGTTAGTAGCCGTGCCGCAGGTCATAGCCGAATTCATGGGCGTGCCGATAGTGGACGGCGAGCTGGCGATGTAGCAGTGCTCCACCGTAAAAAAGCCGCCGTTGTCGTTAAATATCTGGATGCCGTCGCAGTGCTGAGATTCGTCCACAAAGCCTTGATCGTGAATGTAACACTGCGAGATTATGGCGTTATTTATATTGGACTGGGCATTTAGGTGTATGCCGTCGCCGGTTTTGGACACGTCGCAGCGCCGCGCTACCAGGCCGGAGTCGGATGAGATGCCGTTTACCTGTGGGCTGATGCCGCTAGGGTCGCCAATAACCGTAGTGTCGGTAATGGTAAGCACGCCGTGGCCGCTGCCGCTGATGGTTACGCCAAAAATATCATCGGGGTTGCAGTACACTACACAGTTGGTCATGGTGGGGTTGTCGCCGTTAAATACCACCGAGCCATGGATGCGGTAGTGATCTATCGTCACGTTGTTTGCGGTAACAATAAGCGCTCCAGTGTCCCAGTGGGCTACCCAACCGCCGGGGAGCGGGTCGCCGTTATTGAGCGTGGTAAGTGCGGTTTCGGAGCCCAAGTACCCCACGCGCCGTTTGCTGGCGCGCACGCCGGCAGCCAGCTGGCGCAGTACGGGCTGGTGGGCAAAGGCTCGGGCGCCTATCACGCGAGGTCTCCGGCTAGCACCCACTCATTAGTGGCGCGCTTGCGCAGCGACAACACGGAGTATTGGGTACGAGCCGAAAGCAGATTGTTGGCGGAGCGAATAGTAACGCCACCGCCGGCTGCCACCGTCAGCGTGCCGGTGCCATATTGCAAAAGCTCTATAACGGTTCCAACAGGGAAAGCCGCAGTGCTGTTAGACGGTACGGTAACCGTAACGGCGCTGCCCGAGCTAAACTCCACTGCCGTACTGGCGTCTGCCAGAACGAGGGTGTAGCTAGTACCGGCCTGCGTGGTGCTGGCCACCTGCGGCAGTGTGTCTATAGCTGCCAGCTTGGTCTGGACGGCACTCTCCAGCTTAGCGCTGGTTACCACGCCGTTTTTGAGTGAGCCGTCGCCTTGTAATGTTTGGCCTAAAAACTCGTTGAGGACATCACCCCAGGTGCCGGAATCCTGTCCAGGAATAGGTAATCTTGCCATATAGGTCGATTATAAGGAGTAGGGCTGGTAAGCACAAGCAGTAAACGTATGCCGTAATGTATGCTGCAAATTGCATGGCCGTAGCGGCAATGAGCGATTTTATCGAGCTTGATGTAATAAGCACAACCGGTGTACACTAAAATCACATAACCTAAAAAAAGGATCTCTAACATGGCGGTGGGCAAAAAAGAAGACAAGCGAACAGGCGCTAAAGTATTTAGCAGCCTCAGTTTTGTAGTAGCGGTAGTGCTCGTGGTGGTGGGCGTAGTGTGCTGGAACTCCGGCAGCCAGGCACTCAAAGATGTTAATAAGGGTTTGGCCGACCAACGCATTTACTTCCCGCCGGAAGGCACGCCGTCGTTTGCGCCAGAAGCCTTTCCCAAGGCCCAAAAGTATGCCGGCAAGCAAGTAAAAGACGGCGACACAGCCAAGGCCTACGCCGACGACTTTTTGGCAGTACAGCTGGCGCTGGTAGGCAACGGCAAGACGTCGTTTGAAGTGGGCGCTGCCCTAGCTGCCGACCCCACCAATGTTGCCTTGCAACAGCAGCAGGCCACTATGTTTCAGCTAGACACCAGCCGATCGCTAATGTTGCTGGGTGGCTACGGTGCCTCCGTGCAGGCTGCCACGCTTAAGAAAATCGGCACAATTACCCTCGCCGCTGCCGCCGTACTGGTGGTTGTGGGCTTTGGTGAGTGGATGGCGAGCAAGCGCACGTAGTGCCCTTAGACCCTAGATAAAAAAATCAGAAACAGTGGGGTGATGCAAGCGTAAGGCGACTATCCCCTTACAGCAAGTAGCGACTCTCGTATATCCACATGGGCCATTACTTTCATGATTTCTAAGGGGAGCTGTGGTACATTATGGTTATGACTATGGTTCCGTCCGAAGTTTTACTGAGGCGCGAAGCTTTAATAAAAACAAACAATGTGTTATAATATGCTCAAGCTTAAATCAGGGGTTGAGATAAATGCAGTACATCGCCAGCATTGACTGGAAAAATGTTGATTGGGGAATGTGGGGCGTCATTGTTGCCGTTGCTATCTTTGTGTTAGGCATTATTGCCGCCGCCATCCGCGCATACTACCGCCTAGGTGCTGTCGAGAGCGCCATTGATAAGGATGTTAAGCCAGAGTTAGGCGCACTAAAGAAGAAAGTGGATAAAGCTGCTACCGACTTAGGGTCGCGCATTGATAAGGCTACTGAACGTATTGATAAGGTGCACGACATGCTCCTAAGTATAAAACTTGAGCAAAGTGGTGCGGTCGAGGGCAATTCCCCTAGGGCGCTAACCGAAAAGGGCGAAAGAATCCTCAACGAGTCGGGCATTAAAGAGATAGTAGATTCCAGGTTGGGTGAAATAGTTACCTCTGTCCAGGCCAGGAAACCTGAAAACGAGTATAGGACAGAGCAGTACGTCATCGAAACTGTGCGTGAGTTCGGTAGAGATCAGAAGTTGAAAGACACGATAGAAGAAGGGGCGTTTAATAGCGGTACCACTGTTGATGTAGTACTATTCGTCGGTGCTATCTACATCAGAGACCAGGTTCTAGCCGCCCTAGAGCAGAAGCCCTGAAAATTTTATCAGGTGTAGAATAAGTATATGAGCAAGAAACTATTCAAACAACTAATTAAGAGAGCTTCCCAGCCCGTTCCAAAAGGACCGGGCAAGCAGCAATAGCTCTGTGGTTGTACATAAACACGAATTGGTTTATGTAGCTTTGCAAATACTTAGGGCTGACAGCGTGGTAACTTCCGTCAATTGAGCGTTTGAGCTGGCTCCAAAAGCCTTCAATCGTGTTGGTGTGCGCAGTGCCGCGCACATACTCCAGCTTAGAGTGGTTGACCGTCGTGTGCGAGTAGCCACGGCGGTTTAGTGTTTTGTAGGCTTGCCACTCGTCACTGTGTATGTGGCTACCAGCCGCGATGCGATTCTCAATCTCAGGTAAAAGTACACGAGCGCCGGAACTGCGTACATGCACAACGCTGGCGCGGCCGGTGCGTTCGACTGCGCCGAATATGATCTGCTTCTTACTCCGGCCAAGAGCGCGAGGGTGTCGGCGGGATGGTGCGTATGTCTCGTCGATTTCTACAGCTTCGCCATCGCCACCCAGCATGTCACCGTCTTGCTCCATAAGCAGACGTATTTGTTTACACATGCGCCATGCAGTCTTGTAGGTAACGCCCAGCGTGCGCTCTAGCTCTTTGGCGCTGACTCCATTCTTAGCGACGCTAAACTGGTAGATAGCGTAAAACCAATTCCACAGCGAAGTCTCGGACTTGCGGAAAATAGTGTCGGCCAACGGGTATACATGGCGGTCACACTCCGAACACACGAAACCTTTGCGGCCAGTGATGGGGTGCCACTTTACACCAATGACGCCGCAACGCGGGCAGGTGTTGCCGTAGCGGTTTTCGAGCACGGCTTTGAGGCAGGCAGCGTCGTCGGGATATTCGGCGCGGAATTGGGCGAAGGTATAACGCATCTTACTTAAAATTGTACGCCATATGTACTTGCTTGTCAAGGCACTATATAGGGTGTTACTCATGTACTTTTATCTCCGATTTTAGAGTATAGTAAATAGACCTCAATCCGGTTTTGAGGGATTCGAGATATCTGTTCGGCACTAAAAAAGCGCCGAAACCGTTTGAATCTATTTAGATCCCAAAGGGTCTCAACGCTCTAATAGAGTATCCGGATGCCTAGGGAATACTAAATAAACTTGGCGTGACCTACGAGCTTAGACGGCTTTAATTATACTACGGCCGAAATTGAGAAGCGCGTTTGATTAGGCTTTTGAAGAGTTTTTTGCTCATTACTATATTACGCGCCCAGGCATAATGCTTATGGTTATCCACAGTCTTTATGCTTAACTGTATTAAAACACTTGACACGCTTTGTCAAATCAATGTACTATACACGTACATACCCGGCGCTTATGGTGCCGGGCTTTTTTATACTGAAATAATTGCTACCTTATTCGTAATGTCTTTAATCTGAATGTTCCGTGGTGCCTGCTTTAGGTTAGGAAGAATTGTGTTAGTGAAGTAGCCATTTAAGTCATAAACGTATCGGTGGTTAGTGTTATGGGCAATGCCGTAGGGAAAGCGGCTAGCGAAGGCCGTAAGGTGAACGGGAATGTTAATCTTTCTCACACACTCTATAGAATAAAGAAAATCGTCGTCGCCTGTCATTATAAGCGCACACTTATAGGAACCTTCGTATGCGTCTTTTAGCATGTCCACCGCGAGCTTTACGTCTATACCTTTCTCCTTGTTAGAGGTTGCCGAAAAATAACCCTTAAAGAACTCTACTCTCGGAATGGCTTTTATCGAACGAAAAAACTTGCTTTGCGCGCCAATAAATTTCTGTCGGGTAGGCGGGGAGTTAGGCTCATCGGGTAAATATGTACCGTAAGCTTTGATCTGGTGTATATGAAAATCTTCTTCTAGGCATCGTAGAATATCGCCAAAGTCTATGTAGCTGCCATTTGGGAGCAGGTCACTAATGGCGCCGTATAAATTTGAGGCGTCGATATAGAGACATGTCACAATGGTCTTGTCCGTTACCATGTCTACTATTATAACATCCTGACCGCATCACGCGTGCGCTACTTGCTGTAAGGGGATAGTCGCCAAGCGTAATTAGTGCGAATGCTCGCTTAATGTGATATAATATATGCAGTTTTCCGCTTTACTTATTTACTTAGGAATGAGCTCGGTTAATAATACAGCCTGAAGTAGTTAATATGTTTATCGCACAATCTTACAGACTCATTGTAGAAATCAGGTTCAAGCCTACACTGGTTTACCTGGACAAGATGCGGTCTATAGCATCATCCTTCGCTGGCCGCTTTGATAATTGGCAGGTTAACCACGATCCTGCCGAGATACTCTTTACTAAAGAATCGAATGACGAAGCATTAAAAATCCAGCTGCACTCTATAAGCTGGAGGTTGGAGAATAAAGACCCTTTGAGCCAATGCCTGATCATATTCAAGAAGTTCTTAAGCTGCTCATTGAGGCTACTGGTATAAAGCATATTGAACGTATTGGGGCACGAGGAGCGGTATTCTACCCGCAGGACGGGAACTATAGTCAGCTCGTTAGTAAGTTTGCGAAAGTATTTCATGGCAAATATGAGGAATTGGCCGAGCTGTCTGCCGACAAAGCGAGGGATGTATTTTTCGGACTCGATGGCATCAAAAATGGCTATAATAACCATATTGAGTTTGGACCCGCAAAGAACCATGAGGTGGCAAGTATCTTTACCGCAACTGGCCCCAGTAACAAAAGTGAGTCGAATATAATTATCGACGTGGATGTTTTTATGCAGTCACCAGAGATTAGCGAGCTAGAAGAAAATATTTCACCTTTAATCACAGAGGGGAAACGCCTTATTGACGGCTGCACTGCTCTGATTGAGAAGAACCTATGATAAGTGGAAAGGTAGGCCCAATTACGCCAATTGACATAGGATCAAGACCTATAGGTAAGAATATGCCAGTAGTTACAACCCTGTCCGGAGGCAAGGGTTCACAGACTAAAGATGGTTCCATTGACGAATTAACGCGCGATGACCACTCTAGAGATATCGACAAACAAGCGTGGGGTGTAGCTAGCAAAAGTCGTGAAGCGAGGGCCTTAATCTTTGATGCGTATTTAGACAATATTTTGATAAGACTGGACAGAATAGGTGACAGCGTAAAGTTGGATGATGTTAAGGATGTAATAAAAACCTCACAGAGTTACTTGAGAACATTATCGAGAGATCCCGTTTCTAGGATGTTTATTGGCTATATCGTCATGTCCTTTCGCAATAACTTTCAAGACTTTACGCCCAATAAGATCAATACAATCAAGAGGGGCATACAGAAGTTTTACACTAGCAAGAGGGACATCGAGTCATATCGCCAGTTCCTCGGCACAGTACATGCGATCGGCATTACCTCAATTAAAAAAGAGGGTTGATATTTATGCCAACTGTGGCCGCCTCCACGTTGGATACCTCTATCTTTATTGAACAGATCAAGCATACGCCAAGCGCATTCTTATCTAGGCTATATCAGAATTCTCCGGGTAGTAGGAACACTCTTTATTACTGTCTAATAGAATTCCGGCTGGGACTGCTACATTCTTGGGTTGAATATTTTAAGTCTGTGGAAGCTCTCGGCGATGTGCACATGGCTATTTCAGTAGCGAGTGAGACATTCAGAATTAGGGAGCTAAAGAATCATGCATTACTTCAAGCTACCTTGAGCTACCTTAACGATTCGATCCATCCACATGATATAGACCTTTATTTGGCTCAGGTTGAAAGCGCAATTTTTGAGATCCAAGAGATGACGCAAAGGATAATCAGAAGGGTGGAGGGAAATTTTGAAGGCCATCCAGTCCTTGCCGCTACTCTTAATAGCAGGGAGGACTATGGCGAGTTTTTGCGTATCTGTAAAGAAGACTATGTGGTTAGCCTGCAAGGTTTTTTGAAGCAGCGTGAGGGTGAGATTGGCGGCTTGCTCCAATATCTAAGAGCACAAAGCTTTAAAGGAAGAGACGGGCCACGTGCGCAAGCGGTGTGTCTGTTGCTGGAAGCTGCACTCGCTCAACCAGATAAGTGCGATATGAAGAGTAAAAATCGGAGATATGGCGACATAGTCATAGCTCTAGACAGCCCGAAGCAGAATATAATTTTGACAAAGGATGCCCTATTTAGACTACTGTCGGATGGGCTCGGTAAGAGCTCTAAGGTTATTAGCTTCTGACCTTTCATAGAGGAAGATCTGCTTTTACGATGTGGCGCATGATAGTTTTGGTCAAGTCTTCCATTTTTACCCCTGTTATGCTAAAGTAATGCAGGTAATTTGCCACAATAACTTTGTGGTCCCATCGTCTAATGGTTAGGACACCGGGTTTTCATCCCGGCAACCGGGGTTCGAATCCCCGTGGGATCACCATAGGAAAATTATCGCCAGCAATGGCTTGAAACAATGAATTCACCTCTGTAAAAAGGGGTGAATTTTGATTTTGACCGTATACACCTTGGTAGGTCGATACGATATGATTGTAAAGTGAAGAACAGTGCTATGAACCATCTTGATCCTCAAGCAATGAAGTGGTTGTCGGCAATACTTGCCCCACCCTTTAAAGCCACAAGGCACGCCTACTCCCATCAAGATGAGGTGTATAAAGTAGAAGCGGCAGATGCTCATTACTATCTTAAAATTGCAGCAACGCTTGCGGCTGAACGCGATAACCTAAAAAAGCTTGCAACCGTGCTGTCAGTCCCACGAGTTATTGACTTTCACGTGTCGAAGAACGGCCGCGATTACCTACTCATTAGCGAGCTGCCTGGAAAGAATCTGGTTGAACTTGTTGGTGAGTGGTCTGACACTGAAATTGTGGACACATTTGCTCAGGCTGTTAGGTACCTGCATAGTTTAGATACAGCCGCAGTGTTTCCTGAGGCGAGTGCTCATAGCGTATTACTCCATGGCGATATGGCGCTACCGAATATTATAATTTCGAAGCAGAAGAAAATTGGTTATATCGATTTCGGGCAGCTTAGCTTCGGTACCCCCGAACTAGATTTAGTCGATGCAATATGGAGCTTGCAAAGAAATTTGGGTCCAGCTTATGGGGAGCTGTTCCTTCAAAAATACGGGCCTGTAACTATGACCCCGAAAATACAGAAAGCGCTTGCGTTTAGATATGAGGCGCCAAACCAAGATTAGGGATATCGTGGTTTCTGTAGCCACCAGTTCTTTAGTTTTCTAACCTGACTTAATTAGTTGCTATTCGAGGATTCGGCGTCAGATAATGTGGAACTATGAGTTATCCATTTTACCCTAATAGTCCAGATGCCCGCATGGCTAGACGTATTGAAGGCGGACCAGCCGCTGGCCTTGAGCCGGGTGGAGACTTAGACATGGCTAATGAGGTGTTAGCCCGAAATTATGGGGGCAGTAGGTACGACACTCTGCAGGATGCTTTCGGAGCACGAGACGATGGCACTAGCCCATTGCTAGGCTGGGACGGTGCAAATGCGGAAGAGTTACTACGCGGTGCACTTGGTCCCGCCGAAGCCTTTGCTGTTGAATATGATGAAATGAGTGATGAAGAGAAAGCCAAACATTTTCCTGATCCCGACGTTGCAGATATCGTTAGGCTCTGGGCTGATTTAGGCAGACCTACTGCTTAAATAGTGGAGCGTTACAATCGCTAGTATTAATTCTGCTTTAATGGAAGTGCCTAAAACTAGCATTCCAGACTCTCTCTATGGCCTCTGATACAATTTAGAGTAATGAAGTTGCTCTTAACCTCCGCTGGCTTAACGAACCCCTCACTTGTGGAAGCACTACGAAACATGCTCGAGCGACCTACTAAAGAGCTAAAAATTGTCGTTATTCCCACGGCTCATAATGTAGAGTTTGGCGACAAGTCATGGATGATCCAAGAAGACCTAGTGTTGCCCTACCAGGTAGGTTGGCAAAGTTTTGGTGTTGTTGACCTGGCTGCTGTTTATAATCTAGATAAGTCATTGTGGTGGCCCCAGCTCGAAGAGGCAGACGTACTGCTAGTAGGCGGAGGCAATGTCTTCTACCTAAGCTATTGGATGCAGCGGTGTGGAATCTATGATGCGCTTCCTGAATGGTTAAAGACCAAGGCCTATATTGGCATTAGCGCAGGTAGCCAGATTATGGGGACGGACCTGTATGCGGACGTGGAGGCTATGGAAAAAGACGGTATCTTTACCGATGAGGATTATGACGAAATGGGGCCTAGTGGCCAATCATCGAGCCGCACACTCAAGCTTGTCGACTTTACATTCCGTCCTCATCTGAACTCAAAAAACTTTCAAAAAATACGCATTCCTTACCTACAAGAAGTTGCCAAAACTCTAAAGACTGATATGTATGCCGTCGATGACGACGCTGCAGTACAGGTTATTGACGCCAATATTTCTGCGGTGGGTGGTGGCGAGTGGCATCATTTTAGGCCTGGCTCGTAGCCTTTTGTATAGTTTCTAGAAACCCTCGTTCCAGCGAACTATTTCTGTGATGGTCACCTTATATTCCTGTTCGCCGGAATTATCATTACATATCTTCGTTAATGCCGTGCAGCGGTACGTCACGATACATGGCGTAGCCCTGGGGGATGACTAGTTTGATGTGATCGTACCGGGCAATTGTTTCGCTCAGCAGCTCATGTAATGAGGAGTAGGCCGCTCCTCGGTAGCTATAACCCGGGAAGCCGTGTTCGCGCCAGGGGCTGTCATCGCGCGGGAAGTAGCGCATCATGTAGTTAAGGATGGCATTCATGCCAGCGCGGTCGTTGTTAGCGGCCGCATGGTCCAAAGCTTCTGCGGTATGATTCCAGTCTATTTCGAGTGCCCGTGCCTGTTGTTCTGGCGTACCCATTTCCATAGCCCAGACGGTGCGAGCGGCACTGATACGGTAATGGGGTTGGTAATGACCCTCCACAATTCGGTGTTTGTACAGCTCTAGGGAGGTTTCGGAAATGGGTATGCGCCAGCCCAGGTGTCCGGCCTTGCCGAGTTCGTGGTCGAGCGTTGAGACTTGAACGTCCTTGAAAGGCAGGCTGCTTATATTGTGTTTCCATGCCTTTGTGACGCCCTGCTGTGTTGGGTCGCTCGGATTTTCGGTAGTATACCGACGCAGCTCACCATGGGTGAGGTTGGTAACATGGAACATGCTGGTCTCGGACGATTCCGGCTGGTGATAAGCAATAACTGCCTGACGCATGGTACGAGCCACGGGCTCCAACGCGGCAACAACATCGCCAAAATCAAAACCGAGTTCCTGCAAGTCGTTCACCTCGGCAGCGAGCATATCTTGTGGCTGCTCGTGCTCCATAAATAGGGGGCCATCGCCGTAGTTGTGTTGCGCTAGTATTTCTTCGGGAGAATTCCGCCAGAACAGTGCGACCTTTTTCTCATCTCTGTCCTCTAGCCACGAGATTGAGGGCAGATCGTGCTCCTGTAGCTTGGCGTCCACTGCCGGTAATCCGCTGCGCAGTGTCTTAGCGTTGCCGTTTATAATATGCGGCAAATGTACATCAACAAAGCGTAATGCGGTTTCTTCCTGTTCTGGAAGGCGCAATCCGGTTTGCGGCTGTTTTGGCTGGTGTATGCGGACGTTGTCGGCTGTTATTAATGTGTCGGTAGTTGTTTCGCTCGGCGTGTCTAAAACTAAGCTATATGCCACCGTTCCAGATAGGCCGTTCCGAAAGGCGGTATGCTTAACGGTTCGGGCAGTATAGTCGGTGGATGCAAAGATTAGCTCGGCAAGCTGATGACTATTTAAGCCTGCAAGGTCTTCAACGCCACATTCACGTAACGGCTTATCCGGTAGTGCCTTAAGCTCTGGCTCTGGCGGGCCTGGTTGTATATCGACAAGCTGTACAAGTCCAACCTGGCCCACGGTTGGTGCAACCGGGTCGGCGGGCGGTTGTTCGGCTTGCCGGGCGGCAGCTACCAGCTCGGGCGGCAAGCCATGCAACTGCCACTCTCGGGCTTGTGCTGCGAGCGCCTGAAGTGTGGCGAAAACATTGCCGAGGGGGCCTTGCCCGTCTTCGGGTTGTTGGCTGTCAAACGAAGCCTCGCCTGTCATACATATACTTTACCATATAAATATACTTTTGTCATTATTGCCTAACGATGGCTATCCCTTCATACCAAGTAACACTCCGCGCAATTGAAGCGCGGGGGACCGTTACTTGGTATGAAGGGATAGCACCCCCTAGCAGACGCAAGGCGCCTCTTAGATCGCTCCAGGGCTTTTTCTCATATACTGACACCGAATAGATGTAGGCGCGGCACATTTGCCCGACAGAACGTCAGTTGACAATTCTACTTTACTTTGGTAAAGTACCGCACATGTCCAAGGACGTTTCTAATGTATGGAAAGATGACACTGCCCGGCAGCTCGCCGAGGCACTGGTTGCTATTGATGATCAAAAAACCATGCAGAACTTTTTGCGCGACGTACTGACCGAAAAAGAAATTGTAGAGATAAGCGCCCGTTTAGAAGCGGCTCGTATGTTAAAAAACGGCGACCGCTACACAGACATTACAGCTAAAACCAAGCTCAGTAGCCGAACAGTTGCCCGTATAAGCGACTGGCTGCAAAACGGCAGTAACGGCTACGAATATGCACTAGAAATAATCGGCACGCATCACCGCCATATATCGCCAGCCCGTGCTGAGTAAGTAGGCTTTAGTCAAAACTATCTACGCCAGCACCAAGCTGGCGTTTTTGTTATTGCTAGTAATTTAAAAAGGGATATTTTGAGATGGGTAATAGTAGTTTTTATAGCCCGGAGGCGGTGAGGCCGTTGTATGGCGAGATAGCCTTGGCCTACCAGTCGGCGTTTGCCGGCGAGCCGTGGTTTGAGGTAAGTAAATGCGCAGATACGCGTCAGCGCTGTACTGGCGGACTTTCGCGTGTTGCGGTAGGTTCTGTCTGCGATATGTGCGGCGCCTGCCCGAGGCTGCCGGCATATGAGCCCGCTGAACTTATTGAGGGGTTTGAGCAATTAGCCGCCAGCCGCCCAACAGCGTGGTATGCCGAGCAGACTCCTGGAGGTGTAGCCCTGGCAGCGCTGTCGTGGAAGGCAGAGTCTGGAGTGATCGCAAAAGAAAAGTACAGCGATACCCCGGCCATGGACGACTGGATACAGGAAACACTAGGAGCCCAAGCAGTGGGTTGGCTAGACGAGGTGTTTGCAAATAGAGTGCTGCGCACTTCCGGCAATCTGCGCAATTTTGGCGCCATGTGCGATGGTTTTATGGAGCGACTCAAAACAGACACGCTTGCATTCCGGACTATAAATGAGCGAATGCTTGCAGTGAGCCGGAGGGATTTTGGTGAGCGGGCAACCGTATTTGAACAGGTAATTGATGTGCCGGATAGGCGTGCGTTTGTGGTGCTGAAGGGCCGGTCATGAGGGTACTAGTTATTGGCGGTATGCACGGCAATGAACCGCTGGGCGTTACGCTTGTGAAGCGCCTGCAGCAACAGCCGATAAAAAACGTGGACGCAGTACTTGCGAACGAGCCGGCAATTGCTCAAAATTGCCGCTTTATAGCAAATGATTTAAATCGCTCGTTTCCTGGCAAACGCCCAAGCAAGCAGTACGAGCAGCGCCGTGCCGCCGAACTGCTGCAGCTGTGCGGCGGCTATGATGTGGTGCTCGACTTTCACAATACGCATTGCGCGGGAAATGACTGCG
>DATIJU010000009.1:0-140840 GCA_035478295.1 Bacillota bacterium | reverse complement strand
GGGCTTTTGCCCAAGCGCCGCGCGTTGATAACTTTGCGATTAGCGAAATTATATGCAGAACCGGAGTCGTTCCAGTCATTAAAGAAAAAGAAGAACGACACCGCGAGAAGCAATATAAAAACCGAAGGTTTGTCTCAAGGGTTGTTTATGGGAGGCAAATAAGATGAATCAAGGTACCGTTCGCGTCGTAAAAGACCTCACCGTTGTCGTTCAATTTGACGATCTTGTTCCCGATATTCACGAATTGGTAATTGTTGACGCCCTGGGCACGCAGCTGCTGGTAGATAGCATCGAAGAAGGCGGCCGCGCCGTTTGCCTCATCATCCGTACCGACTTCCGCATTCAAAAGGGCATGACGGTAACGCCCACCGGCCACAGCATCGAAATACCGGTAGGCGACAAGATGATCGGCCGTGTGGTGGACGCCCTTGGCGCGCCCATTGACGGCATCCCCGCAGTAGACGACAGCGACATGGAACACCGCAGCATTTTTGCCTTGCCACAGCGTGGCGCCGCAGCGTCAATTTCTAAGCCGGAGATTTTGGAAACCGGCATTAAGGTACTGGACTTCTTTGCGCCCTTTGTTAAGGGCCGCAAGATTGGCATTGTTGGCGGTGCTGGTGTAGGCAAAACCGTACTCACCATGGAAATGATCAACAACGTGGCCAAGCAGGGCGGCGGCTTGTCGTTCTTTGCTGGTATTGGTGAGCGTATCCGCGAAGGTCACGAACTGTACGATACGCTCAAAAACACCGGCGACATTTTAAAGAGCACCTGCATGTTTTTTGGGCAAATGAACGAAAACCCGGTGCAGCGTTCGCTCATTGCGTTAAGCGCCGTAACACTGGCCGAATACTTCCGCGACGAGCAAAAGAAAGACATTTTGTTCTTTGCCGACAACATGTACCGCTACATCCAGGCTAGAAACGAAGTTGCTACCATGATCGGCCAAGTGCCTTCCGAAGGTGGTTACGAACCGACCATTTTCTCGGACGTTAAAATGCTGCAGGACCGCTTAAGTTCTAACGAGCACGGCTCCATCACCGCCGTGCAAACTATTTACGTGCCAGCAGATGACACCTCCGACCCGGCTGTGCAGATGATTCAGCACGAACTCGACTCCATTATCATCCTCAGCCGTGCCGTGGCCGAACAAGGCATTCGCCCGGCCGTAGACCTCATCCACACCACCAGCTCCTTGCTCACGCCCGAAGTTGTGGGCGAACGCCACTACCTGTTGAGCGTGCAAGTACAGGGGCTGCTGCAGAAGTACGAAATGCTCAAGCCCATCATCGCTATTATTGGTGAAAACGAACTGTCGCCGGCCGACCGCGCCGACTACGCCAAGGCCAAGAAGCTCATCGAGTACTTTACCCAAAACATGAACGTTATGGAGAGCATGACTGGCAAAAAAGGCGAGTACGTAAAGCGCGACGACATGCTTAAAGGCATTGAGGAAATTATTGTGTAATGTCATTCCGGTTCGGTATGACAAGGCAAAGAAGCGATCATGATTGAAGAAAAAACCGATGCCAGCAAGGCCATAGACGAAGCTAAAAAAGAACAAGAGGCTACCAAAGATGGCGTGCCTACCATGCATATCAAGGTGTACTCGCCGTTTAAAACCTATTTCGACGAAGAAAGCTTTAGCATCACTGCCATAAACGCTACTGGTCCGTTCGACATTTTGCCGCACCATCACAACTTTATGACGTTGTTAAATCCTGGCGAGCTGCTTATTCGCCCCGTTCTCGGCCGCGAAGAGCAGCGCATTCGCATAAGCGGCGGCCTGATGCACGTAAAAGCCGACAAAGTTACTGTCTTCCTGGACATTTAACGATCGTCGTACATGGCACATTTTGCCCGGAACGCGCCACTCCTCGCTCCGTCGTACCTTTAGTACGCCTGCGCTGCGGTGCTCGCCCTCCGACCAAACTGCACTCATGTACGACGACCTCGCCTGATGGTGTCCGGATGACGTAGAATAGTAAACATGACCATAGAAGATATTCTGAAGCAAGCGAGAGTAATTTGGGGCGACAGGCCCATGGCCTTATCACACATCGCCAGCGTAATAGGCGTAGTTTACGGCGACATTTGCCGCCAAACGCGATCTCAAATAGAGCAGGGCACAATCGACGAAGCCGAGCTCAAAAAAGAACTAGGCAACCTCATAACCTCCTGTATTCGTTGGTGTGATGATTTGGGCTTTGATCCTCAAGAATGTATTGCGCTGTCACAGCAGGCACAAGCACGCTACGCACAGCACGCCAAATTTTAGTTCGGGCACTGGCAAATGTGCATAGTGTTTACGCTTTACGGTCATCTCTAGTAGAATAAAGGGCAAAGAGTAGACGAGTAGCAATGGATCCATCCCAAGTACAAGCCGATGCCGCGAACGATTCGCACTCCCTGGAGCAGCAAACCGAGGGTGATGCCAAAGCACCAAAAAAGGAAGGTGCGCCAGCCGGCGATAAGCCGGCAGAAGGCGGCGACCTCGATATAACCGACGCTACCGGCGGCGGTTCGTCTACCGCACCGCAGGAGCCTAAGATATCACCGCTCAAAAAGCTGTGGCGCAAGTTTAATGTATATTTGTTGCTGTTTATCCTGGTGGTGGTGCTTGGTATCGGCATCGTAGTAGTGAGCATTGTGAAGAGCAAACAAGCCGCCAAAACCAACATCGCCACTCAGGGCTTGTCGCAGAGCGATCTCAGGCAATTGGCAACTACCGACGTAACCGTGGGCAGCCCCAAGCAGGTGCTGACAGTGCAGGCCAATGCCGTATTCTCCGGCGGCGTGCTTGTGCGCAGCAATCTGGAAGTAGCCGGCGCTTTGCGCGTGGGCGGCAGTCTATCGCTATCCGATATTGCGGTATCGGGCCTGGCGCAGCTGGGCGACACACAGGTAAATAACTTAACGGTGGGCGGTACGCTTAATTTGTCTGGCGCACTTAACATCAAAAACGGGCTGAGTGTAAGCGGCAGCACCAATTTTGCAGGCAGCCTCACAGCTACGGCGGTTACTACCGGGGCGTTGCAGCTTAACGGAGACCTTAACCTTACGCACCACGTTATTGCCGGCGGTACTATACCGGGCATTAGTAAGGGTACGGCGGTGGGCGGTGGCGGCACGGTGTCGCTCAGCGGCTCCGACACGTCGGGTTCCATTACCATTAACACCGGCGGCTCACCGCCTGCTGGCTGCTTTGCCAGCATTACCTTTAGCCAAAAGTTTACGAGCACACCACACATAGTGCTCACACCCATTGGCTCCGGTGCGGCCGGTTTGCAGTATTACGTTACGCGCAGCACCACCGGCTTTGACATTTGCAGTGCCAACTCAGCGCCAGGCGGGCAAACCTTTGGCTTCGACTACATTGCTCTTGGCTAGCGGCGGCAGATATAGATGCAGATTTGCTGAGGCCACGCCATAACCGGATTGTGTTTTCACTTCTGTTGATACAAAATATACATATATGAGATGGCGACAACAGGTAGTGGCGCTTGGAGGGTTAGTATCCGTGCTCGTGCTCGGCTGCACGGCTTTTGCGTATGCGCAGTCGGCGTCAAACTCTACCAACTACAGTGTCGACCAAGTGTTCTTTGGCGCCGGTGGCGAGCTCAATGCCTGCTCGAGCGGGCCCACTGGCTACTGCTCCAAACAATCGGCAGGCGAAATTGCTGCCGGCAACACCGCCGGCACGGCCTTTCGGGCGCAGGCCGGTTTTAACACCGACCGTAGCCCCTATATTGCGTTTTCGGTGGCGGCGAGCTCTGCCGACCTGGGTACGCTCAGCACCGTAGGTACCGCAACTACTAATGCAACGTTTGCCGTTAAGACATATCTGGCCAGCGGCTATGTGGTAACAGTGGCGTCCGATTCGCCTACCAACTTAGGTAATGGCCACCACCTTGACACCAACGGCTCACCCACCAGCCCTACTATTGGCGTTGAGCAGTTTGGCATGAACCTTATAGCCAACACGAGCCCCATTAACTTTGGTGCGCCACCCGTAGAAGTGCCAGACAACACGTTTAGCTTTGGTACGGTCGCCACCGGCTACGATCAGCTCAACAAATACAAATACACCAAGGGCGACATCATCGCCCAGTCTACTAAAAGCAGCGGCGAAACCGACTACACGGCATCTTTTATATACAACATCGGCAGTGTTACCCCAGACGGCACCTACCAATACGATGGTGTTTTCGTAGCCACCTCTACGTACTAGCCGCGCGCTCTTCGACGGCTCCGCAAATTATTTAGCTCCTCCCCCTCGCCGCACCTTTTTTCTTGTCGCTAACCCTACCGTACCTGTCACCTCGCCGAGCCTGTCATTCCGGGCTCGATCCGGAATCCAGGGGAGACTGTGGTAACCTGTCGGCGTGAAATCATACTACGTATACATTCTGACTAGCAAGCGAAACGGAATGCTCTTTACTGGCGTCACAAACAATCTGCTAAGGCGACATTACGAACACACGAACGGACTTACGCAGGGTTTTACAAAATGGTATCAAGTGAAGCGCCTCGTGTACTACGAAGAAACCCCGTCCATAGAAGCGGCGATAACTCGTGAGAAGCAACTGAAGAACTGGCATCGAAAATGGAAGATTGCGCTTATAGAAAAAGACAGTCCACGCTGGGACGACTTGAGTATTGGACTCCTGGATTCCGGATCGAGTCCGGAATGACAAACCTAGGGAGTTACTGATGACAAAAATGGAGCCGGGAATGCAGTACGAGAATGCTAGGAGACTGTCGTGAGGAGAAAGGGGTCTACTGTACAAGCCGGGGCATACTGCGGTGCAAGCCTAGGCTGCGCTGCAAACGACGGTATTGCAGAGGGAAGGGTGCGGCACCAGATAACACTACAATACGTCCCTCGCTCGGGTGTGGTGCTTCAAAGGCGGCTACATATTGGTCGAAGACGTGCGGCGGAATAACACGTACTACCTGACCTACCACGCCGGTGTCGCGAGCTCTGCCCGCACGTTTTTTGGCCACAGGGATTGGGGTTTGCACCCATATACCCACAGCCTCGGCACCATGTTGCTTAGCAAGCTCAACAACTTGTTGGCGTTGGGCGGCAGTGTTGGTGGCAGCGTCATAGAGCACGTGCTTGCCGTGTTTTAGGTGCTCGCCAGCGCGACGGTTCATCTCGGCATACACCATTTGCCGCTCTTGCGGCGAGTAAGTAGGGAATCTAAACAGCTCCAAGCCAATTTTGTCGCCGCGCAGATGCGTCGTGCCAAGCCAAAAACTTAGGCTGGACGCCAGTGTTGTTTTGCCTGCTCCGGGGTAACCAATGGTGTAAAAAAGTACCGGCCTCATTTACTGCATAGTAATGGAGTTTTAGTGCTTTCTCAAGGTGTAGGTAACTTTTTATCATATTGACGTGGTTAGTTTAGCGGACTTACCATAAGGGTATTAATGATAGGGGGGTGGGCTATGCGTAAAAAAGCAACTGGTGCAGGGATAATGGCAGCATGTGCTTTGCTGGTGATAGGGCTCGCATTTGGGCCGACAGCTTCGGCAACGGTTCCTGGAGTGAATGCTTTGGTAAGCGTAGATTCGAGTGGCGCGCAGGCGAATGCTGGCAGCCAGTACTCCGCTGTGAGTGGCGATGGCAGATACGTGGCGTTCTCGTCGAGTGCCAACAACCTTGTCTCTGGCGACACTAACGGCACTCCGGATATTTTTGTCCGTGATACGGTTAGTAGCACTACTGCGCGCGTTAGTGTGTCCAGTGCCGGCGCTCAGGCCAATGGGGGGAGTGGTCAGCCTCGTATTTCTTATGATGGACGCTACGTCGTATTTGAATCTGCAGCTACGAATCTGGTTGGCAGCGATGCCAACGGTAAGGACGATGTATTCGTGCACGATAGGCAGATGGGTACGACCACTATAGCGAGCATCAATTCAAGCAGCAGCCAAGGCGACCAGATCAGTTACTTTCCTGATATTAGTGCAGACGGCAGGTTCGTCGTATTTGAATCGCCCTCGACTAATCTAGTGAGTGGCGTGTCAGGCTATGGAATTGGAGACCAAGTTTATATTAAGGATATGTCAACAGGAGCTCTAAAGGCGCTTAGCGTAACGTCGGCAGGTGCTGGAGGCAATGGCAATAGTAGTGGTGCTCACATCAGTTGTGATGGCAATGTGGTCGCATTCCGCTCGGCTGCTTCAAATTTGGTTTCTGGCGACACGAATGGTAACGCTGATGTATTCGTGGACGTATTAGGTTGGAGCGGAAGTGTATTAACTAACGCGACACTGGGCGGAAATGCCGCTAGTGGGCCGGACTCTATATCATGTAATGGCAACTACGTTTCAATTAATACTGGGGCGACAAATCTGGCTAGTGGGGTAAGTACCGGAACGATTCAGGCATACAACCGTCTTACTGGTTCGTATACAGTTGCGTCCATGGACGGCAGCGGCAACGTGGCAACCGGGGGAGTAGAAAAGTCCTCTATAAGTGATGATGGCCGTTATGTCTCGTTTTTGGCATCTAGCTCTCTTGTGTCAGCTGACGGCAACTCTAGCAGAGATGTGTATGTTAGAGATCTACGGAGCGGCACTACGCAAGTTGTGTCCATCAACCCTTCTATGGGCGGCGCGGCAGTAGGCTTTATAGACTTTCCATCAATAAGCGCCGACGGCTCTTATATTACCTACTACGCTTTGGCTGACAGTAATGCGACCTACGGCGCACCTGTATCCAACGACAACAACGGTTATGCCGATATCTATATTTCACAAACAGGATTCTAGGAAGTTCGCTTGGTATTCTACGTTAGTTGTGGAAAAAGATGTTGCAGCGGCAGCATAAGCATGATAGGATCGTTCTAGAAGAACTCTATCAAAACAGAGCAAAACAGAGAAAGGTTCATTCACCAAAATGAAAATAAAAGTACAAAAGCTGTCACGTACATCGTATGTGGTCCTAGCTTTTGCCTTTGCACTGGCAGGCTTAGCACCGGTTATTACAACCAGGCGGGCACATGCATTTCCAGTAGGTGGACAAGTACAGAACCGCTCCATTACTATTAGCGACTCACGCATCAGCCACGCGGCTACGACATACAAAGTAAGCTTTAAGGCTGCTACTAGCTATACTATAAAGGGTATTATCGTAGACTTCTGTAAGGGCTCTAACAGTACACCGATCATCGGCGATAGCACCTGTAACACGCCCACTACCTTCAACGTTGGCGGCGCTACCCCCGCGTTCGATACTGGTACTGCACCAAACAACTTAGGGACCAACGCTAACTGGGCTTCAACCGGTTTGAACAACACGTCAGGTAACTACCGCACAGTAAAACTTACCAACAGCACTGGTGTGGCCCTTACTGCAACCACGCAGTATACTTTTACGCTTACTAATGTTACCAATCCTGCCGACCTAGGCACCTTTTACGCCCGTATTATTACTTACACTGCCGACGCAACCGGCGATATAACTACATATGCTCCAGGATCAGAAGGTAGCACGCAAGCCCAAGACTACGGTGGTTTCGCTCTTACGACAGCCAATGTGATTTCCGTAACCGCTAAAGTACAGGAAACGCTCACCTTCTGCGTATCAGGTGCCGACTTATCTACCAGCGGCCTCAACACGGACTGTACTGGCGCAACAGCCCCAACCATAACCCTAGGGCACGGCACGCCCGCCGTATTGACTCCAGGCCAGGTAGACCGCGCCAGCGTCTACACTCAAACCTCCACTAACGCAGCCAACGGCATATTTATACGCATGAAAAACCTTAACACTTGTGCCAACGCAGGTTTGAGTAGCAACGGCGGCACTACTTGTAACATTCCGGGCCAAGACAACACAGCGGCTGCAACTCCAATGGCAGCAGGTACGGCAGCGTACGGTCTCTATGTAGCCGATAGTAACTTTAATGCCACTGGTAGTGGTACGATTACGCCAGACGCTGTTTACCACGACACAGGCCACACCAACATAGGTACCGGTGACCTTTACTACGGAATGGACAATACTACTTCGGGAGAGAACGTGACTACTCTTTATGGCGACACCATTGCCACTGCTTCCGGTCCGCTCAGTCTTGTAAATAATCAGCTTGTATTTGCAGCTACCGCCAGCAACACCACAGCCGCCGGTATTTATACAGCCAACATGATCCTGATGGCAAGCGGCACGTTCTAGGGCACAAAATGAATGCATCGTCTGCTTCACAAAACCGCACTCGCTAAAATAGTATTGCTTGTGCTGGTTGCCCTGTGTCTGGTAGGCACGGGGCCTTTCTCTTTACGGTCAACAGCTTCGGCTGCCCAGTTGGAGCCGCGCAAGCTCAAAATGAGCAACTCTACCCAGGGGCTGCAGAATGTGTCCTACGACCTGCAATTTGACGTGGGCACCAGCGGCTTGGTGGGTTCGATATCGATAGAGTTCTGTTCCAACAGCCCGCTGTTTGGCGAAGTATGCGACGTGCCAACAGGTATGGATGTGTCAGGGGCGACCATTGCGACACAATCCGGCCTAACTGGCTTTACGATATCGTCGGCCAATACCACCCCCAACAGACTAGTTATTACTCGTCCGCCTGCTGGCGCAACTGCCGGCACCGTATCGCACTATATATTTAACGGTATCCAAAACCCCGACGACGCCGGTTCTTTATTTGCCCGCTTAGTAACTTATGCCAGCAGCGACACTAGCGGTCCCAGTACTGACGATGGCGGTTTAGCCCTGGTAATTATTGGCGCCTTCGGGCTTAATGCCGAAGTGCCCCCGTATCTCACGTTTTGCCTAGGCGAAAGCATCAGCGGATTGGACTGCACTACGGCAACCGAAGATTTTTCGGACTTAGGCAATTTAATTCCCACCGCCACCAGCGCCGCCCAGACACAGATTATTATTGCCACTAACGCCTCGAACGGTTACAGCATGTGGGTAGCGGGCACCAGCATGACCTCGGGTAACAACGTTATTCCGGCCATGGCCGGTGGCCCGGCTACGCCCGGTACGGCGCAGTTTGGCATGAACTTGCGCGCAAACACCACGCCGGGTATTGGCCAGGACGCCACAGGGCCCGGTTTTGCGGCCGTGGCGCCCAATTATGGAGTGGCGAACCAATTCCGCTACAATTCGGGCGACACCATAGCCAGCGCACCGCAGCCGGACGATTATCGCAAGTACACAGTAAGCTACGTGGTGAACGTTGCGCCCAACCAACCGGGTGGTGTGTATTCCACCACACTAACCTACACAGCCTTGGCAAACTTCTAATCTTTCTGATACCATAAATGCAAGTATAAATGAGGGGTAAGATGATCCGACGCAGAATCTTGACCGCAGTCGTGGTGGTTGTGATGGCTGTGGGCACCGTCGTAAGTTTGGGCTTTTCCGGTAAAGCTTATGCCGCTCAAACGTCGGTCGTTGGGGGCGATGCCCTCAAGATTTCGCCGGTCCGCATGGACATTGTTATGGACCCCGGTACCACAAAGGTGGTAGAGGTTTTTATTACTAACCTTACCAGCGTACCTGCAACCTTGCACCCTGCCATTAACGACTTTGTGGCTTCCGGCGACGAAACCGGTAAGCCAAATATTATGCTGGATGAGAATCAATTTGCGCCTACGCACAGCTTTAAACAGTTTGTGTCGCCGCTAGCTAATATTAATCTTAAAGGCGGCGAGCAGCGCACCGTAGCAGTAGCAGTGAACATTCCTAAGACAGCGGCCGGCGGTGGTTACTACGGTGCCATTCGTTTTGCCCCGGCAAATACTAACGAAGCCGGTGGCCAGAAGAACCTGAACCTATCGGCTAGCGTTGGCACCATTGTGCTGCTTAAAGTTAACGGCGAAATTAAAGAAAGCGTTAACCTGGCCAGCCTAGACGTGCGCAAAAACAATGTCCCCGGATCATTCTTTACTAAAAAAGATGGCCTGCAGGCGGTCGCTCGCTTCCAGAACATTGGCAACGTACAGGTGGAGCCCTTCGGTAAGATTGTGGTTAAGCGCTTTGGCAAGCAGGTCGCCCAAATAGAAATAAACAATACCGATCCGCGGGGAAGTGTGCTGCCGGACAGCATCCGTCGTTTTCAAACGCCGCTCGCCAACCTTAGCTCGTTTGGTAAATACACCATGGAAGCCAACTTTGGGTACGGTACTCAGGGCCAGCTGATTACCGCCAAGCGCACGTTTTATATTATTCCGCTGTCGCTCATTTTGACGGGCGTCGGCATATTGCTGGCACTTATTGTCCTGATCTTTGTCTTGCCGCGCATGATTCGCTCCTACAACCGCCGTATCATCCGCAAGGCAAGTCGCCGCCGTTAACAGGCACGAGGGGGTGCAATTATTTTAGGACGTATACGCCGCTTAGCCATAGCTGCCGCCAGTGCACTCGCGGTAGTTGTGGTGTGTGCGGCACCTCTTGCGCACGCTCAGATTACGCCGCCCGGCCCCAGCTCTGGCTCGGCCGGTTTGCAGGGCAAGGTGCAAACGCCGCCTCCTAAAACAGCGGCCACTATCGCTATACCCAGTAATGGCGCGGTATTTACCAGTATCCCCATTGCTGTCTCGGGTTTATGCACCAAGGATTTGTTAATAAAGATTTTTGCCAACAACGTGTTTGTGGGCTCAGTTATGTGCGGTAACGGCAGCTATTCGCTGCAGATATCACTGCTAGATGGCCGCAACGACCTCGTTGCCCGCCAGTTCGATAATCTGGACCAGCCCGGCCCAGACTCCAATATTGTGACCGTAACGTACAACAATACGCAGTTTGCGACCAATAACATTCCGCAGTTAACGCTCAGCAGCCCCTATGCCCGCCGCGGTGCCAATCCTGGCGAAGAATTGCAATGGCCCATTACCATAGCTGGCGGCACCTCGCCGTATGCATTGAGCGTCGACTGGGGTGACGGCAAGCCAGCCACGCTGTATAGCGAGCCCGTAGCCGGCACATTTACTATGTCGCATGTGTATGCGTCGCCCGGTTCGTATGTTGTTATCGTAAAAGCTACGGATAAAAATGGCGAGACAGCCTACTTGCAGCTGGTAGCGGTTGCCAACGGTGCTGTCTCGCAGACGGCTAACTCGTCGAGCAGCGGCAAAAACAGTTCGGTTACTAAGATTATTGTGCTGTGGATTCCGGCAGCGCTTATGATTCCCCTCATCATTACCTCCTATTGGTTGGGCCGCCGCTCTGAGCTGCTGAGCCTGCGCCGCCACCTCGAACGCCCCCGTTAGCGGTGGCCAATAGCGTAAAAATTTGCTAAAATAGGACTAATATGACCAAAAAGGTGTATGTCGGCATGAGCGGCGGGGTAGACTCGTCGGTAACCGCAGCGCTGCTTAAAGAGCAGGGCTATGAAGTTACGGGCGTCTACATGAAAAACTGGAGCCAAGACCTGCCAGGCATGAAGTGTCCCTGGAAGGAAGACTACCAGGATGCCAAGCGCGTTGCCGTGCAGCTGGGCATCCCGTTCAAGATGTACGACTTCCAGGCTGAGTACCGCCAAAAAGTAGTTGACTACATGATTGCCGAATACCAGGCCGGCCGCACTCCCAACCCCGACATTATGTGCAACCAAGAGGTTAAGTTTAAGCTATTCCTCAACACCGCTCTGGAAGACGGCGCCGATATGATCGCCACCGGCCACTACGCCCGCATTAGTGGCGGCCAGCTGCTTGCCGGGCTCGATGCAAACAAAGACCAAAGCTACTTTTTGTGCCGTGTCACCGAAGATGCTCTACGTAAAACGCTCATGCCCATTGGCGAGTACGAAAAGCCAGCGGTGCGCGAACTGGCCCGCAAATTTGGCCTCATTACTGCCGAAAAGAAAGATAGCCAGGGTATTTGCTTTGTGGGCAAAGTGGGCATTAAAGACTTTTTGGAGCAATTTGTGACTGCGGTGCCAGGAAATATAGTTGACGAGCAGGGGAAGGTTATTGGGCAGCACGACGGCGCGTTGTTTTACACTATTGGACAGCGTCAAGGCTTGGGCGTGGGCGGCGGACTGCCGTACTACGTCGTGGGCAAGGATATGGCTAAGAACGAAGTGTATGTTACTGCCGATCTGCAAGATGCGCGACTCTGGACCAACGAGCTCACACTCACCAGCGTGCACTGGATTAACCAGCCGCCCACACATGACGGCACATACACGGTACGCACCCGCTACCGCGCCGAGCTGCTTACGGTGTCCAGCCTGCGTAAATTAGAGAATGGTAACTGGCATCTCACTCTCGACGACGAAGTACGCGCCCTTACTGCCGGACAGTCGGCAGTACTGTATGAAAACGACCGTGTAGTAGGTAGTGGGATTGTAACGGCTAATGCTATGGCTAATGCTATAATGAATCGCTCATTAGAGATTAAATAGATGTTAAACCTCGAACACTCACTACCTGCCGATCCGCGCCAAATCTCAGTCGAGCTACTTGGCTTAGGGGAGCAAGCGCTCACTCTTCAGGCCGGTCCGCTTGACCTTGCCCGTCGGTCGCTTCCCTGCGGTCTTGAGGCTTGCGCGCCATTAAGTGCCGAATGTGTGCAAATTGGCCCAAACCCTGATCAGGCACGGATAGCTTGCGCCCGGCAAATGGGCCTGCAGGCCCTTGGCGAGGAGGTCGAAGTGTTGAGCGCTGAAGCGGCCGACTTGCGCGCTCAAGCCGAGCGCGACCAAAACCGTATTACCGCTCACGAAGTGCTCATCCGCCAATTGTCTGTAGATTCCGACAATGGTATTTTGACGCGCAATGCTCAGGATGCTTTATTTGATCGTCCCGAAGTTATTGGCATTTTGGAGCGTATGAGGGCCGAGGGTTACACCTTTGTTATTACTATCTTCGATATGGATAAGCTCAAGATACACAACCTGCTGGGCGGTCACGATAAGGGCGGCGATCCGGCTCTACACACTACTATTACTACGCTTAAACGGCTGTTCCGCCGTGGCTACGACGTGATGGGTATATTAGAGGCCGAACATGAGGCCGGGGATGCTGTTCAGAACGCCGAACAAGTAGATATCGTGTCCCGTTTTGAACGCGGCGACGAAATGACCGTTATGAGCTTTATCCCGCCCGGTGATGGCGTTCGTCAGGGAGAACGAGCAGCGAACGTAGATATTGAGGCGCTTGAAGACCACATCGATAGAGGCTTCGAAAGGTTAGAAATAACGTATCCGCTGCGCCGCGATATTAGCGAGGCGGCTATTGCCGAAGCGCGCGATAGTGGCCTGCGGTTTGTTATCCAAGACACCCCAGCAGGTAAGGTTGTGCGTGCGTCGGTAAGTGTTACGTATTCAGGTGTTATCTGGCAGGTGCCTATCGACCGCGAACAGTTTGAGCGGATTGCCTCTGCCGCCGATAGTCAACTTATGCTTCTTAAAGATAGCCGGGAGACAGTCGCTACGGCGGGCAGCGTCACCGATAGTCGCAGCCGTCCGCACAAGCGTTTAGGCCGTCGCCCCAACGCGTGAGCAGCCCATATTTTCGCCCTCTTGCACAGGCCTGTTATACTGAAAGGGCGTAAGCATTAACATAAACAAAAGGAGGGCATATGGGCCTCTTCAGTCACGACGACAAAAAAGACGACGATCAGGCCGTGAGCCAAGATCAAAGTGCGGCGGCAACGCCGGCACCTATGGGTGGTACAGCAGATGCGGGCATGGGCGCGAGCGCTCCAGCTCCCGGTGCTGACATGGGCGGTGCCCAACCTCCTGTAGACACCGGTGCTCCAGCTCCTGACGCTGGCAACGACCCTATGGCTGGTCCAACTCCGCCGGCAGCTTCCAGCGATGCTGGTGGCTTTGGCGCACCTGCTGGCGATGCTTCGGCAGCTCCCGCCGACCCGGCTGCTCCTGCAGCTGGTGGCGACGCAGGCGCAGCTCCTGCCGCACCGGCCGACCCCGCAGCGGGCCCGGATGCTGGTGCTGGCGAACCAAAATCTTGGTAGCCTGAGCACCTAGCTCCAAAGAGGTCCGCATTTCGCGGGCCTCTTTTTTTGGGTTAGTTCAGGGCTTTAAACTCCATCCGCATCATGAGGCACGCGATTAGCATCCGCTTTCAATGTTACTTTTGCTCCGCCAAAAGTAACCAAAAGCTCTCGGGGCTTTAGCGTAAAACAGTGACTGTTCGTCAGCTGTCTTTTCTGGCGCCAAAAGGACTCCCTTCGGTCGGTCCCGAATGGCTACATAAGAATATTCGGGACTAATCTTTTGGCTGATTCCAGAAAAGACAGCTGCCGCCCAATCAGTTTTACTCCAGGCCCCGAACCCCGTCGGGAAGGTTGGTGGCTACAAGAAAAGGATTCTCACAGCTTCATAGCTCTGTCATTTCGGATCAAGTCCGGAGTGACAGAGGGAAGGAAAGTTTTTCAATCTGTTATATAATGAGGTTAACTATGAATACACAACAAATTCGCAAGGCTTATTTAGATTTTTTTGAGGAGCGTGGGCACAAGGTAATTCCGCGTGCACTGCTCGTGCCGCTCAACGACCCCACCACGCTATTTACCGGCTCTGGCATGCAGCCCATGATTCCGTATCTGTTGGGTGAAACGCACCCCGAAGGCACACGCATTGTCGACAGCCAGACGTGTTTGCGCGCTCAAGACATCGAAGAAGCGGGCGACAACCGCCACACCGTTTTCTTTGAGATGATAGGCAACTGGTCTTTGGGCGACTACACCAAGGCCGAGCAAGTGCCGTGGATGTGGGAGTTCTTAACTCAAGTGGTTAAGCTCGACCCCAGTAAGCTGTACGTCACTTGCTTTATTGGTGCTCCGGAGTACAACATTCCCAAAGACACCGAAGCCGCCGAAATGTGGCAAAAATTGTTCGAGGCCAAGGGCTTAAGCTCTGGTGTAGCCGACATTGGGTCCGAGGAGGATGGCTACAAGCGCGGTATTAACGACGGCGAGCGCATCTTTTACTACGACGGCAGCAAAAACTGGTGGAGCCGCAACGGCAGCCCTGAAAAAACACCGGTAGGTGACCCCTGCGGCCCAGACAGCGAAATGTTCTACGACTTTGGCACGCCCCACAACCCCGAATACGGCGAGCATTGCCACCCCAACTGCGACTGCGGCCGCTTTATGGAAATTGGCAACAATGTGTTTATGTCGTACCGCAAAGAGGCCGAGGGCAAGTTTGTGCTGCTCGAAAAGCCCAACATCGACCACGGCTCCGGTCTGGAGCGCATCGCTGCTGCCGCTTTAGACGACCCCGATGTCTACAAGATTAGTGTACTCTGGCCAATTATCACCAAGCTTGAAGCAATCTCCGGCAAGCCTTACGACAGTAATGCTAACGCCATGCGCGTGATTGCCGACCACCTACGCGCTGCTACTTTCTTGGCTGTAGACGGCGTGAAGCCCAGCAACAAAGAGCAGGGCTATGTGATGCGCCGGCTGGTGCGCCGCGCCATTCGTTTTGCCTTCGACCTGGGCGTGGAACAAAACTTCTTACAAGAGGTAGTACCGGTTATCACTAGCCTGTACGAAGCCGACTTCCCTGAAGTGGAGGCCCAAAAAGCGGATGTTATCGAGACGCTGGCACGCGAAGAAAAAGTCTTCCGCCAAACCTTGCGCAAGGGCATTCACGAAATGTCCAAAATGAGCAAAGACGGTCTCACTCCCGAAGAAATCTTTAAGCTGTATGACACCTATGGCTTCCCGGTGGAGCTAAGTGTGGAAGAAGCCTTTAAACAAGGCATCGCCGTTGCCGACAACTGGCGCGAGGGCTTCGACGCGCTCATGAAAGAGCAGCGCGAGCGCAGCCAAACCGCCACCAAAGGCACCTTTAAGGGCGGCCTGGGCGGCCAAACCATGCAGCACAAAAAGTATCACACCGCTACCCACCTGATGTACCAGGCGCTGCGCCAGGTACTGGGCGACCACGTGGTACAGAACGGCTCGAACATCACCGAAGAGCGCCTGCGCTTCGATTTTAGCCACCCGCAAAAGGTTACGCCGGAAGAAATTAAGCAAGTAGAAGACATCGTAAACGAGCAAATTGGCAAAGACCTTAAAGTGACCTGGGCCGAGTACCCTACCAAAGTTGCCCGCGAAGAAATGGGCGCCTTGGGCCAGTTTGGCGACCGCTACGGCGACACTGTAAAGGTGTACAAAATGATTGCCGATGGTGCCGACAAACCCTTTAGCTTCGAAATTTGCGGCGGCCCGCACGTTGATCACACCCTCCAACTTTTCGAAGACAACAAACGCTTCAAAATCATCAAAGAAGAAGCCAGCTCAGCCGGCATCCGCCGCATCAAAGCCGTGTTACAGTAAAATCTAACAGAGGCAGGGAAGAGCAGCCGGAGACTTGGGCTTTGCCCAAGCCCCGCGCGATGAGAAACCCGCGTAGGCGGGTGTCTCATAAGGCGAAGCCGCAAAGAAGAAGCCAGCTCAGCCGGCATCCGCCGTATCAAAGCTGTTTTACAGTAAATCTCACAATAGACGGTGGGCACTGGTTGTGACATCATAACCGATAATGCATTTGGGGAAGGGTAAACTAGAGAATCCAACGATCGTAGGTCTGCAGATTGATACTGCTGCAGCGCTTATTAAAAGGGGATTGCCCGAGGACGATTGGATGGCGGATCCGAACGTTGATCTGCGCGTGAAGTATCTATCCGACACTGTCGATCTGGATCCCAGGATTGCAGGTGCCTATCTGTCGCGTAGTGTGGCGCCGCACCTAACTGACCTTCCCGAATTCGATCGCGTTATGGTGCCTTATATTAACGAGCAAAAACGCGAGACGCTGCAAAGAGCCATGGGCTACCATGCATTTTTGGCAGAGCCCTCCCTTCGGTACATCGACGAATGCGAAGGTTCGGAGCGGGTCCGTGAGGCGCTATTGCGGCGTCGTATCGACTGGTCGGGGCCTAGTATTGCTGTGTGGATACGCGGTATGCGTGAGAATGGCAAGAGCGACATGTTGTCCACCGCACTCCGCGGAATTGCAGTTATGCACCACATTGCATATGCTCCGGAAATGGGTTTAGCCCAGGAGCGGGTGTATTCGTTGCCAGATGTACGCATGCCCGCAAGCTTATTCGCCCCTGGTGAGTACGTCGGTGGGGTAACCGAAAGCGCCCTGACGCACCGTCTGCGCGAGCGCGGATTACTGGATATGAGCAAGGAGCGGCTGGATCGCCGTTTCAATAATCTGTTCCGCGTACTTCAGCTTGAAGTGTCAGCGTTGTTCCTTGGGGCGCTCCAGGACTTGTGGATTTTAGACCCCAGACAGCGCGCTGCTGCCAACCAGCTTTTTATGCAGCAGCGCGCTCATTTGTGGACCTACGATGCACTTTCTAAGGGTAAGATGCTGGAAACCTTGCGGCAGCGTTTGCAGAGGCTAGCGCAAACATCACAGCACCCGCAGGAGAAAGAAACCATGGAAGCCATGGCTGAACGCGTCGGCGCGCAGATACTGCACTTGGCAAGAGCGCAGGTAACATATGTCGACATATACGATAGGCTTGGCTACGCGCTGCCCAGTGGGCTCAAGCGCTACCGGTCTGTGCCCATACTCCCGCAAGAGCCAGAGCAGCCGCGGGAAAGGAATGTCGGTGATGTTATTACCAGCATCACAATCATCCCCGGTCTTGCCTCGAAGGCTAAAGCCCAGGAGCCGACTGCCGAAGAAAAGGCCGCTGCAGCCCGCGCCGCTGAGCTTGCCGCGGCCCGGGAAGCAGCGCTCACCCGTTTATCGGCGCGTGCCGAGGCGCTGCAGACCGAAGCGGTGGAGGCGGCCAAGTCTTGGACGCTAAACGATAAGGCGCGTACTACCGCTGGGCTTGACCTGGCTCGCCACACATTTATGAGCCACGAAGGCTGTCTAGACGACAAGGGTCACGTGCTGGTACCGCACATGGAGCGCCCCGAAGCCGAAGAGCTGGTTGCCGTTTTACACCATCTGGGCAGAATGGGCGGCCGTAAAAATTTGACAGCAGCTCAGCAGGCACTGGCCGCCGACATCGCCACGCATAACCGCCTTGCGACCGAGCGTCAGCAACTGCAACGGGATGTACTCGATGCAAGCGCCGATCGCGGTATTTTACCGCCACCCGTTTTAGCTTTAGGTGTCCGCGTTGCAAGAATACAGGCCGAATGGCGCGGTTTTCGTCCGGCTGTAGAGCGCTTGTGGCCGCCGGAAACGGCTAAGGCGGTAGTTGCACACATCGAGCGGTTGCTGTTTGCATCACCTGATCAGCCTGTGCAGTAACTTTTAGCCACCGAACAAACGTCTGGTGCGTGCTATAATTGAACCGATTATGCTAGATAAGTTCAAAAACTCCGTATCGGGTTTATCCCGAAAAGTAGCCGCCAAAGCTACCGAGGTCAACAATAAGGTTGCCCAAAACTCCAAGAAGCAAGAAGAAGACCAGTATATTGTTGGTCTGGATATCGGTACCGAGTACGTTAAGGCACTTATTGGCAAAGTTACCGAAGAGGGCATTGACGTTATCGGCGTAGGCCGGGCCCATCAGGGGCTCAGTGATATGCAAGCCGGCGCCATTGCTGATATTGCGGGCGTGGTAGAAAATTGCGACAAAGCACTCAACGAGGCCGAAACCCAAGCTGGTGTCAGCGCCCGCACAGCGGTTATCGGCATTGCCGGCGAATTGGTTAAAGGTATGACCACTACCGTGCGTGTGCAGCGCAAAGTGAGCGAAAAGCCACTGGACCTATACGAAGTAGAACGCATCATAAAACTGGTGCAGGCCCGCGCCGAAGCCAAAGCTCGTAAGCTGCTGGCCTGGGAGCTGGGCGGCAAAGATATTGAGGTGCGCTTGGTTAACAGCGCACTTGTTGGCATCGAGATAGACGGCTACAAAGTAACCAGCCCAATTGGCTTTCAGGGCAAAGAAGTGGTGGTGCAGCTCTACACCGCCTTTGCGCCGCAAATTCACATTGGCGCACTGGAGCGCACTGCTCAGCAGCTGGACCTTGAGCTGCTGGCTGTAGCCGCAGAGCCGTTCGCTGTGGCCCGTTCGATTATTGGCGACGACACTTCTGCCAGCATGAACGCCATTCTTATGGACGTTGGTGGCGGCACCACCGACATCGCGGTTATTACCGATGGTGGCGTGCAGGGTACCAAGATGTTTGGCATTGGCGGCCGCGCCTACACACGCTCCATCGAGCGCGATCTAAACGTGGAGTTCTCGCAGGCCGAAGCGCTCAAGCTGGGTCTAAGTACCGATAAAATTGCCACCAACAAGATTGCCGCCGTAGAGGGCTCTATTAAGAAAACACTCGACGTATGGATGAGTGGTGTGGAACTCGCGCTGGGCGAATTTGATAAAATTGACCACCTGCCGCACAAATTATTGCTTTGCGGCGGCGGCTCCAGTCTCGATTTGCTTATGGAACGCCTGGAAGGCAGCAACTGGTACGGCGAGCTGCCGTTCACTAAAAAACCAAGCGTGCAGCATATTCAGCCCGAACAAGTTGTTGGTATTGTTGACAAAACCGATAAGATTACCGACCATACATTCATAACCGCAATGGGGCTTTTGCGCGTCGGACTCGACACGCTGCAGTTCTCGGTTACTCCAACCGGATCAGTCAAAGAAAAAATCGATAGGATTTTACGAGTATAAGCATGAGCAGCGCAGGCACCAACAACGGCAAAGACGTCATATACATAGACGTCGACGACGAAATAACCAGTCTTATAGAAAAAGTCAGAAGCAGCAAGCAAAAGATTGTTGCATTGGTGCTGCCCAAACGCGCTACGGTGCTGCAGAGCATCGTGAACATGAAGCTACTGAAGCGCAGTGCCGATGAATCCAAGAAGAATTTAGTACTCATTACCAGTGAGGCGGGCCTTTTGCCGCTAGCCGGCACCGTGGGTTTGCATGTAGCGCGCAGCCTGCAAAGCAAGCCAGAGGTGCCTGACGGTCCCGGCAAAATCTACGACAAGCCGGATACTATCGACGAACCCGACATCGACGATACCGCCGACGATGATACGCCCGAGCCCATCCGGCCTGTAGACAAGTCTAAAACCGTTGGCGAACTGGCCGGCAGTGCGGTTATGGGCCGCGAGGCCGAAGCCGACGACGAAGATGGCGACACAATTGAGCTGGGCGACGAAGACGAATCGGAAGACGACGAAGAGACGCCCATTGTACTCGACGGAAAAGCCGCCACAGGTAAGAACAAGAAGCTTAAAATACCCAACTTTAATAAGTTCCGGGTACTCCTGTTGGTGGGCGGCCTGGGCATAATTGCACTTATTGTGCTGCTCTTTATGGCATTAAGCGTGTTGCCTAAAGCAAGTGTCGTTATTAAAACCGATAGCACGGCCATCACTAGCAACACCACCTTGTCGCTGAAAACCGATCCGGCAACCGGCTTGGATGTTAAGACCGGCCTGCTGCTCGCTACGTCACAGCAAACCCAAAAGACGCAAATGCAGCAAGTGCCGGCTACAGGACAGCAAAACAATGGCCAGAAGGCTAGTGGTGCCGTGAACATGGCTGCTAAAATTTGCGGCACGCCCAGCACTCCTAATGATGTGCCAGCTGGCAGCGGCGTATCGGCTAACAACCTGACGTTCATAACGCAGTCCAACACATCGTTTACGGTAGATCATATTGCCGGCGGCTGCATCTATTTCAAAGCCGCCGCAACACCGGTAACGGCACAGCAGGGCGGCGCGCAGTATAACATTGGCGCCGGTACCTTTACCGTAGCCGGACGTTCAGATATTACTGCCACATCGAGCAGTGCTATGAGCGGCGGCACCGACGACATTACCAAGGTGATTACCCAGGCCGACATCGATAGCGCCAAGCAAAAAATCAGCGCGCTGGAGATCGACCCCATAAAGCAAACGCTCAAGACTTCGCTAATTGCCAAAGGCCTGTACGCCATAGACACCACGTTTAATACCGGCACGCCTGATGTGAAAACCAGTGCCAATGTTGGCGATAAAGCCGACACCGTAACCGTTACTGAGGTGATTACCTACACCATGCTCGGTGTTCACGAAAGCGATCTGCAAAAAATTATCGCGAACGACGTTAAGTCCAAGATTGACCCCAACAAGCAGAGTATCCTGGAATATGGTTTAGACAACCCCAGCTTTACCCTGCAGAACCAAGACGCAAACGGTGCCACATTGGCCATGCAGGCAACGGCGATTGCTGGCCCCGAGCTTAAAGTCGGTACCATCAAGACGCAAATTGCCGGCAAAAAGGCAGGCGATGCTACTGCCATCATCAAGGCCAACCCCGGCGTTACCGATGTAAATGTAAGCTATAGCCCATTTTGGGTAAGTTCCATCCCCAAGAAGACCACCAAGATTACGGTTACCATCGAGAAACCCACCAAAACTACCAGCACCAACAATGCAACCACAACCCCCTAAGAACTCGATGAGCTCTACCATTATTTCGCTAGATGTGGGGGAACGCCGAATAGGCGTAGCTATTGCACGGCTGGATATACGGTTTCCGAGCCCGTTAGCCACAGTCGAGCGCGGCGACGATTCGCCGGCCCAAATTAAGCAGTTGCTTGACGAGCACGACGCAAGCGCGTTAGTAATTGGCCTGCCGCGCAGCTTGCAAGGCGATGAAACGGCCCAAACCCAGGCGGTTAAAGCCTTTGCCCAAACCCTTAACGGCGTCATTACCGTTCCGGTATACTGGATGGACGAGGCGGTCACGTCTCATAAGGCCGAGCAGGAACTGATCGCTCGCGGCAAGCCCTACAAAAAGGGCGACATAGACGCCCTCAGCGCCGTCTATATTTTAGAAGATTTTCTAAGAGATCATCCGGAAGACGGGAGAGAAAATAAGGCATGAGGTATTCGAATCAGCCCCAAAAGCGTAAATGGCCCAAGCGGCTGCTTATTGTGGGCATTGTTATTGTGATTGGCTTGGTAGCGGCAACTATTGCCGTGCGGCGCGTTTATTTTAACGACTTACGCCCGGTGAGTAACACGAGCCAGCAAAGCCAGCTGGTGGTAATCGAGAAAGGGTCTTCGGTTGACGCCATTGGCAAGCAGCTTAAAGAAGCCGGGCTCATTCGTTCGGCCTGGGCCTTTAAACTATACGTAAGCAGCTCTGCCGCACGCGATGCGCTGCAGGCCGGCACCTACTCGCTCAGCCCCAGCCAAAGTATGGCTCAGATTGTATCGCAGTTAACGCATGGCAAAGTCGCCACCGATTTGGTAACCATTATCCCCGGCCAGCGTTTGGACCAAGTGCGCGCCATGCTGCTCAACTACGGTTTTAGCAAGACGAGTATTGACGAGGCGCTCAACCCCGCTACCTATGCCGACAACCCGGCGTTGGTAGACAAGCCAGCCGGCGCTAGCCTGGAGGGTTACTTGTACCCCGACTCGTACCAAAAGAGCGCCGAGACGAAACCGTCCGAGATTATTTCCGAATCGCTTTCCGAGATGAATAAACAGCTCACCCCACAGTTGCGCAGCGCCTTTGCCGCCGAAGGTCTCAGTACCTACCAGGGCATCGTACTGGCGTCGATTGTCGAACAAGAGGTGTCAAACCAGAACGACCGCGCCACAGCCGCACAGGTATTCCTAAAGCGCCTGCAGAGCAACATTATGCTTGGCTCAGACGTTACCGCCTACTACGGCGCTAACTTAGCGGGCGCTGGCCATACGCTGCTGTACGATTCGCCCTATAACACGCGCCTGCACACCGGCCTGCCCCCCACGCCCATTGGCGGCGTCAGCGCCCGTTCACTGCAAGCCGTGGCACATCCCAGCGCCACCGATTACCTGTACTTTGTCGCGGGCGACGATGGCGTCACACACTTTTCGCATACCCTCGAAGAGCACAACGCGGCTGCCGCCCAGTACTGTCACAAGCTTTGTGAATAGCAGGGCCGACAACAGCTAATCAGCTGACCGGGGGCTCGTATCAATGACTTTTCTAATTTTCGCCCGAGAAGAATAAAATCCTCCATCAAGGGGTCCTCTCTCCCCGGATGGCTGGGTTAGCTTTCCCACCCAGGCAACATGATTTCGTGCTTCAAGGCAAAACGCACTAGCGAATTGTCGATATACTGGCCGCTATAGCTCCCGCAACAGCCGGGCACGGCAAGTTCTTTGCGATCAATGGGTACTATGTACTCAGCTGCATAGGAGTTGCGAGTGACTGTGGTCTCGTATCCTTCCACAATACTGCCTACACCTTCGATGGAGGTCGACTCCAACACGCTACGACGCGGCGGCCTGTAGCCTGATGTAAATGATAATCCGCCCCAGTACTTGTAACTATATAGCTCGCCCTCAGCGGTAAAGAGTGTTCCCCCCGTCGAGCTTTCAATATGGCCGTCGCCTGTTTCTTCTCGGGGATAATAAGTTTCCCCTAATATCCAACCCACAATTGGAGGCGGGCGCCGCCACAATCTCCAGTGGCTTTTAACGGTGGCATCTGTCGGTATACCTCTCTCGCTAGCAATCCTCCCGACTGCAGCAGCGACAGCAAATGTTTGTTTGCTTCGGCGCTCAGTATCGATATATG
Organism: Bacillota bacterium; assembly: GCA_035478295.1. Lineage (GTDB taxonomy): Bacteria > Patescibacteriota > Saccharimonadia > Saccharimonadales > UBA4665 > PMNU01. The sequence goes on along the minus strand of DATIJU010000009.1, from coordinate 117,335 downwards.
GTCCCCGCTCTCTGGGATTCACTTTGTGAGATGGGTGAGCTTGGGGGCGGAGCTGCGCTTCTAGCCGCTTTAGCCGTTCTAGGCGTTCACGGTCTGCCGCCAGTTGCTGCCGTCTGACTATTTCTGGGAAATCGGGCGAATGAGTCATGTATGCCTTCTGGTAGATATAGTAGCAAAGATTCGTCAGATTTGGTCAAGTATCGGCCGAATGGCGTAGGGGCATATAGACGTAAAGTTCCCAACGAGGGCACAGGCAGCAGTACTTTTTTGGGGATCTTCGCGCGGCCTGTGTACCTCCGTCTGCGCTGTGAGGGGTGAGGGTTGGTAGTTGTGGTATAATCAGAACTGTAGCTTAACAGGGGTAGACCTTAAAATTAGGCGTACTTTTGGCTACATTTGGAGAAGATTATTAGTAACCCTGATTCACAAACGGTACTTACGCGTTTGCACGCAGTGCAGTCGCTGTCTTTTTGGCGGCGGGTGCAGAAGTTGTTTGGGCGCCTGAGCGCTAATCGCCACGTGGTCCGCACCGCGTTGGTTGTCTTTAATGTGGTGCTGCTGCTTACCATTGGCATATTTGCCTTGCGCGGCACGCACACCGGTTTGCCGCTTAGTCAGCAGGCAGCGCTCGGCGGTGGCAACAAGAACACTGGCGAGCCGCTCGACCAGTTATCTTCGGCAGACATTGCCGCCAATGCCTCATTGGCTACCCGCTTGCCGGAGACAACGGCTGTTATTAACCAAGCCGACAGCGCCAAGGCCGACCTTGGTATTGCGCCGGCCGATGCCACGGTAGTTGCCAAGCCGCAAGCGGTGGCCACCGCGCTCAAGAGCAACAAAGACATCAAACAATATGTAGTGCCAAGCGACGATACCGTCGCCAATATAGCCGCCAAGTTTAACGTTACCTCAGATAGTATTATGTGGTCGAACAACCTGTCGTCTAGCTCCATTAAGGGTGGCACCAAGCTATGGATTCCTCCGGTAAACGGCATCGTATACACGGTAGGCGGCGGTGATACCATCGACAGCCTGGCCTCTAAATACCGCGCCAACAAAGACCAGCTTATTGCCTACAACGACGCCGAAATTAGCGGCATCCACCAAGGCGAAGTTATTCTTATCCCCAATGGTCAGCTGCCAGCCCCCGTGGTTACATACCGGGCTACCACCGCCGTATACAGCTTTAACGGCTACGACTATGGTTTCTGTACCTGGTATGTTGCCAACCGGCGCGCTGCCATTGGCCGCCCGCTCCCCAGTAACCTAGGTAATGCCAATACCTGGGCTGTGCTGGCTGCCGGTATGGGCATTGCCACCGGCTCATCTCCGGCTGTGGGTGCCGCCGCCGTAAAACACAGTGGCGCTCCTGGGCACGTAGCCATAGTTGAGGCGGTGAACGCCGATGGCAGCTTCTGGATTTCCGAAATGAACTCCTCCGGGCAGGCCTCCATGACCGACAGCTCGTACCGCGGCGGCTGGGGTGTTGTGGACTGGAAACTTATCCCTGCGGAACTGGCCAGCACCTACAGTTACGTTTACTAGTTGCTCCGTATCTGTTTTACTATACTTATGAACTTTATCGATAAGGCAACTATACTCGTTCGCGCTGGCAATGGCGGCAATGGCCGTATGAGCTTCCGGCACGAAAAATTTATCGATAAGGGCGGCCCCGATGGTGGCGATGGCGGTCATGGCGGCAATGTGGTGCTGGTAGGCAGCCGCAACCAAAATACCTTGGCTAGCTTTCGTTATCAAAAAGAACTAACTGCAGAGCACGGGGAGCCCGGCGGCCAAAGAAACAAGCACGGCAAGAACGGTGCCGACCTGCTGGTGTACGTGCCGGTTGGTACGGTAGTCATTGATGAGCAAGGTCACGTTATGGCCGACCTCAACGAGGACGGCAAACGGGCGACAATTGCGAAAGGCGGCAAGGGCGGTTACGGCAACGCCCACTTTACCAGTAGCGTCCGCCAGGCACCGCGCATAGCCGAAAAGGGCGAACCAGGCGAAGCTTTTACAGCAGCCCTGGAGCTAAAAATGATTGCCGATGTCGGCCTGGTGGGCCTGCCTAACGCCGGCAAATCCACATTGCTCAGTGTTATTAGCAACGCTCGCCCCGAGATTGCCGATTATCCATTTACCACCCTCGTGCCCAATCTGGGCGTCGTGGATGTCGATAAAAAATACAGCTTATTGTTTGCCGACATTCCGGGCCTCATCGAAGGCGCCGCCGAAGGCAAGGGCCTGGGCGACGACTTTTTGCGCCATGTAGAGCGCACTGCAGTGCTGGTGCATCTTATTGACGCTTACCAAGAAGACGTAGCCGGCACTTACAAGACCATCCAGGATGAACTGCGCGCCTACAAGGTAGATCTCTCTTCCCGGCCACAGGTAGTAGCCCTTACCAAAATCGAAGGACTGGATGCTGACATTATCAAAGATCAGCTGCAGGCGCTCAAAAAGGTGGTGCCCAAAGATACGGCACTTACCAGCATTTCGGCGCACACTAAGGTGGGTATACCGGAGCTTTTGCGCACGCTGCGCGATGTGGTAGAAGGCGAACGCGCCCGTGAACGGGCAGCTGCGGCCGCAGTAGCCGCCCCAGCCGTACCTATTCTTACGCTCGAAGACGAGGGCGACGCCTGGGCCGTTACCAAGAGCGAAGACGGCTACCGTGTGCACGGCACCAAAATTGAGCGTTTTGCGCTGCGCACCGATTTTGATAGCCCCGAAGGTGTTGAGCGTCTGCGCGACATCATGCAAAAGCAGGGTATTATGCACGAGCTCGTTCGCCAAGGCGTGAGCCCCGGCGATTCTATCCGTATTGGCGCCAAAGGCGAAATCGTCTACTAAAATATACATAAGCGTGACATTTGTCACATTGACAAATTAAGGCTTTAGCGGTATACTATGCAACATTATGATAATGTTTGCCGATGCCTTTCTTGGCGATAGTGCCGCCAACAGTTTGGCGGTATCGTGAGTATCGACACCCGCAACGAACTTCAGGTTTCGCCGTTCCCTGAACTGCCGCCATCATTTGACCGCCTTACTGTAGCGGCCGGCAGTCTTTTGGGTCTGGCCAATAATGAGGGTCAGCCGCGCTTTCCTGACTTTGAGGCGGCTATCGAACCGGGAGCGGCAAGTTTTCGCCTGCATCACCCACGAGTTCACCTGAGCTACGATGAGCTTACCGTCCGACGTGACGGCCTGGACATTACCCTTGTAAGCACGTGCCAGCGTCCGTTATACGAAGCCGATGGAAGCAGCGGTGTGCATCGTCGCCATCTGGTATATAACTTGACGGCTAGCAGGCCTACTGTGGACGTCTACGGGGTGAAGGGAACTCCTGGAGCGGGCCTTTGGTACCAGTCTTCAGCGAGCGCCGAGAATCCCGACGATCTTCATAACGAACGGATCAGCGACACACAGCCCACCCGTGCTCTTAGCGAAGAAGATTGCCGCGTATTGCTCCGTAATATTCACATAATAACTGGCGAGCCAGAGCCGGTGTTTGCCAACGAAACAGCCGCTACTCCGGATAAACCACACGGCCGCGTGCGCAGCGCGCTTGGCGCCGTGGCATCGCGCTTATGGCGTCCTGTCGGTAAGACTAGTTAAGACTCTACGCCCGAGAAGTGGCAGTGATGTGGTCTGCGGTAAGGCCATCGGCCGCCCAGAAGAACCAGCCACCAATTCGTGGGTATTTGTCCCGGATTTCGGCTGCTTGCTCGGCAATGACGGCCGGGCTTAGGCAGCTGACGTAGTCGCTGCCAATTTTGCCGCTGCTGGTGAGTAATATAGTGTCATCCCCGATGCTGTCTTGTGGAATTTGATTGTAGGGGATGAGTAAGCTAGCGGTGTCTTTCGGCCTCTTAAAATCCTCGCCCTCGTGCTTCGCGCCGGGGAAGCGGTATCCATAAGACGGGAAACCAAATTGCAATTTATCGACTTTGCCGGCAAGTCGGGTGGACCAGTCCAAGATGGCTTTTGTGGTCGACGGATTGTCGGCTATGGGGCCGGATTTACTGCTCCAGGGGCCGTTCTGGTCGTATGCTGCCAGGCGGAACGTGTCGACGATGCCTATGATGCCATCTGAGCTGGTGTTGAGCTGGTCTACTTTAGAAAGCGGCTGCACAACCAGACTTAACTGGTGAACCGCCGATGAAGACAGATTTTCGAGGGCCGTGCGGGAGGCGCGGACAAGGTTGGTAATTTCCTGTGGGTCCTGGGCGCGCACGCCGATATTAAGGTCAAGGTGAACGGCGCGGCCAAAGAGCTGCTCAAGTTTATCGATAAGCACGCCGGCGTTGCGGCCAAAGCGCGCAGTGTCGGCAAAAGCAGACGACCACGCGGCCACCGTCGTGTCGGGGCCGCCAATGGCAACAGACAACTCGGTGTTCTTGAACGGCTCAGCCTTTAACATGCCGGAAGCGCCTTTGGGCAGTTTCGGTACGTCCATACTGATGCTGCCGTCGGGGGCTGGTACGGCGTAAGCAAGATGTACTCTGTCGATGCCAATGGCCGCCGGCAGGAGATTTTTAGCGACGCCCGCGTATTGGGCAGGGGTGTACGTAGTGGGCAGGTACACAGAGGTGATACCCAGCTCTGGGGTAGGTTCAGGCCTGGTAGTAATACCGGGCTGTACGCCGGGGCTTACGGTGCTGGGGTAGGGTTCTTCGGGGCCACTGCACGCTTCGAGAAGTACGGCAGCGCTGGCGAGAGCGCCGGCTGTCAAAAAACCGCGGCGGCTTAAGGGTTGGTTGTAAACCTCACGATACATGCCCAATTTATATCACTTTAATCTGTTTTATGCAATGTTCCGAGAGAACAACGCCGAGGGGTACGCGGCGTTTTTGAGCTTGGTATATGCCCAGCTAAAAGCACAAATGGCCAAAGTGCGCTAAACTGATACCTGCAATGAGCGCAAGTTTTTTCTTTTACGATCTAGAGACGAGCGGATTTAGTCCGCGCGATCATCGTATTATGCAGTTTGCTGGGCAGCGCACCGATCTCGACCTCAAGCCCATCGGCGAACCAGTAAACTTGCTTATAAAAATGACCGACGATTGCCTGCCCGATGTTGATGCCGTATTTATAACTGGCATTACCCCGCAGCAAACGCTCATGGACGGCATTACCGAGGCCGAGTTTTTGCATATTTTTGAGAACGAAGTTGCCACTCCCGGCACTATCTTTTTAGGCTTTAACACGGTGCGCTTCGACGACGAGTTTATGCGTTGCTTACACTACCGTAACTTTTACGATCCTTACGAATGGCAGTGGCAGGAGAACCGTTCGCGCTGGGATCTTCTGGACGTGGTGCGCATGACACGGGCACTGCGTCCCGACGGTATCGAATGGCCGTTTGACGTCCACGGCAAAGCTACGAACCGCCTGGAGCTGCTTACCGCCCTCAACAAACTGGATCACGAGCATGCCCACGACGCATTAAGTGACGTCGAGGCTACTATAGCCGTAGCCCGGCTCATTCGCGGTAAACAAACTAAGTTGTTTGACTACCTGCTTACTATGCGCGACAAGCGCAAAATTGCCGAACTGGTAGAAAAGAGCGAGCCCTTTGTGTACACCAGTGGCAAGTACTCTGCAGAGCACGAGAAAACCACTGTTGCCCTGCAGATATGCCCATATCCAGAGCGCAACGGCACAGTGCTGGTATACGACTTACGTCACGACCCTGCAGTGTGGCTCAATAAAACGCCCGAGCAACTAGCCGAAGCCTGGCGCTGGAAAAAAGACAGCGATGAGCCCCGGCTGCCGGTGAAAAAACTGCAGTACAACCATTGTCCGGCGGTTGCGCCTTTGGGTGTACTGGACGAGGCATCGCAGGTGCGTTTACATCTCGACCTCAAACGCATTCGCCAGCATGCACGCGTGCTACAATCCGACACTGCCTTCGCAGAGCGGCTGTGTAAGGCGCTCGAAATTCTGGACAAAAAACCGCAAACCAGCCTAGTAAGCACCGAACAAGACGTAGATAGCGCCATGTACGATGGCTTTTTCGGCACTGAAGACAAACAGGCAATGCGTGTGGTGCGCGCCGCCAGCCCCGACGACCTATCCAATCTGGGCCTTAAATTTAAAGATCAGCGCCTGGAAGCCCTGCTCCCGCTCTACAAAGCACGCAATTACCCCAAGAATTTAACGGGCGAAGAGCGCGAAACCTGGGAGCAGTTTAGGTTGCGCAAGTTGATGCAAGGTGGTCAGCATAGCAAAATAGCCCAGTATTTTGTGCGGCTGCAAGAAGTTGCCCAGCGCGGCAACCTCACCGGCCACCAACAATATTTATTAGAAGAGCTAAGGCTATATGCCGAGAGTATTGTGCCGGAGGTAGAACAATGAGAGTAATGGGCGCACCACTTATACCGCCAATGCCCGACTGGGCCTATGCTGGCATGCAGGCTGTAGATCACTTTATACCGACAGGACACGCGTTAATCGACAACAGGTTTCGCGACGGCCACAGCGGCGACGCCAAAGAGGCTGCCCTGTGGACGGGCGAATTTAAGGATGTGTACGGTGCAGGCGACCAACGCATGTTTGCAGCCCTGGGCGTCAGCGTACTCGACGCCGCACATGTCGCTGCGGGCAAGGAACGTGCCAATCACGAAACGCGCAAAGAAGTGGGCATGGTGAGCGTTATCGCCAATGTTGCCATAGAGACACAGCACGGCTTGCTCGTAGATACTCTTGCAGGCGGCTATGGTGCCGAATACATTGATGCCATGGTCGACAACGCCGGCGGCGTGTTGCTGCGAAACGATCAAGAAACGTTTGCCGCCAGCAGAACCGAACGGGCAGTTTATGCCGGTCTCAGGACTGTTCACTACCGTACCATTGATGGCGCTCAAGCAAACGGCAACTGGACCGCCGCCGAGCTAAAGGATATACAGCGGGCTGAAATGGAAACTGCTTGGGCTCCTTTGGCCGAGACCGTGAAGCGGGCACATCGCCCGGCCGACGAGCTGCGTGCCGAGAGGCCGGAAGCGGCCCGCGAGCGTTTGTTGCAGCAAGCTCGTGATTTGGGCGGCGGTGTTTTTGGGCTCACGGCCACAATTGCCGATATCCTTGATCCAGCGCAGCTATCCTATGAGTCTACCGTAAACGCATTTCGCGAGTTGGGCAAAGGTGGTATGATCTTGCTTCAGCTTTCCAGGTTGCCGCAAGACCTCAGAGCTGGCGCCCAAACGCTGTTTACCGACGCCGTGCGACGTGCCGGCCCTGATGACCTTACCGGTACGCTTCTTAGAGAGTTACGCGAGTTTGCTTTCGATGAGGCAAATGTAGACTTTGCCGGCATCCGCAGCGCGGTCGAAAGCGTCAAGCAAAGAGATATTTTGGATACCATGCGTACCGAAATGCAAGGCAAGCTGGTGTTTAATACGCTGCTTCATAATCGGCGGCTGGTAACGGCCAATGCGATTCGCCGGATTTTGCTAGCTCAGCCGCAGACTGCTTAGAGCCTAAACGTGCCGAACATAAACGGCTGAGCCGAACGCGCCGCGCTGAACACCGCGAATGCAATTCGCCAGGCAACTATCTGTTGGCGCAGCAAACGAAGGGTAACTAGCAACAAAACGGCGCTGATAGCCGCGAGCCACATACTAAATGTTACCTGAATGTTGGTACCTGGAATAAGCCCCAAAACAATAAAACTAGACATCTCACCCGTCCCTCTTTTGTAAACCTTGTTACTCTAAGATTTACATAAAGTTGCAGCTGCGGCAAGTATATTGTTACTTCTTACGCTTAATGAGGCGCTTGAAGCGGTCCACGCCCCAGTCTCTAACAGAGGCGGCAAAGGCAAACTCTGTTGCTAATATCGCAATACCCAAGAATATGGCTGCCCATCCTGGGCCAGGCAGTACCAGCATGGCGATACCAGCTAGAATAACGGTGCTCCCAACGACCAGTACGAGCGGCTTACGGACTGGCCCTGGCAGGCTTTTAAATTTGTTGCGCAAACGTTCCATACTACGTATTGTATAGGATGATTTTATAGTGGAGCTATTTTATGACGGATATATCTGTTCCATCAGGCATCGAATTTGGTCTCTATATGCCCGTAATTGACGAAGATCGTGCCCGGCTCGAACGTGCAACCCAAATGGCGGCAGGCTTCGTGCAAGGGTATCTTGGTGAGCGCGGACTGAGCGGGAGTGTGGAAATTAGCGATGATTTTGGTGTGCTGTTTGCGACTGCCGAGCATACTGGGCGGCGGCTGGCGACTGCCCAAGCGAGTGATTTTACGCTAGCCGGGTTTGTAGAAAACGTAAACACGGTGATGCGCCCCCTTGAGCTTCCGACGCTGACGGTGCCAGTGTCTAAGAACGACGCGCTTACAATCCGAGTCTCTGGCTTTGGTGATACTCCAACGCGGCAGGTATCTGCAATGCTTACGTTCGATCACGCCACACCTGGCGCGGCAACGCTGCGGCGGCAATATGCGCTGGCGCGACGGGCATTTGATGAGGCCGGAGGTGGCCGCATTGATGTGGGCCAACGAATCGAAGGTATGAGTTTGATGCGCGTGAAAGCTAGTGAAGGTGTGTTTACTCCTGAGGACCGCAATAAAATACAATGGGCCGTCCGGCTGCCTATACTGCATTTTGGTATAGGGGAGGTGACGTTCGGCCGCATGGTTATTGGCACAGGGCCAAGGCAGCCGCTGCCCGGCACCGAGTGGCCGCCCGCTAATTTGGTGGCGATTAGAGAATAATGGCATCATTGTCGCAAATGGTGGCCTGAGCGATACCCTGTGCCGAATATGACGAAGTATGACGAACGCGCCTGAATCATTTCCCCCGTTTGGACTCTACCGTGCTGTGGTGCCGGAGGATGTACCTGCCGTGCGTTCGGTAGCTGAGGGGGTGGGCGCGGCTATTTCCGAATATCTCAGCCTACAGGGTAGTGATATGCCCGTTAGAGTACGCCAGGATTTTGGCATCACCTTTGTGCCGTTTAGGGCGATGCAGGAGCGTCTTCAGGCACCGGCCGCCCAAGATTTCGACCTAGAGAACCTTGCCGCTGCGGTACGCCGCATCGTGAAGCCGACGGAGGTTTCGCCACTTCGGCTGCCCCTTTATGATCAGGTTAGAATTAACAATGATGACGCCCGCCATCCTCAGCTTAAGTTCCCGACAGACGCGCAGGGTAGGCACTTGTGGCAACAAAGTCGACTGCTAGCAGATGCGCTTGCAGAGTGCATCTTAGGCCTAGCCTCAACAGATTCGATCATATTACGCTTTTGCAACTAGGGGGTAAACGTCATCGGATTACTTCCTTAAGCGAGGGGCAGCGGAGCGGCCTACGCCGAGTGTCAACTTTGGTACTCCGTGAGTCGGCTTTGCGCTATGTACGTCTGGGCCCGCTCGTGATAGGTTCCGATTATCGCCAGCCTGTAATAGAAGTATAAAAGGTTGACAGATCGTGTGATTATTATCGCAAGCCGCCTCTAGGCCGTAGCCAAAAACGCCGTTTTGCGCTATACTTGAGCACTGCTTATGAGTGAGAAAATAGTCGTCAAAGGTGCCCGGGAGCACAACCTCAAAAATGTTGATGTTGAGCTTCCGCGAAACAAAATGGTGGTTGTTACCGGCCTTTCTGGCTCCGGTAAATCGTCTTTGGCGTTCGATACTATTTATGCCGAAGGGCAGCGCCGTTATGTGGAGTCGCTTAGCTCATACGCCCGTCAGTTCTTGGGGCTTATGGAAAAGCCCGATGTGGACCAAATTGACGGCCTTAGCCCGGCTATTTCTATCGACCAAAAGTCTACCAGCCGCAACCCGCGCAGTACGGTAGCCACCGTCACCGAAATTTATGATTATTTGCGTCTGCTGTTTGCCCGCATTGGTATCCCGCACTGTCCCATTTGTGGCAAACCGGTTACGCGCCAAACTACCCAAAACATTGTCGATCAAATTGCCGGGCTTCCGGCTGGTGCCCGCCTGATGATTTTGGCGCCGGTTGTTGTCGACAAAAAAGGTGCCTTTGAGCACATCCCCGAGCAGTATAGCCGCGCTGGCTTTGCCCGCGTGCGCGTGGACGGCGTTATTTACGCGTTAGACGAATTTCCGGAGTTGGACAAAAATTACAAGCACACCATCGACGTTGTTATCGACCGCCTGGTGAACGACGAAGCTAGTCGCAGCCGGTTGGCGCAATCTGTTGAGCAAGCGCTTGAAGCAGCCGACGGCAAGGTGCGCGTCGTAAACGCCGACACCAACGACGAAGCCCAGTACAGCCTGATGTATGCCTGTATCGATCACCCCGACGTAGCTATCCCCGAGCTGGAGCCGCGCACATTTAGTTTTAACTCACCTCATGGTGCCTGTCCGGTATGTACCGGCCTAGGCTCGCGCCTGGAAATTGACCCCGAGCTGGTAATACCTAACGGCCGGCTTACGGTGGCCGAGGGCGCCATCCGTCCCTTTAACCGCGTAAACAGCGACGCCTGGTACATGAAGAAAATGCAGGCCGTGGCCGAGCGCTATGGTTTTAGCTTGCACGTACCCACAGGCGAGCTTAAAGCCGAAGACCTGCAGCGTATTTTGTATGGCACCGGCGACGAGCACTACCGCGTGTCTTTAGGCGGCGGCCGCGCCTTTGATACCACCTACGAGGGCGTTATCCCTAACTTAGAGCGTCGCCACAAAGAAACCGAGAGCGAATTTATGCGCCACGACATCGAGCGCTTTATGATTGAGCGGCCGTGTTACGCTTGCAAGGGCCGACGCCTCAAGCCCGAGGTACTGGCCATTACCGTGGCCGACCGTTCTATTATGGACATCTGCGAAATGTCGATTGACGACGCCAATAAGTATTTCGGCGCCCTCAAACTCAACGACAAAGAATCGCAGATTGCCAAGCTCATCCTAAAAGAAGTGTGTGCCCGGCTGGGCTTTTTGCAAGACGTGGGCCTCAATTATCTGACGCTGTTGCGCAGCGCTACCACGCTATCTGGCGGCGAGGCCCAGCGTATCCGCCTGGCTACCCAAATTGGTTCTGGCCTGCAGGGTGTGCTGTACGTGTTAGACGAGCCAAGCATTGGGCTGCACCAGCGCGACAACGACCGCCTGATTAAAACCCTCAAGCACCTGCGCGACCTAGGTAACAGCGTGCTAGTGGTAGAGCACGACGAAGACACCATTCGTACCGCCGATTACCTGCTCGACATTGGTCCGGGCGCCGGCATTCACGGCGGCCACGTCGTAGCCAGCGGCACGCCGGCCGAAGTGGAGGCTAACCCGGCGAGCGTTACTGGTCAGTATTTGTCGGGCAAAAAGAAGATTCCCGTGCCTAAAAAGCGCCGCAAGGGTAACGGCAAAGCATTGGTCATTAAGGGTGCCCGCGAGAATAATCTGCGCAACGTGGACGTAGAGATACCATTAGGCATGATGGTGGTGGTATCTGGCGTGTCCGGCTCCGGCAAATCCAGCCTTATTAACGACATCTTGGCCAAAGAGCTTCAGGCTCGCTTGATGCGCGCCAACACTGTACCCGGCAAACATGACGACATCGAGGGCATTAAGGAGTTGGACAAAGCTATTATTATCGACCAGTCGCCCATTGGCCGCACGCCACGCTCCAACCCGGCAACTTACACCGGCCTGTTTACACCCATCCGCGAACTGTTTGCCCAAACGCCCGAAGCTAAGCTGCGCGGCTACGGCCCCGGACGCTTTAGCTTTAACGTCAAGGGCGGTAGGTGCGAAAACTGTGCTGGCGACGGTATTATCAAGATAGAAATGCACTTTTTGCCCGATGTGTACGTGCCCTGCGAAGTGTGTCATGGCAAGCGCTACAACCGCGAAGCCCTTGAGATCCACTACAAAGGCCGCACCATTAGCGACGTACTTGAAATGACCTGCGAGCAGGCTTTAGAGTTTTTTGAGAACCAACCCGCCATTGCCCGCAAGCTGGAAACACTTGTAAATGTGGGCCTGGGCTACATCGGCCTCGGGCAGCCGGCTACCACGCTATCTGGCGGCGAGGCCCAGCGTATTAAGCTGGCCAGCGAACTGAGCCGTCGCCCCACTGGCCGCACGCTGTATATTTTGGACGAGCCTACCACGGGACTCCATATGGCAGATGTCGACAAGCTCCTGCACGTCCTGCACGCACTGGTAGACACCGGCAACAGCATGGTGATTATTGAGCACAATCTGGACGTTATTAAGTCGGCTGATCACCTCATCGATATGGGCCCCGAAGGCGGCGCTGGCGGCGGGCAAATTGTAGCCCTGGGCACGCCCGAACAGGTAGCCAAGAATCCGGCATCGTATACCGGTCAGTTCTTACAGCGCATGCTATAAGTGTAAAGGCCTTCCGGCCTGCATACTGCTTAAGTGAGGGTTCGGACTTATGGTGAGGCCATAGTTATTTTTTTGAGATGAGGAATTGTATAAAACTGTTATTAATGATATAATAATGATTCATAAGGTAGGAGTTGTCAGTATGCCGTTTCGTCCTATGGAATCAGTTGGTGCCACGCTCGCCATGAACGCAGTGCTGTTTATGGGCCCTGGACACGGTCACGTCCCTGAAGCAGATTGGGGCACGTATCACAACGTGCGCAATGAAGATACTGCCGTAGCTGTAGCACCTTGGCAGGGCACCCACCCTGTTGCCTCGCCCGATAAATGGAGCACTGCAATTGATACAACCACAGACCAAAGTGGTGATACGCGCACCGACTTTCCGGAGTCGTCATATACTGGCCACGGTGCCCTCGCCGATGTGACAGATCAAGCTGCCGGTTTGGCGCAGCGCTACAACATCAGAATTAGAGTAACAGCCAATGCAGATAGTCCGGATATTATACCCGGCAGCGAAGGGGACGTAGAGGCGAGCCAGGCGCTAGCGGAGCAGGCGAGCAAGGGAATCGAAGCTAACTTACATGTGGATAACGACGTCCCTATTACTGCTACCGGTGTTGATGCGCTCGGTAAACCAAACGGGGCTGTGTGGGAAGCTGGCGACGAAAAGGGTATCCGCATTGAAGTAGACTACAACAATCCTGATCCACCCAAACTTACCAAGTGTGAGCGCGATGCTACGGTAGTGCGTAAACACACCGAAACAAATTACGACATAGAGACCCCTATAATTGGCATCGTGCCTATTTTCCGCCGCAAGAAGAACGAGAGCGAGTCAGGGGCTGTTGAGTCTCAGGCACTCCAAGGCGAGATTATCGACAAAGATCGCGGTGGTCCGGTTGAGCCAGCGGTGGTCAATGGTGAGGTTGTGGACGATCAAGATGGTGGCCGGAGCATTTTTATTCCTCGCTTCCGTATGCCGCGTCTTCCTCGATTTAACCTGCGTTTGCCAAACCTTCCTCGTCCGTCAATGAGCCTGCCTCAATGGGAAATTAACCCTCGGCGCTGGGGCGCTGCCGCTGTACTTCTAGGCGCGGTTGCCCTTGCTGCGCTCGGTTCGCAAGAGTACAAGGGTGCGGAATTCCAGGGTGGTCTTTGTAAGAAGGCCGGCGAATGGTCAATGCGATTTTGCGGCTTCGACACAGGCAATTCCACCCAGAACGACAGTCGCGGCTCGCAGCCAGAACGCCAGGTATATATTCCTGCTGAGCAGGCATGTCCTGATGCAACCGAATATATTACGCACGTCACGGTTATAAATACCAATAATGGCCAACCCGCGCCCGACACGCACGAAGACCGGGTGGGCCATCCTAAGCGTTAAACGTGGGGAGTTTGGAATAGTTGCGGTAGAGCTCGCTAATGCGGGTTAAATACAGGCGTTACGAATTGTGCTGTGTTGCTATACTAATGTGATGCAAGCACGCGATCCTCTACTCTTTCATTATTGTCCCAAGCAAGTAGTTTTTTCTAAAGATCTCAAGTCTGTGCTGCTTGCAAAACGTGCCGGCGAAGCCGATTACGACGGTGTATTCTCCTTTATTGGCGGCAAAACCGAGACCACCGACGGTGGTTTGCTTGCCGGGCTTAAGCGCGAAAAAGACGAAGAAATCGGAGCCGAAGCTAAGCTCAAAATTTGTTGGAGCATGAGCTGCTACCAAACCTGGTTTGTAAAAAGTAATGGCAAAACCATGGTACTGCCGCACCATGTAGCAATTCACACCGGTGGCGATATCAAGATTAACCCGGACGAGTACTCCGAGTGCCGCTGGGTGCCGGTAGCCGATATAGACATCTTTGAGCCGCTTATCGGCACGACACCCGCAGCTGTGCATGCGGCGCTGCGGCTATTGCCCATACTTACCGACGACGACTTTGACGAGATTTAGCGCTTAATCCAACGGGTTAGGCGTCTTTTTGCCGCGCAGCCGGGCAAAGAGACGCTGCCGCGTTTCGCGGTTACCAAACACATGCCACAAGGTGGGGCCAAACGTTATGCAGGTGACGGCAATAAAGGTAGGCAGGATGTAGTGATCAAGGTTTTTGATTTTGCTTCCGAACCAGTAGCCAATAAGCGTGGTTACCACTGCCCAAACAATATCGCCAATGGCGTCAAAAATAAAAAACTGCCAGCGCGGCATCTTGCCAACACCCGCTACTAGCGGCGCAAAGCTGCGCACCACCGGTATAAAGTGGGCCAGCAGCATTGTTTTGGCGCCATGTTTTTCGTAGAACGCCTCGGCGCGGACAACGTACTCGTGCCGAAAAAGTATGCCATCTTTTTTACGGAACAGGCGCGGGCCCATCGCCCTACCCACCGAATATCCGGCGTTATCGCCCAAAATTGCCGCAAAAGCAATAACGGCAATGGTAATTGCCAGCGGTAATTTACCTTGGGAAGCTAGCACGCCAGCGCTTAAGAGGAGTGTGTCGCCTGGCAAAAAGAAGCCGACCATCAGGCCGGATTCGGCAAAAATGATTGCTGCGATAGCCAGCAACCCGCCGCTTTGAATGATACTATTTACGTCCATCCCACATAGCTTACCGCCCTGAGCCGTTTTTTGCTATACTATCAGAGATGGGCAAGAGTTAAACAAGAGGGAATACGTTTTATATGGAAGACATCACACTAGACCTTACTCCCCGTGAGATCACCGGTAAGGCCGTAAAACAACTGCGCAGTAGTGGCTTAGTGCCGGCTGTTATCCACGACCACGGCAAGCCGTCTCTTCATGTTACCGGCGAGTACGTTGCACTGCAAAAGGCTTACCGCGCTGCGGGTAAGCACCACACTGTTAAGCTTAAGACGGGCGACAAGCAGTTTACTGCCCTTATTAAGGGAGTCGACTTTGACCCCAAGAAGCACAACTTGCGCCACGTGGTATTTAATGCGGTGCGTGCTAACGAAAAAGTTACGGCCGAAATTCCGGTACGCATCAAGCTGGACGAGGGCAACGACGCCACCCCAGCTGAGCGCGCTGGCCTGGTAGTACTCCACCAGACAGAAGTTGTAGAAGTCGAATCGGTACCTAGCAAGCTGCCCGACGAATTGTTCTTTAACGGCGAAGTACTGGCAGAGGTGGGCGACCACGTAACAGTGGCTGACATTATCGTCCCCGAAGGAGTTGTCATTAAGGCCGATCCGGCTCATCCGCTGGCAACGGTCTTTGAACCGAGCGCCCTGCAGGCTGCGAATGACGCTGCTGGCGGCGACGCCACCGAAGATGAAGCAGTAGCCGACGTAGACGCCGGTGAAGCTGCCGAAGGCCTACAGGCCGAAAAGGCTGCTGAAGCATCCCAGGAAAGCGAAAAGAAAGCGTAGCAGCTACGTTCCAAAAAGCCCGGCACTTTTGGCCGGGCTTTTTTGTTTGGCGATGGCTTTTTGTTTTGAGTGCCAATACTGGCACAATAGGGGCATGCACATGACTGTATATGCGGCGCTTGGTGCTTTGGCCGCTGCCCTTAATCTTGCCGGCACTATACCTTACGTGCGTGATATTTTTCGCCGTAAGACGAAGCCGCAGCGGTCTATGTGGTGGATTTATAGCGGTCTGTTTGCCATGTTGTTTTGGGCGCAAGCCGACGCTGGCTCTGGCTGGGTGCTGGCCGTAACTGCCGAGTACGTAGCAACGGCGCTCTTGATTGCTATTTTGTCGGTAACGCATGGGTATGGCGGGTTCCATAAACGCGATGTTATGTCTATTATGGTGGCCATATTAGGTCTGGTGCTATGGCAGCTTACCAGCCAGCCGGTGGTAGCTATTGGTATTGTTATTGTGGTAGATTTTGTGGGCTTCTGGCTGACGCTGGTTAAAACGTGGCATGCGCCGCACAGCGAGACGCTTATCTCCTGGCAGCTGTCGGCGGCATCGGCATTCCTAAGCGTATTTGCGGCGGACAGTCTCAGGCTGGAGGTGTTGGCCTATCCGGCGTATGCCGTACTGGCGACAGTGCTTATTGTGTGGCTGATTATATATCGCCGCCGGGTAGTTGCCGACGATCCAGCAGATTTTTAGCAGCTATGTCACATTTGGCTTTTCTATTCTCTACTTTTGTGGTACATACTATCAGATAAGAGGAGGCATACTATGTCAGAGCTACTCAACTTGGACCAGTCATACACAGTGGTAACTTTACCTGAAGACGTCACTATGAATGGGCTCGAACAAGTCACCGTAAGAGTAGGCGTTGATCCCAATCTGCAGCCTGGACAGCTGGCGGTGGGGTTGGAGCCGCCAGAAGCCTTTCATGCGGTGTATGGAAAGGGGGAATTTTTGAGCGTCGATAGCGCCAATGAGCTGTCTGGCGGGACAGTGCGGCTTTGTATGCCTCCCGAATCACAGTTGCCACGGCTGCACATTGCCGGGGAGGATTTAGACCTGAGCGTCCGCGGCACGCAGTTGCACCCGCTACTGCTTGGCGGGCTGACGCTGAAGACTGAAGGCAGGGGTACTATTGTAGCGGAGCATGTCCGTGTTGCCGAGGAAGGCCGCCTTGAGAATTATAGTGACGGCACCCGGGTGCGTATTGGTGAAGGGGTAACTGCCAACCCTCTGCTTGCATCCTCCGATGCAGTCTATGGGCCGCTGCCGTCAATTGCTGAAGATGCTGCTGCCTAGTCTTCGATAAAGCCGCCGGATTGATGGGCCCACAAGCGGGCGTAGGTCCCTTTGCTCTCGAGGAGTTGTTTGTGGGTGCCTTGCTCGGTTATTTTGCCGTCCTCCAGCACTACGATGCGGTCCATTTTTTGAATGGTACTCAGGCGATGGGCAATGACAATGGCCGTGCGGTTTTCCATCAGCTTCCAGAGTGCCTCCTGGATATAGACTTCGCTTTCGGAGTCCAGTGCGCTGGTAGCTTCGTCGAGCACCAAAATGGGAGCGTCTTTGAGGATGGCCCGGGCAATGGCAATACGCTGGCGCTGGCCGCCGGATAGCTTGACGCCGCGTTCACCAACGATGGTGTCGTATTGGTCTGGCAGTTGGTCGATAAAGTCGGCAGCATGTGCGGCTTTAGAGGCGGCCAAGATATCTTTTTGAGTGGCTTTAGCGTTGCCGTAGGCAATGTTTTCGGCAATAGTACGATGGAACAGCAGCGGCTCTTGCGGCACATACGAGACTGCCTCGCGCAAGGAGACCTGCGTTACGTCTGCTATGTTTTGGTCATCGACAGTAATCGTGCCGTCGTTAATATCTTCAAAACGTAGGAGTAAGCGCGTAAACGTTGATTTGCCGCCGCCGCTTGGCCCCACTAGGCCGACTTTTTCGCCGGGCTTTATGTGCAGATCCAGGCCGGAAAAGACGGTTTGGCTGTTGGTGGCATCCTCGTAGTGAAAGGTTACGTCATTGAAGTCTATAGCGCCGTTAGTGGTTTTGAGCTTGCCTGCGTCCTTGCGGTCTTTGATTTCGGGCTCGCCCATAATGATCTCAGTGAGCGGCGAAGCCTGCAGAAAGCCATCCTCAATATTACGCATCATGACGTTTACTTCAAACATGCGGTTGCTGAGCATAATGGTAAACGAAAATACAAAGATACCGACGCCCAACAGGGACGGGTCTTGGTGCACTACATGTATAATGGCGAGCACAAAAATTACCTGAAACAGCACCAGTGCTGCCACGCGGGCATTGCCGTTGTTGGCGGCGGTGCGCCAGTCTTTGACGCGTAAGTTGCGCAGGGCTTCGCCAAGGCGGGTGTGAGTGGTTAGCTCCTGCTCTTCGCGGGCAAATGTTTTTACGGCCTGGACGTTGGTAATAGTGTCGGCCAAATGGGCGGTTACCTTTTTGCCGGCTTTGAGCCGTCTGGCGCGTACAGGCCTGCGGTATCTGCTTTCGACTACGCCGCTACCTATGGTTAGCACAACCATGGCAAGTACAATCAGACCAATGAGCCAGGATTCTGTAAGTATAAGTGTCGTGCCTACTATAAGAGTGATTGCAAAGGGGAAGAGGTTGGCAAAAGCCGCGCTGGCTAGCTGCGCATAAGATGTCGGATAGTCTATGGCGTCGGACACCAGTTTGCCGCCCACGTTGTTGTTGTGGAACCCAACGCTACGCTTAAGCAGCGTCTGCATGCCAAGTTTTTGCAGGTCGCTCATAACGTGGGCGTTGTGCACGAGCATGGCACGGAAGCCAATACGGTTGGCGATAAGGCCGGCAAGCGCGGCAACTGCAAAGTACAGCAGGTAGTGTTCGGGGTGCCCGCCCGGATGCGCCAGGTCGGCCAAGGTTTTACCAATAAATAACGGCGTAACTACGTTAAAGATGGTACTGCCGGCCGTGAACAGAAAGCTTTTTACAAACAAAGTTTTGTGCTGCAAGGCTGCATGCCAAAAAATGCGGAGGGTGTCACGGTCGTAGTTCCGGGTTTTTTCGTCTTGCACTGGCCTATTGTACCTCATCGCTAATGAACCCGCCGGATTGGTGCGCCCATAACTTGGCATAGGTGCCGTCTTTTTTGAGCAGCTGTTGGTGGCTGCCTTGCTCGATAATACGCCCGTGATCGAGGACAACGATGTTATCCATGCGCTGGATAGTACTTAAACGGTGGGCGATAACAATGGTGGTGCGACCCTTCATAAGCTCCCATAGCGCCGCCTGGATAACTTTTTCGCTTTCGGAGTCCAGTGCACTGGTGGCCTCATCGAGTACCAAGATAGGGGCGTCCTTGAGCAGTGCCCGGGCAATGGCAATACGCTGGCGCTGGCCGCCGGATAGCTTGACACCCCGTTCGCCAACGGTAGTTTGGTAGCCTTTGGGCAGGGAGCCGATAAACTCGTCGGCGTAGGCTTTTTTGGCTGCCGCCAGGATTTCGGCTTCGGTGGCATTCGGCTTGCCGTAAGCAATGTTTTCGGCAATGGTGCGGTGAAACAGCAGCGGCTCTTGGGGTACGTAGGCAATGTGCGCCCGCAGGTCGTCCTGAGTTACGGCGGTGATGTCTTGGCCATCGATGGTAATTTTGCCGCTATCGATGTCGTTAAACCGGAGCAGCAGCTTGGTAAGGGTGGTTTTGCCTGAGCCGGAGTGGCCCACCAAGCCGATTTTTTTACCGGCAGGGATGTGCAGGTTGAGATCGTTAAACAGCACTTCGTTTTTGCGCGAATCGGGGTGGGTAAAGTCTACGCGCTCAAGGCTAATCTCGCCTCTTTTGATGCGCGGGTGCTCTGGGTGAGCCGGGTCTTTAATTTCCGGCTCGGTGCCCAGTATGGCCATCATGCCTTGCGCGTCGCCCACGGCGCGGTTAATGTCGCGCAGCACGTGTTCGCCAAATTCCCACAGTACCCGGGCGATCATAAACGTGTAGGTAACTACCAAAAAGGTAGTACCCACGTCGGCGTTATACCGCACCGCGCTGGCAACGGCCAGGGTAAGGGCGATAATGCCAAGCGATACGGTTTGCAGTGAGAATACAAAGTCGCGCGTGATGCTGCGTTTCATCACCATGTGAGTAGCGTCTACCGTGCTATCGGTGGCGCGGGTAAAAAGCTGCTTCTCTTGCTTGCCGCTGGCAAAACTTTTAACAGCCAGGATGTTGGTAATGGCGTCGGCAAGCACGCCTGTCTGTTTGTTCTCCGCTTTGGCTTCAGCGGCAAGACTCTTGCGCACTATTTTGGTGAGCTGTGTGGCGAGGAGCATGTACAAGATTGAGAAGCAGAGCAGAAAAACAGCAATGACCGGCACTCTGGGCAACAGAATGACAAACGCAAAGCTAAACGATAAGAACAGCAGCAGGATCTCAAATATTACGGTATCGGCGAAGCGTACATATGAGCTGGTAAATTTGCTGGCCTGGGAAACTATCGAGCCGCCAAAATTGTTGGCATGGAAGTTGGCGCTCAGACGCAGCAGGTGGTCGAACGTCTCGCGGGCAATGTCGCGCAGCACCAGCATCTCTAGGCGCCAAATTAGGAATATAGATAGCCGCCACAGCACTACACCGCCAAGAACCGACAGCACACCGTACCAAACCAGCGACGAACCAAAGCTGGCCCATACATCACCGCGGATAAAATTACCGTGGCTTATGCGGTCCAAAATATTAGCAACGATAAGCGGCGGCAGATACTGTAGGGTAAGCTCGGCGCCCGGAACGGCAATAAACAGTCCGATTACGAACCACTTATACCGCCAGGCACGCCGAGTGTAATACCCAAAAATCTGGCGCGCGGTCACCGATTTTTCTTTTATTGATGGGTTCATAGTTATTCCTCTATAAATCCGCCCGATTGATGGGCCCAGAGTTTAGCGTATGTGCCGTGGGCACGCAGCAGTTCGTGGTGTGTGCCTTGCTCTACAATTACACCTTTATCGAGTACCACAATGCGGTCCATTTTCTGAATAGTGCTTAAGCGGTGGGCAATGACGATAGCTGTGCGTCCTTCCATGAGTTTCCAAAGTGCGTCCTGGATGAGTACTTCGCTTTCGGAGTCCAGTGCACTGGTAGCTTCATCGAGCACCAGGATAGGGGCGTTTTTAAGCATGGCCCGGGCAATAGCCACGCGCTGGCGTTGGCCGCCGGACAGTTTGGTGCCGCGTTCGCCCACCAGGGTGTCGTACCCTTGCGCCAGCTTACGAATAAACTCGTCGGCATTGGCCATCTTAGCGGCCGCTTTTACCTGACGGTCGGAAGCATCGAGCTGGCCGTAGCGGACGTTTTCCATCACGCTGCGGTGGAACATTAGCGGCTCCTGCGGCACGTAGGCAATGTTTTTACGAAGATCAGTTTGCGTAATGCTGCTGATGTCTTGGTTGTCTATCAGGATTTGTCCGTGCTGGATGTCGCTCAGTCGTAGCAGTACATGGGTGAGTGTAGTCTTGCCTGAACCGCTAGGACCTACTAAGCCAATTTTTTCGCCCGGCGTAATGTGCAGGTTCAAGCTTTTAAATACCGGCGAGCTGCTATCGCTGTAGCGGAACGTGGCGTCCTTAAACTCGATGCGGCCGCGGTGAATCTGGCTATCTTCGGGCGCCAGGGGGTCTTTTACCTCTGGCTCGATAGCCAAAATTTCGGTCATATCGCGCGAGTCGCCAAAGATGCGGTTAAAGTCGCGGAAGGTGCGGTTCAGCTGCCACAAACGGCCCATTACTACCAGCGTGTAGGTGAGGATCAGGTAAATGAGACCTACCTGGATTTTGCCGTTTACGGCCAGCCAGATAGATACGGTAAGCGCCACAATGTTCATTAGGCGCTGTACGCTGTTGGTGCCAAGCTCATGCCCCATGTTGAGCTTCATAACCTTTAGGCTTTGGTCGCGCACTTCGTCTACTCGTTTATGAAAGAGGTCAACTTCGAGCGGCTCGTGCGCAAAAGCCTTTACGGCGGCAATGTTAGTAATGGTGTCGGCTAGCTGGCCAGTGCGCTTGGTTTCTAGTGCGGCCCACACTTGGTTGTGGGCCAGCTCGGTACGTTTTACTTTGTACACGGCCACAATATAAATGGCAGCTAAAATAACCAGGCCAATAACATACAGCGGCGCGGGCCGCACCAATATGGCGACCGTAAAGACGAACGCGATGAGCAACTTGTAGACACTCCATACCATGGCATCGGCGAGCCGTTCGTAGGCGCCGATGAATTTGTTCACTTGGCTTACGAGCGAACCGCCAAAGCGGTTGTTAAAGAATCGCTGGCTCATGCTAGTAAGGTGCCGGAACGTAGTAAGCGCCAGGTCGTGCATAGTTTTTTCCTCGGCGCGCCAGACGCTGCGTACTGTCAGATTCCAGAGCACTATCTGGAATATCTCGGCAGCGATGATGCCGAAAATGTAGGGCTGGAAAGTAGCGAAGTCGAGCGCTTGTCCGTTGTTTTTGGCAAGTGCTAGTTGCGTAAGTATACGGCTTACCAAAAAGGGGATAACGAATTCTTCGGCAAATTGAGCAACGGGCGTGCCGATAAGCACGCGAGCAAAGTCGCGCTTGTACTTGAGTGTGTGTGCTAGGTATATAGAAATAGTTTGTCGGGATAGTGATTGAGCCATGGTGGTAGCCTCCCGCTACGCGGGCAGTGAACTTTTATAAAGTGTATGGTTCGAGATTTAAGAGCTTAAGGAACGAGGAGCTTACGCGTCCACGCGGACGGCTGCGCCACAAGTGCCAGTGCTTGCAAATAGTGAAACCATGTTGTGCCGTCTTTCCTTAAAATTAACGTTAGCTAGAAGTATAGCATAAGTGTCAAGCTATAAGATAAAAATATGTAGCTTTTAATACAACGAGGCGTCAAGTAGGGCGGTCGTATGGGTTTGCGCGCTAGGCTTATGGCTCAAGTTGGCGGGCTAGCTCGGCAAGAGCAGCTTGTTCTGCTGCAGGGTCATTGAGTGAGCGTATACGCGCCAGAACTTCATTGACGCCGGCTCGGTCTAGGAGGCGGAGGTCGGTAAGCTCGAGTGCGGCACGAGTGGCATGACTGCTCGGCGCAGTCGGAGCGGTCTCTTGATGGTACGTGGCTGCGGCTTGGTCAACTTGCCGGTATAAAGCCTGTAGCTGGCCGAAAGTATCTTTGATGTCGTAAATGGGCGGGGGAGGCAAGGCTTCGCCACGCGCTGCAGCGGCAACCAGCGTATAGTAGGTCGCCACTCGTCGGTTTTCGCCAGATAGGCGCGTGAGATGTACGGCAGCCGAACCGGCGCCGCGCAACAAGTTGCGGTATGCATAGTAGCGAGCGTTGTCACTGCCTCTACCTATCTCCAATAAACGCAGCGCTGCAGCGCTGTTGCCGCCATTTGCCTGTGCCTGTAGAAGGGCTTGCCTATCGCCAGCCTTAAAGATGCTAAGGTTGCCGTAGCCCTCGTCGGTGTAATCTTCCCGGCTCTGTAGCCAGGGGTCTGCGCGGGCAATGAGCGGTGCGGTGTTGTCTAGAAATTTTCGATACTCCGGAGAGGGTCTTGGCTTTGGAGGTCGTGGCGCAGGAGCCGGAGCTGGGGAGGTATTCCCTCCGAATAGCAGGTCCAGGCCAGACTCGAACACCGCAAAGGGTGCCTCTAACGCAACGCCGATTATTCCATCTTCTTCGATTTTTTGTTTCGCACGATCCGCAAGCGTGGGCTGCGGCGGGGGTGGCGCCACTACGGGCGTCACCATTTTATTTGTGGGGGCCTTAAGGCTTGGGAGTGTTCTTTGGATGTAGCGTTCAAAAGCACCCTTGGGGTCGGCCTCTGCGGCAGTAACGGTAAGTGCCAGCACTAGTCGTGCGCCGCTTTTTGCATCTGCAACATCAAACAAGTCATCCACTGGTCGTTCATGTGCCATATCGAAAGTGGCGAGTTGTGCAACCAAAAATTGCGCTTGTGGCAGGACGGTGAGCAAGCGGGCACGGTAGTCGGGGTCGCTCGTCCAAAGGTAGGCGTCGAGCAGAGAATGAGCTTGGTGACGTACCGCCGATGGGTCGCGGCGGCCCATTAAAATAGTTTTGGCTCTGTCGGCATGGCCGCCAGCTAAAAAGGCGAGTCCGAGTTTGTCGGAACGAGTAGTATCTATGCCCCGTTGTTCTACTTCAGCTTGATACTGCTCGGCCACTTCTTGATGGCCACCAGCAATGGCGAGGCCGTACAATTCGGTGACTACCGGTGTTTGGCTAGTGCGCCATGTGTCGTGGGCCTTTGTGTTACTTTTAGTTACTTGCTCGACCGCGGCGGGATAACTTTCGGTAGCTCGTTCCAACCGCTTAGTTTGCCAGGGGTACATGCGACTGCCTGCTTGCTGTCGTGCTACTTCTTTTGGCTGCTCGGCTGCAAGATGCTTGTCTAGGGTAGGGGCATTCTGGTACGTCGGCTCTATAAAGGCTGGCCGGGCGAGTTCGCTCCACTCAGCCATTAAGGTGGTGTTTCCCTCTATGTTTGCGGGTTCAGGATTGTTTGTGTTGGGAGGGGTTGCTTCAGGCATGCAGCTATTACAGCCGAAAGCATTGGGCATGTCAACTGTCCGTTAGAGGTACGCGTTTGTGCTAGCGTGTGCATTTACAGGGGTAATCTGGTATAATTGGCGCGATGCAAAAGATATTGCTGTACTACAAGTTTGCACCGCTGGCTGACCCTGAGGCGGTCCGGTTGTGGCAAAAGACGCTCTGCGAGCGGTTTAACTTGCGCGGCCGGATACTTATTTCTAAGCACGGCTTAAACGGCACGGTGGGCGGCGATATCGAAGACCTCAAGGCATATGTGAAAGAAACCAAATCTTATGCACCGTTCAAAAAGACGGCTTTTAAATGGTCGGAGGGCGGCCGCGACAATTTTCCCAAACTGAGCGTAAAGGTACGCGACGAAATCGTGACGTTTGGCGCCGCCGATGAGCTGCAGGTAGACGAGCATGGGGTGGTTGGCGGTGGCAAACACCTTCAGCCCGAAGACGTACACAAACTGGTGGCCGAGCGCGGCGACGATGTTGTCTTTTTTGATGGACGCAATGCTTACGAGGCGGCCGTAGGCAAGTTTAAAAATGCCGTGGTGCCCGAAACGCGCACCACCCGTGACTTTTTGGATGAACTCGCCGGCGACAAATACCAGGACATCAAAAACAAACCAGTGGTTACCTACTGCACGGGCGGCATTCGCTGCGAAGTGCTCAGCGCGCTCATGAAAAACCGTGGCTTTACCGACGTGTACCAAATGGACGGCGGCATCGCCAAATACGGCCAAACATATGGCGACAAGGGTTTATGGGAAGGCTCACTGTACGTGTTTGACGGCCGCATGAACATGAAATTCTCAGAAGATGCCAAAGATATTGGTATTTGTGTTGGCTGCCAGGGCACAACCAGTAACTATGAAAACTGCGCCAACGTAGCCTGTAACAAGCTTATTTTACTGTGCGACAACTGCAAACAGGCGGGTGACCGCTGCGCAGACTGCCTGGCGGCTGCAAAATAGCTGGCCAGCAATTCGTAGCCGCGCTACACTAGATGCATAATGCCGGAGGTGGGGCATGGATCAGTACGAATTTACCGAAGCCGATACCGCGCGCTTTGCCGAGGAGATCAAAAATGGCATGGTGCCTTTGAGCGACCCCTGCCTAATGGAGCGAGCCAAGCCGGTCAGTCGTACCCAGATTACCACTCCCGAAATAAAAAATATTATCGACACTATGTTCCGAATTGCCCAAGGGCAACGCCGCGGAAGTATTACTAAGCGCCGCCGCCGGACGCTCGTGGGGCTTGCGGCACCGCAAATCGGTACGCCACTACGTATTGTGCTGGTAGACACGAAGGTAACCGAAGACCGCAAAAAATACTCTAAATTAGAGTGTTTTATTAATCCGGTTATTGTGTGGCGCTCGCGCGAGACGGGCGAAGGGCGCGAAGGTTGTTTTTCTACCGGACCGGTTTGGGGCCTGGTGCGTCGCCCCCTCGCTGTTAAAATTCGGGCACTGGACATACATGGAAATGAGGTCGAGCGCATATTTGAGAATTTTACAGCGCGCATTACCCAGCACGAGATTGATCATTTAGAGGGGGTTCGCTTTCCGGAGCGTATCGCCAGCGACCGCAAACGCCACTGGGTACATACCGAAGAGTTGGCCGACTACCCGGAACGCATCAAAAGCTGGCCGCGCACTTGCTCGCTAGAGCGTTGGCAGGCGCTTATCTCGGAAACTGAAGTATAGTTGCACCGCGCGAGACGACTGCTGTCCTGGCGGTGGATCCTCCGGCTAAAGCAGGTACTAGTAGGCCATCGTGTTGGGCGAAGTCGTTTACGAGTGTGCCGGCAATTGCCGGCATGTTATCGGTTAGTCGGGGAGATACCACCACATCGGCGGCGTTTTGCGTCGCATCGCCAACGCTGCCAAATGTATACATACCCAGCTCGGATTCAGCTGCGGCACGCTCCAGGTCGTGTAACTGCATAGATGCTAATCCCCGGCTGCACGCCATGCTCGGTATATCGAGGAAGGCGGTGAGCGCACCCAGCTTCTTAATGGCCGCCTGAGCGTCAGTGCGGCAAAACGTACTGGCCCGAACATCAAGTACCAGCGGTTCGTCGCGTTCGAGCATGGCGTTCAGTACGGCAATTTCAGAGTCTGCGGCGTATTCCAGGTCGCCCCGCCGGAGGGCATTTTCGGTAAAAAGGGTATATGAGCTGACTGCCTGGCGGCCGAGTAGATCGGCGACGGCAATCGCCAGCTGTTCATGGCCACTACCTAAAAAGCCGGTAATAACGATGTTGTGTCTTTGGGATATGGTCTCGGCAACGGCCATCGGTGGTCTCCTGAAATTAGACTTTAGAACAGATACAACGCACGATCCGGGCAACGCAAATAGCAGCAGCACTAAGTGCCGGGCTGAGCAATGAAAAAACCGCGGTAATCGCGGGTTGTTCAGTGCCAAAATCGTATCATCAATCATAACGCTGTGTTCGGTTTTAGGCAAGCGGATTGATCACCACATCAGAGGTGAGAATGGTATAATTGGGGTAATGAATACGAAGTTAGCCGACAAACTAAAGGAACTGCCCAAAGAGCCGGGCGTCTATTTTCATAAAGACGCCTCGGGCCAGATCATCTATGTCGGTAAAGCAGCACGCTTAAGTAACCGCGTGCGCCAGTATTTTCAGAAGAGCCGCAGCCGCGACCCCAAAACCGAGGCACTCGTAGCCGAAATTACCGACACCGACTGGATGGTGGTAGACAGCGAAATAGAAGCCCTGTTTTTGGAGGCCGAAATGGTGCGGCGCTACATGCCGCGCTACAACATTTTGCTGCGCGACGACAAGTCACTCAGCTATATCCGCATCGACTACGACGCCGATTACCCCACGGTTACCACTACCCGCCGGCCGCTCGACGACGGGGCGCGTTATTTTGGGCCCTATTTGAGTACGCTGAGCGTGCGTACCGCTCTTAAATCGCTGCGGCGGATTTTTCCATATGCTACCAAGCGTACTGTGAACCAAAAACGCGCTACCCTGTACTATCACATCGGCCTCGACCCCGGCCTTGAGGAGGGGCGCACCAGCCTGGAAGATTACCGGGCAAATTTACGTAAGCTGATGGCCGTTATTGAGGGCAAGCGCAAAAACATCGAGCACGAGATTGAGCGCGACATGATCCGCGCTGCCAAAGATAAAGATTTTGAACGCGCGGCCAAGCTACGCAACCAGCTGTTTACACTGCAAAACCTGAACAAGCAGGTAATATTTTCCGACAAAGAGTTTTTGGATATTAGCAAAGACCATGCGCTGGTGGAGCTGGTAGATTTGCTCTCGCTGGGCAAGTTTCCGGTACGCATAGAGGGCTACGACATCTCGCACATGCAGGGCACTGATGTGGTGGCTAGCATGGTGGTGTTTACTAATGGCGTGAGCGACAAAGGCGAGTACCGCAAGTTTAAGACCAAAAAGGACCACAACAACGACTTTTATAACATGCACGAGACCATCAAACGGCGTTTAAGCGACAAGAACCGTAAAGCCTGGGGCTTGCCAAGCATGATGCTGATAGACGGCGGCAAGGGACAACTGGACGCCGCTATTCGCGCCCGCGACGAGATGGGCTGTTCGCAGCTTCCGTTTATTGGTCTGGCCAAGCGCGAGGAGCAGATTGTTATTCAAAAAGAGAAGTCTAATGTAGTGCTTAACGAGCAGATTATGCGTAAACTCAGCGGCTACGCCACCGAAAGCGACGACTTTATTTTGGTAAATATTCCCCATATCGCTAATCTGGTGAAATTATTGCAGCGTATCCGCGACGAAAGCCACCGGTTTGCCGTGAGTTATCACTCGGTACTCAAAGTAAAGCGCCAAACCAGCTCGCACCTCGATGACGTAGCTGGCATTGGCCCTGCAACGCGTAAAAAGTTGTTGCGTTCGTTTGGCTCGCTGCGCGGTGTGCAACAGGCAAGCGAAGCCGAGCTTACTGCGGTGGTTGGCGCCGCAAGAGCAAAAGCTATAAAACTGTTTGGCCCTGAGGCTCGTTAGCGTTGACGTCTACTTATGCGTGCGGTACGGTAGACCACATGCGCGAACAAGGTATATTACCCCGATTTGGTCATCGAAGAGTTGCCCTTACCGGTGCTGCTCTTCTGTTGATTAGCTTAGGGTTTGATAAGTGCGGCACTGCTACGCCTGCACCTGCGCCGGCGACGGACGGCGGTACATGTGGTGTATCGCTCTTACGCGTAGGCCAAGAGGGTTTTACCGCCAAACAGCTTGCCGTGTACACCGGCGATGGGCGAAATCACCTGGTAGATTCCCAGAAGCAGCACTTAAAGGGCGACGTAGCTGCAGACGCCATTACGTCTATTGTGGTTGCCCGGCGGACTCATTTAAGCGAGGAATCGGTGACGGTAGATACAATGGGCGCTCTTGGCGCTGCGGTGCGCGAAGATTTGCCGGCCGAGCATGCCTCGGTTACCATCGGCGATCCCATCGATGATGGCCCGGGCGGCGACGTTATCGTGCGGACGTTTGCCCCGCACGATACGTGCGCTGCCCTTGGTCGACTGATGAGCATACCGCTTTAGTTTATAATCCGGTGTTCATGTCGGTCTGGACGTCGGCGGCTGTGAGTGAGCGGTTGTAAATGCGTACATCGTCCAGCTGGCCCTTAAAGTACTGCTGGTTGTTGTTGTCGGAGCCAAGGCGCAGTGCATTGCCGCGAGCGGTAATGGTGGCGTTTAGTGTTTTGGTGCTTACCAGAGTGCCGTTGGTATAGAACAAGGCTTGGCTGCCGTTCCAGACGATGGTTAGGTATGTCCACTGGTTGAGCGGCAGTGCGGTGTCCATGTTAGCTATTACGGTGCCTGTGGCGGTGCCGATTTGCAGGTTAGGCCGTCCGTTGGACAGTTCGATCCCGTATTGGTAGTAAGGACTGGTCATGGCGGTGTTCCAGAACTTGCCTAGCACCACGGAGTCGCCGGAGATAGAGCCGGGGTTAATCCACATCGACAGCGTGAGGTTGGCACCGGATATGTTATGCGCAGTGCCGGCAAACGACAGATAGTCGTTGGTGCCGTCCAGTGTGAGGCCGCTGCCGTGCTTGCCGGTGCTCCAGGTGGGGCCATTGACTAGGGTGGCCGTGCTGCCATTGCCGGTAGCGTCCGCCGAGGTAGTGCCCGTGCCTTCGTTAAAGCCCCAGGCGGATACCGGGCCGGCTGCACTGCTGGCGCTAGTGTAGGTGACAGTGTAGCTTTGGTCGGCTGCGGGTACTACGAGCACGTGTTGCTGGGCGCCGCCGTCGGACCAGTTACTAAAGGTGTAGCTGGTACTGCCTGCTGTCTGGTTGCGAGCTTCGATGGTGTGGCTAAAACCAATGAGCGTGTCGTAAGTGAATGGCGCCGTCTTGGCAATGCCGTCAAGGTAGAGGGTAAGGCCGGCCGGCACGCTATTAAAGGTGAGGTTTACTTTTTGCGGCCAAATGATTACCGAGCTGGTGGTAGTAAGCCCTGTAGAATCGGTAACGGTAAGGGTGATGCGGTAGCGGGTGTTGCCACTAAAGTCGTGTCCGGTGGTAGGGATGGCGAAGGTGCCGCTCTTAACGCCGGTAGCCGTGGGGCCAGGGTGCACATGACCTTCGTGCAGGAAGTCTATTGTCCAGCTGAAGGCGCTGGCGGGCAGGGTACCGTCGTCGGGGTCGGTGGCGTCGCCGCTGTAGGTGATCACGTCGCCGCCGCGGAAGGTCGCACCATCGGTTGGTGCGTCGATACTGGCTGTGGGCACGCTGCCCGCGCTAATGGTAACTGGCGGCGAAAAGGTGTTGTTAACTCCGTCGGAAACGGTCAGACGCACGGTATATACGCCTGCAGCGGTGTAGCTATGTGTTGGATTAGCGGCTGTGGAAAGCGGGCTGCCATCGCCAAAGTCCCATGAGTAGGTAAGGGGCTGACCTTCGGGATCGGTCGAGCCGGCGCTTGAGAAATTGACGTTTAGCGGCGTAGCACCTGAGGTTTTGTCGGCACTCGCAACTGCGCTGGGCGATTGGTTGGCCGATTGGTAGCGGATGCGGCGGATTTTGCTGACGCCAAAGGTACCGCTAGTGTCGGAGTAGCCAAGGTCAAGGTAGTAGAGTGAGCCGTCGGGTCCTTCGGTAAGGTACACGATGTCGCCGTAAGGACCATCAAGCACGCCACTGGCTGGCTCGAAGTTGAACACGCCGGTGACGGTTGTACCGGTGGGATCAAATGTGAGGCGCTTAATCCAGTTTTGGGCGTAGTCGCCGAAGAAGTAGCTGCCCTCAAATCCGGCAGGGAAGGCGTTGGGCAGGCCATTGCCGTGGTAGACAAAGCCGCCGGTAATTGAGGCGTCGCGGCCAGCGTGCGCGTAGGCGTACAGTGCAGGAGTGTAGCCCTGGTTGCAAGTGCCGAGCTCACAGTTTGGCCAGCCGTAGTTGGCGCCGGGAGCGCCGAGGTCAACTTCTTCTTGTGCGGTGGTGTATTCGTTGCCGCCTACGTCGCCAATGAGCAGTCGCCCGGTTGGCGCGTCGTAGAAGGCGCGGTATGGGTTACGGAGGCCAATGGCCCAGATGGAGTCCCAATGCGGGCCAGCGCCGTCGTAGTAGGGGTTGTCGGTGGGCACGGTGCCATCCATGTTAATGCGGTGCACTTTACCGAAGGGGCTCGTCAGGTCTTGGGCTGGTGTGCCCTGGAAGTGCTCGCCGGTCGTAAAGTACAGTTTGCCGTCATTGCCGAAGGTGATGGCGCCGCCGTGGTGCTCGTCGCTTTGCAGATAGGTGGGATCTTCATACAGTACAAGCTCGCTGCCGGCTACCGTGCCGGTGCTGCTGGCGTTGGCCGTAAAGCGTGACAGGCGGTCGTGGCCCGTGGTGGCGGTGTAGAACACGTAGAAGTAGCGGTTAGCCGCGTAGTTGGGGTCGAGGGCAAAGTCGAATATGCCTTCTTGCACACCTGCGCCACCAGTAGTAATTTGCAGGAAGGGCGTGGGATCGACGGCGGTGTAGGGGGCGGGGAGGATACGGATTTTGCCCGCTAGTTCGGCCACCAACATGCGGCCATCGGGCAGGAACTTCATAGCAGTGGGCAAGTTGAGTCCGGTTGCCAGTATTTCGTTTTGGAAGGTATCGCCGTTAACGACATTAACGACCACTGGGTTGGAGACGGTGGTGTTGCCATTCCCGTCACGGGCGCGGGCCGTAATAGTGTGCGCACCGCCCGACGCTGCCCGGGTGTCCCAGTTGGCGGCAAATGGTTCGGCGGTGTCTTCGGCGCCAATGGCGCTGCCATCTACAAAGAACTGTATGCCGGTTGTTTCATCAGATGTCTCGGCGGTTACCGTTATGATGCCGGTAACTTGGGCGTTGGATGCGGGGCTGGTAATGGCAACGCTTGGGCCAATGCCGGTGCCGTTCCCTATGAGGGGCGCGTTTTTGTCGGCCTGAACTTCGGTCTGAGTTTGTATTCGTTTGTAGACGCGCACATCGTCCAGGTAGCCCTTAAAGCCTTGGCTGCCGTCGATGTCGTTGCCCATGCGGATGGTGCTGCCAGAGCGGCTGGCAATGCTGCCGGTCATGGTTGGTGTGGCTATCAGATTGCCATTTACGTAGTAACTCACGTGGCTGCCGTCGTACACCACTGCCAAGTGGCTCCATTGGCCAACGGCCAGGCTGCTGCCCATCGATGAGCTGCCGGTAGTGCCGGTACTGGTGCCGATATAGAAGTTGGGAACTAGACGGGAGGTAATCTCTAACCCGTATTGGTAGTGCGGTGCCGAGCCGGTGCCGTTCCAGAATTTGCCCAGGATAACTTGGTCGTTGGTGGTGCCGCCGCTGGGGTAAATCCACATGGAAAGCGTAATGGCCGTGCCAGTGATGTCCATGGTCGGCGAGTCGCCAACGCTTAAGTAACTATCGCGGGCGCCGTCAAATGATATGCCGCTGCCATTTTTGCCAGCTGCCCATACCGGTTCGGCCAGTGAGGTAAAACTGGCATTATTGCCGTAGGTGGTAACGTCGGCAGTAGTGGTGCCAGTGGATTCGTTGAAGTTGTAGCCGGCCATAAGGTCTACGGGTAGCTGCGCGGCGTGATTGTTAACGGTAACCGTAAAGTTGCCGCTGGTATTACCAAAGTTGCCGGCGTTGTCGTGGGCACGTACAGCGAGGTAATGCACGCCGTTATTTGTGGTGGTAGTATCCCAGGCGTAGCTGTATGGGGCGGTCGTATCGTCGTTAATGGTTACGCCGTCCAGTAGGAATTCCACGTCGTGAACGCCGGTGCCGGTGTCGCTGGCAGCTGCCGAGAAGGTAACGCTGCCGGATACAGTGGTGCCGTTCGTTGGCGCGGTCATCGACACGCTTGGCGGCGTGTTGTCTGGTACGGGGGTGGTGGCGGCTACGGGCGTGGTCTTGGCCGATTCGTTGCCGGCGGCATCGATGGCGCTGATGGCATAGCTGTAAGTGGTGCCAGGAGTGAGGCCGGCGTCTTGTACTGGCGTTACGGTGACGGTGTTAATGAGTACGTTATCGCGGTAGATTTTATAACCAGTAACGCCTACGTTATCGGTGCTGAGCGTCCACGTTAGGTTGATCTGGGTTGAGGATACGACCTGCGTAGCCAGATTAGTTGGCACGCTCGGTGCAGTGGTATCGGCTAGGGTGCTGGCAGCGGCGCTCGCCGACTGGGCAGAGTTGTTGCCGGCAGCATCGTAGGCGCTTACCGCATAGGTGTAGCTGGTATTTAGCGCCAGGCCATTATCTTGGAACGATGCTGTGACGCTGGTACCTACTTGGATACCGTTTCGGAAGATTTTGTAACCCGTAACACCTGCGTTATCGGTGCTGGCGGTCCAGCTGAGGCTAATTTGTGAGGTTGAAGTGCCAGTGCCAGTGAGGCCAGTAGGCACGCTCGGCGCCGAAGTGTCGGGTACGCCTTGGGTGGTAGCTTGGGCGACCGGTGAGTATGCCCCGAGGTTGCCAGCAGCATCCACCGCCCGGACACGGTACCGGTAGAGTGTGGAAGGGGCAAGTGAGATACTACTGTAGCTGGTAACATTGCCGGCCACGGCGGTGATCTGCGCGAAGTTAGCGCAGCTGGCGCCCTGGCAGCTTTCGAGCTGGTAACCTGTAACGCCCACGTTGTCGGTGGCCGGAGCCCAGCTCACGTTAATTTGCGAGCTGGAGGCTGCGGTAGCTGTAGCGTTTACTGGCGCTGCCGGTGGGGTGGTGTCGGTACCGTTATCTGCCTTAAAGGCGGCAGCCTGCATTACCCAGCCACTGCCGCCGTGTGTGGCGGTTGCGGCATAGGCGCCTGGCGCGCCGGTAATTTTATCCATGGTGCGGTTACCCGAGGTGTTTAGCCGTCCCGTAAAGCCGCTGCCCACGCTGCTCACGGCACCTACCGAGGCGCTGCCGCCAAATAGAAGGTCGCCGGTTGCGGTGGTAGTAAGATTGCCGCTATTTAGCGCGGTGCCGCTGCCATTTGCGCCCGAGCTGCCATCCAACGGATTAACCTTGTCGAGCCCGGTATATTCGTGTGCCTGCACAATGCCAAATGAGCTGAGGCTGGTGGCGAAGGTAGCCTTAACGGTGTTGGTGCCCCCGGCAATGTTTTTGGCGTAAAAGGTTTGAGCGCTCCAGCTGGCGTTCCAGGTGGTGCGTGCTGTAGCGGCGGCATAGGTGTTGCCTAGGGTGTCGGATAGACTCACAGCCCCCGTATTGCTCCAAATGACGTATACCACAATGAGGTTGCCGGCGGTGTTAGCGCTTGCGAACGCCACATTATTTACGGTGCCCGAGCTCACTTCGTTGCCTTTAGCCTGCTTAAAGCTGGGCGTTAAAGCGCCAACAGGTAAAATAAATCCCGCTATAAGGAGCGGGATTGCTGCGAGCGAAATGATAAAACTGGCTTTACGGAACCTTTGGAGAATTTGTATAAAATGCATAGCTTATATGTATTGAATAATTGTAAAGCTTGTCAACAAAAATATTAAAATACTACAAATCTTCAGGTCTTAAGCGTTTTTGTTGTTTTAGTCGATGCGGCGGAAGCGGCTGGTCTTGAGCTTGTCCAGCGGGTCCCAGATATTTTTGGCTTTCTTGTGTGTAAGCGTGCTGAATTTGAGTAAGTTGAGCATCAGCATACTGAGACCCGTACACAGCAGCGCTTTTACGGCATGCATCACCATTGCATCGCCTTGCAGGCTCAAGAACAACACAAAACCCATGGTGATGCTAAACAGCACAAGCATAATCCACCACTCGTTGTTATACACCCGGTTTCCGAGCTGCATAGAAAGTGCCGAGCGGTTTTGTTGGTTTACGATCAGTTTTTCTAAAATTTTGTCCACTGTTTCGGGAGCAACGCCTTTGTAGTCCAGGCAGTAGCCGATGATTTTTTCGTATTCGTCTTCGCCCTCGGCGGGTTTGCGCTGCCTAAAACTAGCCTCTATATAATCCTCGCAGAGGTCTTGGAGTACGTTGCGGCTTATGCGCGGTAGTTTTTTGGTTTTGAGTAAGATGTCAAAAAGAGCATTGGCCTCGGCGCGGATGGCTTTATTGAGTTCGTCGATACGTACCTTTTGCGCAGATAATACCGGCGCAATGTAGAAGCCGTACAAAAACGAGTTAATCGAGAAGAGCGTCAGCGCGGCCGGACTAAACTTAACACCGCCAATTACAAATGTCAGCCCAAAAAAACCAAACAAGCAAACGAAGAAAAACGTGCTTAGCCTTATTTTAAGAAGCAGTTTCATAGTTATATAAACAATAGCATATTCCGCTTTAGCAGCAGGTGTAACTTAGGGGGGCTTTCCGAACTCAAGCATGTCATCCCTAGAAGAAAATCATAGAAATCTCCCCGTTACAGAACAGCTCTGGTGCTTCATACAATATTTTTAACCCGCCGGATGGTATACGCGTCCAAAAGGTAGGTTACGGAAAACGCTAGTTGGTAAGCCGTGGACGGTCTACGGTGGTAATGAGAAATCCGGTGGCGCCGAGCTGCGTCCACCGGTGTACCAAATCGTCCCGGCTGTACATTTCGTTGACCCCGCCTTCTTCGTTCCATAGTCCGGGCGAAGCGACGCACTCTTTGGGCTTCTCGTAAGGTGTTCCGGCAGGCGTGGTGCCCGTCCACAAAACGTGGGTATCGTCGCCGCCCAGGTTGTGACGGTCTATGGTTAATTCGACGGCGGTAGCGATATTGAGCGGGATGCCGGCTTCCCGGCCTTTACGGCGAACCGGTGACTGGATGGCCTGGATAGCTTCAAGGAGGCCTGTAATGGTCATGCCCTCGAACCGATGGAGACGCAGACTGAGTACATCTGGCATGTGCTCTTTAATAGCCGGCGTTTGCAACACGCGCAGGCAATCTGCACTCGGCGTTCTCAGGCCTTCTCCGCCAATAAAAGCGCCGCTAATTACTGCCGCCGGGTGAGCGCCGAGCCCTGGCGCGTACTGGCGTAAGAGCAGGCTGAGTATGCTCAGGTTTCCTAAATAGTGGGCGTGACTCAAGATACCTTCGCGCGTGATGACGCCGCTCTCTACGAGCTCGTTCATCCGGAAATCGGCTGTCGTCATAGAGGCGAAAGCATCGTGCGGGATATCCACGTGGTTGTCGGGGTTAACGACCGCATCGTTGGCCAGGTGGATCAGACTGACGCGCCGGTGACTTTGTGCCTCATGCAAAGTGTGTATATTGTCCAGGCTGAACACTTTTGGTTCGGAGATGGCATCCAGGCTGCGTTTGTAAACTTGCTGTATTTCTTCAAAACGCTGTGCATAGGGACCCACTTTTAGCAGGGGTACTTCGCGCGTTGTGTTTACTTGCGAAAAGGCGTCTGCAAAAAGCTCTACTTGTGCCTTGTACTGGCCTGCCTCGGGATAGTCGCGGGGTATAAGACCAATTTCGGACACTGCGGGGTAGCAGAAGCGTTGGGCCACGAGGTCGTGCATAAGGGCATCTTACCACGAGAGATCGCGGGAATCGTACATATTGCTTCGTCCCGGCAATCCCCCAAGCGGCGTGCGCCGTCCCAGCCGCCTTAGCCCTTCATGCCTCTGCGAGGTGAGGATAGCGTCAGAAGGGCTATTTTCAAAGTTTGCTATACTGCATGTTGATATGAGTGAGGACTTTGGGAGCGACTTCTTCGCGGGCAACCGTGAGCGCCTGCGACAGCTTTTTACCGGTACTGCGCCAATTGTACTAACAGGTAGTGGGTTGTTGCAGCGGGCCGGCGATGAGCCATTTCCGTTCAAGCAGGACGGCAGCTTTTGGTATTTGACAGGCGTTGACGATCCGGACGTTATCCTCGTGATGGATAAAGGCCGCGAGTATTTGATTGTGCCAACCCGCGAAGCGGTAATAGAAGCATTCGACGGCGCTATAGATGTGCCCGCTATACAGCGCCGTTCGGGCATCCGCGATGTACTGAACGAAAAAGAGGGCTGGAAACAGCTGGAAGCCCGTATGCGTAAGGTTCGTCACGTAGCGACGCTTGCGGCCAATCCGTCTCGAATTGACTTTCTGGGTATGTACACTAATCCGGCCCGGCGCCGTATGATTCGTCGTCTCAAAGAGGTTAATCCCGATGTCGAGCTGCTCGATTTGCGCCAGCACCTTAGCCGTATGCGCATGGTTAAGCAGCCGCTTGAGCTTGCCGCCTTGCAGCAGGCAATTGATATTACCAACGAAACTTTACGCGAAGTAATGCGTGCCAAGCAGCTGATTAAGTACGCTCACGAATACGAAATTGAGGCTGATATTAGCCGGGGTTTCCGCCGCCGCGCCGCCGAAGAACAGGCCTTTGCGCCCGTAGTTGCCGGCGGCAAAAATGCCTGCACGCTGCACCATGTGAGCAACAGCAGCCCACTGGCAAGCGATGAGCTCATCATCCTAGATGTAGGTGCTCAGTATCGCCATTATTGTGCCGATATCTCGCGTACCGTTATCCAAAACGGCAAGCCTTCCCGCCGCCAGCAGCAAGTACATCAAGCGGTGTGTGATGCCCAGGATTACGCCTATTCGCTTCTCAAACCCGGTGTTGTTGTCCGCGAATATGAGCAGCAAATGGAGGCTTTTATAGGCGAAAAGCTGCGCGAGCTGGGGCTTATCAAGTCAATTACCCGCGAAGCGGTGCGCGATCAGTTCTTCCCGCACGCCACATCGCACTATCTGGGCCTCGACGCTCACGACGCCGGCGACTACGATCACCCGCTGGAACCGGGTGTGGTGCTTACCGTGGAGCCCGGCATTTATATTCGCGAAGAGGGCATTGGTGTCCGCATCGAAGATGACGTCCTTATTACGGCGGACGGCTGCGAAGTGTTGAGCAAAAAGCTTCCCCGGAGCCTTAGCTCCTAGCTGCAAACTCCCGACTCCATCGGCATCAGTCCGCCAGCGACGGGCATCCTTGTTACGGCCTACTTTTTGGGCGAGCTTATATGTCGAGCGATATGCGTACCCTGGGGTACCCTCTGTAGCCGAAAATTTCTGGCTGTTGATGCAATGTTTTTTGGTGTGGCATACGCACAATATCTCCAGGGGTCACCGGGCCTAGCACGGGAATGATCGTGGGCGAAAGATTTGTGGTGAGATATCGAATACCTAGTTTAGACCAGGAGTTTGCGAAGTCAACGTGCAAGTTTTGAGCCGGCTCATGAGTAGTAATTATATTGGGTGCATGGACGGCCACGGGCATGTCTGCATAGTCGCAGCCTGTGCCCAGGACTGCTTCTAAATCGCCAGCTACCCGCCCAAGAAAGCTGTAGAGTATTTTACCAGCGGGACTATCTGCGTCCGCTAAGTGTTCTACTGCTTGTCCGAAAGGTGTAATGAGATGACCTCGATTAAGACCATGCACTACATTGAGCATTTGAAAGTATGTCTCGGCGGGGGCATTTAAGAATGCGTCGGTTTCGTCAAAACGTCCCACTATACCAGGCTCGATGTTGATCATGATAGTAGAATACAACTAAATTGATGATATGTACATTTTGTTATATGTGGTCAGAAGCAAATTCAGCCTCACTATCGGCGAACTAACAACAAGCTCAGATCGTATCGCCCATGGCGTTGGGGTCAAACGCCATAAGCTTAATAGCGGGTTGTGTGCTACAATTATCATTAAGAAATGAAAGATCACGGCTTTTTGTATCGTTTTTTGGTGCGGTGGTTTGTATGCAGCCTGGGCCTGTGGATTGCGGCTGGACTGCTGGGCTCGCACATTAGTTTTAATACCGCAGGCAGCAAGTGGGGCGCCGTGCTTGTGTCCGGCCTCATACTGGCCATTGTGAACGCCGTTATTAAGCCGCTGGTGGTACTCCTGAGTCTGCCGGCTATTTTGTTCTCGCTTGGATTGTTCATGGTGGTCATCAACGGCTTTACTGTATCGGTGGCCAGCTGGCTGTATAAACCGCTGCATGTAACCAACTTCTGGGGCGCGGTGCTTGCAGGGGTTATCATTGGACTGGTAAACTATTTGGTAACGACTATTTTGGAGAGCCGCGAAAAACGATGACTACCCTCAGCATTTATAACTACATATCAATTATCAGCATGTTGTTTATGACGTTCCTTATCCTGATTCAGACACGCGGCGCTTCGCTGGGCTCCGGCATTGGCAACGGCGGCGAAGTAAACACCGAGCGCCGCGGCACCGACAAGACCATCTACCAGATAACCATTATATTGGCCGTTATCTTTGCCGCTTCGTTGCTTGCCGGAATTGTAACTACCTAAAAGGTAGCTGCAAAGTGGCAGCTGGTGTCCTGCATGATTTTTTCAAGGGGTAACCGATGAACAAACTTGATCGCAAGCGCGCTCTTAAGCTCCGGTTTCGGCGCACGCTTCGCTTGCAGCGCCGTCAGGTAGAAGAATTTGGTGCGCAGGCCGAACAGCGTCTGGAAGACGATTTTTTTAAGCGCCTGGAACGCTTGGGCGGCGTCCGGCGGTTTGTTGCGGCCTGGACGCTGTCGGTGGTGCTGCTCATCGCCTGTTTGGTAGCTCAAACACGAGGGCTCTCTGGGTACTATCAGTCGCTGATGCCGGCTTCGGGCGGCACCTACACCGAAGGAATTTTGGGAACATTTACAAACGCTAACCCGGTATATGCCACTGACCTCGTGGATACCAGTGTTTCTAAGCTGCTTTTTTCTGGTCTTTTAAAATACGATGAACACAACCAGCTAGCCGGCGACCTAGCCAGCAGCTGGGAGGTTGATGCGCGCGGCACAACCTACACTGTACATCTGCGTCCGCATCTTACCTGGCACGACGGCCAGCCGCTTACCAGCGCCGACGTCGTGTTTACCTATCAGGTGATTCAAAACGCCGACGCCCGTTCGCCGCTCTATGGCAGCTGGCAGGGGATCAAAGTTGCGGCTACGGATGCCAGTACAGTTACCTTTACCTTGCCTAATCCACTCGCGCCATTCCCATACTCGCTTACCACGGGCATTATACCGATGCATATTTTAGGCGGTACGCCGATGGCGCAGATGCGCTCGATGCCATTTAACACCACTCGTCCGGTGGGTTCTGGGCCATTTGTTTGGCAGGCCATAGAGGTGGGGGGTGGGTCTACCGACACGCGCCAAGAGCACATCGCACTTACTTCGTTTTCGGACTATCACTTCGGTAAGCCAAAATTGAGTGGCATAGTTATTCGTACATTCAGAGACGAGCCGCAGCTACTGCGTAGCTTTAAAAAGCAAGAAGTAAGCGCAATTGCCGGCCTCAGCCAAATGCCAAAAGAGCTGCAGCACGATGGCGGCGTGCGCACCTACAGCATGCCGCTTACTGCTGCGGTGATGACCTTTTTCCGTACACAGGATGGTTTGCTGGCCGACGTCAAAGTGCGGCAGGCATTGGTTAAGGCGGCGGATACAAGCTCGGTTATAAACAATCTTGGCTATGCCACGCTGCCCGTTCGGGGTCCGCTGCTGCACGGCCAGCTGGGTTACAACGCCAACTACGCGCAAAGCGGCTACGACCCGGCTGCCGCCTGGAAGATGCTTGACGAAGACGGCTGGACAATGGGCAAGGACGGGCTTCGCCATAAAGGCGCCGACACGCTCAAGTTTGACCTCTACTATCAGTCTACCGGCGAATACACGCAGGTTGCCAGGCAGCTGGAACGCCAGTGGCGGGCAGTTGGCGTAAAAGTAACCCTTACCGGCAAGAGCGTAAACGAATTTCAGACCATTGTGTCGCAGGCGCCGTCTTCGGTATTTCATACCTACGATGCACTTCTTTACGGTATCTCTATTGGCGTAGATCCCGATGTGTATGTGTATTGGGACAGTGCGCAGATTGACCTTCGCTCGCCGTCGCGGCTTAACTTCTCGCAGTATAGTTCTGCGACCGCCGACGCTTCACTGGAGGCCGGCCGTACTCGATTAGACCCGGCGCTGCGCGTTATTAAGTACCAGCCATTCCAGCAAGCCTGGCAGGCCGACGCCCCGGCGCTGGGCCTGTATCAGCCGCGCTTTTTGTATCTGACGCACGGGCCGGTGTTTGGGTTGGACGAAACGCCCATTAACAGCGATGCACAGCGCTTTAGTAACGTTCATAACTGGCAAATTCGCGAGGTTCGGCGTTAGAGATGCCTATTATTGGCATTCGTCCCTTCCGAGAGTCTGGCTGGCTCATTGCGCCCTATCCGCCGCTTCCTCGTGCAGCTGACGTGATATTGGGGTGGTTGGGGGCACGCGAACCGTGCGAGTTAGTAGAATATGGCCCAGATTATCTGGGCGACATTACCCCTGGAGCCTGGAGGGGGATAAATAACTTTTTGTTGAATGTGGACCCTAGTGGCGAGCGTGGCGAAATGACTGTTGCCCGCGTACTGCCCTCTGAGAGGTCACCAGACGATATATTGGCGCAGGTACGCGCTGCGAACGTGCAGGGACATGCTGCCTTTGAATCGGTGGCCACGATTGATGAAACGAGTTCATCGGCCTCTTTAGCTGTGGCAATGCCTAATAGTAAGATTGCGATTGGCGGTCTGCTACTCTACGTGAGCCGTGCCGAATTAACTGATATTCGGCTAGCCTTTCCAAGCCATAGCACCTAAGTTTTTACTGCACCAATGGTGCCGCACTGCACTGCATGTCGTGCTACCATGGATGTATGCGACCAATTTGGAATGGATCAATTAGTTTTGGACTGGTAAACATACCGGTGCGGCTGTTTAGCGGCACGAACCCGCACGAGGGCATCGACCTTACCATGCTGCACAAAGACGACAACGCGCCCATTAAGTATTCGCGCATTTGCCGTAAAGACGGCGAAGAAGTGCCGTGGGAAGACATTGTAAAAGGCTACGAATACCGCGAGGGCGACTACGTAGTGCTCACCAAAAAAGAACTGAGCGAAATAGACGCTAAAAAGACCCAAACCATCGACATTTTGCAATTTGTAGATGAGCCGGACATAGACATTCGCTATTTTGAAAAGCCGTATTACCTGGAAGTGGTGAAGGGTGGCGAAAAGGCCTATGCGCTGCTGCATGCAGCACTCCAAAAATCCAACAAGCTGGCGCTGGCTAAGTTTGTGCTGCACGAGCGTGAGCATGTGGCGGTTATAAAGCCAGTCGGCCGGGCATTGGTGCTCAATCAAATGCGCTACCCAAGCGACCTGCGCGAGCCGGGCGAGTTGCACTTTGCTACCGGCAAAGATGTGTCCGACAAAGAAATCGAAATGGCGCTCAAGCTGGTAAAGCAAGAAACCAAACCTTTTATTGCCGAAGACCTGCGCGACACCTACACCGAAGAACTCGAAGCAATGATCAAACAAAAAACTAAGGGCAAAAAGCCAAGCAAGGCAGCACCCAAGTCTGAGCCCAAAGAAACCACTGCCAGCGACCTCATGGGCGCTCTCAAGGCGAGCCTTAAAGGCTAATCTACCGTGGGCGGCCTGGCAAAATATTTCAGGAAGCGTAATTTTGGCAAAACGCCTGAGCCGCGGGGCGGGCAGCGTGAGGGCAAACGCCTCAGCTTTGTGGTGCAAGAGCACCATGCTACGGCGCTGCACTACGATTTCCGGCTGGAAATGGACGGTGTGCTGGTAAGCTGGGCGGTGCCTAAAGGCCCCAGCATGAATCCGCACGATCACCATTTAGCCATTCATACCGAAGACCACCCCTACGACTACCGCAAGTTTGAAGGTGTTATCCCCGAGGGCAACTACGGCGCCGGCAATGTTATCATCTGGGACGAGGGCTGGTACGAGGCCCGGGCTGATACCGATAATGACGAGAAAACTCTTATTAAAGAGCATAAAAAGGGGCACATAACCTTTGTGCTGCACGGCAAAAAGCTGCAGGGCGAGTTTGCGCTCATTAAAATGCACGAGGGCAAAGACGACAAAGCCTGGCTGCTCATCAAAAAAGGCGACGAGTTTGCCTCTGACGCCGACATAACAAAGCAAGACGAATCGGTAAAAAGCCGCCACACGGTAGACGACCTTGGTGCTCGCGGCAAGCTGCCGCCGCTCAACAAATATCCCAAAGTCGCCAAGCCCTGGAAGGTGCAGCCAATGCTGTGCACGCTGGTGGACGAACCCTTCAGTAAAGACGGCTGGCTGTTTGAGATTAAGTGGGACGGCTACCGGGCCATTGGCAGCAAGCATAAAAATGACGTTGAGCTGTATTCGCGAAACGCACTCAACTTTGCCGAAAAATACCCGCCGGTGGTTGCAGCGCTGCAGTCGCTGAAGCACGACGTCATTGTCGACGGCGAAATTGTAGTGGTAGACAAAGACGGGGTGCCGCATTTTGAGTGGATGCAGGGTTGGACGAAAGCCCCTCAAGGCCAGCTGCGCTACTACGTCTTTGATATTTTGTGGTGTGATGGGCACGACGTGCGCGACATGCCGTTGCACGCCCGTAAGGGCCTACTACATAGCGTGCTGCCTGCAGATGACGCCGTACTACACTTTAGCGACGCGGTAGAGAATAACGGCCTAGGGCTGTTTAAGCAAATGCAGCACCGTGGCCTGGAAGGCATGGTGGCCAAGCAGGCCAACAGCTCATACCGCGAGCAGCACCGCGGCGACGAGTGGCTTAAAATTAAAACGCATTTGCGGCAAGAAGTGGTAATTGGCGGGTATACCGAGCCCCGCGGCGGCCGCCAATATCTGGGCTCGCTTCTAGTGGGGGTCTATAAAAAAGGTGAGTTTGTGTATGTGGGTCACTCCGGCGGCGGCATCCCGGACGACCAGCGCCGAAAGCTTTTTACTCGTTTACAAAAGCTGGAGCGCAAATCGTCGCCTTTTAGTACCGAGCCTAAACCGAACGCGCCTGTTCACTGGGTGCGGCCCGAAATTGTGTGCGAGATGAGCTTTAGCGAGTGGACCGAAGACGGCTATATGCGCCATCCATCCTACGAGGGACTACGCGAAGACAAGGAGGCTATAAAAGTGCACGCCGAGAAACCTAAAGATGACCTGCCGCCATCGGCAGCACCCGTCAACAAAGAAGCACCCAAGGTGGAGTTTACACATCTGGATAAGATATTTTTTCCTAAATATAAGTACACCAAGGGTGATTTAATCGAGTACTACACGGCCATGGCCGACTACATAGTGCCCTATTTAAAAGACCGGCCATGTTCTATGAACCGCATGCCTAATGGCATCACTGGCGAAGCTTTCTTTCAGAAAAACAACGAGCATTTGCCGGATTGGGTGCCTAGCGCCGATATATTTTCGGAATCCAATAACGCCAACTTGCACTGGATTGTAGGCGGCCGGTTGGACACGCTACTGTATATGGTGCAGCTGGGATGTGTCGAGATTAACCCCTGGAACTCGCGCGTACAGCACCTGGAAAAACCAGACTGGATCGTGATAGACCTCGACCCCGAAGGCGTGCAATTTCCGCAAGTGATTGAGGTTGCCCGCACCGTGCACCAGGTATGTGAGGAGTGGGGTATTCCGGCCTATCCTAAAACGTCTGGCAAAACTGGCATCCACATTTTTATCCCGATGGCCGCCAAGTATACCTACGAGCAAGGCAAAACGCTGGCTCATCTGATCGCACTGGAAGTAAACAAGCGTCAGCCCAAACTTACCAGCGTGGAGCGCATGCCCGAAAAGCGCAAGCACCGCATTTACCTGGACTTTTTACAAAACCGCGAAGGCCAAACGCTGGCAGCACCCTATTCGGTACGTCCCACGCCAGAGGCGAGTGTGTCGATGCCCCTGCACTGGGACGAAGTGAAAGCCGGGCTGCAGCCTGGTGACTTTACCATCAAAAATGCTGCTGCACGCCTGAAACGCACCGGCGATTTGTGGCGGCCAGTGCTCGGCAAGGGTATCGATGTAGCGGCCGTCCTCGCACGCCTCGAACAATAAGACAGAGTAGCAGTACTCTATGCTCGCCGGGCGATTCGCATGAGCAGACTCGCAACAGATGTAGATATGG
Organism: Bacillota bacterium; assembly: GCA_035478295.1. Taxonomy (GTDB): domain Bacteria; phylum Patescibacteriota; class Saccharimonadia; order Saccharimonadales; family UBA4665; genus PMNU01. Next base: position 72,638 of record DATIJU010000009.1, on the reverse strand, counting down.
GGAGACCCAACTCTTCCTCTAGCCAGCTGTACTGCCCATCTGGGTTGCATTCCAGGAACACGACCTCTCCGTCAGGCGTCTCGATAAGATCGAAGGCCCCAAAGCGCAGGCCCATTTTGCCTAAGTAGTGTATACACTGCTCGTCTATGCCTTTTGGTAGAACACCTTTCTCGAATCGCACTGCCGGAGTGTCCTGGAGTCTTCGCCAATCGTCTTTGGCTTCTTCGTCGGTATGAATTGCCGCGGGAAAAACATCTTCTCCTACGGCCGTCACTCTCCATTCGCGGGCCTTGGGTATAAATGGCTGAAACAGGCCAGGAAAGGGTACGGTATAGCCTTTGAGCTGGTCGACTTGTTGTTGATTGAGGGGGGTGGTAAAGAGGGTTTGAAGCTGATCGCCCTGGCTTGTGACGCCGAGTATCATTTTGAGGGCCATTTGTGGAGCCTCTTCCGACAAAAGCCTGGCGGTTATAGCGTCCCAATCACTTCCCATGAGCGTTTCCGGTATGGAGAAGCCAACTTCATGAGCCACGAGCAGTTGGCTGAGCTTTCTTTCGGCGCGCGCCAAATTTGATGGCGAGCTGAGCCATACATCCTCCGGGTAAGCGGGCCAGAGGGCGCTATTCTGTGCACGCACTTCATTAACCATGTAGAGCTGTTTCGCTAGCTGCTCATGAGCATCAGGAAGCTGAAAGCTGCCAACCTTGCGATACCACCCTGCACTTATATCCTCGGGCGCTATAGAAACACCGTTATAGGCTACATTCAACTCTCCATTACTTGTTAGGCCGGCCGTAAATTGGTCTTCACCGCTGAGCACCTTATCGGTCTTATAAACTACCACAGGATAATTGTTTGAATTTAGAATGCGTTGTACGGGGCCGTAAGTGTGCTCGTCGTTGCTCGCCGTGGCTATGAGGATCGGTTTCTCCATGCACTATCTCCCTACGTTTTTTTGCGGCAGTGTTTTAGCTCGACATGCGAGTAAGTTCAAAAATACCGCGCCTAGATTAACGCCGTGACTATACGAAAAATAAATCACGGCGTTAGATATAAGGCGTGGGTGTCTACTAGTCGGAATCGGTAGGGTCACCAACAATGTTGGTAGACCTGTGGGTAACATTAGGGCCTATAAAACCTGAGTCTTCTGCCAACGCGTGAAATACAGGAATACGGCCAATTTGCTCGGGGGGTTGTATAGGTACTTGCTCGGGGACTGCTATATCTGCTGGTGGCATGCCGAAATCTGGCAGTCGGCGCAATGCATCGCTCATGATATCTCCTTTATGCATTATTTTGCATCATTAATCGTACTAAAACGCTCTGCCCATTAATGTTGCTATTCGCACTGCGATCGGTTGTCGCTCATGCTAAAATAAAAATTTCTATACATGCGCAACAATGTATTCAAGAAAGCTGTTAGCTAAGGTAAGAAAGAAAGGGACGGTTTTTCGGCGAAGACTGGATAACTGAGCGATAGCACTGCTGACTGAGTTCCGCATGGAGCTGATCTTTTAGATTTTGGGTTTGGGGCTAGTGTATAGTAGTCGCTACGTCAAATCCTCATGAATCAGCACCTAGATCAATGCCGCTTAGACCTTTCCATCGCCAGAGTGCTGGCATGGAGCCTATCGGTTGGCGTTATTGCTCGGTAGCGCGCAGAAAATCTACCATATACGTAAGTGCCTGGCTGCCGTCAGCTGTGTCCAGATTAAACTGGTATTCGTGCGGCAAGCTCGGCGTATGGTTGGCGGCATAAAAGAGTGTGGTTGTGGGGACTTCTAAAGATTTGAGCTTATCGGCGAGCGGAATGGACTGATGGGCTGTAAGCGGATCGCCGTTGCCGCCGCTGATGAAGGTGGGTGGGAAATCTTTAGTTACATGATAATAAGCAGACATCTGGTGGATGAGGGGGCCGGACTTGTTTCGAGTGCCGCTGTAAGCCCATGCCACCTGGTCGTCGCCCCAGCTGAGGATTTTTGGCAGGTTGGGCGCCGCCTCGGTTAATCCTTCTACCTTGTATATACCGCAAAAGAGAACGGTGCCAGCTAATTGAGTGGGTTTCAGAGCGGGCTGTATACCTACCTCCTTGGCGTAGCTGGGGTTCGTAATCAGGGCAGCCATTTGGCTTGAGAGTTGAGAGCCTGCCGAGTCGCCAGCCAAGAAAATATCGTTTGGGTTAAGGTGGAAGCGTGCCGCATTGGCCGCTATATAGGCGTGCGCCTCATTTAGCTCGTGTAGCTGTGCCGGATACACCTTTTCTGGTGCTAAGGTGTAATTAACTGAGATGACCGTAAAACCTTGGGCGGCGAGTAGTTTAAAGTACGGCCCATCGTCCGCTTTATCGCCCGACACCCAGCCGCCGCCATGCGTCCATACCACTGCGGGTAGTGTACTGTTAGCCTGTTGTTCGGCAGATGTGGGGATGTATACGTCAAGCAGCGCCCGTTTGTTGCCCTGCTTATATTGCTGGTCTAGTAACACTGTTATGGGAGTGCCTGGTGTGTGCTTTTGCATTGCGGCCAGCGTTTGGCGGCTGCCGCGATCGAATACTGTTCGAACAAGCACGATACCGGGCCATGGGCTTAACTGAAAGGCCAGTACTACAGCAATGATAAGCCCCAGCGTCACCCCTACGGGCCACAAGAAAACCTTGCGGCGATAAAACGGGTGCGGTGCGCGCGCAGTATTCTTTATTTTTGGTATAGATCTTGGTGTGTTTTTGGTGCCCATAGCTATAGCGTATATGCTTTTAAAAGTATTGTCATTGCAATTTGCGGGCTGCGGCGAATCAGGCGTGTAATGACGGTAAAAGCAGGGAGGATGTCTCGCCAAAGCAGGGCACGGCTCTAAAATAGGATTGTAATCAGAGACGCACCCGGGGCAAGTAAGTTATGCGTGCAAGTTGTGCCGGATAACAAAGTCTGCCAGTAGAGTTGTATAAAAGGAGATTTTGACGTCGCCGCCACCTTCCTCCGTGTCGTCGCTCACTCGCGAGGTTCTGTGTCATCTCTGGGCAGCCAACAAAAAAAGACCAAGCGTTGCGTGGTCTTTTTTGGTGCGCCATAGCAGACGTTAAGATAGCTTTGCCAGATGAACCGGAGGGTGAAGTCGAGGAAATCCGGGAGCTACTCGATGATTGTGCAAACAAAAAAGAAGCCCCGGGGTAGGAACATACTGCTCCGTCCAAGACTTCAATGCCTTAATAATATCAAACTAGTTTGCCTATATCAATAACTTGGTGCTTACGATTAACAAACAGTAGCTTTTTGATCGTCTTCTGCTGTTTGAACTTTTGCAGCAGAAACGCTTGCACGGTGCTATCGTGTATTTTTCGTAATCTGTGCGAGTCAACCACTACGTTACTGGACTGTTTTGTGGCGCGCTTCAAGTTACGCTCAATGGCTGACAACTTGTCTGTCTTCGGAGCTTTAAGCTCCCATTTCTCACCATTCATCAATATGTCCGGTGATTTCGTGTCCTTGATATCTTTTGTGGGTAGAAACTCCACGATGTAGCCCACTTCTGCTAGTGCATTGGCCGTAGTTAATTCGTGCTGCCAGACGTTAATGCCGGCAGGGATTCGGATTTCGCCTTTGTTTTTTGCTGGGTCTGACCATGGGGAGTCAGTATAGCATCAGTTCGTCACTATTTTCACGAGCTGCTGCCGCCATACCACAAATTGCATCAGCGCTGCGAGCGACTGCCCGTCAGCCAGAGTTCCGTCTTTAATCATGCCTGCAATTTGGGTTAATGAGACAGCTTTGGTGGCGCGAATTGCCTCAAAATCTTCAGGCTTCTCACTACTAACAGATAGCTCTTCAGCCACGAATACATTTTGCGTATCCTTCATAAAGCCGTTCGAGGAAGGGCCAAAGGTATTGATATGGGTCCATTTAGCGGCGATCATCCCCAGTTCTTCGGCGAGCTCATGTTTGGCAGCTTCCAACGGAGACAGGCCTTTCTCTATACCTCCGGTTGGTAACTCCCACTGCCATTTCTGAGTTGGATATCGGAACGATTCGATGAGGTAAATGTCATCGTTCTTGTCGAGGGCAATGACAAAAACGCCGGGCTTGCCGTCGACGAAGCCATAAATACCTTCCCGGCCATTTGGCATCCGTACCTTGTCTTCATAGACTGTCATCCAAGGATTTTGGTAAACAGTCTCGCTTGCAAGTGTTTGCCAGGGGTTATCATCACTCTTCATTACTTCAGTATAAACCAAACGGGATTTGAACCCATGCGACAGATTAGAAAATCAATGCAAACAAAAAAGCGTTCGAAACCAAACGCTTTTGTATCTGTAAATTCAACTTGGTGCCGCAGAGAGGACTTGAACCTCCACAGACTTTCGTCCACTAGTACCTGAAACTAGCGTGTATACCAATTTCACCACTGCGGCAAGAACAGGGGTAATTGTAACGTAATGCCACAATTATAACAAGGGGACTTAACAGAGGGAGTATACTGTAGGAGAGAAGTGAGAAGTTTTTGTACTGGAGGAAGGATCAAATGAATCCTGATAGTGTTCAACCCGCCCAAAATCAGCCCGTGCCCGCCTATCCGGCCGCCCCGCCGCCGCAGCAATTTTCAAACCCGGCCCCGGCCGCACCACAGGCCCAGCAAATGGCGTCTGCCTCGTTCTATCCCGATGTGTTTACCGAGCCGCCCGCGCCTCAGCCACAGTTTCAGCCAGCACCTGCCGTACAGCCACAGTATCAGTACCAGCCGCCTATGCCACAACCCGCACCTATTGTTCCGCAGGCCGCCACTTTGCCTCCGGCCGCTCAAGCCATACCTACCCTGCAAGCGCCAGTACTTGAGGTGCCTCAGCCCAGCTGGCGGGCCCCTGAGGCTCCTACTGTTCCTAGCATGATTAATGCTGGCGAACCCCCACAGCGGAGGTCTAAAAAGCCGTTTTTTATTACGCTGGCTATTATTGTACTTGTGGCTGCACTAGCGGCAGCTGGCTTTTTGCTGTTTGTGCATAAAAAACCGGCGCCCAAGACGTCGTCCACTACGTCTACCAGTACTACCGTTGCGAAGGACAATAGCATCGACCCCAAAAATGCGCTCGATCTCGCCACGCTGCAAAAAGCAAAATTTAATCCGCCAAAAGACTTGAGCGCACTGGAAGCTGTTTCTTCTGCCACGCACACCTACGTTCTAAAAGGGGCTAGCGACAAAAAATCCTGCACGCTTACTTATGGTGTCTATACGGCCGGCAAGCTTCCCGGTACCGACATCAGCTCCATTGTACAGCCCCAGCTTGACGATTTAGGCCGGGCTGGCGCAGTCGTATCCGGCCCTGTGCCAAGCACAGCACTCATTGTGCGCGACGGCCAAAACAGCAAGGTTACGTATAGCTTGCCAACGCTCACCTATGAAGTTACAGCCGGCGATAAACACGAGCTGGGCCACTATAGCGCGGCAATTTTAGGCAATGGCGACCGGGCAGTGGTGGCAACTACCTGTACGGTTGCGAGCGGCGCGGTGGATATGGCAGCAATGCGGATGGTAGACAATGCTGCTCATACAATAACGGTTACCAAGCAGTAACGCTGCCGACAGTCTAGCCGGAGGGTGGTGTGCTATTATAACTGCTAGAGTTAAGCCTAAAGCTAAGGGTAACAATATTCGTTATGAGTAAAGTGGCGCACTATCTGCAGGAACATCTTGTCGGAGAAGTAATGATCTCGCCGGACGCACGGCGCTACTTCTCAACAGACGGCAGTATTTTTACCGTTACGCCTGCGCTGGTAGCCTATCCTCGCAACGAAAATGACGTGCGTAAAACAGCACGTTTTACCTGGCAGCTGGCCGAGCGCGGCCGGGTTATTCCTATTACGGCCCGCGGTTCGGGTACCGATCAGGGTGGCGCGGCTCTTGGCGCAGGCATTATTTTGGCCTTTCCGGCGCACATGCACCGCATTTTAGAGCTGGACGACAAAAGCGGACTGGTTACGGTGGAGCCCGGCATCAATTACGGCAAGCTGCAGCAAACACTGCATACGCACGACCGCTTTTTGCCGCCATTTCCAGCAAGCCTCGAATATTCTACCGTTGGCGGCGCTGTGGCTAATAACGCTGCCGGCGAAAAGAGCATTAAGTACGGTGCTACTCGTGATTACGTGCGCAGTTTGCGTGTGGTACTTGCCAACGGCGAAGTTATCGAAACGGGGCGCGTAGCCAAGCGCGACCTTAATAAAAAGTTGGGCTTGGCCACATTTGAGGGCGAAGTATACCGTGCGATTGATGCGCTCACCGAAGAAAACGAAAAGCTCATCGAAAAGCTGCGCCTAGGGGTTACTAAAAATTCCGCCGGCTACGATCTTGCCGATGTACGCGGCCGGGACGGCTCCATCGACCTGACGCCACTGTTTGTCGGCTCCCAGGGTACACTCGGCCTAGTTACCGAAATTACCATGCAGGCTGAGCCGTACTCGCCCACTACCACTCTGTTTTTGGCGTATTTCGAAGATTTGGAGCGGGCGCAGAGTGCCGTGCTGGAGCTTCGCGCATTGCCGGAGCTGCCCAGCGCCATCGAGATGGTAGACGATCAGTTACTTAACTTGGTAGACAAGCTCAACCCCAACCAGCTTAAGGGCGTCATTAACAAGCCATTTCCGCGCGTTGCCATGTTGGTAGAGTTTGACACCCCTAACGAGCGCGCCCGCCGTAAGCTTGCCAAAAAAGCCCGCAAGCTGCTCGAAAAGTACGCCAGTACCGTTACTAGCGAAGAAGACCCCACCATGCAAGAAGATTTGTGGAAGGTGCGCCATGCTTCGGCCACGGTAGCCGCGCACGGCGAAGGCGGCGTTAAGGCGCTGCCGGTTATAGAAGACGGTATTGTGCCGCCAGAGCGCTTCCGTGAATATCTTGAGGGCGTGTATCAACTATTTGAGCGCAACCACTTGCAGGCTGCCGTGTGGGGCCATGCCGGCGACGCCAACCTGCACATGCAGCCGTTCCTGGACCTTTCCCAGGTGGGCGACCGGCAGAAGGTGTTTCGGCTCATCGAGGAATATTACAATCTGGTTATTAGTTTGGGCGGCAGCACCAGCGGTGAGCACGGCGATGGCCGTTTGCGCGCCCCATATCTGGAAAAGCTCTATGGCCCCGACGCATATGCGGTATTTAAAAAAGTGAAGCAAATTTTTGACCCCTACGGCACACTTAATCCGGGCGTAAAGATGGATGTAACCATCGACACCATTAAGCCGCTAGTACGCTCCACCTATTCCATGGAGCACTTGTACGACCATTTGCCGCGCTCGTAATCTACGAATTTTGCTGGAGCGGCATTGCGCCAAGCGCTGCGAAGGCGGCGCGCTCTTTGGCTATTTGCTTGGAGCGTCCTAAAAGCGTGAGGTCGTATGCCTGGGCAACGGTTGCGAACTGTAATCGAGATTGCCAATTTTTGCCGTCTTCGGCAGCGTGCACGGTGTAGGTTGGTGTCTCAACCATGCCAATCTTGGCCACATAGCGCTCAAGAATAATAATAGGGCTAGGCGGGTGCGTGCCCGGGGGGAGAGGGCCTATGGGTGGCACATTACGCAACAGGTCGAGACCTTTTACCACTTGCACGGTCAGATGTCGACGGGCAGCGTTTTTAGATGGGCCATGGCCCTCCAACGAGTATTCTTTGCCGCCAATACCCACGATCGCGCTCACCACAACGGGCTCGCCCGCAGCAGCAGGAGGCCCAGATTTGAGGTTAAAAGTAATGCGTCCTTGCTGATGTAATCTGCGGAGTATCGTTTCTGCATCTTGCGCAAGTTTTTGCTCGTCCATAATATCCTTAAAGGCGTCTGGTGGTATTTCTACGGCCGTAGCCTTGGCTAAGAAGCGTGTGAGCGCAAGCGCTTGCTCTGTCCGGGTTTTGCCAGGCCATACGCGATATGTTTTGTTGTCGCTATACTCAAGTATCATGGCCGGTCCGTCATCTTGTTCGGTGGGACCAGGGATGTGCAAACGTACATAACCACGGCTAACTGCAGACTGTACGACAGATTCTGCCTGGCCTGGATGTGCTACAACCCACAGCGCAGCTGCCTCTTGTAACTGGCGGCTGTTTTTGTGGGCAGAGTCGAACAGCGCAAGCGCTAGTTCGCTGGCTTTAGGATTGCCACCATCAATATGAACCTGGATTTGAGCTCCACGATCGTCAGGCGTCCGGATGCCTGTGCGGTATTGTCGCGGCTCTTTTCGTTCGTACTCGATGCGTTCGTTATAGTGCGCACACATTTCTTCCATCGAGTCCAGGCTGTGAGGCAGTGTGCGGTTATCAATATCGGCCGCAAGATTAAGGTGGTGGGCCAGGTCTATAATGCGCCGTACCGGAGAAGTATAGAAGCCGTATTGGGGCACGTTGAGCCCGGCATGCCCTAGTGCGACGGTGCCAAACGAAGCTTTGGCAAATAATCTGGCGAGTTTATTGCGTTCTCGAGGGTCGGTCACGTCTGGCATAACCCCGGGTGGCAATACATGGTTGCGGCACATCATCGGCAGGCGCCGCCGCTCCATCTCTAGTGGGTACAACGTGTTGGCGGTAATCATACTTTCGGCAACAATGAGCGTTGCTTGCGTAAAATTGTCAAACCGGGTGCCTTCTTCGTCCTCAAAGGAGCCTGCCATGTCTTCTAGGTTTGCATGGCGAGCGCGGTATAGCATACCGGCAATACGGCCAAGATTGTGGAGCGTGTGCGTGGTGTGGCTTTCCGGTTTGTGCTGTAACAGCTTATTGGCCTGTGCATAGGGCAGTCGATTGGCGATGACTATCTCGCGGGATATAGTCCAGTCGCCGACGGTTCCATCCTTGTTAATAGGTATGTGCATGGTAATTGCCGGGCGTGGCTGTCCATGTTGCAGCGACAGCAAATCTTCGCTTAAGCGGCGGGGGATCATCGGCACTTTCGGCGTGCCATTTGGCCTATATGTCGTCCAGCCTAGACGATATGCTGCCCGCAAAATAACTTCTTGTTCGGCAAGCATAGCGCCAAGGTCGATTTTGCTTACGTGCAGTATTTCGGCCTGATTGCCGCTGGCTGGAGTCCAGTCGATGCCATCGTCTGGGTCAGGCGACAGGGAATTGTCGATAACCAAGCTAGTCTCGCGTACCTCGCGGCCGACCTCCCAGCCGGTGGGCATTTGGTAGGCCGCCGCCGCTGCGTTTGCCTGATCGATGAGTTCGTCGGTGGGGATGAAATGTGAGTCTATCTCTGACATGAACCGTTTGATTGTACACGATCTTTCGCATACCTCTTGAGATTTTGAGACAAAAATCGTAAAATAACAGGGCTATTCACGCGCGAGTGGTGGAATGGTAGACACGCTACCTTGAGGTGGTAGTGGGAGCAATCCTGTGGAGGTTCAAGTCCTCTCTCGCGCACCAGAGATTATTACGGATAAAAAGACGACTGCCATGAGTCGTCTTTTTGTTTTGTGATAGACTTCTATCTGCTGGATGGGTTCAAGTCCTCTTTGGTTCATTTTGCCTATAACCTGTGCTCGCTTTGCGAAAAACCACTTATACTACCAACATGAGCAAGAATGTTAAAGGCCTTTTGGCGGCAATAATCGCCCTTGTTGTATTCGGCGGCTTCAGCGGTTATGCGTATTTTGCGCAGCATCAACATATGGTAGTTGGGTCGGCATTTATTGCCGGAATACTGTTGGCTGGTATTGACTGGGCACTGCGCAAGCCAGGGCACACTCCCAACAAGGTAGTTATGAGCACTGCCTATATTATAGGTATACTGGGCGGTCCAGTTGTTCACCTCTTATGGGGCGAGAATACTCAATTCTCGATCGCTGTCTATTTATCCAGCCTTTGTCTGCCTTTAGCAGCATATATACTCCTGGTTACATTTATCTTCGCCAGCAAAAGGCCTGGCTATTGGGGGCGTTAACTCCGCATAATGATCCTTCCATCCATATGTACGAAACCAATGCCAACCAGCTTCTGATGCATCAATAAAATGCTCGCCTCAATCTGGTTCCATGTAACGTCGCATTGGCACACCAAGAGATTGTTACAGATAAAAAGGTACTCAAATCTTGAGGCCTTTTTATTTTGTAACTTATTCCGTATCTGTTGCACGGGGTTCAACTTTTCGCTGTTTATATCCTCTGTTAAATTTAGTGCATGGCCGAAACAAAAGTATATTTCCCGGCGGAGAGTAGAAAAGAAATACTCTTTGAGCGATGCTGGGTCGCCGACCTGTGTATTGTTACGGAAAACGCAGAAGGCTCAGAACGATACCAGCCCGGCAGCGCCGTTATTCCAACCGGGATGCGGAAGCCGACAGATCAGGAGCTGGAAGCGATTATTGCTCCTGCGGACTACCAGGGGACCGTTATGGATTTATGCCGCATCCCAAGATTGCTTGGCGCGGAGGCGATTGGGCTGAGTGAAATGCCGGACCATCAAGGCCCGTCTTTGGAAAATCCGACGGTTGCAATCCAAGGCATGGAGTTGCGGTTTATGGCGGTGCAACATGCCGCGCCGAATGCGCCTACTGCAACCGTCAATCCGGCAGACGGCAAGTATGTAGCTATGCATATCGACAATTGGCCTGACACTGATACGCTCTATGCGGGCGCTAATCTCGGTCCAGGGGAACGGTATTTCGTTTTTTGCCCGGACATTAACAGACGAGCTATGGGCGGTAGGACGCCGGCGGTTATCAGACGACATGTCGCAAAGCTCCTCAGCACAGATAAGCCGCCACTCGCATATTTTGTCGAGCTCCGCGCACCGAGTAGGGACTATTTTGAGGGTTACGTGAACGCTCCGGTCGCAGGAGTTCTGCACGAAGGCTCGACCCTAGGCGTAGACGAACCCTCAAGCGCTTTTTATTATATGACCCCGCCCATCCCTGCGCGCATGTGGAGGTCGGTTGTTCGAACCCGGCTTTCGACCTCAGATCCTTGGAGCATCTTTTGTCGATTATAGGTGTGTCGTCCATTGGTTCCCGGCTGATTATCTAAGATGCGGCAGAGTATACTCAATCACTGAGCCGCTGAATCTGTATGAGCTACGCCGGCTCTACTTCTGCCCAAGGGGACCTATGTTACGATACCTCTATGCACACACAACACGAAGCGGCCGGAAGTCCCGCACAGCCCCTAGAACCTATAGATCATGAGGCTTCGGGTGCCGGACCGGCCCAGGGCGAGACTGCTCGTCGTTCGCAGCTTTTGCATGATCTGGAGCTCCATGTCTTCCCTGTTGATGTGCGTACCCTTCCACCTAATGCTGCACGCACCGGAGCTATAACCGATATCCGTTTATCCAATGAGGAGCCTGACCGTACACGGGTTAGCATGGTGGCTTACGAAACTCTGGCAGACGGACATATAGCGGCATGGGGGTCGATTCAGAATGCGATGGCGCTACCGGAAGAAGAAAGATCTTACGCGTTCCAGGCGGTAGGATTACGGTGCCGCGGTGTCGAGTTTTTGGCTTATATGAATTATGTGATTCCAGACGATGAGGATTCTGCGAGGATAACCATGACTGTAACGCAAAGGCAAAAGACGCCAGATTTCTCGGCCCTTGGTGAGTTGAGTAAAAATTTGGGCGAGGCTATGGTAAGCGAAATAGCCGGGCTGCTAAGGGGAAATTATCCGCAGCGAAAGATTGATCTCATGTTTACCATGCAGGGTCCGCTTGAATCGGGGTATTCCCAGCTGGGTACGGGCGTATGTGCTATGGAGGAAATAGTTGCCGCCGGTTCGACGACGATAGACGCCGAAAAGTTTGATACCTTTTGGGCGTCAAGTATAGAGGCCAATGATTAATCCCGGCCTCAAGACCCGCGGGTTTTACGCCGCCTAGGCCACCGTTTATACTTAATATATGCACAATAAGGACCGGGCAACTCAATTTTTAGCACTGGCTTCTTCGGGAAGCGTCGATGAAGCATATGAGCGTTTTGTTTTAGCGGGTGGCAGGCACCATAGCCCTTATTTTGCTGCTGGGTTCGCCGCACTTAAAACTGGCATGAAAGAAAATCACCGGCAATTTCCGGATAAGCGGCTTACTATTCTGCGCGTGCTTGCCGATGGCGACCTGGTTGCTGTGCATGCGCACATGGTGTTAAGACCGGGCGATCCCGGTGTTGCCGTCCTGCATTTATTCCGATTCGAAGGCGAAAAAATCGCCGAACTGTGGGACTTTAGTCAGCCAGTAAAACCAGATTCTCCCAATACCGACGGTTTGTTTTAGGCCAAGTACTGCGGAATTACCCAGTAGCTAAGTGTGCCTGTGCTATCGTCGTAGGTTGCCGCGTATTCGTCGAGTGCCAGACCTCCCGTAAGAGAAAAATGACGCATTGTTAGCAGGAGCATATTATTCGAAGTAGGCTCAAGAGGTGTGACCGGTGTGTTTGTAACTTCCGATAAAGACTTATCTAACACCTGGGCTACCACGGCGTTGCCCATGTCGCACGCCAGCTTCCAATGTTCTGGTCTAATCGATAGATAGAACGCCACGTTATGCCGGTCGCCGCCTTTCGCAACTTTGTCTAGCACACCGTTAGCCATAGCGTTAAAAGCAAGAGCCACGTCTTGTTTGCGGCGCAGGCGTATGGCAAGCTCGTGCCGTTCATGCCATTCATGGTCACTCGCGAAAGGCTCAGCACTCATAATTTAACAAAATACGATAAAAGATATTGTGCGTCAAATTATGGCGCAAACAGTGGAGTTACTGGCCGCTTACGGTGAGCTTTTGGGCTGTTACATCAACCTTGGCGAGTGCGGAAGCGTCTACGGTGCCTCTGGCGGCGCAAGCCCGCGTAACAACAGCGCGTTCGCCGCTGGCAAGCACTACGATACTGTAGTGGTCTACTTCTTGCAGGCCACTTAAGGTAGTGGTGTATTCCAGTGTCGGCATGCTGTACTGCTTTCCGGCTCCGTCCTTAAGCAGAAGAGGGGTGCCGGCAGCGGGGCCACTTACGGTAGCGCCGGCGTCGGTTAGTCGTTTGAGCTGGGGCTCCAGAATACTGTTAACGTCACTTCCTGGCAAGTCTGTTTGCGAGGCCATGCCATACAGCAGGCTGCAATGCAGCGAGTCGCCCGTACCGTTAAGCGTGTAGGCCGTTTGGGTGGCTAGGCCGCTGCTGGCGGCGGTAAAGCCGCTCATGTCGCTCGGTGCGGTAAACGTTACATGGCTAAAGGTGTTCATGGCTTTTGCTGAGCTGCTTGCGGCATTGCTCGATTGCTGCGCTGCCTGGCTTGCGTTACCGTGTGTGGGCGATTTATGCAGTAACAAGAAAGCCGCAACACCACTTGCAATAACTACCACGGCTATGCCAGCAATAAGCAGTAGGCGTTTTTTGGCGGTGCCCAGGGAGGGGACAGCGGCGTGTGGCTGCTGCATTCCGAAACCGGGTTGCGGCTGCAGGGGTGCGCCAGGTTGGGCGGACGGCTGTGGCTGAAATTGCGCCGGTTGCTGCGGTGGCATCGGGGAAGGAAATTGCTGCTGCGGCTGGAATGATTGTTGGGGTAGAGACGGCGGTACTGGCTGCTGTGGTAGCTGCGGCGCGATGGGCTGCTCTGCAGGCGGCGCAGAGGGCGGCGTTTGGCTGTGGGGATCGAACGATTGCTGGGGCGGGTTATCTGGTTGCATAATTTTAGTTCCTCTTTTGCTTTTATTGTAGCTTATCTTAAACAAGTTAGTATGTGGACTCTAGCTTGCGCATCGTTCGCGAAAATGTACGTTTATAGAAGTTTGGGCGAATGCCAGGCGCTTTGTCTACGTTGGCCCTCAAGTTCACGGCGGCCCACAACAGCTACTTCTATCGCCTCGTGCTCAAACCATACCAGAGGAACAATGATACTAAAGCGAGCCGTATCGTTGTCTTTGTCAATATTGCATATGCTTATTTCGATTGCTACCATTACCTGGTGAAAATTCTTATTACCGGCGGCGCTGGCTTTATTGGCAGCGTCACAGCTACTTATTTGCTCGAAGCAGGGCACGATGTCATTGTCGTAGACAATCTTTCGCGAGGACGGAAAGACCTGGTGCCGAAGGACGCCAGGTTTATACGTGCCAATGTTGTTGATCTAGAAAAAGTTATCTTTAAGGACGACCAGATAGATGCCGTGCTGCATTTTGCAGCCTACAGTGCTGCCGGCGAAGCTGCCCATAAGCCAGAACTGTATTGGCATAACAATACCGTAGCATCGCTAAGGCTACTCGACGCTATGCGCAACTTGGAAATCAAAAAACTGATATTTTCGTCCACCTGCTTTGTATATGGCGATGATGCGGCGACGCCCATTACCGAGCAGAGCCCAAAGGAGCCGACAAATCCATACGGCATGTCAAAATTAGCAACCGACATGGCTATAAGCGGTGAGTGTGCTGCGCATGGCTTGGCAGCCGTAAGCTTCCGTTATTTTAATGTGGGCGGCGCATACGGCGCCTGCGGCGAGCTGCACGAAGCCGAAACGCGTATCATCCCGTTGGCTTTAACGGCTCTGGCCGAGGGTCGCTCGTTCTCGCTGTACGGAGATGATTATGCAACGCCAGATGGCAGCTGTATCCGCGACTATATCCATGTGGCCGATCTTGCCAAGGCTCACTTACAGGCGCTTCCTACGATGCAACCGGGCCGGCACGCAATATATAACTTAGGCAACGGCTACGGATTTTCTAATAAGGAGATCATCCGGACCATAGAAGAGGTTACCGGAAAAACGCTCCAGGTTGTCGTAGAGCCGCGACGGACAGGCGACCCTGCGGTGCTCGTGGCATCTAATCAAAAAGCGAAAGAAGAGTTAGGCTGGGTGCCCGACAAACCACATGTACGCGACATTATCCAGGACGCCTGGGATTTTTACCAATCCCGCAAGATTATCAAACAGGAGGTGTAGTGTATGAAACATTTTGAAAAACTTGAGGGCTATGTTGCTGATGGCTCAATGCGGGTGGTGCAGGCTGTGGGCGTGCCTCGCTCGATGTCGACTGCGCTTGGTCGGGCATTGCATCACGCCAAAGGGCCAACGGTATATGTGAACGAGCCATTTAACCGTCATAACGCTTGCCCTGACGTTGCGGCGGAGCTTTTACTCAGGCACGCCCTGCCGCTGTGCGAATCTCAAGGAGCACCCGTGACCGTTATCACTAAAAGCATGGCAAGTTATATGCCGTTCGAGACATTTAGGGCCATGGAGGGGCTGTCTGCGGCTACTATTTGGACGGTACGCGACCCTCTTGTGCAAATGGGATCGCTCATGACCCGCCTAGCAAACGACAGGCAAGGTGGGCATGGTACCAAAAAGATTACCCAGGAAGAACTCGGCCCTCACCTGGACGGTGTTGCCGCTTACTTACAAGACAGCGAGCGCTCCACCGATTTTTCTAAGACTGGCTGGCAAAGTATTGGTGACCACTATCGGGTAAGAGACGGGCGGGCAACGTCTGTGGTGGTGGATGGCCAGGAGTTTGTGGCGCAGCCGCACGCGCTGCTGAGTCAGGTCTGCGGGCAAGTAGGAATCAAATTTTGCGAGCAAATGGTAGAAGGCTGGGGGCTCGACTACACCAATGCCTGCAACGGGGACGACAAGGAAAAAACCGCCTGGAGCGCCTGGACGAGCGACGCCGCCACGAGCACTGGCGTAGTGCCGGTAGAGCGCGCACCACTAGACCTTGCGGTACTGCCCGATAGTATTCGGCGGCACATTGCCGAAGTTGCTTTGCCTACATACGAGATGATGACGTGTCCGAGCGCGTTGTAATAACTAATTAAGAGAGGTTTACTGATCATGAAAATACTCATTGTTTCCCCAAAGTTCCACCCCGTAATTGGCGGCGGCGAAACTTATGTACTCAATTCTATCAAGCGCTTGCACGACGCTGGCCAGGATGTGTCCATTGCTGTAGAGCCGCATCCCCAGCGCAATCTCAAGGGTTATCCGTATCCGGTGTACGAGCTCGAAGGCCTTAGTGACGCGCGCATGGATATTATCGCCGCCACGGCCAAACTATATAAGCTTATTGAGCAAGTAAAACCCGATATTATTCATGTACACGGTTACTTTGGTCTGTTGGTAACTGGATTCGGGAACCCCACCAACATTCCCATTGTGCTTTCGGTGCACAGTACGCCGGTTTGGGGAGAGCGCATTGTTGGCGGGATGGACAGCTTCGAGGCTGAGCTTAATTTTGCCCGTGGTACGCTGGCCGTAGGAAGACCACGGCTGGTAACGGCGGCAAACTCGGTGTACGCGGAGGCTGCAGAAAAAATCGTAGATGGCAAGTTTGAGGTTGCGGTGCTGCCGTATCCGGTAGACGCCGACTATTTTTATAAGAAAGATGGCAGCGCGCTTCGTCAGCAATGGGGCCTTACGAGTGATGACGTGCTGCTCACCATCCCCTCGCGCATCATTGAACGCAAGGGCATCAAAGAGGCTATTTTTGCTCTAACCGAACTGCCCGAGCACTTCCACTTGTGTGTTTCGGGTGCCGTTACGCCGCTCGATCCCGTATACTGGCAGTCCATTCAAGAGAGTCCGGAGTATAAGGCGGTGCAAGATCGGGTTATCGTCCCTAAACAGCCATTCTTATACGACGACATGCCGGCGCTGTATGGCGCAACCGACATTGTGGTCATGCCGTCGTATTACGAAGGGGCTCCAGTGGCCACTGTAGAAGCTATGGCTTCGGGCAAGCCGTTTGTAGGGGCCGACTCACAGGGCATCAATAGTTTTATTCGTAATGAAGAGAACGGCCTGCTGGTGCCGCAAAAGACAGTAAAAGAGCTGGCTCAGGCTATCCAGCGTGTCGCTAATGACCCCGCGCTTGGTGTAAAAATGGCCGGGCAAGCGCGCAAGGATATTCCGTATTTGTCGTGGGACGCCCAGCTGCCGGTGCTTATTGATACCTACAAGCGAGTGCTCGCAGCTTAGCTTGTATATTATTGTTATGAAGCAAAACAAGTACAGAGCACTTGCGGTTGTGGCGGTGGCTGTGGTTATAGGGGCGGTCATGTGGTTTACGCAGTTTAGACCGCACGGGCCGCAGACTATTAGCGGCCGGTAACAAGCATTAACAATGGTTGTCATGCTGATGGCGCCTGCTCAGTGACGCTCGACGACTCCCAAACCATAATCACTGGTTGCGGACTGGGTCCCCAAGGTCAGACTTGTGCTACTTTCGATCAGTCGGAGTTACACTACGGCCAGCAAATTGAGGCTACGGTTGTGCGAATGAGTGACGGCACCTACAGCCTCGACTGCGCCACCTGTACCATACGGACAAGCGGTAGGTAACGCTCAGCCGAACATATCTCGCATGGCGGTATTCGCTTGCCGGCTTGCTATGATGACAGTATGCAGATTATTGTTGCTTGTTTGGTGGTTTTTGCGGGAGTGCTCCTATTTTTTAGATGGTATAAGCCCTTTGGCGGCAGGTCGGCCCGCGGTGCGTGGGTGCAGTCGGCAAATTATAAGAAGCGGCATTTTGTAAATCAGATTGATACAAGTATGGACATGCCCGCTGGCGAAAGCATGTCGATGGTGCGCGAGATGCTGCGCCGTGATGCGCACCGCAAGCCCCCGCGGCCGCTCAAGCCGCACAAGCTGGATATAGACGCCCTGCTGGATAAACCAGAGCCGCAGCTGGTGTGGTTTGGGCATTCTGCGTCGCTGATACGGCTGGCCGGCAAAACATTGCTGCTTGATCCTATGCTCGGCAAGACGGCCTCGCCGTTCTCGTTTGCCGGGCCGAAGCGGTTTAGCCAGCCGCCAGTCGCGGTAGAAGATTTGCCGCATATTGATGCCGTGCTCATATCGCACGATCATTACGACCACCTGGACTACCCGTCTATTAAAAAGCTGGCAGGTAAAACCACCAAGTTTTTTGTGCCGCTCGGCCTCGGGGCTCATTTGCGCAAATGGGGTGTGCAGCCCGGGCAAATTGAGGAACTGGACTGGTGGGACGAAGCCGTTTTTGAAGGCCTCACTTTCGCCTGCACGCCAGCGCGGCACTTCTCGGGCAGGACACTCACCGACCGGTTTAAAACATTGTGGTGCTCATGGGTTATTCAGGCCGACCACACCAAGCTCTTTTTTAGCGGCGACACCGGTTATGGTCCTCACTTTAAACAAATTGGCGACAAGTACGGCCCGTTCGATCTGACACTCCTGGAGTGTGGCCAATACGACAAGCGCTGGCCTAACATTCATATGCAGCCAGAGCAGACATTTGCCGCCCACCAGGATTTGCGCGGCAAACGACTGCTGCCACTGCACTGGGGGGCGTTTGTACTGGCGCTGCACTCGTGGATAGATTCTGTGGAGCGCGTCCAAAAGGCTGCGCGCCCATTCAAGGCAGAGGTTATGACGCCCAAAATTGGCGAAGCGGTAGCCATACGGGCCAAAGACTACCCGCATACGCCTTGGTGGAACGAATACCTCTAGGAGTTATTGCGCCAGCGGATAGAGGGTGGTGGCTACCATTGCCGTATCCCATGCCCGGTAAAAGCCCTTGCCGTCGTAGGTGGTAAAACTGGTACAAACGTAGGTGCTGATTGAGGGCACGGCTACATCGCTTAGTACCCGGCGGCTCCGTGCTTCGTAGACGGTTAGGTGATATGCGGCGTTATATACGGTTATGCGTTTGCCGTCATCGTAGTCGCAAGTTTGCGTGGTTGGTGTTTCGTTGGTGCGGGTAATGCAGCCTACGAGTACCGGCGTTTTTTTATCAGAGTAGGTGGTGGTTAAATTTTGCCCCACTACCGTATAGGCATCGTGCAAAGTAGTGCTTGTGGGAGCAGTCCCCAGCACATAAATCCCCTGGTAGTGGTCGGCGGCAGCACTTGAGCGGGCAAAGAGCGCCATGGGTTGGTGTGAGCCCTCGTGATAGGCTGGCGCTTGCAGGCGTTTATTGTCGGTGCATACTTCGCTTGCCGTGGCAGTGGCTGTTGTTGTAGCTGTTTTGGGCTCGTTTTTAATATTACGTAGTATCGAACTTACCCCAATCCAGGCCAGCATCAGTACTACCAGCACAATCATTACTAGTGTCCGAACCGTCCGATACGATAGACGGCGGCGCGGCGGAGTAGGTGGCTGCGGTGGCATGTGAACGCCAAGCGGCGGCATTTGCGGCTGAGGATTGCTAGGTGGCATATTGTTAGTATAGCAAGACAGCCGCTGGGCAGGGAGCGGGCTATGACCATTCAATTTTTATAAAGCTCGTAAAAGTCGCGCGGGGGGTGGCCAATGGAGTATATTGTGGGCACATGGCGACATCTCCATCTCCTCATGGCCTAACAGATCCGTTTACTGCTTTTATGGAGCTTGAGCGCACACTTGCGCCAGGTCCAGACGTATCCCATATGGTATATGTGTCTTCCGATCTTGTGCCGGGGACACTTCAAACAGAAGCTTATTGGCGAGCCCACGTCGCACATGTGCCGGAGCTGGGCGCCTTCGGTGAGGCTTGGGGTACGGCCATTTGGCACGAGCGGCAGGAACGGGCGACGCTGATTGCCACAGCGCCGGGCATTGTGCCGCACTACTATATAGGCGTGGCTGCCCTGACCCAGGTGGCCGAAATATGCCGCCCGGCGGATGCGCTCGAACAGCTCATGGTGTTACGGGCGGCGATCGAGCAGCCGAACGCCCGCTTACGCCTGTCGAGCAAGGGCGGGGCTGATGAATTTTATGGCCATTATCAGTTTGGCGATGATAGAGACTGTGGCATGTGGCCCAACGGTGTGTGGTACGAGCAGCTAGATGAGGGCGCCGCCCATGTCGACCCAGTCAAAGACCCCCGCGCGGCACGATATTATGCCGATGTTGTCGAGACCCTGCGGCATGGGTCGGCGCTCAGCGAAGCCAATAGCGCTGTGGTGCTTGATCTTACGGCAGAGAGTATAGCTGCCGGCAGAAGAATACGCTGGCAGCCCGAAGTCGCCACATATTTATGGGACAAAGCGTTTTAAGCGGCTGAGAAGGCAGCTTTGCCTCTAGTATTGGGGCGATGCTCGGAGTACTCAAATTAAAAAAAAGACCTGCCGGTGGCAAGTCTCTTTTCTTGGTGGGCGCTGAGGGGCTCGAACCCCCGACCCCCTCGGTGTAAACGAGGTGCTCTAGCCAACTGAGCTAAGCGCCCGGGTCATGGTACGGAATAGATAATAACAGATACCGCACGGTTAGCCAAGACCAATTTAGCTCGGGCCGTTCGGGTGCTCAGAAATTATGCCGCGGCCTGTGTGCCTTCGGTAGGCTGCCCAGCCAGCCATGAGCAGTGTTACTGTTAGCATGCCTATGGCTCCGTCTTGGGCCCAGTGTTCGCCAATGTGCGGATTGACGGCAGTAATAGCCTCGGCCTTTTGCTGTTCCACAGCGCTTATCTCACCCGTTTGCGTGCTGATAAGGGTTTGCACTTGGGCAATAATGGGGTCGGCGGCGGGCCGGGCGTCTTTGAGCGTGCGAATTGCTTGCTGTTCGGCATGGATATTGGCTTGCAAACCAGCAATTCGATCATCGTAAGCACTGGTGTCTGGCGCATATACAGCACCATCACTTAAGCCGTATGCACCTCCAATAACAGCTCCGCTGGCTTCCATGCAGCCGGCGGCAGCAACCGTAGAGCCGATTTGTGAGCGGGTCGCCGTCATAAAGTATGTATTATACCGTCGGGCGAGCGTTTTGCTAGTGCCGTGTAACGCGCCACCAGAAGCTGGGGCCGGGTATGGCTGTTTTGGCAACAACGGCTATCTTGTGAGCGTGGGTTCCATTAGTAATAGTGAGTGTGCCCAGGTTGCTGCCGCTGGGCAGGCTGGTGTGTACGGTGCTGAATGTTGCTTGTGAGCTGACGTCGGCACCGCTCCAGCGCACAAAGCTCATATCATTTTTTGCAACAGCCGTGGCGGTGCCGCCCCAGGGTAGTTTGTAGGTGGCAATTTCCTGGCTCTTAGTAATGGGCGTCACGTATGAGAATGTGCTGGCAGCAGAGTCGATGAGCGCTGCGCTGCTGCTGAGCGCCCCGTTAAGATCGTTAGCGCCCATTACGGCGCCCACCAGCGTGATGGTCTTTGGCCCTATCTGGTGCTTTGAGGCAAATAAGAAGCAGCCGCCGGCTTCGTCGGAGTTACCGGTTTTAACACCAATAACGCCATGACTGCCAAGCAGCCAGTCCACATTGTGCACCGTGCCGGCTACCGGTAGCGATGCGCTGGTTTGGGCCACAATTTGAGACAATACCGGGTGATTGAGTACAGCCGTGCCCAGCTTGATGAGGTCGCTGGGAGTACTGACGGTGTCGGGGGCAAGGCCGCTGGCATCAGAACCGATTACAGTGTCCTTCATGCCGAGCGTACCGAGCATCTGCGCGGCGTAGGTTTTGTAGTTGGCAAAGGAACCGAACACCCATACGGTGAGACTATCGGCAATATTGTTGGCCGAGGGCAGCATCAGCGCTTGCAGCGCCTGATATTCGGTAATTTGTTCGCCGAGCGTTACGGTTACCACTGAGCCGTCGCGGGCTACGTAGTCGTTATAGCTGGCAACATCCGCTTCGGTTACTGTATATGAAGGGCCCTGTTCGCCCGCCTGCAGTGGGCTTTTTTGGAGTACTGCCAGGCTGGTAATTACTTTAGCAATGCTGGCGGTGGGTAGCGGTGTATTGCCACCATGCTCGCCGAGCGAACCATACTCCAGGGCGGACACCGCTGCTTCACCCTTAGCGGGCCAGCCGATGTCTGCCGAGCCAGCTACGCGCGGCAAGGTATTAACCGAGGCCGCTACTACGGGAATCGCCCGCAGCCCATTACCGGCACCAATCCCCACGAATGCAATTAATATGAGTGCAACGATGCCAGCGGCAATACGGCGGGATTTGTGGGGACGCATACTGGTAAGTATATCATTCCTGAGGCATGCGCCGGCTGGCCAGCACGCCGTCGTAGGCATCTTGCCAGGCGGTGTATGCAACCAGTAATCCGCCGCGCTCCAGTGTTTCTATATAAGTCTCAAGATCGATGGCCGTCATTGGTATTAGTACATAAAGCGTGTGGTATCTGGACGATACTTCGGTGCCGGGGGATATAAAAAGAGCGTCTGCCTGGGCGGCTAGACGCTCTTTGCTTGTAAGCAGGCAGTTTTCTAACCGGGTAAGCTCACGGTCAAAAACGGCGCGCTTGCGTTTGTCTAGCGTACTGGAACGCTGTTTTTTGAGGTCACCCACTAGCTTCATCCAGCGCTTCTTCACAACTGAGAGTTGTATGGCGGGCTGGTCGCATAGTACCAGCGCTTTGCCTACTTGCAGGCGGCGCGGCAAATGCAAAAGTAAATCATAACTGGTATCTTCGCTGCGAGCGATTGTGCGTACATCAACATGCCAAAGGCTGGCAATGCCGCGCTTCACTGCGCCCCATCCTCTACTCCGGCGCTGCGCTGATCGTGCTGGTCGGCATCAAAGTGCAGCCAAGCGAGCGTCCAGCGCAGCCGTTCACGAATATGGCTGTTGCAGGCAAATGCCTGACGGCCATCGGCGTAAAGCGAACCGGCGGTTACAATTTCCAGCGGGACCATGAGCCGGCAGATGACGCACTCAACCTCAAGAGGGTATTCTGGTAGCGTCGTGGTGCGGTCGGTCATGCGGTCTCATCTGGAAAAGTAGGGAACAAAAAAGAGCAATCATTGCAGGTTGTCTACACCTGTGGCAACGAGTAAACCCGTTGTACAATGATTGCTCTTTTTTGAGGGCTTAATAAAAAGCGCTGCTAGGTGTAGACAAAGGGAAGTATACCCCCACATTCATAAAAGTGCAATACTTTCTGGCTCAAGATTTTAAAAAAGCCAAGAAAGGGAACGATTTGACCTAATCTGCATGCCGGGCGCTCTCTAATTGCAGTTGTGGTGCTCCCGCGCATAAGCTCATCTATAGGGGTTTATTTGGCGCCCCTATAGATGAGCTGTATCGGCTATTACCGGGTAAGTTTAACGTCGCTGGCTTTTACGTAAGCGATGCGCTGATTGTAGGTTATTTGGTAGTACTTCTCTTGGCCGATGATTATTTCGTGATCATGCGGCTGACTGTAATCGACGGTAGCATCGTGGAAATAATCGGTCGGCAGTTTTTCGGCTGTTGTTACATACGATTGCCCTGCGGGCATGTTGTAGAGCGGTGACAGCGTTTGCACCGGCACGCCGCTGGGGTAGTCGGCGGCATTTTGCGGGTAGGCGGCTCCGTACACCGGAATGCTGGTTTTGCCGGCCTTGGGTGTAAGTACCGAGTCTCTGGACGGATACGCTGCCGGCTGCGCGGCCGGGTTGTAGAACCAGCCTTTGGTGCCGCCATACCAAATGGCTGTCCAATCTCCGTGACGGTCGGCTACTGCAAAGCGTTTGCCGGTGCTTGCCTTAGACCCCCAATCGTCAATATGATTTGTGCCAGGCTCGCCTGGTGCATGCAAATAGGGATCGCTGAGCAGGGGTGAGGCTGCATCGGGCTGCGTGTGCAAAAATACTGCATTGCTGCCTTGCGCGGGCAGTGTCGTACAGGTACCGGTGGAGCAGTCCTGAATAGCCGGTTGGTTTGTGGCAAATGACGGCGCTATGGTTACTGATTTTTGCGTACCTTGCGGCTTGGTCATGCGGCTACGCTCTTGCTGATCGCTGACACCGTGCAGCAAAGCCATGTAATGATTCCAGTCCCAATAGGGGCCCGGGTCCCAGTGTTGTGCCGGCAATTTGGCTGGCGTGATGGTAGGGATATTGTCGTGGCCTATGATGTGCTCTCGGTCGAGCGGCACATTATATTTTTTGGCTAAGTAGCGCACCAGATTTGCCGAAGATTGATACATGGCTTCGGTATACCATTGTGCCCCTTGGGCGGCAAAAGCTTCGTGTTCGATGTTAATGGAGTGCATATTGACGTACCAGTCGCCGGCGCACCACTGCACGTCTTCGTTGCGCACCATCTGAGTGATGTCTCCATCTGACGAGCGAATGATGTAGTTACAACTTACGTATGCTTTAGTGTCCTGAAAGTGGTTTATAGCACTTGTGTAGGAGCCTTCGGTGTCATGAATGACGATGTATTTAATCTTCATGTCCTTGGGGCGGTTGGCGTGATCGTAGTTGCCGTAATCGGCTGGGTCGGCACTATTTTGGGCGTAGCCAGCAGGAATAAAGTGACAGGTAACGGTGGTGGGGCACTCCGTGCCATTGTTCTGCTGAAGCTTTGCAGCGTGTGGCTGCAGATCAGTTTTAGCTCGCAAAGACATATGTTGGGAGCCATCTACGGCTACGCTGGGCGTTCCCTGTCCAAGGGTTTGGTATACGGCGTCAGCGAAGCGCTGGCGTCCTTCCTCACTGCTGGCCGTACTGTATTGAGCTACCGCGTCGTACCAGCCGTTGATGTCGGCTGGCAACGTGCCGTCATGTTCATCCTTGGCGAGTGCCGCAAGCACAGCGGCACCACCGCGAACGTTTTGAGCGTCGTTGTGTTTGAGGGTGTCGGCAGGTACGTGAAGTAGCGCTGCCGCCCTATCCAGGGTGTAAGTACCACCGTCGGTTTGGTGTGTTGGCATGGGCCGCGAAGGGTCTCCGCGTCCATCTTCTACTTGCAGCGGCGCTGTTAAGTGCATGAGGCCAATGCCGCCGTCACTGGTTGCGGTATCACCAGACGACTGCCAGCGGGTTTCGTTGTAGGAGATTGCCAGGAGTAGCTCTTTGGGCACACTAAACTCGGCAGCGGCCTGTGTGAATAATTGTTCTTGTGCCGGTTCTAATGCGCGTACTGCTTGCAGCGGCAGACAAGAGAAAAGCAGGGTTAGTACGGCGGCTGCTGTTACGACAAAACGTCGCCCGCGTTTTATAAATAACTGTTTATGCATGTATTTCCTTTCGTTTATATTGGAACGTAAGTCACAGTAACAAGATAGTATTGACGAAATATTAACTTTAGCGGTTTGATTTTTCACTGCGCGTCGCGTGCATTGGGGGCACTTACCAGAGGTGCTATACTAATAAGTACAAACAGTAAGGAGTAATAGATGATTTGGATTATTGTGGCCGTAGCTGTGGTGCTGGTTATCGCAATCGCCGCTATGTACAACGGTTTAGTCCGCCTGAACCAGCAAGCCGACGAGGCCTGGAGCGACATTACCGTACAGCTTAAGCGCCGTGTGGACCTTATCCCTAACCTGGTCGAAACCGTTAAGGGCTATGCAACACACGAAAAAACGGTATTCGAAGAAGTTACTAAGGCCCGCGCTTCGGTAGTTAACGCACAAGGTCCGGCCGACACTGCCAAGGCAGAGAACCAGTTTGAGCAAACACTTAAGAGCCTGTTCGCGGTTGCCGAAGCGTACCCTCAGCTAAAGGCCAGTGATAACTTTCAGCAACTGAGCGCCGAACTCACCGACACCGAAGACAAAATTATGGCTTCGCGCCGCTTCTACAACGGTGTGGTGCGCGACTTTAACACCAAGCGCAAGGTATTTCCCACTAACATTTTTGCCAACATGCTTGGTTTTAAGACCGACAAAGAATTCTTTGAGTTGTCTGACACCGAGCAGGCAGCTGCCGAGAAACCCGTAAACGTTAAGTTTTAACCCAGGTTTGCCTGGAATAATTAAGGAGCTACCCTCCAGGGTGGGGGTAGCGAGTCCTTCCTAGGAAATATATGTATAGCAATATCGCCAGCAACAAACGCCGTTCGGTTTATATGTTGTTGTTTTTCTTTTTACTGACAGCCGGTTTGGCTTGGATTTTTGGTAAGTATAGCGGCTCTTTGGGCGTTACCTATGTGGTGCTCGCCTTTGCCGTAAGCTATGCTATTTTTGGCTACTTTGCCGGTGGCCGGGCCAGCCTGGCGCTGAACGGTGCTCAGGAAATCGAGAAAAAGGACAACCCGCGTTTGTGGCGCACCGTAGAGAACCTAGCCATTACCGACGGTTTGCCCATGCCAAAGGTGTACATAATGGACGACCCGGCGTTAAACGCCTTTGCTACGGGTCGTGACCCCAAGCACGCGGCCGTGGCCGTTACGCAGGGCCTGCTCGATGTTATGGACGATAACGAGCTGGAAGGCGTGTTGGCACACGAGCTGGGCCATGTCAAAAACTACGATATTCGTGTGTCTATGCTGGCCTTTGCGCTTACCGCCGTTATATCGGTTATTGCCGACGTTATTATGCATATGGCCTGGTTTAGGAATAACGACCGCGAGAACAGCAATCAGCTGTTTATTATTATTGGCATTGCCGCGGCAATTCTTGCGCCCATTGTCGCTACGCTCATTCAGCTTGCCGTTTCGCGCCGCCGTGAGTACTTGGCAGATGCCACTGGCGCGCTCACAACGCGCTACCCCGAGGGTCTGGCCAGTGCTCTGGAAAAAATTAAAGAAGGCGGCAGCACCATGCGTAAGCAAAACACCAGCACCGCACACCTTTTCTTTGCCAATCCGCTTAAGGGGCGGGGCATTGCCAATCTGTTTAGCACGCACCCGCCGCTAGACGACCGTATCGCTAAGCTACGCTCCATGAACACTCATTCCTAGCGCTCCGGATGGTACACTAGAAGCACCATGGCCAAAACTCCCACTAAGACCACTAAATCTAAAACAAAAAGCGCTTCGGCTGAGCCCGCAGCCGTCGCCAAAAAGGCTCCCGCCGCACCGCGCAAGCTAAAGCAGCCAAAGTATCAGTCGTTTAAGATGCAGCGGCGCATTAAGCCAACGGGCACGCTACCTAGCGCCTACCGTATTTTTGGCGGTGCCGTCAAAGTACTCTTTAAGCACTGGCGGGTATTTTTGGGTATGGTGCTCATTTATGGTGTCCTTAACCTTGTTTTGGTGCGGGGCTTTAGCGGTTCGGCCAACCTTACCGACATCAAAAATACGCTCGATGGGGCATTGAAGGGGGACTGGTCGCAGGCGGCGAGCGGCGGATTGTTATTTGTCTACTTGCTTGGTTCGGCCGGCAACAGCGCCAGTGCAACCGCCGGCGCCTACCAGCTTATTCTGACACTTATCACCAGCGTGGCGTTTATATGGACGCTGCGTGAGGTATATCAAGACAACAAGGTGCGTGTGCGCGACGGTTTTTATGTGGGCGTATTTCCGATGGTGCCTTTTATGGTGGTGCTGGTAACTATTGGGCTGCAGCTGCTGCCGGCGGCAGCCGGCATTTACGCTTACGGTTTGGTTACTTCCAATGGTGTGGCGGCGAGCGGGCTAGAGCAGGTGCTGTGGGCGGTGGCTATGGCGGTGCTTATATTGCTGTCGTTGTATATGATTTGCTCGTCTTTGTTTGCACTGTACATCGTGTGTCTGCCGGGCATGACACCGCTGCATGCCTTGCGTTCGGCGCGCAAGCTGGTGGCGGCCAGACGCTGGATGGTTATGCGCAAGATTATCTTTTTGCCGGTAGCACTGGTAGTAATTTCGGGCATCGTTACCATCCCGTTTATTTTGTACGCTACGCCGGCGGCACCATGGGTTATCTTTGGGCTTACCATGTTGCTGCTGCCGCTCATCCATAGTTATTTATATCGGTTATACAGGGCACTTTTATGAGGCAGCTACAAGGCAAAGAGGCGGCGGAGCGAGTGGGCAAGCTCCGAGAGTTAATAAACGATTATCGGTATCACTACCACGTGCTCGACGAGTCGACCATGAGCGAAGCCGCAGCCGACAGTCTGAAGCACGAGCTGGCGCAGCTTGAGGCGCTGCATCCCGAGCTAGTTACGCCAGATAGTCCTACGCAGCGAGTAGCGGGACAACCCTTACCCGGCTTTACGCAAGTACGCCACGCCGTGCGTATGACCAGCCTCAACGATGTCTTCAATCGCGAAGAGCTGCAGGCCTGGGCAGACCGTGCCCAAAAGCTACTGCCCGAGGAGACGTTGGAATTTTTTGCCGACCTTAAAATGGACGGCTTAGCCTGCTCGCTTATTTATATCGACGGCGTGTTTACGCAAGCAGTTACCCGCGGTGATGGACTAGTGGGCGAAGACGTAACCACTAACATCCGTACCCTCGATTCCATACCCATGCAGCTGCGTACCGACGCGGCGCATGCCAGCTTTTTAAAGGGCCGTACCGAAATTCGCGGCGAAGTAATTATCTATAAAAAAGATTTCGAAGTGCTCAACAAAAAGCGCGAGGCCGAGGGTCAACCGCTTTATGCCAACCCGCGTAATACTGCCGCCGGCAGTATTCGCCAGCTTGACCCCAAGCTTGCCGCTGCCCGTTCTTTGCGCTTTCGGGCCTGGGAGATTTTGCGTGATGACCCGTCCGAAATTCCTACTAATGCCAGCGCTTACGAGACTATCCGCGCCCTGGGCTTAGCCGCTAATAAACAGGCCGAAGTATTTAAGAATATTGACCAAATTATGAGTTTTGCCCGTCGTTGGGAGAACATGCGTCACGAGCTGGCCTATAACACTGATGGCCTGGTGATAAAGCTCAACAACCGCGAGCAAGTGGCGCGCCTGGGTGTAGTGGGCAAAGCGCCCCGCGGTGCCGTAGCCTACAAATATGCCGCCGAAGAGGCAACTACCGTGGTGCGCGACATCGTCCTGAGTATTGGCCGCACTGGTGCCGCAACTCCAGTAGCTGTATTCGACCCGGTGGTAGTAGCCGGCACCACTGTACAACACGCCAGCCTGCACAATGCCGACGAAATTGGCCGCAAAGATATCCGCGTGGGCGACACGGTGGTTATTTTTAAAGCAGGCGACATTATTCCGCAAGTACTCAAGGTGCTCACCGAACTGCGCCCCAAAAATGCCAAAAAGTTTGATATGGAAGGCGAGCTGCACCGTCAATACCCCGAGCTGAAGTTTGACCGGCCAGAGGGCGAGGTTGTGTATCGGGTGGAAGGCGCTACCGGCCCGCTGCTGCTCAAGCGTGCAGTAGCGCATTTTGCCAGCAAGACGGCGCTCGATATTGACGGCATGGGCGAAAAAAATGTTATTGCCCTGGTAGACGCCGGACTGGTAAAAGACATGGCCGATATATATGCCGTTACCAAGGAACAACTGCTGGAGCTGGATCGCTTTGCCGAAGTCTCGGCTACTAACCTATACAACGCCGTCCAAGCAGTGAAGACGCCAGAGCTACCGCGGTTTATCTATGGCCTGGGCATCCGGCACGTGGGGCAGCAAACGGCCATCGACCTAGCTGAGCACTTCGGCTCGCTGGACAAATTGGCGCACGCCACCCTCGACGAGCTTATGCTAGTAGAGGGCATCGGCGATATTGTGGCCGAGTCGCTGCTGGCGTGGTTTGCCGATCCCGATAACGAAAAATTGCTCGCCAAGTTTGTGCGCCTGGGCGTGCGCCCACATTACGAATCACGCGCTCGCGGCCCGCTGCACGGCAAAAGTTTCGTTATAACCGGTGCTCTTGAGCAAATGAGCCGCGACGAAGCAGCCGACCAAATCCGCGCCCTAGGCGGTACCTTCCAAAGCTCAGTAGGCAAAGACACGGGCTATCTGGTAGTGGGCAAAAATGTGGGCGCTTCTAAGCTTGCCAAGGCCGAAAAACTGGGCACTACCCAGATTGATGAAGATAAACTTATAGAATTGTTGCACCAAAACAGCAATTAATGGTATTAGTTGAGACATGAGACGAATACCCTGGGAGCTGGTATGGGAGCGCGACCCCGGCTTCCGTACCGAAACGGCGGCAAGCGGCGTTAACCTGCGTTTAAATTGGTTGCTGTCGCACCACAGCAGGGGCGTGCGCAACGCCTATGGCGAGAATGACCGCCTGTGGAGTGAGGGCCGGCGGCTTGTGGCGCTCGATGGCCTGCGGCTGGCGGTGGACCTACTGGCGCCCGGACGAACCCGGCTTTTGTACACTGCTGCGCATACCCCTACAGATGATAGGATTGCTGTGCGCAGTCAGGCATTTGCTATGAGTGAACTGAGTGTTGGTGACTTGCGGCGCGGTGACCACCCCAACGCTGCCATTCACCCCGGACAATTACGACAAATAGAGTGGAGCGTGGCAGGGGCTAGCCCAGGCGAAGAATTGCGTTTGGCTGATGATGTGCACAATACCGGCGTTATTGCGGAACTCAATCCAGCCTGGAGCTGTAGCCCGGATGTCACCGGCAGATGTGTCATGGCACTAGACTTGCAGCAAGCACTGCTGCCGCAGTCGTGGGAGCGCCTGGCACGTAAACTCGACCTGTCCGGCCTGGTATAACCGCCTGCTACAATAAAAGCATAAGGGGGTGCTATGATTGACGATCTTAATAAGGCCATAGAGGCCTATCACCAGAAGTGGCACAAACTGGTAGATGTACGAGCCAATAAGTTGTTCTTTTGCGATTACAAGCCCACGGCCCTCGGCTGGAAAACCAAAGACCGCGCCGAATACGACCATTTGTTTGCTGAGCTGCACGACCTTTGCGACATCATTGTAGATGTCTGGATGGATGAGCGCTGGATTGCCAAAATGCACCTCAAAGAGCCGCTGGCCGGCGGTATTCAGATCATAAAGCTTATGCAGCGCCGCCCAAACTCTACCGATGCCGTAGGTTTAGACCACGTCGATTGGTACAGCCCGCGCACCTTTAGGGACGGCGAAGCCATCCTTAAAGAAGAGTCAGACCTCAAATGGACGCACGAAGAAAATGGCGCCAAGTGGATTTCTATCTGGTTTGACGGCACCGAGGCCAAGCTGCGCGACGATACGGTTATAGATTCGTGCATTCGCGAGCTAAAAGCAGCCAAACAGCAAGTGCTGAGCAATTGACGCCCGTGCGCTTGTAAGGCACACTGAGCACATATGGGTATTGATGATCTTGTGTTCATAAGCGGCAACCAGAACAAAATTGCTTTTTTGAGCAGTTGGCTGGGACATCCGGTTAATCACCAGAAGCTAGACCTCGACGAGATACAATCGCTCGACCCGCACGTTGTGGCCGAGCATAAAGTAAAACAGGCCTATGACCTCCTGCACCAGCCGGTGCTGGTAGAGGACGCGGGCTTGCGTTTTACCGCGCTGGGCCGACTGCCCGGCACTTTTGTAAAATGGTTTATAGAAGAAGTTGGCTACGACGGCCTGCTGCAGATAGTAAATGGTCTGGAGCACCGCGGCGCCGAAGCTCATTTGTGCTATGCCCTATATGACGGCACACACCTACATTACTTTGATGGGCAGATGAAGGGCACTATTGCTCGCGAGCCTAAAGGCACCAACGGCTTTGGATTTGACCCGATATTTATTAACGACGGCTACACTAAAACCCGTGGCGAAATGACCGACGAAGAATACCAGGCTACGTCTTACCGTACCGATGGCCTCAACAAGCTCAAAGCCTTTCTGGAAGCGCAGCATGCCTAAAAATCCATACCGTTTTAGCCCCATTACCACCAAGGCAGCATTCGAGGAGGCTATAGCCTACGTTGCCGAGGAGGCTCACGCCATCTGTAAGCAAATTACCGGCAAGCGTTTGCCGCTCCATACAGTTTGTATCTTTGCGCATTATCCTGAAGAGGAAAAGCTACTGCGAAAGCTGCTGGCAACTTACGGCGCGGCAGACGAAGATGCGTCGCACGGCACCACTACCTATGTCCGTCCGACTGGCCAAGTGCTGCAACATGAGCACGTACAGTTACTGGGCGTGCGCGGTGTTGACCCGTACCGCATGCACGTGGGGTACGCCGATTTTACGGTGCCCAATTATCAGCAATTTGTGGAAACCCACAGCGGCACCAAGAAGGGGTGGGCCCGCCCGGTGCCCGCCCGTGAGCACCTGCTATTTGAGCTGTGGCACCCAGACTACGATGTGTTTGCCTACGTTGTTAATAGGTAATAGCCATAAAACCTAGAATTTCGTATACTGCACTATAAGAGGATAAGCATAAGTGATTAAGTATTATTTTAAGAGCTTACGCAACGAGCGCGTGCAAGAACTACAGGCGTATAAGCCTGGATCCTGGATTTACGTCGAAGCTCCGTCGCAGGCCGAAATTGAGGAGCTGGTGGCCAAATTTGGCCTCACACCTGGTCACCTCGAAGACGCCCTCGACGAAGACGAAATGCCCCGCCTGGAAAAAGAAGGCGACCAAAGCTACATATTTGTACGTTTTGCCTACAAACAGGTAGACGGCGATTTGGCCACCACGCCGCTGCTGTTTATTTTTAGCGGCGATCTGGTGGTAACTGTTTCGCAGGTGCGCCTGCCGGCACTCGACCTTTTCTTAAGCGGCAAAATCAACTTTGCCACCACACAGCGTGCCAAGCTGGTGCTGCTTATTCTGCAGCAGGTTGTGGAGCGCTACGACAGCTTTATTTCTAGTACCAGCAAACAAATTAAAATGATCCGCTCGCGCCTCCGCGGCCACGAAATCACCAACCAAGACTTCATCGATTTTGTAATGATCGAAGACGAACTAAACGAGTTCTTAAGCTCGCTCATGCCCACCAACGCCACACTGCGCCGCCTGCTTCTGGGCCGTTACATGCCGCTATTTGCCGAAGACCAGGACATTGTGGAAGATTTGCTGCTCAATAACGAGCAATCCATAGAAGCCTGTAACTCCAATATGCAAAGCATCATCCACATCCGCGACGCTTACACCAGCATTAGCAGCAACAACCTGAACCGCACCATGAAAATCCTGACTGCCGCCACGGTTATTATTGCCGTGCCAAACCTGTTTTACAGCATGTTTGGTATGAATGTACCGCTGCCGCTGCAGCACGAACCCTGGATATACTGGTCGCTTAACGCCTTTTTGTTTGTTTTAGTGTTTGCCGCGTTCGCGTTTGCCCGCCGCAAACGCATATTTTAGCCCTCGTCGTTCCGCTCTCATGGTCATTCCAGACTTGCGGTGTGCGATGGGTGAGCATACGCAGAACTCGATTTTGTCGTTCCTTGAAAAAGTTAAGACAAAGCGGCATGAGCTATATCCGGAATTCGGGACAAAACGGAATGACAGGGCGGATCTCGGGATAGATCGACAGCCGAGATATAACTTCCTTTTTTTGTCCGAATCTGTTAATATCTATCTGTTCAGTTCCCATAATGGGGCGTTAGCTCAGTTGGCTAGAGCGCCTGCATGGCATGCAGGAGGTCAGGAGTTCGAGTCTCCTACGCTCCACCACGACGGTGTTACTCAAACAACGCTGAACCCAAGCGTGTGTGAGTAGCTCGGTTAAGGTTGGATCATGGTAAGTGGCACTCTCCGCAAGGAGGGTGCCACTTTCTTGTCTGCACCCTACGAGGGCTCCTGTCTGCCGCTGGGCGCTCACCACGGGTGCTACAGCTTCAGTGAGCTCGTCACTGGCCACCACTGGGTGGCGATCTTCGTCTGCGTCCAGGTACAGCCGGACGAAGATCGCCTTGTTGAGGACGCGGCGTACCTTGCTGCTGGCCCGTTTGTACAGCTCGTGTGGTTCGGTGAGCGCTTATACGGGTTATGCACGAAGTTGTCGCTGCCCTGGATGACGAAAAAATGCCTTCCTGTTCGTTGTCAACGCGCGAGGTTGGGCGGTTGCTCTTTGGGTTCCGCCCAGAAATAGCCGAGAAGTATCCGGATGGCAAGATTTATAATCGATACTACGCAGAGCTAAAACAGCACATTGTCCCACTTGGCGATACGAATGCATTTGAGCGCCACATCAGGCCAAGGTTGCTAGGGCTTATTGCAGAAAGCCTCCTCACGAGGGAAGCTAAAGCGCGAAAACTAGCCGAAGCCGCAACGCTCACCGCCGAACTGGGCTCAAGCGACGCCGTTACAGGCGATGGGTTTGTAAGTCGGACGGAGTACCTCGAGCAGATTCACGAAATCATCGGCTCGGGCCGTCTAATTTTGTGCCTCTGGGGCGAAGCAGGCACCGGAAAGACGACACTAGCGCGGCAGGCGGCGGCAGATCTGTCGCGAAGTCCGGTGTTAGTTCTAAGAGCGAGCAATACCAAGGCGCTAAACAGCGATATCGTGGAAGCCCTGATCGCCTTTGGTATGGAACCGGCGTCGTGGAGCGAAAGCTACTGTCGTGTCGCACTCAAGCGCGCACTCGCCGAGAGTTCGCAAAATGGTGTCGTGGTGCTTGACGACATCAGTGACGCTGACGACATATGGGATCTTGTGCCTCCTACGCCGCGAGTGCCTGTCATCGTTACCTCTAGGGAGGAAGTCCACAGCCCCCATGTAAGCACCATCGAGATACACGACTTTTCCGAATCGCAGGCGATTGAGCTTGCGCGCAACGAACTAGGCGACATCGCAGAGCGCACGATACACGGTTTCGCACTTGCTCTTGGCTATCGTCCGCTGGCACTGCGACATGCCGTCCTTTTCCTGAAAGAGACGGCAGGCGTCGGCGTTAGTACGCTCACGGATGAACTCGTCCGGAGCATCGTTGCAGGGCTTCATCTAGTGGTGCGGCCAGACCAGGAAGCAACCAATCTCGCGACTCTGTACACTGCAATCTTGCACTCGATTGTGGATAAGGCCGAACTGCTACGCACGCTCGATGTATTCCTAGCCATCGCTGGGAAGAGCGGCCTTGCGGCTCGCGTTCTTACCCGTGAGTTCGCATCAAAGTCTCACGAAATCGCGTTGAGTACGATCGCGTTCGAGTCAGGTTTACGGACTCTCAACGCCTACGGCTTGGTACGCACCGACGGCCATTTTCTTTCGATGCATGCCTTGACGTATGAGGTCTTCCGCGATCTACGTGGAGCGGCGCTCTTTGACGTCGAGCGGAGCTTTCTGCAATTTATTCTTAGTGACGACATCGTAGAGCCGGTAGCTCGGGACGTTTCGAGCGGCCCTAGGTGGGCGTGGGCACTGAAGAAGGAGTTGCTCGGAACTGCCGACCTTGAAGTAGGCTGGAAGTATATTTACTGCGTGGATGAGCGTACCTGGTTGCGAATCATTCAGGATCGCGCAGACGAGCGACTGAAGATCATCAGATACGAAATATTGCCGCACGCAATCTACAGGGTGGACTATCAAGCCGGCGAACGCACCGCCATACAACGAGATGAAGCGCTAGAGCTTAAGAATGTTGTTATCAAGATGGCTGAGATTGAAGGCTTGGACTGGAAGCGGTAGGCGGTCTGGTTGGTGAAAGAGCCCAGGTCTCTTGGGTCGCTCAGGCATCACCGGGTCATGTCGGCGGCATTGTGGCCACACGGCCCTACGTACTACGATCGGCGTCATGTTTGCTGACGGTAAACCCCTCTACCACCAGCTTGCCGACACGCTTCGTGAGCGCATTGAGCAAGGCATCTACCCAGTTGGCAGTACGTTGCCGCTTGAATCAGCCGTGGGCCAAGAGCACGGCGTCGGCCGCATGACCGTTCGCCGTGCTCTTGCGGTGTTGCGCGAGGAGGGCCTCATCATCACCAGGCGCGGCGTTCCCTCACTTGTTCGGCCCCAAACGATACGCCAACTCCTTGTCCTGCAAGCAGGTGACCGCCTCATTTCGCGCATGCCTACGCGGCCCGAACGTGCCGAGCTGGGCATCGAGGCGGGGGTGCCGCTACTGGAAGTCAGGCACGCCAACGGAGAACGGGACTGGCTCCCGGCAGACCTAGCCGAAATAGTTATGCCGTAAGCAACGCGCTGCTACATGGCATTCGGCCCTGGGTCAAACGCCAACACGGCAAAACGTTCCAGCCAGACATCGCTGGGCGGCTCGGCGGCTGCGGCGCGCGCTCGCACCTGCGCCGCGTGCCTCCGCCAGCCAGCGTGGCATTTCTCTTCCTTAACCGAGTCGTGCAGCGCGGACGATTCCACCTGGCAGTCGACCAACCAGGCCCGGTCGATCTCATCGAAGTAGTCACTGACGAAGCGGCTGAGCGGCCGGCAGTTCGGCCAACTGGCGTACGCCTCGCGCACCGACGCAGGCAATCGCAACCAGCAGGCCACAATGTCGTCAACCACGACCAGGCAGGCATCGTGGTCTTCCAGCATGTCGTCAACCAGTGGCGCGAAGTCGATTGCTGCCGCTGTCCGCAGGTTGGCGACCTCCAGCTCCCACAACGGAACCGTGGCCTCGACGCTCATGCCTGGCTCGTGCGCACATCGAGCAGTTGGCCGAGCGCCCGGTGCAGCGCCTCGGCCTGGTCGATAGTGAAGTCGTGCGCGTGTGGGTCGGTGATGTATTCCGGATCGCTCGCATCTTGGATGAGCGCCAGGGGCGGCGCGGCGGCGTCCGCCCCAAGCATGTCGCTGCTATGCCGGAATTCGGTGATGCCCTCCGCGAGATCGCAGGCAAGCGCGAGGGCCACGAAGTTGTCACGGACGGGCGTCACCGCCAACGCGACGAACTCCCGCCCGCCCTTGCCGCTCCACAGCGAAGCCTTCACCTCGATGCCGGAAGTTTCGTCGGCGGGCACAGCCAGTTCGGCCGATTGATGCCCTGTGCCAACGCAACCGCCGGCCTTGCCCACACACCAGTGTGGGTGTGCGGGCATGCTTGGACGCTTGCCAGGGGCGAACTCAGAGGTTGTCACGACTGCCGTCCTCATCGTCTGGGCGCATCTGTAGTGGGTAGCACCGAGACGGGCGGAATCCTCTCCATCGCGTCCGCCCCGATGCTGACGACGACCATAAGTTGCGCTCGATGCCCGGTGGAATCTGGTTGAAGCAGGTTGGAGAGGGTCATAAGTCCCTGAGCAAGATCGAGCAACTTCGCGCAACACTCCTTGACGATCGTGCTCCACGGGCCAAGACTCGGCAGCGTCAAGCAACATTCGGTAGGCCCAGACGGGAGTGCCCCTTATGCAGCTCCGCTTTCTCGGCAAACTGTCCGAGCAGGGCGACAGCCCTACGCTCTACGCAACGGATCGCGACAGCTACATCGTGCAGGGCTACACGGTGGCGGATGACGAGATCCTGGCCAAGCTCGACATCCCCGCCGGCGAAACCGTGGTGGAGGTTTACGCCGGACTGTTCGGTTTCTTGGCCGAGGACGGTTTGCCGGGCGTCGTGACCACCTGGCAGCCACCCATCGTGCATGTCAAGGAGAACGGCAACTACATCATCCAGGGGCCGCGCCTGGCCGACGGTAGCGACCGCCGCCGTCTGTCGATCCCAGATCATGAGGACGCCGTGGAGGTGCCCAAGGCCGCCGTCATCGCGTTGCTTGAAGGCGTGGCGTGCAGCTGACCACCGCTGAGGAGCGTGATCGGCTGCTGGCGAGTTGTGAACGCGAGGCCGTTCATCTGGAGATGCGCGACAGCTACGCCATCCAAAGCGAGGCCGAACGCTTCGCTGCGTTCCTTGCTACCGGTCGGCGCGATCACGCTGCCGAAGCGCCAGAGTGGCAGTACTGGCGGGGCATCATCCGGGGGTTGCGGCAGGCCGGCAAGCGGGTACGCCGAGCCAGGATCGTGTCCGAACCAGTCACCGACTACATCCGATATGAGTGGGCGGGCACTGGCCTGATTGTCGAGGCAGGCGAAGAAGTACGCTGGCTGCCGCGACGGTTGGCATCAGGGATTGCCTTACCGGGTAACGACTTCTGGCTGTTCGACGGCAAGATCGTCGTGTTCGCGGTGTTCACCGGCAGCGGCGAAGTTGCCGAGCGTCAGCTTGTAACCGATAAGGCGACAGCGCAGCTCTGCGGGGCGGCGTTCGAGGCCGTTTGGGACGTCGCCGTACCGCATGACGAGTACACGCCACATTGACCGGGCCGTCGCAGCAAGCCAAGCAGGCGCTCGGCGCCCGTCTCCGGGAGATTCGCAGAGACGCGAACCTCTCGGGGCGGGCGCTGGCGGCATTGTGTGGCTGGCACTTCACCAAGGTAAGCAAGTTAGAGCACGGCACACAGACCCCCACCGAGGATGATCTGCGCGAGTGGTGTCGAGCCTCCGAGGCTGAAGGCCAGGCGGCGGACCTCATCGCGACCATGCGGGCAATCGACCTCATGTACGTCGAGTGGCGGCGTGCCCAGCGTTCCGGTATGCGCCACAGCCAAGAGTCGCGCAATCCGTTGTACGAACGCACAACACTATTCCGTATCTATGAGTCGGGGCTAGTTCCTGGTCTGCTCCAAACGGCCGACTACGCCGCTACGATCATGAGCGCTGCCATCGAGCGGAACCAGATTCCC
This sequence comes from Bacillota bacterium, assembly GCA_035478295.1. GTDB lineage: Bacteria > Patescibacteriota > Saccharimonadia > Saccharimonadales > UBA4665 > PMNU01. The sequence continues at coordinate 34,579 of DATIJU010000009.1, read as the reverse complement.
AACGATCTTGATGCGGCTGTTGCTGCCCGTCTGGAGCGGCAGCAATACCTCTACTCCGGCGACCGCCGTTTCATGGTGGTGCTTGAGGAGCAGGCACTGCGGACGCGCGTTGGTAGCACTGACACCATGCAGGGCCAGCTCGACCGGCTGCTTGCGCTCGTGTCGCTGCAACGCCTGAGCCTAGGCATCTTGCCGCTTGGCGGTGAACGCCTGGTCTGGCCTTCGGTAGGCTTTTGGATTTTCGATCAGAGCACCGTACGTCTGGAAACCCCCTCAGCTGAGCTGACCATTACGCAGCGCAGCGAGATCGTGGTTTTCGAGAAACGTTTTGAGGGGTTGCAAGACGCTGCGGTGTACGGGAAAGCGGCAAGATACCTCATACGTCATGCGTTCCTTGATCTATCCAAAGACCGAGAGTAGGCGTACGCGATAGCCTCTCGTTATTTTCCGCTGCCGATAACCAAGCTGTCTGCCGCTGGAGCCACCTCACGAAAGAATGGTCGAATGCTAGCGTGGACGGGTTGAGTGCTATAGTTCGCGATTTGCAGCACGAAACGGTGACGCTGAGCCGTGCCCAGGTCATCTACTTTCGTTATCACTGACCCCAGCGGGTGCGGAACGCGGTCGAGCGTGACGATGAAGCCGAGCGGCATGTGTGCGTCGTCATATGTACCGAGGTCTACTGACCGTTGCTCGCCGTTTGGTCGTAAATCGATTTTTGGGACTGGCTGAGCACTGCCCTTGGTCTTGTTCATCGCATTGTTTCCTGCTTAACGTGAATGATGTCCCTTAGAGCGAACCCTTAAGTTCGGGAAAAAGCACAAGGACGCCCGCGCCAGATAGCCGCCGCGTCCAAGTCGAGAGCGTATCGGCCGTGACTGCACGCATGAGATAGATGGTGGCGCAATCCTTCGGGGGTTCGCCGGCCCAGTCCGGTCGAACGAACCAAACCATAGGGTCAACAGCAACGCCGGGCTCGCGGGTCACAAACTGCGTCCGCTGTAGCCGAGACAGCAAGCGAGCCAGATGTTCCCTTGTTTCGGGCTTAAGCGTGGCTGCGCGTTCGCGTTCGACCACTCGGGCGACTGTCTTCCAGTCTCGGCGGAACGTGGGCATGTACACATCCGGGCGATCCATGGCTACTATCGCACTTCCCACTTCAAGGCGAAACAGAAGGTGCCAAAGCATGCTGTTCCGTGCTTCCTGCATCGTGGCAGAGGCTCTGGTGTCAACGAACCAAGTTGTCAGCGTGCCACCTGTTCCATGCGCTTCAGCATCGTCATATGATGCCGTGCCGCTAGAGCCTTGCGCGGTCGTCACCGAGTGGGCAGCACTCGCAGCCGCCAGGGCGCGGACGAGTGCGCCCTGCATTCCGACGGCCAGGTGCTGCTCGCAAAGATACTGATCACGTCCCACCACCACCGCGACACGTTGCGGGATGATGCGACCGCAAAGAATGCAAGCAACCAGTGTCGCCCCGCCACTCGGTGAAGCGATTATCCCCATAATGAACCTTTAGCCATGAGCTGCCACCTTTCGCTCAGCTACAAAATGCCAAGCCTTGTTAGTTGTCGGACGAATGCCCACCAGGGAAGTGCCGTCACTCGCCATTAGACCAAGGCAGATGATGGCTAACTCCTGTATAATGAAAGGGCGACTGCATTGTTGCCTAAAGTCCGGCGCTATTACAGCGCTCGAGCGCGCCCCTTGACCAAAATGGGCTTGTGTAAAAGAAATAGACATGTTACGTTTAGACAACGGAACATCATTTTGGGTTGGTTCAGCAGTCGACTGCTTAGTCGTATGTTACATTTGAATTGCGAAACATGTCAACAATAATCCGGGCCGTTTTCCATGCTCTATTTCAAAAACAGCGAACTCTCCGATAGGTATCACGTCACTCTGCGCACAGTCCAGAACTGGATAACCGCGGCCAAGCAGCAGAAGCTTGACCTAGAGCTTCACTATGTGGGCAACCGCGCGTATGTTGCCAATACGACGCGAAACGTTGAAATAGTCGAGCACTTGGCTCAGGCGGGGAAGAAGTACCGTCCCAAGAGCGCCGTGAAGACGGCTGCGCCGCGTCCGGAGTTTTACGAGATCTTCAGTACGACGCAAGTACTCGACATCATCAACAATCTGGACATCAATGGCGAAATCCCGCGTCAGTACAATTACTTCGCTGAGGGAGCCGAGCACTGGGACGCATATGCGCGCCGCTTGGCCGGTGACAGCACTCCAAACAGCGTCAACAGCACGATCAAGCTGCTTGACCTCAACCGCGCCTACCTCAACGCGCTATTCGACGGCTACCAGCGGGTCAATATCATCGACGTCGGCGTGGGCAACGCGATGCCGGTACGGAAGCTGCTCGCCCACCTAGCAAACCAGCACAAGCTTGGGCGCTACATCGCGCTTGACATCAGTCCGGAAATGCTTGAGATAGCCCGACGAAACATCAAGGCGTGGTTTGACGGCGACGTTCCCTTTGAGGGATATGAGGTCGACATCAACTATGACCGTTTTGCCAACCTCGTTGCCGAGGAGCACCTGAAGAAGAGTGCCGAGGGCACTATCAACGTCGTGCTCGTGCTGGGCGGAACACTGGGTAATCTCGGGTCGCCCGATGCCGCCCTCAAGATCATCCACGATAGCATGGGACGCAATGACATCCTCATACACAGCCAAAAGCTCGACTCCGAGCGTGCTCGACGGCACTTCGACTTCAACGTCGGGCCGGGCGAACTGGTACCGGCACCGATCCACCGGTTCGTCGTAGATCTGCTCAACATCGACAAATCGTTCTATAACCTGGAAGTGGGCTATGACGAGGAGTTGCGCCAACGCTACGAGCGTATTCGCCTGAAGGTCGCACTGACCATCGAGTTCGGGCTTCTTGGCGGAGAACAGGTCGTCACGCTGAACAAAGATGACACCATCCTGCTGTGGCGTGCCTGGCACCAGGATTCGCTCGACGTAATGCGCCAACTCGACCACAACGGTTTCAAGCCGTTGCAAGTGAGCCAAACCAATGATGAGGTGTATGTGCTGACCGTGTCGCGGCTAAAGACCAGATAGCCATACGGTGGGCACAAGCAGTCGTCTTTAAATAGTGCTTGACAAGCAGACCCACTGTGACACATACTCTGCCAAATTTCAGTGCAGAATATGACGCAGACAACTACCATCCACCAGCTATTCCGACCAAACAAGCACCTGCCTAACGGCTGCGTGCTTGTTTTGCTTTGCGATGAGATGGGTGCTAGCCAACCGCGTGGTCGGCCGTGCATCAGGCCGGCACCACGGGGAGGATTGCATTCTATTCGGCCCTCGCCGATAATGAGCGCAGAAGTAACATAAACGAGATCGAACACATGAAGAAACACCAATCAAACAAAGGATTCTCGGCCGTAGAGGCCATCGTCATCGTATTAGTTGTCGCCGTCATTGGAGTTGGCGGCTGGTACGTCTGGCACAAAACCCAGAACAAACCAGCCAAGACGTCGAGCAGCAGCTCGCAGGCCAACAACAGTAAGAACAGCCAGCAAACCGACCCATATGAAGGCTGGAAGGCGTACAGCGACACAGCTTCAGCGGCTGGCTCAGGTATTGCAGTTAAGTACCCGTCTGACTGGACGGTAGTGGTCGGCGACAGCAAGGCGTTCGCTTGGGAGATACGGCACGACGCTTCGCCCAAGGCAAGCGTCAACGTGCGTTACGTGTACATAGATAGCTCCAAGACGCCTCAGCAAGAATGGGAGGAATGTCCATCGGCCGACGCGTGCGGGCCTTCGTCTGACGATACGAAGCTAGAAGGTGCCGCCACGTCAATTAACGGTTTGAGCGGCTATAGCGTAAAGATGCAGAACAACGTCGGTGTGTACTACGCCACAATCATCAAGGGCAGTAAGCAGACCAGCAAAGGCACTGTGTTCGTCGAGTTCTTGATCAGCAACCCGGACTCGTCTGCGCTCGACACATATAGGAAGATCGTGGCAAGCGCAAATTTCTCAGACTAGCAACAACTAATTCATCGCCCGGTGGGGGGCGAGGTGCAAGAAGGAATTATTCATGGCCGAAGTACCCCCACAAATAGAACGACTTGATCCTGCATTTCTCGACAGATTGCGAGGCGCAGCAGCCGAGCTGCGTACCAACATAGGTAGAGTCGCTGCTGCCGGCCTGCTCGTGATGGCAGGCTCCGTAACGGCATTCACTGCCGGGGAAGTCGGTCATCCCGATGCAGCGTATGCCGACACACTTGGCTATCCGTGGGCCGACGCGCCCTGCGAGTTTGGCGCTGCCGGTGGAGCTCAGTGTCAGAACACCGACCCCCTTAAGACTTGGGACAAATACGACTGGTATTTGGATAAGGACGGTGACGGCGTGTTCGGTAGCTCCAGCAACCGTACCGGGTGCGGCGCAACTAGTGGTGCATCCGGAGAGTGTTGGGACCAGTGGGGCTACGAATTCCGCAACTGCACCTCGTATGTCGCATGGAAAGAAAGCCAATGGGGTGTGGCCGACAACAAGCTTACTGGCCTGCACAATGGCGGACAATGGTACGACTATGCGCCTTCTAGCGAGCGATCGACTACGCCCAGGGCCGGCGATGCCGCGGTTGTACCCGGCAATCCAGGCCATGTCGCCTTTGTCGAATCCGTCAACTCAGACGGCAGTATCACGGTCTCTGAATATAACCACGATACTCACGGAAACGGCGGCACGCGGACCGGCACCGCAAGCTCCATGGGCTTCACTGAATTCGTTGACTTCGGAGCGACCGCGCCGTCAGGAGGCGGCAGCTCCCCTTCCAACACCACCCTCCAAATGATCCTCGACGGCAGCGGCCAGGTATGGGCCCGCAATACAGCCACGCTCGGTATGGATTGGACACAGGAAACACCCACTGGCGAAACCAAGATCGCCGCCGGCAGCAACGGTATGCAAATGATCCTGGATGGGTCTGGTCAGGTGTGGGCACGGAATAGCTCCAGCCTCAACTCATCCTGGACACAGGAATCGTCGGGCGGCATTACCGCCATTGCCGCCGGTGCCAACGGCCAGCAGATGATTCTCGACGGCCAAGGGCAAGTGTGGGCTACAGGAAGCATTGCTCCCAACCAGTGGACCCGCGAAACGCCGCCGGGCATCGTCGCCATTGCCATGGGTGACAACAACCTGCAAATGATTCTCGATAGCAGCGGCCAAGTGTGGGCCCGTAACAGTCCGATCTTTGGGATGGACTGGGTTCAGGAAACACCAGCCGGGCACACGGCCATTGCTGCCGGCGATAACGGATTACAGATGATTCTCGACGCCCAAGGCCAAGTTTGGGCTACTGGCTCGGTCGCCGCTAACCAGTGGTCTAGGGAGACGCCGCCGGGCATAACCAAAATTTCGGCCGGCAATAACCATCTACAGGTGATCCTCGACAATACCGGTCAGGTATGGGCCCGGAACGGTACAATCTTTGGAATGGATTGGGTGCGGGAGTCGTCTACTGGCATTACGGCCATTGCTGCCGGCGACAATGGCCAGCAAGTTATTCTCGATGGCACGGGCCAGGTGTGGGCCACAGACCACATCGCCACTGACCAGTGGACGCGGGAGACGCCGGCGGGCGAAACGGCTATTGCTGCCGGGAGCTAGCAAAGGAAACGGTGGTCCGCCGACCGGCGATCCTGATTAGCTAGTTCAACCTCCCGCACAACAAGATGTCGTGCGTCCGTCGTGGTGCTGACCGCCGCTCCCGCCGACACCGGTCGGGCCTGGCGGCCCTCCCTGCAAGGTCCGCGTGTACAAGAACAGTGCCTCCGGCGGGAGCGCTCGGGCAACGGGATGGAGCCCGCCTCCGCCGGCCCAGGCAAAGCCCAGACGGAACCTCCGCCTCGATCAAGGGCGCCTGCGGCGTCGCTTCGCGACCGGCTAAAGCCGGCCCTTGACCGAGGCGGAGAACCCGTCTCCCTGGCGGGTGGGTCGACGGTGACGGGATGGGCTCCTGGTTCGGGCTACGCGGGTGGGCGTTCGAGTGCGTGCGACGCAAGGATCCGGCGAGCTTTTTCCGCCGTGACCCGCGAACCCGCGAGGGTGAAGCCGAGCGCGAAGGCGGCATCGGTGAGCTTGCTGGCCATCTCCGGCGAAATACGCCCGGTCGGCTTGTGTCGTCGCGCACTGGCTCGCGGCGGCGGCCCGGGATCGGGCGGAAATTCGTCACCGTCGGGCGGCTGCGGACCCCAGCCCGGGATCGCTTCACGTCGCGTCCTTCTGCTCGTGCAGTAGCGGCCGAGGGCCTGTATCCACGGGTTCAGACCGGGCTGGTAGCGATTGACGGTGCGCAGCTCGTCGTACAAGACCAACGGAATCTCGCCGAAGACCGCGAAGTTGTAGAGGGCGCTACGCGGGGACAAGTAGGTGTGCGCGGCAATGAGGCGGGCGATGTCTCCGGTGATCTGGCGCCGTGCCCAGTTCGCCTGGTCGATGCCCTGGCGGATAAGGAGCTGATCGGCCTGCGCGGGGCCGCGTACGTCAAAGCGCTGTTGCGTTGGATACGAGCCCATTGCGTGGCAGGGGGTGTTATGGCTCGCCCAACCGATCCAAACGTGGTGCGGGCGGCAGCTCGTGTCCGGTACGGTCGCCACGCGTACCAGGCCGAGAGCGGGCTCTCGCACGAGTTCTCCGCGGGCCAAGCGGCTCGCGGAGCGGGGTGTGAAGTCGTAGTGCGGGTGGACTTGGCCGGCCGAATCGCGGGCCAGGTCGGCGTCAGAGTAGTTGTTCCCGACGAACCTGTTGGCCGCCGGGCTGTGCTGAGTGAGATCTCCCTCCGGTGGTTGTTCCATACATCGTGGTTCCTGTTTACGTTGATGAAGGTGTCCACCGCTCTAGTCGGCGTGGTTCAGAATGTCGTCGGTGTTGAACCGAGCGCGGATCGCTGCCAGCTCGTCAGGAGCCATCGCGGCCCGGCCGCCGATGACCAGCTGAGCCTGGCTTTCGGCCCAGGCAGACCAGCGTGCATATGCCCCGGCTTCGTCGGAACCTGTAGCTGCTGCGACATCTGCCAAGCTCGCGCCGGCCAGGAAGGCTCGGTGCATGGTGAGCGGCTGCCAGCGTGACCACCACGCCACGACCGCCGCGGATAGCGCAAGTTCGGTCAGGTGGAAGCCGGCGGAATCGCGCTCGATGCGCAGCGACGTCGCGTGGTCGCGGAGTTCGCCGAGCAGGGCGAAGGGACTGTGCGCCTCGGCTTCCTCGAAGGTCAGCGGAGGTCGTGATGCGGCCGCTTCGGCTCCAGGCCGAGGTATTTCGATCGGTGCGACGGGTTGATCTGCTGGGATGAGCGGTCGGTTCGTGATCTCGTCAGCGGCTCCTCTCGGTTGGTTGATCTGTTCCATAGGGTAGTCCTCCTGTTGCTGTTGATCTATGCATCGCACGGGGTGTAGGCCGCTCAACGCGGCCTACACCTGGCTTTGATCAACTCGGAGGCTCCGGTAGGCGACGAACACCACGGGCTCGGAGGATGCGCTTGATGCTGCTGAGGCTCACGGAGAACTTGTCGGCGAGCGCTTGGGCGGTCATGCCTGCCTGGTAGTGCTCGATCACTTCTTCGATGCCGGCGGCAGAGAGGCGGCTGGCCATGCTCCACCAGCGTTGCGTTTGGCGTTCAGTACCGCCAAGCCCGGGCTCGTCGTCCTCCGGGTCGTCTTGGGATACCGCCGCAAGCGTCATACGCAGGTCAGACAGGAAGGTGGGATTGTTGGAGTAGGTGGTGAGTAGCTCCACCAGAATTATTTATAGAGATAAAGGCGTTGCAGCTTGCACGTCTTTTCTTTTTGACCTCTATCGGCACGCCTGGCGGAGTATCGGTGTTCTCTTTTTGTATGTTTAGTGCTATGTTACAGAAAATAACGAGAGGCAAATTAAGGTATGGGCGAGTTCCGCGCTACTGACGATGAAACTATTAGATCGCTTATTGGAGCGCCGTCGCCCGGTTTGTGCATGGTGCGGGATGTAAGCAGGAGCTTGGTGGATGTACATCCGTACCCACTGACTTACATGGAGCGGACAGTTCCTAATGTAGCTGCCGACGTGCTGCGTGCTGCCGTGGGTGAGACTTCTTTAGGCGACATGTTGGTTGCCGATGGCCAGCTATTGGCGCCTAATGCCGATTACATTCCCAGAGACTACGACTATAACGTGAGGCCGGGTGACGATTGCAGACCGGTGGCGTTTTCTATTGGCGCGTTTAGCATTTCGCATCCCATGCGGCGGCGTGTTGCGGGTAGTTGGGCGGAGCGGCTGGCGGGGCGGACTGGTGTAAGGGTCATGCCGTTTGGTGATGACGTAATGGTTGATTTTCCGGGTCGATTCGACTGGGACGGTGCGTTGCGCATGACATTTTGGTACGACGTTTTGAATGGCCGGCAAGTGGGTGAGCGGCTGGAGGTGAGGGCAAGGGAAGACAGCACCGCATCGATGCCGAGCCTGGAGGGTCTGGTGGTGGTGCCGGGACGTCATCCGGGAGATGGCCTTACTGCTTACCCGCGTATTACTCGACCGGTGATCGATGATGAAGAAGTGACTCGTTTTGTCGATATAATACGCGCACACTCCTAACATTTACGTCTTCTGGAGAGGCTCTAACAAAAGGGTCGCCCAGGCCGGCGTATCTAGCAGTACTGGCTCGTGGTCTTATGCAAAGCCACGGGCCTAACGCACAATGCGGCACTCGCATATTTTACAGACGCCACAAAAAACTGACGTATGCCTGCCAGCATGTATACTTAGTAGCAATGAGCAAGAAATTTTGGCTGGGACTACTGCTAATTGTTTTGTCGTATCTGCAGTGGCTGATGCCCAAAAGCTGGTTTATGCATCACCACTTTGTGGCGGGGTGCGTGCTTACTTTTTTTGTAACGATGTTTTTTGTGGGCGTTATTCTGCTGTGCGGCGGCATTAGCGACAAGTTTAAGGGTGCCGAAATGTTTGGTACTGCCAGGCGATCACGTAAAGAGCTGGTACTCTTTATTCTTGCGGCGGGGCTAAGCGGCATTGTACTGGAAGTGTTTGCGCAGTGGCTTGGCAAGCTGTGGATCTATCCCTTCTTTTTGCCGTGGATTTACTGGATAGTGTTGTTTCCGGGCTTCGTCTTTTACTGGGTGACTATTGTAAAGAGTTACATGGCTGCCAAAGCCGTAATAGACGACGCCTGGCCGCAAAAGCGCAGCCGCGCTACGGAGCCGTATTACGTTTTTGAGCCGGCACTGTATACCGTGTTTGGCATTGGCGGTATTTTTGCCCTGGCCTATGCGGTGGCTCACCAGCTAGCTGCATACCAGCTGCACGGCGGTTTTACGTTTGATGTTATCGCTTCGGTGCCATTTGCGCCGCCATTCCACTACATGATTATTGGTTTTTTTGCAGTATGGGGCATTGCCGAGTGGGGCCTGTATTTGCGTAAAAGTCCGTCGGCGCTGCGCAGCATGCTGCACGGCTATTGGGCGCCCACCTTTGCTATTTTGCTTAGTGCTGCGGCGCTGGCATTCTTTATGGAAACGCAAAACGTTATGCATCATCACTGGATATATACCCACTGGCCGTGGCCGGATAGCAATGTACTGGGCGTACCCACCACGGTATTTCTTACCTGGCCGCTGCATTACGTGATCTTTATGATTATACCGGGTGTTATTGCGCCCATATGGGCCAGGGTTTTCTGGGCAGAGCAGAGCACTATGCTTACAAAGAGCGCCGCCAAAACCTCCGTTTCGGCAAAGAGCTAAGTAATCGCCAAATTTCTGCAATTTTGTTAGAATCAGCTTATTATTCTGTTACTTTGGGGCATTAGCTCATTTGGTAGAGCGCCTGTATCGCATACAGGAAGTGCGGGGTTCGAATCCCCGATGCTCCACCAGCAATTATTTTATAGATAACGGGACTGCATATGCTGCAGTCCCGTCTGTTTTTAGAAAGTCTCTTATCTGTTGCAAAGTCTGGTTTCTCTACGGCCCACCAGGAGATATGCGGCCTCGATGGCAGGGAAGGTTGCGCTAATCTGATTAGTCTATTGCTTGAGCTCATACAGCTCCCCATACGGCAAGATTCAATTCGTCCTCCCTTATTTTTACTGCCTGAAAGTATGCTGATATACTGAATGCATGAGCGATGGTAAACAATATACGAAAATTGTACGAACAGACGATGATGGATCAAAGTTTGAGGACGCCACAATCGACCTAGTGTCCCAGAAAATAGTCGAAGGTGTGCCGCCTATGCGTCTAGGAAATCTCATGTCTTCGGCGGGTGCTCTGTATCTAACTTCTGAGAAGTTCGACAGCGAGGCACACCCCGCTCCCCGGCAACAATGGGTAGTGATAATCCGAGGAGTACTGGAAGTTGAGGTAAGTAATGGCGAGAAACGACGTTTTGGACCGGGTGACCTCTTATTTGTGGCTGATACAACCGGCAAAGGTCATATCACAACTGCTATTGGCGATCCGCCTTTTGAAGCACTCTTTATTCCGGCCTAGACTCCGTCATATTGATCACTAACAAAACCCGGCGGTACGTCGGGTTTTGTTATGTAGTGTTCAGTGTGCTGGTGCCGATGCTTTCGTAGCAGCTCCGGGCGGTGTACTATACGAGCAGAAGCAATACGGAGGGAACGTCATGGTTAGTGAACGTCAGGCTTTAGTCTTACAGCTACCGCCAGACATGCGCGAGCATGTTGATAATGACTGGCCAGGCCTGTCATATTTGCGGTTAGCAGTTGCCGAAGGGGGTGCGTCTAAACTATCCCCGTTTGGCATGGGCGTTGTGCCGGGTGTTTTACAGTCGCCAGGCATGCGGCGTCGAATTATTGCGGGCGTCCCGGATTTAACACCAGACCAACAGGCCCGCCGGGCGCAATTTCGTGAGCAGCGGCGCGAGAGGCGGTTACAAAAAGAGCTCGGCGCGGTACTTACCCGAAGCGCTCTGACAGGATTGCCAACGGAGGTTGCGGCTGAACAACTTGCGCAGCTGTCGGAGACGAGGCATCCTTGGTCGCTACAGGTTATTGACGACGAGCTTGCGGTGGGCATCCTATGGCGGCTGGGCATGCCAACACCTCCTAATGCCTTACGATTGCTTGGCTTTACCGTAATTGATGGCAATAACTGGCGCGCTGCTTCCGAGAGCCGCATAGAACTAAGTGCGCCTTTGGCCGATCCGGCGATGCGAATTGTATCAGAGCAGGAGTGGTATGGAGTAGGCCTTACTGATGGAAACGACGCCACGCCGGACACGTCTGATCCCAGGGGCGCACAGCGATACGCCACTGCGTTCGCCATGTTGAGCGAAGCGGCAATGTCGCCTGCCGACACGCAAGACTATATCAATGATTTGCGGGTCCAGCTGCCGCCCATAACGACGTAAATATCCGGCAGAGACCCCTGAGCGGCTGCGATATAGAGGGGCCGCCAAAGATGCCTATATATCGCTGCAGGCCCCGCCTGCCCCTGAATAAGAAGCCTTAATCGGCAATTTCGGCACCTTAAGTCTGTTACAATACCTGCATGACTTTTAAACAACTCCAGACTAAGCCAATTGTATGGCTGTACGCCGCCGGCGTTCTTTTATTACTCGTTGCCGGATGGTTCTGGTGGGCCAAGGTTACAACCGACCCCAAGTATGCGTTTAACGCCATGCTCCGCCAAAGTCTGAGCACTAACGGCGTGACGCTGCAAGCCACTCAAGACAACAACGGCACCACTGCCGCACAAACCATGCAGTATTGGCTTGGCGGCCAAAGCATGAGCCACTCCGTTACCTCACTATCGCAAACCGGCACCCGTGTCGTTGACGAAATGATCGGTACGCCAGAGGCCGATTACACACGCTACAAAGCCATTACCACCGACCAAAAGAGTCAGTCCGGCAAACCACTAAACTTATCTAAAGTGGTTGGCGTCTGGGCAAAAAATAAGGGGAGCGGGAGCGGTGGTTTGTTGTCGCAGGCTATTTTGGGCACCTCCTTGCCGCTTGGCGGTATCGTTGTGCCCATGGGCGATCTTACGCCTTCTCAGCGTGATGAGCTTTTAACGGCGATTGCCAAGAACAAGGTGTATCAGGCTTCGTACAAGAATGTACAGCGTAAGACGGTCCACGGCCGCCTGCAGTATACCTACAACGTAACCGTAAAACCCATGGAGTACGTCCGGCTGCTTAAGAACTTTGCAAAAGACGTTGGGCTGCACGATCTGGATCAGGTTGCCGCCGAGAGCTACAACGGACAGCCGGATCTTAAACTGCGCTTTACGGTTGATGTACACGCGAACCACCTGGTAAAGGTTGCACTGGCCGAAGGCACATACTCGCAGTCTTACACTTCATACGATCAGCCCGTAACCGTTAACATCCCCAAGAAGACCGTTACCTCTGCGCAGCTGCAAACTTTGCTGCAGCAAATGCAGCAGTAGCCGGGTCTCAGGCTCTTGCAAATAGTCCCGCTTATGTATAGGCTTTGATTATAGTATCAACTCTTAAGCTGGAAATAATATGGACCCCTTTAAAAAGCCCGCTACGCCCAACGAAACAGACAAAGAAATAACCGCTCCCGACGTACCGCAGGCTGATGCCGCTGCTTCCGATTCGTCCACACCTGATGCTGTTGCCGAGAGCCCGGAGCCAACCGACAAGCCCGCCGAAACTGAAGCTAGCTCAGCAGCGAGTACGGGCGACGCCACCGCTACGGTTACGCCCGATGCTCCGGCAGAGATTGCCGACAAGCCAGCCGACACCGCTGCTGCTCCTGATACTGCGTCGGCTGCAGATGCGCCCGCGGCTGACGTTTCGGCAGAAACGGCCGATGCGCAACCAGAAACAATCGACGCCGCCAAGCCAGCTGACACGGCTGCTGGCGAAGCCGAAAAGCCTGTGGATAATGCAGCACCAGGCAGTACTGCCTCCACCTGGGGCTCTGCTGCACCTGAAACTCCAGCTGCACCGGCTATGCCGGCGCATATTTCGGCCCCCGACACGCCTCCGCCCGCAACTCCCGATAGTGTGAGTGCAGGCGGTATGGCCGCTGGCGGTGCCGCAGTTGCTGCCGTTAGCGTTGCCAAGGGAGCTAAAAAGATGCGCACCCTGGCGGTTATTGTTGCTGCGGCCATACTCTTGCTGCTTGCTTGCGGCGCATCGGCGCTGTATTACGTTATGAACAAGCCGCAGAATGTGCTCGACATGGCGCTCAGTAACAGTTTTTCCGATAAAGCCAAGACCGTTTCGTTTGATGGCGAAGTGACGAGCACTGATAAAGAACGGAAGCCTGGCATGGGACTCACCTTTAACGGTGCTGTTGGTCAGGACGGCAAGTTTAATCTGTCTGCCAAGGCCGACCTGATGGTTACGAATATAACAGCCGATTTCCGTAGCGTAGACGGCACAACGTACTATGCACGCGTAGGCGGCCTGAGTGGTTTGCCACAGCTGCTCGGTGCCAGCAACGCCGCCGAATCGAGGATGCTTAGCTCTGCCGTGACACTGGTGAATGACCAGTGGCTCGAAATTAACCAGAGCCTCATTAAAGAAACCACCGGCAGCAATGTTTCGACGAAGCTTACCGACAGTGACCGCAGCAAACTCGAAACGGCCTACAAACAGAATAAGTTTGTAGTAGTGAAGCAAAGCCTGATAGACCAGACCATTAAGGGTGTGGGCACCCACCACTATCGTGTGGGCGTCGATAAGGCCAAGCTCAAGAGTTTTTATAGCGCGGTCCAAAAGGCTAACCTCGATTCTATGAAGATCACCTCAGACCAAGTATCGATGTTTAATAGAAGCCTCGACGGTGCCAAGGTTGAGAATTATTCGGTAGACGTGTGGATCGGCAAGGGCGACCGCATGTTCAAGCAAGTGGGTTACAACAAAACCAATGCCGACCACAGCTCAATTACTTTCCGTCTGACAGTCGATAAGTACAACGCCGCTGTAAATGTGGAAAAGCCGGCAAACGCCAAGTCGCTGCTCGATGTGCTTGGCCAGTTCTATGGGGCAAATGGCATGTCGGGTATGACCGGCATGGATGGTGGAACTGGCATGAACCCGCTGATGAGCTTGCCATCCGGCATTTCGCTCTAACGGTTGGGACGTTGAGGGCGGTATAATCTAACGTAATGCAAGTTGTTGTTGACGGGCTGCTTACTAGTTACGAGTCGTTAGGCTCCGGCCCGGCCGTGCTCTTACTGCACGGTTGGGGCGATACCGCAAAGACATTTGCGGCCATTCAAAAAGAGTTAAGCAAACAGGCGTTAACCGTTGCGCTCGATTTGCCCGGCTTTGGCGGCACCCAGACTCCAAAGGACGTATGGGGGTTAGATGAATACACACAGTTTGTGGCGCACTTTTTAAAGAAGATAGCAGCGCCGAAGCTTAAGCTGATTGTGGGCCATAGCAACGGCGGCGCTATCGCAATTCATGGGCTGAGCCGCGGCACGCTGCACGCCGACAATTTGGCGCTGCTCGCAAGCGCCGGTGTGCGCGGCACGCAAAAAGGCAAAATGCAGGCGCTAAAACTTATGACCAAAGCTGGCAAAATACTTGTAAGCCCACTGCCGAAAAGCGTGAAGCAAACCTTGCGACGCAAACTTTACACCTCTGTCGGGTCCGACATGCTGGTTGCCGAGCATTTGCAAGAGAGCTTTAAACGAGTAGTGAGCGAGGATGTACGCGCCGAGGCGGCAATGCTTACGCTGCCTACGGTTATTGTATATGGCGACCAAGACGACGCCACGCCCACGTCATACGGCAAGCTCTTTAACCAGGCTATCGCGGGGTCGCGGTTGCAGATTGTGCCGGGGGCAGGCCATTTTGTGCATCTGGACAACCCTCAAGAAGTAACGGCTGCACTTAAGGGGTTGTTGGCATGATCCGCGGGCTCATCAGTTTTTATTCATGGCGCTTGCCGACGGTGCTGGTATACATGCTGCAAAACACCGAATATCAGGCCGGACCATATTTGGCCTGGTTTTGGCGAACGACTCGTTTTGACAGAGTGCTCTACCGCCGCAGTCTGGTGCCTACCAAAGCGGCACGATTGCTGCTTGCGGCGCTGCGCCTTGGCATGCTATTGCAAGTGGCGGCGGGTGTTGTGCTGGTGGCGCTGTGGCATAACGATGTGTTGCCGAGCGGCTTACCGTTTGGTCTGGCGCTTATTATTTCGTACCCCATCGCCTGGGCGCACCTTGCTGTGCTGCCATTAGTGCTGGGCCGGTGGTTTATTGTTGGTCCGCGACAGGCGCGCGCTATTTCAGCATCGCGCCAAACCTTTGCGGATTTTTCGGGCGAAAAAATTGCCGTGGCCGGCAGCTATGGTAAAACCAGCATGAAGGAGTTGCTTCTTACAGTACTGTCCGAGGGTAAAAAAGTTGCTGCCACCCCCGGCAATAAAAACGTGTCTATCTCGCATGCCTATTTTGTCCGCAAGCTCAAAGGCGACGAAGATATCCTGGTTATCGAATACGGCGAGGGTGAGCCAGGCGACGTGCGGCGCTTTACCGACATCACCCGTCCCACCCGCGCCGTTATTACCGGCATTGCGCCGGCCCATCTCGATAAGTACAAGACGCTTAAACGAGCTGCCGAAGACATTTTTTCGGTATCCGACGCCGTTGCTCCAGAGCGTGTGTACATCAATGGCGAGTCTGCCGACGCCCTGCCGTATGTCCGTCCCGGCCAGCAGCTGTACAACGAAAAGAACGCACTGGGCTGGAAGATTAGCGGCATCCGTGTAAACCTGGACGGCACGCGTTTTACGATGCAAAAAGGCAAAACCAAGCTGGAGCTGCAGAGCGGGCTGCTGGGGCGCCACCAAGTGGGGCCGCTCGCGTTTGTAGCTGCCTTGGCTCACGAACTGGGCCTTACTAATAAACAAATTCAGGTCGGTATTGGAAAGACAAAACCATACGAGCACCGCATGCAGCCCTATGTGCTATCTCCCGGCGTATGGGTGGTAGACGACACCTATAACGGCAATATCGAAGGCATTCGGGCTGGCACCAAGCTTATGAAAGAGTTGCCCAGCAAGCGCAAAATATACGTTACTCCGGGCCTGGTAGATCAAGGCGCCAACTGGGCGGCCACCCACGAAGAAATGGGACGGCTGATCGCCGCTGGCGAACCGGATATTGTGGTGCTCATGAAGCATTCCGTGACGTCCGCTATTCAAAAGGGGCTTGAGGCGGGTAACTATGCCGGACAGGTAATTATAGAAGACGATCCGGTGTCGTTTTATAACAATCTCAACTTATTTGTGGCCAACGGCGACCTCGTAGTCATGCAAAACGACTGGCCCGACAATTACCACTAGTGCAGCGCTGTGGTCGGCGACGTTTCGGCGTGGAGTTCGCTCAGTAAACGCTTAGTTTGGTCGACTGCTGCCGCAAATGCCGGGTGGCTGCGTTTGCCGCGCCGCTCGATGGCTACAATTGGGCGATCAATAACATTCAGCCCATTGTGGCGTACAACCTGTAGTGTACTGGCACGAATTAGCTGGCGCACCATAAGATAGGGCAATACGGCACAGCCACGTCCGGAAAGCGTCAGCTCTAGCAGAATTTCGGGGCTGGTAGAGTGAAAGATGGCCTGAGCGCTCATGTTGGCACGCGCCAGGGCCTGATGTATTAGCTCGGCGGTGGCCGAGTTTTGGTTATAGCTTAAAAAGCCGGGCAGCCGGCCGTCTTGCAGCGCCCGGGCAATATCCGGCGCTTGCGAGGGGTGTGTTACCAACACCAGTGGCTCTCGCCCTACGACGGCTACTTGTAACAGCGAAGAGGTTTGCTTTGGCTTTACAATCAGGGCGCCGTCTAGCTCGTTGCGTTCGCACGCTGCCAGCAAATAACTGGAGTTGTTAACTGAGATATGTAAATCGGCCTGCGTACCTAGTGCACTAAAGCCATTACCGTGCACAAACAATACTTCGGCGATGCTGTCGATTACGCCTAGCGACAGTACCGGCTTTTTGCCAGCCAAACCATCCAGGTTTGCCTCAAGCTCACTGAGCTGCTGACGCAGCTGTATGGCCGCCTGGTAAGCAGCAGTGCCAGCCGGTGTAGGTGTGAGGGGGCGTTTACCCCGTATAAACAGTTCGGCTTTGAGCTCTCGCTCCAGCTTATGCATGGCCGCCGAAAGCGCCGGCTGCGACACGTGCAGCTGCGCGGCGGCTTTAGTATAGCTGCCAGCATCGATCAAGCCTTTAAACTTGTATAAGCGATCTTCCATAATTAAAAGTTATACTAACATAAGATAACTATATTTGATGTTGATAGTACCTCTACGCTACCATACCAGCGGTTAGGAAGTACAACTACATGGCTCAAAAGATAAAAGTGGCAATTGTAGGCGTGGGCAACTGCGCTTCGTCGTTAGTGCAAGGCATCGATTATTACAAACAGGCGGCCGAGGACTCTTTTGTGCCCGGCGTGATGCACGTCAGTTTTGGCGGCTACCATATTTGCGACATTGAGGTAGTAGCGGCCTTTGATGTGAACAGCAACAAAGTGGGCAAGGACATCGCCGAGGCCATCTATGCGGCCCCCAATAACACCGCAGTATTTTGCAAGGTGGCCAAAACCGGCGTCCGTGTGTCGCGCGGGCCGGTGTTGGACGGCGTAAACAAATATACGGCGGCGGTGGTGCCGGTGAAGCAGGCGCAAAAGGTGGCCGATGTAGTGCAGGTACTTAAAGACTCTGGTGCCGAAGCAGTGGTTAATTATCTGCCCGTGGGTTCGCAAGCGGCCACCGAATTTTACGCCCAGGCGGCCATTGATGCCGGCTGCGGGTTTGTAAACTGTATTCCGGTATTTATTGCATCCAACCCAACTTGGGCGGCTAAGTTTAAAAAAGCCGGACTGCCGGTAATTGGCGATGACATTAAGGCTCAGGTGGGCGCTACCATTGTGCACCGCACACTCGTAAATCTGTTTTTGGACCGTGGCATGAAAATTGAGCGCACCTATCAGCTAAATACCGGCGGCAACACCGACTTTTTGAATATGCTGGAGCGTGAACGTCTGCAAAGCAAAAAGATATCGAAAACCGAGGCCGTGCGTTCGCAAATTGAGGCGCGCGGCCAAACCATTGCCGACGACGACATCCATGTAGGGCCGTCGGACTACGTGCCCTGGCAAAAAGACAACAAAATATGCTTTTTGCGCATCGAGAGCAGACATTTTGGCGATGTGCCAATGAATCTGGAGCTGCGCTTGAGTGTCGAAGATTCGCCCAATTCGGCCGGTGTGGCCATTGACTCCATACGCTGCTGCAAGCTGGCGCTCGACAATCATTTGAGTGGCGCAATTATCGAGCCGGCGGCGTATTTCCAAAAACACCCGCCCCAGCAAATCGAAGACCGCAAAGCTCGTGAGCTAGTGGAGCAATTTATCGTCAAATACGGCCGCCGCCGTTCATAGGCTACGGTCATTGCGCATGGAGTGGGGTGACATCCTGAAGCGTGCAGTAATAGCAAGCACATGAAACTGTAGCGGGTAATTACAAGCCTATATTGTTATACTGCATCTATGAAAACAGTAGCAGTCATTTTTGGCGGTCGCTCTACGGAGCACGATGTATCCATCGTTACCGCTATCGCCAGCGTTATCAAACCGCTCGAACTGAGCAAACAATACCGTGTAGAAGCAGTCTACATCGCCAAGAACGGTGCTTGGTTCTGGGATGACAAACTCAAAGATGTGAAGCTGTTTAGTAGCGGCGCAATTGAGCAGTTTGTAGCCCGTAACCAGCCAGCAAGCGTGCAGTTTGACGGTGGCATGGTGCTCTCAAAGGCCAGTGGCATTGCTGGGCGCAAGCAGCACCGCAAGATCGACATCGCCTTTCCGGCCATGCACGGCACGTATGGTGAAGATGGCGCGCTTATGGGTTTGCTCGACATGGCCGGTGTGGCGTATGTGGGCTGCGGCCTCGAGGCGGCGGTTATTGCTATGGATAAGGTGCTGGCTAAGCAGGTAGCTGCGGCGCACGGCATAGCAGTAAGTAAGTTCCTAAACTTTACTAGCCGCGAGCTCGAACGCGACGCATCAGCTGCGCTCAAACAAATTACTAAAACGCTTGCGTATCCTCTTTTTGTAAAGCCAGCACATTTAGGTTCCAGCATTGGCATTTCGCGCGTTACCACTCACACCGAACTGCGTAACGGTCTGGAAGTTGCCGCCCGCTACGACGACAAAGTTATTGTGGAAGAAGCTGTACAAAATTTGGTAGAGGTAACCCTGCCAGTTATGGGCAATAACGACCTTACTCCCGCCTACCTGGAGCAGCCCATGGTACAGGCCGAGGATTTCTTCGATTTCGACACCAAATACATTCACGGCGGTGGCAAAAAAATGGGTGGCAAAAAAGGCGCCCAGGGCTACAGTACCATTCCAGCCAACTTGCCCGATGACCTCTACAAAAAAGCCGAAGAAACCGGCTTGCACGTATACCGAACCTTTGGCTGCACTGGTACCGCTCGTGTCGATATGCTCATAGACACCAAGAAGAAGGCGGTTTACTTTAATGAAGTTAACCCATTGCCCGGCAGTTTATACGCTCACAACTGGCAGCGCAAAGGCGTGAGTAATACGCAATTGGTTACGACGCTGGTAGAACTAGCCGAAGCACGTCAGCAAGAGCGCAGCGCCCTCAGCACTGTCTTTACCACTAACTTTTTAAAGCAGTTTTAAGCTATGCTGCGCCGGACGCTCAAGCGGGCGCTGGCCCGTATCAACAGTAACAAATACATTCCGCTTAACCGTATTGAGCTTAATGCCGCAAACATGCTGCATAATGTGCGGGTGCTTAGGGGTAACCACGCCGGCAAGCAAATTATTCCGGTGCTTAAAGGTAATGCCTACGGCCATGGTTTGCGCCAGGCTGCGCAAATATTGCAGCGCTCGGACTGCGAGTATGTGGCGGTAGACGGTTATTTTGAGGCGGGCGCCATCCGTGACATTGTGCGGCAGCGCATTATCGTTATGGGCTATATTCTGCCAGCTAACGCCAAATTATGTGACACGCGGCGCTGCTCGTTTGTTATTCAAGATATTGCCGGGCTGCGCGCGTTCGGCGCGCTGCCGCGCAAAGTGCGCGTGCATCTTGAGCTTAATACCGGCATGAACCGCTTGGGCCTCAGTCCCGACGAACTCGACGATTATCTTATTGAACTGCGCCGCTATCCTAATTTACAACTTGAAGGGGTTATGACTCATTTGGCCGATGCCGACAACGAGGTAGACAATCGTTTCACCCGTCGTCAGGTAGAGGCATTCGACCAGCAACTAGAACGTATACAGGCGGCCGGCTTTAAGCCCTCGCTTATCCATGTGGCGCAAACTGCCGGGAGTACTAAGGCGGCAAGCAAGTATGCCAATGCTATCCGGTTGGGCATTGGTTTATACGGTATACAGCCGCTTACAGAGCGAGACGCAGGGCACGCGCAACTAAGAGGTCTCAAGCCGGTACTGGAGCTAAAGAGCACAATAATTAAAGTGCTCGACTTGCAAAAGGGAGACAAAGTAAGTTACAACTGCACCTTTACGGCGCCTGCGCCCATGAAAGTTGCCGTGCTGCCTCTTGGGTACTACGAGGGTGTGCCTCGCGCTCTCAGTAACCGTGGTGTGGTATCACATGGTAAAAAGCAACTGCCCATTGTGGGCCGTATATGTATGGACCACACCATGTTTGACGTTACCGGCACTCACTTACAAGTGGGCGACGAAGTAACGGTGATAAGCGCCGACAGTAAGCTGCCAAATTCGGTGCTAGGCATGCAGCAGGAGCATCAGCTCTTTGCCTACAACACGCTCACCAGCCTGGCCAGCAGCGTGCGGCGCGAAATAGTGTAGCGGCAGTTTTTGCGGTTTGAAGCAAAATGATTGCTGACCATGCACGCATAGTGTCGTACACTAATGGGACATGAGGGTTAAGAGTATAAGAACGGGGGTGGTTGCGCTGCCGCAGCTGTTTGTGACGCTGTGCGCTGTGGTGCTGGGTGCTGGTAGCTTTGTATATACCGGCACGCCCCACGGGCCCGCGTTGCCATCGTTGTCTCAATCTGCTCAGCAAACCCATTTACAACCATTATTAGGTTCGCCCGGGGTGGTTGCCGGCGCACATACCGAACGCACAGCGGACTGTGTGCAGACACCCTGTCTTGCGCTTACATTTGATGATGGGCCGCAACCACAAGTAACACCTCAGGTGCTGGATATCTTGGCGCGCCACCATGTACACGCTACCTTCTTTTTGATTGGGCTCCATGTACCTGGCAACGAAGCTTTGGTGCAGCGCATGTACAAAGAGGGGCACGAGATTGGCAATCACAGCTGGTCGCACGTAGACTTTACCGCGCTCGCTCCCGATGAGATGGAAGATCAGATTGCCCGCACCCAAGCTGCAATTACCGCAGCCGGCGTGCCGGCGCCCCGACTCTTCCGGCCGCCCTACGGGGCGATAAATCCCCTGGTACGCAGCCACGTGCCGCTTACTATTGCACTGTGGAACGCCGACCCCGAAGATTGGCACAAGGCCCGCGCCGCCCAAATTGTAACCAGTGTAGAGGCCGCCGCCGGCCGCGGCAAAGTTATTGATATGCACGACATCAAGCAACCTACCGCCGACGCGCTCGATCAAATCCTCACCGACCTGCAGTCGCAGTATCAGCTGGTAACTATCAGCGAATTGTTTAACCTCGCCCCCGGGCAGTCGGGCGTTTTTTACGGCCGCTAGCCTCATGTTCTACCAATCGGTCCCCGTATCTTCGTGGCCTGCTCAGTATTTACTGAATAAGCTACAGGTGCCGAATTTTATCTTCCCGAGGGGGTTCGGGGCCTGGAGTAAAACTGATTAGGCGGCAGCACGATTATTTGGCGCCAAAAGGACTCCCTTCGGTTGGTCCATTCCTGTTTTCTTAAAGGAGGGAATGGACTAGGCTTTTGGCTGATTCCAAAAAATCGTGCTGACGGATAGTCACTGTTTTACGTTTAGCCCCGAGAGCTTTTGGTTACTTTTGGCGGAGCAAAAGTAACATTGGAGCTGCCCGCTAGGGCGGAGGTGGGGTGCGGGTGGAGCCTTATCTGCAGATATGGTATACTCTGCATAACATGAGCAAAGCTGTTAACTCCTTGCTTCTCCTCCTCGCCCGCTAGGGGCGCTATTTTTCTCGACCAGTTTAATTTACCTAACAAACCTCAGGAGAGACCTGATAGGATAGAAGCATGAAACGATACAACCCTAAAGAAATAGAGCCGCGCTGGCAGCAACAGTGGCAAGACGATAAGATCTACGAAGCTAGCGACACGAGCGACAAACCCAAGAAATATATCCTGGAGTATTTTCCGTACCCCAGCGGTGCCGCTATGCATGTGGGCCATGTGCGCAACTATACTATTGGTGACGTTATGAGCCGGCACGCCCGTATGAGCGGCTACAACGTTCTCCACCCCATGGGTTGGGATGCGTTTGGGCTGCCCGCCGAGAATTATGCGATTAAAACCGGCATTAGCCCCCAGCAGGCTATTGCCGAGAATACCAGTCGCTTTAAGCAGCAGCTTACCCAGATGGGCTTTGGCTACGACTGGTCGCGCGAGTTTGCCAGCTCCGACCCGGACTATTATCGCTGGACGCAGTGGTTTTTTGAGCTGCTCTTTAAAAAAGGGTTGGCCTACCAAAAAGAGAGTTTGCAGTGGTGGTGTCCGGTGGACAAAACCGTGCTGGCTAACGAGCAGGTGGAAGCTGGCAAATGCTGGCGCTGCGGCAGCGATGTCGAAAAGAAGGCGCTTAAACAGTGGTTTTTCAAGATTACTGACTACGCTGACCGCCTGAGCAAAGACTTAGATGACGTTGATTGGTCTGATTCACTCAAGAGCATGCAGCGCAACTGGATTGGCCGAAGCCGCGGTGCATTCGTGCAGTTTAGGGTTGATGGGCACGAAGGCAAGACGCTTGATATTTTTACGACACGTCCCGACACGCTGTACGGTGCTACATTTATGGTTGTCGCGCCTGAGCATCCGCTGGTGTCAGAACTGACTACTGCCGAGCAAAAGCAGCACGTAAATACCTACGTTAAGGCCGCTCAAGCCAAGACCGACGTGGAGCGCCAGGAAACCGACCGTAAAAAAACGGGTGTCTTTACCGGCAGCTATGCGATTAACCCCGTAAATGGCGAAAAGCTGCCTATATGGGTAGCCGACTATGTACTGTACGGGTACGGCACAGGAGCCATTATGGCGGTGCCGGCCCACGACGAGCGCGACCACGCCTTTGCTCAAGCCTTTAAACTGCCGGTTATTCCGGTAATAGAGCCCGAAACAGGCGTGCCGCAAGAGAACCCAGAGTTCCGCCGCAGCATCGTGGCTGTTGTGCGCAATCCTCAGACTAACGAATACTTGTCGATCAACTGGGGTAACCAGGGCGGCAACTTGTTTATTGGCGGCGGCCGCGAAGAAAATGAAGATATCGTTGTGGCCGCCAAGCGTGAAGTAACCGAAGAAACTGGCTACAAAAATCTGAAACTGGTGGCGCAAACCGACCGCATACACCACCATTACTTTGCCTATAGTAAAAATACTGCTCGTTTTATCGAAGCCTACGGACTACTGTTCGACCTTGTAGACGACGAACGTACCGAACAAAAGCTAGAAGCCGATGAGCAAGGCAAGTTCAGCGTAGAGTGGATACCACAAAAGGCGGCCGAAATAGCCATTACCGAAGAGCTGCACGCCACTTGCTACCGTTTGCTCGTAAAGGGCGAGTGTTACCACGGCGAAGGCGTCATGATGAACTCCGGCCCTTACGACGGCATGAAGTCTAGCGACGTGCGCGAGAAAATTGTTGCCGACCTCGAAGAAAAGGGCGTTGGCAAAGAGCGCATTAACTACAAAATTCGCGATTGGCTGATTAGCCGCCAGCGCTATTGGGGCGCTCCCATCCCTATTGTTCACTGCGCGCAGTGTGCCGTAAAAGACGCTGGCTTTAAGCTGAGCATCAACTTCTATAATCAAGAAACCTGGACGGGTATTGCAAGCGGTACTAAGACGGTAGAGTCACGGGCGCTTAACCCGGACGAACCAGAGCGCCTTTTTGGCAATGTACAATCTGGCGACACAATAAAAGCCGTCAACAAGGAGAACGGCCAAGAGATGCTGCTCCAGATACAGGCTGTTCGCAAGTATCAAACCCTCCAGCAGTTGTATGACGATGAAGAGTGGTCGGCTAAGGTGAGCCGTACCGGCCAGCGTGCCGAAAGCTATGGGACCTTTGAACAGGGCTACGCGGCGCTTGCCGACAACTATCTGGAAACCATCCAAAAGCAGGGGATTGTTGCTTGGCACATTAAGGTAGTTCGCACACCGGTGGCCGTCCCTGAAGACCAATTGCCCGTGGTGCTGCCCGACATGGAAAGCTACGAGCCAAGCGGTGACGGCCGCAGCCCGCTCGCCCGCGTAACCGATTGGGTTAACACCGCCTGTCCGCAGTGTGGCGGCCCGGCGCAGCGCGAAACCGACACTATGGATGGCTTTGCCTGCTCCAGCTGGTACTTCTTGCGTTTTGCCGACCCGCACAACAGCCAAAAAGCGTTCGCCGACGATAAAATCAAATACTGGCTGCCGGTAGATGATTACATCGGCGGCGCCGAACACGCCGTGATGCACCTGCTGTATGCCCGTATGTGGACCAAGGTAATGCAGGACGAAGGACTCATCGATTTTGGCGAACCCTTTAAGGCGCTGCGCAACCACGGTATGATTTTGGCCCCGGACGGCCGCAAGATGAGCAAAAGCTGGGGCAATGTTATCGCGCCAGACGACATCATTGCGCAAGGCTACGGGGCTGACTCTATTCGCATTATGGAGTTGTTTATCGGCCCCTGGAATCAGGCGGCAAACTGGAGCGTTGAAGGTATGGGCGGTTCGTTCCGCTTTTTGCAACGCATATGGGCTCTAAGCCAAGACTTTATAACCGGCGCTGACACTCACGCCGACGCGCAGGATGACGCCGAAATTAAGCGTGTAATGCACCGGGTTATCAAGAAGGTTTCTGCTGATTTGCCGGCAATGGGGTACAACACGGCAATTGCCGCATTGATGCAAGCCGTGAATGAGCTGTATCTGTTGAAGGTAACTGTTCCATTTGGTGCCGCTCCTGATACCTGGCGGTGGGCTATTGAGTCGCTACTGCTACTGCTCGCCCCATTTGTGCCGCACATTACCGAAGAATTGTGGGCGCAATTAGGTCACGACACCTCAATTCATATTGCCGAATGGCCCAAGTACGAAGAGCAGTATCTGGTAAGCAGCACCATGACCATTGCCGTGCAGGTAAATGGCAAAATTCGCGGCCAGGTGGAAGTCCCGGCCGACGCTCAGCAAGACCAGATTGTAGAGACGGCAAAGCAAGATCAAAAAGTAGCCGCCCGCTTAAACAGCAAAGAGATACAGAAAGTCGTTTACGTACCCGGCAAACTGATTAGCTTCGTGGTACAGTAACGCTCGCTACCGGAGGCGGTGTGCCAGTAATGGCGAACATTGATTCGTATGGGCCGGGAATAGCCGCGCAAGGATTGTCTAGGCCGTCCCATTCCTGAATGGTATCGGTTTGGATGGTTGAAGAGTGTTCACCGTCGCTGCTGATCCACATGATGTAGCGGCTACCAGCTTGCGGCTCAGTACGGTTGATAACTTCACCAGCCTGTAGGTTATTGCTGGCGTGGGGTAAGTGCTGACTGTTGGTCGCCGTGTTGGCGATAGCTTGGCCGCCCTGGCCGGGTTCGGCTATGGCGAACCCACAGTAGACGGGTTCGAGATCGGCATTCATGCCCGCAAGAGCTACGGCTGTAGCGCCACCGCCTGCCAATAGAGCGCCACAGGTAGCGGCAATGGCACGACGACGAAAACGGCGGTGACGCCAAGCCGCGGAGTCTTCGAGCGGACGGCGGTAGTCGTCAAGATTGACGACTACGCCACTAGACGTTTCATTGGGTACGTTCCGGTTCATAATCGGAACATTAAATCATTTTAGAATGAAGTTGTCAATGATTGGTCTCTGAACCACCCTCTCTTTCTGAATGACGAAGAGCGCCGGCATCGGTGGACCAGCCCAAAAGGACAACACGGCGAGCAGTGAAGCGAAGTGGCTTGTCTTACTCTGTTATATGCGTTATAATAGCCATTAACCATTGTATTAATTTTTTAGGAGCTTCTTACTCATGGGTAAACCAAAGAAACGAACCAGCTCGCGCCGCACCGGCGCTCGCCGCAGTCACCTTGTTGTGGAATTGGCACGCAAAGTTAACGCTAAATCACCGGTAAAGGCCTTCTCTACTCGCCGCGAAAGCGGTAAAACCGCTAAAGCTGCCTAGTGCTCGTTACCTCGGGCGGGCTATACTAAGTTGGTAAGAGAAAGTCGGTAAGAAGCTATGGCATCCAATCGTCATCTAGGCCGGATTATTGCGCTACAGACGCTGTTTGAGCAAGATTTTCGTGCCGCCGCCAACGACGGATCGTTCGATCTTGTCGCTGTTCTAGAACGCAATATTACACGTTATCAAGCTACGGTCGACGACAAAGATTTTGTAGACCGCCTGGTAAAAGGTGTCGATAAAAAGGTTGCCGAGCTCGACGCCGAGTTGCAGCCAGTGGCTCCCGAGTGGCCCATCGACCAAATTGCCCGCATGGACCGCGTTATTTTGCGCATGGGGTTGTACGAGCTTAAGTACGAAAAGGATGTGCCCCCCAAGGTTGTTATTAACGAAGCGGTAGAGCTCGCCAAGGCTTTCGGCAGCGAGAACTCCAGTAAGTTTATTAACGGCGTACTTGGCACCGTACTGCGCAAAGAGACCGGCGAAGCGCCGCCAGAAAAGAAGGGCTCGGCTGAGCCTGTTGAGGCTGAGACCGAAGAAGGGGCGGCATGAAACGCCCCAAGCTCCCCGCTTTCCGTCGCTTTGTCCCGGGCCGCGGCGGGCGCCCGTCGATTCAGGAGGTGGTGCACGAAACGACCGCTGGTGGTGTCATATTTCGGCGCAATGCCAAGACCAATCAGCTCGAAATATTATTAATCCAGGACGCCAAAGAGCGCTGGACTATTCCGAAGGGCCACGTCGAAGAAGGCGAAGAGCCTAAACAAACGGCTGAGCGCGAAATTAACGAAGAGACCGGCCTTAAAGAAATGCGGGTTATGAACTGGCTGGGCAAGGTCTCCTTCCGCTATCGCCGTGGGCAGACATTGGTACTCATGACTATGCACATCTACTTAGTGCACGGCCAGGGCGATACCAACGACCTCAACCCCGAAGACTGGCTTAACGACATCAAGTGGTTCCCGGCAAGCGTAGCTATCGACAAGATCGCCTACGATGATATCGGAAAATTAATATTAGTGGGAATGAAAAAAATAAGGGACGCCAAGCTGTAAGGCTGCAGGCGTCTTAAGGAATGTGAATGGACTATAGTGCATATACCGACTTCGCCAAAACCGTTTTAGGCGTTGTCTTTGACGATATTCAGATACTGGTAACCGCTTTTACGCACCGCTCATATATTAACGAGCACAAAAAGTCTGCCAACGAGCACAACGAACGCCTGGAGTTTTTGGGCGACGCCGTACTTGAGTTGGTGGTAACCGAATATTTGTACACCAACTTCAGCGAACCAGAGGGCATTTTGACCAACTGGCGCAGTAGCCTGGTGCGCACCGAAAGCATTGGTGCGGCCGCCGCTCGCTTTGGGTTCGAGCCGCTGCTACGCCTGAGCCGCGGCGAAAAACACGGCACCGACCGTGCCCGTGTGCAAATTTTGGCCAACAGCTACGAAGCCGTGGTGGGCGCCATATATATGGATAAAGGCTACGGCGCGGCCAAGAGCTTTATTACCAAGAGTATTTTATCGACCTTTAAGGAAATTTTGGCGACGGGCTCCTGGCTCGACCCCAAATCCCGCCTACAAGAGGTGGCACAGAGCAAAGAAAGCCACACGCCGGTGTACAAGGTGCTGAGCGAAGTCGGCCCCGACCACGAAAAAATCTTTACCGTGGGCGTGTTTGTAGGCGGCAACCTAAAGGGTACTGGCGAAGGCCCGAGCAAGCAGGCCGGTCAGCAAAAAGCCGCCGAAGCCGCGCTGGCGATTTACGACCGTGCATAACTTATGAGCGTAGAGATAGATGGTGGCTTTAACCGTCCCGACCCTATTAGAGCCGTATTTGAAGCCGACGCCCGGCCACACGAACAAGACCCTGCCGTACTGGCCCGTGCTCCCGAGATTGTCCTGGAGGGCATTGCACTCTGCGCCCAGTATGCTAATAGTGTAATCTCTGATGAGTTTAGGGGTAGGGCCTCCCTGGACATGGTGATCACCGGTCTTTCTTATCGTGCGCCATCGGGTGTAAGCGGCGCTATAGCACTCTCTACGCACGTGGTAACCACAATTGAGCCCGAAGGCCATACTATCGATCGATCGATTTTAGAACTCCACGCCATAAGGAATGACACTTCGCGGCTTCGCCTATTTGAGCTAAGCCCTACCGGATTGAGCT
This sequence comes from Bacillota bacterium, assembly GCA_035478295.1. GTDB lineage: Bacteria > Patescibacteriota > Saccharimonadia > Saccharimonadales > UBA4665 > PMNU01. Next base: position 6,022 of record DATIJU010000009.1, on the reverse strand, counting down.
GCGGGGAATATCGCTCATATACAGGCAGCCAGGCAGACTTAAACTTTTTTGTTGGCGTACTAGATAAAATCCGCGACGCCTTGCGCCGCGAGGCACCCGAAGCCCAGGAGCAGCGTCGCAAGAGCGCCATTGCAGCCTACCTTCATCACAGGCGGACTACCATGGGAACGGTCACTATGCCATCGCTATAGTTGACATCAGAGGTGGATATCTGTAAAATATAGCCTAAGATTGATAATAATCTTTAAAGGTCAACAGAAAGAGAGAATTATTCCAAGATGTTAGCTATTCGCATGCAACGAACTGGTCGCAAAGGTCACGCAATGTTTCGTGTCGTCGTGCAGGAATCACGCCTGACTCCAACGAGCGGCAAGGTGGTTGCACTGCTTGGCTCATACGACCCGCACGCAAAGACTGCTGTGCTGGACAAAGACAAAGCCGCTACCTTCCTAAAGAACGGTGCCCAGCCCTCTGAGCGCGCTGCCAGTCTCCTAAAGAGCCAGGGTGTAACATTACCCGACTGGGTAGTTATAAGCGACAAGAAGGCCGGCGCCCTGCGCAATCCAGAAAAGCTGCGCAAGAACCAGCCCAAGGAAGAAGCTCCAAAGGCCGAAAAGGCTGAGGACGCCGAAGCCCCGGCAGATAAAACTACTGAGGCAGACGCCGAAGCAGCTGCCACACCTGAAACCGAAGCGTAAGACCTACGTTTCAAAAACGCACCTTTCTAAAAAGACACCTGCCGCTCGCAAATTGGGGGTAGGTGTTTTTTGTCTCCGGCGGTGGGATTGTTAACAGCCGGAGTTTCAGCATTTGCTATAATAAGTTAACCAGTTAACTAAGGAGTTTTCTGATATGAGTAGTATCGACCAGCAATTCGTGGAATTTATCGTAAAGTCACTGGTTAGCAAGCCCGACGCAGTTGTCATCGAGCGCCGTATTGACGAAAAGGGCGTGCTGTTAGAGCTGACTGTTGACCCCGAGGATCTCGGTCGCGTCATTGGTAAGCGGGGTGCAACCGCACAGTCCTTGCGCACGCTTTTGCGTGCCTTGGGTACGAAGAACGACGCCCGTTACAATCTTAAGATTGTGGACAACGGCGATCCAAGCATGTCTGGTGGAGGCAGCAGCCGCGACGATAATTCTTCTGACGATAACAGCACCAGCGCAAGCGGCATGAACGATGACGACGACATGGGTCTGAGCCTCAAGCCCAAGCGCGAGGAAGAGACGAGTAGCGTTGTGAGCAAGACTCGCAAGGAACTCGACGAGTTGGACGACCTCGACATTTAGTGTCATCCCGGACTAGGTCCGGCAGCCCAAGCTCCACCCAAAAAGGATGCCGCGACCGGCATCCTTTTAAATGCTACTTTTTGTTCCGCAAAAAGTAGCCAAAAACTCTCGGGGCTAAACGTATGTACAGACTATCTGCTAGACTTCTTTTTTGGAATAAGGCAGAAGAACAGCCTTCGGCTGGTCCCCGCAGTTACCTAAGATTACGGGGACTTGGCTTCTGCCTTATTCCAAAAAAGAAGCCCGTCAGCTAATCTGTACCCACTCCAGGCCCCGAACCCCGTCGGAAAGATGCACGGCGATTGAGAGGGTGGGCGTTCTTTCGTAAGAGCAGGGTCAGCTAGCGCCACAGGCTGGACCGTAGGGACACCTGTAGAGCGCCCTGCTTGTCGAAAGAACGCCCACCCGCGGGAAGGGGCTGCGAAAAGGCTTGCGCTTTTTGTTCTGTATGGGGTATAGTAATTGTTAAGTCGACAAAAACCGACTGGAACAACTTTCCTTCAAAAACAAAAACCTATTCGTGCTCTGCGAGCCATCTTATTCGGAAACGGATAATTTGGGAGCCCTATATGTGACAAAAAGACCGACCTTCAAAAGTCGGTCTTTTTGTATCTGCGAGCTAAGCCGGCCCTTAGGCGCATGGCACGTAAAGGGGGTAGCAACCGCTATTTTTGCTATAATGCAGGCAGTGAAAAAAATACAGATAATTACGCTGTTTCCGGAAATGTTTACCGGCGTGCTGGGCAACAGCATGCTTTGGAAGGCTGCCGACCGGGGTATTGCTGAGTACAGCTACATTAATTTGCGTGACTTTGGCCTAGGCCCGCGCAAACAAGTAGACGACACGCCATATGGCGGTGGTGACGGCATGCTGCTCAAGCCGGAGCCGCTGGTGGCCGCCATTGAGCAGGCCAAGCGGAATGACCCGAGCGCCCTGGTGTTATTGCCCACGCCTCGCGGCCAGGTGTATAAGCAATCCGATGCCAAGGAGTTAGCTGCCAAAGACGGGGGCTTGATTTTAGTTTGTCCGCGCTACGAGGGCTACGACGAGCGCGTAATCGCCTGGGTAGACCGCCAGTACTGCATCGGCAACTACGTGCTTACCGGCGGCGAAGTGCCGTCCATGATTATTATCGACAGTGTTGTGCGGCTATTGCCCGGCGTGCTCGGCGGCGAAACAAGTGCCGATATTGAGTCATTTCAGGATGATGACATAAGCATCGAGTTCCCGCAGTATACCCGCCCCGAAGAGTTTCGCGGCGTAAAGGTGCCGGACGTTTTGCTGAGCGGTCACCACGGCGAGATCGAAAAGTGGCGCGCAGCAAGTCGTCCGCAACCCCGCACCTAGGTAGACTGCTCACTTAGCTGATATGTTTCGCGGACGTAGCCGGCGAATACTGACGGTGGATCAAAGTGTGAATGGTAGGCGCCACGGTGGATAGCTGAGTGGATTGGCTGTGCCATGGGGCCGCAGCGGTGGCGTTCCTTATGCAGGGCGCGGGCAATTTGTGCAGCGCTGAGGGGTGTAGTGGTGAATGTGTTATCTACCAATTGAACACTGAGCATAACTTCGGGCATTCGGCGTGCGATATAGAGAAGGTGGTCGCGGCTGCCGGCAGATAAGTATGCGGCCCTGTAGTCAATTAGCTCGGCTGCTGAGCGCATGGCCTGTACCCCTATATATGCCAATGGCCGAGGGCGGGTCGCCGTGGGGTCGGGCGATGCGGTTTCGCCCCTCCCCGGCGCATGCCCGTTTTGAAGTTCGTGGAAGAGGTGGCGTGCGTAGCCAAACAAGCCCCCGAGCGCGCTGCGGGCGTGCAGCCCAACACCGTCCATGAAGGTCAGAGAGCTAACGGGCAGTATCTCGCTAGCTGTGAGCGCCGCAACTTCGATGCCGGCACTGGACTGACCAGCCAGATGTAACGATCGGACGCCCTCGGCCTGCAGAATGCCGCTGAGTTGCCGGGCGGTGCGGGCTACTGCCTGGGCATGGCCCTGCTGCAAGAGCTCGCGGTCGGCCGGGTCCCATGCTCTAGCGCCACTGCCGGGCCGGTCGAACACCAGCACCCGACAGCCAACGGCGTCGGCCACTACCTGACCTTTTGGCTTCATGTCGTCCAGACGTGACGAGCCTAAGTGATTGGGAATAACCACCATACTCGCCTCATCGGTTAGCTGGCCTGGTGTCGGATGGAGTATGTCGTAATGAGAGAAGTTGAGTGTGTGCATTTAGAGTGGCATGGTCTCCGCGGCCCTGACGGTTTGCTCAAGCAACCCTATTGAGAATGTACGCAAATCGAAAGAGCTGTGTACGGTATTTGGGACGGCCACAGCATTGATGGGAGCTACGACGGCATGGCCGCCGCTCCGGGCTGCTTGCATACGGCTTACCCGCAAGCCCATCTGTAGTTCTTGCGGGTCCTCTGTACCGAGCGCCAGACTATACTCAGCAAAGTGCATATCGAGCTGTACGCCCGGTAGGTTACGGGCAATGTTGTAGGCGGCCATGCACGCAAGGGGTTGTCTAAACACATCCTGGTTGTTGCTTCTATCGATGAGACCATGCACAATATTTTGCCCCATGCGGTGCAGTTTGTCCCATCCGGTTTTTTCGGTTGGCAACGGAGATATAAGGGTGTTATCTGGTGCGGCCAACAGTTCTTTCTGGCGACTACGGTAGGCGTTGTAATCGTGCTCGGCGGCTGCTGGTTCTTGCCAGTCCCAACCCACGGGCTCCTGAGCGTGAACAGCAACCACGGGCAGCCCGGGGGCATTTGCAGCTATAAGGGCAGCTGCACCGCCCGCCGAACGGCCAGCGAGTACAAAGCGGCGTAGCCCTAAAACCGAAAGCCGCTCCACGACACTTAGCACGTCTTGCTGCACGACCCGCTCATATCCCCGAGTCAATTTACGCGACTGATAGGGAGATGTAAGACCGCTCCCTGGCCGGTTAATTGCCGTAACAGGACGTCTTAAGTGGTTGGCAGCGGCCGCAGCGTCGCCGGCAGTATCGCTTGTGACGCTCGAACCATAATGATTCCACATAATAATACCTATATCTGAGTTGCCGGGAAGGCCTCCACGGGGAAAGAACGTTTGACTGCGCATGATAGATGTTTTTATACAGTAAATGGTATTTTTTGTATACGCTATACTGGATAGAGTAACGGAGGGAACCATTATGAAGCTGTCATTTGTAAAACCGGTATATGCGCACTGTGACTTGCCTTGCGGCGTGTACGATCCGGCGCAGGCCAAAATTGAAGCCCAAAGCGTCCACGAAATTATGAAAAAGTACGACGCGCTCGACCACGAAGAGGATAAGTGGCGGGCGGTGTTTATAAAAGAGCAGCGGGCCGAGTTAGTTAAGGAGCACTTGTGGGTACTCTGGACGGACTACTTTAAGCCAGAGCATCTCGAAAAATATCCCGACCTCCACGACAAATTCTGGAAAGCAACCAAGCAGGCTGGCGTCTGCAAAAAGACGACCGACCCAGCCGAGGGCCAGAAGCTGCTCGACATGATTGAAGACATCAGTAAAATTTTTTGGGAGACTAAGAAAGCTTAACTGATGTTAGTACTGCGCCGAGTAGTCGGCAAAAGTATGCTGCCCGCCTTGCGCCCCGGTAAGATTGTTGTAGGCATTCGCACGCGGCGGGTGTGTGCGGGGAATATTATTATTGTACGGTTTCAGGGGAGTGAGTACATTAAGCGGCTGGAGCGCAAAGAGCCTGGCCGCTTGTATGTGACGGGCGATAATCGTGATGCGAGCACCGACAGCCGCGATTTTGGCTGGCTGGATGACACGCAGCTGGTAGCCCGGCTTATTTGGCCGCTGTAGTGTTGTTTTTGGAGGGTTGAGCTGTTTACGTATCTCTTAGGGTAGGCGGCGCTTTTAATAATTTGCTGAGCGCAGAGCGGCCCACTTGTAACTTTTCGGCAATACGTATGAATTACCGTCTTTTTGCGAGGCTGGCATAGCGCCGGCTAAGGTTCGGATCGAAGTGCGGCAGAATGTTGACATTGGGTACGTCTGCCAATGAGACCACGCACCATTCGACCTGTGATGAGGTGTTGATGTGTTGTTTCATCCATCTGTCTACTTCCTGGGGAGTGGTATGTGTTTCTTGCGCCAGGCTATACCGATTTCTCCATCCTGTAACCGGGGGCATATATGGCCTGCCGACTGCATCTATACCGTGAGCTGGACGTACAATAATGCAACGCCGGAGGGGCCGATATGTGGCATGCTATGCCCGCCGATTGTGTAGTAGTTTTCTACTGCTACGCCGAGGGCGTGTGCCATGGCTGTCCATTCGTCTGGCGAATGTGTATCGGGTAGCTCGGCTACCGGTGTGTAGTTATACGGTGCCGGCCGGAAGTGCTCGCTTACTGCCTTCCAGGCGTCGGTACTGTAGCGGCCATCGCTGTTGCAACGATAACCGCGCGATAACAAGAACCGGGTAATGTTCTCGCCGGGTGCATTACTGCGGCGAGACATCTGCTGGGTGGTGTAGCCCACTAGGTCTGCAATAACTGTCTCTAGCAGGTGGCCTTCGTAGATCTCGGTACGTATCCCACCGCGCATTTCGGTGCCTGGTTTGTGGTACTGACTGCGGTGACGATCTACAATTTGGCTGACTGTGGCCATGCTGGCTCCAGTGGTTGGCTATCTCGCTGGCGCTCAGTACGATACGCGGGCCGGACGCGTCGTTAATCACGCGTCCGGCTT
>DATIJU010000008.1:0-178906 GCA_035478295.1 Bacillota bacterium | reverse complement strand
GTCGTAGCTCTTCTCTACCTTGCCGTACTTTGAGTAGTTATCGATGCCGACAACTTCGTGCCCGGCGTTCAGCAATTCTTCAACAGTGTAGCCAGCAATAAAACCAGCAGCTCCGGTCCATACAATTTTCATCTAGATTATCCCTCCATTACCATAAAAATTCCACATATCGATAACTTCCTTACCGCTCCACTCCTCTTTCGCGTAATCACTGTGCGGGGCGCCGAGCACAATAATGTCGGCCTTCTTACGAATATCCGCCAGGCTTACAAAGCGGGGATCCTGCACGTATGGATCGTGGCAGAGCACTGTCTCAGCCTCAATCTCCAAACGCTTTTTAAGCTTGTACGACAGGCTTTCGCGCGGGTCGTCGTTGTTGCCTTTAAAGGCCATGCCGAGCAGGCCCACCGTCATGTGTGACAGGTCGTACTTTTGCTTCATTGCCTCGACAATGTAGCTTGGTAAGCCTTCGTTTACCAGCATAGCCGAGTGACCCAAGAAGAAGTTGTTGCTGTCGAAAGCCGACAACTGCATGGTGTCTTTAAACAGGCAGGGACCGGCAGCCAGGCCAGCTTTGGCGAAGGCCTTCAGGCGTGGGTAGTCCTCGGTCATGGCGCCGTAAATGTTATAGAAATCCAGACCGTGCTTGTTGGCCATCATGTAAAACTGGTTCGAAATAGCAAAGTTAATGTAGCGCCAGGTATTAGTCATAAGCTTAGCCAGCTCAGCTTCCATTGGCTTAACCACTACAACCTTCTTGGTGAGCGCGCTAAACAGCTCGCTTGCGCGCTTGGTAGCTTCGGGGGTACAGCCGGCAACGATTTGCGGCAGCTCGTACAACTCAGTCAGGGCGTGACCTTCCACAATACGCTCCGGACAGAAAGCGACAAGAGTCTTCTTGCCACTGCGCTGCAGATAGTCATGTACCTTTTCGGTAACACCAGGGTACAGGGTACTGCGCATAATGAGCAGCTGGTTGTCGCCCAGCTGATCTTCTACTTCCTTCACGGCCTTAAAGATATCGTGCACACGAGGGTTAAGGTGTTCGTCAACAGGTGTACCGATGACCATCACTACGGCCTTAGACTTACCGATAACTTTTACATCGTTAGTTGCTGTCAGGTGCTTCGAAGCGGTAACTTTCTTTATGACCGGCTCTCCGCCGTTCTCCTTGAAAGGCAATTTGCCACTATTAACAAGTGCGATGCTTTTCTCATTGATGTCATACAATGCTACCTTCTTACCCTCGGCGGCCAATGCCATACCGAACGGTAGTCCTACATGGCCGCAGCCGCCAATAATACAAACATCGTACTCCACGAAAGTGTTACCCTCTCTCTTACTTATTTGACCATTATAACAGAAGTTCTATGGGGTGAAAACCGGCCTAAAAACCGCCCCAGTGCTTTGCCTTAAGGTAGTCAATACTCTGCTGGGCATGCGTTGTGTCGGGGAATACATTCATCAGACACCACTCTGTAGGCTGGTCGGCATGAGCGCACATTTGAATCCAGCGATAATGCACACTCACCCCACGAACAATCTGCATGCCCGCATGGTAGTTGTATATCACTACGAGTGTGAGCATCGCCAAAACCAGCGTCATCCACTTGAGCGCCTGCTTACCGCGCCAATAGTTCTCGGCAATAATAGTCAAACACCCCACCAGGCCAATCGCGAAGAGCGAAGCCATTATCATGTAGCGTGGCGCCATTGCCTGGGCGATGCCAAATTCCAGTCTGCCCAGCGCTGTCGACGATGCCGCCAGTAAACCAAATACCGCCAAGCTTGCCCAGCCAGCAGCTGCACGGCCACGGTCCAGCTTTCTGACAATCATATATATAATCCAGCCAACCAAACAGAAAAAGATCAGACCAACAGCTCCTGCGACGTACTTATTGGAAGCAAATGCATGCCCCAGGTAAGTGGCTACGTATTCGACAAACTTATGAGGTTGATGGGTGACTATTGTTTTAGATGCCTGGTCGCCATGGAAGTCGTACCCGTAGTAATACAGTGCCAGTGCGGGCACGGCTGCCGCACCCCACACCACTAGCTTGCGCCGTGTTTCCTGCCGAAGCAGCAACACTACAAAGCCAATAATCCAAACAAATGGTCCACTACCCAACGAGTACGTGGCGATAAGCGCAGCCGCAATTGCCACCGGCATGCGCAGGCGCGGGTTCCACCGCTCTGGCCAGGCGCACAATGACCAAACTGTCGCTATCAGGGCGCATACGGTTAGGTACCATTCAAATTGCCAGCCCCATAGCCAGTTTTCTCCTTGCATCGGCGAGAAAAGCAAAAAGGCGATAAAAATAGACATGGCGATGCGGAGCGGCCGCGCTTTGATGGTACGCCACACGAGGCTGACAAACAGCACCAAGGTGACACACGCGAGCACAAAGCTCATCATTACTTCTGCGGCAACATTCCAACGTGTCGCAAACGCTACGGTATACATAATAACGTTTGGGAAAAAGATGCGGTGCTCGTTGTGCTGGTGCCAAAAGTCGGCGATGCCCAGTGTATGGGCGTCATGCTTCTGAAAGAGTGAGACAATTTCGATCTCGTCCCACTGTGGGATATTGGCTACGTAGTGTACCACCACTCCAAGCATAAATACTACCGGCAATGCCACAGCGGCAAGCCACCAGTTTTTACGCATGAATGCAATTATTTTCTGCGACACATATCCCCCTTATTCTTACCAATCATGAACCGTCGGCAACTTACTTGTCAATCCAGTGCAGATCAGTAACCGTAACGTCCTTGCCAAGCGGTGTCGTAACTTTAAATTCGGTAGTGTGTGCCGACAGATGATGTTCGCCGACAAACAATACCAGCTCATCCCAATCCTTAGGCAGCGTACCGATAATCAGATCTTTGTCGTTCTCCCGCAAGAAACGGTAGCTGCTCTCTTTACCGTCAGAGTCTTTAACCGTAGCGATGTACGTTTTGTCTCTTACTAAGAATGTGCCCATGGCTCCGCTCAGGCCGGGGTGGATATCTAGGTTTGCAAGGAGCGTACCGTCGTCTGGCGCTGGTAGCTTAATCCATTGACCCTCACTATCTGCGCGGACCGTTCGGGTGGTTATTTTAATTTTGAGCGGCGCCGACCGCTTTTGCAACAGCATAAATTCCTGGTTACTCTCCACTAACTGATAATTTGCAAGCAACGCTTTTGTGGTCTGAGGCTCATCCCACAACACGTGCCTAAAATCGATACCGTGTACGCCAGATGCACCCACATGGTGCCAGATAACAAACGGCGGCGCCTTTGCAGAGTTATAAAAAGTGGCATTTTGTTTATCTAAATACGGGCTAAAGTTTTGGAACGAGAAAGGCGACGGCGAATTCTGCCACATTAAATCATTTGCCGCGATCACTGAGGTTTCCCAAGGAAATACATCCACGCCCTGATGGCCAATCTTATCTCGCATCGTTTGGGGGAGTGCCGCATTCTGCAGCCCCATCGAACTCACTACTGCCCAGCGCTGCTTCTGGTTACCGCGGCCAACAAGCGTCACAAACTGATGATCACGCATGTTCACTAACGGAGCAGTTACAATCGACATAAAGTCCGAACGAAACGATATCTTATTTGCCCATAAACCAAACACTCCCAGCATAAGTATGGCCACAACTATCCAAGCATCATTCTGCCGGCGCACCCTGAGCGAACAATAGATAAGCACCGTAAGCGGCAGAAGCACCTGTATAACAATTGCCAGCCGCGAATCCTGGCGGGCCACACAGTACTTCCAAACTTCAAATAGGAGTGGCAATAAAAAGGCATACCGGAGGGCGCGGCGCTTTTCGCGCCACACCGGCCATAGTATTACTAGAAGCAAGGCTGCGCCCACAAACCATGTCGCCATAACCGTTTCCGGATCAAATTCGGCCATCGCACTGCTAAAACCAGCGCTCAAAAGTAACGTCGAGTGCACATAACTTATGAGGCTGTGAATGCCAAAAATCTTAGCGAGCGCCACGAACGAAACCACATACGCTGCGCCGGCTAGCGCCAATTGCTTTAAGCGTTCCCGGTTTGTGTCGCTCCCAAATACGCACAAGCCCAACAGTGTTAACAGTGCCCCAACGCCGAGCGTAAATTTCATAAGTGAGAACCAGCCGGCTGCACCCCCCATGGCCACGAGTAACAATAGCCGGCGCCGGGCTTGTGGCAATTTGAGATATATAAATCCGTACAGTACAAAAGTCAGCAGGTAGCTCCACTCCATAAATCCGCCGCCTTTGGTCGCCGACAGTGCATACACGAGCATTGTAGCCAAAAGCAAACGGTGCCACCCACGCTTAATATAGAGCTTGCAGAACCAGTACACGCCCACACCCAGTAGTACCAGATATACAATATTCCATAGCATAACCCGCTGCGCGTTAGCCGGCAGATAATTAGATATCAGGTAACCGAGCGGTCCGTAGGTAGTAATAAAATCGTCACCAAACGATAGCCCGTCGGCTGCGGCTTTACCATACGCATAGTTGTAGGAGGGATCAACGTTCCCGTAAGAGATATCAAACAGCACCGACCCGTGAGAGAAAAGCACGGCCAATGCCAAGCAATAAATAAGCGGCCAGCGGATAGTTCTTTTTAGATAATCCCTCGAGACAATCATTATTTTCCGGACAGAATCTTGTGACATTACGGTCATTATACTCCACGCCTATGCCCCGGCGCTGACGGTGTTTACACTATTGTGCTTACGTTATATTATAGTAGCATCGTGTACAAAAATAAAAATGTGCTACAACGTAAAAAAACACTTCCGGTCCGCAAACGTCGCCGACCCTGGCTCGTCATTATCTTGGCAGTGCTCGTTGTAGCCGCTGTTGTCACAAGCATAGTACTTCTCAGGCACAAACCGACAACTCCCAAAGACACAATTCACACCACCGCAAATTCCGAAACTAAGGGAGAGCCGCAAACGTCGCCGGCTTCAACGCCATCACAGCCCAACAGTAGCACTCCTCAATCTTCCGAAGATGCCAGCGGCCAGAAGCCATCACAGGACGGCACTACCGGTCAAACCAGCCTCGTTGCCCCTTCCGGAAATTTTGTGAGCAGTCATAAGGCAGACCTCAGCAGCGTCCCTTCGCTGCAATCAGTTTGCGTAACGACACCCGGTGCCAGCTGTTACATTACATTCACCCAAGGCAGCACCACTAAATCATTGGCCACACAGACCACAGACAGAGGCGGCGCTGCTTATTGGACCTGGAAGTTGCAAGATATCGGCATAACCGAAGGCAACTGGACAATAACTGCTTCAGCGACACTGAATGGCGAAACCAAAACGGGCACCGACGCCCTGAAGTTGGAGGTAACCCCATGAGCGTAAAAGCCTTTTCCCGTAGGAGTATGGCCCTACTGAGCACCCTGCTCATCGCGGCCGCACCGCTTGTGGTCTTTACGCCCAAAGCCGGCGCAGCCTTTAATAGCAGCCGCATAATAGACGACAACGTATTTAGCAGCGCTAACTCGATGAGTGCCGGCACCATAGACACATTCCTAAACTCATTCTCGAATAGCTGTATAAGTCAAAACCACGGCTTTTCGGCACCCGACCCCACCGGCTACTCACCCGGCGGCGGCTACACCTACGGCGGCAACGTGAGCGCCGGAACAATTATTGCCCACGCGGCGCAGGCATATGACATCAACCCACAAGTACTCCTTACCACCCTGCAAAAAGAGCAAGGTCTCGTGAGCGGCGACTTGGGATGCTCAGTCTTAAGATACACTGGCGCCGTGGGCTACGGTTGCCCAGATAGCGGCACAACCCATGATTACAGCGGCCTCAACCTTTACACCATTAATGGCGTTACTACCACGTCTGTTACGGGTACATGCGTAAACAGCCCCAGCAAGGCTGGCTTTTCTCAGCAGCTTATTCGCGGCGCATGGCTCCTCAAGTTTGGACAGCAGCGTTCATTGGGCAATATAAGCTGGGCGATTGTGCGCGGCAGCTGGAACAACTCCGACGATCCCCAAAGTTGCTACAGCGGGCCCATGACGCCCGGTCCCCGCAAGCGCTGCCCAAGCGACGTAGTCACCTCATACGACGGTTACACCACCATCGATGGAACCGCCACCTATATGAGCACCGGCGCCACCGCGTCACTGTACTGGTATACTCCACACTTCCACGGTAATCAGGTATTTTACGATACCTACACAAAATGGTTCGGTAGCACTTTGGCACCACAGTCGAGCCAAAGCCTGTATTCGAGATCTGGCTGCAATATCCCCGCCTACGACTCCAGCCGCGTTGGTCGTTTGTACAATCCTGACATAAACGACTACTTCTACACCACTAACCCGTCCGAGGCTTGTGTCGCCGTCCGCTTTGGGTATATATGGGACGGTATAGTGATGCAAAATATAGTCAGCACCGCACCGGGAGCCATACCGATATACCGGCTAGCAAGTCCCGGTCATCACGTCTTCACCACCAGCATTCCATTAAAGGACCAGTACACCAGCAACGGCTACACTTATGAAGGCATCGCCTTCTTCGGATATAGCTCACCCACGGCTGGCACCATACCCGCCTACAACCTTACGAGCGACACTGCAAGCCTGTTTACCTCGGCCGGCATCGAAAAAAACTATTACGTCCAATACTACAGCTTTACCAATAATGGCATCGCCTTCTACACTCCGTCCATGACGAGTACTGTAAATGTATACCGTTTAGTGCGGGGCAGCCACCGCTTATATACCACGAACGCGGCCGAGCGTGATGCGGCAGTAAAGACCTACGGCTTTACTAGCGAAACAGACACCTTCTCCGACAAATCCTATCCCGATACCGACACCTTGCCCGTCTACCGACTCAGCAGTCCACAAAACCACTTTTATACCACCAGTCGAACCGAACGTGATGCAGCCGTCGTTACTTACGGCTACATGAGTGAGGGCGTAGAATTTTATGGCATCGACTACACCACACCGGACGCTCGACCAATCTACCGCATCACCGACTGGACTGGCTCACGCGTGTACACACCAAACGGCATCGAAAAGGCAGTAGCCGTCTCGCGCTATAACTATCAGGATGAGGGCGTAAACTTCTACGGTTTCTAGACCCTAACTTAAGAATTTACGGAGCAAACTGGTAGTCGGTCTCGGCATCGTCCGCCGACAGTTTCTTGATGCCCTTGGGCGAACTTGCATATACCGGTGTATTCGCAAGCTGTGGCAGCAGGCTCATGGAGCGTTCAATGCCGTGTGCAAGCGTGCCATCAATCTGCCCGGACTCAGACTCAAAATCCTCCGGCATAAGGTACAAATCAAGGATAGGCTGCAGTACCCGTAGGCTCGCCCAAAACATGGTGCCGCCGAAGAATCCATACTGCTCCGGACGACCCAACACATCATCAAGCTTGCTTGTAGGTACATGCTCGCCCAGCACTCGCCGAATGTGCCGTTCGTCAGAACCCATATAGCGTTCCAAACTCAAGAAGTGGCCGGCAGGACCAATTACTGTAGGCGTATTTTCTAGCGTGTTTAGCACCTGCGACACCACTTTAGCGCTGGGCAGCAGGTTATTAAGCAGCTCACCAAACCACTGGTCGCCATCGCCGCGGTGCTTAGATTTCTTGGTATGCAGCTTAAGTACGTACTCGTAGCCGGCAGCCGACAAACGGCGTGCCAAATGAACAAAAGGCAGTACATCGCGCCCGCGGTTGGGCGTTACCACAACCGTTGCGTGCGAATCATAATGCTTAATTTCTTCAGTAAAATCTTCATTTTTAAGATTAATGCTTATAAACAGATCATGCGGCGTATCTTTTAAGCAAACCAGCTTTTCTTTAACCATGGGCCATAACTCGGGGTAGTACAGATGTATCACTACGGCCGTCTTGACCTTTGGTTTACGGTTGATACCATACAGCGGAAAGGCAGCCTGGTTCTTTTTATTGCCACTGTAGCGCGACAGTACCTCGGTGGTGCGGTTGAGTATGGCGCGGCCATAGAACAATGTAGGCTCCAGTACGGCACCCTCACCCCATTCATTCCAGGCCGTTAGGAATGATATCGGCGCCTTCTGCTTCGCCGTTTCAAGGCGCAGCACCGAATCCAGCCAAGCCCCATATACATCAGGGCTCACATAATGGCACACAAATCCGCGACTACGCTTATTTTGCCGTGGGTCGTTATCCCAGCCCGGCATGACACTCTTATATGTGTCAAAAGGCAAAATGTCATATTGTTTGGTGTTAAGCGCTAGTTTTCGATAGTCGGCAACGCTGCCGCCAAAATTACGGTCGATGAGCTTGTCGGTTACGTCGAGGTAGGGGTACTTGCCGCCCTCATAGGCATTATTCTTGAAGAATGTGGTTTGCGGTGGGAAGTCGATAGCGGCGTCAAAGCCATATTCACGCGGGTCGTGATCGTCAAAGCTTAAGACCGACACCAGGTGCAGTTCCAGGTTATGCTTCTTACGGAAGTACTCACGCCAGGTCTTAACATATGCGTGCGGGTCTTTGAGGTCGAGCGGCCGGTACACTACCAAAACCGGCTTGCCGTCCTCGCGAATGTAGCGCGGGTCTAAAAGAATGGGCTCAACATCTTTAATAAAATTGAGGGGGTCTTCGGGCAAGTAACGCTGCGCGATAAAAATGTCCTTATCGCGGCCGTCCCACTGCTTGGTCCAGTTTTCGTTAGCCCAGCAGATTGTAAAGTTGAAATCCCATTCTTTGTGCTTCAAAAACGATTCCAGCGGCCGCTCCAGTACTTTATTGCCGCTAAACCAGTAGTAGTAAAAACAAAAACCATATACACCGTGCTGCTGCGCCAGATCAATCTGCTGCTTGATAGAATCGTCCAGACGCAGATCATAGAAGCCGAAATCGCGCGGTAGCAGCGGCTGTAAATGACCAACAAAGCGAGGCGTTGCGCCCGTCACGTTTGTCCACTCTGTAAAACCCTTGCCAAAACGCAAATCGTTCGCTTTGAGAGGGTGATACTGCGGCAAGTAGAAAGCAATAAGGCGAGGATCGTCAGGATGACGCTGATAAGAAACTTCGGGGGCATCCTCATAAAAGTAACGCTTCTTATTCTCCATCAGGTTAAGGTGCTCGGCGTAATTAGTTGCCAGGTCGGGATTGTACAGGTCGGCCACCATCTGTTCCGGTGCATAACGCAGTTCGGTGCCATGTAAGAGTTTGTACCCTTTGCCGAGGTCAACCTCAACGGTAAGTGGACCATCGGTAACGTCAACGCTTGCCGAAAAGCCGCTATTAAGTGAGCGCATTTCGGGAATGTCCGGGAAAGCACGGGCCACATCTTGCCGCAGAAGGCCATACTCTACATCAATATGTCGATCGGCATGTACCACACGGATACCGCGCACCGTAATACCCTCGTTCGGAATCAGCCACCCCTCTACCGTCACCTGTTTGCTCTCCAGGGATGTCTGTGTAGGACTGTCCATGTTGTAGCGGCAGGGCAAGCCAACCTGGGTCGGAGCGACGCCGCTCTTTCTGAGCTGCTGCTTAATGCGCCGTATGCCGCCTTTTGCTTTGCGAAGAATGTATTGTTTCATCTGCTCGTGTACCTCTAGTTTAAGTCCAATTGTGCGTTACAGCGGGTAAAACCAGGGTTGAGGTACGGGTCATACTCAATCTCTTTACGCCACTTCTTTTGGAATCTGACAATAGCATCCTTGTCTCGCGCTTTATCGGCATCGCCGGCTGTTTTGTTCTGTAAGTCTATGGTCTCGACGTAGGGGTTATATACGATGCGCTTGCCAGATTTATGCAATTTAAGACACAAATCCACTACATACATGTCATCGAGATTCTCGGCAAAGCCGCCTGCCGATGTAAAGCTGTCGCGCTTGAGCAGCAGACAACCGCTATCGACTGCTATCACATTGCGCCGGCTTTGGCCATGCAGCCCGCGCATGTAATGTACGTCCTCCAGTGGCATTCCTTCGAGCAAGTGAGCATACAAGCCGTATATGCCAGTGCTCACTGCGGCACGCATAAAACGGTCTTTCTCGCGGGCGATGGTCTTACCGCCAACCGCACCGATAGGGGCGTACTGTGCATCACCGAGCAATAATTCGAGCCAGCGCGGCGTTCGAATTATCATACTCCCATCAATAAAAGCCAGGTATTCGCCCGCAGCCTTTGTGGCGGCCTGATTGTAGGCAGCGGCGGCGTTCGTGCCCTTAGCTACTTGTATTATTTGCTTCTTGGCCCGCCCCGGCACTGCCCGAGAAGCAAATGCAGCCAGCTTGGCGCTTGGCGTCACAAACACATATTCGACGTTTTGATAACCAGTACGTTTTGTCAGACTAGACACCGACTTCTTGAACAAATCCGGCTGATCGCCATACAGCACAATACTCACTTCAGGCGTGCCCACAACTGCATATTCGATACTGGAGTGCTGTTTTATGACACCTTGTTTTACAATGCCTGCCCGTCCACTGCGCTCAACGCGTCCGACCAACAGTTTATTCTGAGCCTCATACACATACGGCTTCGTATCTGTATTGAGAGCGGTCGAAGCCTCATGCACCCGCCAGCTATAGAGGACTTTAGGGATATGGACAATTTTTTCGGTTTTCTCGCTCAAACGAATAAACAAATCCCAGTCTTGCGCACCTTCATATCCAACCCGAAAACCGGATATGTCGCGCACCAGGCTTGTGCGTATGCACGAAAAGTGCGTAATGTAATTGCAGCTTTCCAGAAACTCCGGACTCCAGTCTGGCTTGAAGAATGGATACGAATGAATTTTTCCTTCGGCGTCAATCTTATCTTCGTCGGTGTACACAAAATCAGTCTTGGGCTGCGCATCGAGCACCGATACAATCTCGTATAGTGCATTTGGCCACAGCACATCATCGTGGTCGAGTAAGGCAATATATTCGCCGCTGGCAATATCAATGGCGCTATTAGTCGCCGCACTAATATGCCCGTTCTTAGGACGCTGTACAAGCTTGATGCGCTTATCTTTGGCAGCATAACGCTTAATTGTCTGCACTACGTCTTTGTTAGGTGAGGCGTCGTCGGCAATGCACAGCTCCCAATTAGGGTAGGACTGCAAGAGTACACTGTCGATACACTCCTCCAGAAAGCGCACTGGCGTATTGTAGGTGGGTATAACAACACTAATAAGCGGCTTGTACTTAAGATGTTCCCATGTGCTGAGCTGCTTTTGATATTCGGCGATAGTGGGCATGTACTTACTGACATCGTAAATATTAAGCGCCGCGCCGCCAGGGAAGAGCACATTGCGCACACCACGGCCTACACGGCGAGCCGTTTTGCTCCTAGATAGTACTTTTTTGGTAACCAATAGCCCTTTTTTAATTGCCCGCTTGGTAAGTGATTTGATACTACTGGTCGCGGCCATGGCTGCTCACCTTTCTCTTTGCACTCATTACCTTATGTGCGAGTTTGTAAGCTCGTGATTGTTTAATGGCGACTAGTTCTTTAGTAAGTTCGTCACGCTCGAGCTGCATACTCAGCGCCTGCTGGTTTGCGTCTTTAAGAAAAGCTTCTAGCTGGACGATACGCTGTCTGCTTGCGGCAATTTCTGTCGTGGCGGCGGCGCGCCCGGCAATAAGCTGCCTATCACTGTAGTGTTCGCCAAGCGCAGCCATCGGCTCAATTTTCTCGGTAATCTTGCGATTGCTGCAAACCAGGTAAAAATACAAGTACTCTTTGGGGTCAGCCGGCGAATAACTCATCGTAGGCACGCTCACCGGTCCTTGGCTGCTCATGAGCTGTTCGGTTCCCACGGCTACATACTTCCAGGTCGCCTGGTAGTATGAGTCAATATTTTTAAAATCTTTCTTGAGTAGATCAATAAGCTCCCGGTATTCAAACTCATGCAGATGAAAGTGATTACCCTCGGCAAATTCCAGATCGTTGGGCGTAGACACAATTGCCAAGCCGTCAGGCTTAAGCACGCGCTTCACCTCGCTCAAAAACTTACGATAATCTTTGATATGCTCGATGGTTTCAAAGGTAACCACCACATCAACACTGTTATCCTCAAGTGGAATCGCTTCGCCATCACCCACTTTATATTCAATGTTTGGCGCGCCATAATGTTCGGCGGCATATTGCACTGAGGTCTTATCAACATCTACGCCATACACTTTCTTGGCTTTCTTGGCTAAAAGCTGCGTGCCATAACCGGAGCCGCTAGCAATGTCCAGCACCACCTTGCCAGTAACAATCTTCTGCGCACAGGTGTAGCGTGTCATGTGTTCGGCATAGGTGAGCGTGCCCTTATGAAATTCAGGCACCATGCGTTCATAATCATTTTTTAGCGTAGCTTTCTTGTTCACATCCTACCTGCTTACCTCATAATTGATGATTGCGACCCCCGGGTCTACCACGCCGGCAGTATAACCGTCTTTGCGAATCTTAAACGACACCGCCTCATTCCACCAGTCGTAAAACCGGGTTGTAGACTGGTCGCAGCATGCCACGCTCACCCCGTATGTGCCGTTAGCAAAGATGTTAGGCACTTGCCATGCCACTTCTACACTTTCGCCCTTTCGCAGATCCTGGGTTTTGCGCTTCGCCCGCAGTGTGTTGCCCTCCAAAATGTTGCTGCCAGTAGGGCCGTAAATGGTAAAGCCCAAAATTGGCGCCGGCGTGTCCACCTCTGCACGGTACCGCGTAGTAATGGTTACCGTGTCCTCGGTAATAGCCACTTGTGGTTTTACCGCACGCAGGCCGCCTTCGCCCCAGCGATTGTCGGTATCGCCGGACTGCTTACGGGCAGCCTTCTCTTTGCCTTCTTCTGCTTCCATTTCGTCGTTAAACAGCTTCTGGTATGCTTGGGCAACTACTTCGGGCGTACCGCGTTTTACAATACGACCTTTGTCTATCATGATGGCCTTGTCGCAATATTGCCGTACTGCGCCCATGTCATGCGTGACCAAAACAACGGTTTGTTTGTTCTTTTTAAGCAGCATAAAGTGCTCAAAACACTTACGCTGAAATGCGGCATCGCCCACGGCCAATACTTCGTCAATCAAGAGCACATCGCTCTGTGCCTTAATGGCAATCGAGAATGCCAGACGCACCTGCATGCCAGAGGAATAGTTTTTGAGCTTCTGGTCCATAAACTTCTCAATCTCGGCAAAGCTAACAATATCGTCGTACATGGCGTTCATTTCTTTATGGCTGAAGCCCAGCAGGGCGCCATTCAAAAAGACGTTCTCACGCCCGGTAAGTTCGGGGTTAAACCCCACACCCAGCTCAATAAATGGCGTCAGTTTACCACACACCTGCACGTCGCCCTTATTGGGTGTATAAATGCCGGCCAGTAGTTTTAGAAGCGTGCTTTTGCCGCTGCCGTTACGTCCTACAATGCCAAAAAACTCACCTTTTTTGACTTCAAAATCGATGTCGTCCAACACGTGCTGCTGTTCGTAACCGCGCTTTCGCTGTGCAAAGTGCAGCAGCGAGCCCTTAATCGAACTTTGCTTCTCATGCGGCAGCTTAAACGACTTATATACATGCGCTACCTTAATTGCCACTTTGTCTTCCATACTAAATATTCTCCGCGAAATACTTGGCTTCTCGCTTAAAGTACAGCACGCCGCTTACCAATACGAGCGCTACTAACACAAAGGGAATGAGCGTTAACCCCAAATTAGTTACATGATGCAGGGTGATCGTCTGGTGTGTTACCACCACATAGCGAGCGTCCTGAATAGCCTGGGCCATGGGGTTCAAAAGAATAATCTTTTGCAGGGTCGGGTTAGTAATCAGGCTCAGCGGGTACAAGATAGGAGTAAGGTAAAACAGCGCCTGAATACAGACGTCCCATATATGATTGATGTCGCGGAACTTTACGTACAATGCCGCGAGTAGTAAGGAAATACCCAACGAGAATAGGTACACCTCAATAAATATGAGTGGCAGAAGCAGCCCCGTATGCAAAAGGTCTACATGATTAACCGCCATAAGTATGCCCACCACTAACAAGTTAAGCGCAAAGTTAATAAGCGCCGTCAGGCTGCTGGACACCACAATAATCCAACGCGATATTCGTATCTTACGGATGAGGTCGCCGCGGCCAACAATAGAGCCCAAGCTCAAGCCGGCCATCTCGGTAAAGAAGTTCCACATTACAATGCCTAGCAGCAAGTACACCGGGTAATGTGGAATGGAGCCGCCAATCTTTAAGAATCGGACGAACACGGTGTACAGGATTACAAACATCAGTAGCGGCTTAAGCAGCGACCACATATACCCCAACACCGAACCTTGATAGCGGAGCTTAAAATCGGTTACGACTAACTCGCGCAAAAGAGCGCGGTTTTGCTTGCTAAAGATCTTCTTCACTAACATATGCTAATAGTAGATTATAGGATACTATACCCTTTATGAGAACGCCTGTTTTCGTTATCATCCCTAACCTAAACGGCGCGAAGCGCCTTGCCACCTCCATCGACTCGGTGCTCGCACAGCACTACAAGAGCTTTAAGCTGGTAATTGTCGACAACGGTTCCGTCGACAACTCCGCCGACATCATCAAGACATACATACGCAAAGATCCCCGTGTTGCCGCCATCTACCGTGACAAAAACTACGGCTTTACGGGTGGCGTAAACCCCGGCCTGGAACTAGCCATCAAAGAAGGCGCTACCTACGCCGCACCGTTTAATAACGATGCCATCGCCGATAAAGACTGGCTGAAGCATTTGGTGGATTTTTTAGACGACCATCCGGCATACGGCATCGCCACCTGCACCATTCTGCATGCCGATGGTAAAACTATCGACAGCACCGCGGACCAATACACCATCTGGGGCATTCCATTCCCGCGCGGCCGCGATGAGGTCGCCTCGGCACGTTACAACCAGAGTACTGATATCTTTGGTGCGTCGGGCGGCGCCAGCATGTACCGCGTGAGCATGCTAAAACAAATTGGCCTGTACGACCAAGACTTCTTTGCTTACTACGAAGATATTGATATTAGCTTCCGCGCGCAGCTTGCCGGCTACAAGGTGAGCTTTGTACCAAAATCAGTAGTATTCCACGAGCAAGGGCAAACCAGCGCGCAATTAGCCCGCCGCAAAACAAACGGCCGCGTGGCCAATACATTTACCACCAAGCAGTACATGAAAAACCTGCCGTACATTCTAGTTAAAGACGTGCCCGCCCCGCTGCTAGTGCGCATCCTGCCACGATTCCTGCTCGCATACACACTGTTCTTTATAAAATCATTCCCGGATGGCAGGGGATCGGGCGCGCTCAAAGGTGTGGCGCTCTTTTGGGTAAAGCTGCCTAAAAAACTGATGGAGCGTCGGCGCATCCAGGGCTCCCGCAAAGTATCCAACGACTACATTTGGAGCCTGCTCATCCACGATTTACCGCCAAACGCCTACAAGCTCAAGCGTCTGCGCGCGCTTTGGTGGCGTCTGACCGGCCGGACCGCTTCGTAGCCGCCGGCAGCGCCAGTGCAACGCCCGCAAGCAACCACCATTGCACCGCCACCGCTTCGTTACTCCACATATGCAGCAGCATATTAATGAGTGCATAGGCCCAAAACGTGCTCAGGAGCACCGTCGTCCACTCATCATGCCGGCGCCAAAGACGGATATATAACCATACCAGCAAGCCCACAAATATGCCGAGGCCCAGTACGCCCACTTCGTAACCAATCTGTACGTAGTAATTTTCGGTAAGCAGGCCGCCGTCAGGATTTTGGATGGAAGCCAGCCCAGCAGTACCCGGACCGTGCCCCAAGGGATTATGCCAAATGCCGCTCAGGCCTTTTTTAATGTATATCAGATGCAGATCGTTTGAATCGTGCGGGCCAACTTGCGTAGCAGTGGAGTGGCTAACAATACCATCTAGCTGTGTATTGTGCCGCAAAGCAAACAGCCCGCCGGCGAGCAACAATAGCACCACAACCCCTGCCAACCACCACTGCCGGATGACACGCACAAAATACGAACTAAAGCGCCACCAAATAATTGCGCCGGTCATTACAACCGCTCCCAGCCAGGCGCTGCGTGAGAACGTCATATACAGCGCCGTCACATGAAGCACCATAAGCCCGGCCAGCCACACGCGGCGGCGCCCAGAGCTCTTTTTGGCCTGCAAAAGCGCATGAGTAAGCAGTGCAATCGGTACCAACAGATAAGCCCCCAGCGAGTTTGGATCGCGTAGGGTAGACATAACTCTTGGAAACGCCGGATTGTCGTCGATAAAGAAAGAGGGGCGCGCGGCGCGCGCTAAGCTGTATCCAAAGTGCGTCAAGATATCCTTTGGCAAGAAGTACTGTATAACCGCAAGGATCGCCACCACAGAGCTCACCGCAATTATTACCTTAAAAATTGATCTAAAAGCGAACATACGTGGATACAACAGCGCTGCGCCGGCGCCAATCAACACATAACAGATGAGACGCATGTTGTATATAAAACCAACCTCAGCACTGGTATGGAACAGGTGAGGGTGGATCATCCAGAGAAGTACATGCAGCAGGAAATACGCGCCGCTCACGCCCAAAAGCGCCCAAAACCACTTCGGTACACCTCTGTTAAAAATCACTAAACAAATTGTGAACATTGCCAGTACAGCAGTAAAGATATCCTTAGCAACTTTCCAGGCTTCCAGCCCACCAGTAATCGTGCTAACAGATTGACTAAAGAAGATATGGAACGGCATGTACGCAAGCAGCACCACAGCGCCCCAATACGGAATACGTTTAACAATCTGCATCTTAGGTATAATTATAGCAATGAGTACACGTCATATCGTCATCGACGCCCGGAACCGCCGCAGCAGCACCGGACGCTACACAGACCGCTTAGTCGAACACCTGCAAGATATTGACCACGACAATCGCTACACTATTCTCGTGCAGCCCGATGATCCCTGGGAGATGCACTCCCCTGCCTTTACCACCCTCCCCTGCCCCTTCCCTCAATTTTCGTTCAACCCCCTCGACCAAATCCGCTTTGCCCGGCAGCTGTACCAGCTGCACCCCGACCTAGTGCACTTCACCATGACCCAGCAACCCCTGCTCTACTTCGGCAACATAGTTACCACTACACACGACCTCCTTATGTTTTACTTCGTGCGCCGCGGCGACACTCCGGCAGCAGTGTATTGGGTCAAGATGCGCTTATATCACTTCCTGATGTGGTGGAGCCACAAAAAGTCGGCGCGCGTTATTGTGCCCACCAACTACGTCGCCAAAGAGCTGGCCACAATGCAACCCTTCACCAAGGGCAAACTGGTAGTAACCTACGAGTCGGGAGCCCTGCCTTCCACCAAGCCGCCAGTTAAGCCAAAAGGTGCGCCCCAAGACTTCATTATGTATCTAGGCAACGCCTTCCCGCACAAAAACGTCTACCGCCTGTGCCAAGCTTTCGATTTGCTACACACACAACACCCCAACCTGCACCTTATGCTCGTCGGCAAAAAAGAAAAACACTATGAGGAGCTCGAACAACAGGTTAAAACCTTGAGCGCACGCGACAACATTCACATCACCGGTTTTTTGCCCGACGAGCAAGCAGCCTGGCTTTACCAGCACACCAAGTTATTCGTAACGGTGTCATTAGGCGAAGGCTGGGGGCTCCCCGGCACCGAAGCAATGGCTAATGGCGCACCAGTACTCGCAAGTAATGTGAGTGTTATGCCCGAAGTATACGGTGACGCCGCCGCCTACTGCGACCCGAACGACCCTGCCGACATCGCCCACCAAATATCAAAGCTACTTGACGACGACAAACAGCGCGCCGACCTCGTTAAAAACGGCTACCAGCAAATTAAAAAATACTCCTGGACCAAAATGGCCCAGGAGACACTAATCGTCTACAAAAAACTACTCGGTTAAGCAGCTTCGGATTCACCGTCGGCTGACGGCTTAAGCACAATGTGGCGGTCGCGGCCTTCGCCGTCGGACTCGCTCACGACGCCCCATTCCTGGGCCAACTTGTGCACGGTACGGCGGTCGGCGGCGTTCATGGGCTTAAGGTCGAGTGCCTTGCCGGTGTCTTTAACTTTCTTCATCCACTCTTCGGCGCGCTCGGCCAGGCGCTGGGCGCGCTGCTTTTTATATTCAGCTACGTCTACATTTACGCGCGTGTATTCAAAGCCCTGATTCTTAAGGGCGTTGCTTACTAAAAACTGCATGGCGCGCATGTTGTCGCCCTTTTGGCCGATCAAAAAGCCATTGAGGTGCGTGCTGGGGACTTCCAACTCAATCACGTCATCTTCGGAGGTGGCGTGTACGTCGGTGTTTAAGCCAAAAAATGACAACAGGTCTTCAAGGTACTTTTTCGCGTAACGAATGGCGTCTTCCACTATTTCTTCCTCCGTTTTTGGCTACCCTTCTTCTTGACGGTCCTGGGCTTAGGCTGCGATACAACCTCGGCCTCGATAGCATTCTTTTCCTTCTCTTTGGCGGCAGTGGTAATCTTGTCTTTTTTACCACCCTTAACTCCGGCCACTTCTTCTTCCATTTCGGCGGTGTCGTCACGCAAGGCAATACTCTGTTGAATAAGCGCCACTAAACCACTGACTAGCCAATACAGGCCTAATGCAGACGGAATATTTACCGTAAACAAGAAGATCATGGCTGGCAGCAGGAAGCGTGTACTGCGAGCTACGGCAGCATTTACTTCAGACTGGTCGGCTTGCTGGCCAGCGGTAGCACCCTTCAGAATGTCGCGCAGCTTACGGGAATCTTTAGTGGTAGGGGTGAGCTGCTTACTCTGATAAAACTGCACCACGGCGCTGCCGATAACAATCAGCATAGCCGGCCAATACACGCCCTTCGGGCCAAGTGCGCTGCGCGTAAGGTCTACAACATGGAACAGCGTCGCATCAAACTGCTTAATGTTGTGGCTCAGCTGCTCCATCCAGGGCAGGTGCTGCAATGACGGATAGGCAAAGGTAATCAGGCTGTGCGGATCGTGCAAAATCTTTTGCAGGCCGCTATACAAACCAATCAGAATTGGCAGCTGGAGCAGCAACACGCCAATAGAGCCGAACGGGTTAATGCCGCGCTCTTTATAGAGCGCCATCATCATGAGTGACTCCTGCTGTTTGTTGCCGTTGGCTTCCTTCTTGATGCGCTTAAGTTCTGGTTGGATCTTGCGCATTATTTTTACCTGGTGCAGCTGCTTCTTAACGAGCGGCCACATAAGCAGACGGACAATAATGGTAAAGATAATAATACTAAGGCCAAAGTTATGTCCTGGCAGTACGGCGTAAATAAGTACTAACAGGTTAAAAATTGGCTGGACAATCAGCGTGGTAAACATTAAGCGGACGTCTCCTTACTTTCTACTATAGCATGTTCTGATCTGTTAATAACACCGGCTCGCGTAAGCGCGCCCACGACGGACTGCTGCAGCTGCTGATGTGATACCGTTGCCGTTGATTCGTCGTAGGCAGTAAATACCAAATCATACGGCGCGGTAATAAGCTTACTCCGGTTTCGGATAATTTCATACATGCGCCGCCGTATGCGATTGCGCACCACAGCAGATTTGCTTACTTTGCGGCTTACCACAACAGCCACCCGATAGCCACCTTGGCGAGTGTTGAGGGCATATTTAAGAGAAATGGCTCCGGCGCGGACGGTCTGTCCGCGTAAGTATACGAAGCGCAAAGAACTCCGTCCGTGGAATCTATGAGCTTGCGTAATCAACTCTAGCCTCCGAAAGGGCCTCTTTATGGTTACTTAGAAAGTGCGACGCGGCCCTTAGACCTGCGGCGGTGTAAAACCGCGCGGCCGGCTCGGGTAGCCATGCGCTTCATAAAGCCATGTACGCGTGCGGCGTGGCGTTTCTTGGGTTGGTACGTTCGTTTTGGCATATGCTCTCACTCTACAGGATATACGCAGCACCTTCAAGGTGATGGCACCCCTGCCCTTACTTAGTTTCTAAATTGTTACCTTTTGGTGAAAATAACAATGTTTAACCCATTAATCTTAGCAAGTTTTCCACTTAATCTCAACTGTTTTCCACACTTTAACAGATAGGCCTCAACACTGTGCATAACTTTTCCTCAAGTCAAGCACTGTAGACGATTCGACATAGACGTGGTGCAAACATGTGGAAAAGTCCATGAGTCTAGCGTATAGTCGAGAGTAGTAAGGAAGTGAGAGGGTGATGCAACCAGCGTCTAGTTTGTGGCAAGCAGTGTTGGGCGAAATTGAGCTATCGGTTTCGCGTGGCAACTTCGTAACATGGTTTAAGAACACGGTGCTTCTTAAACAGGATGACGAGCGTATTATCGTAGGCGTTCCGAATGTATTTATAAAGCAGCAGCTGGAGCGCAAGTATAGCGACCTGGTGCTGGACACCCTCCGCAAAAATGGCGCCACTGCCGACCGTGTTGAATATAAGATACATTCGTCTCTGACCCCCGTGCGCGAAGACGAAACCTCCGTACTGCGTCCCTCGCCTGCAATAGCCTCTAAACAGACTTCGCCCGCCAAACCACAGGCTGCTACGGGCGTGACGCATGCTTACCGGCAAGGACTCAACGAGAAATATACGTTCGATAATTTTATCGTCGGCTCTGGCAACGAGCTGGCCTACGCCGCCTGCCAGGCTGTGGCCGCCCAGCCGGGTACTAAATATAATCCGCTCTTTTTATATGGCGGCGTGGGTATTGGCAAAACGCACCTTATTCAGGCGGTTGGCAACGCCGTACTCGCTCACAACCCCCGGGCCCGCGTCATATATATATCGAGCGAGCAATTCTTGCAGGAATTTGTGGACGCTCTACGGTTTAGAAAAAACACTGACTTTGCCGACTTCTACCGCGGCTCGGACGTTCTTATCGTAGATGATGTGCAATTTATTGCCGGCAAAGAAAAGGTGCAGGAAGAATTTTTTCATACCTTTAACGCGCTGCACCAGGCTAGCAAGCAGATTATCATCAGCAGCGATAAACCGCCGCGCGACATTCCAACACTAGAAGAGCGCTTGCGCAGTCGCTTTGTGTGGGGCATGAGCATCGATATGCAAACTCCCGATTTTGAAACCCGCTGCGCCATTCTGCAAACTAAAGCACACAACCACGACATAATATTACCCAGCGACGTCGTCGAATACCTGGCGAACAACGTACAAACCAACATCCGTGAGCTAGAAGGAGCACTAAACCAACTGCTGGCATTTTGCGAGATGCGCGCCCTTGAGCCCAATCTCGGCATCGCCAGCAGCCTGCTTGGCAGCGCCCAAACGCGGCCCAAGCACATTAGCGCCCGGCAAATTATTGAGCGCACGGCGCGCCACTTCCAAATACCCATCGAAGATATCTTGGGGCCAAAGCGCGACAAAGACATCGTCGTCCCCCGCCAGGTAGCTATGTATATGCTCAGAAGCGAGCTACACCTCAGCTTTCCTAAAATCGCCAAAGAGCTGGGCCGCAAAGACCACACCACTGCCATCCACTCTATCGAAAAAATCGAGAAAGAGGTTCGTCTGGACGCCGACATCCGCGCCGCAGTCAGCAGTATTAAGGACAAATTGTATGCGTAAAAGCTGTGTAAAACCGGTGGAAATAGCCCGGGAACTACATAGGGCTGAGTACATTTTGTGCACACGTCCCGCCATACTTCCCCGCACCCTACGTGTAAAAGTCCCAAGTTTCGCACCTTTTGTACGCACCCAAGCAGCCACTTGTTCACATGCTAAAATAGCTGCTACCAATCTGTTTTCTGCTTTGTTTTCCCCATTTTCCACAGTGCCTATAATAACGACAACTATTCTAATTAATTAGTTACATAGTAAGGAGTGCATAAAACATGAAGCTGCAAGTAACACAGGAAAACCTGAACAAAGCACTTGGAACCGTCGCCCGCGTAGCGAATGCCCGCGGTACATTACCAGTACTAGCCAATGTATTAATAAAGACGGTTAACAACCGCTTAAGCATTGCGGCGACGAACCTTGATATTGCCATTACCCATTACATCGGCGCTAAGGTTGCCGACGAAGGAGCAATCACCGTCCCTGCCCGACTCATGCAAGATTTTGTGAGCAGTCTGCCTGCGGGTGTTATTGATCTTAAGCTTGATGAGTACAAATTAAACATTGCAACCGACCAGTACCAGTCGGTTATCAATGGCGTATCGGCCGAAGAGTTTCCGGTGATGCCCGCCCCGACCGAAGGCAAAACCTGGACTGTGCCCGCTCCGACCCTTAAGAAGGCGCTTCAGCAAGTAGTTATTGCCGCCTCAGGTGATGAAGCTCGCCCGGTACTTACCGGTGTGTATATGCACACTGTAGAAGGTGCGTTGTATATGGCTGCAACCGACAGTTATCGTTTGGCCGAAAAAGAATTACTTAAGACAAAAGAAGAAATAAATCTGCTTGTGCCAGTTTCGGCCATGCAAGACTTACTTCGTATTGTCGGCGACGCCGAAGATGATGTACAGGTAACGAGCGATGATCAGCAGGTGCTGTTCCGGGTGGGTGACGTCGAACTGGTAGCTCGTTTGATTGAGGGTAAGTACCCGGACTACCGCAAGCTTATTCCGGCCAGCTTCGCAACCACTGCCACTCTAAAGCGCGCTGACCTTTTGAACGCCGCAAAAATTTCCAGCTTGTTTGCCCGCGAAAGCGCCGGCAGTATTACGCTCAATATTGATGAAGCAACGTCTGAGTTAAGTATTCGGTCGGTGGCATCGCAACTGGGCGAAAACACGGCCAAGGCGAGCGCCAAGGTAGAGGGTACGGGTGCCATCACGCTTAACTCCCGCTACTTGCTGGACGCCCTGCACACGCTGTCGGGTGACGAAGTGACGTTTAGCTTTAACGGCAAGCTTGAGCCTTCGGTGTTGCGCGACCCTACTGCCAGCGATTACGTGCATATTGTTATGCCGCTCAAGAGCTAGTCTGATACTAATCAGCTAGAATAGGACACATAATGATAACTGATCTGCGCCTGCAGCATTTTCGTTGCTATGACGACGCTTCGTTCGAGATGGACAGCGGCGTAAATATTATTGTGGGCCCCAACGCCAGCGGTAAAACGAATTTGCTGGAAGCGGTACTGGTAGTTGCTCGCGGGGCATCGTTTCGGGCGGGCGATATGGAGCTGGTTCAGTTTGACGCGCCCTGGATGCGTCTGGACGCCGATACTGTTAAAGGCAGGCGCGTGGTTAAGTTACAGCCCGGGACGGGCGAGAAATGGTTAAAAAGCTTTGAGATTGACGGTCAGCCGCTCGCTCGCCTGCTGCCGGCGCGGCAACTGCCGGTTGTGCTGTTTGAGCCCAATCATTTGTTGCTGCTGCACGGTTCGCCTGAACTGCGACGCAGTTTTTTGGATGATCTTTTAGAACAGATTAATCCGCGTTTTGCTGCCACGCGCCGCCACTATCGGCGCGTGTTATATCAGCGCAACACCCTACTT
This sequence comes from Bacillota bacterium, assembly GCA_035478295.1. Classification (GTDB taxonomy): domain Bacteria; phylum Patescibacteriota; class Saccharimonadia; order Saccharimonadales; family UBA4665; genus PMNU01. The sequence continues at coordinate 155,500 of DATIJU010000008.1, read as the reverse complement.
AAAAAACAGCCGCGCGACGTGGTTGAACAGTTATTTGTATGGAATGTTCGTTTGAGCGAATTAGGCGGCCAAATTGCGCGGGAGCGACTGGCACTCATTTCGCGGTTTAATGCCCGCGTCAGCGACCTCTACGAAGGCCTGAGTCGGCAAACTAATCGTATCGTACTGGAATATGCGTCGCGGTTTGCACCCGAAACATACGAAAGCAGCCTGTTGCATAAACTCGAAACAAGCACTGAACTGGATTTGCTGCGCGGTTTTACGGCCTATGGACCGCATCGTGACGATCTAGGTGTGTTTATTGATGGGCATGCCGCCGGCGAGGCGGCATCGCGCGGGGAGACACGGACATTGGTACTGGCGCTCAAGTTATTGGAGCTGCAGCTGCTCGAAGAATTACAGGGAACTCCTCCCCTGCTACTGCTCGACGATGTGTTTAGTGAGCTGGATGGCAGGCGCCGTCAGGCACTCACGGCATATGTAGCCGACCACCAAACCTTTATTACTACTACCGATGCCGATGTGGTGGTGCAGCATTTTACGAGCAGTAATATTATTCCGTTGGGCGGACAGAAGTAGCTATTCAGTCTTGTAGGTAATGCTCACCTTACTGGTATCGACTTTTTGGGATTGCAGGTACGCAAGGGCTTCTTGTTTGTAGCGGCTGACGTCGGCATTGTAGCGCGCGGCATCCTCGGATTGGACGGCAATCGGGAACGTGGTTATGGTGAGACTTAAGTTGTACTCGTCGTCTAAGGAGTAGTCAATGCGGAAGTCGAGCGTCTTGTACGGTAGGTTGCCGACTATGGGGTATTTTTTGGTAATTATCTGTTGATTTTGTATAGAGATGATGCCGCCGGCAGACTCACGCTGCTGCTGTACTTTAGGGTTTTTGGTGAGGTAGTCTATGGCGCTTGGTGATTTGGGAATTGGCAGTATATAGAGCGGCTGTGCGGTGTCGATGTCGGCGGTATTAATCTTTCTGGTTGCTTTGTCGAAGAATTGCCGCGTAGCGGTAAGGGTATGCTCGCCGCGGCTCATGCGCACTTTGCCGGCTTTTATTGTTTTGCCATCGAGTGAGATCGACGAATCTTCGGGTATGGCAACAACGTTAACGGTTATGCTGTGCCCAGCCAGGAGCGAGACAAACGCGATGAGAATAAAGAGGCCAAATACAGCACCGCCTGTAATGAGAAGTAATCGTTTTTGCTTAGGTTCCATATGTATCCCTACGTTGCTACGCTATTTAAAGTTTTGAGCCGCCACCAGTGTGCACCCGTGAAGCCGTATGCCGGGCTGGCCATTGGCGTGCGCCATGATGCGCCCGTGGTGCTAAAAGAGGCCGAAGCGGCGTTGTAGTTGGGGAAGATACCAGTGCCAATGAAGATATAGGTGTGTGACATGTCGTTGTTGATGTATATATCTCCCGGTTTAAGGTCGCTGCTGCTAGCCACTTGATGGCCGATTAATTTGGATACGTCATCGTATAGTTCGGGATGCTCGGTAATATATTTTTGCTGAGCGATTACGTTGCTCATGTGTGAGTTATAGTTGGGGTCTGCCCCACTGTTTCTAAACACCAGAGTTACGAAGCCGCCGCAGTCTACGCCCGGATATTGGCCGCCGCCTACGTATACATGTTTAGCCTGAGCTTCCTTTACAGCTGCCAGGTATTCTGGCTTCATGGCGGTTTCGTATTGTGCCTTAGAGCTGGGGAATGGCGCTGAGTGATAGGTGGGCCAAGCGTAAGTCTTAATTGTGCTAAAGAGGTCACCCGTAGCGCCGTCGCCTACGACACAGGTTGGCGCGGAAGTGCTGGTAGTCTCTGTGGCGACATTGCCGGTGTTTGACCCTGAAGTAGTGAGCGGTATGGCTGCCTCAACGCTCTTAACAATGCCGTCGGCGTACTTTTGCCTGTCGGCCTCATTGAGACCCTTTTGCCCGGCGCTGTCACCGCCCGCTTCGTTGTATACCCAGGGGTAGTTATCGAGGCCAGCGAAGAGCTGTACCATCCAGATATTGCCAGCGGACGGCAGACGGTCGTCGAGGCCGGGAACTGCAAAATCGCCTGCCCTGCCGTTCACTTCGTCGATTCTACGCACCGTGTGGCCTTCGGCTGCCGTCCGTTGTTGCTTGAATATATCGGTATACTTTTGGCTCAGTGTGGCTACGGCTGCGTGATCTTCGGTGAGCGGAACGTGTTTTCTGCCGTCTGCTTTAGATGTTGTCCGATAGAGACCTACCGCCTGTGGGTAGACGATGTTGTTGGCTGTTTGCCAAGCTAGTCCGCCGCCGCCTGAGTTGCTGGCCTGAGTGTGGATACTGACACCAAGTGCTGCATGGTAGGTCTTCATGAAGTCGGCACGGGCACGTAAGCCAACGGCACTATCCCACTTCTCTTTAGTCATTTTAACCGTATATCCCGCTGTGGTGAGTGCCTGTTGCGCTCGTTGCGCTACGTCAAATACATCTTTCATTTCCGGGCTGTCTGAGGGGTAGTCATAGTCGGGTATGCCGGTTGCCGGATCTTTTTTGTCGTAACCAGGGTCGCCACTGTGGCCGGGGTCGAGCACGATGGTTCTACCGTCGCCAGTAGCTGCTGCGGCTCCGTCCGGGCAACAGCTTTGACCTGCCGGGCCGCTAGGTGTCGCTCCAGCCTCGCCTGCGCCTCCTCCTGAGCCATTAATGGGAATTGGTAGTGCTAGAGCTGCGGTTGTGTCCCAAAAGGCATTTACAATAGCGGTAGCGTTATCTATCTGCTTGGCATAACGATCTGGAAAACCGGAGCGTTGTACGTCTTGGGCTACTGCGCCCATGTCGGTCCGAGTTTGCCAATCGCTAATATTTTGCATGCCTTTTTTAAGTGCGCCTTCGTTCGAAGTGCCGGGAGGGTAAGATATTTGGGCACCGGGCGGGCTGCCAAAGAAGGCTTCTGCCTGGTAGGCGACGGTCATGAGCTGCTTAATACCGTCAGGACTGTTGGTCGTGTCTCCTGCCACCGTACTCCAGCCTTGCGAGGGGCGCTGCTGGAACACGCCAATAGAGTCTTTGTCGGGGGCGTAGTCGCCGGGGTCACCCATGCCCTTAGAAAGTGGTACGGCGGCAGGACTGTCCTGGTTAGTGATGTGCGATTCTACGATAGCCGTTATGAGCCCAATAGTTGCCCCGCGCTTGCCTAGGTTTTCGGTCTTGGCGATGCCGATAATTGTTTTGGCATTTTTAACCTGGTTGGCGTTCAGGTTTAGGCTCGTGTCGCCGCCCGGGTCGGTTACGCCGGTAGTAGCCTTAGTGTCTACCACGGCTCCACAGGACGTCGGATCGTACCACACACTGTCGGTTTGGTAGGCGTCTACGTCGGCCTGAGACGATGGCGGATCAGGGGTGGGTATCTCGAAGCCTGCGGCCGTACCGCCCAAGTTCCAGAACATAACAAGTATGGTTGCAATTGACAGGGTTGTCGACGACGCCCGGCGCAGCTTAGGCATATAAGGAGATGGCGACCGACGTTGTTCAAGATTTTTTTTCATGCTATTTTCAAGCGCCCCCTGCTAGGTGTACGGCATCGTAAGTTTCGGCCATGTATGCTCGCCAGTGTATGGCCTCGTCGGTGGTTAAAAATTCCTTAGTGCACTGTGATGGACGCTGGGTTTGCAGTATGTAGCCTTTGTCGTAGCAAGGGCCGTACTTCGTGTTCAGTTCGTCCAGTTTCGGTTCTGTTGTTTGAATGAGTGATTCTACGTCGAAGCTGGAATCGTTGTCGGTACGGGCAAGTTCTTCGGGTGTCCAACCCCATTCCTCTACTCCGTAGAGGTCTTTACGGAAGCTGGTAGAGGCGGCAAAGGCATGGTTGCGGGCGGTAAAGACGCCAAGAACGTTACCGATAAGACGCTGTGGTGAGCCAATGGCCGATATAACCGACACTAAGCCTCCTCGTATACTTTCAGCCATTCCGCCCATGGTTGTAGGCATAACCGCTACCAGGTTACTGGTGAGCGAGAATGGGTTGTCGAGGGCGAAATAGCGCTGCGAGAACGAGCTTTCGGCGTTTTGTTTGTGCAAGTCGGCCATAGCCTGCTGCTGAGCGGCTGCGGTGCCGGCATAATCCATGGGCGCGCCGAAGGTTATTTGCCGGTTGCCCACATTTTGACTGTAGTCGGTAGCAACATAGGCGTCGTCGAAGCGGGACGGACCGGTTTCCAGACCGGAGAATTGCATGTTGGACATATCGTTTACCATGCTGTCGATGAGTTCGCCGATGAGTTCGCCCAGACCGACACTTCCGGCAAGTGAGAGACCACCCTCCACGCCTGCACGTATAGCGGCGACTATACCTTCGGTAGAACCGGCCGATGCAACGGTGATGGCGATTTCGGCCAACGCCTCGGCGTCCTGGACGTATTCGTTAAGTAAGACGTCGCACAGGCCATTCAAGGCTTGATCGTGTATTGTCCCGAGCCCCGGAACGGTGCCGGATAGCTGGCCGCCGGTAAGCACCGTGTCGACAACACTAATGATGCTCTGGAAGCGCGAATCGGGAGTTTTAATACTGGCGACCGAGGCCATATCCTTTTGATCTTGGTCTGAAAGCGGCCGGCCCGTAATACTCTTATATACTGGTGAGTTATCGGCATTGTCCCACATGCCATTTTCGGCGCCCACAGCTTGCTGTTTCGTATCACCAAATTTTTGTTGGTCGGCAGCAGTTTGGGTTTCGGCGGCCATGCGCGCCGCCTGTTGTTCGCGTTGGGCCTGGGAATCATGGAACGAATTAGCGAGCGCGTGCACCACGCACGTTAAGGTAACGAGCGCAACGGCCGTACTGGCCCCGCGTACTCCCCGGACACGGGTAGCAAGCTTACTCCTCACCTCCCCGGGAGTGGTGTCATTTCTGGCCGCCTCTATATCGGCCTGCCGTTTTTTCTCGGCAGTTTCGTCGGGATCGGTTAACCCCGACTTTTTGGCACCATCCGTTCCCTCCACCTGTTTTAAGGTTTCGTCAGCATTCTTTGCCCGGGCCTCTTTATCGCTCAGATTTTCGTAATCTTTAGCTTTATTAAACCACTTAACGAGTCTTATGCCAGTTGCCTGGTAGAACCCTTTATAGACGCCCCACCTAAAACGTCTGGATTTTAGCTGCAGCGCGTCGGACAGACGGCCTTGGACATCGGTTGAGAAGGATGCCCTCACTTTTCTGGCTTGGGCCCGGCTGAGATCGTCGTAGTTGCCAACGCCGTACATATTGCGGGCATAATCGTCGATGTAGTACCCCTGCCCATTTATTACTACGCCGCGGAATGTGTTAGTACGCCCCAGCGCGCCGCCCCAAATATTGCTGCCTTCGAAATCGAAACGCAGAACATTGTCGTTGCCGAGCTGCTTGAGCTGCTTGGCGGGATTAATGCCCACCACTTTATAAAAGAGGCTCGACTGCGGCGGCACAAAGCGCCCGGTACTGTTTTTGGTAAGCACGGCGGAGTCAAAAATAGTGCGTGAGAATTGTTTGTTCATGACATAGGTAAAACGGGCCATACCCACAGAGCGCAGGATGGTGGCAAAGTGCACGGTTTTATATGGTGCCAGAATGAGGATCAGCATGACCATAATGGCAAAGAAGCCAATTGCCCCGCCGCCGATGCCGCCGGCTAGGAATAATTCTTTTTTGTGACGGCTTAGGAACCCGCCGGCATTTTTCTTGCCGCCCACCTTTTGGCCCCAGAACTTTTTGCTGGCACGGCTTTTGCCTGGCCCTTTGTCTTCGAGGTCTTTTTTATAGAAGCCACCGTCCATCCAGTCGAACTTAGGACGGTAATCGCGGCCGCCTTTTTCGCGGCTGTCGAGTGTTGGGGCGCTGCTTTCGTCATGGCCTTCGGGCTTTACGCCCATGCCACTTTCTTCGGCGGCTCTTAGGTCGGCACCGCTCGCAACGGGATGATCATCGTCATACACATTGCCTTCCCGGCTTCCTAGCGGGTGATCAACGGTGGGCTGGTGATAGCTCTTTTCTAGGTCGTCGAGGTTCGGCTCGGTTCGCTGGTCGGTCGCCATACGTGGTTACCTATACACTTCCGGGGTAGAGTTGATTCGCTAGGTCAATTGTACCTTGCACCTGGTCCATATTGCCACCTTGAATCTGCTGTACTTGAGCTGGATTGGTGGTGATAAGGGTGGTTTCGGTGGGACTGGCCACGACCTGAATATGCACGTGATTTTGTCCGGCAAAGAACAGTCCCTGCCCCACCGGGAACTGGCTCAACCGTTTTTTCTCTTCACTCGTCAGTTTAAACACATCAGATAGTACGTCAACGGCAGACGGCGATTGCTTGAGTAGGAACTGCATGCTGGCATTAGCCACTACGGCGCGGCCCATGCGCGAGCCCATAAAGTCTTCTACGTCTTGGGTGACGGTAGTGATGCCGAGGTTATATTTGCGGGCACGCTTGGCAAGGCTAAACAGGAAGTTAGCGGAGTCTTCGTACTTCATGAGTTGCCAGGCTTCGTCTACGATCAGGATGCGACGACGGCGGTCGGTCTTGGTCTTATTCCAGATGTAGTTGAGTACGATGTACATGGCGACCGGCCGCAGTTCGTCTTCTAGGTCGCGAATATTAAAGACTACCAACGGGTTGTTAATGTCGATATTACTCTGCTGCGAGAAGATGCCGGCAAAGGTGCCGGTGGTGTACTTACGCAGCCGCTGGGCCAGCTGGGGGCCGGTGCCGCCCATGTGGACGAGCGTATCGTAAAGATCGGATATGGTAGGTGGGAAGCCCTGGTGTGTCAGCGGGTCGTTGGTGATGCCGGCGCGCGCATAGGTTTCGATGAGGGCCGCATCCAGGTCGGACTCTTCGACGGGCGAAAGCGCTGGAGCCATCACCTGTGCGCCACCCATCATCTGCGCCTGGGCGCCGCCCATCATCAGGCGGAACAAGCCGTGCAGTGTAATCAGGTTAGAGCGTAATGCATTATCAGCTTCTTCGGTATCGACAACCTTGGGCAAATCAAACGGGTTGATACGGGTTGACGAATTGAGGCTGAGACGTACATACGAACCTGCAACGGCGTCGCACATGCGCTCATATTCGTTTTCGGGGTCGATGATAAAAATCTCGGTGCCCATCATCATGCTGCGGAGCGCTTCAAGCTTTACGGTAAACGATTTACCTGCACCGGACTTAGCGAAGACTACCGAGTTGCCGTTTTCGAGTGTAAAGCGGTCGAAAATAACCAGACCGGAGTTGTGCATATTGATGCCATACAAAATGCCGTTGTCCTGGCTTAAATCGGCGCTGGTGAATGGGAAGCTGGTGCTAATAGCGCCGGTAGACATGTTGCGCCGGATTTGCAGTTGGTCGCTAAACTGGGGCACCGTGCTGTTAAGCCCCTGCTCCTGCTGCGAACTGGCCGGCTTGCTGAATACCAGCTGCTGGCCAAGCATGGATTCGACCTTGTGGCTAATAAACTCAAGTTCTTCGAGGCTGCCGGCGTACACCGTAAAGTAAAAGCCAAAGCGGAAGAAACGCTCTTCGCCTACCTGTAGTTTGTCGCGCATTTCTTCGGCGTCCAAAATAGCGGCCTGTTTTTGCGGATCGCGGACGCGTCCCTTGTCGGCATCTATCTGAATACCGGCTTCCAGCTGCGTTACTTTTTTACGGAGGTTGTCGAGTACTACCTGGCTTTCCACCGGGTAAATAAACAGCGAGATGTCGATAACTTCGTCGAGGTTTACCATACTGCTCATCCAGCCGGTGTATAACTGACGCGGGTAACCATATACATAATATGTACGTGCCAACCTGGTTCCGAGCTGGAAATAACTGCTGTTCAGCTCAATAGAGCTGGGCGCGATAAAGTCGCGAAGTGCGGTGATGCCCTTTTGGAACGCCGCGGCAACTTCTTGCTGCTCGCGTTGCTGCTGCGCTTGGGCAAGCGCCACCGGATCCATTTGTTTGTTTCGTGCCATATTATCCTAACTCCCGTTGCAAATGAGCTTGTGGGGCGCTCCCCTGACCTTTGGTGATGACGTCTGCGGTCATATTGCCGAAGTTTTTGAGCTGCTGGCGGGTGGCGGTGTCGGGGTTGTAGGTGTCGTAGAACAACTCGATAAGTTCCTGAGTGTCTAGTGGCAGACCCTGAATGCCGCATTGCAACAAACCTTGGAGTACCGACTGTACGCGGTTGCGCAGTTCGGTCTTGGCTTTTTCTAGTTCGGCTTCGTTAATAACAACATGCTGCTCTTTGTTGTTGAACAGACCCATAAAGCCGGTAAAGAAGTTCTTGCTTTGGGTAAGTGCCTTTTGCACGTCAACGTGCGGGAAGTACGGAATAACAATGTAGAATTTTTTGTCCATAATGTTGGTTTGCTGACTGAGCTGGTCGATGTAGCTGATGTAATCTTCCATGAGCATAGCTAGCAGCATGTTGTCGTGTTCGGTACGGATTTTATCGAGCTTTTCGATGTAGGGCTGCAGGTCGACTTTTTGCGAGCGAATAAAGATTTGTACCGGGAAATACAGTGAGTTTAAGAAGCCCTGGTAAGAATATTCGACTGCCTCTTGCTCTTGAGGGCTCATGAGGTCGAAGTTAACCGACTTCACCATGACGACGGAGCGGAACGAGCCGTCGTTCATGATGACAATGCCATCGCGGATTTCGGCGATGAGCAATGTGTTTTGTGTGCTGTTAGGATTGGTGTGCGGGGCGGCGACAATGGGTTTGCCGTCTGGCCCGACGCCTGCAGGGCTACCGCTGCCAGCAACAACCCCGGGTTGTGCTGCTGCGGGCTGCTGCAGGGCTTGCGGCTGCATAGGCGGCGCACCGGCGGGAGCAGCAGCACCCATGCCCGCAAATTGACGGGTCATGTCTGGCGCAGGTGGTTGCTGAGCGCTCAGCGGCAGCGCGGCTGCTGGTGCCATGGGCGCTTGCTGTGGCTGGGGGCTGTAACCTGGAACTGGCTGCGGCTGCCCGCCTGGGCTTGGTGCGTTGGGTGCGTTTGGATTCATGACTTAATTTCTCTCGTACACCTCATATTAATGCAGTTTAATAACTACTTCATCTTGCGGCGCTGCACGTTCTGCCTCGCGGGCGATGGTGGCCACATTGAGATCGTCATTCCTGGATAACTGCAGTATAGCAGCCTGCTGGGCAGGTGTCACCGGCGCCGGTACATTGGCTGTGGCAGCGGGTGGTGCGGTTGGTCCAGGGCTGGGTGCAACCTGATTCTGAGCCTGGGCAGCCTGGGCATTTTGCATGGGGTATCCCGGATCGTAGAACGATGACGGCGGCGTGCCGCTGCTCTGCCCTGTTCCTGGTTGACTCTGAGCAGACAGCGGCTGAATGGTGTGCAAATGACTGTAGTAAGCGGTGGTGGGCATTACTTGTTTCCGGGCGTCGAGCTCGGCCACAATGCGAGCTTCGTCGGGCATGTCGGCTGCTACCGGGGCTGTTGGTCCGGGCGCAGCCGTAACAGGATTAAAGGCGGCACCGGTGGCTACAGGATCGGGTGCTGGCTGTGCTACGGCTGCGGGCGTATTCGTAGCCACTGGCGTAACGACCTGCGTATTAAATGTCACCATATTGTTAGGGATGCTTGTTGACTGCGCTGGCTGGTTAAGGAACCAGTAGTTCGCCGGACGCTGCGGCGGCGCGCTGTTTGGCAGCGGCACGGGGGCGCTGGGCGGCGGTGGTGCCAGGGGCTCCGGTTTGTTCATGTCTTCGACAATTTTGTCCCGGTGCGCCTTAGCGCTGGCCGAAATCATGCTGTCTACACGTGAGGCGTCGGGGTTATTCTTTTCGTCGAGAATGTCGTCCTGAGCGGTTACTTCAACATTAGAGACTGGCTGCGGCAAGGCGCTGGGGCCAATGAGGCGGTCGGAGCGCGGTTCATTCATCACTAGCGTCGGCTGGGTTACGAGGTTAAGATTGGCATTCTTAATGGCCCAACCGCGGCTGTCGATGGTGGCGGCAAGTGCATGCAAGCGGCTTTGCACTTCGCTTTGCGAAAGGCCGTTGGTGTAATCCACCTGCACGTGTTTAGGTGCGGTAACGGTTACTAGCTCTTTTACGCCATCTTGGTCCCATATGCGCCGGCGGGGCTTAATAAGAAAACGAATTTTAGCAAGCGCCCATAACTCGGTCGGCTGGTCCCTGCCCCACGGGAATGCAAAAAATGCTGAAACAGCGGCAATGGGAAAAAATACGGCGATTAAAAATGTAGCGCCGTGGGTGGCGAGAAACCAGCATAAATAAAGATTGATCGCAGCAATACCGGCATATACAAATTGCCGTAACGACAGCGGTCCGATGAGTTTATCCTCGGCCTCCACATCCTGCAGTACCTTGTAGGTAGACATTACCTATATAGTATACCGAATAGGTACAGGGTGTTGTAGTAGTTATGATGCTTTTATTGCCGGCGGAGATTTATTGGCCGTTTGGCAGGTAATGACGACCAGTGTTGAGGTGGTCGGCGCTACCGTCGGGGTAAATACGCCAGTCGCCTGTAATGCCGTTTAAGCGAGTCTGACGGCACACAACGGAGTTACGGAAGGCTGGGTGGGTCGTGTCCATTTGAGCACGCGGCATGGTGACGCCACCGATTTCGATCTGCTCGCCTGAGTTTACCGTGTGACGGGCTACCCAGTATTCGGTAGTGTTTTGAGCAGTGCGGAATGTCATGACTTCGCCCGTGAGTTGTCTGTGAGCGTATTCGAGGTCTTGTAGCCGGTCGCGGGCAGTGTTGAGCTGTTCGAGGAGCGCGAGGTATGGGGTGCGGTCGGCGACGGCGAAATCTTCTGGGGCAACCCCAGCAGGATACTTCCTGGTGGCGCGCACGGCGGCAACGACACGATTAATCTCATTCTCAAGTTGCTCAATCCGGCCAGGCCGGCCAACCACACCAAGCAAGGCGTTGCCCTCTGCCTCATTGGCAGTAATTGCAGCTTCGCGCTCGACGATGCGCATCTCGCAGCGGTCTGTCCACTCAAGGTCTGCGTGTAAAGAGTCGTTTTCGGAGTTGGCGCCGCGGATTTCTTCCCAGTTGTCGCGGTATGCTATAACTCTAGCTTGGTGCTCGGCATCGCTGCGATGGGCGGCGGAGCCGTTGGTGTACCACTCGGGTTGGGGTAGGTCTGCGCCGGCAGGCCCAGTCCATGCGGTTCCGTCGGCGTGACGGCGGACATCGCGGCGGAGTGCTGGATCGTAGACTGTCCGGCTGCCGTCGTCGTAGATAGTTACCGCCCCACCGTCAACAAGCAGACCGCCGTCGGGGGTGAAGTTGTGTCCGGGGTTAATGCTTTGGTCTGGGCAGAGCGCCAAGCGCTCGGCGGTACGGAAGCGTTCTTTGGTGGCGCCGGTAAGTAATTCGTGCCGCGCTGTAGAACGGAGCGAAAGGCGGTCAAATGTGGCTGCTTCGAGTTCCTGCAGGTTGGTGATGTGGCCGGGTTGTTGTCGGTAATCGGGCACTTCGCCGAGCCGCCAGGTGCTGAGGCGCTCTACGACGAGGTCGTTGAGATGTCGGGCGGTACGGACATCGCGGCGATGGCCGTCTAGGAGGCCGCGGAAAGTGTCGGCTACTTCGCCGGTAAGCCCGGCCGTTGCGGCTTGGAGGGCGCGGTAGTACTCGGCATCGGCATCGAATGCTTCGCGGCCTCGTACTAGCCCTTCGTCTTGTAGTGCTCTAGGCAGCTGCGCTTCTACGCGGTCACCAAGTGCAATCTCGGCAACTTCCAGGGCTAAGCGGTTAACTCTTGCTGTTCGGACACGGCGTTCGGCTGCATCGGCCGTTGGGTGCGCGCCGTCGGCTTGGATGCGATCGTGCAGGCGGACCGTGCGCGTGTCCTCTATCACCCGTAAGCGTTGTGCGCAGGCTGCAGTTTCAATAGCACGCCGGTTGAGCCCCCGCTCGCGCTCGGTGGCAGCTGCTCGGGCGTCGGTGCCAGTATCTAAGAAGTCGTCAGGATTGCCTGCACTAATGATATTGCGGACGTTATTTTTGGCGGTATCAACTCGAGCTTGAACGGCCAAGCCTGCCTGCGTGCGTGACTTTTCCATCCCTTGCTGAGCCATGGCTTGGAATGCGGCGAGACCGGGGTCTATCCTCCCGCCTACTGGAGCGTTGTCCCGTCCTAACCATCCAGCTGCGGTGTCAATACTGCTGCCTGGGCCCGTATCATTACGATGAAGCGTATTAAGCCGGTGCGCGTTGCTTAAATTAACCAGTTCTTGCTGCACGCGGGCCATGTCTGCAGTACGCTCTGCCATGGTCATGAGCTGACCTACCTCAGGAACGTGTGCGTCAACTACCCTTTCCGGGTAGGTAACGCCTGCTAGTTCTGGTGGTTGTGGAAATGGTGGCATGTGAGGAGTAATTCCTTAAGGTATATTATAAGCACATGCTTGTTGATCTGTCAATGTAAAGGTGCAGTAATCAGGGAGTGATATGGAGAGCGAAGATGGGCTTATGCCAGGCCGTTGTTGTAAGGGTCGCTGGGCGGTCCGGATGGGCCAAATACACGTTGGTTGTTGTACGAGCGGCGTGCAACTGGATCTGTGGCGGCGGGGGTGGTGGCAGTGACTGGCCGGCCCGTTCTGACGTCACGCAGTTGTTGGGCGTTGCCATTGGCGTCGTAGATGATATCACCCGCAGCAATAGGTGCGCCACCCATTGGATTAGGAGCGCCAATACGGGAGTCGGTTGCAAGATAAGTGGCAGGAACGAATTCAACTTCTACGCGGTCAGTAGTGGGGTTAACCGTTAGCGGCACGGGGCTAGCCTCCATTTGGATACGGCGACGCCCTTCGGGACCACCGGGCGTGGCCCACGAGGTGCCAGCGCCGGAAGTTGGCGCTACCATAGTGGCGTTGGCGACACCCGAGTTTGTAGTTGAGCCGTAGTTGTAGGCCACTTCCACGCTTTCTATCATACCCTTAAGTTCATCAAGGTCTTGGCGAGCCGCAGCCTCATCTATGCCCGCATCGCGTTGTATTTCACGGCGACGGAAGACGCGCGCCGTGGCTTGGCCTAAGTTTTGTACCGAGCCCTTCTTACTGCGGATAATGTCGATGCTGTTAGCATCCTTACCTGCCTGTACCCTAGCGTCATCAAACTCGTCCAGGCCCACGGCGCCGCCGGTGGCTACCATTTGGTCGTAGAGACGCATCTGCACACCGTAGCCGGATTTAAGGTCGGCAGTGCGCCCTACGTTACCGGCAACTGCATTCATTTCGCCTAGCAAAGCCGATGCCTGCGCACGGTTGGTGCCGGCGACACGATATACCGCTTGATGCATGTCTTCGAGGTTGCGGAAGCCGGTGCCGCTAGCGGCCAAACGACGCAATGCGTAAGACTGGCGAGCCACGCCCCAGCCACCGGAAGCTTTGGTTGCGGCGATGCCTGCTTCTATGGCAGCGGCATCGGCTCCAAAGTCGGCGCCCATGTTGGCACGGGCTTCGGCTTCGTTACGGTAGCTCATTGCCCAGTGCTGGGCATCATCTTCTTTGGTGGCCTGTGCGCGAGCGGTTTGTGCGTGCTTAGCCGCCACCATGTCGTTGTGCTGCTGGAAGGCTGCGTTACGCACGTTCTGGTCGGTTAAGAAGTCCCATTTGCTTTCGGCATTGGCGAAAGTGGATGCGGTTCTAGTGCTGGTGTTAAATGCTCTGCCGAGGCGGGTGTTATCACTAAAGCGCCGTCCTTCGCCCATCTTTTCCATGTTGGTCTTGAGTCTGTTGGCACGGAAGTTCTTAAGGCGGTCAAAGGCACCCTTACTACGGTCGTTTACAACGCCGCCGACGGTGGCAACCAAACCGCCCGCCAAACGGAAAGCAAGCGGAATCAAGAAGTACGGAGCGAAGTAGGCGATGATGAACACAAACTGGCCGACTACGCCGCTGAAACCGCTATTACCATTGCCGTTGTTGACGCTATTGGCAACTTGGGCGAAGGTATGCCCGATGGCGATAAAGCCAGCCACAATCGGGAACATAAGGAGCGCACCACTGATGCTGTCGAGGCCAATCTTGCTTACTTTTCTTGTACCAGGAAGGATCGAGAGTGCAACGAATGCAGGTGTCAGTATGGTTAGGAAAATAACTGCCATTTCCCGGAATACGAGCAGGATAAAGCCGACAGCTACTGCCAGCAGTGCCGTTACGGCGAAACTCAGCAGACCCAGGGCGCCCAGGCCGATAAATGCTGCGCCGCCTAGTACGGCCAGAGCATCAGACGTCCCTGCCCCAATATGGGCAGCGCCAAGTGCAGAGAACGGTTTGTAGATAAGCGCACGCACACCGTACCCGAGTACATCCGAGAACGTAATGGCGGCCTTCATAAGCTGCCAGGACAACGCAATGAATATTACGGCCATGAGCAAGCGTGGTAAGGCTTTCTTAATACTGTATGCACTCATGACTTCCAACCCTAAGGCCTGGGAGATTACCATGACGAGGCTGGCGGCTACAATGACTGCCATAGCAATCACCCGCATACTGTTCCAGGCGGCGTAGAAACATGGGCCGGGGTTGCCACTTGCACAGTTTCCTTGCTCGTTCAGGAATGTATTAACGCTAATATTAAGCATGTCGTTAATGGCGCTGTCGAATGAACCAGCGAGTGAGATGGCGGCTTGTGCGAGCGGGCATATGAGCCAGGAGAGCGATATTTTTACGATGTCACACACCAGCTGCGCTTCGCCCGGCGTGGCAGGCGGTGCGGTTGAGTCTACAAGTTGGGACTCGCCGTTGTAAAGGTCGGTATCTACCAGTGCGTAGACGTTAAGGTCGCCATATTGCACCTGGCAGGCTTTCTTTTCCTGGAAGAGCGACCAAACAACCGGTATAACATTATCACCATCTGCAGCCACTATCGGACCGCCCGTGGTGTGTACGCGTCCCAAATAAGTACAGTCGCTAGCGTTATGGTCGTAGAACACGGGGTTGGTTGTGGCGGTGTTCTGGCCATAGTTGCCTGTGTAGAGAACCTCGTGCCCATCGCCCGTCGGGAAGACGGTAACCAGACCGTCGCCGCCATTGCTGTAAAACCAGATGCCGGTATTGTTGAGGTTTCCCGGCTGCAGATTTTCGGGGGTCGGCAGACCGTTTGTGGGTGCGCCTGGCTTGGTAACGGCGCCGGTTGCCGTGTAGTCATAGAAATCTACGCCATTACAGTGGGCGAGGCCATTAATACCCTGCTGTACGCGCTGAATGATTTGTGGACCGGTAAGCTGGCCGCTCTGGCCATTGTCGTTATAGGAAAGGTTGTAGCCAAGGCTCTTAAAGCTATTTGGACAGAAGTTAGCATATATAAAGGGCACACGCGAGTTTCCCCGGGAGGCGGGATCAAGGGGATTAATGCCTTTATCCTGCCTTACGTTATCTATGGTAAGCGACTCACGCCCTGGCTCATTGCTGGAGGTTAAGAAGTAGGCGTAAATACTGTCCCATTTAAAGTCGGTGTACTGCTCGTCAAATTGTTTACCGCCGAAGTTGTAGGTAATGTTAATGTGCGCAATATCCTGGAACGTGGCGTTGGCGGCTGCTCCCCACCCGCCCGTATTGAGTAGTCCGGCTATCCCGCCTACCACGACGTTATTAACACCGTATTTACGTTGATCATTGTTGTAGTAGGCCAACGTACCGGTGGTATTCTTGCCGTCTGCAGTTAAGCCGGTCTTAACAAAGCGCATAACGCCACCTCTTTGGACTTGGCGAGGTCCACACTTCAGACAGGCTAATGGCTCGACATCAACCTGGCGGCCAATAGCTGTAGTAACGTCGTCGCCATTGGCTTGCACGGGAATGAGTATGAAGTGCGGATCGGGGGTTCCCGGCGCCGGAGGGCCACATTTTTCGGCGTTGCCCATTCCCGCCTGCGGGGTTCCGGATACAATAATATTCACCGGTCTACCGATGTTATCTCTCAGATAGTGGATGTAGTTTAGGCCTACGGCTTCGTTGATGGTGCCAGTGCCGCTGTTGTCGGGATCACCAAACGAGGCCAGGGTTTTTGGGCCGAATAGGTTGAAGAAAGCAATCTTTAAGTCGTCATCCGATTTACCTGTTACGCGCTCACTGAACTTATCAAAGTTTTGCCCGAGGGCGCGTGAAATGATCTCGTCGTCGAGCTGCCGTTGCACGAAGTGGAAGTCGCAAGCTACGATGTGCGACCAAGCGCCAACAAATCGGGTCTTATTATTCCAGTCGTCAATGCCGGTTGTGGGCGTAGTGGTCGGGTCTGCAGTTCTTCCGAAGAGCATATTGAGTACGTTGCTGGCACCGTCGTCGGCGCTGGCGTGCTGGCTAAGGAATGGTGTAAAGAGTGGCAGCGCCATAGTAATAGCCAGGCCTACGGCCATGCCAAATAGGGCTATTCGTTCACGGAGCGGTTTCTTACGCAGCTTCCCCATTGCTATTCGCTCGTTTCGCCTGAGGTGTTGCTGGCGGGAGCCTGGGTACTTGTGCCTGTGCTGGTGGGCGTGACCGGAGTGGCGGCTGTGTTGGGTCCAATATTAAAGGCATCTATCTGGAATCCCTTGTCGCCCTTAATAACGTAGCAGTTTACCCTAATACTACTGGCTGGGCCGTCTACGGTATAGTTGAGCTCCTTGCGCGGCGTGGGGTGTTTGTTGGTGTCGCTCGCTGCAGGAGTGAGATCGTTTGTACTCGTGAGTGTGGCGTTGGCCTTAAAGAAGTAGTTGTACCAGCCCTTCATAAGATTAGACCAGGCTGCTTGATTGCCGGTTTGTTGGGCATTGGCGGAGAACATCGCATAGGTGCTCTTGCTGTCACTCTTTTTTATGTAGGCCATAAATTTGGTGCATGTAGACTCGTAGGAATCGTGGCGCGAGATGAGCGTAAAGCTCACCACAATGAGCACCAACGCCCCTACCATGCCACCAATAATGAGATATCGACGAAATTGCGACTGCATATGTATAAGTACCTACCGATTATTGTAACAGCATCGCTGCATAAAAGCGTAAAAATTGTTCGGCTTGTGGTTGCTCTATTTTATGCCGTATACTCTCTTGTAAATGATGATGAACTTGTTAGGTATATATAAGACAGTGAATCGTTTTGCATTGCTTGCAAGTATTGCAGTCAGTGCCTTGGTGCCCGCATTCTTCATTGCCCCCGTCTCGGCCAACGGAGCCGGCGCTAAGTGCTACGACGCGCTTGCGGGTGTGGCCACTACTTGCCCAAAGAGTACGAGCTTTAAAATAGACGGCGTGCAGCCTGGCCCTAACGAAGACGCCTTCGTTACTGGCAAGTGTTATACCATCTCGGACACCGAGAAAGGCTGGGTGAGCTCCGATTGTGGCGGCCCGAATTTCAAGGATGTTGTGCCGACGCAAAAAACACCGAACAATGTTGATAATGCTCAAACCGGCAACTGCCCTACCGAGCTTGACCCTCAAAAAGAGTGCGACATTGTCCGACAGTATCTCAACCCCATCATCAACGCTCTAGGCATCATCGTCGTTCTTGCAGTAGTTATATCGATTGTAGTCGGCGGTATTCAGTACACTACCTCGGCCGACCAGCCCGGTGCTGTACAAGCCGCGCGACAGCGTATTATCAATGCCGTCCTCGCGCTTATTGCCTTTACTTTCCTATGGTCATTCCTGCAGTGGATTATCCCAGGAGGCATCTTCTAATGAACTCATTATGTAATAAGCTCGATGAGCTATAATCGTAATTAGTATGTTCCTCGATGTTTTTACACGGTTTGCAGCAGCTTGTAATCTACACACCTTCTTTTTAATACCCTCTTGGTATGAGTATTACAATAAGGCTGGCTATGTTTCTCAGGACAAGTACGGTGGCTGTATTATCGATCCACAGTTTATTAAAAACGGCACCCTTAACCTGACATCAGTAAGCTTGCTGGGCTTGGGGATTCTGGATATTTTGCTGCGCCTGGGCGCACTGCTCGCAGTGGGCTACATTATTTACGCGGGTTTTCAGTACATTACTACGCAGGGCGAACCCGAAAAAGCCAAGCATGCTCTAGGCACCATCATTAATGCGTTGATCGGTCTGGGCATTACTATTGTTGCTGCGGCATCCGTTCGTTTTGTTGGCGAGCGAATAGGCGGCGGCACGGTAGGTGCAAAGACCAAAGGCGGCATCGATGTAAGTACCCTGCCCAACCCTTCGGCTTCTAATGCTACGCTCATAACGCTCTACAATACGGTTATCGGCTTGTTCGGCGCAACGGCGCTCATTGTTCTGGTTATTGCCGGTTTGCGGTATGTTTCCTCAAACGGTGATCCCGGCACGATGGCTAAGACCAAAAATACCATCATTTATTCGGCTATTGGACTGGTTGTGTCGCTGGTGGCCTTTACGATTGTTAATTACGCGCTGAGCCATATATAGGAGGGCCGGACATGCTACGACGCTTGCGAACACTTATCCTGACACTTTTAGTAGCACTTTCGCTGTCGCCAGCCCTACTGGTGGCTTCTCCTGTCGCCGCTGTTAATGTATTTAATCCGGTTTGTAACAGCGGTGCGGCAAATGAGTCGACGGCTTGTAAAACGACCGGCCAAGATCCTATTGGCGGCAGGAATGGCATTCTGTATAAAGTAGCGGCTATTTTGTCCATCATTGCTGCAATCGGCGCGGTAATAGTAATTATTATCGCTGGCTTTATGTACGTGACGTCGGGAGGCGACGCCAACAAGGCAGGCAGCGCCCGCAAAGCTATTATTGGTGCGGTCGTTGGCCTGGTGGTCATTGCTCTTGCGAATGCTTTCATTGCCTTCGTTATTAACATCGTCAAATAAGGAATAGTATGAATATATTTAGGCGTACCCTGCTCGTCGGTCTCACAATCTTAAGCTTGCTAGGGGGCTCGTTGCTCGCTCCGGTGATGGTCTCGGCAGACGCTTCCACCGATGCGGCAAAACAGCAGGCATGCATTGGCTCGGGCGGTACGTGGGAAAATAATGCCTGTACAACTACCGGCCCTAACCTGGATAGCATTATCCATTCGGTTGTTAACGTGATCAGCATTTTGGTAGGTATCGCGGCCGTTATTATGATTATGGTGGGCGGTTTCAAGTACATTACCTCTGGCGGTGACTCGGGAAGCTTAGCATCTGCCAAGAACACGGTTATCTATGCGGTCATTGGTTTGGTTATTGTCGCTTTGTCGCAGGGTATTGTCCGGTTTGTGTTAGACAAGACGACCAATGCGCCGCCAAAGAACAATGGACAGCAACAGCAGAACTAGCCCCTCTGTAATTTGTGGACAGGATCATTGTATTTTCGACTCCGGCTGTGGTATAACGTAAGCAAAAGCGTTCAAAAGAAAGGACCCCCAAATGTTACAAACCCTTCGTACTAAAATGGCCACAATCGGCACGGCTCTTATGCTCCTGCTGGTTCCTATGGCTGTACCAGCTGTTGCGCACGCCCAGGGCGCTGGCGGCAATGGCGGTACCGACGCCCCCGCAGCAGGTGCGGTAGATATCGGCAACTGTTTGTCGCAAGGTTCCGACCTAACTACTGGCACCGGTACCGGCTGTACTGCCAGTCAATCTGGTGCAGGTACTGCCAAGATTCAGACGATTGTAACGACTATCGTTAACATCTTCTCTATTGTTGTTGGTATCATCGCTGTTATCATGATCGTTGTTGGTGGCTTTAAGTACATCACCTCCGGCGGCGATTCGGGTAACATTACGAGCGCCAAGAACACAATTGTGTACGCCGTTATCGGCCTCGTTATTGTGGCGCTTGCCCAATTCATTGTGAAGTTCGTACTCGACAAGGTAAACAACACTGGCGCAGCAGCGTAAGTAGCCCTGCTCTTGCCGAAAAACCCGCGGTTTTAACCGCGGGTTTTTCTTTACCCTTCCCTTTCTATGGCTACAAAAAACCGCCCTTCTCGGGCGGCTCTTTGTAGATTTGGTCGGCAGTGTTTCGCTACAGAACCTGAATCTTTTTAACGGTGTCCTGCTTGACCTTGGCGAAGCTAATGGTGAGTACGCCATCTTTCAGGACGGCCTCAATCTCTTCTTCTTTTACTGGAACCGGCAAAGCGATGCTGCGGGAGAATTCTCCCCAGTAGCATTCTTGGACGAAGTAGTTTTCGACGTCATCTTCGTTACCTGCGGACAGTGTGCCGCGGATGCTGAGGGTGTTGTCGGAAATACTTACGTCGAGATCGCTCTTGTTGACTCCAGCGGTACGAGCCTTAACAACCAATTTTTCCCGGGTTTCGTATACATCTACTGCGAGTTGCCCGGGTAGGTCCTCGTTTTCGTCCCACTCATCGTTTGCGGCGGCTGGTCCACTGCCGGCTGCCGGGTCATTGGCTGGAGCGACCGACTCATCGTCACCCAGAAAGGCGGCGGTCAGTTCATCTTCTTCCATTAGCAGGTCGTCGTCGCCACTTGTGCGTCGCGCCATAGTTGTTACCCTCCACGTACTTTAATTCTTAGGTGTTCTGTTGTTTGTGTTAATGGTAGTATAGCTTAGGTAATAAATGGGTTGCAACCGCAAACAGGGTTATTTACAACACAAAAAATACAACATGAGCGTTTTAGATCAAATTTTGGCTATTATTGTCCCTCATCAGTGTGTTGGCTGTCATATTGAGGGCAATGTGCTGTGCGGACAGTGTGCTCAGTCGATCCCTTCGTTCCCCTCGAGGTGCTATCGCTGCGGTAAACGTACAGCGGAATGGCGTACATGCCCCGCATGTCGCAACGCTAGCGGCATTTATCAGATGACCGTTGGGGCGATGTATGAAGGGATGGCCAAAGAGGTGGTGTATGGCTTGAAGTTTGGCCGAAAGCGCATGGCCGCACGCGATATTGCCCTAGCTTTGGCGGCACGCTTTTCTAAGATTGATGCGACTCTCGTGAGCCATATACCAACTGCTCCTTCCAGGGTTCGGCAGCGCGGGTACGACCAGGCGGCACTCATCGCCCGGGCGCTTGCCCGAGAGCTAGGGCTCCCCTATGCCCCGCTGCTTATGCGACTCAGTAATGACCGGCAGGTAGGACGCACCCGTATCCAACGCCGCCAACAGATGCGAGGAGCGTTCCGTGTTACGCGCCCTGAATTATTAAACCAGCATGTATTGTTGATTGATGACGTACTTACAACAGGCGCGACATGCGAGGCGGCAGCACAGACGCTGCAGAAAGCGGGCGCAAAACGCGTCAGTGCGGCGGTGTTTGCGGCAGCCTAGGGCTTTGCTTCCCCTCTGTTTATTGATATAATCGCCTCTGCCCTGGAAGGGTGACCGAGTGGTCGATGGTAACGGTCTTGAAAACCGTCGTGGGGCAACTCACCGTGGGTTCGAATCCCACCCCTTCCGCCAAAGTAAAAAGCTTACCTACTCAGTAAGCTTTTTACTTTGGCGATTGCGTAAACGGCACAGATGCGCTGTTTACCGTCGGTTGTCTTAACCCAAAAACTCTCCGCATTCTCTCGCCAACAGAGACAAAATATAGTACAATGCTCTGGTCTGGAGAGGTACCCAAGTGGTTGAAGGGGTCGGTTTGCTAAATCGATAGGGGGGCGCAAGCTCCCGCGAGGGTTCGAACCCCTCCCTCTCCGCCAAACTAAAAGAGCCCATCGGGGCTCTTTTAGTTTGTTGAAAGTGCGGCTACCGTTACTGCAGTGTGATGATGCTTGGCAGCTGGTCGGTTTTAGTAATGTCGAGCACTACCATGTCGATGGTCGCCCAGGAGCCAAAAGTATACCCATCAAGGGCCTGCGACATGGCCTTGAGTGTTGCGTCAAATCGTGGCATTTGCGGCGATATATTGGCGAGCAACCGTGCGCCGTTGGGCATCGCGTTGTACCAGTTTTGGAGGGCCTGGTTTGTACCTCCCGGCTGCAGCTTTTCGACGTAGTAAAGCCCGTGTACGCAGGTAATGAGGTCGACGTCGGTAGGAATGGGATAGTCGATGATATCGCCTTCTCGGAGGGCTAGGTTGGGTGCGCGTTCGCCGGGGCGGTTGGGGTCTAGCTCCACTCCGATTACGGTGGCGCGCTTATCCGTTCGGCGCCATACCTCGGTGCCAGCCTCAAAATCGCCACAGGCCAGGTCGTACCAGACGAAACGGTCGTTAGCCTTGAGCCCGTCGAGGGCTAGTTGCAGCGGATTGTGTCCGAGGACCTCTTCGTAACCCTGGCAATCTCGCCAAGTAATCATATCCCAGCGGGCTAGGATTTCTCGTTTTTGTTCGGCAGTGTGCGCAACAGGCATAGTGATGTATTATTATAACAAGTTTTATATTTTGTCAACGCTCTAGACTGTGCTCCCGAACTCACTACTGCTAAAAACCTAAGGAGCAAAAGAGCCGCGCTCCCACTTCCCTCTACCCAACCATAACCTCTACGTTGTACAATACTCTCATATGAACGGTGGCGACCAGAAAGCGACCAACGAGCCGGAGGGTAGCTGGCAATATACGCCAGGTGCGGGCACTGGCGTTCCTGTAGGCGGTGCCGATAACCAGTCTGCCGCGGCGGGTGCGCCAAACCCTAACGGCGTAGAATGGACAGCTTCCGAGTTTGTGGCGCACCAAAAAGGTATCGGCTGGTACTTGCTTTTTGGTGGCATCGGGCTAGTGGTTGCGGTGGTTGTGTATATCATTACGCACGACGTATTCTCTGTAGTGGTCATTGGAGTACTGGCTGGCATATTAGGCTATGCTACTTCGCGCAAACCACGAGTCATGACCTATCGCCTGGACCGCAATGGCTTAACCATTGGACAAAAGTTTCATCCATATGGCCAGTTTAAGTCGTTCGCAGTTATAGACGAAGGTGCCTTTGCAAGCATTACTTTTGAGCCTATGAAGCGCTTTATGCCGCCGGTAAGCATCTATTTTTCACCGGAGGACGAGCAAAAGATTGTAAGCGCCCTTGCCTCCCGCCTGCCGATGCAGCCCGCCGGCCGCGACACCTTTGACCAAATGCTTCGCCGCGTTAGATTCTAGAGCGGCTGTGTACTGTGCGGATGCCCCTTAATGCGGGGGTGTTTTTTTGCCGGCAGTGTCGGGCTACTACGCACGAGCGCCAATAAGGTAACGATGACCGTGCTGGCAAGCCAGCCAGCGCCCACCACTTTAATGATTTCGTTTTCGCGTTTTTCGACTTCCTTTAAGGAGCGTCCGCTTACCACGTAGTACGAGTCGGCGGCAACGCTCACTGCCGCAATGCGCACCTTGGTTTGCGGCTGCCAAGTAACGGCATTGTATTCTTTGCCTGCGGCACTCGTGAGCACTCCGGTGGGGATTACCGGAGCTTGACCGTCCAGGTAGCCATTGGTAATAACTACCTTTCCCTGCTTGTCGTAGATGGTAACGAATGGTGCCAGACTGAATGCGAGGTTTATTGGCTCCGGCATCTGGCTGGCCGGCGTCTTGCCGGCATTCAGATTGCGCGCAACATCTTCGGCGATTTGAATTTGCGGATCGTTGGCATTGAGGCGGAGTGACTGCTGCAAGCCTGCATACACAGTGCCAAAGATAATTACCAGAATGAGTATGGCGCCAGCCCAAGAGATAAGTCGTTTCATAGGTTTTATTGTACCATTTAGCGGCCTTATCCTTGGTTGCGGGCAGCTTTTGACTGATACACACGGGATAGCGGGCTTCGCCCTTTTTTCCGGGTGAGCTTTCTCGGAGCGAGCTCCTGCGAGAACTCCCTCTCCACCGAACCTACGACTACGATATTTTCCTTCGGAAAATCTCTAGTCGTAGAACCGAACCCTGTCGGGTACGGACCCAAAGAAAAAAGCCAGTCTTATGACCGGCTTTTTTCTTTGGTGTACCCGACAGGATTCGAACCTACGACCTTTGGCTCCGCAAGCCAACGCTCTATCCAGCTGAGCTACGGGTACATGACAGCAGGGTTTAATATAGCAGATTTTGTCTCTGTTGGCTAGATGGTAATAATGGTTTAGAATAACCAGGTACGGAGAGGTCGCATAGTTGGTCTAGTGCGCTGCACTCGAAATGCAGTATGGGCGCGAGTCCATCGAGGGTTCGAATCCCTCCCTCTCCGCCATATAAAATGCAGCCAGCCGCAGGTAGGCTGCATTTTATATTGTTGATGGATGGATTTGAGCCCCTCGAATGCAGAGCCAGACACTAAAAGAACCGAACAATTTTGTCGGTTCTTTTGTTTGTTCACTGCCCTTTTGCACGCGCGTATTGCACGCGCGCCGCGTAAGAAATGAGTGCTCGTTACTGAACTTTTCGTGGTCTGGGTTTGCTCGCTGGTTTCTTAGCGGGTAATGGCGGCGCCGTGGGTACGTGCTCGACGGGTTGGGCCGCCGTGGCTGGCTCGGCATCGGGGACGAGGTCGTCGCTGGAGCCGGCTATGCTAATGCGCGGTGCAGTGTCCACTTCGGGTTTGCGCCGCATAAGGACAACGCTTACTACGATGGCGATTATGCCAAGCACAATGAGCGTAATACCGTAAGCCATCCACCAAGTACGTAAGTCGTCGGCCAGCGACTGCACAATTTTAATAAGTTGGGCCTGCAGCGGCGCATCGCTCGTCTGGGTATTGGCAATTTTGGCGGCGGCTTTATGTACGGTAAAGCTGCTCATCCATCCAAAGAGCGCGCTGAGGGCACCGATGGTTACCAGGATCACCCCTACCCGCCTGAGGCCGCGTCGCCAATCCCGGCTGCCAAAGAGTACGGCCGCGGCTAACGCCACTGCCAGAAATGCCGAACCGTAGGTGGCAAGTATGCCCTTATGATACGCGTCCGGCGCTTGCTTAACCTGTTCGTTGAGGGTTTTGCCGTTCTTGTCCTTAATGGTGTCTGCAGTTATAACGGTATCTTTTAAGAAGTCGCCATGCAGGATGTTGTCGCGGGACTTTGTCACAGCCGCCTGGATGTCGAACCCGGCTGGTACGCAGGTGGCGTTAAAGGGGTCGACATCTCCGCCAGTGGGGAGATTTGCAGCTGTACAAGCCGGCAGTGATGCGAGGTGTGTCTGTACGTATTGTCCAACACCGTCGGCCAGCCTGGTTTTGGCGGAGGTGAGGTCGATTTTGAATTGTAGGCTGGAAGTGTTGCCCTGAATCCAGGCGTATGCCGAGTCGATAACGCCCTCGGTTTGCGTCTGCAAAAATGCCGGCGGGAAGGCCGATTCTATAATGGTGCGGATTTGCGGGTTACTCACAGGTATATCATTTGTGGTAGTAGATGTGTCCTTGTGTTCGTCTTTTTGAGCTTGGTCGAGCGCCTGGCTCACTACTGATTGATAGATACCGCTGGTGCGCAGTGCCTTTTTTACGTCCCCGGCACTGCCGATTACTTGGTGGACGCTCCAGGCCAGTCCAAAGCTCAGCAACACGAGCACGAGTAAAGTAGCGGCTGTTGCTGTGGCCGCTTTGCGTAGTATATTCATAAGCTTCATTGTACATCACAGACGGCGCCAGGCCGCCACGCCGACCGTAGTACAAAGAGGTGGCCGTTTGCGGCTAGCTTAGCATAGGCATTTCGCCGTTGAGCTGGTATCATATGGCTATGAATGAGGAGAAGTTAGGCGAGCGCCTGCAGGCGGCGCGTTTGCAGGCGGGTCTGACGCAGCAGGTGTTATGCCAGAATGCCGGGCTGAGCTACTCCACGCTAACTAAGATTGAGCGCGGCGCTATTAAATCGCCGTCTATTTTTACTATCCAGAATATCGCCGCCGCACTGGGATTGAGCCTGGACGAATTAATGGGGCTGACACCCTCGCGCAGCCGGCCGCGTTTGAAGTCTAAAAGCGGCGTCTCTTTTGTATATTTTGACATTAATGGCTGTTTGGTGCGGTTTTTCCACCGAGCATTCACCCAACTGAGCCAACAAACCGGCGCTCCGGCCGACATTGTAGAAACAACGTTTTGGCACTATAACGACCGCGTATGCCGCGGCGAGATGACTATAGATGCCTTTAACCGTAAATTGGCAACCGAGCTGCGCACTCCCGATGTTATAGACTGGGAACAGTACTACATGGATGCTATCGAACCGATTCCGGCCATGCAGGAGCTGGTTCGCTGGGCTGCCGAGAATTACCGCGTTGGCCTGCTTACGAATATTATGCCTGGTTTTGTTGACGGGCTTATGAAGCGCGGGTTGCTGCCGAACATTCCATACGACGCCATTATTGATTCGTCGGTGGTTAAGACAATTAAGCCAGAATCTAAAATGTACAGCCAGGCCACTCTTAAGGCGCACTGCCCTGCAGCCGAAATATTGCTGGTAGACGATTCGCGCGTTAATCTTATGGCCGCCGAAAAGCACGGCTGGCACGTGTTGTGGTTTGACGATTACCGTCCCGACGAGTCGGTAGACCGGGTGCGCAGTGCTTTGCAGCCAGCTGACTAGCTGCAATGTTACTTTTTGCGAGACAAAAAGAGGCATTTAGAGGACGCCAGTCACGCTGGCCCGGCGCGGATGGAGCTAGAGATATAACTTAGTAGATAAGATGCTGGTCACCAGCTACGAATCGCTCGGCAAGGAGGGCGATTTTAAAATGGTAGTCGTCCCAGTTATCCGGGAATGAGTCCTTACTTACGGTGAGCGTGAGGTGCTCGCCGTTGCTCTTTAGTGCCTCGGTAGTAAATGCGTAGGCTGGGTCGCTGTGGGCCTTAACGAGGTCGCTGAGCGGACAGGCGCAGATGGCGTAGACTTCTTCGGGTTGCAGTGTGTAGCTGCTGAGCGGTGCGTTATCGATAATAAATGATATGTCCACAATGTTACGGCGCTCAAAGCCATGCACGTCGGGCGCTACGTGTAATTTGCGGCCTACGAATGTAAGTTGCGATGGCTGATAGTGTTTGCCCAGCTCCTCGACAACTTCGCGCAGGCCGTCGGCACGTTCCTCGCCAGCTTGGTAGTGCCCGCCGGCGGTGGCATCCAGTTTGTTGGGCGCCCACGATGACTCGGGGCTGCGTACTTGGTACACGAGGGCTGGTACGGAGCTATTCTGGACGACCCAGAGGTTGAACGTGCCAATCCAGTCTTGATCGCGCCAGGCTTGTTCCTGGGTCTTGTGCCGGCCGCTTTTGGTGAAATACGGCGGAACCAAGATGTCAACCATTTCTACTAAAGTATTCATGTGCTCATGATACCAGACTGGGTACCGCGCACTCCTGGCAATAGCCCTGCAGCTCTATTTGGTGGGCGCTGGGCGTGAAATGGTGAGCGGCGGCCAGCTTGGCGATTACCTGCTCGAGCGCGTCTTCGTTCATGGGGAGTACCCGGCCGCACCCTAAGCAAGTGAGATGGTGGTGATGGGTAGCGAACTTATCGGTGAGCTCCAGTTTGTATTTCCAGCCAGTATGCAAACGCTGGACAATGCCCAGTCGTTCAAATAGCTCTATGGCGCGATATACGCTGGCACGATCGGCTTTTGGCACGCGGTTGGCTAGTTGTTGCATGCTGAGCGGTTCTTGGCCTAGCAGCGCCTCAAAAACGCCCAGCCGGGCACGGGTAAGACTTTGACCGTTGGTTTTGAGCAGTTTTATAAAGTCATCACGCGGTGAACTCATAGGCAAATACTAATGTAAATGCGACAATTTTGCAATTAATTGATGGCGAATCGCTGGGCTTCTTGCTTGATGGTTTCGAGCCGGGATGCGGCTTCCTCTAGTTGCTTGCGGGTTTCGTCGACTACGGCCTTGGGGGCGTGCTCGGTATATCCCTTGTTGTCTAGGCGGGCTTTGAGCCGCGTAAGCGTTGCTTCCTCTGTTTTTTGTTGATCGTGCAGCTTGGAAGCGTACTCTTGGGCTTCGTGGTCGCTGATGTTGAGCCAGGCACGATACTTGGTCTGCGTAAGCTGGATGCCCTTCCCTGCCTTAGACTCGCTGACGCTTTCCAGGCGGGCTAAACGAGCGATTAAGGATTGATTGTCGGCGAGCACCGGCGCATCTTGATAGGTGAGCGCCGGCTTGTGTACGCCCACCGTAGCCGCCACTAAACGAGCTTCGGTTACTACTTGCTTCACGTCATCGAAGGCGCTCGCTTTTTTGGCATCGGCTGCGGGCACTTTTGGCCAGGCAACGGCGGCAAGCACCGATTCGGGAGCCCAGCTCAGTGTTTGCCAGATGGTTTCGGTTACGAAGGGTGCAAACGGGTGGGCAATAATGAGGATGCTCTCCAGTACATACGCAAGCAGCGGTAGGTTTTCTTCGGTTTTGCTGGCTTCGATGTACCAGTCGGCAACTTCATCCCAGACGAAGTGATAGAGGGAGTCGTAGGCTTCGGAGAAGCTGTAGCGTTCCAGATGGCCGGCAATGTCGTCGGTAGTTTGGGCGAGGCGGCTGAGAACCCAGTGGTCGGCGTCGCTGACAGCCTTTGCGGGACCCAGCTTGCGGTGATCCCCCACTTTGTCTTCAACGTAACGAGCGATGTTCCAGAGCTTATTGCAGAAGTTGCGGTTGGCCTCAATTTTGCCCCACCCCCAGCTCTGATCGTTGCCTGGGCTTACGCCCATTATGAGCGCCATACGCAGCGCGTCGGTGCCGTATTTTGGAATAACCGTGAGCGGGTCAATGATAGACTCCGGGCGGCTTTTGCTCATCTTGCGGCCGTCCTCGGCGCGTACCATACCATGCAGATACACCGTCTTAAAGGGCACTTGGCCGGTGATGTAGGTAGTAGAAAGCACCATGCGGGCTACCCAGAAGAAGAGGATGTCCCAGCCTGTTTCGAGGATGGTTGTAGGGTGGTAGGCATTAAAGTCGGGACTTTGCTTTAGTAAATCTTCCAGAGATAGGTCGAAGTCTTTGGCGAGGTCTTGGTCGATGAGGGTGCTCCAGGTCCAGAGTGCCGAGCTGAACCAGGTGTCGAGCGTGTCTGGGTCTTGCTCCCATACATTCCAGCCTTCGCTACCATCGTCCTCGGGCGGTTGTACTCCTGCAAATGTCTCTTCCCTGCCGTCGGTATGCGTGCGGTACCATACCGGGATGCGGTGGCCCCACCAGATCTGACGGCTAATGCACCAGTCGCGCAAGTTGTCGATCCAGTGGAAGTATACTTTCTCGAAGCGAGCCGGAATAATAGTAATGTCATCTTCTTTGATAACACTTTGGAGTACTTGCTTGAGACTGCGCTTTTTGCCCTTCCATGGCACGACTTGCTTGTTTACGTCAACAAACCATTGTAAGCGGATTTGTGGCTCAATAACACCTTTCCCGCGCTCATTAATGGCCAAATTGTGGATGTAATGCTCGTCGGTGTGTACCAGTAGTCCTTTTTTGGCGAGCTTCTCGACAATTTTAGGGCGTGCCTGGGCAATAGGCATGCCGGCGAATTCGCCGGCAATGGGCAGCAGGTTGCCGTGCAAATCGATAATCTGCTCTCTGTCGAGGCCATGACGCTCGGCGATCTCGAAGTCTACCACGCTGTGCCACGGCGTAATTGTCATAACGCCGGTACCAAAATCGGGATCGGCGGCTGCATCCTTGATGATAGTGGCCGTTACTTTGCCGTTAATCCACTCGGCTTCAAAGGTTTCGCCGTGCTTGTATTTGGCGTAGCGCTTGTCGTCCGGATGCATTACCACATACTTGTCGCCGAATTTGGTTTCGGGCCGCGCGGTACTGATCTGGAACGGGCCGTACTTAAAGGTGTAAAATTTGCTTTTTTCCTCGGTGTAAACCACTTCGTCGTCGGATACGTTTGTTTCCAGGTTGGGGTCCCAGTTTACGATGCGGTGACCCCTGTAGATGAGACCGTCATTGTACATTTTTACAAATGTTTCGTTTACGCAGCGGTTGAGCGCGTCGTCTAGGGTGTAGCGCAAGCGAGTCCAGTCGGCGCTCGCGCCCATGGCGCGCATCTGGCCGAGCATAGTGCTGCGGCTATTGCCTACAAATTCCCGTGTTCGCTCCAAAAATGCCTCTCGGCCTATCTGGTGCTTGTTGGTTCCCTCTTCGGCCAGTTTTTTCTCGATGATGGCATTTACAGGGAGGGCGGCATGATCGGTGCCGGGCAGCCAGAGTACGTCCTTTCCCTGCTGACGAGCATGACGAACCATAATGTCTTGTAAGGTGATAAACAAGGCGTGCCCTAAGCTGAGCGTGCCGGTTTCGTTGGGCGGCGGCATGCTGATTGAGAAGTGCTCTTTTTTGCTGGCAGGATCAGCGACGAAGACGCCACTCTTTTCCCAGAGTGAGTAAATATCGGCCTCGTAGGCTTGAGGCTCGTAGGCTTTTGGTAGCTTCATAGTCGCGTCCTTTAAGAGTTAGTGATTAACAGATAACAGCATAGCATTTTGGGGCGCACGATACCAGAGGTGACGATGGACGTAACCCGAAGCGCCGAGCTGTTATTTAAAAGTCACTTCCCTGCAACCTGCCGAGCGTGTTTAAAAAGCCGGCACCAGCAGCGGTGCCCACTCGTCTGTTAGTCCCTGCACTGACCACGGTTAGCTATGGGGCTGCATCTTTCATGCGAAAGGCTATGCCTCAACGCAAACAGAACTTTCCACATGAAAGCCCACCTCTCACTAACCTAAAACGTAGGGTACTTTTGTTTGTTATTTGTTTGGTCAAGGAACAATCCGAAGATCGATATTTTTGGGTACGTGTTTGTTTTTGCTGCGTAATCTTAGGCTACGATGCCTCGCAGGTCAAACGATACTAACAGATATACGTGTTGTAGATTTGTACTACATAGAAAGATTAGGCGAGGCCTCAAGCGTGTATGGGTCGGCTTGGGGCTGGCGCTCGGAAATCATGTAGCAGCCAACGGCCGCAATCATGGCGCCATTATCGCCGCAGAGTTTAAGGTCGGGGTAGTCTATGGGGCAGGGGAGTGCGCTACTTAATTGTCGCCTTAGCTCTTGGTTCGCGGCTACGCCACCGCCCATAACAACACTTTTGGGCTTGAACTCGTCGTAGGCCATGCGGGCTTTTTCGGCGATGGTTTCGCAGGCTACACGCCGGAAACTGGCCGCAAGATCTGCTTTTTGTGTGTCATTCAGCATGGCGGGTAGCTCGATAGAGGGCAGGGAATAGTCGCGTCCCACGACTTCTTGAGCGGTGCGCAGTACGGCGGTTTTGAGGCCGCTAAAGCTAAAGTCGTATTTATCCGACAGTTTTGCCTTGGGGAGGGTATAGGCGTGTGCATTGCCCGTCTCGGCCAGGCGATCAACGTTTATACCGCCGGGGTAGGGCATACCAATAATTTTGGCCACCTTATCGAAGGCTTCGCCTATGGCGTCGTCTCGTGTTTGACCGAGCAGGGTGTAGCTAAAATGATTTTCCCATATGGCAAACTGACTGTGGCCGCCGCTTACGATGATCCCCAGCATAGGGAAGGTTGGCTGAGCTGCGGGCATTCGGTAATGAGGCAGCGGCGTTGTAGTGAGGAAGTTGGCAAAAATGTGCCCTACAACGTGGCAGACGGCATAGAGCGGTTTGTGTTTGGCAATAGCTAATGTTCTGGCGGCCAGTACGCCTACGAGCAGGCTGCCGTTTAAGCCGGCGCCGTAGGTAACGGCTATGGCGTCAATGTCGTCCCAGGTGCACTGGGCAGTGTCAAGCGCAGCCTCAACAACCGGCATAATAACTTCGATGTGGCTGCGCGCAGCCAGCTCGGGTATAACACCACCATATTGGGCGTGTATATCGACGCTGCTGGTTATATCGTTGGCCAGCATTTCGCAGCCATCACGCACGATGCCCACTGCGGTTTCATCACAGCTAGTTTCAATGCCTAACACTATCATTCTGCAGTCCAGCATAGCATACGCAACAAGGGGTAGGGGCGCAGAGGGTGGGCGGCGTCTGTCCGTACACGGCGAGTACGTCTCTGTAGGGCGGAAGGGGGGTAGTGCTTGTTGCGAAGGTACGGTAACGGAGTCATTTTTATTGACTTACAGAGGTATTTGTGGTAATGTTTATATATTATGGCAATGCCGGATTCACCCTTTGGACCCAATAACCCGTTTGGTACTCCTTTTGGTGCAGCGCTACCGCCTCCTCCTATGTACAATCGCCATCCTGAAGCACGTCGGCCAGATGTTAGCGTCGAAGGCTTTTCATGGGTACCCGAGGAAGAAAATGGGCCGCAAGTACCAGAGGCACGCATTTTTCGCGACTACCTTGGCCCTACGCAGGTAAGGCTAGCCGAGGACATAGTGACCCTAGTACAGGCCGCTAATGACGGCAGACTACCGGCAGATTGGTCGGTTATGGCAGGGGGCAGGGTGGACGGCCTGCAAGCAAGCATGCTTCAGCGCCGTTTTCCGGATGGGCCTGCTACGGATGTCGGCCAAGCAGCGCAGGAACTTGTGGTTGCTCATGACATGGTTAGTGAGGATCTGACGCACGTCCGCGCCGCCGAAGCTGGCCGTGTGGCCAAGCGGGAATATCTGGCGGAAGTCATCAGCAACGACTCACGTTACCTTGACGGTACGATAGACGTTGGGCAGGCGAGTGCCTTGCGTGATGAAAGTGAACCGGCTGCCGCCCGTGCTGGTGCACTTGAGCGACTGCGAATCGAAGCGCTGCCTGAGAGTGAGCGTCGTGGCGTTATCGGCATAGATAACCAAGAAGACCGCATTGTCGCCAACTTTGACAGGGTTTTTATGGAAGTTGAGAAGGATAAGATTGAGGAACTGGTTAAAGACGAATATATGCTGCCTTATGAGCGCGATCTGGGTGCGAAGGGGATTATTGAGGCTTACCAACGCGCCTTAGAGGACGTGGAGGGCGAAGCCGAGCGGAGCATGCGCAATCGCACGGCAGCCGATGCCGAGAGACGCCGCACCTTAGTAACGAATCAGTTACAGCGTATCACCGAACTGTACGATAGATATATTGTGGGCAGAGAGTATGAAGTTGTTGCCCAGACACTCAACCGTCTGGCTACCCGCGTGGACGAAATTCGTACCAGCGGCATAGCGCCGGTTATGCCGGACCGTCCAGCTCAGCCTGTGCCTACGGTTGTACCGTCGCCAGCGCCAGGAGGCTTCGATCCTGATATTACGCCCGCGTTCGGCTTTGGACCCGTACTCCCGGTAGCCTCGCGGCCGCATACAGCCGCTGCAGGCGCCCCAGGCCCTGGTGGCTCGCCGCGTACTGGCGGCGATGCCGAATATGGCCGAGGCCCGGCCACACCCTATTTTGACAACATCCGTTTGCAACTTGCCTTTGAAGTGACGGCTAGCGACCGCGAGCGCCAGGTCCTGGCGGCACTGGCGAGCGGTGACCCGCCGGCCGCCATCAATCCTGCAACTGTTCGTCTGAACGAGGCTGCGCGCCAACTCATTGATAATGGTGTGGACGCGGGTGCGCTTGCGCGCAGACTTGGCATTGATGAAGCTGAG
The DNA here is from genome assembly GCA_035478295.1 of Bacillota bacterium. GTDB lineage: Bacteria > Patescibacteriota > Saccharimonadia > Saccharimonadales > UBA4665 > PMNU01. The sequence goes on along the minus strand of DATIJU010000008.1, from coordinate 122,192 downwards.
ATGGTTGGAGTTTTCCAGGACTTACAGGATAGTATTGGGCTCGCTTTTGTGCGCCAGGGCGATACCTTGGTGTACGCCGCGCTGCCGCAGCAATACGAGTTGGTGTATATGGAACACAATGGCCAGCTGGACGTCGAGGATAATTTCTTCCACGCCTGCGCAGGCCCTGCATTCGAAATGATGAGCCAAACCTACGGGACACTGTCCCTAAAGGACATGTTTGCCCGGTTATCTGTCTCGCCCGAAGTGCGTGACCTGCCGCAGGCAGCACGCAATCAATTAGTTGCCGATCTTATCGACCACATGGTAACTACCGGTATGGTGCAAATGCGCCCAGGCGAGAGAGGCGAAGGGACGATGTTGTTTATGCCGGGTTGGTCGGCATATGGCGAAGGGCTGCAGCGTAACCGCGTTCCACTCCTAGAGCACCTTACACAGGTAGATGGGGCGGCCGGGGTGGACGCATTGGTAACCATAGACCAAGCCCACCAGGATCTGTTGTTAGCGTTAGGAGCGCGCGGAGGCCGGGGTAACACGCAGCAGCTGCATGCCCTACTTACGTCGTGGGGTGAGGCATACCTGGCGCAGACTCTAGATGGCATGGTTGTTCGCGACGACATTTACGATGAAGGTAATGGAGAATACGTACTCCACGCAGTCACTGCCGATCCAGATGACGAGCCCATGAGCCGCGAAGCTTTGCTGCAACTCGTGCCAGACGTTCGTGCGACCGTCATGCAAGAGGTCCGCCGGACGGGAGGTGCTTTCCTGAACGTCGTGTATCAATCAGGATTAAACAGCATGGTCTCCCGCGCGGATAGTCTGGAAGAGGCACACCAGATTGTACGGACAGCTATTGCTGGCCTGCGTACCGATGGTGTGCTTACCGTTGATATCGCCGCCGACGGCGGACTGAGCGGAACGAGCATGCTGCGGGCAAATGAGCGGGCTGGCGGAAGCACACACTCAGACGTACCTGCCGTCCAGGCCTTGCTCGATAGATTAGGCGACCAGCGCTACCGGGATATTGTCATCGACCTTAGCACCCGAACAGCACCGTTTACTATCGAAGACGTAGAACGGAGCCTGCCCCCTGAACTTGCGTCTAATGCAGCAGGTATAGCTGGCCTTATGGCACGGCAAGCACTCCTCCTCGAAGATCCACCCGGCACGTACACTAACCTTATAACGGCGCGTCCTGCTCAGTCGGCTGCTGCTCCTGCTGCAGGGCCACCGCCTGAAGTGCAGCCAAACGAGCCTCACAAATACCTAGACCAAGCACGGGAGTTCTTTGGCCAGGGCGGCGAAATAAGCGCCCAAAGCCTGAGCAATGAATTTGCCATAAGTATGGATGAGGCCCAGCTTCTTATGGAGCAGCTCGAGCAGACTAAGCGTATTTTTCCTGATGGATCAGGCGGCTATGTTCCGGGCTGGGGCTTCACAAAATAAGTAACTTAGACTTCCTGCATATCATCCGTGATATAAAAAGCTGAGCGTCTGGTGTGCGAAGATGCCCCGACGTATACTGAGGTCATGCGCACACTTATAAAAAAAATTGTCCCTACCAAGGTCTTCCGCACCATTGAGCCCATGGGTCATTTAGCCGAAGCCGTGCTTACCCATGCCAAACACGGCTTTCCGGCCCGCGGTCTTAAAGTAATTGGCGTAACGGGCACCGACGGCAAAACCAGCACCTGCACCCTTATTACTGCCATGCTGCGCACCAATGGGTACAAAGTTGCCATGATGACTACTATTTCTATCGATTACGGCGACGGCCGCGGCCCGCAGCCCAACCCTTCGCGGCTGACGACCATGGGCGTGGGTTCGCTGGTGGCCAAAATTAAGAAGGTGAAAGCCAGCGGGGCAGAGTGGCTAGTGCTGGAAACTACCAGCCACGCGCTCGCGCAGCACCGGGTGTGGTCAATCCCGTATTCGGTGGCCGTTATGACCAACCTGGGCCATGAGCATCTCGACTACCACGGCACCTTCGAGCGCTACCGCGCCGCCAAGCGACTGCTGTTTAAACAGACCAACCGCAACAAAAAAGGTCTGCGCGTGGGAGTGGCTAACGCCGATGACCCAAGCGGCGCATTGTTTGCCTCTGATGTGCAAAATCCAATTACCTATGGCGTACAAAAAGGTGACCTGCGAGCAACCGATATAGAACTCAAACCTCACGGTAGTACTTACCGCGTAAAAGCGGGTAGCGACACCTACCACATTACCTGCCGCCTGCCGGGTAGCTTTAATGTGTACAATTCGCTGGCTGCTTTGGGTGTGGGCCGGGCACTGGGCCTCTCGCCCGCTCAAATTGAGCAAGGCATTGCCAGTTTAGATAACGTGGAAGGCCGCATGACCCGCGTGGACGAAGGCCAAGACTTTACGGTTATTGTCGACTACGCCCATACGCCGGAAAGCTTCGAAAAGTTATTCAAAGAGGTCCGGCCGCTCACGAAGGGCCGCTTAATTGCGGTGTTCGGCTCTGCCGGCAGGCGCGACGAAGCCAAGCGCGCTATGCAGGGCAAAGTGGCCGGGCAACTGTGTGATGTAGTGATCGCCACCGAAGAAGACGACCGCGACATGGACGGCGGCCACATCCTCCAGCAGATCGCCGACGGTGCCTTGCATGCCGGTAAAAAAGACGGCGTAGACCTGTTTCTGATTCACGACCGCGAAGACGCCGTGCAAGCAGCCGTTACTATGGCCAAGCGCGGCGACATTGTGCTGCTGCTGGGCAAGGGCCACGAAAAGTCTATTCTTACCAACGGCCCCAAAGCCGAAGAAATGCGTCACATTCAGCAAGACGATACCGACAAACGCCGCGTTATTAAGCGCGACTACGACGAAGTAAAAGTGGCTGCTCAGGCCATTCGCTTCCGCCTCAAAAGCAAACAGGAGTAGCCGCTAGTGAAGGAGCGGATAAACGCTGAGCGGGATGGTTGACTATTTGTATAACTTATGCTTAAATAGTAACTGTTATGCGAAGAAAAACTGCAAGCATCGGCACTGTTCCAGCAGAACTCGCTTCTTATATTGAACCCATTCCGCCTCAAGGGTATTTGGTGTCACAGACTCCCTCTGTTGCTCGAAAAGGGTACCAGCAGGTGATTGCCGAAACCCGCCTGCATCCTGACGATTTTCCGGAAAGCTCCACTTGGCGGCAAAATATTCCGCACGCCGAGCGGGAAGCCAGATCTGATGTAGTTTTCGAGCCCGGTAATTTAACGGGCAGACGTACCGTTGCCCCCGAGACATTTCCGGCCCAATTTGAAATTGCCGGAGAAGGCAACTTGCTTGCGCAGTACGCCCTTGCCGCGAGTAATGAGGACGCTGCTACCTATTATGGCAATAAATATCCGCCTACTACTGCCGCACTGCAATACGCCGAGGCGACAGCGCTGGCGGACAGGACGGATGTATTTATGGACCGTTCACCCGAATACGCCGTGCCCGCCCTGGAAGCTGGCGTGGTTGCGGTGCGCAACCTTCTTGATTCGGACCCAACGGCGATAACATATGGCAGCGTGCATCACTTGCCGAAGCATCGCGCTGCCTAGTCACGCAAAGTAAGGGTCATACATTTAACGCCGCCGCCGGATTTACGAAATTCTAAAATAGACGTACCAATTACCGTGAAGCCTGCTTCGCGGTATTTTTGTAGCAGGCTTTCCGATTCGTTGCTGGTGATAATGGTTTGGCTGTCGCTTACGGCATTCAGGCCAAAGCCCTTGGCTTCTTCCAGGGTTGCCTCAATAACATTAGGAATAGCAGCGCGCAGCCGTTTTTGGCTTGTCTGGTCCAGAGCAGGGGGGTAGAACGCCACACAGTCTTCGCTGAGTACGGCCACGGCGGTATCTAGATGGTAGAAGAAGGGATCAACAAGGTGCAACTGAACAACTTCGCGCTTAAAATAAGTGCGCAGCTCGTCGGCGGCACCTTCGTCCGAGCGAAAACCGTAGCCAGCCAGGATTTTGTCACCGCATACTAAATTGTCGCCACCCCCTTCGAACTTGCTTTTTGCCTGGCGGATATCGGTGTAATCATGGTCTTTAAACCATTGTTCAAAATGGGCTGATTCTGGCTGACGTTCCGGATAACGGAAGTTGCTGAGCAAAATTTTGCCGTCAATCATCAGGCAACAGTCGGTAGAGAACACCATGTCGGGCAAGTGCTCGACGGGCTTCGCCAGCTCAACGTCCCAACCCAGCTGGTTGGTGTAAATGTCGTATACATTTTGCCACTGCCGAATAGCTTTGGCACGGTCTACTTGATCGTCCTGGTGCATCCAGGCGTTAATTTCGTATTCGATACCGAAAAAATCGGCTGGGGTCATAAGTATACGTTTTTTGGGCATACGTATGATTGTAGCAGGCGCGTTCTATTAAGCGGTTTGCGGCAAGGCGACATGCGCCGAAGAGAGTGGCGTGCTTGCGTCGTCGGCCTCGAATATGAGCGTGGCATCAGGAATTGCGGCGCCGTCCATCCCGGTGAAGATGCCTCGCACAGTAACGGTGCTCCTTACGCCTTCTGTTTGGGGGTGTTCAATGGTGGTTGGATTAGCTGCAAAAGTACCATCGGTAAGTGGTACGGTAACGGGTCGTGGCTCTTCTGTTCCCTGATATTCCTCACCGAGGACGGCGAGTAAGTGTACAGCAAGGTCGGGGCCGGTGGTTAAGTAGGTTTGTGTTTTGTGATCCAGATTTTCCATGTATTTCCTGTAATTGACAATCTGTTAACTTTAATATATAATACAGCATTAGTAACGAATAGTCAATATGACCGCTAAAACAAAAAATACCACAGATCTCCGCACGCCCCTAACAGTCGATCAATTCGGCGCTAAAATGCAGGGGCTGTATATGGGCGTTGTCCATGGTGACGATCCAGCAGCTGCTGCAAGAAAAGCACGCGACAGTTGGCGATTGCTCGATCCGATTGATACAGCTCGGGGCCCGGAAGCCGACAACCGACGCGCCCGCCTAAGTGCTGCGCTCGGTAGAGCGACCGTTATCGCAGACGAGGCCTCGGGTAAAAAGATTCGAAATTGGCCCGTGACGAGCTTTCGCGCGGGACTACTGTTAGATCAAGCCGGAGCTGAAATCGCCTTGGGAAAATCGGGCGCCAGTACCAAGGCTAACCTAGAACACGTTGTTGCCGCCGAGAACGAGACGGGCAAGACCGGCCGTAAAGACGTAGATGCTACATTCGACGCACTGAGTGCCAAGGCCATGCTGCTTCATATGCGCTCGCGTGACGTTGCCGAAAAGAAAATGGAGCCATGGCAGCGCCGTGGTAGTGAAGCTATTTTGAAGGCCGAACTCGGTACTCTTATTAAAGACAGCGTGAGCAGCTTGCGTGACATGAACGCTGAATATGAAGCAGTGGTGAAAGGCGGCAAGGCGGGTACGCACTTGTCGGGTCGGCTGGTGGAGTCGATGTACTTTACCTACCAACTGATGAGCGCATACAAAACTGATAGCACGCTGGCAAATAGATATCCCCGCTACGCACTATTCCGCGAGGATAAGCCGCTCATCACCCCCACGCTACGCCGTAGCTTTGACGTTGCCGTAGTACATAACGATACGGAGCCCGATCTCTATCAGATAAAATCCGGCCATGGTTCGACGTATGCAGACGGCATTACCGTTTGGAGTCCGCCACAAGGAGACATAGTCGGCGAAACGACCCAGGTTATGGGATGGTTCGATACTATTGTGGACAACGAAGCTACAGATACCGATATGCAGACCGCGTGGCGCAACCTGAATACACGCTTTGCCGATCCGGCCGAGGCCGCGCGGTAATTAGATTGATCTCTTGACGCTTGTGCAGCCCTCTATTATAGTCAGTGCTGACGCGTTAGCACTCTACATATCTAAGTGCTAACGTTCTTACGAACTGTAACGGAGGACTACTATTATGAGCGTGAACGTACAGCCTTTGGGCGACTACATTGTTGCCGAGCCGGAAGAAGCGCCAACTAAGACCGCGAGCGGTCTATATTTGCCGGAAAAAGCTACCGAAAAACCAAAGGTTGCCAAGGTACTGGCCGTTGGCCCGGCAGCTCGCCAGCTTAAAGTTGGTGACCGCGTGCTTTACAAGAGCTACAGCCCAACCGAGGTAAAGGTTGAGGGCAAGGACTACCTGCTGGTTAAAGAAGAAGACGTACTAGCGACGCTTAAGTAGTTACAATTGTCATTCCGGACTTTGATCCGCAGTGACATATGGCGACAGCCACAACGAACGACAATTATCAGAAACGAGGAGTTATACAATGGCCAAAAAAGTATTTTACGACGATGACGCCCGCAAGCGTGTGCTGGCTGGCGCCGAAATTTTATACAACGCAGTAAAAACCACCATGGGCCCTAAGGGCCGTAACGTGGTTATTAGCAAGAGCTTTGGTGCCCCCACTGTTACGCACGATGGCGTGACGGTTGCTAAGGGTGTCGAGATTGCCGATGTTGACGACGAGACCTTGGGCTACAAAGTGGGCGCTGAGCTTATTAAGCAAGCTGCCAGCAAGATGAACGATGTTGCCGGCGACGGTACCACTACTGTAACCGTACTCACGTACCACATCCTCAACGAAGCTAACAAGTTGATTGCCGCTGGCCATAACCCTATGCTTTTGCGCAAAGGCCTCGAAGCCGCTGCTGCCGATGTGCTTGCTGCACTTGAGGGTATGCGCGAAGACATTCAGGGCAAGAAGGGGCGTATTGCCGAAGTAGCGACTATTTCTGCCGGCGACGCCCAAATTGGCGACCTGATTGCCGACGTTATGGACAAAGTGGGCCGCGAAGGCGTGGTTACCGTAGAAGAAGGTCAGGGTTTGAGCCTGGAGAGCGAAGTTGTTGAAGGCTTTACGATCGACAAGGGCTTTGTGAGCGCCTACATGGTAACTGACACCGCTCGCATGGAAGCCGTGTACACCAAGCCGGCGATTCTTATTACGGACCAAAAGATCAGCTCCGTACAAGAGTTCCTGCCCATCCTCGAAAAGATGGCCCAGGCAGGCAAGAAAGACCTGGTGATTATAAGCGAAGACATCGAAGGCGAAGCCCTCGGTACGCTTATTCTGAACCGCCTGAAGGGTGTCTTTAACACCGTAGCCGTAAAGGCCCCGTCGTTTGGCGACCGCCGCAAGGACATCCTGGACGACATTGCTGTTTTGACCGGTGCAACGGTTATTTCTGAAGAGCGGGGTATTACCTTCGAGAACGCCGAGCTGAGCATGATAGGTTCTGCCCGCAAGGTAATCGTTGGCAAAGACAGCACCACCATTATTGAGGGTGCCGGTGCTACCAGCGACGTCGCTGCCCGCATTAAGCAAATTAATGCGCAGATCGCCAGTGCCTCCAGCGAATACGACCGCGAACAGCTCGAGAAGCGCCGCGCTGCACTTTCCGGCAAGGTAGCTGTTATTAAGGTTGGCGGTGCCACCGAGACTGAGATCGAGGAAAAGAAATTCCGTGTAGATGACGCCGTAGCTGCAGTTAAGGCAGCACTCTCTGAGGGCGTCGTGCCTGGTGGTGGTGTGACGCTCGTCAACCTGGCTTCGACTATTGTTGCTAGCGATGACGATGCTGCGGTAGCTGCCGGGAAGCAAGTACTTAAGCAGGCGCTGGAGCAGCCGTTCCGTATCTTGCTCACCAACGCTGGCCTTAACCCTGACGAGTGGCTGCCGCAAGTACGCAGCGGTAAGGCCGGGCAGGGCGTTAATGTGAACGACCCCAAGAAGCTGGTAGACCTCAAGGCTGCTGGTGTTGTTGACCCAGCTCGTGTTACCAAAGAGGCCCTCCTGAACGCCGTATCAATTGCCGGTACCAGTATGACTATGGGTGCGCTCGTCGTTGAGGTGCCCGAGAAGAAGGATGCCAGCGGCGCTGGCGACATGTCGGGTATGGGCATGTCTGGAATGATGTAGACCGCCGAAGGCGATATACATGAACGTGACTTTGGATTTACTCCAAAGTCACGTTTTCCTTTTTGGGAAGAACAGCAAAGCGAAGCTTTGCGCTAGGAAATCCGTTTAGGGGTGTCCTAGAAACAATCCACAGGTTGTTGTGGATTTAGCTTTGGAGGGCACTAGTTGAGGAGTGGTAGAATAAGAATCAAACAAACAACGCCAAAAGGGCCGGATGTGTGAGTCCGGCCTTTTTGTTTGGTTGTAACTAACTACTGCCGTAGGTGCTGGAGCCGTAGCCGCCGGAAGTGCCGCCCAGGCTTTTGCCGGTAACGAGCTTAATGAGAGAGCCGAAGCCAAGAACGGTGGCAATGCCTAGACCGAGGGTAGTCAAAAACTCCTTGCGCGTCATTTCTTTTTGCATAAGCCCTGCGAGATGCTTATTCATAGTTAACTCTTTTGTTTATTTGTTTTTAGAACAGTACGCTCATTGTAGGTGAATAAACATAAGGGTGTCAAGCGGGGGCGGGGGCGTCGGGCGATCGTTCGAGGCTCTGGTAGTTGCGCCGCGGCGCAAAGTCTACATACGCCCGGCGCTGACCCCGAGGTGCCACGTGCGAACGCGTCGGGACACCGCGTGGCGGCACATGTTGCGGTACGGGCGCCAGGGTGGCTGGGGTGACAATCGTCTGAGTCTGAGACTGAGGCGCGGTGCCGGCGCGTTGCGGCATCGGGGTTCGCTTGTGGGGTACTGGCGAGACAGCGGCGAGTGGGCGAGTAGCGACGCGGTGGTCGTGCAATACGGCCTGAGCGGCTTCGAAGCGGGCGCGGCGGGCGGCTTGGGCTTCGCTATCTTTTATGCGCATATCAAGTACCCGGCGTGGCCGCCTAGTGCCGCGATTACTAAACCACACTAAAAACAAACCAAGCTGATAAGAAATAATCATCGGCCCGGCCAGCAGTACCTGATCTTGTACGCGGGGGCTGGGATTCATAATGCCGCCCAAAACAAATGCAATTAAAATTACCCAACGCTCGTAGCCAAGTAGTTTTTTAGGCTGCAGCGGCTTAATACGATTAATAAGCACGAGCAGCAGCGGCAACTGGAAGAGCAGCGCCGACCCGAGCATGTAGAGGGTGACGAACGACATATACGACTGAATAGTGAGCAGCGGATGTATTTGGTCGGTGGTAAATTGGTGCAGCAAAAAATGCAGTGCTGAAGGCAGCCCAATGGCATACCCGAAAAACATGCCGGCAATAGCCAGGACGCCCGAAGCTACACTACCGAGGGCAATAAAACGCACCGCATCTTTTTTAATGAGCGGCTCAAGATATTTGAGTATTTGGTAGACGATAACCGGGATGCTACATACGATGCCGGCGTACAAACATACACGGAACAGAAAGTCGATGCCGCCGCCCACAGACGTATAAATAAATTGTTGGTTATGGGCGGGCTTTAAAAGGGCAGTAACAATGTGTTGCTGTACAAAGTATGCGCCCGTTGCCCATAAACCAATCGAAAGTACTACATAAAACAGCCGTCTGCGCAGCTCAAACAAGTGCTGGGCGAAGGGAAGTCTTTTGTTTTCGGATTTAGGGAGTTTGTCTTGGCGTGTCTTGTGCTTTCTTGCTTTCATCATGCCCATCGCCGTTTATACCTTTGCGTAACTCGCGCATAGAAGTACCGAGGCTTCGGGATAACTCCGGTAGCTTACGGCCACCAAACAAAAGCAGCACAATGGCGAGGATGATGATGAGCTCAGGCGCTCCCAGATCCAAAAATCCTACAGTGCTTACCATAATATTACCCTCTCACTTTTTATGTTGACCTTTTACATGATATCATAACCATCATATAGCGCTTAAGGTATAGGGCATGCAATTATATAGAGTAGAAGGTCTAACCCAAGTTGCCGACGCCTACGGTGCCGGCACATTCGGCAGCTGTGATTACAATAGCTCCACTTGCGCGAGCAGCGCTGGCAATACCGGCGGTTTGGCTAATACCGGCGTAATGGTTATTGGCGTTGCAACCCTTGCTTGTTTGATTATCCTGATGGCCATCCTGGTGCGTGTATGGCGCCGCCCGGCCAAGCCGGCAACAGAAGAGGTTGCTGCAGTCGATGTTGAAGCAGAAGCCGAGACTGCTGATGTACATTCGCCCAGTAGCACTGACCGCCAAATCTAGCCCTGAATAAGTACTTGCTGCCCGAAGTTGGTATTGAGCAGGTAAAGTAATAGTAAGCTCGCCATAAGCAGCGCGAGCAATACAAAAAAGCGCATCTTTTCGCTCACGATTTCTCCAGTTTTGCAGTAACAACTAACCGGTCTTTTGGCAGCCAGAGTGGGGTGCAGGTGTACAAGGTAAGCTGTGCCGCTTGGGTTGCAGCCTCGACACTCACTTGATTTGCCGGTACAGTTGCGACGTTTGCAACCTTATACACATATCGTTTGCGGTGCCAGAAAATGCCAATCTCGTCGCCCACCGCCACCTTATTAAGATAATAAAAGGTTCCGCGCGGATCAGCGTAGGTAAAACGGTGCGCCACAATTACGGTATTACCGCCTTTATCTGGCGTGCTGGTGAGCGGCCTGCGCCAGGTGCCATTGCGGAGCGTGGCAGCGGATGTGCCTTCATTAATGGGGGTGTCGAGTAGCATTGAAGGCACTATAAGGCGATTGTCGGCGGGCACTGATGACACTCGTGCGGCCGGTATGTGCAAGCGGGCAGTAAGCGTCTGCAGACGAGTGCCGCCGCGCCCGGCGATCCAAAAACTAACCATCGGTACAATGGGCATCAGTATGATGTAGCCGCATACCAAAATAATGGCAACGAGCAAACAAGTATTAACCCGTGCAAGCTTCATGTTTTTAGTATAAACGGTTTGGCAACGAACTATTGTTGCTGAGCGGCGTGCTGGGTAAAGTAGTTAATTTCGTTCACGATGTCGAGAAGAGCCTGGGCACGTGTTTTTTCGTCGGTGATTGCTTGAGCGGCGGCGTAGGCATCCTTAATGAGTGCCTGATTGTCGGAGGCCTGAATCATCATCATGGTAGTGCGGAACTTTTCCTCAGGAGATTGCTCAAGGTGCCCTACGAGCGGGCTAAGCTGCTGCAGTGCCTGTTGCTTAATGCTGAGCAGGTCGTCGGAGCTATCGAGGGCAGTGCTGCCATCATCCGGGGCGGCAGGGGCGGTGGTAACCGCCGGGCTGTCTTGTACAGCATCAGTGCCGGCCGGCACTGCATCGGCAAGGGCGGCGGGATTGTAGCTTGATGCCAGCGTGCTTGCACCGCCATCCGCGTCGTTGGCTGGACTTACGCCAACCGGGTTTTGAACTGCCGGCATAACCGGCGCTGTCGAATCTTGCATTGTACCTGCAGTGGTGTCTGCGGGCTCGTCGTGCGTGCCACCAAACATAGTTGTCCCCTCGCTTATCAGCCTATACTATAGTGATACTACTATATTAGCACAAGCGTTTTTGTGAGAGGGAAGCAGCATGCTGGACGACCTGAAGTACATCCACGAAAAGGACCAGAGTGACGCACTCGGGATTGCCGCCAAAGAGGCCGGACAATTGCGCCAGGAGTTTGTGATTGAAGGCGCAGTGCCGTTTAGACCCGTGGGCAGTGTGGTGCACGCTGGCATGGGAGGGTCAGCGCTGCCGGCACTACTCATGAGCACGTGGCCGGCGCTGCCGGTGCCCTTTCAGGTAGTGCGCGACTACGACATCCCGGCATATGTAAACGAAAGTACGCTCTTTATTGCGGACAGTTACTCGGGTAATACCGAAGAAACAATCAGCGCGCTCGATGAGGCATTAAACCGCGGCGCACAGGTAGTGGTTGTAGCGCGTGGCGGTAAGCTACACGAGATTGCCGAAGCTAAAAAACTGCCGTTTATCCGTCTACCTGACGTCGAACAGCCGCGCTATGCAGCACTGTCCAATTTTCGGGCAGTGCTCACCATACTGGTAGCTGCTGGTATTGTGCAGGGAGATGATGTGTATCCCACACTCAAAAGTGCTGCCGATTTTCTCGAAACGGCAGTGTCTGCCTGGTTGCCTACCGTCGCCACCGATAAAAATCCGGCCAAACGACTGGCGCAGGAGCTTATTGGTAAGTCGGTAGTGGTGTACGCCGGGCCTAAGTTGTTCCCGGCTGCATATAAATGGAAGATTAGCGTGAACGAAAACGCCAAGCAGATCGCCTGGGCCGACCAACTATCTGAGTTTGACCACAACGAATTTATCGGCTGGAGTGGTCAGCCCACGGATAAACCCTATGCCGTAGTCGAACTGCGCAGCAGCCTCGAACATCCACGTATTCAGAAGCGATTTGTGGTTGGTGCACGCCTGCTGTCCGGCATGCGTCCTGAGCCAAACGTCGTGGAGGCCCAGGGCAGTACTATACTAGAACATTTGCTTTGGACGGTGGCCTACGGTGACTTTGTAAGCATATATCTGGCCCTGCTCAACGGCGTCAACCCAGCGCCCGTAGATTTGGTAGAGAAGTTTAAAACGGCACTCGACCAATAAGTGCAGTCTTCAGCTGACACACAGGGGTGGCATATACTATAGATATCATGAAGCTATTAGTTGTAGAAGACGAAGAAAAAATTGCAAGAAGCCTTGAAAAAGGGTTAAGCGCCGAAGGCTATATTGTAGACGTTGCTCATGACGCCGACATGGCCGAAACGCTGGTTGATGCCAATAGCTATGACCTAATACTGCTAGACTGGATGATCCCGGGGCGGCATGATGGGCCGGAGCTGGTGCATTTTTGGCGCAGCGGTGGGTCGCAAGTGCCTATTTTGATGCTCACCGCTCGCACTACTATTGGCGACCGCGTACAAGGATTGGACGCCGGAGCTGACGATTACTTGCCGAAGCCTTTTTCGTTTGACGAACTGCTGGCCCGCGTGCGCGCACTGCTGCGCCGTCCCAAAGCCGAGCGCGACAACACGTTTGCCAGCGGACCACTCACACTTGATGTGGCTTCTAAGGAAGTAACGGTACAGAAAAACGCCGTGCACCTGACCGCCAAAGAGTTTCAGCTGCTCGAATATTTGCTGCGTCACAAGCGCGAAGTTATTAGTAAAGATCAGCTGCTTGACCATGTTTGGGCCGACGAAGCCCGCGTACAGCACAATACCGTAGAGACATTTGTAGCCAACTTGCGCAAAAAAATTGGTGACGAAGTAATTCACACCGTGCGCGGGCATGGATACAAGGTAATTTAGCGATGGGTCTGCCCTACATCTCCTTCACGTTACGGCTCTTTCTGGCGGCACCAGTCCCTAGTTTTGCTCGTCAACGTACCTATGGTTACGCTTCCTCACAAGAACTAGGAACCGGCACTCACCAGAAAGAGCTTCACTATCTGAAGGGGATATAGGGCAGGCCCATTGTATGTTTAAGTCGGCACGCGTCAAATTAACACTGTTTTACCTGGCTATTCTGCTGGTATTTAGCTTTACGCTTACCTTTACCTTCCGCATATTGTTCGAGCATGAGTTTGGCCGCAGCAACACCATGGAACGTGGCGAAGTGAAGCAGATATTTATGCGTGGGGTATATGTGCTGGCCCCCGATCAGACGCCAGGCTATTCGGCCTTTAACGACTTTCAGGATAGCCAAGCCAGTGTAGTGCGCCAACGCCTTAATAATGATCTGGTTATCATTAACATCGCCGCGCTGGCCATAGGCGGCGTTATTAGCTACTGGTTTGCCGGACGCACACTGCAGCCTATCGAGAAAGCGCATCGCGACCAAGCCCGGTTTGCAGCCGATGCCAGCCACGAGCTGCGCACGCCGCTCACTAATATTAAGCTTGAGAACGAAGTCTTCTTGCGCCAAAAAACGTTTAGCGAAGCTGAAGCCCGCGAGCAGATTGCCAGCAACCTTGAGGAAGTGCAGCGTTTGGAAGGTTTATCAACTAATCTGCTGGCCCTGACGCAGTATGGCAACACGACGCTTGCAGTAAAATCTCTGCCGGTTAAGCGGGTAGTGCAGGACGCCGTTAAACAGTCCGAACGAGTGGCGCACGACCGCGGTGTTACTGTGGAGACTAATGTTACGGCAGCCACTATTTTAGGGCATCACGAGAGTTTGGTGCAGCTGCTCGTAATACTTATAGACAACGCCATTAAATATGGACCGGAGAAGGGGACAGTAGGTATCGGCGGCCAGGCAGAAGACGGGCATTACCTGTTATGGGTAGAAGATCAAGGCCCGGGCATCCCCGAAGCCGACATGCCGCGCATATTTGATCGTTTATACCGCGGGGATAAAGCGCGCAGCAGCAAAGTAGGCGGCTACGGTTTGGGGCTGAGCTTGGCGCAAGCAATAGCTACGGCAAACGGTGCCGAACTTCGCGCCGAGAACTTGCCCGAAGGCAAGGGTGCGGTGTTTATCGCGCGTCTGAGCAGTGTTAAACAGTAGGGCGTTAGCGAACAGCGGTGGGTCACTGGTATAATAAGAATATTATGAAGTGGTACGTATCCACACGGGCACGGTTAGGTCTTGCTCTAGTGGGGGCAAGTCTTATGAGCGTGGTACTGTTCGGTATCGGCGCACTGCAGAACCAGGCATGGGATTTTTGGTATCTTATGTGGAATTTGGTTTTGGCGTGGGTGCCGCTGCTGCTCATCCTGTGGCTGGAGCGTATTCTGGCGCATAAGGTATGGTCGGCGTGGCAGGCGCTGGTTGTTACCTTTTTGTACCTGGGATTTTTGCCGAATGCGTTTTATGTAACTACCGATATTATTCACCTGCAAGAAGCACCGCGCGTTGATCTTATGTACGACGTGGTTATGTTCAGTATGTTTGTGTTTACCTCGTTTGTTATCGGGCTGGTAAGCGTCTATATATTGCACGCCCAGCTGCGCAAGCGGGTAAGTGCTACGTTGTCGTGGACGCTGGTAATGGCCACGCTGTTTTTGACCAGTTTTGCCATATACATCGGGCGCGATCTGCGCTGGAACACCTGGGATGTGCTGCTTAACCCGGCCAGCATTTTGTTTGAAGTATCAGATGGTCTGCTGCACCCGGCGTCGCATCCGGAGCTGTTTTCCATTACCTTTAGTTTCTTTGTGCTCACCAGCACCATGTACCTGGTGGCATGGTATGCCGGCCGTACCGCCCGCCAGCAAAAGCTTCTCGATTGACATCTGTTACAATTACTCTGATATGGAAACACTACAACAAGCGCTCAAACGCGCAATACACGATTTGTTCAATACCGACCTCACGCCGGAGCTGACGCGTCCTGACGAACAATTTGGTGATTACGCTACTAATGTCAGCATGCAATTGGCTGGGCGACTGGGCAAAAATCCGCGTGAAGTTGCCGAGCAGCTTGCGGCCCACTTGCGAGAGTCGTTGTCTGCAGAAGTGCAGGAAGTGACGGTTGCCGGCCCTGGTTTTATTAATCTGCGCCTTAGCGACGTTTTTTTGGCGTCGGCAGCAACGGCTGCTATTTCTGCCGCGCCGCGTACTCTGGAAGGCAAAACCGTTATTGCCGAGTACTCCGACCCCAATCCGTTTAAACCACTACATGCCGGCCACCTCTACACTACGCTTATGGGTGACATTATTGCGCGTTTGGTAGCGCACGCCGGCGCAAAGACTATCCGCGTTAATTATGGCGGCGACGTGGGATTGCATGTGGGCCGCTGCATGTGGGGCATTTTGCAATATCTGGGTGGTGAGCGCCCCGAAAAACTCTCCGAAATAGCGGAGAACGAGCGCTCCAAGTGGATGGGCACATGCTACGTAACGGGCAACACCGCTTACGAAAACGACGAGCAGGCAAAGGCCGAGATTATTACTGCGAACAAGCGTGTATATCAGTTGCACAAAGACAATGACCACGATTCGCCTTTTGCACAAATATACTGGACCTGCCGTCAATGGAGCTACGAGTATTTTGCCACCCTGTACGATCAGTTACAGGTTGTGCCATTTGACCGCTACATCCCCGAAAGCGAAGTAACACCGTTAGGGCTGCAAACTGTAGAGGAACAACTGCAAAAAGGGGTCTTCGAAAAAAGCGACGGAGCAGTGGTATTTGATGGCGAAAAGCTTGGTCTGCACACTCGGGTATTTATTAGCAGCGAAGGTCTGCCAACCTACGAGGCGAAAGACATCGGCTTGAGCCTTACTAAGTGGCGCGACTACCAATTCGACAAGTCGATCATCATCACCGCTAACGAGCAAGCCCAATACATGCAAGTCATTTTGGCGGCTATTAAGCAATTTGCACCGGAACCAGCCGAGCGCACAGAGCACCTGACACACGGCATTGTAAAGCTTAAGGGTGGCATAAAGATCAGCTCGCGCAAAGGAAACGGCCCATCGG
This sequence comes from Bacillota bacterium, assembly GCA_035478295.1. Taxonomy (GTDB): domain Bacteria; phylum Patescibacteriota; class Saccharimonadia; order Saccharimonadales; family UBA4665; genus PMNU01. The sequence continues at coordinate 105,916 of DATIJU010000008.1, read as the reverse complement.
CGCTTGATATCCTGCAGGCAGCCCGTGAAGCGGGGGCCGAAACAGGTACCAACCCTTCGGAAGACACCATTTTAGCGGCCATAAAGTACGCCTTTGCCAAAAATCGTATCGGCGGCGACGTTATCTATGACCCTAAAGAGTCCATTGCCCTAGAAGGCAATAGCGGCCCGTACTTACAGTATGCTCATGCCCGTGCCCGCAGCATTCTTAAAAAGGCTGCAAATGGCGGCGGGGAGCTCGCTACTTTTGACGAGGCAGAGCGTCCGTTGGCTCGCAAGCTGAGTGAGTACCCTGAAGTTATTCAGAAGGCTATCGATGAGCTCATGCCGCACTACGTTTGCACCTATCTGTACGAACTCGCCCAGGCCTTTAATCGTTTCTATGAGCACGCCCAAGTGGTAGGCGACCCGCGCGAGGCAACACGGCTAACCTTGGTCCGTCTGTACGCGGATATCTTACGTGATGGGCTTGGTCTGCTTGGTATAGGCGCTCCCGAGTCCATATAGTTGTCATAAAACCAACACAATTGTATAATTGTAGTATGAAATGGAATCGTGTTCGTGGCGGTGAGACGCCGCCTGCCGTCGGTGTTGATCGCCGTCGTGTGCTCAGAGATGCCTTATTGACGAGTGGAGGCTTGGTGGTTGGCGCCAACATAGGCGGATTTACCGACAGCGGCAGCTTTGCGCAGGAGCTGAAAATTGATGAACTTACGGGACGTATAAACGACGAGAGTGACCGCGCTTTTAAGCAGGGCTTGCTGGCCGGTGCCCTAGTGGCCGAGCATGCAGTTGAGATGGCACAAACCCTGGGCGAGGGTCTTACTTTTATGACGCCGGGTAAGCCGGTGCCGGCCCGCGTGCTTAACGGCAGTTTGCGATTTGCGGATGCTATTTCTGAAGAAGGTCCAGTGGCTCTTTACCACCCCCTCGTACTGGCAGCACCAGAGGACCCGCGCCGGCTGGACGGCGAAATGTGGTTTGGTGCACCCGTGGTGCGCGGCGATTACGTGTCGGTACGCCCTATGCGTTATAACGCTTCTAGCATGGATTTGGACGTCGCCCCTGGCGGGGATGTGCATTCGCCGGCACTGCTGTTTACCGAGACGGTCAGTGGCATTGGCCTGGTGGTTTTGGCACGAACAGAGGCCGACCTACTGCCTTTTAGTCCTGGCACCCCTGCTAAGTAGCAAGATGCTATACTGGTAACCAATATGGCAACCAAGCAATCAAAGCAGAAACCTACACAACCAGTCGTTACTGAGGCTGAGGCTGAAGAAAATAAGCGCCGCGAAATCAGAGAAGTGGCCACCAAGCTTCGTCATTTGGGCCCGGTAAGCCAGGCCGAGGTAGTTGGACAGGTGCTTGGCCGGCAAGCGAGTAAGCAAGTGGGCAAACAACTGGGCGGCTTTACCGACTTTTTGCGTGAGCAGAGTGTTATTGGCATTGGTATTGGTTTGGTGCTTGGCACGCAGCTGAAGACGGTAGTGGACAGCCTGACCCTTGGACTCGTGCTTCCCATTACGCAGTTGTTTCTTCCTGGCAAGCAAAAATTTACCGACCTTTCGTGGACGGTTCATCTCGGCCCGCGTTCTACTGACATTAAGTGGGGAAGCGTTGTCTATACACTCTTTAATTTTGTGCTGGTAGCGCTCATTGTCTACGCTGTGTTTAAATTCCTCAAACTCGATAGACTGGCAAAGAAGAAAGACTAATGACGAGCGATCCCAAACACGACATTCCCACAAAACTTTTGTGGGTGGACCTGGAAATGACCGGGCTGGTGCCACACAAAGACGTTATTTTAGAAGTAGCCGCAACGGTTACCGATTTTGATTTTAACGAGCTGGGCACCTTCGAAGCGGTTATTACGCAGCCGCAGGCCACGCTCGACGGCATGAGTGAGTGGGCGGCAACGCACCACGCTGCCAGCGGCCTTACGGCCCGCATCGGCACCCATGGCCAGCCGGAGCAAGACGTGGTACGTGGGTTCGCCGCCTTTATTTCGCAGCACTTCGGCAGCGAGCCGGCAATTTTGGCCGGCAACTCTATTCATAACGACCGCATTTTTATTAAGCAGTGGTGGCCGGCCGTAGACGCATTGCTCCATTACCGCATGCTCGATGTAAGCTCATTTAAAATTTTGATGCAGGCCAAGTACGGTGTTATGTTCGACAAAAAAGAAGCACACCGGGCTAGAGGCGACATCGCCGAGTCCATCGCCGAACTCAAGTACTATCTGCAGTGGTTTAAAGATAAAGCCTAAGTAAAACGGACTGAGCAAGGCATCCCCAGAGCAGGGGGTTTCCCTTATTTACAATAGATCGTATAAAGGGTATAATAAGTTTGATTTGACTCCTATGAAGACGGTTATTTTTGATCTGGATCATACGCTGTTTGCGGCCGATGAGGCTTTGTATGATGGTGCGCAGGACTTGCTGGCAATTTTGCGACGACTTGGCGTGCAAGTTGCCGGGCTGAGTAATCACGATCACCGTATTTTGGTGCGTCTGGAAGAAGCTGGTGTTCGTTCGTATTTTGCACACATTTTGTGTGCCGACCAGATTGCCGATGACCACATTGAGCCCAAGGCTGCTGCTGGAGTGCGCCACGTACTAAAGCATCTGGGTGCCAGGGCCGAAGACACTGTCCTGGTAAGCCACGCCCACAGCGATATCTTGCTTGGAAAAGATGCTCGCCTTGCGCGTACCATAGGTGTTACGCATGGCACCGATAGCGCCGCGCCGCTGCGCGAAGCTGGTGCCGACCACATAGTAGACAATATGCCCGGCGTGCTGGATGTAATTGGCTAAGCCGGGCTATTATAAAACTATGCTCAGCCACAAAGAACTCGAAGAATATCTTCTAAGCCTGCCGAATGCCCGGCTTGACTACCCGTTTGGTGAGGGTGTTGCGGTCTATAAAGCCGGCGACAAAATGTTTGCCCTGGTTGCCGAAAAGAGCGAGCCAATACGGCTTAGCCTCAAATGCGACCCGCAGCTCGCCATTACCCTGCGCGAAAAGTACGAGACTGTTTTACCTGGCTACCACCTAAATAAGAAACACTGGAATACGATTTTGCTGTCTGGCCAGCTCAGCTGGGAAGAAGTACAAGACCTTATCCGGCACTCATATCAGCTGGTTACGGCCTGAGAGGCTACTGCGGCCACACTTTAAGCAGGTTAACCACTTGCTTGTAATGTTCGTTTAGCAGCGCGCGCTGTTTTTTACTGGTGGGCGCGCTGTTATTGTAGGCTGTTTTTAATTGGTTGGCGTAGTTAGTAAGGTCGGTACGCATAATCGCCACATACACCGTATTAAAGCTGGTAGCGGCTTGGGCCGCGGCTAGGCGTGTCTCCACAGTTTTGTCTTTTTTGCTGCTCAGCTCTTTGGGGGTCACCTTGCGGTGGAGGGTGGCAAGATATGTTATCCATTGCCCTTGTTGGCTTGAAGCCGTTAGAAGGGTGCTGGCGGCTGCGGCCCGCACATCCGACGAGCCAGAGGTTGTGCCGAGTTTACTCACGCGTACAAGCTCGGTTTCGGTGGCAGTAATGCCCACAATATCGTCCAGGTTGGTTTTATCGCCAAAGAACAGATTGACGACCGCGAACGTAATAATGAGTAGCAGCACGGCGCCGCCAATAACAAAGACCAGTTTCATGATGAGTGAGTTGCTGCCGATATTTTTAAAGCGCGACTGCTTGGGCGGCTTCTGGGCATTTACAATAAATTCGTAATTGTCGGGCGCAGGAGGTGCGCCAAACGGCTGCTCGGGATTCATGAGTGTATTTAACCACACGCCGGTTATGTTAGGAAGCTGGGAGTGCGTCTGCCGACTCTCTGTGCAACAGGGGTAGGTTAGCGTACAATACAGGGAGTGGACGCAGTTGAGGATATAAAGAGCCGGCTCAGTATCGAGGACGTCGTAAGCCAGTACGTCGAGCTTAAGCGTGCCGGCCGGAATTTTAAGGGCCTAAGCCCCTTCAGCAGCGAGCGAACACCCAGCTTTATGGTGAGCCCGGAGAAGCAAATTTGGCACGACTTTAGCTCTGGCAAGGGCGGCAATATGTTTAGCTTTGTGATGGAAATGGAAGGGCTGGACTTTAAGGGTGCATTAGAGCTGCTGGCCCGTAAGGCAGGCGTCGACCTCGAACAGTACCGTGGCAGTAGTCATGCCAGCAATGCTAAAGAAAAAGAGCGCTACCACGAGGCGCTCGACTGGGCGACTAAGTTTTATCAGCGACAGCTTGTGGGCAGTCAAAACGCCATTACTTACGTTTTTAAAAAGCGTCAGTTTACGAAAGACACCGTGCGCGAATGGCAGCTGGGTTACAGCCCCAATACCGGAACGGCCCTATGTGATTTTTTAAAGAAGAAAGGCTTTTCTGAGGCCGAGATTAAAGGCGCTGGCTTAAGCGCCCAGCGCTACCGCGGCACGGCCGATATGTTTCGCGGCCGGCTGATGATCCCACTGCAGGACCCGCAGGGGAGGGTTATTGGTTTTACTGCCCGTATTTTGGTAGACGATCCGAACGCACCAAAGTACATAAACACGCCGCAGACACTTCTTTATGACAAGTCGCGGCATGTGTTTGGGCTGCACCTGGCCAAGGAGAGTATTCGTAAAACCAAGTACGTTGTGCTCGCCGAGGGCAATCTGGACGTTATTTCGAGCCACCAGGCTGGCGTGCGTCAAGTGGTGGCGACTGCCGGCACTGCGCTTACCGAGTTTCAGCTAAAAGCGCTGAGCCGCTTCACTCCGGATATTCGGCTGTGTTTTGACGCCGACAATGCCGGGCTCAACGCCACCGAAAGAGCCATACCCATTGCCAGCAAGGTGGGGGTGTCGCTGAGCGTGGTCAGTATCCCCAGCGGCAAAGATCCCGACGAGCTGGTTAAACAAGACCCGGCTAAATGGCGGGAAATTATTGAGCGCCCCAAGTATGCGCTGGACTGGCTAATTGAGCGCTACCAGAAACAGCTCGACGTAACCAGTGCCCAAGGCAAGCGCGAATTTAGCGATATTGTACTAAAGGTAGTGCAGGGGGTGAGCGATCAGGTAGAGCAAGAGCACTATCTGGCGGTAGTGTCCCAGCTTATTGGCGTCAGCCGGGACGCACTGTTGAGCAAGTTGCGCGATACCACCGATGCGCCGAAGCTCAAACCGCGGCGCGCCGAAGTGCGTCCGCTCGATGCCGCCCAGCTGGAAATGATCAAGGTGCAGAATACCTTGCTGGCACTGGCGCTCATGCACCCCCAAATCCGTCCCATCCTCACGGCGGTAAAAAGTGGCATGCTTATTGAGCCTGCGGCGCGTAGTCTGCGTGATTTTCTGGAAGCCAACCCAGACTTTGCTGGTGAGGCTGAGACCGCAACACCTTTGCGACCGATTGCTGACTATGTTAAAATGTTGTCATTATTGTTTGAAGAGCTCTATCAAGACCTCGAGACCCAGGATCTTCGTACCGAAGCCACTCGACTGCAGGCCCATTTGATAGACCAATATGTAAAAAGCCAAAAACAGCGTATCGCGCGAGAACTCCAAACGTCCGACGAATCCCGGACTGCCGACTTGCTCGGCGCCGCCAAGAAACTGGACAATCTTTTAAAGTCACTTAAGGGAGGTGCTTAATGCCCAAAGCTAAAAAGACCACACCGGCCGCCGAAGGTGGCGCGCCCGACCTAGAACAAATTAAAGCTGATCTGTTTAAGAAGGCTAAAAAAGCCGGTCATATCGATCAACAGGATATTACAACGGCAATTGCCGACACACCCGAAAATGCCGAAATACTCGATAAGCTGTATACCGCGCTTGCCGAAGGCAATATAACCGTAACAACCGCCGCTGTGCCCGAAGCCGCTGCCGATTTGGCCGAAATGAGCGACGAATGGACCATGGAAGAGGGCGAAGAAGTTGTTGCCGAAGACCAGCACTACCTGGACGACATCGCCGACGACTCAGTACGCTTGTACCTGCGCGAAATTGGTAAAATTCCGCTGCTCAACGCCGAAGAAGAGCTGGCGCTTGCGAAGCGCGTGGTTGCCGGCGACAAAGACGCCAAAGACAAAATGGCCGAAGCCAACATGCGCCTGGTAGTGTCTATTGCCAAGCGTTACGTGGGCCGTGGCCTGGACCTCCTTGATCTTATTCAAGAGGGTAACACTGGTTTGCTTCGTGCCGTAGAAAAGTTTGATCCGGAAAAGGGCTTTAAATTTAGCACCTACGCCACCTGGTGGATTCGCCAGGCTATTACCCGTGCCATTGCCGACCAGGCCCGTACTATCCGTATTCCGGTGCACATGGTAGAAACCATCAACAAGCTGTTGCGCACGCAGCGCCGTCTGACGCAGGAGCTCAACCGCGAGCCCAGTAACGAAGAAATCGCCGCAGCCATGGACATCGAGGTGGACAAGGTTGAGCACATCATGAAGATTAAGCAAGACATCTCGAGTCTTGATGCTTCAATCCGTGACGACGAAGAAGAGTCGGTACTAGCCGACTTTATCGAAGACGAAGATACCATTAGCCCTGAAGAGTCCGCTACCAACCAGCTGTTAAAAGAGCAGGTCAAAGACATGCTGGCGGCACTTACTGAGCGCGAGCAAAAGATTATCAAGCTGCGCTTTGGCCTGGAAGACGGCAAACAGCATACCCTCGAAGAAGTAGGCCAAGAATTTAGCGTCACCCGCGAACGTATCCGCCAAATTGAAGCCAAGGCGCTTGCCAAACTACGCAAGCACAAAGACGCCCGCAAACTGCACGACTACATCAAATGAGATTCTAGGCAAGCAAGGAGAGATTTTGCTGGTCTGGGGTAAAAAATGCCAGCGAAGCGTCGCCAAGTGCCTGGCACTGCTGGCGTAGATCGTCACCCCATCGCTGCCGAGGCTCGCCTATATAATCATCGCCGACAATCCGGCATATCATGGCACCGGCGTAGCGCCAGGCGCCGTCTACATCGCGGTCGGTAACATCGTGGTCGCGCTGTTGCCTGGCTTCGATATTGCATGCGGCAGCGATCTGTCTCCCGAGGGTATCGACATTAGCTTGCTTTTCGAGCACGTCAGCATAAGCCACGGCACGGGCCAGGTCACCACCTACTTTTGTAGCGCGGTCTTGCAGGCGGTCGATAACATTTGGCGAGAAGAATATTTGGGCGGTGAGCGCGTGTACGGCAAGGTCGTGCGCCCATACTACTCCTGTTGGATCGTCGCTCACTAAGAGCCGTCCGGTATCTTTCATTTCTTCGACTTGTTCCAAAGGCGCGAACTTTGCGCCCGGGTAGGCGGTGAGACGGGGCGCTTGACGATCTGCAGGGAGGTGTAAGTGGTCGAGATTATTGTTGGCGGTCGCGACGCCCGGCAGGCTCATGCGTGTTTCTATGCTGCCGATGCCACTTTCTTGCCATACTAAACCAACATGGTGCATAAAAGGCAGATGTCTGCCTCTATGATCCTGCATTCGTGAGACATGTTCAGCTGCGATGTGCAGCTGGTGTCGCCGTTCACGGCGCGGCAAGTCGGGGCTAACGGTTCTGAGCAGCCCGTAGTCCTCGTCTGCTGTCGGCCGCCATATCTGTACTTTATAGAGCGGCTTTCGTGTGGCAAAGTCGGCCGAACGATTGGGGAGTTCTAGAGATTTCATAGGGGCAACCAAGGTTCGGCATGGTTTTGGGCCCAACGATCACCCTCGGTGTAATCGAGGATTGTTTGGGATAGTTTGCCGTGCAACGTAGTCATAGGTATGGCTACTGTACTTTCTTTATAACGCAAATACAACAGGGGTGTGAACGAACTTGCTTGCTTGTTTGGCCAACATTGGGTAGTATGCGCCCGTCAATCCGGAAAGATATACATAAACAATAAGTAGCAAGGAGTGGGTGCTATGACTATTAGTATGCAGCCAGTTGGAACTGCGCCGGTAATTAACGAAGTTGGACCAATACTGGTATATGCGGCAGGGTTTGTTATTGCGCTGGGTGGCGCATCGGCTGCCGCGGTTGCGGTGTGCGGCTGGGGGCACGTGGATCTTACCCAGGTAGATTTTTGGAAAGCAGTAATAAAAATTCAGTGTAAGTAGTGTTGCATGCGCGTGTATTTGCACCCCGATTTTAGTTTGCGCGGTAGCAAATTACACGACGTGCATCTGGGTGCCGCATACCGGCTGTCGCCAGACGCCGTGTGGCTTTTGAAGCGGTTGTATAAAAACGCCGAACTTGCACAACTGGTGAGCGCTGTGGTTGCACAGCGCTCCGTGTCTGAAGAAGATGCTCGCGCAGCGGTGCTGACGTTTTATGCGCAGCTTGGCATGGTGGGTGCGGTGCGAGTGGTATGGGATGGTCTAGTGTGGTGGCGCGTGCGAGCCTGGGCAACGTGGCGACAGCGCGAACGGGCCTCGCTGCTAGGCTTTATAAAAAGCATGTGGCGGGCTTATGGCTGGCTGTCGCTTGGAATGACCAGCATCGGCATACTGCTTGCTCACTTCGCAAAGCTGCCCTTAATGTACGGGGCGCTGCCTATTTTTTTGTTCGTGTCATGCGCTGCACACGAAGCGGGGCATGTAGCGGCGGCGAAAACTACTGGTATGCAAGCGGTTGTCTTGTCGCATGTTGGCTACTCGGCTGTAAGTTATATGCCGCGTCGGGGTAAGGATAGGGTTTTGACGAGCTTAGCTGGCCCGTTGAGCGGTGCAATAGTATGCGCAGCGAGTGGGATAGGGGAGCCACACATACTATTACCCCTTGTGGCGCTGGCGATTATGCACGTATGCTGCCTGCTTCCGTGGAGCGCCGATGGCGCCGCAATATGGCGACCCTAGGAATTTTCGCAGCCAAGTGCAGCCAGACGGCCTAACTGCCGGTCACGCATTGCCAAAATAGTTGTTCGGTCGGTACCGAGTAAGCCTTGCCAGCCTTCTATTTGATTACTATCGCCGTCGAAAAGACCGAGAACGTCCTTCGTATGGGTGAGTGCATCCATGGTAGTAACAAAAGCCTCAAGATTATCGGTGGTCTCTGCTTCTGGCGGTACTTCCGAAAATTGTTGATAAGCCACCGCGCCGGCATGACGATTAAACTCGTTACCCAAAGCATACCGCGCCGGTATGTGGTCGACTACGTCGTGGAGTGTAGACTCGAAGGGGTTCTGGCTTATGCCAATGGGCACAATCTGGGCGGATGTTGCCGCCGCGAATAAGCGCGGTTTGAGCAGGCCGTCGTTGTTGGTGAAAATTTTTAGGCGAAGGCTGCTTTGACCCTGCTGGAATAATACGTCTCCACGCTGCACTAACTCGAAGAGCGAACAGGTAGCAAGTGTATAGTTGGTTGTTTGTACGTCGTTGCGATCGGCGGCAATTCGCGTCTCGTAGCCGAGGGCGTCTAGTAGTGGTCGTAGCCCGGCACCTGCCAGTGCGGCAATATGCTCTATGCGGAGGGCGGTACCAAGCCCATGCCCGGCAAAGATATTGTGCTTGCCGGCCGTGTGAGCAGTGTTTACAAAACCGGGCAGATTGGGATCGGGAACCCAGGCTGCACCTCTGTATGATTCGAAACCTTCCCGCGCGACATGAGTTACGCGATCGGGAACGCGATTAGGTGCCGACTCCGCCGAACGCGACCAATAGTCAGAAGGTACAGTACTGCTCATATAGGTACGTCCGCCGTTTGAGTTAGGACAGCAGTCGATTCTTTAGATTGTGTAAGCGTGTGCCAATGTTTAAATTGTGCAAACGAGTACCAATTGAAGGGCTCTTGCGGTGGCTGCGCACGCTTGCATCGCGGTTTACCGGGGCAGTTTGAGCCGGTTCTTCACGCCCAGCCGGTGTCTGCCGTGCTGGACGAGTCTCGGAGTATGATTTACGTCCACGGCCTGCTAGGTGCTGGGGACCTTTGCGGTGTCGAGGTTCGCCAGCTGTAGCGATAAGACGACCCTTAATCTCTACGGTTGGGGTGTCGCTGTCGGCAAGCACATTAACGGCTTCCGTCACAGCAGGAATAATTACTGGTGGTGCGTCCTCGGCGGCTTGGCGCGCGAGGGTGAGTTTTGAAATCCAAGCTGCGGCACGAGCAGCGTCTGCCTCTGCTTTGTCGTCTTTTCTTTCGGCTGGTCGTGGAGTTGGTGCTGCATTAGAATGTCCGCTGAATGTGATTTTGATGCCACGGGGAGCGTTTGCAACCAGTTTTGCATGCGCCTCCCTATGAGCAATCTGACCCAACCAGTCCATAATTTCAACGGCACCTTCGGTTACTCTGTCTTCGGCGCCACTTTGATAATAGGCGTCCAGTGGAGCGCGTAACGGTTCGGGCACTTCCCTAAAAGAAATTGCGGCTAAGGTGGCAATGTCGTTGTTCAGGCTGGCCTCGCTCACCACCGAGCGTAGGTCATGCAGTGGGGTGTTTTGACCGACGCCTACAGCCGTGGCGATGTTGTTCTGGATCCGCGCGTAGTGCATGCCGATATCTGTCTCGGCGATGTCTTCGTTGGTTCTTTGCGATACGCGACGAGGAAGACCTTTGGAGGTGAGGTCTTCGCCAACGAGGAGGCTGGGATTACCCTCGGGTTGAGGTGAGGTAGGCGGGGTTCGGTGGGAAAGTATATCGGGTGACATGACCGAGTACCTATGTTAGTAGCAGATACTACTTTAGCATAAGTATTCTTTCGAGTCAATAATCTGGTGATGTTCTATTTTAGTTCGCCAATAATGCCGTCGAGCCGTGCCAGTAGGTCTTCTACGGGTCCGTCGTTGACGATGGTGTAGTCGGCGTAGGCAATCGGTCCGCCCTTTTCCGAGTTTTCGATTTCGGCGTAGTCGCGACTCTTCACTTCTTCTTCGGTGAGTGGGCGGATTGGACGGTGGACAAGCCGGCTATAACGATCCTTACGCGGAGCCACGATGGCGATAACGACAATGCTGTCGCCGTAATGTTCCTGCAAGATTTTGTATTCGGTCCAGCCGTATAAGCCGTCGGCAATAACTGTTTCGTGCGCCTGTAGTAGCTCATCGATCTTAGGAAGCACGCGCGCTGCTACCGCGCCCAGGCCTTCTTGTGCGCGTAGTTCTTCGCGTACCTGGCGCTCATTTTTTTCGTTTACTTCACCAAAACGGCGAGCGGTTTCATCGACGATAACGCCGCCAAAATAGACTTTAGGAAAGTTTTTTTCAACTAGGTGGTCAACACAAGTACTTTTGCCCGAGCCGGGCATGCCCACCAGGGCGATTACTTTGGTTTGCTTCATGAGCCTCATTGTACTAAAAACACCTTAAAACAGGTATACTTCTTTGTAATGAGCGATGTATCTGCGGCCGAAGAACACTTTGCAGCGCGCCTAGGGGCATACAAGCGGGCAATAGATGACGATATCGCCAGCTACGCCTTGCACATTCGCGACGTCACACGCGGGCAGTATGGCTCTAAGGTTGCGGATATAGATGCGGACGTATTTTTAGATATTCTTACACGCGGTGGCAAACGCATACGCGGCGCGCTAGTGATGGCCGGCTACGAGATGTGTGGCGGCACCAATCAAGAAATGATTGTGCAGGTGGCGCGAGCAATCGAAATGCTGCATGCCTACATTCTAATAATTGACGACATTCAAGATCGTTCCAGCTTGCGGCGCGGTAAGCCAACGGCTCACAAAATGCTGACAGCCTACCACCGCAAGCATCGTTTGCAAGGCGACGAAGCGCACGCCGGCATAAGCCTGGCGCTTGATGCGGCGCTGGCCGGCGCACACGCCGCCGAAATGATTTTAGCCAACGTGAACGCTGATGCCGAGCTGCGCCTCAAGGTGCTCAGTATTGTCAATCGCACCATGGCCATTACTGCCCACGGCCAGACGCTGGACATCATGAACGAACTGGTTAAGACCCCTGAAGCGGCCGACATAGAGCGCGTCCTAGAGTGGAAAACAGCGCTGTATACCATCATTAATCCACTGCACGTCGGCATGGTGCTGGCTGGCGCCGATTGCCGGGCAACCGACGCTATTACACCTTACGGGCAGCATGTAGGCAAAGCATTTCAAATTACTGATGACATTTTGGGTATTTACGGCAACGAGCAAAGCCTGGGCAAAACGCCGGGCGACGATATCCGTGAGGGCAAGGGAACTGTTTTAACCATGTACGCCTTGCGGCATGCCTCCCAGCCCGATGCTGCATTCCTGCGTAGCTGCTTGGGCAAGCAAGACCTGACTCATGCCGAATTTACAAAGTGCAGGGCAATTATAGAAACATCGGGCGCGCTCGCGCATGCAAAAAAGATGGCGCTTGATCATGCCCGCGCCGCGCTTACTACACTCGATGAGGCAACAGGCCTTTGGAGCGAGGACGGCACGGTGTTTTTACGGTCGCTGGTGGCGGCGCTCCAGGGCCGCGCGGCCTAAACGACTCCATGCAAACGCTAGAGCGGCAGATTTTTCGGGCAGGTAGCACGACATACTACTGGAGCGCGCGCTTCTTCCCGCAAGCGGTGCGCGAAGACGTTTGTAAACTGTATAGCTTTGTACGTGTAGCCGACGATTATGTCGATGTCGTGCCGCAGCAGACTAAGGCGTTCTATGCGCTTCGGGCATCTTGGGAGACGGCGCAGGCTGATGCGACCTTTGACACTACCCCATCCCCCAAAGACACAATCGACCAGCGTGTCATAAAAAATATCGTGGCGCTTACACGGAAATATGCCTTTGAGCCGAGCTGGATTGCATCCTTTCTGGACGCCATGCAGTCCGATCTTGAAGGCAAAACCTACGCTACTCCAAACGATGTGATGCGGTATACATACGGCTCCGCCGAGGTTGTAGGGCTACTGATGAGCCGTATTCTGGGCTTGCCGGCTGCCGCCGATTGCTTTGCCAAAATTCAGGGCAGGGCATTCCAGTGGATTAACTTTATTCGCGATGTGGCCGAGGACACCGCCCTTGGCCGCACTTATTTTCCGGCCGCCGCCCTCAAAAAGTTTGGACTCAGTAGTGTAGATGCCGCAGAGGCAGATGCGCATCCGGAACAGTTTGCAGCTTTTATGCGGAGTCAAATAAGCCAGTATCGCAGTTGGCAGCGCGAAGCCGAGCAGTATTATCAATATATGCCGCGTCGTTTGCGTATTCCACTGCAAGTTGCCGCAGATATGTACAAGTGGAGCGCAAGTATAATCGAGGCTAATCCACGGATAGTTTTTGAGCGCAAGGTCAAGCCGCCCATTTTTAGAGTCGTAGCCCGTGGGCTTGCTGCTACTCTCCGCACCCACCCCCGTTAGAAAATTGACCAGCACATGTTTATATTGTAGAATCACCTTGTGAATACAGTAGAGACACGCACGGATGCGGCTCAAGAGCTCTACGCCACTCTGGATGCGCTTCCCGCAATCGGCCCACCGCATGGCATGCCCGTATATGCCGCGCAGTATATGGAGCTGGAGAATCTTAGTAATCGGGCCAAAAGCGACCCCAGCCTCACGCCCATGCTTTTAGATTATGCGGCGCGGCCGGGCGGCGCACAGCTTATTCGTTCTTACGCCTTGGATATAGGCGTCAGTGCGTCGTTGAATGCGCAGCGTGCGGGGTGTGCAACCGCCGAACAACAGGAAGTGTGCCGGCAGGTTTTAAGGGTAGCTCCTGAGCTTGCCGACACATCCCGCGAACCCTGGAATGCAATATATTACGAAGATCCAGCCTTGCCGCTCTACTATTTTTGGTATTTCCGACAGCTTGCGACTGCCGAAAGCATAGATGACCGTCTGGTGGTTCCCGACCCGTATGATCTTGGCTGTGATCCTACAACAGTACGTACAAATGTGCCAGCCGTTGCCGGCGTATTGCTTAGCCGGCTGGTTGGTGCTGCCGAAGTGGGGGACATTAACAATTTGTCACCGCAGGTTTCGAGAGACGCCTTAGAGCTTGCACTTAATTTTCGGAGTAACGATTATCAGCAGTCAGTAGTCGAAGGCAACTATGCCGTCGTGGCTGAATTTGGACGCCTAGGGCGGCTCACCAAAGCTGGCGGTTTTGAGCATGATGCTCCCATAGATTTTTTATATCAATTGCCCGATTCTGAGCGCTTAGACTATGCGCGCACCTTCAATCGGCTGTACGACATTCAGACCAAGCTTACCGACTTTTTCCCAGACGATGATGTCGTACTTGCCGCCCAAGCCCTGCTGGCTAATACGTTGTTTGCAGTAGAGGGTCATGTGCGCAGCGGTATGCAAACGGATGTGACCATACGGCTGAGGCGGGCGGGTGAAGTACACGACTCGTTTGCCGGCGATGAACCGCTGCTGCTACTTAAGAAGCTGGCCGATAAATTAGAGCGTGCCCACCGTAGAATAACCGACCCCCGGGTACGGCCGAAGGTGGCAGTGCACCAAGATGATTTTACTCTTTTTGATTTTCCGGCCCCGGACGATGATCCGTTGTTGGTAACACACTATATCCGCGAAGAAGGCGGCCATACATGTGATTATCGCTACGAATATGGCGGCCGCCGGCCTGGTGTGCTGGCAGCCAAAGATTGGCGTCTTGACGAGGGCTTGGCAAAGTCGCCGCGGCCGTTCCACAAATCATCGCGCACGTTGGAGGCGTTTTCGATTCGTCTTGACCGTGAGGTACCAATAGCGGTAGATGGAACACGCGACCCCAACAACGAAAAGGGTGCGGTGTCGCTTGATGTTGGCTCTCTTATGGGAACCGGCTTTAGCCGCAAAATCGCGTTGTTTGTTGCTTTTGGCAACATGCGGCGTGCAGCCGCCGCAGGCGTAGAAGCGAGCTTTAATCACCAAACCGATAAGATTGATCCGTCCGAGGGCCGGGCAAGTGTTTTTGCTGCAAAAGCGCGGGCACGTCGGCAAGCGTTATTGGCGCAAGCGGGTCATGCCGACGCGGTGGCCTTGCGTGTCGCGGCGCTTACGGCTACGGCACTGGAACTGGCTAGCTGAAGTACTTGGCGCAGACTTTCGGCAATCTGCGCACTTTCTATGACGATGCCTATAGCCTCTTGGCCATACGAGATGAGCGCTGTCTTGTTGCCGTAAATGTCCCATTCCACAGCTCCGCTGTATGCGTCGGGTGGTAGCCAAGTACGAAAGAATTTATTTTTGACATCCAGTTCGGGATTATGTACGGCGCTCGGTATATCTACGGTTAAAGCGTGCGTTTTAATGCCAAGGAGTGCTCGTTTTTTGCGGAACTCGGCAAAAAATGCTTCATCGTAAAAAGTAACATCCTGGGGCGAGCGCAACAGGTATACATCCTTGCCGGTTTGCAGTATATCGGCAAATATCAGCTTAATGCCTTCTTTCCCTTGGTAAAAGCGGATGCCTGGCTGTTCGGAGTTGGCGAAGAAAATGTCCAGCAGCTGCGGCAACTCGGCCTTGAGCTTGCGCTCCCGAAGCTCAGCTTCCTGGATTTGCTTTTGCACCAGCTGGTCAAGTGCGGCAGGGCTGGCCGGAAAGTAGCGCAGCTTGGTGCCGGCCTGGTCTTTGATAGCCAGCCCCAGCTCGCACAAACGGTCCAAGACTTTGTAGGCGTTGGAGCGGCTTTCGCCAATGTGCGCTGCAATGTCTGGCGCGATTGATGGCCCCAGATTCACCAGGGCTTCGTAGGCCAGGGCCTGTGGCTTGGTAAGGCCTATGTCTTCTAGTAGCTGAATGTTCATATGTGGGAGCGTACCACAGATCGTCTAATTTGTGAATAAATAGTTCACAGATAGCATTTTAACAGATTTGAGAAAGCTTATTTATGTGACATACTTTGTTACTTGAACGGCGCGTATAGAGATGATAATTCGAGAAGAGTAAGGAAGGATTAAATACATGCTTGTAACTGAGTCACTCCCCGCATGTACACAAGAACAGTTTAGGGATTTAGTTGTTGAACAGCAGGCACGGGCTGTCGTGGCGGCACAAGAGTTGCGTGCTGGTGACGGCACCGGCTTTTATGGCGAAGCAACTGCACGCCAAGCTGCTGATATCCTAGAGAAGTACGGAGCCGGCGAATTTTCAGCAGCTGGTTTTATTGATGGCCAGGGCGATGTTTTGGTGCCGATGTACCTACCGGTAGGCGCTCGTACCTTACCTGAGGGCGTAAGGGGCGTGTCGTCTTTACGTGTGCCTATAGTCGGATCCGACGCTTTAGATATGCGTCCAAATAAGCCGGAGCATAATGTGAGTCGGGCAGCCTTATACGCCGCACTGGGCGTCAACACTGGAAATGTGCTGTTTACTAATACTGGCGTAACCCCGAATGTACGCACAGTAACGTCGCGGGACCAACTGACGAATCCGACGGGCCATCGCCTTATAGTGCCGAATCAGGAAGGCAACCCCGAACCACTAGGGACGTTGATTGTTCGCCGCCCCCGAGAGCTGGGTGTGATGGCCATAAGCGGTACAAATGCCGATAACCCTATCGGTTTGGGTGCAGTCATCAATCGCGAGACCGGTGAGCTGGAGGCGGGCATCCACTTTAATGGCATATGGCAGAATTTACAGAACGGCCTTACGGAGAACACTCTGGCGGAGCTGGAGCGCTTGGGCTTACGCGGGCCACAGTACGCAACTTACTTCGGTGTTGGCATCGGTGCAATACATGGTTTTGAAGTGAGCACCGATAAAGTAAGCGGGTGGAATGCGGCAGCGGTAGCAAGTAGTCAGGAGGCACAGCAACATCCTAGCCCGGCGAAATGCTACCTCCCGCTCACTCATGCCGTGCAGCTTGCTGTCCAAAGTCTGGCAAACAATCCGGTAGAGGCGGTGCCCCTTTGTACACTCGATAGCGCTCGTGTGAATGATGGTGGCGGTTTTGCTCACTCCTCGCGCATTCATCGCGACGGACCGACGCCAACAGGTGAACAGGCACTTGGGGGGCGTGGACTGACTATCGGCTTATTCGGTGATGTATAGTAGGTAGCGTTACCTTATGACCACAGACGAACTTATAACTATTCTGAGCCGGCCGGTACCTGATCAAGCCGACGTGCTTGTGCGCACGCGGGGGATGCGTGACTACCCGCTCCTTATGGTGGGCCGCAGCAACGACCCGCTGGTTTCGCTGGAGCGCTACGGTATTGCCGGACAGAGCTACTATTCACGCCCCAATTCAGTAGACGAAGTTGGTCTTAAAGACGTGCCTCAAACTATATTCGTTCGCCAGAGTATTGCCGAGCGGCTAGCCGACATTAATTTTGAATTGCAGTATAACAAGGCAGTAGAAAAGATATTTGGCCGTAAGGTAGAGCTGTATGTTGACGATGGCCTGCGTTCCCTAAAACTTCAGCAAGACTTGCACGACAAACTCATACCCGAGTCGCTACGCAAAAGACATCCAAAGCTGAGCGAAAAAGAGATTCTTACCTGGCGCGACCGTTTGCTCGCCTATCCACCGAAAGATACCCACGATTCGCCGTCGCCGCACATGACCGGCGGTGCGGTAGACCTCAAGTTGCGGTATGTCCGCGAAGATCAGGGCTACGTGCCCGGCAGCTTTGTAGCCATGGGAACGCGCAGCGTGCAGGAAATGGATGCCGCCGCCCCTGACTATTATGAACATAAGAGCAAAATGAGCGCCGCCGAAGTAAATGTACGGCGCAATCGCCGAGCTTTTTACTGGATTATGCGCGGCGCCTTGCTAGGACGCAGTAGCGGTTTTGTATGCAACCCCACAGAATGGTGGCATTGGTCGTATGGCGATCAGCTGTGGGCAGCGCACACACAGGCGCCTTATGCCTTTTATGGCACGGCAAAACCTCCAAAATCTTCTATTTGAGCGTAGTGGCGTGCACTTCGTGGTGTAGAGCAAGCACGGCCGCCCGGCTGTGCTTTTTGCTATAGCGATGGAACAAGCGTATCGCGAGGTATATGGCTGCGCACGCTACGGCGCAGAACCAGTCGCTCAGGCTGAGGCCATGCGCGTTAAAGTAGGGCTGTACCCAGGGGTTATACACGATATTAAAAATACAAAAGAATGATGCACCAAAGGCGATAAGTAGCTTTTTGTTGCTCCACAGGTAGCGGGTAAAGAAGGGCTCTTTATCGCTGGTGCGCACGAGCAGTAAGTTAATAAACTGGCACAGCACAATGGTGAGGTAGGTGAGAATAGTAGCTTGTGCATAGAGACTGCTGTGGGGGTTAAAATGCAGGGCACTCAAGCCATTACGTTCGAAAAAGAACAGAAAGTTGCCGTAGGCTAGAACGGCTGCCAACAGACCGTAGCCAATAAATTCGCCTACGGTGCGCCGGTTTATAATATGATCTTTTAGATTGCGCGGCCGGTCGTGCATGAGGTCGTTTTGGGGCGGATCCCAGCCAAGGGCGGTTACCGGGAAAAGCTCGGCAATAATATCGATTGCCAAAATTTGTACCGCCAGAATGGCAATGGGGATATCGAACAATGCTTGCGCGGCCAGACTGATAAGTACCACAAAGAGCTCGCCGGCGTTGTCGGTGAGCGCGCAGCGGGCTGCTTTGACGATGTTGCGGAAGGTGAGTCGCCCTTGCTGTATTGCTCCTACCAGCGTGCTAAAGCTGTCGTCCAACAGCACGATGGCTGCGGCTTGCTTGGCTACATCCGTACCAGTGCGACCCATGGCAACGCCAATGTCGGCACGTTTAAGGGCGGGGGCGTCGTTTATGCCATCTCCGGTTACAGCTACTACTTGGCCGGCGGCTTTGGCGATTTCTACAATACGCAGTTTATCTTCTGGCGCAACGCGCGAGAATACCACGCCGCCTCGCTCTACCAGTTGCAGTATTTGCTCATCGGACAAGTGCGGCAGGTTTTCGCCGAGTACTATTTTAACGTCCTCGCCCTCGGCTGCCAGATTGGCTTTTTGTGCAATTGCCTGAGCGGTGGTGGGGAAATCACCGGTGATAATAGACACTTTGATGTGCGCGCCGTGCGCAGCAATCATTGCCGCCGGGACTTGCTCGCGCAAGGGGTCAACCATAGAGACAACGCCCAAGAAGGTTAGGCCCTTTTCCACTTCGTCGAATTTCATTTTGGTGGGCTTGGCGCCTTTCGGCAGTGTGCTGTAGGCAAAGGCCAAGTTGCGCATGGCTTCGCCGGCGCGCAATTCATTGTAGGCTACAAGTGCGGCGCGGTCTTTGGGCGTGAGCGGGCGCACGCGGCCGTGGTCCCATATATGCGTACAGCGCTCCAGTACGCTCTCCGGTGCGCCTTTGGTGTAGACGCGCATTTCATCGCCCACTTTGCGTACCGAACTCATACGCTTGCGTGCCGAGTCGAACTGAAACTCTTTAAGTTCTTTATATTGGGTGTCCAGTTTATCGGGGTCGACCTCTGCCTTGCGGGCTAGAGTAATGAGTGCTCCCTCGGTAGGGTCTCCAACACAGTACCAGGTGGCGTGCTCATCGTCTGGCGGATTGACATGGGCGTTGCTAGACAGAGCTCCAGTTTCGAAAAACAGGCTGATGCCTTTGAGCTGCGCGGCTTCGAGCGGCTCGTTTTTGTCATCCACAATAACGCCGTTTGTTTCGTAGCCGGTGCCGGTGACAAAGTATTCGGTTTTGCCGATAAGCATGCGCTCGACAGTCATCTCGTTTTTGGTGAGTGTGCCGGTTTTGTCGGTGGCGATAATATTGGTGGCGCCGAGTGTCTCTACGGCCGACAGTTTTTTAACCAAAGCTCTGGCTTTTGCCATGCGCCCGGCGGTCTGGGCGAGTGTAATGCTTACTTCGGCAGCCAGGCCATTTGGAATCATGGCGGCACTAATGCTGATGGCAAAGAGCAGCGCAGCTTTAATCCCCAAGTGCGACTGCAGGGCGATGTAGGTGAGCACAACCGCTAGAATCGCTACGCCTTGGGTAAGCCGTTTGCTGAGGTTATTGAGTTCACGCTGCAAGGGGGAGGTGTCGGTTTTGGCGGCTTGGCTCAGGTTGGCAATGCGGCCAAGCTCGGTGCGCATGCCAGTGCCAACGACAACCCCACGACCGCTGCCAGTGGCCACTGTAGTGCCCATAAAGAGCAGGTTGTGACGATTAGCCAGTGGCAGATCGGCAGGAATGGCATGCACAAACTTGCGCGTCGGGTTGCTCTCACCAGTTAAGGCAAAGTCGTTGGTCGCGAGTTCTTGTTCGGAAATAAGGCGGATATCGGCTGGCACGGAGTCGCCTTCTTCCACATATACGATGTCGCCAATTACCAGCTCTGCAGAGCCAATTTCCTGCAGTTTACCACGCCGCACCACTTTAGCGGTAGGCACGGCCAGTTTTTCGAGGCTGGCCATAAGACTTTCGGCCTTGTGCTCTTGTACAAACCCAATACTGGTATTAATCAGGGCAATTAAAAACAGAATGATCGAAGTACGGTAGTCGTGCAGATATAATGAAAAGCCGCCACTTACCAGGAGAATAACCACCAGCAAATTTTTAAATTGGCGTACAAAGGTTATAACGGCTAGCTCGCGATGTGTACGCTGCAGCTCATTGAGGCCTTCGCGACCCAGCCGGATGCCTGCTTCTCGTGGTTCGAGTCCCTCTGCAGAGGTCTCCAGTTGGGTGAGTACTTCGGCAGCGTCCATGCGATAATAAGGCAGCTGTTCGGGTTTATCCATACTTAAGCATTATAACCGAACAAGTACGCGAATATTTTTTGTATACAAATAAACTAACTTTCTCTCATTTACAAAGTTGATGAGTAGTATTAGGGTACATAGTAGATGACCAATGGTAGTGCAGGCCCCAGCTCCTGGGGTTCGTTAGATTCTCCTCGTAATGAGCTGTTACTGCATGCATTTGAACATACGCCTTGGGAAACCGAGGCGCGGGCTATAGCTGCCAATGAACCCGGTACACGGGCTGAGCTATTGTATGAGGCGACACTGGCGGGCGGTAATTTGTATCACGCTGGCCTGGGTGCCGGGAAGCGTTCGCTACAGGCAGATAATCGTGCAGTGCTGCTTGGGGTGCTGGCCGGGCGCAGCTCGGGGCAAATTATCGAAGATGCCCTTTTTGTTGGCCACAAAAGCATTAAGCTAGAGCAGATTTCGGAACAGAGGGACGCTGTTGCCTGGGCGATGAGCGGCTACATTCGCGGCTTGAGGGGCCCGGACGCGCCTACGTTACCTGGCATTATAAAAGGTATGCAGGCCGAGAGTAACCGCGCTATGGACCGCCTTAAGTATGACCAGCGTGATCTGCATGTGGCAGTAGGGCTGCTGGCTCGTGCATCCTCCAAATACCAGTTGGAGTCTGGACGCGTAGCACGAAACGCGCGGGCGCTGCTGCATCACTTGTCCGACAGCCGCTTAGCGCCACCAAGCAGGCTTGATTCGCCGCAGCTTGAAGAAGGCTTAAACGACTTGCAGGACCGCTATCGACAGTGGGTTAAAGAAGCTGGCCTGCCCGAAGGCGGTGCTGCATATCAATTGATGGACGAGCTGTTGGGTTTGGGTGGTGCGTTGCCCCGGTCTCTTGGGCAAGTAGTTGGCCGCCGCCCGCGTGAGATCCGTAGTATTGGGCCGCTCTTGTCCTCTCACTTGCAGACCTTCTTTATTGACTCGGTAGCCTTGCCTCCTGTGGAGCAGGCGAATACAGTGCATTCTCCAGTTAAGCGGCCACGTGCGGCTAAGAGCTCTACGGCGACTGCCAAGCCTCATGCAACCCCGCCGCCGCCCAAACCGCGGCCTGTAAAGGCGGCGGCACCCCCAGTTGCCAGGGCACCGAAGGAGCCCGGGCCGGGGTCTTCTCGTGCCAAGCGGCCCCGAAACAGCGGCGAGGTTGTTGTCTCTGAACCCGACATCATAGAAGTAAAGTCCGCAGCTAAACGCGGGGCGGCTCAGACGTTAGTGGCGGCCGCTTCCGGGGTGCTTGCGGTTGAGACAGTAGGAGTTGGCAGTGAAGCGCCCCAGCAAGCAGATATTTTAGATATGGAGCCGGACGCGGCAGCTCTGGAGCATGAGGTTGCCCTTCGGACGGCCGAGATTACAGATGATAATTTTGCCAGTCCCGAAGATCTGGAGGCAGAAGCCGTGCGGCTTCTAGAGGAAGAGGCTACCCTAGAAGCCAGGCGTGTGAAACGCAGGGAAAGGGCAGCTGCCCTCCAAACTCCCAGTAGCGACCTCGACGCCGAGGTTACCGTTAGCGTGGATATTATTCATCAGTACCTTAACACTATTGGCAAAGTGCCGCTTTTGAATGCCGAGCAAGAAGTGCAGCTGGCAAAGCGCATCGAGGCGGGACTGTACGCGGCCGAAAAGCTGCGGCAGGTTAAGGAAGAGGGTTTGGAGCTTGACCCTGTGACGCTGCGAGATATGCACTTTATTGCCCGTGACGGCAAGCGGGCAAAGGACGACTTTATAGAGGCAAATTTGCTCCTGGTAGTCTCTATTGCCAAGCGCTACCGGGGGCGTGGCATGAAGTTCTTGGATCTTATACAAGAGGGCAACATAGGGCTTATACGAGGCGTCGAAAAGTTTGACTATTTTAAAGGATACAAGTTTTCAACCTATGCTACTTGGTGGATTCGTCAAGAGATGACCAGGGCGCTTGCGAATCAAGCGCGCACCATTCGTCTTCCAGTGAACGTGGTTGAAATTGTTAAAAAGCTGAGGACCACCGAACGAGATTTGCGGGATACGCTTGGGCGTGATCCTCTGCCGGATGAGCTGGCGGCGGCTATGGAAGTAACTCCGGAGAAACTGGCCGAGATCATAAATTGGGACCGTGAGCCCGTATCTTTAAACACGCCAGTCGGCGACTCCAGTGAGTTAGGCGACTTTGTGGGCGACCTTCCGCGGCCGGGCGTGAGCCCGGAAGATGCAATAGTGTTTCGGACCGATGCCGAAGCGGCATTCGCAGGACTAAGTAAAATCGAAGCGGCTGTCTTACGCTTGCGCTTCGGCTTTACGGAGGATGGGGCAGCGTATACGCTTGAGGAGACGGGCAGGGCGCTGCGCAGAAGCGTGATAGGCATCCACAAAATTGAAGCCAGGGCGTTGGATAAGCTTCGTGCGTCGCGTAAAGGTAAGAGCTTGGCCGACTATCTCTAATACGGCTCCCAAGGTATACTAACTGCTATATGAGTGAGCGTTTGGTAGTTATAGATGGGAAGAGCGTGTTTTACCGCGGTTATTATGCCATGCCCAACCTGAGCACCAAAGATGGCCGGCCAACCGGTGGTGTGAATGGTTTTGCCGTAATGGCCCTGGAAGTTATCAAGCGCTTTAAACCCGATTATGTGTGCGTGGCCTGGGATAAGCGCCATACTAATATCCGCAGGCGTCTCGCCCTCTATCCGGAATACAAAGCCGGCCGCAAGGCGGCACCCGAGGATTTTTACGAGCAAGTAGACATCCTGATCGATTTGCTGAAGTCGCTCGATTGGCCGCTGTACGAACTAGACGATTACGAAGCCGACGACATTATGGCCACACTCGCACTGAAGGCTAAGGCTCAAGACATCGAAACATACCTTATTAGCGGCGATTTTGACCTTCTGCAAGTGGTAAATAGCCATACCCACGTGTGTATTCCCAAAAAAGGCTTTAGCGACATCGAGCTTTTGAATGAAGCCGCCTTCCGCGAGAAGTACGGCGTGGGACCGCACCAGTGGGTGGATGTAAAAGCGCTGATGGGCGACTCGTCGGACAACATCCCCGGTGTACGTCTTATTGGCCCCAAAGGCGCACTGGAGCTTATTTCCACTTACGGCACTCTGGAGGGCGTGTATGACCACCTCGCCGACCTAAAGCCGGCGCTGCGCGAGCGATTGGAAAAAGATAAAGATATGGCATTTTTGGGTAAACAGCTCGTTACTCTGTTTACGGACGCGCCCATCGACCTAGACCTTAAGAGCCTAAAACTGCACGACGGCGTACCGCCCGCCTTTGTGGCCAAGCTGCGCGAGCTGGAGTTCCGCAATCTATTACGCCAAGTAGAGTCGCAAGTAAACACCGACGATAGTGAGGCAACCGAGGAGTACATTAAGCAAATCGAACCTGCTAGGCTCGTGCCATTTAAGGCCGCCAGCTTTACGGTGCCCAAACCCCGCGTAGCGGCGCTTAATCCAGATGCTACCGAGCTATGGGTAAGTGCTGCGCCGGGCGAGTACTCAGCCATTCCGTTAGCCGATGCCCGGACTGCGCTTGCCGCTCCGCTCATCGGTCACGACCTTAAGTCGTTGTTTCGGGCACTTTTGGCTGAAGATGTGTCAGTAAAGAGCACGGTGGAGCACGACACCCGCATCGCCGGATTTATTCTTAATTCGTTGCAACGCTCTACCGATATATCAGACCTTATTGGCCAAACCATCGCCGCTGACGAAGCCGGCAAAATTATTACCGCCATTTGGCAGCTCTATGCTGCGCAGCAAAAAGAGTTCGGCAAAACACCAAGCCTGTATAAAGTAGCGCACGATTTGGATTTTCCGATGATCACGCTGTTGGCTATCATCGAGCACCGCGGTATTTTGCTCGACAAGGCGTACCTGCAGCAAATGAGCGACGAATTTGAGATCAAAATTGTGGGATTAGAGCAAAAAATTTATAAAGAGGCGGGGCAGAAGTTTAATATTGCCAGCCCGGCGCAGCTGGGTACCATCCTGTACGAAAAGCTGGGGCTGCCCACGGCTGGCGTTAAGAAGGGCAAGACAGGCTACAGTACCGGCGCAGCCGAGCTGGACAAGCTCCGCGATCTGCACCCTATTATCAATCTCATCACCGAATATCGAGAGTACACTAAGCTCAAGAGTACGTACATCGATGCGCTGCCAAAGCAGGTAGACAAAGAAGGCAAGCTGCATACCACGTTTGCGCTGGACGTTGCCGCCACCGGACGTCTGAGCTCGCACGATCCCAACCTCCAAAACATTCCCACCCGCACCGAGCTGGGCCAAGCCATCCGCACCGCCTTTTTGCCGCACGAGGGCAACGTGTTTGTGAGCGCCGACTATTCGCAGTTTGAGTTGCGCCTGGCCGCTTCTATGGCTGACGATCAACAGATGATCGAAGACTTTAATAAGGACATCGACATCCACACTGCAACCGCCGCCCAGGTGCAGGGCGTGCCACTGGACAAAGTCGACAAAGAAATGCGCTACCGGGCCAAGGCCGTTAACTTTGGCATTTTGTACGGCATGAGCCCGCATGGCCTCAGTGTGGCTACCGGCATGACGCTGCAAGAAGCCAAAGCATTTATTGATAAATATTTTGAGCTGCGTGCCCCCTTACGCAAATACATGGAGCGCACCGCCGACCAAGCGCTGAAGCAGGGGTATGTAGAAACTATATTTGGCCGCCGCCGCCCCACCCCGGACATGAAGAGCAGCAACTGGGTAGTGCGCGAAGCCGCCAAGCGCGCCGCCATTAACATGCCCATCCAGGGCACCGAAGCCGACCTCATGAAACTGGCCATGCTGAAGGTAGAAGAAAAGCTGGACGGCCTGGGCGAGCAAATTCTGCAAATCCACGACAGCATCTTAGTAGAAACTCCCAAAGAAAACGCAGAGCAGGTAGCCGCCATCCTTAAAGAAACCATGGAAAGCATCTATAAACTCCCCGTAAAACTCGTGGCCGATGTCAAAACCGGCGCCAACTGGGGCGAACTGTAAAAAGTTTATGATCGGAATCTTTGAGACGCACAAAGTACCTACCACAAACGTATATCAAAATCATTTAGACGAAATGCACGAGGCTTTTGAAGAGTACTGTCTTAAGGTGTCTGATTACTCTTGGGTTTTAATTGACGCCAACAAAGAGGTAGTCGGCCTCGATGCGATAGAGAGGTACCTGGCGAAGAATAGACCCGCTCAGGTATCTTATCTGCTTATATCGAAAGATAGGCGAAGGGAAATGACGGTCACTATCGATAATGGCATCATGCTTAATTTAAAGAATGGTGACTACGTGCTGCTGGGCTTTTTCTCCTATTTCAAGGGCAATGTGAGTAAGCTTAAGGTGCCAAAGTTGCTAGTGGGGATTCGCAGGCACTGGCTTGCAAGTCTTCTGCTGACTTTGTGGCTGCTTCCGGCTATCGGGTTGACGCTGTTTAATCAAAAACGTTGGGCAATAGGCTGGCTCGTTGGATTCCTCCTCTTGAGTTTGATACTTTTTATGCAGATTGTGTCTCAGGATAATTTCAAGGGCGAGGAATGGGGCGAGCTAATACTCAAAACTAAGATTAGCTACGGCAAGTACAATGCCAAACTAGGTACGCCCTTGTATGCATTCCTTACATCTTCTAAGACGATCATATCTTTATTGGCCGCCCTTGCAACGATAGTATCTACGGTGTTCCTTTTCGTTCATAAGGGCTAACCCCTAACGGATGTAGTATGTAACCGTAACGGAGTAGTTCAGATCGTTTTCGCCGGGCTGGACGCTGAGCGACGGGGCAGCGGCTTGGCCACTAGCGGCGTCTAGGGTCATAGTTTTCGCGCCCATGGGGTACATGATGCCGCCAAAGCCAGCGCCATCTTCTACGGCTTTTACGTTAGAAACTTTAAAGCCAAGGTTTTTAGCCGACTGGTCGGCCTTGGCTCGAGCGTCTTTGGTTGCCTTATCGCGGGCCTGGTCCTCCAGCGCGTTGCGTTTGGCATCGCTAAATGTTGCCTGGGGCGTAATGGCCTCGCTAGGGTTAGTAGTAAGCAGATAGTCTTGTACTTTTTGGGCCAGCTCTTTGCTGCCAACCGTTACGGTCAGCTGCAGGCGGTAGGTGGGTGCATTGCTGCTGTCGTATACCGGGTAGCTCCAGTTGTCGGTGTTGGTCTTTATTTTGCTGTTCGCCACTCCCAGTCCCTTAAGCTTGGCTACCACCTCGTTGCTTTTGGCGGTGAGGTTCGTAAGGTCGGTTTGCTTGTCGGCGTCAGTAAAGGTGTAGGCTGGCGTAAAGGCGTATTCGTCTGGTTCGGCGGTTACGGTAGCCTCACCGGTAACCTGTATGGTGCGGTCTTTGGTGTTGTTGGTTTGCCACGGCTTCCAGACGAATGCCATGGCCACGATGACTGCCAGCAGGGCAAGGCAGACGAGGCGGTAGTCGAGCACTAGTGTGTTGTGGTTTTGCGGTTTCTGTGGCTGATACATGTAGCTTTAGCTCCCTCTATTTATCTTAATAGTAGCGTATTTACATAAGCGGCTCCAGTAATGGTGTAGTATTAGGGCATATGGATGGGAAAGATACAGAACACTACGAAGTACTGGACGAAGAGGGCCACAAGACCGGCCAATTACAGGATAAGGCTACGGTGCACGAGCAGCAGCTCTGGCACGAGGTAGTGAACATATGGATTGTTAACACTAAGGGAGAAGTGCTGCTACAGCTGCGTTCGCCAGAGGTAGAGTTGTGCCCCAATGTATGGGATGTGGCTGTTGGTACCCACGTGCGGCCGGGCGAGGACCCGCTCGTGGCAGCTGCCCGCTGCCTGCACTCCGAGCTTGGCATCGACATTTTGCCAGAAAGCATCAGGCACTTATTTAATATCCAGGCCGCTAATCCGATGAGCGATGGGCGTAAGCACCGTGTGCTGGGGCATGTTTTTTTGCTCAAGCAAGATGTTAACCCGGCAGACATTACCCTCGACGAACACAAAATTGCAAAACTAGCCTGGAAGCCAATGATCCAGGTTATGGCCGAAATTGGCGGCACCGATACGGCTAAAGCGTACTTCCCGCGCGAAGGCACATACTATCCCAAGCTGTTCGATGCTCTTCAAGCCGAGATGTCGTTTTAGGCCGGTTGTACTGCCGGACGATGGAGTTCGCGGCAGCCTTTATACGCGAGCGCAGCAATGAGGCTCAAGCTGGCATTAAATGCGGGGTTATTGAGCAGGGCGCTGTAGTCCTCGTGCGTATCTAGCAGGGCGAGGCGAAAGGTGCGCTCGGCGTATGCCTGGCGTAAGCTATCCATGGCCTTTGCATCGGCTTCGGCTTCAGAGCTGTGGCCGGCATATTGGTAGGTACTGCTATTACGGTGGTAGCTTTCGAGGATCGAACCAAAATACCGCCGCTCGGCGTGAGCGGCGGTATCGCCATGGGTGGGGTGTGCGTCCAGAATAGCGGCCCGCTCCAAAAGCTCATGGTCGCCGAGCGACAGCGCCTCGCAGGTGGCATCGTACATGAGGGCAATGGCGTCGAGCCCAAGGCTTGCCCGCACGATTGCGACGTCGCTGCTGCACTCTGCCATAAGTTTTCGGACCGCAGCCGTCACCCGTTCGGGAAAGGGCGAAGTAGGGTGTCCGGCGATCATTAGCTACTATTAAAGGCTACTGCGGCACAAGGGGTCAATGTGATGTTCATCACGCCTGCTAGCGTGTAAGCTATAGTTTATGGACGCTGAGATTAAACGTCGCATTATACGTGCCAAAGAACTCCTTGCCGATATACGTCATGTACCGCTGGCTACAGTAAGCGAAGATGGCGCCGCGCACAATACACCGGTGTTTATGGCCTTTGACGACCATCTTACCGGTTATTGGTCGTCGCACCCCGAGACTGTGCATTCGCACAACATTGCCCGCGACCCACGCGTTTTCTTAGTCGTTTTTGATTCGCGCGAGGGGCACGGCGGTTTGTTTGTTCGGGCACTGGCGCAAGTTATTGAAGATGGAGCCGAGGCCAGGCTTGCCCTCGCCCTACTTGCAAAGCTAAAGGAACGCGTATATGGCCGTATGGGCAAGGTAGGTGATTATCTGACGCCGGGCGGCCCAAGATTGTTCAAGGCGGTACCAGTGCAGCTATGGGTGAATATGAGTCAGCACGACGAGCACGGGGTAATTGTGCGTGACTACCGCTATGAGATACCTCTTTCCGACCTCATAACAGACTGACGCCTGGTTGTAAAATGTTGATCAATGTGGTATTGTTTATGTGCACAAATGAGGTGCATATACAGAGATGAAATACTTTTTAGGATTTTTAGCAGTTGTTGGCCTGATCGTTCTGGTCTTCGTTTTAGTGCTGGGCGGCTTGGGCGGCGGCAAAAAAGGCACGCCCAACAAGCCGAGCGAGATCATTCTGAGTGATTACACCAATACTGCTACTACTATGCGCCTCACCGTTGATGGACCGGTTAACGCCGACCAACTTCACAAGGCTGTCCGCATTACCATCGGCCGAGACCAAAACGTTATTGAGCTAATTACCGGCTACCAGGGCACTGTTTCTAAGAAACAGTCGTACAACACGAATAGCCAAGCTTACGAAACATTCCTGCGTTCGCTCCAAAAACTCAACTTTACTAAGGGCGACAGCACGCCGGCACTGGCCGACGAGCGCGGGTATTGTCCCTCGGGCGAGCGCTACATTTACGAAATCGTGAGCGGCGTAGACACCGTAGAACGCTATTGGGGTTCAACCTGTGGCACCGGCACTTTTAAGGGAGCTGGCCCGTCTGTCCGCACTTTGTTCCGCGCCCAGATCCCGTACTACAACGTGTTTGTAAACGGCACTGGCTTATAGCCCCATTCCTCAGCTGCCGTGCTGGAACTTGATCGGAACGACAAAAGCGTGAAGGGCTCGCAGGCGGTGTCGGCTAGCCGATTCGAAAAATAAACCGTTTGTTGGTTTGCACTGCCGCCTTAAGGGCGGGGAGTCTCAGACGTAGTGCGTTGGCGAGCGCGGCGCTGCGCACCGTAATCACCAGTGTTTCGCCGTTAATGCCCACGCTTGAGTCTGCTCCAAACTGCTCAGAAACAAACTGCTTAATAGCTAACACCTCCGGCGGTTCCTGGGGGCTATATTTATTAAGTAGTTCCTGTAAGCTGTCCATGACCTTCACTATACAGCGGCGTGTGATATTAAACACAAGCATTTGACGCCAAGTGGTAATGGGGGCTATGGTAATGTTAAATATTTCACACATGATGATTGCAGAACACCTACCAGTCGAAGCTACACCCGTGGTCCCAGATTTAGGGACCACTTTTGATGCTCCGCTCACTGTCCGGCATCAGTCAGAGCAAGTTGATGACTATGATGAGGCCTGTACCGTGTTGGCTGAAAGACAGCAACAACCCTTAGCTGATTTATCTGATCGCTCGCAATGGATCGTCGCGGGACGTGCATTAGAGCATCAGCGAGACGTACTTTCCGGTTGGTACGATGAGGAACAAATCGCTGCTGCTGCCGTCTTTGCGGCTGCTTCGCTGGAGACGACATGGGGAGATCAGAGCCGTTTATGCAGGGATTTGCATTGGTATGTGTTAGAGCTTATGTCCTCGATTGTGCGGTTTCGGGATATGTCGGAAGATTTGCCGCGTGACTTCATAATCGATCTCGATCAAAGTGTGGAAGAAACGGAACGGCGCTTCATGTTTGAACGAAAGGTTCACTTTTACGCTTGGGAATTGATCACGCATGCGGGGATGGCCGAGGAGGCGATGATTGACGCTCGTGCTTGCACGCCGCCTGGTCCGCAGTGGTCTGAAGCATATGCTGCAATAATTGATCTGGCCGTGCAGCTGCAGGCTAAGAATGGCCCTGCAGTGTGCGGTGACGACATTGTCTATAGCGCAGACGAGATGCGTGGATTCCGCGAAGAAGCCGCCGCGCTGTTAGATGTAGAAACAGTCTGGCAAATGGCTTATAATCCTGCTGTTTAGTTAGGACGATAAATATGCCAGAATTGCCAGAGGTAGAAACGGTACGTCTGGGGCTCGCCAATGTATTGCCGGGCCTAGAGGTGGGCAAGGTGACGCACGACTGGGCAAAGGGATTCCCCAATGCTCCTGCAGATGTCGCGAGTTTTTTGGTGGGCTCTAAGATTACGGCAGTGCGCCGCCGGGCAAAAGTACTCATGATTGACCTCAGTAGTGGCTACTCGTTGGTAATTCATCTTAAGATGACCGGCCAGCTGGTGTTTCGGAGTGATGAGGTGCGCTTTGGGGCCGGACATCCAAGCAACAGTCTTATCGGCGAACTGCCGGATAAATCCACGCGCGTCACGTTTACCTTTACCGATGGCAGCAAACTGTTCTTTAACGACCAGCGCAAGTTTGGCTGGGTGCGGCTGCTGCCCACAGTCGAGGTGGAGCAGCTGGATTTCTTTCAGAAGGTTGGTCCGGAACCCTTGGCCGATGACTTTACGGCTGCCGATTTTGTGAGTCGCTTGCAGCGCCGCAAACACAGCGGTATAAAAGCTGTACTACTCGACCAAACCGTCGTAGCCGGCATTGGTAATATTTATGCCGACGAAAGCCTGTGGGGTGCCAAAATCCACCCCGAATTAAAAGTTGCCGACGTTGCTGTAGCTAAGTTAAAAAAACTGTACGCCGAGCTTAAGAGCGTGCTGCTCACCAGTATCCAAAAAGGCGGCTCCACCGACCGCAACTACGTTAATCACGAAGGCAAGCGCGGCAGCTACCTCACGTTTGCCCGGGTTTTTCGTAGAGTTGGGCAGGCCTGCCCGCGCTGCGGCACGATAATCATAAAAATGCGTGTGGCCGGTCGCGGCACGCACATTTGTCCTCATTGCCAGAAACGCTAGTTATTTCTTTTTTGAGGCTTTTTGGCTTTGCCAGTCGCCACCGTTCAGGCGATTGTGCTGGCTATTGATGTGCCAGTTGTGCGGATCACTCTTTTTAAGTGCGGCAGCCATTTTTCTGGCAGTTTCGGTAAACAGTTTTTCCTCATGAACCTGGTTGCGCATGCCCTCCCACTGCTTGGCGAGGGGGTGACCGCTGGCTGCTTGCTCGAAGAGCTCAAAATCGCAGTCCAGATTGTCGGCGTCTTTTACGATCTTGTATTCGATGCACTCGCGCTGCTCGTACTCGTAGAGCAGGGCCTTTATTTCTTCCTCAAGGCTGGTGTCGCCGAGCAGGTCGTCGATGGCCATGTGGTCGTCACGCTTAACGTACTGGCGGCTTAGGTAGTCTACGTCGCCAGTACGTGTTTCCATGATGTCGTGCGCGATGCCCATTTTAATAACTTTTTCGATGTCTTTCACGCCCTCGTGCTTGGCAATAACCAATGCAATCCAGGTAACGCGGAACATATGTTCGGCATTATTAGCAAAATCGCCATTTAAAAAGCGCTTCCAGGTGCGATCTACAAACCGCAGCGTCCCCACTTCATACAAAAAGTCTATGTCCCTCTCGATACTCATGCGGCAATGATATCATACGTAGTACTATGGTTGTGACGTTGACGGGTGCCAATGATTTTGCGTGCTTGAGCGAGCTCAAGAGGCTGACGGCGTCGTTTATTGCCGCTCACGGCGACTTTGCCGTGGAACGCTACGACGGTGATGAGGACGGCGCCGCCCGCATGCGAGAGAGCATCACGTCGATGCCATTTTTAACCGAGCGCAAATTGGTACTGCTACAAGAACCCAGTAAGCAAAAAGCCTGGGCAGAGCACATAACAGATGCACTTAAAGATGTGGCCGAGAGTACCGATTTGGTTATTATCGAACCCAAGCTCGATAAGCGCCTCAGTTATTACAAAACGCTTAAAAAAGACACCGAGTTCAAAGAGTTTAGCGAGCTGGACGCGCAAGGGCTTGCGCGGTGGGCTTCAGAGTACGCAAAAGCCAAAGGCGGCAGCCTAAGCAGTAATGACGCCCGGCTGCTCATTGACCGTTTAGGGCCAAACCAGCAAATGCTGCAGCAGGAGCTTAATAAATTGCTGAGCTACGATCCGCAAATTAGCAAAACTACCATCGAACTGCTCACCGACAGGCTGCCGCAGAGCACCGTATTTGAGCTGCTCGACGCCGCTTTTAGCGGTAACGTGCAAAAAACGTTTGCGCTCTACCGCGAACAGCGGGCTTTGAAAGTGGAGCCGCAGGCCATTATTGCCATGCTGGCCTGGCAGCTGCACGTGCTGGCGCTAGTTAAGACCGCCGATAACCGTGGTCCCGAGACTATCGCCAAAGAAGGCAAGATAAACCCTTACGTTGTACGCAAAACCCAAGGCTTGGCGCGCAATTTGAGCCTGCCCAAGCTTAAAACACTCTTGAGCGACCTATTAAACCTGGACTTACGTTTAAAGACCCAGTCTATTGATGCCGACGAGGCCCTCCAGCTGTACTTAATTCGTCTCGCGACATAATAACCGTTAGCTCAGGGTCCGGCGCTATTAGATGGAAATCTCCTGTAATCATCGTCAGTTCAGAAGCCGCCTGCTGGCCCACTCTCTGGGCAATCTCACTCGTTATTGGCGCCCACAGCGGGACCGGAAATTCGTCAGTCCCCTCCAGGGTGCTATTGGTGGCACTAAAAGCTATGGTGGCATACTGCGGTTGGTCTTCCTGAGCGATATATAAATCCGCAGTACCGGCTGGTTGCAGGAAGGATAAGCGCCAGCTTCGGTCTGCTTGCCGCGGATTAGCGGCAACGAATGGCTGACCGGTCTCGATTATCCCGACTAACGTAGCACGGTCATGACCTTCATATGGCAGTCGGGAGACGAAGTAGTTGCTCTTGCCAGCCGAGGATATTTCTCCAATGAACAGTGTCTCGCCAGAGGGAGTGTGTAGAACAGAGAGGAGCTGCTGTGAGGCGTGGGCCCGGCGGCTGCGCTGCGGTTCATTCAGGGCATAGGAGTGCGAATGAAGCAGCAGGGCGGGGGACCCATTGCGGACGACAGTGCGTTTAAGCAGGCCCGCATCCTCTAGGCCGCTTAGTTGTTCATACATGGCGTTTGCCGCGCGACGTTGAGTCTCGTAAATCGAGTTAGGCCGTGCGTGTGCTGGCGTATGTGCGGGCATAATAAATTAACATTAGCATTTATACAACTATTTTGTCAATTTTGTGTTGTTGGTGTTTTCGTCGATGGATTACCAAAAATACCGCAGCCATTTGGACTGCGGTATTTGGTGCCGTAAGGGGTGAATTACTTCTTAGCAGTCTTCTTGGCGGCCGGCTTCTTGGCGACAGCCTTCTTTGCGGCTGGCTTGGCGGCGGTTGCGCCGGCTACCTTGCTGGCGCGGGCGAGCTGGCTCTTCTTGCGAGCAGCTTTGTTCTTGTGCATAACGCCTTTTTTGGCGGCCTTGTCGATGGCGCTGGCGGCCTTGCTCTCAAGACCCTTGGCGTCTTTGGCGCCACCGGTAATGGCTTTGTGGAAGGCTTTTAGAGCTTCCTTTAGACCACGCTTGGTTTTACTGTTGCGTACCGCAGCTTTTGCGCTCACGCGTACACGCTTCTTTGCTGACTTAATAATGGGCATGTGGTTTATATACCTTTGTTATATTTATCAGCACTTAATATACAAGAGGTGGGGCAGTTTGTAAAGATGAGCGGCTTGGCGGCAGCTAAGAAAGTAGTTGGCAAGCTTATGCTTATGTGTTACGCTGGCTTTACAGAGATAGAAGACAAAAATTATGGATCAAAAATCAGCAATAGCCGACCGCCTCAAGCAAGCCAATAATATTTTGGTTACGGTTGCGAACAACCCTTCGGTGGATCAACTGGCATCATGTATTGGCCTTACGCTTGCGCTCAATAAGCTCGACAAACACGCTACTGCCGTTTTTAGCGGCAATGTCCCTAGTACCATCGAGTTCTTACAGCCCGAAAAGACCATCGAGAAAAACACTGACTCGCTGCGCGATTTTATTATCGCCCTCGACAAAGCCAAGGCCGACAAACTGCGCTACAAAGTCGAAGACAAAGTCGTAAAGATTTTTATTACGCCGTACCGCACCTCAATTAGCGAGAAAGATCTGGATTTCTCGCAAGGCGACTTTAACGTAGATGTAGTGCTGGCTATTGGCGTGCACACACAGCAGGAGCTAGATCAGGCAATTACCGCCCACGGCCGTATTCTGCACGACGCAGTTGTCGCTACCATAAACACCAAGCCGGGAGGGGACCTTGGGACGCTCAACTGGCTCGATACTAATGCCAGTAGCTTGTCCGAGCTTGTCGTAGAGCTGGTGGATGCTATCGACAAAGAGCTGCTTGACGGACAAATGGCTACCGCATTCTTAACCGGTATCGTTGCCGAGACCAAGCGTTTTAGCAACGACAAAACTTCGCCTACCACCATGACCATTAGCGCCGAGCTTATGGCTGCAGGCGCTAACCAACAACTGGTTGCCACTAAGCTTGAGGAAGAACTGAAGCCTGCACCCGAGCCGCAAAAAGAACAAAACAGTAGTGGTAATAACCAAGATCATCACGACCATCAGGATCAGCAGGATGCCGAACCGCCAAAGCCCGACGATGGCACGCTCGAGATCGATCACGACGGCCGCGACCAGTCGTCCGGTGGTGGTCAAGACAGTCAGGACAATCACAACCAACAGGACGAGCAGGGCGAACACGAGCATGACCACGAGAAGTACATGCCGCCGCCCCCGCCCGCACCGGAACCCGAGAAGGAATCAGAGAAGCCTGCTGAGCCCGTGCCTCAGATACATATCGACGACCAAGGTTCTATTAGAAGCCTGGACTCGCAGAATAGCGGCCTGTTACCCGTGCCGCAGCATGAAGATGTAAAGGGCAGCACCGACCCAACGCAGCACATGGGCAGCAATCGCATGATTTTGCAGCCTCCTTCAATGGGAAGTCAGCTTACTGCAGGCGTCTTGCCTGACGTGGAAGAAGGGGAGGTGCCTTCGGGCAGTCCCTTATCGTCGCCGCTAGGTTCGATGCAGTCCGGCATGCCGCCCTTTGGTTCGCCGGCTCCGGCTACCGCTGCTACGCCTTATGGCCCGCAGTCGTTTGGTCCGCCCGCTCCAGTGCCCACACCGCCCAGTCCTCTGCCGACCGCACCGCCGCAGGCTCCCATTTCTATGCCGCCACCCCCACCTCCGCCAGTTCCAACCACCTTCGCGCCCACACCGCCTCCACTTCCGGCTCCGGCTCCATTGCCGCCACCTACGCCGCTGCCCACAACGCCGCCCAGTACCCAAACCCTAAGCGAACTAGAGCAGGGTATTAATAGTCCGCATGTGCTTCAGCCGGCCGCTCCAGTACAACCACTGCCGCCGGTACCCGTATTCCCGTCACCGACGCCAGCTGCGCCGACCCTTGCGAGCTTTATGCCGCCACCCCCACCTCCGCCAGTTCCAACCACCTTCGCGCCCACACCGCCTCCACCGTCCCCATTGCCAGCTCCTGAACCTCCGGCAGAGCAGCCGGCCACAGAAACGTCCAGTGAAGATTTGGCGAATGCCCGCCAGGCAGTGCTTGATGCTATCGCCGACAACCCCAATCCCGCCCCTGAGCCAGTTGCCGCACTCAACGCGCAGCCGCTTGGCCAGCCTTTGCACGATGCTGCCAGTGTTACTCCACCGGCTCCGGCAGTCGTCCCGGCCGCGCCTGGCGATGCAGCCGCAGCCAACTTCATGCCCTCTGTTATAGAGCCTACAAATGGTCCGGTAGCCAATGGTGCAACACCGCCGCCACCCGTACCGCCGCCAATGCTTCCGCCCACGCAAGCCTTTTAGTTTTAGGCATTCGCCGGTATTCTTAGGGGAATGAACGGTATTTTGCTTGTTGACAAGCCGAGCGGCTGGACGTCTTTTGACGTGGTAAATAAAGTGCGCCGTACTATCGAGCAAGCGGGCTTAAACACTACTCTAAAAAAGCGGTTCCCGGTAGGGCATACCGGTACGCTCGATCCTTTGGCTACCGGCTTATTAGTGCTCATGTGCGGCACCTATACCAAGAGGGTGCCGGAGTATACAAAGCTCGACAAAACCTACGAGGTAGTTATGCGTTTAGGTCAAACCAGCACTACTGGCGACGAAGAGGGCGAAAAGTCGGCAGTGTCGGACCGCGTGCCAGAGCTAGCCGAAGTAGAAGCAGCGTGCAAGAAGTTTGAAGGCGATATCATGCAGCGCCCGCCAATCTACTCAGCTATCAAGATTAATGGCCAGCGCGCCTACCAGTTGGCCCGTAAAGGGGAAGCGCCCGAAATGCAGCCCCGCCCCGCCCATATTTATTCGTTGCAGATCACTGACTACCGATATCCGGACGTGCATGCGGTAGTGGCGGTGTCCAGCGGCACGTATGTTCGCTCACTTACCGAAGATATAGGCAAGGAGTTGGGTACGGGCGCATACATGGCCGCGTTGCGCCGCACGCAGGTCGGGCCATTCAAGGTAGGCGCTGCAATAAAAATCGAAGCAGTGGATGCTGAGGCGCTCAGGGAGCATACTAGTATCGTTTAATATTGCTTAAAATGCAATATTATGCTAGTGTTTGTATATGGCTATATTTGACCCCACGACCGAAGCGGTACCTCCGCTACCGATGCCTGATTTCGGTATGGACGCGCCTACTGAAGAGTTGCCCATACTAGTTCCTTATTCTTATGATTTATATGAAGACTACGACTTCGCTCCTCCCGAGGAGCGCGTACCCTTAACTCGCACTGGCGAAGAGCTTCGGGCTGCCCGACGCGGCCATAGCGCTACTGCTGCAAGCATAAGGCCGGGCGAGGACGTAAGTCCGCCCTGGTATGGTAACGATCCGGTTGTGGGCGCCATTGTAGCGCGCGTAAATAGCGAAACTAGGGCGAGGGACCTCGGAGAAGTGCAGGGGCCGCACCCGCCGCTTAAGGCAGGCAAATTAAGGCGTGATTTACGAGAACAGGGCGTTCTAGACGGGCTGGGTTTTTGGGCAAGGCGCCGGGCTGTCCAGGCAGCGCTGTGCACTATAGTAGAGCATGGCACTTTGGTGCAGCGTCCAGAGGGCTACATGCCCAAGCGTCGCGCCTTCACCGATTACCATAGACGCGAAGCCCTAGAGTAGGCCTGTAGCCGTGCAACAGTCCTAAGAACAGAGGCGGCTCACCCCTTATCGCCAGTACTAGTTTTCTCTCTGGCCTCTGGGGGAGGCATATTGGCCGTAAGAGTATAACCGTAGAAGCACAATATTGATTAAATGTCTCTATTATGCTAATGTATATATTATTATGCAGCCTGATAATGGATTCACCGAATATACCACACCTCCTGCCGCCGGTGAGGCGCCCGGTGCACCTGCATCAGACCTCCTGCGAGATGTTTTTGCCGGCGATCGTTATCACACCCCAGGTATGGATTTTACCCAGGCACCCGCGCCTACTCGTCCCGAGCAAGTTCGTGCCGAGCGAGTAGCGCCGCCGCCTCCGGGTCTCATACCGCAACCAGCCTATCGATCCCCTGGAGTGCCAAGGACAGGCGAGCCAGTTCGGCGCCCGACCGAACCCTCGCGCCGCCCTCTTCGTGTGCCTTTGACCGCAGAGTTGTCCGGCGTCGGGCAAGGCTTGGCGCCTGTTCCGGTCCGTCCAGAATCGCAAAGACGGCCTGAGCAGCCGTGGCATGGCGGCGACCCCATTATCGGCGCTTACGAACGACAGACTGCCCAAACAGTCTATATTGCCCAAGAAGCGCAAAGAGAAGCCAAAGAAACAGGGCGGCCCGTACCCGATTTGATGCCGTATGACCTCAGAGCTGCTGATCTTATGCGGCTCGATATTCGTGGGGCAGATGGAGGCCCACATCCAACTCGTAACCAAGCTAGAGCAGCCATAAATAAAATGGTAGGGGCTGGCTACTTGCGAGAGATTGGTATGGGCGCTTATGAGCTTACCGAGGCTTGGTACCGGACCCAATACGGCGGCCCCGGCGGCCTCAGAGAGCAGACGGCGGCCGAAATTGCCCGCCGATTTGCGCCACGCCCAAGAGACCCCGCTGCCGAAGCGGCCGAAATTGCCCGCCTGTGGCGGGAACAGCTTTCTCGTTTGCCGGTGCCTCCGCCTGGGCCTGACGTACAAGCTGCGCTTGAAGCCTACGGGCAGCAACTTCGTGATCAACGCCGTTAGCCCTGGGGCGTGACCTCTCGAAACGGCTTGCACTCGAGCGCTCTATCTGATATGATCGACCCAGTATGATTTCAAGTGAGAAGAAACAGGGCGTCGTTACCACCCTGCAAACCAAGAAAAACGACACAGGTTCTGCCGCTGTACAAGCCGGTATTTTTACTGAGCGCATCAAAGAGCTCACCGACCACCTCAAGAGCAACAAGCACGACTACGCAGCTCGTCGCGGCTTGCTGCAGCTGGTTGGTAAGCGCAAGCGTGCACTCAAGTACCTCGCCGCAAAAGATGGCAAGGCATACCTGGACACCATCGCCAAACTCGGCCTTCGCCGCTAAGGTGCATAGACAAACTGGTCTCGGAGTACCGAGACCCCAAGCTTGTGCACATTAACCACTCTAGATTCGTGATACTAGCGGGCAGAGAACAGATATATCGCGCCGCATAAGCACAAGGGC
Source organism: Bacillota bacterium (assembly GCA_035478295.1). Classification (GTDB taxonomy): domain Bacteria; phylum Patescibacteriota; class Saccharimonadia; order Saccharimonadales; family UBA4665; genus PMNU01. The sequence continues at coordinate 66,764 of DATIJU010000008.1, read as the reverse complement.
CGCCATATATTTGCACTGTGTCCGCTACCCGGTTTCTGGATGAAAGACGAGGAGCGTAGATGGGACAGACGATCAATCCTTACGGAAAAGATATTATTAAGGTAGAAACCGATTTTTGCGGCCGCCGCTTAAGTCTTGAGATTAACCGCGTGGGTTTTCGCACCACAGCTTCGGTTACGGTGCGCTATGGCGATACGGTAGTACTTGGCACGGCCATGGTAAGCGATCAGCCGATCACCGGTTTCGATTATTTCCCGCTCAGCATCGACTACGAAGAGAAGTTCTACGCCGCGGGCAAGATTAGCGGCAGCCGCTTTATTAAGCGCGAGGGCCGACCTTCCGACGAAGCCATTCTTATTGGACGTCTCATCGATCGCCCCATCCGTCCGCTGTGGCCCAAGGGTTACCGTCACGAAGTACAGGGCGTAGCAACAGTGCTCAGCACCGACCCGGCATTCCGCCCTGACATGGTAGCTATGATTGCCATGAGCGCCGCCTTCATGCTTACCGGCGCGCCATTCGAAGGCCCGGTTGCCGGACTGCGCATCGGTCTCAAAGACGGTAAGCCAGTGGCATTTATGTCGCTCGAAGACGCCCGCACCAACGAGCTCGATCTCGTGGTAGCCGGTACTAAAGACGGCATTATGATGGTGGAAGCCGGTGCCAGCGAAGTAAGCGAAGACCAAGTGGTTGAAGCGCTTGCTTGGGCTCAAGAAGCCATTCAGCCGGCCATTGCGCTCCAAGAAGAGTTGGTTAAGAAAGCCGGCGTTACTCCTCAGGAGTACACGCTTAGTTTGCCAAGTGAAGACATCCAAAAGGAAGTCGACGCCTTCCTGGACGGCAAGATGGGTGAAAAGCTGCGCGCCCCCATGGCCGAACGCCACCAGCGTATGCATGTCCTGCGCAAGGAGCTGCTTGCTCACTTCGCCGAGAAGCTTGGCGACGAGTGGGACGGCGTAAAGCGCGAGTACGAAGACGCCTTCGCCAGTGCCGCTAACAAGGACGTCCGCAAGGGTATACTCCAGGATGGTGTACGCCCCGACGGCCGCAACTTTACCGAAGTTCGCCAGCTAAGCAGTGAAGTGGGCATTCTGCCACGCGCACACGGCTCCAGCTTATTTACCCGCGGCCTTACCCAGGGCATGAATATCGTTACCTTAGCCCCCTTAAGCTACTCCCAGCTTGTCGATACCATGGAGCGCAACGAAGAAAAGCGCTACATGCACCACTACAACGCCCCGGGTTACACTGTTGGCGAAATTAAGCGTTTGGGTAGCCCAGGACGGCGCGAAATCGGCCACTCAGCACTGGCTGAGCGCGCATTGCTGCCGGTTATTCCCGATGAAGAAACGTTCCCTTACGCCATTCGTTCAGTTACCGAAATCATGAGCCAAAACGGCAGCACCAGCATGGCCGCTACCTGTAGTAGTTGTTTGGCGCTGATGGATGCCGGCGTACCCCTTATCGCGCCGGTGAGCGGTATCGCTATGGGCCTTATGATCCAGGACGATAAAACCATTATCTTGAGCGACATCGCCGATGCCGAAGACTTCGCCGGCGACATGGACTTCAAGACTGCCGGTACAGCCAAGGGCATTACCGCACTGCAAATGGACATGAAAGTGCACGGCCTGCCGGTTGAGACGCTTAAGCGAGCGCTCATGCAGGGCAAGGAAGGCAAGGCACACATCCTAGAGCACATGCTTACTACTATTGCTGAGCCGCGCGCCGAGCTGAGCCCCTACGCACCACGCGTCGAGGCCATCAAGATTAATCCAGACAAAATCCGCGAAGTTATCGGTAAGGGCGGCGAAATGATTCAGCGCATTACCGCCGAAACCGGCACCGAAATCGACATCAAAGACGACGGTACGGTGATGATTGCCAGCCCCGATGGCGCCAGCATCCAGAAGGCAATTGACTGGATCAAGGGCATGACCGACGATCCCGAAGTGGGCACCATCTACCACGATAAACCGGTGGTAAGTGTGATGGACTTCGGCGCGTTCGTGCAAATCTTGCCGGGCAAAGATGGCCTGGTACATGTTTCTGAGATGAAAGAGGAGCGCGTAAACAAACCGAGCGATGTAGTCAAAGAAGGCGACCTCGTAACTGTAAAATTGGTGGCTATCGACGATCGTGGTCGACTGCAGCTCAGCATGAAAGCCGCCGCCCGCGAATTGAATGAAAAAGCAGGCGCTAAAAACTAGGCCCTCATTTTGGGTGAGCCCTCAAGGGGCGGCACTCCTAGGCGTGCTGCTCCTGGGCCTGGCGTATATCAGCGTGAGCCTGGCTATCGACAACGGCAGCATATGGCTCTACATCGTGACACTCGTGGTGTGCGTATATGCCTTCAGGCAATTCGTATTTGCCGGCCGGATATGGACTGCAAGGAACAAATAAGTGTTGAGCACAGACAAACAGAAACGTCTTGACCAAATTGCGGCAGATATTATCAAAAGCAATATCTGCCCGGATTTGGCCAAAACCGCCCATCACCTGGTATTTGGTGAGGGCAGTCCAAACGCCAAGATCATTTTTATTGGTGAAGCACCAGGTAAGAACGAAGACCTGACGGGGCGGCCGTTTATCGGCGCGGCAGGCAAGTTCTTGGATGAGTTGCTTCTAAGTATCAACCTCGAGCGCCAGGATGTGTATATTACCAGCATCCTCAAATATCGTCCGCCAAACAACCGGGACCCTAAGCCGGAAGAGAAAAATGCGTTTTGGCCATATTTGTCAGCTCAACTGGAGGTTATTGAGCCACAATTAGTAGTCGCACTCGGACGACACGCCGCAAATTGTTTTTTGCCAGAACTTAAGATTGGGCAGGCGCACGGGTACATACAAGAGTGGCAAGGGTACGCCTTACTTCCTCTGTATCACCCGGCAGCGGCGTTATACAACGGCTCAATGCGCAGTACCCTTTTTGACGATTTCGCCCAAATCGCCACATTCCTTAAACAAGACACTAAATAACTCTCATTCAGAAACGAAAGGAATAACGAAACAACAATGAGTAACAACGAACCTACCAACAACAAGCAGAATCCGCAGCAGCAACGTAATGGACGCCCCAGACGACCCGGTAACGGCCAGGGTGGGGGACAACAGCGCAGCCGGGGTGGTCAAAACGGCAATAACCCTTCGCCGCTCAATATGCCCAACGCCACCGTTTCCCGCGGTGCAGCCGTGCGCGCTCAAAAGCGCTCGCAGGCAGACGCTCAGAAGATCGCCAACCAGTACGCGGCCGCTGCACCCCAGCCCGAAGGCCGTCGTGCTAACTTCGTAGACGACAGCCCGCGCCTGAAGTTTATCGGCCTGGGCGGCATGGATGGTGGTGGTGCCAAAAACATGATTCTTATTGAATACATGGAAGACGCCATCGTGATCGACTGTGGCAACGACCTCGGTGTAGACCTGCCGGGCATTAACTACGGCATCGCCGATATCACTTACCTGGAAAGTATCCGCCACAAGCTGCGCGCCTACGTTATTACCCACGGGCACCTCGACCACATTGGCGGCCTGCCGCACATTGTACCCCGCGTGCCGGCTCCTATTTATGGCTCACGTTTTACCATCGGTATGACAGAGAAAGTATTTGAAAACTTTGGCCTGCCCATGCCCGACGGCTTCCAGCTCAATACCAACATTCTGAACGAAGAAACTCACGAGCGCCTCAAGATTGGGCCGTTCTTTGTGGAGCTGGTACGGGTAACGCACTCCATCCCAGGCTCTACCTGTGTGGTTATCGATACGCCCGTAGGCCGCATTATTAACACCGGCGACTTCCGTCTTGACCCCAACCCGCTCGACCACGAGCGCTCGGACACCGACCGGCTTACGCAGCTGGGTGACGAAGGCGTGCTTTTGCTCATGAGCGACAGTACCACCTCTGAGCGCCCCGGCCGTACCCCTTCGGAAAGCATTATCGAACCGACCTATATTGACCTATTTAGCCGTGCACCTGGCCGCATTTTCGTGGCCGTGTTCTCAAGCAATATTAACCGTATCCAGATGCTGGTAAACGCCGCGACGCACCACGGCCGCAAGATTGCCATGGACGGCCGCAGTATGATGAGCACCCTCGAAGTAGCCGTAAAACTGGGCATGATTCGCATTCCAAAGGGCACATTTGTGCCAATTGCCAACGTCGCCAGCATGCGCGACACCGAAGTTGTAGTGGTATGTACCGGCTCGCAGGGTGAACCAAGCTCGGCGCTGCAGCGCATGGCCTCGGGTGACCACAAGCACATCAAGCTCAAAGAGCAAGACACCGTAATACTTTCCAGTACCCCCATCCCGGAAAGTGGCAACGATAAGTCTATTGGCGACATGGTAGACGACCTCATGAAGAAAAATGTACACGTCTTCCGTCACGCCACTCGCGACGTAGACGGCTGCGGCCCGCTGCACGTCTCCGGTCACGCCAGCCTCGAAGAATACGGCGACATGATCGACATGACTCGTCCTAAATTCTTCTTGCCCATTTACGGCGCGTACCGCTCCAAGAAATACCACATCGAAGAAGCTGTGCGCCGCGGCGTGCCGCGCAACCACTGTCTTAACGTAGACAACGGGCAAGTGGTGGCCTTTACCCCCGACACTATGGAACTTATCGGTGAAGTGCCGCATGGTACCACCCTTGTGGACCAAACGGGCGCCATTGTAAACAACATCGTGGTAAAAGACCGCGTACTCCTGGCCGAAGAGGGCCTGGTGGCGGTGGTACTTACTGTCGACAAAAAGTCCGGCAGCCTGCTTACGAGCCCCGATATCATTAGCCGTGGCTTTATCTACATGCGCGACAACGAAGACCTCATGAATGGTTTGCGCGCCGAACTGCGCCGTGCGGTAGGGCAGCGCTTTAAGCGCGTCGATCTCGACCGCTTCAAGGCCGAACTCAAGGACCACATCACGCACTATCTGTTTGAGCAAACACAGCGCAGCCCCATCGTTATACCCGTAGTAAACGTGATTGGCGCTAAGGGCGAAGCAAAAACGGTGCATGCCGGCCGCAGCGAAGGCACTAAAACCTCTGAGGAGGTAGCTGCCGACCAACAGCAGCGCTTCCAGCGCATGCGCGAGAAACTGCTTGGACAAGACGCCCGCGTCGATTAAGTATTGCGGCACTGCGCCGAACCTGGATTAGGTGAGCCGGAAGAGTATAGTGACTTCCGCCAACCAAGCGCTGGCGTAAGATAATTGACTTATTTAGTCTAATATTGTATTATGTGCACTGAAATTTAGTGAGGTCTATAAGTATATGGTTCAACCACACGAACAAGGGGGCGCAGCCGCTATGCCCTTAGACGGCGCATTGCCACCTATGTCAGCTCCTGTCGAAGCTACGACTCCTGCTGAAGCAGTTGTCCCAGCGCAACCCGACTTCCCGAACATACTGGCTTCTATGGGTTATACATCAGAAGACATCGAAGACGCCGGTCTCGATCCTAGTGGAAAGACGCTGCGTTTCATGGCGCGCCTTGCTACTACGGCCTTTCGGGCAGGGCGCGAGAGCGTCTTGGCCCAACAATTGCAAGCAGAACGAGATGACAGACAAGACATTCTTGCGGCTGTTGTTACCGGCGGTAGTCTTGCCATAGGCAGCGTATCTGCGCCACCCGCTTCTGCCGCAGAGGCTGAGCCAGAACCAGCACCCGAGCCGGCGGAGCCAGAAAAAGTCGATAACCGCACCGAGCGTGAGAAGCTGCTCGATAATGTACTGCATGGTCCCGCACAGCTAGCAGTGCGCACCGGCGGGGAGCCTACGGTGCTTAGCGACGCTGCTTCGAGAGCGTTTTTCGATGCCGTAGCTAAGGGGCGACAGGCTGATATAGGGGTGCCATACGCCGATCTCTACAAGCATAGTTCTAAGCGTTTCGGCAACGAGCGTTTTGAAGTAGTAGGCTTCGGAACGCAGTCTGTCGGAGATCAGCAATATGCTTCAGTAGGTGAGTACACGGGCGATGCCGATCACCCTCATGCCGGTTCTGCCGCTATGATTATCGAATATGCAGTGTTTGATCATGAGAGCAAGCAGACACACGCACGTCTACGCCTGGTCGCAGGCTATGAGCATGCCGCTGCGCTACGCAAAGAAATGGGACGGGGCATGGACGGCCCAGAAACACAGCACCCTGAAATTGCCCGCCAATTGCTGGCAAGGTATCTTAAACAACAGCTTGAGGGACACGAACCGGGCAGCCCACAATACCAAAAGGTTATGGCAATAATGGGCGTGGTTCAGTCAATACTCACCCGAGGCTTTGGTGGCAACATTTCAGTGGTTAGCAATGTATCAGCTTTTGCACCTGCAGGCGACGATAGAATAAAGGCTAACGACGAGTCCAGAGCCGCACTGCACCTGTAGTATTTTGACAGTAGTTGTAAATTTTGCTATAGTATGTGTATTATCATAAGCTCTATCAGAGAGCTGGTATAATACAAAACGTATGGCAAAAAAGAAAACATCCAGGGGTCGCAAAAAAGAAGAAGAGCTCGTTGAGCGTTCGCCGTTCTGGCCGCTAGCCGGTGGTATTTTGCTGTGCGTAGCCGCACTCTTTTTGCTGCTGGGCGGATTTGGCACTGGCGGGGCACTCCCTAAGGGCTTATTCCATGGTGCATTCGTAACCCTTGGTTGGGCGGCATATCTGCTGCCGTTTGCCCTGGTGTACTGGGGTGCATACAAGTTTAAAAGCGAAGATCACCGCATACCGTTCGGTAAGCTACTGAGCATGCTTGGCCTGCTGGTGTTTACTGCCTGCTGGTTGTTTACCGCATTCGCCAGCAAGCGGGGCGATACTACATGGGCCAATGGCCATGGCGGCGGTGTAGGGCAGTTTATTGGCAGCGCCGTATTACAGGCACTGGACAGCTTTCCGGCAAGCTTAATGTTTGCCATTTTTGTGGCGCTGGCGTTCTTTTTTGCCTTCGGCATCTCACCTAAAGTTATCCTGAATATTGGTAAGTTGCTGAAGCGGCCAGCTATGGACTCCGAGCTGGGCGATCTGAAAGCCCGGGCCGAGGCGACTGGCTTCAAGCTGAACGAAGGCGTGCCGGTAGAACATCACAGTGCTGGCACTAAGCCGTTCCCCGGACTTAAAAATACGGCCGACAAGCTAGCACCCGTGGAAGATCACGAAGCTTTAACACTGGCCTCCGACCCCAACTGGAAATTTCCCGGCGTTGATTTGCTGGACGCCAAGCAAGATAAAGCCGATGCCGGCGACGTAAACGGTAACGCCCAGCTCATCAAAGAAACATTCATGAACTTTAATATTGAAGTTGAGATGGAGGGTGCCAACGTGGGCCCCCGTGTGACGCAGTACACCCTCAAGCCCCCGGCCAACGTAAAGCTCACTAAAATTACCGCCCTGGAAAACAACCTGGCGCTCGACCTTGCCGCGCACAGCATCCGCATGGAAGCACCTATTCCTGGTAAGCGCGCCGTGGGCATTGAGGTGCCTAATGTAAAGTCGGCTACCGTGCGCCTGCGTTCCATATTCGAAGCACACGACTGGACCGAAATTAAGGGGCCGCTGGGCTTTGCTATTGGCCGCGATATTACTGGTAAACCCGTAGTGGCCGATCTTGCAAAAATGCCGCACTTATTGGTGGCTGGCCAAACTGGCTCCGGTAAGTCGGTGATGATTAACACCATTCTTACCAGCCTGCTGTACCGCAATAGCCCCTCAGACCTCAAACTTATTTTGGTCGACCCCAAGCAGGTAGAAATGAAGCCCTACGACGACATTCCGCATTTGCTCACGCCGGTTATAACCGAGCCAGAGAAGTGTATTAGCGCCCTCAAGTGGGCCGTAGCCGAAATGGAGCGCCGCTACAAGGCCCTGGCCGACATTGGCAAACGCAATATCTCCGAGTACAACCTGGTTAAAAAAGAAGAGGGCATGCCGTACATCGTGATTGTTATCGATGAGCTGGCCGACCTTATGATGATGGCCGCTCGCGATGTCGAAGCGCTGATTGTGCGCATTGCCCAAAAGGCCCGTGCCGTTGGTATTCACCTGGTGCTTGCTACGCAGCGCCCGTCGGTAGATGTTATTACCGGCCTCATTAAGGCCAATGTGCCCGCCCGTATTGCCTTTACCGTAGCTAGCCAGGTTGACTCACGTACTATTATCGATCAAATGGGCGCAGAGAAGCTCCTGGGCATGGGCGACATGCTGTTCTTAACAGCCGATATGCCTAAGCCTAAGCGTGTGCAAGGTGCATTTATTGATGAGCCCGAGACGGCCAAGGTAACCGACTTTATTCGCATGCAGCGCCCGCCGCAGTACGACGACGAAATTATCAGCCAGCCAGTACAGCTGAATGGCAAGGGCGGGGTAGTGGCCGACATGGGCGGCGATGCCGACGACGATATGCTGCGCGACGCCGTGCGCGTAGTCATAGAAGGCCGCAAGGCCAGCACCAGCTTGTTGCAGCGCCGTCTGCGCATTGGTTACGGCCGCGCCGCCCGTTTGATCGAAACCATGGAAGAACAGGGCATTGTGGGTCCAGCCGATGGCGCCCGGCCGCGCGAAGTACTGGTAAGTTCTCTCGAAGAAGTTTTTGGCGGCCCAGCCAGTGAAGCGCCCGCGCCTCAGCCGTCCCAAGAAGTCTAAACGTCTAGATAAATAGACATCCTTAATAGTTTCAGGATGTCTATTTTGTTGTATTATAGTTGACGCTGAGGCAATAAAATGCTAGTGTATATATAACTAAACTAAAACAAACACATGTATCAACCTGGACACTATCCCACAACTAGTGAATCACACGCCGGAGACCCACTCCACGACAGAGTACACCGCCTCATAAGCGGCGGTGCGTGGCGAGAAAGCGCTGCAGCTCAAGCCGAACGTAATGGATATGTCGATGCACACCAGGCTTATCTAGGTGAGGTTTCACACTCGCTTGACGCACGCGTGGCGGAACGTGGTAGCGGGCTCGTAACCGAGTCTTTCAACCCTGGCGAAAAGACAGCCTTTGCCATGAAAGACGACAAAGCCGTTAAGCCACTGGATCCACAATCACTTGGTTTGCCTGCCTTTGAAACGCCTGGATATACACCTTTGGCTGTGGTTGTTCATGAAGGCACACGAACGGGCAAGCCGGCAATCGGCGCCATAGAGATGCTGGTGCGCGAAGATAGAACAGGTGAAATTCGCGGACGCTACCTGGAGAACTTTGGTGCCCTTGACGCTTCACGTGGCCACAAACCTCAGTGGGTTGGTGGGGGGAGTGCAGAATTGTCTGCATCAGAGGTCGCTACTGACAGCCAGATCGTCGGTAATCCAAAAACCGCCCACGCGATGCAGACGGTACAGGCAACAGAGATCGACTATCGGGGCGACGGCAAACAGGGACATGCTCATCTCATTCGCCCCAAGCCTACGGCTGTCGAGGCGGCAGCTGGCGCTGGTCGCAAAGAAGGTTTTATTAAGCGTCACGCCAAGAAGCTCGGTACGCTCGCCGCCCTGTCGGCAACGCTTGCCGCTGCACCTTTTGTACACAGCGCCAAATCGCCCGATAGCGACGTCGATCTAAAGAATCCCGATCAAATGGTGCAGCAGGCTGGCTACAACCCACAGCGACCAAAAGACGGCGTGCGCCAAGCTGAAGAGTTCTTTACGAAGGGGCCTCTTGACCGTTCTCGCGAGGCTTTCGCTGCATACGCCCGAGGTGACAAGGCTGCACTGGCAGCCGAGGCGGCCAAATATGAATACCAAGACAACTGGATTGACCCCAGCACCTTTGAGAACGTCAAAAAGGCGACCAGTCCCCAAGAAATTGAAGTCGCTTTTAAAAAGGCACTCGAAGGCCTGCCCATAACAATAAGCTTCGACGCTGGTGCCGCTCAATACGACGGGTATACTTATCAGCCCAGCACCAATCTGGAGGACCAGAAGCAGATAGCCATGGGGGTTATGCGCGTCTACAATCTTCTCGATAAGTCCAGTATGCAGGAGCATATGCACCCTATCCAGTACGTCTTGGTCGCCTCAATGAAGAGCACGCGCAAAGGCGGCGTAGCCGAACCGGCCGGTCTTTTTCTGGACGACACTAGCTATAGGCGAGCACCGCAAGTAGTGTTGGCTACAAACTATAGCAGTATCGCCGAGTCGCTCGCTGCTCACGAAACTGGTCACGACTTTTCCGACACAGGTGTCTTTGCTGGCAATCCTAAGTACATGAACGGAGTTATGAATTCACTAAACCCCGCCGGGCATAATTATGTAGGCTATGATAATTATTCTGAGTCGCCTACCAGCATCAATGGCAATAAAATAGCCGAAGACCCATACTCTAATGCCGAAGACGCCGAAGATTTAGCAAATACTGTCGAGACCGTCCTAGTGGACAAACCGGTTATAACTGCCGAAGAATCGACGTTCTTGGAGAAGCAGCAGGCCGTAATCTTTGAAATGGAGCGCCTGAACCCTGGTTTTACGGCTGCCTTTTTGCTCCGTGCTGACGTCAAATACCCCACCGCCGTCGATAAGGCACAGGATAAGACGATAGAAGCCATCTGGAGCGCTCTCGACGTCGCTCAGGTGCCTAATGAAGCGGCCGCTGGACTCATATTGTTTGCCCTTGCAGCGAGCATGGTCCGTCGCCGCCAAGAAACAACCGATTCGCGTAAGTACGGCGTTATACCGGCAAGCGCTGGTGGGCTTGTTATGAAGTACAGCCCTTACACACGGAAATATGAGCCAGTAAAAGAAGACACCAACAACAATCCACCCCATAGGGCCTAGTTTGCTTGTGTAGTCATCTTATAGTATAATTACCCCTGTTAATAACTAACCTGCGTACAGAAAGAGAGTCTGTATGCATCCCGGCATACGCCTGGATTCCGAAGGAGGAGCAATGAACCAATACGAAGTGGCGGTTCTCTACCACCCAGATCTAGAAATTGATCTGGATAAAGCAACCAGCAAGGTTGAAAAAATAGTTACCGACAACGGCGGTAAAGTAACAAACACAGACAACTGGGGCAAGCGCAAGCTGGCCTACGCCATTAAGGGCAATGAGTCTGCCGTATATGTTATCTACACCGTAGAACTGCCGGCACAGTCTGTTCGCAAAGTGGAAAGCACGCTGAACATCACCGACGAAGTAGTTCGTTTCCTGATTACTCGACCCGACCTCAAGGCAATTGCCAAGGCAGAAGCCATGAAGGCCGAAAAGGCCAAGAAGGCAGCAGAACGCGGCGAAAGCAGCGAACCTGAAGCCGAAAAAACTGAAGAATAAGTAAGACATTGAGGGGGATATATGGCGAAGGGGTTTAACAAAGTTATCCTGATGGGTAACCTAACGCGTGATCCGGAAGTCCGGACCACACCAAGCGGTCAGTCGGTTGCGAGCTTCGGCCTAGCCGTAAATCGCACCTGGCGCGGCGCCGACGGCAACCAACAAGAAAGCGTCAGCTACATCGATTGCGTGGCCTGGGGCAAAACTGGCGAAATTATCGCCCAGTATGTCCAAAAAGGCCGGCCAATATTGGTCAGCGGTCGCTTAGAACAGCGTAGCTGGGAAAAAGACGGTCAAAAGCACAGCAAGGTGGAAGTTGTTGTCGAAGACTTTAACTTTATCGCCAGCGGCGAACGCGGTTCAGGTTCCGGTGGCGGTGGGAGCTACAGCAGCGACAATGGTGGCGGCAGCCAGGCCACGAGCAGTGCTCGCCCGGCAGCCAAAAAGAAGGACGACGTCGTTGTAGACGACATCGGCGACGAGCCGATCAACCTCGACGATATCCCATTCTAGGACAAGTCTATGTGGGAGCGGGGAAATGTTGATTGCGACGAGCCGTGCGAGATTTGTCCCGTTAAGGCACTGGGGCCTGAAGTCAGAGGTTTAGTAGCGGAAATCGTTACAGGCATGACGAGCGAGGACAGAGATGCGCAGTTGCATGTAACTGAGGTGGGAAGCATGGGCCCGCGCAATCCTCTCGATGACATGGTGACCGGAGCGCTAGAGCGCGCCAATCAGCGCGCAGGTGCATACACGATTGTTATGCTCAGCACAGCAGTACGACATAAATTTAGAGGCACCTGCCTGTATCAATCATAAGGAGTTATATAATGGCAAAGATTTTTAAACACAAGACGGACATTCCGTACTTCGACTACAAGGACGTAAAAACCTTGCAGCGTTTTGTAAACATGTACGGTCAGATCGAAACTCGCAAGAAGACCGGTCTTACCGAAAGCCAGCAGCGACGTTTAAGCACCGCTATTAAGCGTGCTCGTCACATCGCACTGCTACCGTTTGTAGCAAACAACTAAGGGGGCAGTATAGGTGGCGCACGCATCACCGTTCGCACTTGCTAAGGAACTGGAATCGCAGCTAAAGCAGGCCGTGGTAGTTATCGATATGGATAGCTTACCAGGGGAGCAGCGGGAACTGCTGCGTCAAATTAAGCGCCTGGCCGCCGATGCCCGGCTCGACGTCCGCGATTATGAGTACGCCGAAACGCGCGCCGAACAGCTTAAGCTGGCGGTGAATGCGGGCAAGCGTCTTGAGCGATTGGAGCAGGGCATTGTTGAAGCCAGTAAGTCTAACCTCTTTAGTGCGGTAGATGTTGCTACTTTGTCGGCTGCCGTGCAGCAAATAATTGTAGGTTTAGAATAGGAGGCCAAGAATGGCACTAAGCATTACCGAGCTCAAAAAAGGCACGCTCTTTCAGCTAGAAGGCGTACCGTACCGGGTGGTCGAATACAATCAAAAAGTAATGGGCCGCGGCGGCTCCATTGTAAACGTCCGCATCAAGAGCCTGATAGATGGCAAGGTACTCGAAAAAACCTACAAAGGTAACGAACAGCTCGACACCGCCGACGTTACTAACCAGAAGGTCCAGTACCTCTACAGCGACGGCAGCACATTCTTCTTTATGAACCAAGACACCTTCGAGCAGTTCGAAGTGCCGGCCGATTTGGTTGGCGACGGTGCTGGTTACATGAAAGAAGGCGATGAGCTGCAGCTGCAGTTCTTTAACGATCGTCCCATTAATGTGGAATTGCCGAAGAACGTACCGCTCAAGGTTACTTATGCAGAAGACGTGGTTAAGGGTGATACTGCCAACGCCGTAACTAAGGACGCGCAGCTCGAAACCGGCATTACTATTCGGGTGCCGGCATTTGTAAAAACCGGCGATCTCATCTCGGTAGATACCGCCACTGGCGCCTACCGCGAGCGAGTGAAGGGGCAATAAAGTACACATGGCACGGGCGGGCGATTTACTACTCACGTACATGCTGGAGCCACAGCCAGTCGGCTCGTATTTTGACCGCAGCCGTTGGCCGCTGCATCTGACGCTCATGCAATGGTTTGCGCCGCAAGGTGGTCTACAAGCGTTGCGCCAGGAATTAACTTTAGCAGCGCGCAACATCGCACCGGTGGCCGTTACCGTGGGTAAAGAAGCGCTGTTTGGTCCCGACGCCACCATTCCGGTCAATGTTATAGCCGACCAAGCGCCGGTTTGTGAGCTGCATACGGTACTGCTCAATGTGCTCCGGCAGCTGGGGCTGCAGGTGAATGACGTGCAGTGGGTGGGTGAGGGTTATATGGCCCACGTTACCCAACAGGGTGATGAGCGCCGCGCCCACGAGGGCCAGCGGCTGCTCATCAACAGTTTTCATATAGTACGGCTCATCGACGACAAAACATGTGAGATTGTCGCTGAGTTTACGCTGGCAGGCCGGTAATGGCTAAGGTTCGCCTCGATCAATTAGTAGTTACCCGCGGCCTGGTGCCTACGCGGTCGCAAGCCGAAAGCTGGATTCGTCTCGGCAAGGTCGAAGTGGATGGCCGCATAGAAACCAAACCTGGCTTTGCTGTTGCTGACGAGGCTGTAGTGGTGCTTAAAGCAACCGAGCAATATGTAAGCCGCGCTGGTCTTAAGCTGGCGTCGGTCGCGAAGGCTCTTAAACTCAATTTTGCAAATATCGTCATGCTCGATGTCGGCAGTTCCACCGGCGGCTTCACCGACTATGCCTTGCAGCATGGCGCTCGCAAAGTTATCGATGTGGAGCTGGGCACCGACCAGTTGCACCCCAGCCTGCATGGTCATCCGCAAATCGAACTGCACGAGCAAACCGACATTCGCGATATGCACGAGCTATCAAGTACCCCCGGTATGGTGGTTATTGATGTTTCGTTCATAAGCTTACGCGATGTTCTGCCGCATATTGCCACACTTTGTAATAAACAAACACGCATTGTCGCCATGGTAAAGCCGCAGTTTGAGGCGGGGCAGAGCAATCTCAAGCACAAAGGTGTTATCAAGAACGATCGTATTCGCCGCGATATCCTTAAAGATTTTGAGGATTGGGCACGTCAACATTTTGTAATGCTCGACAAAGCCGACTCCGAAGTACACGGAGCCAAGGGCAACCAAGAGCGTTTTTATTTGTTGAAAACGCACACAAAGTGATACCTGAAGTGTAAATTGACACAAGCGCAATAAGATGCTAAGTTATATGCATGGAAACTGCTCATGCTTTACTAGAACGTGCCAAGCGGCCACTGGCTGTAGTAGCGCTGGCAGGAGTGGTCGCACTTGGTGGGGCGGGGTGCTCGATGGGCGGCGAATCGCCAGCGCCCGAAGCTAGTCATGCACCTGCTGTGAGTTACGAGGTGTCGCCTGAGGCCGATAAGCTGCCAACTCTTTCGTCGTATGAGCATGTCATCACACCACCTTCGGCCGATAGCTATGTAGACAGCGGCATGCTGGCAGTACGTGCTGATAAGTTTGATTGGTATTCGAACATTAATCCAGACAAGAACGCGCCGCGGACCGAGGAAAACAGCCTTCCAAACTCACAGTCTGCTGCCGTCCTCGACGTCATGATAGACAAAAGTGGAGAGTTGCGGTTCAAGAATTATCAGGAAGACAGCACAGAAATGAACACTCTTTTAGGTGTTGTTGCGGACAGCGCAGATGTAGCCAAGGCAACGCTCAAGAAGGGTGATGTGCACCTAATACACTTCCGCGTCTTCAAGCCTAACCAGTACCCCAGTAACCCAGACTGGGAACCGGAAACCACAATGCAATACATCCCGCACGACTATAACGATAATGGTAATCCTGCGGCCTATGTCTACTTAGCGGCTCCTGGGCGTGACAATACAGAGATAGTCTCCAAAGTGCTTAAGCATGAACTCATCCATGGCGAACTAGGCGAACTGGGTAGCAATATAGCCAAACCTTCGCCCGAACAGGTGCAGGCATTTACCGAAGCCTGTACCACTATGCGTAAGGCAGCCGCAAAACATATGCAGCAGGACGGTGAGGCTATCGTTCAAAGCCTGCAAGATCTACGCGGCATGGTGCCAAAGAAGTATGCGTCTGCTTTTACTAAGGTCGCGCAAGCGATACAAAATGGGACGTATGATCAGCTTCAAGAGCCCAAAGAGGATCAAGACGCCATCCCCGCTTGCTTCCTGCGGAATCCGGAACAGGCAGTATACGACTACGTCAAGGAGCTGAGCGGAGGGGGAATTCCGGAAGAAATGCATGACGATTACTTCGTGAAGGAGTCCGTTGATATGGTCGAGGATTGGCAAGACCTTACTAAAGAGACTGCCGTTTACCGCGCCTTGAGCGAATCTACTTACTTGCCGTCAGAACGTGCGAATAAGGTATGGGGGCACCCTCACGAAGGATACTTTGAACTTGCCGTGGGCACGGGTAATGCCGTAATGGACGTCCCCGTAGAGCTTGCTCAGCATGTTATAGAGCTGCCTGCAGACCAACGCGACGCGGTATGCATAGTTGTTGGCGAGGATTACAAAGTACTCAAGGCTCGCTATAGCGATGACCTCGAGTATTCTAAAATTATAGACAAACAGTTCAAACAGTTTGCCGACAAAGTAGGTATCGTACTGGCGCCCCTATAGCACTTTGGCCCGGCAGCGCCGACATACTAGCTGTAAAAGTTGTTTTACACCCTAGTATGGTGTGAACCGCTCATGCTAATCTAACTGTATAAACATTAGGGTGGCGAGAAGGAAACAAAACACATATATGACAGGGCAAACAGACGTGTCCGAATCTGCTGGCGCCCGCGCTGTTTTTGAGGTTGTCTTTCAGCAGCTGCAAGACCGGCCTGAGCAAAACGCGAACGATGATTTACGTACCAAATCGTACTGCGTAACGAGTACACCGGGGGTGGAGGGAGCGCAGAAGGTTATATCGGCGCGTACCACCGAAGGAGCTCACCGTGTGGACGTGACGGTGCAGGCATTGCCCCAGGATGGCAGCGTAACGCGTAAGGTACTGGTAGAGCTGCGCTTACTGGGCAGTCGCAGTTTTTTAAGCGTAGAGTATGGCATACAGCCAAACGATGACGGCGAAGGATTCATCCACGCCAGCATGGTTCGTTCCGAGCGTCCACTCACTGATGCCGACAGGCAATTTGCTGCAGCCGTGGGCTACGGCGAAATTATGGAGGCCACGGAGATTGTTCCATTTGGCGAAATGTCTATCGAACCGTCACAATTCGCCCTGCTTGCACAGTTGCCGGAAACGGCTTTAGGTTATGGAGTCTAGTTCGCGCGTAACCCTTATGCTACTCTGATTGTATATGTATTTCACGAGCCGGGTGCAAGCCGGCCAAAAACTAGCAGATGCCATTACCAAGAAATACCAGAGCCAAGGCACAAATTGCGCAGTCGTCGCACTGAGCGACGGCGGTGTTATGGTTGGCGCGCAGATTGCACTTAAGCTCAACTGCGTACTCACTATGCTCATGAGCGAACCCATTGAATTGCCTCGTGAGCCGAATGCCATTGCCGGCATCACCCAAGACGGCTCATTCAGTTACAATCAAGCGTACTCGCCCGGCGAAATCGAAGATTTGGTATCCGAATATCATGGACTCATCGAACAGGAAAAGATGAGCAAAATGCAGGATATGCACCGCTTGCTGGGGCGGGGCGGGCTTATTCGTAAGGACTTGCTACGTGAGCGCATTGTTATTTTGGTTTCAGATGGCTTGAGCAATGGGTTCTCTTTGGATATTGCCGCCGAGTTTTTGAAGCCGCTGGCGCTTAAGCGCTTGATAGTTGCGACGCCGCTAGCCAGTGTGCAAGCGGTAGACCGTATGCACATTATCGCCGACGAAATTTTTTGTTTGAGCGTTATCGAAGAGTATATCACCACCGACCACTACTACGACGTTCAAGATGTCCCGCCGCACGAGCAGGTGGTAAAGTCCATCGACCAAATCGTCACTCACTGGAAGTAGTATGCTGCCATGCTGAACACCGGCTAGCAGGACTATTCAAGGTATTTGCGCAGGCGCGGAATGTCTTTGAGCACGATGCGCGATTGGGCGCTCGTGAGTAGTCCCTGGCGTTCCATGGCTGATAGCTCGCGACCGGTGGTTTCACGCGTGGCACTGATGGAGCTGGCGATGTCCTGGTGACGCAGCGGGACTTCTAATACCGTGCCGTCACTAGTCTCGCTGCCAAAACGCCGGGCGGTGGTAAGCAAAAACGAAACCAGGCGTTCGCGCACGGTTCGATATTCAAGATTGAGGATGCGCTCGGAATGGAGGCGGTACATATCTACCAGCATGTCCAGCAGCGGCAGTGCTGCTTTGGGGTTGGTGCGCAAAAAGTCGGTAAACTGATCGCGGCTAATTTGTAATAGGGTGGTCGGAGCAAGCGTGGAGTAGATAATGTGGCGGTCATCTCCGGTAAGCGCCCACGTGAGGCCCAAAATTTCACCCGGTTTACGGATGATTAACAAGTTTTCTTCACCATATTTGGTGATATCGTAGGCTTTTACCAGGCCACTCAAGATGTAGAATACGCCGCTGGGGGGACTACCCGGACGGATAATGTATTCGCCT
Organism: Bacillota bacterium; assembly: GCA_035478295.1. Lineage (GTDB taxonomy): Bacteria > Patescibacteriota > Saccharimonadia > Saccharimonadales > UBA4665 > PMNU01. The sequence continues at coordinate 48,897 of DATIJU010000008.1, read as the reverse complement.
TTCTCGTATACCAGCCTCGTCCCTTGATGGAAGAGGTTGACGAGCGCCGCTACCTGGCTTTCGTCCGTTAGCATACCGAAATTATCTCATAGGTGTTAGTAGGCCGCAACTTGTGATGAAAATCTCATACCTCAAGTGATGAACATTGCCGACTCCAGGCGCCGGTAGGGCCATACTGATAGGTACAACTGGAGGGCAGTTGCAAAGGAGGGACCATGGTAACACTTAGCTTTGTCGAAGAACAGCTAAAGCGAGTTGGTTGTAACTTTCGGTGGTGGGGACGTGCCGAAATACGCGAACTTGCAAACGTACTAATGCCCGACGAAATTATTGCCGGCTGCGCAAACGGCCGCTACGAGAACGGTTTTGCCTTGCTCTGTGTCACGAATCATCGGGTCTTGCTGGTGGACCGCAAGCCGATGTTCTTAACACTCGAAGACATCCGGTTCGACATGATCACCGAGATCGACTACAGCGCTCGATTGCTCGATAGCACCGTCAATATAATGACGCCGAACAGAAAATTAATATTTACTAGTTGGAGCCGCGATCGTTTGCGGAAAATGCTGGATTACACGCAACGGCGGGTCATGGAGGTCCGCCAGCAATACATGGGACAGCAGTTCCAGTCTGGTATCAATCAACAACAAACCGCCCCGCTGATGGGCGGTTTGGCTATGCAGAGTGCGGGCGGCAATCACGGGCAGACATTGCCGCTCAACCCATACACACGCGTACCGGTACTGATGCGCCGCCGCCGCTATCCAAAATTTTACTAAAGGGTTTTCTGTCGCCCGCGGCGGATAAGATCTGAAGCACGAGCCGCTAAGCTTCCTAGAAAACGTGGCCTTCGTGAGGCTGCAGGGGCGGCAGTCTCTGCCCGGGGTGGTTCATCCCATAGGTTGAGGTCGGTGTCCGGGAGAGGCTCAGCCGTGGTTGGAGCTGCCGATCCAGAAACCGGAGGCTCAGGAGATAACGGCGCGACACTCTCTACATCTGCTGCTGGGCGTCCTTGCAGCTTGTCGGCGACACGGGCAGTACCACGTAGCACTGTTTGCATTGCTTCCGCAACTGCTTCCTGCGTTGTGGTTCGCCCGGTTGCATGCAGTGTATTAAAGTTAAGCAAGTCACCTACCGCTCCTTGCAAGCGGGCGACATCTACGACCAGCTGGTGCATTTTTTCATCCCGATTACCGCCAGTTTTTTCAGCTTTCATGTAGGCGTTAAGGGTGGCTAGCTGTGATTCCCCTGACTCGCCTCGCATCATGTAATTCAGGAGGGGGAGGTAGGAGTGCGAATCGCTAATATTATCCAGTTTTGTAATACCGTCAGTGTGGCCATTATCGCCGCGAAAGCCACTGGCAAAAGGATCTTCCCGGCCATTGTCGCCGCGTATACGCGGGTTTTCTTCCGCTAAAAATCCTGCACGCCAGCTTTCTTCGTAGTGAGCGCCGGTAGACATCAGATCTTGTAACTCACGGGGCATTAGGAGCATGTTGGCCGTATGATAATCGGCGTAATCGTGGCTAAAGTACTTCTTGCCGCCTTGTTCATTGGTTTCGGCGGTAGCCATAACCGGCCAGTGCCCACCCTCGATCGTTTTCAGCCAAACTGTGTTATTGTCCGTAGATTTTGTAGCTCTTTCGGGCTCTGGCGGATCCACGAGTATGGAGGTATGGGCATGTTCGCCCACGAGTACAGTTTCACTTAGACGTTCGTGAATCTGTACCATGGTTTCAAGGTCGGCTTTTTCTACAATAACGCCGTTGTCATCGGGGTGTTCAGGGTCGGCTACAATACGTGCGCCGTAAGTAGCGGCTAGCCATGCCTGAGGTGTTTCGTCGGCTACATATCGTGATGTGTCTGGGTAGCCATGATCAATCGGGTGTCTGAGGCCGCTATACCCTGAGTAGACCCCGGCAAACACCTCGCGGTCGCTCTTCCACAGTTGTTCATCGCTGAATTCTGAACTGAGCAGTGTCTCGACAGGGTCGGGTGGGCGATTGGCGGTAATCTCAGCGAGCGGCGTATTCATGGAGTTTTTCTCTGTTTATTTTTGAGGTGTATAAATAAACATTAGCATAATAATGACCTGAGGTCAATAATCTATATTAGATAGTGCACCTATTTGGATACGTTGAATTTAAATTCGACGACGTCATCGGACTGCATAACGTAGGTTTTGCCCTCGGTGCGTAGCTTGCCAGCCGCCTTCGCAGCTTGTTCGCTGCCTGCGGCTATAAGGTCGGGGTAGCTTACAATGTCGGCGGCAATAAAACCGCGCTCGAAGTCGCCGTGAATAACGCCGGCAGCCTGCGGGGCGGTGTACCCCTTTTTAATGGTCCAGGCGCGCACTTCTTGCTCGCCGGCGGTGAGGTAACTTTGGAGCCCCAGCACGTCGTAGGCAGTGTGAATTAACTGCACTAGGCCAGATTCTTGCTGACCGTAGCTTTCGAGCAGTTCGGCCGCGTCGGCCTCGTCGAGACTGCGGAGCTCGCTTTCCAGTTGTGCGCAGACAAATAATGAGCGAGCGGGGGCTGCTAGGCTCGCGAGCTCATTTTTGCGGGCGTCATCATTTAGGCCGGCTTCATCCAGATTAAACAAGTAAATAACCGGCTTGGCGGTGAGGAGCTGGAGGTCTGCCAGATGCGTAAGGTCCAGATCATCGACGCTGGATAATGGTTGATTGTCGTTGAGCAGGTCGCGGGCGCGGGCCAGGGTGTCGTACTCGGGCCTCAGCTTAGGGTTGGCGCGCGACTCTTTTTCCAGTTTGGGCAGGCGGCGCTCTACGGTTTGCAGGTCAGCAAGCACCAACTCGGTATTAATAACTTCAATATCTTTTTTGGGGTCCAGCTGGTCGTCCACGTGGATAACGTTGGGGTCGGCAAAGGCCCGCACTACCTGCACAATGGCGTTGGTTGTACGAATGTGACTCAAAAATTGGTTGCCCAGGCCCTCGCCCTTAGACGCGCCGGCAACCAGCCCGGCAATGTCCACGAATGTTACCGTAGCCGGCACAATCTTTTTGGTATTGTAGAGCTCGCCAAGCTTGTGTAACCGCTCGTCCGGCACGGGCACAATACCGGTGTTTGGCTCAATGGTGGCAAAGGGGTAGTTGGCCGCCAAAATATTGTTGTTGGTTAGAGCATTAAAAAGGGTAGACTTGCCGACATTGGGCAGGCCCACGATGCCGATAGAAAGTGAACTCATAAGTACATATTATAACAGAGGTGAGCCAATCCGCTAATACAGACAAAAGAGCAATAATATTCTAAATCTATACTTAGATCTAAAAATAAATACATAATAATTGACCCCCATACCCCAACCTGGAGCCCAGAGCTGCCAGCTGCCAATAGGGTAGCGGTGTCGATTGAGGGTCGCACGCCGGTTGTCGACACGCCAGACGCGTACCGGCCACAGCGAGCCACCTGACAACAGTATTTGAAAGATGCGGGCCAAGCTACTCATGTTCACATTCTTGCCGTCAAGATAACGGGGGAAGTTGAATAACACTGCATAATATGTTATTATATAAATTGAAATGACTAGTAGTGAGTCCATACAACCATCCCCCGAAGGATACCCTTTTTACGAGGGCCCGGAGTCGCCGCCCGAGGTAAGAGAGCAAGTCGGTGCTTTATTGGCGCACGCAACCGAAGTTGTGCTGACGGCGCCCGATGGAGTCGACCCGACCGATATAGGCAATCCCCAGAGCCCTGATTTCCATGTGGTCGCCCGCCAGGCAAGATATAACGGCAGTACCATCATCTTTAACCCCGGTGGGCTCGAGGGCTTGGCCGGCGATACCGTAGATTTTGGAGGGGTGAGTATGTACGATGACCACGCCCTACCCATGCAAGGCGCTGTAAATAGGCACGACACGCTCGTTGGGCAGATGCTGGGGGCAACCGACGGCAGCGGACGGGTAGAGACGACAGTGGAGCGTCTTGCTCAGGTAGGGGGCCGGCCTTGCCGCGTGGTCGTCGAGCTGGGTCAAAGACCATATGGGGGCCGTCTGCACACGACGTGGGCAGCATTTAGTGCTTATCGCGATTTGCCTGACGGCAGGCAATTTAAGCAGCATGCCATCGTGAGCTATCCGTCGCCATACAATAGAGCCATTCAAGACCGCGACGCTATAGTTACGGCTGACGGTTTCTTCGACGAAGAACGTGATTTGGCTCGTGCCATCGCATCTTCCACATTGCCGGAAGACGAGGCACTTCCCCCCGATCGGCCGTTAGGCTTCGACGAATGCGACTGGCTTTTAACCGTTACACCGTCTTAGCGGCGAAAATTAAGGAATAGTTTGGCAATACCCACGTCGTGGGTATTTTTATGTGTACATTCTGGCCGCCAACCTGCTTAACATATTGCTTACGGTAGGGTACTATTAAACGTAAGTGCTATGGACAACGCAGTTGTAGGTCAATCTAGTAGCGGCCCGAGTAATAAGTGGTGGCTTGCACCCCGCAATCTTATAATTGCCGGTCTTATTGTTGTGCTTGCTGTTGCCGGCGTTATCTTTTGGCAGCGCCATAATAAAAATAACGAACAGGCAGAACAAGTAAACGCTTCGTTGCGATTAGCTCAAAAGGCTTACGATAAAAGTGAATATGTAAATGCCTACAACATTGCCAAAGGTGTAGAATCACAGGCTGTGGGCAAAAAACAACAGGCGCAGCTGTACCAATTAGAGGCACAGGCTGCTTCCGGCAGCGGTAAATTGAGCGAGGCCGCCAAAGCTTATGAACTGAAGCATACAGCCGATCCCGGTACGGTGAAGGTGGATGCCTATACACTCGGCACTATCTATGATCGTCTCGGTAAAAAAGATCAAGCGCTTGCGCAGTATCGCATAGCCCTTGAATATGCCAAAACGAAGAGTAGTCAGTATGGGTCCGATGCGCCGGCAATTCAGGCTAGTATTGACGCACTGGAGCAAAAGAAGTGAAGCAATTATTTCGCCGCATTTTGCTTGTTTCGGTCGCCTTGTTTATCGCCAGCTCAACACTGGGCTTAGCGTTACCTCAATTGGCCCAAAAGGCGATGGCTGCTGGCTGTCCTGCACCAGATATTATGTTTGGGCGGTATAAGTGGTGTGGCTATTTTTATAGTCGATTCGAAGATCACGGTACCTATGTTCGTGATGCGGGCGTGCCTGCCAGCGTAAATAACGTCAATGCCTTTATTTCTATGCTCGAAGGCGACTTATACTCTGGAGATGTCCACCGTAACGCCGGTGCCGCAACCATAATCCGAATTATGGGCGGTGCACCCGTGCCTAGCCCGCTCCCTGTAGGTTCGCCTAAGCCAGTTACCCCGGCCATGATTACCGAGTTCGAAAACCGCCTGCGCGGCTTTAGCACCAGTAGCGAAAATGGCAGCCAATCTTTTGGCAGCAGTGGTCATATCGACTGGTTCCATAGCGACTTCATGCACTGCGGCGACTACAACTCTTACTACCAGCAAACATATCACGATGTTGCACCATATGTTATTACTAGCTCGAATACGCCAGAGTGCAATAACAGCGGTATAAGATTTGACCACATATTTGTATACGACACCAGCGGCAATATCATTTGGCGCGTCCGCCGCTTGTGCATGAATCCGCTGGGCAATCTGCCGGCCTTGCCGGTAGCACAGCAGCCCTACAATCTTTTGCCCAACGTGAGCGTAACGCAAGGTGCAGCGCCGTTAGCCAACGGTAGTTATGTCGATGCGGGCAGCAGCGTGACATTTAACTATACGGTCAACAACACGCTGAGCGGTACGGCTACGGGCATAGCCTGCAATCTTTACGCCAATAACTACACTGGCTTTCATGCCATCCCGTCGCCAGCCGATGCTACTGGCGGCCCGCCCGCCGGGCCTACATGCACCAATACTTTTGGGCCGGGCATAACCAACCTCGGGAGCGAAACCGTCAATAATTTGCCGGCCAATACGTCGGTATGTAGAACTGTATACGTAAATCCCAATAAGCCTACAGGTGGCATCTCGCTTGGCTATGAAGCATGCGTGTATGTAACCGCCAAACCATATTTCCGTACATACGGCGGCGACATATCGGCGGGTAACGGCCAGCCTGCGGCTTGCGGTACGTCGGTTAATGCGGCAATCGTAAGTTGGAACAGAGAAAGCGCAGGTGGATTCGGCGGGGCAGGTGTGCAATATGCCGGCTATGCGCTCGACGTTATTTATGACGTTGCTACCGACCTCGGCAATGCGGCGGGTAGTGCTGCGCCGCCGGCTGGTCTGTCCTTTGCCAATACCACCGCCAGTGGTCCAAGTAATTATGGCGGCTCATTTGGGGCAGCTTCGCTGCCCTGTATAGCCGATTATTATGGCACGCCAACCGGTACGCTGTTGCCGGCCATACACCCGCTTCCATCACTGAACGATACCTATACGGCCAGCGGCCCGGTTACCCTCAGCGGCGACGTTCCCCCCGGCAAAAAGGTTGTTATATATGTAAATGGTAACGTAATAATTAACGGCCCCATTCGCTATCCTGGTACTTGGTCGGTCGACGATATCCCATTATTCGCCGTTATCGCTAAAGGCAACATCTATATTGACGGCAGCGTAGGTGAACTTAACGGTACTTATATCGCCCAGGGCGGCACTATATATACGTGTGCGTCGGGCCAGGTTCCTGCAGTACCTACAAGCGCTGGGTTCTATGCCAGCTGCAGCGGCAGTCTGGTTGTAAATGGTGCCTTTATAGCTCAGCAAGTGCAGCTGCTGCGTGCGAAGGGCAGCGTAGGGCTGAGCAGCGCCGGTGAAACCAACGCAAGCACCAATATTGGCGAAATCTTTAACTACAATCCCGCCTTCTGGATCCCGCAACCCACCTCCGGTAAGACTACGGTGGACTACGACGCCATTACTAGCCTGCCGCCCATTTTATGACGTTCTTAAACCTTGCGCTGGGCTATAGTGCTTATGTATAATCAGGTCAAATGAGTCTATTATCTGGCGTTTCGTCATTCTTCGGTCTAGATATCGGCACGACAGCTATTCGGGTAGTGCAATTGCACGGCAGCGGACAGGTGAAGAGCCTTGTTCGATATGCCTATGTGCCAGTCGACAGCAAGATTGTACTCAGTGATTCCAAGTCCGACCAGCAGCGTCTTGCACAAGTTATTAAAGAGCTGCTTGATCAAGCCCGCATGAATACCAAAAATGTAGCTGTCGGTGTGCCCTCCCAGCGCGTATTTACCGCCGTCGTAGATTTCGACCGCTTGCCGCCAAACGAACTCAGTAAAGCTATCCGCTACCAGGCCGACTCGCTTATTCCAACGCCGCTCGAAAAATCCAAGATTGACTGGGCGGTTATTGGCGATTCCCCCAAAGATAAGACCAAAGTGGAAGTGCTGCTCAGTAGCGTCGAAAACGATTTTGTGGAGCAGCGTCTCGACCTTCTTGAATCTATTGGCCTGGACGTTATCGCCTTCGAGCCGGACAACCTGGCTCTTACTCGTGCGCTTATTCCGTCCGATGGGTTTGCGCCGCAAATGGTACTCGACATCGGCAGCAAAAGCACCGACCTCGTCGTCACCATGAATGGCGCCCCGCGTCTCACGCGTTCTATACCTACTGGCGCAGAAGCTATCGTGCGCTCCGCCGCCCAGAACTTAAACATCGATGACAAGCAAGCCCGCCAATTTGTCTTTAAGTTTGGCATGGGCAAAGACAAGCTGGAAGGTCGCATATACGACGCCATTATTAGCACCGTAGACTTGCTTACCAGTGAAATAGATAAGTCTATTAAGTTTTTCCAGAGCCGCTATGTCGACTCGCCTGTGAGTCGTATTGTAGTAACCGGCGGTGCTTCGGCGCTACCTGAGTTCCCACTCTATCTTGCCAATAAGTTTGGGGTAGAAGTAGAGATTGGCAATGCGTGGCGCAACGTCTCATTTGCGCCCGAGCGCCAAAACGAGCTGCTGGCTGTTTCTAACCACTTCGGCGTCGCCGCCGGACTCGCGGAGCGAAACGAATGATCCAGTTTAACCTTTTGCCAGATATTAAGATTCAGTACCTGAAGGCAAGGCGCCAGAAGCACCTGGTAATGCTGGCATCTACCATTGTTACAGTGGTGTCGGTAGCGGTACTGGTGTTCCTTATCTCAATTGTGTTCGGATTGCAGAAGAAGAATATTAGCGATCTAAGCAGTGATATCAAGACCGACAGCGCCGAGCTAAAGAGCACCGCTAACCTCAACCGTATGCTGACGGTACAAAACCAGCTTACCTCGCTGGCGGCACTGCATGACGCTAAGCCGGTTACCAGCCGCGTATACAGCTTTATGACCCAAGTGACACCCACCAATGCGAGCATCTCGCGCATGAGTGCCGATTTTAGCCTGCACACCATGCAAATTTCCGGCGTGGCTGATACGCTCAGCACGGTTAACTCTTTTGTAGATGCCCTCAAGTATGCAAAATACCACACCGCGGCTGCACCCAGTACCGAGGCACCGGCGTTTACTAGCGTTGTTTTGTCCAGTTTTGCGCGCGACAAAACAGCCACTTTTACCATCACACTCAATTTTGACCCCACACTCTTTAGCGAGTCCTCCGATGTTACTTTAAGTGTTCCGAACATTACGACGCGTTCCAACGGCGGCGCCAACCAAGCGCTTTTTAAGAAAACAGACGGGCAGTAGCTATGGCACGCACAACAGCATTTACCAAGAGAGCACTTATCGGCAAGGCTAACAGCAGTATGGTGGCCGCAACTACGGTCGCTGCATTTATTCTTGTGTTTACCTTGGTGGCGGGCAAGTCGCTCATTAGTCAAATGAGTTACCAAAATCGTGTAATATCCGCCAAGAAGACCGCGCTCACCCAACTAAAAGCAGACCTTAGTGCGCGCGATAGTCTCCAGTCTTCATACAATTCGTTCGTCGCCCAAAATCCTAATGTGTTGGGCGGTGATCCACAGGGGACAGGCGCCAAAGATGGCGACAACGCTACGCTCATCATTGACGCGCTGCCAAGCAGCTATGATTTTCCGGCCCTTACTACGAGTCTTGAAAAACTCATCGGCGACCAGCAGCTCAAGATTTTGGCTATCACCGGTACCGACCAAGAAGCTACCGAAGGTGCTAATCTAACAAGTCCTACGCCAAAAGCGGTAGCCATGCCATTCCAGGTTAATGTCAGCGGCTCTTACCAGTCGGTTCAAAACTTCAATAATGTGTTGCTCCAGTCTATTCGTCCATTCCAGATACTCACTATGGAATTGTCTGGCGACGAAACCAGCATGAACGCCACCTTTAGCGCGCAAACCTACTACCAGCCGGGCAAGACACTCAATATTACAAACGAGGTAGTCAAATGAAACAAAAAGATTTAGCACTGGTACTCGTTCTAGCATTTATTGGTGCTATCGTGTCATTTTTTGTGTCAAACGTGCTGTTCGCGTCGCCCAAGAACCGACAGCAACAGGCCGAGAAGGTGGACGTCATTACCGCCAATTTTCCATCGCCACCACCGCGGTATTTTAGCTCTAATTCCATCAACCCGACACTTCCGGTACAAATTGGCAACAATAACAACCCCAATCCGTTCAATACGAAATCTCAATAAGGGCATATAGGCAGACATGAGCGTTTTATCTACTGCCGCCCAGAAGCAGGTTGAGGACACATTGGTCTCGAGCGGTGCTATTAGCGCCGATGCGATGGCTCAAATAAAAGACAAAGCTACTAAGCAGAGTATCCCGCTGCTTAGCTTACTCGTATCCGACGGTAAGGTGTCAGACGAAACGCTTACCAAGGCCATTGCCCAAGTTGCCAAAGTACCCTACGTAAATTTGAGTGCCGCCAAGATCGAAACCGAGATTCTAGAACTCCTGCCCGAAGACGTAGCCGAGCGCTACATGGCCGTACCGCTCGGCGAAATGCAAAACCGTTTGGTAGTAGCTATGCTAGACGCTGACAACGTCCAGGCTGTAGACTTCTTGAGCAACAAAATCGGACGTCCGCTAAAGGTCTATGCCGCCTCCGAAGCCGGTATCCGTCAGGTGCTCAGGCAATACCAGGCCAACATCTCTAAGCAGGTAGTGGGGGAGATTAGCGGTATCAATGCCAGCTCGCTGCCGCAAGAACCAGTTCAGAACGGCGGCGCAACTGCTTCGTCCGCGCCCGACGCCAGCAAATCCAACATTAAGACCATCGTCCAGGACTCGCCGATAAGCAAGGCCTTGTCCACTATTTTGGAGTATGCCGCCAAAAACGGCGCCAGCGACGTGCACATCGAACCGCTTCAAGATTCGCTTAAAATTCGCTGCCGCATCGATGGCATCCTGCGTGAGGTACTGCGGCTGCCCAAAAGTACCGAACCGCCGCTGGTATCGCGTATTAAAATTCTCGCCAATTTAAAAATCGACGAACACCGTATTCCGCAGGACGGCGAATTTAGCATTGGTGCCGGCGGTAAAGACATCGACCTGCGTATTGCCATCAGTCCCACAGTATGGGGCGAGCAAGTGGTTATTCGTTTGCTCGACAAGAGCGGCACCAGCCTCAAGCTCGAAGACATGGGCTATACCGGCAGGGCGCTGCGCACCATCCGCGAAGGTATCAAGGGAAGTAACGGCATGATCCTGACCTCCGGTCCTACGGGTTCCGGTAAGTCGACCTCGCTGTACGCACTGTTGCAAGAGGTAAAGAGCGACGCCATCAACATCGTTACCCTCGAAGACCCGGTCGAATATAAAATGCCCGGCATCAACCAGATTCAGGTAAACGCCGACGTTGGACTTACCTTTGCCAACGGTCTGCGGTCCATCCTCCGTCAAGACCCCGACGTGGTAATGGTAGGGGAAATACGCGATAAAGAAACGGCCGAGCTAGCCGTGCAGGCCGCCCTCACGGGTCACTTAGTATTTAGCACACTGCACACCAACTCGGCTGCTGGCATCCTGCCGCGTCTTTTAGATATGGGCATCGAACCATTCCTCATCGCAAGCACTGTACGTACCGTAATTGGCCAGCGCCTAGTTCGCCGTGTTGCGGCCGCCAAAGACACCTACCAATCCGAAAAAATCGAGACAGAATCCATTCGCAAAACCCTCGGCCACTTACTGCCCAAAACCAACGAGGAGATGGCCAAATTTGCCGCCGATTTGGGCTACGAGAGCTTGCCTCTAGCCGCCCAAAACGCTTATACTTTAGTCAAGGGCAAAGATAGCCCCGATGCGCCAAATGGGTATAAGGGTCGCATGGGTATCTACGAGGTGTTTAACATCTCTGAGCCAATCCAGGAGCTCATACTCAAGCACGCGACCAGTGCCGAAATTCAAAAAGCGGCAGAAGCGCAGGGCATGGTAACGATGCGTGAGGATGGCTATCTGAAGGCGCTCGCAGGGCGCACAACCCTCACCGAAATTAACCGCGTGGCAAGCGCCGACAGCGCCTAAACGGAAGGCAACAAAAGATATATGCAAGGCACACCAAGGATCGAAGTACTCCTAGAGGAAGTCGTTAAGAAAAAATCATCCGACTTACACCTGCAGGTAGGCTTGCCGCCCATGCTGCGTGTCGACGGCGCCTTAATGCCCGTCGCAGGCGCCGAAATTTTAAGCGACGAAGCCGTCGAAACACTTATTTTTGCCATCCTGGACGAAGACCAGAAGCAAATTTTGCTCAAAGACAAGGAATTCGACTTTAGCTTCGCCTTCGGTGATCTTGGCCGCTTCCGCGTAAACGCCTTCCACGAACGCGGTAACCTAGCCGCCGCCCTCCGTCTTATCCCTAACGAAATTCTCACCATAGAACAGCTTGGCCTGCCGCCCAACGTCAGCAAGTTTGCCGACTACCCGCGCGGCCTCGTGCTCGTTACCGGCCCGACTGGTTCAGGTAAGTCTACAACGCTTGCCGCCATGATCCACAAGATCAACATGGAACGGGCAGAGCATATCATTACCATCGAAGACCCCATCGAATACACGCACCGTTCCAAAAAATCGGTTATTGTGCAGCGCGAAGTGCACTACGACACTTACAGCTTTTCGGCGGCACTCCGCAGTGCGCTGCGCGAAGACCCCGACGTTGTGCTCATCGGAGAAATGCGCGACCTCGAAACTATCGCTTCGGCCATCACCATTGCCGAAACCGGACACTTAGTATTTGCAACGCTGCACACCAACAGTGCCGCTCAGAGTATCGACCGCATGATCGACGTCTTCCCGCCGCACCAGCAGCCGCAAATCCGCTCGCAGCTATCCAATATCCTTATGTCGATTGTTTCGCAGCGCCTCATTCCGCAAATTGGCGGTGGCCGCATTGCGGCAGCCGAAATCCTTATTGCCACACCTGCTGTACGCAACATCATCCGCGAAGGCAAGACACACCAACTTGAGGCCGTCATCCAGACCGGCGCCGAGTTTGGCATGCAGTCCATGGATAAGACGCTCGTTAACCTTATCCACAACGGCACCATCAGCTACGACGATGCCCGCATGGTAGCCGTAGACCCAGACGAATTAGACAGGCTCATGAGAGGCTAGTAGACAATAATGCTCACTTACCGTTATACCGCTCGCGACCCTGGAACCGGCCAATACGTTAAAGCCGAAGTTCAGGCAGCCGACGAACAGTCGGCTAGTAAGCTTATTAGGCAAGAGGGTTTCGTCCCTATAGACATCAAGCTCGCCGAAAAAAGCGCCACCGGCCTGGCTAGTCGTTTCAATAAAGTAAAAATCAAAGACAAAGTACTGTTCTCGCGTCAGCTCAGCACGCTTATTAATGCAGGACTTCCGCTGGTGCAGTCACTGCGCACCGTAAATGAACAAACCCAAAGCAAGCCGCTCAAGGTGGTTATTAGTAAAGTTATATCCGATGTAGAATCGGGCTCTACCTTATCGGCGGCTTTTGCCAAGCATGGGCAAGCATTCAACCGCGTATACATTAGCCTTATTGCTGCCGGCGAAGCTTCCGGTACGCTCGATAAAGCGCTTGAACGTTTGGCTATTCAGCAGGAAAAAGACGCCGACCTCATCAGTAAAGTGCGGGGCGCCATGGTGTATCCCATTATCGTACTCCTGGTAATGCTCGGCGTTGTGGGCTTTATGATTGTAAAAGTATTGCCCCAGGTAAAGATTTTGTATGATGGCTTACCGGGCGCACAGTTGCCGCTGCTTACGCGTGTCCTGCTGTCCATTTCCGACTTTGTTATCCATTTCTGGTGGGTAGTGCTCATCGTTATCGGCCTGATGGTATTCTTTACGACCCGCTGGGCGCGTACTTTTGGCGGCCGTCGAGTTATCGATAAGCTCAAAATGAAGGCCTGGCCTATCGGCCCTCTTTTTATGAAGATGTACATGGCCCGCTTCTCGCGTACCGGTACGACGCTGGTAGCCAGCGGTGTGCCGCTCATCCAAATGCTCGAAATAACGGGCGAGGCCGTCGATAATATTCATATTAAAGAGTCGCTCGACAAAGCCGCCGACAAAGTAAAGGGCGGTAAAGCACTGTCCGACTCCATCCAGAAAGATCCCAACTTCCTAGAACTTGTACCTAATATGCTACGCATTGGCGAACAGTCCGGCTCGCTGGAGCAAATGCTTGGCAAAACAGCCGAATACTACGAAAAAGAGGTAGACGACCAGATCAAGTCAATTTCTACGATCATCGAACCCGTACTTATGGTTATTTTAGGCGTCGTCGCCTTCATTATTGTCGCCGCCGTGCTATTGCCAATCTATGGCTTGGCAGGCAAGTCGTTCGTGCAGTAGGCAGTACTCATACCGGCCCACTAGTAATTAGACGTAATTATGTTAATATATAGTTATGTCACGAGGCAATGTTCTCCCAGCTCAAACGGTGCGTGGACGTATGCTCGATCCTGAAGAAACGAACCGCTTTGCCTATACCGCTGCACCAAATGTCGCCTCTGAAGTCGTGCCAGGCGATGTCCCCGGAGATCCATATCCATATGGGGAAGCGATCGTTTTCGAAGTCCCAAGGCAGGATATGCAGCCAACCAATTCCGAAGCTCCAGCATCACCGGCGGCCAGAATTGGCGCATATCTAACCGGCATACTATATCGCGGTAGACACTTCTAGTTTTTGACTTTTACCCTACAGAGTAGGGTAATCTACCAAACCCTCTTTACTTGCAATTTCGGCATCACTTTATCTGTTTGTAACATGAGCTTTTGCTCATATTGCTAACAGACAAAGCGCTTGCATTTTGGGTGGGGCTCTCGTATCATTCAAGCATAAGGATTTTTAACAACAAGCAAAGGGGGCATTTAGAAATGCTGTCACAACTCAAAAAACGTAAGGCAGAGCAAGGCTTCACCATCATCGAAGTCCTGATCGTGCTCGCCATCGCCGGTTTAATCCTGCTGGTTGTGTTCTTGGCCGTCCCGGCCCTTCAGCGTAATGCACGCAACACACAACGCAAGAACGACGTCGGCAACACACTCAGCGCCTTCAGTGAGTACGTAAACAACAACGCCGGTGCGCTTCCAACCAGCTCTGGTGCTTGTAGCACTGCTGCAAACTGTCCGTTTATTAGCAACGTAAAGCTCGGCTTCTACACCACAGCCAACATTACGTACACCTACAATGCAACCGTTCCAGGTAGCGCGCCTACCGCGCCTGCTGCAGTGGATAACGCGATAATTACTAACTACGCCAAGTGTAGTGGTACGACGGCAACCGTCGCCAATGCGACATCCCGTAGCGTTATAGCTCTCTACTCGGTAGAAACCGGTGGTGGCACACAAGTCCAGTGTCAGGAATCCGGCTCATAGGCCGTTCCTAAACACCAACCAATCAAAACGAGCTCCGTTAAGGGGCTCGTTTTTATAATGCATATGATACGATGACTGCATGATACTGGTCGTGCTTGTTTTGCTTGGTTTGTGCTTTGGCAGCTTTGTAAATGCTCTTGTGTGGCGGCTGCACGAAAAGCGCAACTGGGTGAGCGAGCGTTCCGAATGCCCGCACTGCCACCACATACTGTCTGGCTGGGATCTTATCCCCGTAGTAAGCTGGCTGCTGCTGCGCGGCAAATGCCGCTACTGTCACAAGCCCATCCCCGATACACCGCTTACCGAGCTGGCAGTGCCGGCGCTGTTTGTGCTGTCTTACTATGCCTGGCCGTATGCCTTCCATGGTGCAGGGTTGTTTACCTTTGTATTGTGGCTGGTGTTTATTGTCGGTTTTGTGGTGCTGGCCGTATACGATATCCGTTGGTTCTTGCTGCCCGACAAAGTTATTTTTCCGTACATTGGCCTGGCAGTGGTGCAGGTGTTGGGCGTATGGCTATTTTTTGACGGTACCTGGCACCAGGCCGCCGGAAGCCTTGTGGGCGCAATTATTATTAGCGGGTTATTCTGGGCACTGTATGAGGTGTCTAAAGGCAAGTGGATTGGTTTTGGCGACGTAAAGTTGGGTATTATTCTGGGTCTGCTTGCCGGTGGGGTAACGCATGCCTTTTTGCTGCTCTTTATGGCCTCGTTTATTGGTATGTTTATTTCTTTGCCGCTGGTGCTCATGGGTAAAGCTAACCGCAAGAGCCACCTGCCATTTGGCCCACTGCTGCTCGCCGGGTTAGTGCTGGTAGTGCTGTTCGGATCATCGCTTATCGACAGCTACATGCGGCTGCTCGGTGCCTAAAATATACCCGGGAAGGCAGTAACGCTTATGCTATACTTTAGGCATATGGGTGGCCTACAACCTACTGGCCAGTTATTTCAAATGTTACGGCACGCCGTCGTGCAGCGCCGCACTCTTGGAGATGATCGCAGCCGGGGCTTTACCGTTGTTGAAGTTATGATCGTGCTCATTATTACGGGCGCCTTATTTGCTTCCGCGGCTATACTTATATCCGGCAAACAAAACGCTACGGCCTTTAGCCAGGGTATCCAACAAATTCAATCGCAAATCCAGCAAACTATGAATGAAGTTGCAATCGGCTACTATCCCAACACTGGTAATTTTAAGTGCAGTTCGGGTGGAAGCGGTCCTGTCATTACCAGCGTTAGCCCAAATAGCCAGGGCGCAAACGCGGGTTGTATTTTTGTCGGCAAGGTTATGCAATTTAAGGTACACGATACCGACCCCGAGAAAGTTATGCTCTATACCGTCGCGGGCCTCCAAAAGCGTCTCAGCGATCAGCAGGAATCGCAAAGCCTTTCCGACGCCCAGCCACTTGTCGTAGCTCCTTCCACCTTACAGCCTTCGTTGCCCGACTCCAGCACCAGTATCACCATGCAAAACAATCTGACTACCGTTGCCAATACGAGCGGTCCAACCGTAAATGGCATGTGGTACGACAACGGAGCAGGCAAGGTGCAGATAGGCGCTGTTGCGTTCACTACCAGCTTCCCGCAGCCGGGGGCCGGAGGACTGCTTGCCTCGGGCTCACAGCAGATGAATGTGGTGCCTATCGACACCAGCGCAACCGATGCCAGCACCGTCGCCACAGTAGACGCCATTAATGCCAAACTTAAGAATAGTCCAGTTAACCCATCCAACGGCGTCTCCATCTGTTTTGCCAGTGGTGGTACACAACAATCGGGCCTTGTGACCATAGGCGGCCATAGCCATCCATTAGCAGTTACGCTTACAATAACAAATGGGAATAGAACATGTTCATAAGGCACTTACGTAGGTCACATTATTCAGAGCGCGGCGACACTATCGTCGAAGTGTTGATTTCTATTGCCGTAGTTACCATGGTGCTTGGTGGTGCTTACGTAACGACCAATCGCAGCCTACTCAACACGCGTGGCGCCCAAGAACGGGGTACAGCGCTTAAACTTGCCGAGTCGCAGCTGGAGCAGCTTAAAAGCGTCATAGCAGTTACGCCGCAAAAGATCTTCGGTGGCGGGGGCGTCACGCCGCCCGTACATTTTTGTATTGTCGGCGGTGTAACTGTTTACGATTCTACCGTTGCACCAGGTAATGCCAACTGTAAAGTGGACGTAAATGGTACGCCCGCCGGCGCAGGCGTACAGCCGGCCTATACCATATCGATAACCCGTACAGGCAACAGTTTTACCATCGACGAATCCTGGCAAAATGTCGGCGGCAAAGTTACCGATCAGCTGCAGCTAACATATAGGATTTATGAATAGTTATGCATACTTTTAAACCAAACCGGCAACAGGGCTTTACCATTATCGAGCTGCTTATAGCGACGCTTATTTTTTCTATGGTGCTGCTCCTGGTGACAGTCGGCATCATGCAGGTCACGCGCGTCTATTACAAAGGTGTTACAGAATCTAACACGCAAAATGTTGCTCGTTCCATAGTAGACAGTATCTCGCAGGCTATACAGTTCGACGGTGGCATCGTAACTACAGTTGCCGGCGCTACCCCCAAGTATCAGTGCATCAATAGTCAACAGTTTGACTTTTGGCTTGGTAAGCAGCTCGTAGACGGTACGCCCAGCGGCAATCAGACCAACCAAAGTCTTATACAACGCACTGTTGGCGGTTGTGTGGCGCCCGGCGGCGTAATTACGGGCCGGGAACTGCTCAGTCCGCATATGCGTCTATCTGATTTTTCTATTACGCCCGTTGCCGGCTCATCCAATCTGTTCAAGGTGCACGTTAAAGTGGTATATGGCGACGACGACCTGCTCAACAACCCCACGGCGACTACTGCCGCTTGCAAGAATATCCGCTCCGGCACCCAGTTCTGTGCCGTAACCGACTTGACTGCCACCGTGCAAAAGCGAGTAAAATAGAGGAAAGCATGAGCAATATGAGCAGTATCCGCAAAGAATCGGGCATGGTATCAATTATGGTTACCATGATCCTCATGATAGTCTTAAGTCTCATCGTGCTTGGCTTTGCCCAAATTTCACGCCGAAATGCGCGTCAGTCCCTCGACCGACAGCTCAGCACCCAGGCATTTTATGCCGCAGAGACAGGCATTAACGATGTGCGCAACCTTATTAAAACCAAAGGCCTTCCGCCCGCCAAAACAGACTGTACTAATGGCAGTGGGGCCTCACTTGCGTATTACGGCGGCGGTAGCGGCCTTAACTCTACAGTAGATGCAGCTCACAACGTCTCATATACCTGCGTCATGGTCGACCCTAACCCCACGACATTAGCCATCAACGATATCAATACGACCGGCACCATTATGCCGTTAGGTGTCGATAGCGGCGTTATTAATACGCTGACATTTACGTGGTACACCAAAACAGGCAGCCTCACTCCTATAAATGGCTGCCCAGCCAGTGCCAGCGGTACACTTTCTAAAGCCGGTAACTGGACGTGTGGTTATGGTGTTTTCCGTTTCGACCTCGTGCCGACTGCCGGTGCCGGCCTCACGAGCGCCCTTTTGCAGTCGACCACCATGACATCGTTCGCTGTACCTATTGCAGCTGGCGGGACGGCTAGTGTTGGGTATACGACAAATGGCAGCAGAAGCGTCATCCCGGCCAACTGTAACAACACTCGCTGCACACTTACTATTACCGGCCTGGGTGGTACTAAATATCACAGTCGTCTCATATCCCAATACAAAGACGTATCGATGCAAATTACCGGTACCGATGGCTCAGGCAACCCAGTCAAATTCTCTGGCGGTCAAGTTGTTATCGATGCTACCGGCAAAGCCCAAGATGTGCTGCGTCGCGTACAGGTGCACGTACCTATCAATCCAACCACCAACCAGCTTAGCGACTACGCCATCGAAAGCACCGATTCTATATGTAAGCGATTTGTCGTTATGAGCAACTACTTCGCATCAAACGCAGCAGCTGCTGTGCCGACGATGACGGGCAGCGGCAACCCACTCTGTAACTAAACGCTTAATCCTTGTGACCGTGGAAACGCTCGTGCACGCTTTTTAAGTGTGGGTCGGTAACATGTGTATAGATTTGTGTAGTTGCGATGTTGCTATGGCCTAGCATGGCCTGTACGCTGCGCAAGTCGGCGCCATTCATAAGTAAATCAGTGGCGAACGAGTGTCGCAGCGTGTGCGGGCTCACGTGCTTTGTTATCCCGGCCAGCAAGGCATAGCGCGCTACCAATCGCTGTACGCTGCGCGCAGTCAGACGGTGAAAATTCCCGGATAGGTCTACAGTTTTGCGCCCACTGTAGCGGACAAATAATGGTTTGGTATTGTCATCACGTTCTTTTAAGTAACGCTCCAGCCATGCTGCGGCTGCGTCGCTAATAAAAATGGGGCGGTCTTTTTGACCCTTACCGCGCACCGTAAACTCGCGGCGCTTTAGATTGATATGTTCGCGGTCCAGACCAACTAGTTCAGACACGCGCAAGCCACTGCTAAACAGTAGTTCTAAAATTGCACGATCACGCAGGCCCGACATTTTGCCTAGGTCAGGCTGGTCGAACATCCGCTCGAGCTCGTCCTCATTCAAGAATGTTACTTGCTTGCGAGTTGTGTGCGCCAGTTCTACCTTGTCGGCGCTTAGGGTCTCAATGTCGCGCTTGGCACAAAACTTCAAGAAACTACGCAGGGCAATCAAATGGTAATTTTGAGTAGTTTTTTGTAATTCGTCGGATACGTTCGTACCGAGGCGGTTGAGCCATAGTCGCCACTTACGTACCAATTCGTCGTTAATATCGCGCACCTTTAGCTCGTCGCCAGCAAAGTCGATCAGGCGTGTTAAGTAGTGATCATAATTGGCAATCGTCTTTTGCGAGCGATTCTGCTCAATCTCTAAGTATTCCAAAAAATCAGTCTTCGCGCGGGAAAATAGCATGCTTTTATTCTAGCACCTACCGCCTATGGTTAACTGAGGTTATATCTGTTACAATAACCGTGAAAAATAAGAAGTAGAAGTAAAGGACCTCACACATGGAACAAACATTGATTATCCTCAAGCCCGATGCATTGCAGCGCGGTATCGTTGGCGAGATTATTAGCCGTTTCGAAAAAGTTGGCCTTAAAATTGTCGGCGCCAAAATGCTGCAACCCGACTACGACCACTACTACCACCACTACGAAAACATCGGCAAGATGATTTCGCGCCGCGGTCAGGTCGCCTTTGACGTGACCCTCGAAATGATGCAGCGCGGTCCCGTGCTAGCCATCGTGCTTCAGGGCATCGAAGCCGTATCGCAGGTCCGCAAAATGGTTGGCACCACTGAACCCAAGAGCGCCCAGCCCGGTACTATCCGCGGTGACTACGCGCACATCAGTTTCGATTATGCCAACAGCAAGGGCCTGAGCATCCCCAACCTTATCCACGCTTCAGGTGATGTCGACGAGGCTAAGCAAGAAATTGCACACTGGTTTGCCGACGACGAGTTGTACGACTACCAGGCTGTACACGAGACGTATACTCAGGTTAAGAAGTAGTTCTTTAAAGTCAGGAGGAAGAGTGGGGAATGGGTCGTTGGCTGATCATTTCCTCAGTCGCCCCAATCTGCTGCTGCGCAGCAGTACGGGGCTCATCGGAGAGAAATATCGTGCGAGCACGACTTCTCTCCTCCTTCGCCCCTATAGTTTAATGGATAAAACAACTCCGTCCTAAGGAGAAGCTCTACGTTCGAATCGTGGTAGGGGCACCACAATCCATAATGGCCATTCTTTTGCAGGATGGCTATTTTTATAGTCTTTTCATAGTGGGGTTGTTACAATTAACATAAGCATGGGAGGCCTAGAAGCTCGGTTTGATTTTCCTCACGACGGTGATACGCTGCGAGAAAAGTGTGGGGTTGTAGGCGTCCTAGATCCAGAGGCAAGAGGCAACGTTGCTCAGCTTGCGTACACAGCGCTAGCTGGTTTGCAACATCGGGGCGAGGGTGGTGCTGGAATCGTCAACAGCGTCGATAACGAGTATGGCTCGGGTTTTGTAGGCATTAAGGATATCGGTTTGGTGTCCGACGTCTTCCCTCGTGGCGGTATCGATGTAGATCGTATGACTGATCATAAATCAGTTATGAGCGTTGCCCAGACGAGGTGGGCAACTTCTGGGGGTGGAGGTGATCCATACTATGAGGCACAGCCTTTT
Organism: Bacillota bacterium; assembly: GCA_035478295.1. Lineage (GTDB taxonomy): Bacteria > Patescibacteriota > Saccharimonadia > Saccharimonadales > UBA4665 > PMNU01. The sequence goes on along the minus strand of DATIJU010000008.1, from coordinate 27,925 downwards.
GTGCCTGGCACTCTCGCAGTTGCACATAACGGTAATATTGAAATGATGCAAAGGGTAGCCGAGAGCTACGGCATACTACATACTGTCACCGACTCAGATGCCTATGCACAGACGATGGAGATGCTCAGCGGCCCCGATGCGCTCGGTAGTGCCGAATCGGCTTTCCATGAGCTCCTACCCAAGATTGATGGCGGCTATTCCGTAGTGCTTGGTGCTCCCGATGCGCTTTATGGAGTTCGCGATCCATGGGGCACTCGGCCGTTGTTCTATGGCCGTTTTAAATCGGGCGTACACATGATTGCATCCGAACGGCCGGTATTGCGTGAGGCGGGTCAAGTAGTAGAAGAACACGAGTTTGCGGCCGGTGAAATTGTGCGCATTGACCGTAACGGCGAAGTGAGCATGTCTCATATCAAGCGAGAAGTAGATCAGCTTGGCAGGTGCGCGTTAGAGGCCGTCTACTTGGCCAGAGGGGATGGTGAACTCGATGGTATACCAATCTATGACTCACGCTGGGAAATGGGTCGCCGATTAGCTCGAGAACATCCCGCCGATGCCGATGTCGTGATCGGTATTCCGGAATCCGGGATAATCGCGGCGCAGGGATATGCCTACGAATCGGGCATTCCGTATCGCGTCGGACTGTTCCGCAATCCGTATATAACGCGGACGTTCATTCAGGAGTCGCCCGAGGTCCGCCGCTACATGCTCATGCAGAAGCAGCGTCCCAACACGGCAGTAATTAGGGGCAAACGCCTTGTGGTGGTTGACGATTCGATTGTGCGCGGTGGTACGGGCGAAGCAATGTCCGAGGTCTTTTATGCTGCTGGCGCTACAGAAGTGCACATGCGAGTATCTTCGGCGCCTTTTATCTATCCATGCTTCTCGGGTACTGCTATTAGTCGGCCAGATACGCTATTCGCCCGACGTCATCCGACACATAAAGGGCGTGTTCGCGCCCTCAACGTGACATCCTTGGGCTACTTGAGCGTGGAGGGCACAGCCGAATCACAGGGCGGGACGGTGGACTCGATATGCGTTGGTTGCATGACCGGCAAGTATCCATTCCAAGTCCCGACGCCTACGCCGCAAGGTCGCCAGCTACTCTCTATCAGACCTGTCTGATACAATAAAGGTAACAATGGCCGACAAATATTTTGAGGACCAGTTCGACGACGAAGAGGTTTTGTTTGTCTTTCGAAAGCACCCTATCGTCATGCGCCGAGGACTTATCTTTGGCTTGCTTGCATTGTTGCTCGGCACTGTCCCGTCTCTTATAAAACCTACATATGAAGTCTATTTTATAGGCTTAGCCTGCGGCCTCGTGCTGGGCGCGCTTATTATGCTGCCATCCTGGACCACCTGGTTTTTTAGCGTTTTTATTATCACCAATCAGCGTCTGATCCAGATCACTCAAAAAGGCTTTTTTCATCGCAGCGTCATAGACATGCGCCTCAACCAAATCCAAATGGTTAACTACGAAATATCCGGCCTGCAAGAGACATTGCTTGGTTTTGGTACAATAATGATGCAGACATACGTGGGGGACCTGGTAATCCACGACATCCATCACCCTGCAAAGATTCAGAAAAAAATTCTCGAAATATTACGAGAGCAGGGCATAAGTGCGGTAAGCAGTCCTTCCGCAATGTCCGACCAGACGGAAGAAGTATCGGCTGAAGATGAAGCATAAACTCAAGAAGTTACTCGCCAAGCGACCGTTGCGCCGCAAGGAGCCGGAAAAGTCGCTCGAAGAAGCAATTAGTAACATTCCGCGCATCACCAACGAGACCGTCGCCGAACACCGCGAAGAGGTTCTAAGCAGTGCCCGCAAGTATATCTATCCACTGCAGCATTCACTGCACCGCATTGTGCTCATATCCACTGGTATCTTTATTATTTTGGCGCTCACATTCTTCACGTATTGCACGTTGGCGCTCTACCGCTTCAACTCCACGTCTACCTTTATTTACCGTGTTACACAGGTAATCCCGTTCCCAGTAGCCAAGGCAGGCTCTATGTACGTCTCCTACGAGGACTACTTGTTTGAACTGCGTCACTACATGCACTATTACCAGACACAGCAAAAGGTTGATTTCGATAGTGACTCCGGACGTCAGCAGCTCGCCGCTTTCCGTAAAGTAGCCTTACAGACAGTAGTTAATAACGCCTACATTAAGCAACTTGCTGCTCGGCATCACGTAAGCGTCACTAATCAACAAATTACAAGCGAGATCGAACTCCTGCGCAGCCAAAACCGTCTGGGCAGTAACAATGCCGTTTTCGAAGATGTACTCAAGGAGTTCTGGGGTTGGTCAATCGAGGATTTTAAGCGTGAGCTTAAAAGCCAGATGGTTGCGCAGAAAGTGGTATCGGAACTCGATACGGGCACGCATAGTCGGGCCGAGGCAGTATTAGCACAATTGCGTAGCGGCGGCGACTTCGCCACTATTGCTAAACAATCTTCAGAGGATCTAACTACCAAGGGCAGCGGCGGAGATTACGGATTTGCCATCGACAAAACCAATCGTGATTTATCTCCCCAAGTGGTGGATCAATTATTTAAACTACAGCTAGGACAGGTGTCCGATATTGTCGAAACGCCGCTCGGCCTAGAAATTCTAAAGGTTAACGAACATAATGGTGACATTGTTCGTGCCTCGCACATTTACTTCGCATTTAAGCCAATAGCTACATATACGGATCCGCTTAAGGCTCAACATAAGCCGCACAATTTCATAAAATAGCGGTCACTACTTGGGCGTTGCTTTTTATCCTAAATATTGATATCATTACCCCTGTTATAACCTTGGGCTCGTAGTGAAGCGGTTATCACGCCTCCCTGTCACGGAGGAGATCGCCGGTTCGATCCCGGTCGAGCCCGCCAAGAAAAGAGTCTCAGTTTCGACTGAGGCTTTTTTTGGTTGGTCTCAATAGAAGCGAGCAGACGTTTATGTCCTGCGATAATAAGTCGTAAAAGCTGCTATAGTAGCCCTCATGCAGCCGCAAATTATTTTCATTGACTGGGATGGTACGCTGAGCACGTCTCGTTTTTGGGGCCATTGGGCCGATAGCCCAGAGCTTGCGCCGCATTACGCTGCCATACAACGCGTTTTTTTTGAATCATCGCCAGAAAATCTCGAAAACTGGATGCGCGGCCGGCTGACCGCCGATATGGTCGTGCGATTTGTAGCGACTAAGACCGGCATACCCGGGCCCGTTTTACTTGAGGGCCTCTTCCGGAGTTGTGAACTAACTCGTTTACACGACCCTGAAGTAATGACGTATATTGCCGAGCTGAGACGACGGGGCGTAAAAGTAGCTATTGCGACAGACAACATGGACGTTTTTGTCCGTTGGACTGTACCGGCTTTAAATCTGCGCGCTCACTTTGATGATATCCTCGATTCACATTCTCTCCGCGCTCTAAAGAGAGACATAGACCAAGCTGGTAGGAGCCCTTTTTTCACGGCGTACTTGGAGGGCACTCAAATACCGGCGAGTCAAGCCTTGCTCATAGATGATGGCGCCCATAATAGCGTTGTTGGCGCAATCGGCATGAGTTTTAAACAGGTAACAGCTGAAACATCGCTAAGGGATATTTTAAGCGATCTATTACACGAGTAGTGGTGCAAGACTAATATAAAATTATGAGCAGGCACGTAGTCGTTCCTTTTGTACCAAACGCTAATGATCCTGCGTGCCGGCAGCTATCACCACGGAGCTTACATACTTTGTGCCGGAAAGGACATTTTACGACATCGGAAGGTAATGCGCTATGCGGGTACGAAGCAGGGTAGTGGTTGTTGGCGATGACCCAGGCCAGCGCATAGTTGGGGCGTTTTCGACCGAGCAAGGAAAGAATTCGCCGGCCCTTACTCGCTCTATGCATTCAAGAAATAGTAAAGAATAATAATTGTGTTCGCAAATACGCGAACGCCTATTCAGTACATGCAACACTGTTTAACTGCACATTTTAGAGCGGTAGCAACTGAAATAACAGGGGTAGAAAGTAGTGTATACATAATGTATACGATTAGTCCGGACAAATAACTGCTAGGTATGTGCCGAACAATTTAACAAGTAAGTGCGCCCAAAAATCGTTTGTGGGACGGCGCTTCCGCAGAACTGTTTATCTGATATAATTACTTTTGTCTTTTTTGCCACCTTAGCTCAGTTGGCTAGAGCACCGCTTTCGTAAAGCGGGGGTCATCGGTTCAAATCCGATAGGTGGCTCCAGGATATTTCAGGACGCTTCGCGGAGGGGCCGACAAAAAGCCAAGACTTTGGTTTTCGGGCTCGACTCCCCGAGGTGGCCCCACGAGCCCGAGAGGGAAAGGGCGCCGAGAAAAACCACAGGTTTATCTCATTCCGAGCGAGTATAGTACAGCGGTAGTATATGACCTTCCCAAGGTTGAGACGCGAGTTCGACTCTCGCTACTCGCACCAGGATTGATTTACGAAACCCCCGCCAGGGGCTTACAATAGAAAACAACATGACGCCAATACCCAAGAAGTATCTGCACGATAAATTAATTTTACTTTTGGTTAGTGGAAATATTTTTTTGTCATTCCTTTGTGCGGTGCTCATTTTTTTGCGGCTCAATATTGGTCAGGGCAGCGACGGCTATATAGTTCAGTATCGTTCAAACCTGGGCATCAGCGCCTTTAAGACGGGCAGTATAACCGAACTGCTTAGCTTCGCCTGCTTTGCGCTGCTCATTGCCGCAATCGGCATTATATTGAGCATACGCACTTATCCAATTCGTCGCGAGCTTTCTGTGGCAGTCTTGTCTTCCGGTGCATTACTCTTATTGCTGGCTATCATCGTCAGTAATGCTTTAATGGTTTTGCACTAGAATACATATGAAAAATCTGGAAATACCCTACGAAGAAGAACGTAAACGTTCGTACCGGTTCTTCGAGATCCTACCTGGTGCCATGTCCTGGCTTCTGCTTGCGCTGCCGCTTTTGCTCAGCCTCGTGAATGTTACGGCCGCAACATTTTTCATACTGGCCTACATACTTATCTACTTCACGCGCTCTATGGCCGTCAACATCCGCGCCCTCGTGGGGTACAAGACGATGCGTGAGCACGAAAAAATACACTGGAATGACCTACTGCAAGAAGTTGAAGCGGGTGAGGTTGCCGACGCGCAAGCCAAGCGCCCTAAGTGGCACTATGACAATCTGCTTCGTTTAAGCGTACAGCCGGCCGTAGTTAAGCCGAGCCAGCTATATCATGCGATCATCATTGCTACAGCCAATGAAAGTCGTGATGTCATCGAACCAACCATCCAATCGGTCGTTGATTCCGAATACGACATTAAAAAGGTAATTTTCATTTTAGCCTACGAAGAGCGGGGGGGTGAGCGCGTAGAGACCCAAGCCGAGGCGCTTGTTAAAAAGTATCGCCCCCGTTTTTACTATGCCGAAGCAGTCAAGCACCCGGCTGGTGTGCCCGGGGAAGTAATTGGCAAGGGCGGTAATGTTACTTATGCGGGCCGTCGCCTCCAACGCTTTTTGGAAGAGAAGGGTATAGATCCTATACATGTCGTCGTGACCACTCTCGACTCTGATAACCGTCCAGACAAAAAATATTTGTCTGCGCTGAGCTATCTATATACAGTTGCGCCAGACCCGGTGCGTGCTTCATATCAGCCTCTGCCGATGTTTACTAATAATATTTGGGATGCGCCGGCTCCAATGCGCGTCATAGCCACGGGTAACAATTTCTTCTACATCGTACTCACACAGCGCCCGCACCTGGAACGTAATTTTTCGGCTCACGCACAGAGCATGCGTGCGCTTATTGATATGGACTTTTGGAGTGTGCGAACCATCGTAGAGGATGGTCATCATTTCTGGCGCAGCTATTTCCATTACGATGGTGATTATCGGGTATATCCGCTATCTATACCTATCTATCAGGACGCTGTGCTGGCCGAAACATATCCCAAAACCATCAAGGCACAGTTCAAACAGCTTCGCCGCTGGACTTATGGCGCATCGGATATAGCATATATAGCCAACGAGGGCTTTCTTAAAAAGAATAAAGTACCGCGCTTCGATCTTATTTTTAAATTTCTGCGAACCCTGGAGGGGCACGTAAGCTGGGCGGTAGGTTCACTCCTTCTGGCCTTCGCTGCTTTTATACCTATACTTGTGGATCCCCAAAGTATCGCGGCCAATCAGCTACCTATTATCGTGAGCCGCATTCAGACCATTGGCCTGGTCGGAATCCTGTCGTCACTATTCATTGCCCTAAAGACGCTGCCGCCTCGTCCGGCGCGTTATAAGCGTCACCGCAGCCTGTTTATGATCCTTCAGTGGCTGTATATGCCTATAACTACTATCGCTTTTGGTTCTTTTGCCGCACTAAACTCGCAAACGCGTCTTATGTTCGGCTGGTACCTCAATAAGTTCGACGTTACCACCAAAACCGTTAAGAAGTAGAAATCACCTAGCTCGTGGGATGATAAGCGGCATATACGGTCGCTGCAGTTTTATCAAAGCGCTCTAGTAGCCTATGTGTCGTTCGAACGACTTGGGAGCGCTCTAATAGGCCTCCGTGCTTCAAACGCAGTAATTCGGCAACAATGAGGTCTGCAAGGGCTGCAGCGTCCGATATGGCCGTTTTACGGTGTCTACAGCTCTCGTATACGTCAAGAAGCAATTTATCGCGAGCAAAGGGCGACAATCCACGTTCCCCTGAGCGTACCATGACGCTTCCCGATAACTCCGGACGTTCAATAGTCGTAAAAACCCCGCTGCATATACTGCACAGACGCCTTCGCCAGATGTTGTTTAGCTGTTTTTGGGATCTACTATTGACCACACTGGTCGATTCACCGCAATAAATGCATACCATGACTACATATTGACATTACGCTTATGGAAAATCTAGTGGAAAAGTCGTCATCGAAGTGGGGAAAAGATTTAAAAAGGAGCCTGACATCTGTCAGACTCCTGTGGTGATCGCAGTATCTTTACTTAACTTGTGTAAAGACTCGCGAACGTCGAATGCGGTTACTGAGGGTTGAAAAGGACAACTCTTCATAAAACAGCTTGAACTCGTCAAGCGTGCTCTGTTTTTTGGCACTCACATATTAGCCTCTTAACGCGGTTATGTTAACACACATACCATTATGAGTCAATAGTCCCCAAGGTGTTAAGCTTATGGTTTTGGCCTGTGCGGCGGTTGATTATTATTGCCAAATTCGCTATAGTCTATCTGTCAGCCGTCGGGCTCTTAGCTCATTTGGCTAGAGCGCTTCCTTGACGTGGAAGAGGTGAGAGGTTCGAATCCTCTAGAGCCCACCATACAAAAAGACCCATGTATCATGGGTCTTTTTGTATATAAACGCGCCACACGGCTTCTATGTGGGTCGGCCACAAGTAGGGTATATATCCTATGTATTTAGGACCAAGAACAGATATAAACAAAAGACCCGCTCCGTAAAGAGCAGGTCTTATTGTTGGCTTATTGTCCACGGTCGTAGACAACAGGTGTAGACAGCCAATCTCTTTTATATCACACGCCGCAAAGTTTGAAAAGCCCCTTTTTTAGTATTTAACTATTTTTTAATCGGATTATCCACATAGGGCTAGTTAATAACACAACAACAATGTACTAGCCGTATCGTACCAACACTGTTATATTTGTACTTGGAGACGTGTGAGATGAGGTTCGGCCGAAGTGTTGTGTTATAATACATAACGAGCAGTGAAGCGGTTTCACCACCCGCAGAGCTCCGTGGGCAGTTAGAACGTGCGAGACGTGCTATCATGAGTGTCCTGCCTAAGTCAGGAAAGTCCGGTGGAACCACCCGAAATTGTGCGACATGCAGTTTGGGCCCGAGACGCGCTTACCGATTAAATACCATGCGAGAGTATTGAATCGGAAAAGCGCGTCTTTTTATATATTTCAATCAAAGGAGCTGCTCAATGGGAAATACAGAAGGAAACAATCATGTAGTTGGAATCCGCCATAGCCTGGCGCATTTATTGGCCGCTACGGTGATTGAGATGTATCCAGGGGCGAAGAATGCTATTGGCCCGGCAATAGAGAATGGCTTTTATCAGGACTTTGAAATGCCTGAGCCAATATCGGATGAAGATCTTCCTAAAATAGAAGCGAGGATGCGGGAAGTACTCAAGACTTGGGGCACTTTCGTGCGTAGAGAGGTGAGCCCTGAAGAAGCTCGCCAACAGTTTAGCTGGAATCAGTATAAATTAGAGCTAATAGATGAGTTCTCTAAGGATGCCAAGCAGCTTACTTTTTATACATCCGGTGCTTTTACGGATCTTTGCCGTGGAGGCCATATCGATGACGCGAAAGAGATTGACCCTCGTTCTTTCAAGCTCACCCGAGTAGGCGGCGTCTACTGGCGCGGTGATGAAAAGAGACAACAGTTACAGCGTATATATGGAATCGCTTTCGAAACCCAGGCGCAGCTCAAGGAGTATGTAGCTATGCTCGAGGAGGCTAAAAAGCGTGACCACCGCAAGCTTGGTCAAGAGTTAGACTTATTTGTCTTTTCTGATCTTATTGGAGCTGGTTTGCCTCTGTTTACTCCGCGGGGAACCGTGCTCCGTCGCAAGCTTGATGCTTTTGTCCAGGAAATGCGCGACGAATACGACTACCAAGAGGTGACTATTCCGCATATCACCAAAAAGGACGCATACATCGCAAGCGGTCACTGGAAAAAGTTCGAGGAAGAGCTCTTCCGTATTACAACACGTGAGGGCCATGAGTTTGCAATGAAGCCTATGAACTGCCCGCACCATACCCAGTTGTATGCTGCCCGTTCTCGTTCGTATAAAGAACTACCTATTCGTTACCGCGAGACAACAACATGTTATCGTGACGAACAGAGCGGTGAGCTTTCAGGTTTGAGCCGGCTGCGCGCTTTCAGCCAAGACGATGCGCATGTGTTTTGTCGTACAGGGCATGTTGAAGAAGAGGCGCTTAAGATATGGGATATCATTGATCGCTTTTACGGCACTTTCGGCTTCGAACTTAAGGTTCGTTTCTCTACGCACGATCCGGCGAATATGAGTGCATACTCTGGTAGCGAAGAAAAGTGGTTGAACACCGAACAGCAGCTACTGAGTATTATCAAACAAAAGGTGGGTGACAATTATATAGACGGCGTGGGCGAGGCTGCTTTCTATGGGCCGAAAATTGATTTTATGGCTAAGGACGCCATTGGCCGTGAACATCAGGTCGCAACTATTCAGTTGGATTTCAATCAACCAGAAGGTTTTGATCTTACTTGCATAAATGAAGGCGGCGACCAAGAGCGCATCCTTATGATTCATGCGGCTATTATGGGCTCAATCGACCGCTTCTTATCCGTATATATAGAGCATGTTGCTGGCAAATTCCCCGTATGGCTTGCCCCGGAACAGATTCGTATAGCAACACTCAATCAAGATGACGAGATAGTTCATTTTGCTAAGGACATAGCGGCCAAGGCTAAGTCGCTTGGCTTGCGGGCTACGGTCGATGCCGACAATGAATCTGTGGGTAAGAAGATCCGCAATGCCGAACTTATGAAAGTCCCTTATATGGTTGTAATCGGGGGCAAAGAGTTGGAAACGGGTGAGCTGATGCCACGCATACGTCAGGATATGGAAGTTAACGCCGAAGCTCACACCGCACATACGGTTGATGAGCTCCTCAAGACTATCGTGCACGAGTCTAAGTCTAGAGTTAACAAAACTTCATTGTAGGAGCCTCACGTGATGTTTATCACAAATTGCTTGTGCTTAAGCGGGGGAAATAATATATGCCGAGAGTAGATGCGGATTTTTCCAAGCGGGTATACGAGCTTGTAGCTCAGATTCCTGAAGGCAGGGTTATGACCTACGGTCAGATCGCGGCAATTTGCGGCGCGGCCTGGGCGGCCTGGGAAGTCGGGCAAATTGCTCATACCGGTCCAACCGGTTTGCCTTGGCAGCGAGTAGTTAATAAGCAAGGCGGATTAGCTGCCGGTTGGCCAGGTGGGGGCCGCGCCACACATGCGGCACTCCTCAGGGCCGAAGACATTGAAGTCTCAGAAGATTATAAGGTAGATGTAGATAAGTTATTATGGAACCCTTCGCAAACGACACTCCTCTAATTGTAGTGCTGGGGCAAACCGCCTCAGGTAAATCGCGTCTTGGTATGGCGCTTGCAAAGCGCTTTACGGGAAGCATCATAGCGGGTGATTCCCGAACAGTATTTGAAGGTATGGATATCGGTACTGCAAAACCAAGCAAATCTGAACAGCAGGCTGTGCCGCATTATTTATTAGACATTGTTCGTCCCGATCAGCCATTCACGGCCGCCGATTATAAGCGCTACGCGCTCGACGCCATTAAAGACATAGCCCATCAAGGAAGGGTGCCAATCATCGTCGGCGGGAGCGGTCTCTATATCGACGCTGTTTTGCACGACTTTACTTTTCGTAGTCCAAACTTGGCCGAACGCGAACGTCTGGCCGGCCTGAGCGTAGAGGAACTTCAAAGACTCATAGGTAAACGCCGCATAGAAATGCCGGAGAATAGCAAAAACCCTCGCCATCTTGTAGGCGCCCTAGAAGCCGGTGGCATCTTAAAGGAGCGCAAACCCCTTCGTCCAAATACTCTCATTATCGGCCTGCACGTGCCCACCGAAGAGCTACATAACAGAATCCACGAGCGAGTGGTCAAGATGATAGAGCTAGGCCTTGAGCAAGAAGTCCGAGAATTAGTCGCCGCCTACGGCTGGGGAGCGCCAGCCCTACGTGCCACAATTGGCTACCAAGAATTCCAGCATTACTTTGACGGCCAGACTACGATAGACGAAGTTATTCAGCGAATCGAAGCCAATACTCGCTGGCTTGCTAAGCGCCAAAGAACATGGTTCAAGCGAGAATCGTCCATAAAATGGATCAATAAACCAGATGATTCTGTAGATTTAGTTACAACATTCTTGAACAAATGATCTGTAACTAACGTATTAAGTTTGTTACTATAGGTACATGATTGAGCAATTGTTCGGATCAAAGACGAGGGTTAAATTACTGCAACTGTTCTACAGTAACCCCAATCGTTCCTTTTACGTTCGTGAGATTACTCGCAAGATCGACGAACAGATCAACTCCGTGCGCAGAGAGTTGGCTAATCTTTTAAGTATAGGCATCATCGCTTCCGACACCACCAATAACCGCTTATATTATGAGGTTAATCAAACCTATGAGTACTACGAACCGCTTCGTACTATATTCGGCCAAGCAGGTCAGGTTGCCGACGAGCAGAGTGCCAGAAAACTCCCGCCGGCGGCTGCACCCAACGCCGAACGAGACAAAATTAAGGCACTTGGCAATATTGAGCTGGCACTCTACACTGGGCAGTTCACCCGTGATGAGACTAGCGGTGTAGACGTTTTGATAGTGGGTGACGTCAATCAACATGCGCTACAAAAGTTTATTACCGAACTGGAAGCCCAAGAGGGCAAGGACATCCGCTACACGGTTATGCCCTCTCAAGAGTTCAATTACAGAAGACAGATCAAAGATCGATTCATCAGTACAATCCTCGGTGCCAAGAAGCAAGTACTGATAGATAAGAACGAATTATTCTAGTCATTAGGAGGAGTTAATATGGACGTACAATTTTATGGAGCAAACTGTGTGGTGCTAAGCGCCAAGCAAACGCGCTTAGTAATAGACGACAATCTAACAGAACTGGGAGGGAAGTCTGTGGCTAAGGAGGGCGACATAGCTTTCTTTACTGGCCCGCATGCCGATCCCACTCAGAAGGCGAGACTAGTAATTGATCAGCCTGGTGAGTACGAGGTGGCTGGTGTCTCGGTGTATGGTATCGCAGCGCGTGCCCATATAGATACAGAAAAGGAAAAAACAGCCACCATTTATAAAATTATTATCGACGACGTTAAAGTTCTTGTGACCGGCCACATTTACCCTGAGCTCAGCGATGCACAGCTTGAGACCATCGGCGTAATTGACATCATGCTCGTTCCCGTAGGAGGTAATGGCTACACACTTGACGGCGTAGGAGCCCTTAAACTCATCAAGAAGGTTGAGCCTAAGGTAATTATCCCGACGCATTACGAAGATTCCAAATTGAATTTTACTGTCCCGCAGCAGTCGTTAGAGGATGCACTTAAGGCTCTCGGGATGGAGCCGAAAGAAACTCTGCCGAAGCTCCGCTTTAAGCCTTTAGAAGTTGGCGATACAACTCAGCTTGTCGTTGTAGAGAAAAGCTAGCCTCGTACTCTCTGTCATATAAAAATACCCGGATAGTCCGGGTATTTTTATATGAGGGTCCAAGCTACTTGGCTGGGGTAAGTAACCCTTTTTTCTTGAGGGTGCGGAGGGCTTGAGTACTTACCTTAAGAGTAATCTTCTTACCATCAACAATCAGCGTTTTCTTTTGCAAGTTAGGCTCCCACACTTTCTTGGTGTGGCGCTGTGAAAAGCTCACGCTGTTGCCGTACTGCTTGCCTTTACCGGTTATGTCACACTTGCGCATGTTTCGTTCCTTCTATTCAGAGACATATTTTAGCGGTTTTCTTCTCTCAAGTCAACAGATACGAGAAGAGGTTTGCTATACTAGGTCTATATGTTTAGTGACTTATCGTTCAACTACCTCTTGGTGGTGATTGCAACTATGGTGATTTCGATTTCACTACACGAGATGATGCACAGTGTCGCGGCACGGCTTTTAGGTGACACCACGGCAGAAGATGCCGGCCGGCTTACACTTAACCCCCTTAAGCACATCGATCTTATGCTTACGATTGTTCTGCCCGCAGTGCTCATTCTGTTGCACTTGCCGCCTATCTTTATTGCTAAGCCCGTGCCATTCGACCCACGAAGTGTGCGCTATGGTGAATATGGGGCCGCATTAGTTGGGTTGGCCGGGCCGGTAACTAACTTAGTGCTTGCCATCGTTGGTGCTCTTGCCGTGCGGATTGGTGGTATAGATATGTTTAGCGGCGTGGGCCAGGCTGCAGGTATTTTCATAGAGATAAACCTATTACTGTGTGTTTTCAACCTCATACCATTGCCGCCTCTGGACGGTTCGCGCTTGCTCTATGCCGTTGCACCTGAGCCGCTGCAGCGCCTGATGTATCAACTAGAGACCGCCGGCTTTGCGGTGACTATTCTATTGCTTCTAGTGTTGTCCCCGTTCATAAGCCCAATAGTGAGTAATGTCGTAAGTAACCTCTACGCAATTCTGATGCACTAATAGGGGTTATGCGGTATAATATACCTGGCTGGGCACGGGCCGAACGAATGATTATCTGAATATCTATTCGTACGGGAGCCTGATATCTGCAGCGACCGTGGTCACTGCGTGAAGGCACCCACCTGGTTTACACCGGGTTAATCATATCGGTCCAAGTCCAGCTTTTCCTATTGAAATGGAAAGAGCGACCCCAGTAACGAATTTAATTCGACACTGGGTGGTACAGATAAGGTTCGATGACGGGGTGTAGCGCAGTTGGTAGCGCGTACGGCTGGGGGCCGTGAGGTCGCAGGTTCAAGTCCTGTCACCCCGACCAAAGAAATACGACCACCAGAGGTGGTCGTATTTCTTTGGTCGGCACTCTGGGGGAAGAGCGGGGTTCGCGCATGCTATACTCGCTTTAGATGAAAAGCTTAAAACTCGAACATAGCGTTGCCCAGCGTGTGCAACGAGGAGATATAACTTCTACTTGGCGACTCTATGACGATAAGGATTTATCCGTAAACGATCAGGTGGCGCTCATCGATAAGGTTGATCCTAAGAATCCGGCTACGTGGAAGTTGGTCGGTATTGCGCATATAGACACGGTTGTTCAGAAAAGAATACGCGATTTGGAAGAGGCCGATTACGCTGCTGCAGAGCTAGGGGGCAAGATGGACAATATACTGGCAAGCCTCCGGCAATACTATGGTCCACAAGTAGATTTAAGCACGCCAGTTAAGATTATTCGTTATACAATTAACAACAATCACCAGAATCAGGATAACATCGTTGTAGAAGGATCAACACTTATGAAAGAGGTGAACCTGTATGCTGACGGTGGCTCAAGGGGCAATCCTGGTCCATCGGCCAGCGGGTTTGTAATTACCGATATGGCTGGCAGGGTCGTTGTAAAAAAAGGTATATATCTAGGCGTCACAACTAACAATCAAGCTGAATACCAAGCTTTAAAATTAGGCTTAGAAGAAGCAGCCCGCATGCAGACGCGTGAGGTTCACGTGTATATGGATAGCTTGCTCGTTGTGAATCAAATGCTCGGTATATTCAAAGTCAAGAACCGTGATCTATGGCCCATCCATGCAACCATTCAGGAATTGGCAGCCAAGTTTAAACACATTTCTTATACGCATGTACCTCGAGAGCTTAATAAAGCAGCAGATGCTGCGGTTAACGAGGCCCTGGACGAGGCTGAGCGCAGAGCATAAGAACTCTGTTTATTTTTGTCATAAGTGTTATAATAACGTTCAGGCCAGACGATCGGCTGATCGCATGATTCAAAAGGCGCAAGCCGCATGGGTTATGAGGAAAGTCCGGGCAGCATAGGGAATGGCAGTTGCTAACAGCAACCAGGGGAAACCCTAGGGAAAGTGCCACAGAAACAAAACCGCTTCGTTGTATCAATTACCATGAAGTAAGGGTGAAAAGAGTGGGGTAAGAGCCCACAATTTACATCGGTGACGTTGTAAAAAGGTAAACCCTGTCTGCTGCAAGGTGATGGATTAATCGAGTTCGCTCGTGGTTCCCGCCATAATCCATCGGAGAAATCCGCTCGATCTCGGTGGCAACACCGTGACTAGATAGATGATCGGCTAAAACAGAACCCGGCTTACGGAGAATCTGGCTCTATATATGAAAACACCTCCCTTTACGAGAGGTGTTTTCTTGTATAGACCGGGTCGCGCACAGTTATTACTTGGCTTGAGCGGCTTTCACTACGGCTTCAAAAGCCTTAGGCTCGTTAACGGCCAGCTCACTCAAGATCTTTCGATCGAGTACTACGTTTGCCTTCTTGAGGCCAGCAATTAGTTTGCTGTATGTAGTGTTGTTCAGACGAGCTGCTGCATTAATACGGGCATTCCATAATTCACGGAATGTACGCTTGCGGTTGCGACGATCGCGAGTGGCGAACTGTAGAGCTTTGGTGACGGCCTGTTTACCGCGTTTAATGCTTGAACGGTTCGACTTCGTCATGCCAGTAGTGGCGTGGCGAATCTTGAGATGCTTACGGTGGGCGGCTACGCCGCGCTTAACTCGCATGTGCTTATGCTCCTAATTTCTGCTTAATAATCTTACTATTGGCACCTGTTAGTGTGTCGAGGCCAGCGAAAGTACGTTTCCGTGCGGCGCTCTTCTTCTGTAAGAAGTGACTAACGTGAGAGTGGTGGACGCGGACTTTTCCGTTCTTGGATACGCGGACACGGTCCTTGGTCCCGCTATGCGTTTTTAGCTTTGGCATGACTGCTCCTTATTACGAAGTTAAGCTGTTTTCCGGCGAATTCTGGTGTCTGATCGACAACAATTACATCTCCGAAATCGTTAATAACTTTATCGGCAAGTTTGAAACCGAGTTCTTTGTGAGCGAGCTCACGACCGCGGTAGAAGATGGTGATTTTCACTTTGTGACCAGCTTCTAGAAAGTCGGTGACTTTTCGGAGCTTGACTCCCAAATCGTGTTCACTAATCTTCAGCCCGAATCGCATTTGCTTAACATCCAGCGCCTTGGCATTCTTCTTGTTTTTTTGCAGTTGCTTGGTCCGCTGGTAGTTGTACTTGCCCCAGTCGACAATTTTAACTACTGGCGGATTGGCTTCTGGTGATATCTCAACCAGATCCAGTTCTTGGTCAGCTGCTGCTTGCAATGCCTCTGCGCGTGTCATGATCCCTAGCTGATTGCCGTCTTCATCGATAACACGCATTTGTGGCGCCCGAATGTCTTGATTCAGGCGTGTAAACTTGCTGATAAGGATATCTCCTTTAGCTTTAATATTGTTAGTTCCTCTATTGTAACAGATGAACTAACAGGGGTCAAGGTTCGTTAGCCTGCAATCCAGTTACCTTGAGCTCTATACTGTAACGCTTCGGCCATGTGTTGTACGGTGACATCCTCGGATTCCGACAGATCAGCGATCGTTCTGGCGACTTTTACAATGCGCATATATGCACGAGCAGATATTGCCAGCTTTGCCGCTGCCTGGTTGAGTATATTTTCTGCTTCGGTTGTGATGCAAGCCAGTTTTTTGCTATCACGGTTTGTCATATCGGCATTCAATTTTGTGGGGTCGCCATAACGCCTTGTCTGGACTGATCTTGCTCGAACGATCTGATTACATAACGCAGCGGTGTCTTGTAGGGCTTTGGTTTCGTGCAGTAGTTTAGCGTGATCAACTTCATCAACATCTACATAAAGATCTATGCGGTCAATGATCGGCCCCGACAACTTTTGCTGATAGCGCTGGACCGCATAGGCAGTACATGTGCAGCCGCGAGCCGCCTTTGTGCCATAGTAACCGCATGGACAGGGATTTGCCGTGGCAACCAAAATGAAATTTGCCGGGTAGCAGATGGTATCTTTTGCGCGCGAGACAACTATTGTTTGCTCCTCAAGTGGCTGGCGGAGTGCCTCTAGGGTTTTTCGGTCGAATTCGGGGAATTCGTCCATAAAAAGCACTCCGCGGTGTGCAAGACTTATCTCGCCTGGCTTTAGCTGCAGCCCGCCGCCAACCATCGCAACGTAACTTGCGCTGTGGTGGGGCATCCTGAATGGACGTTCGGTCATGAGCTTGTCGTATTCACTGCCGGTAAGGCTGTGTATGTGTGTTACCTCCAGTACTTCTTCATTAGAAAGAGGAGGTAGGATTGATGAAAGCGCCTTAGCCAACATAGTCTTGCCGGTACCTGGCGGACCGGACAGCAGGATATTGTGTCCACCTGCAGCCGCTACTTGCATCGCTCTTTTAGCGCGAAGTTGTCCGGTAATGTCGGCGAAGCCATGTAGCTCGGAAGATGAGTATGAGTGTGCCTGATTTGCCTGGCTGCCAAGCCCGCCCTTTACAATGTCTAAACGCTTCTGGTCGTTTAAATCCTGATAGAGAGCAGCTATTGTTGGGACGGGGATTATATTTATTCCCGGGATGAGCACCGCCTGCGAAAGGTTAGTGAGTGGTACAAAAAAGGTAGTGACTCCTTTCTGTCTGCCGGCCAGGAGCTTGCCAATTATGCCTCGGACCGCTCTTACACTTCCATCTAATCCAAGCTCACCAATAAAAGCGGTCTGAGGATCGAGAGCTCGGCTTATTTGGCCGCTTGATCTGAGTATTGAGACGGTCATTGCCAGATCCAAACTTGTTGATTCTTTAGGTATATCTGCCGGAGCAAGATTAATGGTTATTCTTTTTCGTGGCATTTGGAGATGGCTTGCCGCGAAAGCGCTGCGCATACGATCTTTGGCTTCGTCTACGGCCTTGTTGCCCAGGCCTACAATAACAATCGCAGGTAAGCCGTTAGAAAGATGACACTCGGCGTCTACTAAAATTCCGTCGAGTCCAGCTGTCAGTATCGTTCGTATGGCACTTTGCATGCACTAGGTAATAGCTATTGCTGCCCAAAAAGTAAAGCCCGCTAGTTGTTACTAGCGGGCAAGTTTTTGGTTTGATTTTGGCGGTTTGGAATGTGTTTGATTTGGTTTTTCATGGAACAACGGCTTGCGAGAAGCCGTTGTTTCTAGTCTGTTTTTGTTTTTGAGCACTTTTTTTATTCAAGTGCTAACACCATCTTATAAATTAGGTTTGCTAGTGTCAATAACAATTATGGTTAGTTTTCTAACAAACCTGTGTATAACTTTTTGCTGAGTATAAAATATGGGCGGAGAGATGCACAAAACCCGTTATGCTTATTGACTTTTTGGCTCGTCTGTAGTAAGCTTTTAGTTAGTAAGCCAAAACAAAAACTTACAAAAACAAACAAAAATAACGCTCTTCGCGACCCTAAAGGTTGCAAGAGCGGTCAGTCAAAGCCAAAGGGTAGTAAGCGCTATATATTTTAATATTACGAGCGGATTTACTACCCGCGGCTCCAAGCATAATTAAAGCTATACTGCGTGGCTTCTGCCCGCAGTATTTTATAGCTAAGCGTTTAAGCAAATGGGGACAAGAATATGTCACGAACCATAAAAACGGCCGGCCTCTGCATAGTAGCGCTCGGCCTATTATTTATATCTACTGACCCGCGACGCCTACCCTCAATAATGCTTGTAGTGCCATTCATACTAATCTTTATTACGCTTTTTTCGCTCGTGCGCGCGTTTGCTCGTAATTATGCCAAGCCTTTGTCGGGCAATGTACGCTTGGCCGTTTTGGGCGCAGCACTTCCTACGCTATTACTTGTGTTACGGTCATTAGGCCAGCTTACATTGCGTGATGTGATCACGGTGATGGCGCTATTTGTAATAACGTATTTTTATGTGGGACGGTCGGTAAGTCCGTCCAGTGTTTAGTCTAAGAAGGGATGATTTACATGGACCGTAGCCCTTAAACACGTAAACTGGTATAATTCAGTTTGAAGAATATGGATCCTCAACTGGAAAAATCACCAGGTTTAGCTTTGCCACAGCCCTCAGTAGAGCAGGGCGGTGTTGCAAACGGTGATTTTCAAGGCACGTATTCTGCGCCAGAGGCTGCCTCTGCAGCCCCCGAAATGGCGCCAGTGCCAGCCGCATCCGTAGTCGCAACGGGGATGTCATCAGGAGCGCCGCAAGCGGTACCGCAGATACCGTTGCAACCAGCTGCCTTGCAGCCGGCTGCAAGCGCTAGCAGCGCTACTGCTGATGACGATTCCGACGATTTAGACGAAGAGTGGGTAAAAAAAGCCAAAGCCATCGTCGAACGTACAAAGGAAGATCCTTTTACGGAAAGCAAAGAGCTCAGCAAGGCGAAGGCAGACTATTTGAGGATACGCTACAACAAGCAGCTAAAAGTGGCTGAAGAACATCAGTAATGACAGTTGTATTTATTATACTGGCCATATTACTTGTCACTGCGCTTATCGTAGCGCCTTTATTGTATGTACAGGCGCGTAATCGTATACGTGAGCAGAAAAACTACGAGCGTGGGCTTAAGATGGTCCCGCTACTTATACATTTGCCGCCACCAAGCGAAGACACAGACGGTGCAGGCCGTGATGTACGCGATTTAGCTGATGAAAATATTTCCAAAGCCCAGGTTATATACAATATTATCTCCAGCACTGTTCAAAAAGGTAGTTTTAAGACTAAACTTTATGGCCAACGTCACTTTGGTTTTGAAATTATCGCCAATAAGGGTTTTGTATATTTTTACGCTGCCGTACCACTTGCGTTGGTTGAAGTAGTAAAACAAGGTGTATTGAGCGCCTATCCAAGTGCGCGACTTGAGGAAGTTGCCGAACACAATATTTTTAGTCCAATTGGTAAAGTCGGCGGCACTGCCGGCGGTGAGCTTATCCTCAAAGAGCCCTTTGCATACCCTATCGCTACATACCAAGACCTTAAGCGTGATGCTATGCAGGCCTTACTTAATGCACTCTCAACGCTTGAAAAAGAAGATGGCGCTGGGATCCAGATCCTTATGCGACCAGCAGAGTCTTCGTGGCGCAAGAATGCTTTGGCGGTGGCTAGTAAGAAGCGAAAGGGCGAGAAAGGCAAGAATGCTGGTGAGCAGTTCTTTGACTACGCCCGTCAGTTAGCGATGGCCTTTGTGAAGCCGCCGGAGAAGAAAGAGGATGGAAACAAGAATGACCTATCCAGTCTCGATCAGGCGACGCTTGATGCTATCGAAGACAAGACACGACATCCTGGATATGAAGTGCTTATCCGCGTGGCCGTTTCCTCGACCGTGAGTCATCGCACGCAAGCTATTTTAAGTAACGTGGTGGCTGCTTTTGCACTTTTTGATGCCCCGGGTAAGAATGGGTTCAAGTTTACTCCGGCTAAGAATATCGACGAATTCATCACGTCCTATATATTGCGTTTCTTCCCTCAAGAGCAAAACAAAAATATCCTTAATTCGGTAGAATTGGCCACTATATTCCACTTTCCGGATCAGCGAAGCATTCCTACCTCTCAGCTGGAACGGCAAGAGTCTAAGCAAGTGGATGGTCCTCGAAATGTACCTGACAAGGGTTTATTGCTTGGGTATAACATATTCCGTGGTGTAAAGAAGCCTATCCGTCTAGCAGTAGGAGACCGGCAACGTCACATGTATACAGTCGGCCAAACTGGTACGGGTAAGTCGACATACCTCGAAAACCTCGCCTTGCAGGATATGCTAAATGGCGACGGTTTTGCATTTGTTGATCCGCACGGTGACACGGCCGAGAAATTATTATCAATGGTACCCAAAGAGCGTACCGAGGACGTTATCTATTTCTGTCCGGCAGACATGGACTACCCGATGGGACTTAATCTTTTTGAGTTCAATACCCCAGATCAAAAAGACTTCCTGATTCAGGAAGCTCTTAATATGTTGTATAAGCTATACGACCCGCAGCATCAGGGTATCATGGGCCCGCGCTATGAACACCTTTTCCGTAATGCTGCCCTAACAATCATGGCCGATCCAGCGGGCGGTACCTTTGTAGATATTCCTAAGTTATTTCGCGACCCGCAGTACGTAAAGCAAAAGCTGCAGTACGTTACAGATTTGAATGTTCTTGAGTTTTGGCAAAAGGAAATGCCCCAATCGCAGCGTTCAAATGAGTTTGGTGAAGTGGTGAGCTGGTTCGTAAGCAAGTTCGGCGCCTTTTTGTCGAATGAGATGATGCGTAACATTATCGGTCAGACAAAGAGCTCGTTTGATCTGCGCGATATTATGGACAATCATAAGATTCTGCTAGTAAACCTTAGTAAGGGTCGTACCGGCGAGCTCAACTCTAAGCTTTTGGGCATGGTTTTTGTGATGAAATTCCAGGCCGCCGCCATGAGCCGCGCTAACATCCCCGAAAAAGAGCGCAAAGACTTTGCGCTGTACGTAGACGAGTTCCAGAACTTTTCTACAGACTCATTTGCGACCATTCTGTCTGAGGCTCGAAAGTACCACCTAAACCTTATAGTAGCTAACCAGTTCACAACACAGCTTACTGATGAGATTCGGGATGCTGTGTTCGGTAACATCGGTACTATAGTTGCGTTTAGAGTTGGTCAAGACGAAGATGCTGAAGCCTTGGCTAAGCGCATGCGTCCATCCTTCGATGCTGGCGATCTGTTGCGTATGCCAAACTATAATGCCGCTGTAAGAACGCTTATTGGTGGAGTACCTACACAATCCTTTAGCATGGCTACACTTCCACCTTTGGGTAATTCAAACCCTCGTCTCGCGGAGGCTCTTAAACAATTGGCTGCCGCCAAGTACGGCCGGCCAAAGGCGGCAGTGGAAAAAGAAATATTCGCACGTATTGCTACATTGCCGGTACCCGGCGCGTCTGGTGCGCCGGGAGCGGGGGGCAACCTGAGTTCATTTGGGAGTCCAGCCCCTGCCGGGGGAACTCCTTTTGGGGGCTTAGGTTCTGCACCCGGTGTTCCTGCAAGGCCAGCTCCGGCGCCAAAAGCCCCCTCCTTCCTTGATGAATGGTTTACGAAGCGTTCCGGGCCCCTTTCTATGCGTCCGTCGCCTTGGGCAGCACAAAAGGCTGGCGCTAAGCCAGGGTCCGCAGGTGTCCCGTCGGCGACCCCCACAACTGTCCCTGCTGCGAATACGGCACCCGCATCAATAAAGCCTGCAGCACATCCTGCAGCACGTATTACGAAGCATCAAGAGCATATGATGCCGCAAGGCCAGCAGGTAAGCCCTAATCAAGCGGTTCCGGCGACGTCGGCGTTGCCTGTTCCTAGCCCCGCTCCTGCTGCAGCCCCGGCTACGCCTGCGCCTGCAGTGGCACCTGCGGTGCCCACGCCACCAGCCCCAGCCCCACCAGTCAGTAGTGCTGCGCCAGTGGCGGTGGGGCAGCCACTGAGCCACGATACCGCAGCTGCGGCACATGACACCATATATATAGACCAAGACGGCAACCTTCACTCGCGCTAGCGGTGCGGCGACTCCAGTTGCAAGGTGTTCTAAAGTGATCTATACTATAGAGTAAGTGGGAAAATGATTTTCGAGAGGGTTATTAGAAGTGGCAAAAACGAACGCATATTCTGCTGATCAGATTCAGGTTCTGGAGGGTCTGGAACCTGTCCGTAAACGTCCGGGCATGTACATTGGTGGTACCGGCATAGAGGGGCTGCACCATCTTGTATGGGAGCTAGTAGACAATGGTATTGACGAAGCTTTAGCTGGACACGCCAATGAAGTTACGGTTCGTTTGCTTGCCGATGGTGGCGTAACGATCATCGACAACGGCCGTGGTATCCCAACCGATATTCACCCCAAGACCGGCAAGAGTACTGTAGAGACTGTCCTGACCGTATTGCACGCCGGCGGTAAGTTTGGCGGCGGCGGTTATAAGGTGTCCGGAGGACTTCACGGCGTGGGCTCAAGCGTCGTAAACGCTCTTTCTAAGCGTCTTATTATAACCGTTTTCCGTGATGGTAAAGCGTTCCAGCAGGAATATGCAACCGGTACACCCGTGGCCGACCTGAAGGTTATTGGCAAGAGCGCTAAGACCGGTACGGAGATTACTTTCTATCCAGACGATACCATTTTCGAGTCGGTTAATTTTAATTATGATACTATTCTAGATCGTCTTCGCCATCAGGCATATCTCACCAAGGGTGTTAGAACATCTATTCATGACGAGAAGACGGGGAAACGCTATAGTTTCTACTTCGAAGGTGGTATACAGTCTTACGTTAAACATTTGAATTTAGGTAAAGATGTCCTCGACGACGACGTTTTTTATGTCGACAAGCAGGTTAATGATGTGCAGGTTGAAATTGCTGCGCAGTACACGGAAAGCTTCACAGAAACCATCAAGCAGTTTGCTAATAACGTCTTCAATCCTGATGGCGGCACGCACCTTACTGGTTTTCGTACCGCTCTTACGCGCGTCATTAATGACTACGCCCGCAAAGCGGGTCTCCTAAAGGAAAAAGAAGAGAACCTTACCGGCGAAGATTGTCGAGAGGGTCTGACGGCTGTGATTCTGGTTAAATTACCCGATCCTCAATTTGAAGGCCAAACAAAGAATAAGCTCGGTAACCCCGAAATCCGCGGTTACGTCGAACAGGTTATGAACGAGTACCTCGTGTACTACCTAGAAGAGCATCCTGCCATTGCTAAGAAATTTGTAGGCAAGGCGCTTCTTGCAGCTCGCGCCCGCAAAGCAGCTCGTGCCGCCCGGGAGAACATTATTCGTAAAGGCGTGCTCGAAGGCGCTAGTATGCCTGGTAAGCTAGCTGACTGTTCAAGCAAAGATCCTATGAATTCGGAGATTTACCTTGTAGAGGGTGACTCCGCCGGCGGTTCTGCCAAAAGCGGCCGTGACAGTAAAACGCAGGCTATCTTGCCACTGCGTGGCAAGGTCTTGAACGTTGAACGTGCTCGCCTGGACAAGATGCTGGCGAACAACGAAATCCTGAGCCTAATAAAGGCCTTAGGTGTTGGTATAGAAGAGTCTTTTGATGTAAACGGGCTACGCTACGGCCGTATAATTATTATGACCGACGCCGATGTAGACGGTTCCCACATCAGCACGCTGCTGCTTACATTCTTCTTCCGCTTCATGAAGGAAGTTGTAGACGGGGGGCATGTTTACTTGGCCAAACCTCCACTCTTTGAGTTGGTGAAGCCAGGTCGGAAGTCCAGTGAGTTTATATACGATGAAGCTGAACTCGAGAGAGTCCTCGATCAAAAGATTGCCGAGCGTAAGAAAGATGGCCTAAAGGTCAACGACGAAGACGAGCGTTTCCGTCAGGCGGGCTTCATTGAACAAAAGCGCTACAAGGGCTTGGGAGAAATGGACGCCGAGCAGCTCTTTGAGACAACGATGAATCCGCTGAAGCGTGTACTTATTCAAGTTAAAGTAGCCGACGCCGAAAAGGCCGACGCTATCTTTAACAAACTGATGGGTACAGAGGTAGAGCTTCGCAAGAACTTCATTCAGACGCATGCAAAATTCGTGAAGGATTTGGATATTTAGATATGGACGAAAAAGATCAAACACCCACGCCAGAAGATGACCTGCAACTTAGTCAGATGCCTCTTGAGGGCGAAATCGTGGAAGGGCTCGGCCATTCCCGGCAGGTAGAGCTCCGGACCGTAGAACATGTCATGGAAGATAGCTACTTGCGCTACTCCATGAGCGTTATTATTGATCGCGCCTTACCTGATGTTCGAGACGGCATGAAGCCCGTACACCGTCGTATCCTGTACAGCATGAACGAAGATGGCTTGCGTTCCAGCGCGCGCCATCGCAAGAGCGCTAACGTCGTTGGTGCGGTTATGGGTAAATATCACCCCCACGGCGATTCTTCTATATATGACGCTTTGGTTCGCATGGCTCAGCCATGGTCTATGCGGTATATGCTCGTAAATGGGCAGGGTAACTTTGGGTCAATGGATGGCGACCCGCCAGCTGCCATGCGTTACACAGAAGCTAAGATGGCGCGTCTTGCTGATGAGCTGTTGGCCGACATCGATAAAGAAACGGTAGATTTCCGCGATAACTACGACGGTACTACTACCGAACCAACGGTACTACCCGCAAAATTGCCAAACTTGTTGTTAAACGGACAACTAGGTATCGCCGTTGGTATGGCTACTAACATACCTCCTCACAACCTGAGCGAAATTGTCGACGCCACTGTCCATCAAATCGAGAATCCCGATGCGACACTTGACGACCTCTTGAAATACATTAAGGGGCCAGATTTCCCGACGGGTGGGTACGTGTACGGTAAAGACTCGTTGCGTGCTGCATATGCAACCGGCAGGGGCGGAGTAGTCGTGCGTGGTGTGGCTGAAATTGCCGAGACTAATAAAGGCCGTCATCAGATTATCATTACTGAAATTCCCTATGCACTCAATAAAGAGAGTCTTGTCATTAAGATTGCTGACCTTGTAAAAGAGAAAAAAATCACCGGCATTTCTGACCTTCGAGATGAGAGTGCACGTGGGGATGTGCGTATCGTTGTAGACCTTAAAAAAGATGCCTATCCTAAGAAGCTTCTAAACCAGCTTTATAAGCTCACTCCGCTCCAGACAGCATTCCATTACAATATGATGGCGCTTATAGACGGCATTCAGCCCCGGGTGCTCGGCCTTCAGGATATTCTTCAGGAGCATATTAAGCACCGTCAATCAGTAGTGCGTCGCCGTACCGAGTATGAGTTACGCAAGGCGAAAGAACGAGCCCACATCCTTGAAGGACTCAAGATCGCCCTAGATCACATTGACGAAGTTATTGCTACTATTCGAGCCAGTGAGACTACTGATGAGGCGCAGGCTAACCTGATAAAGCGTTTTGGTCTTAGTATTATCCAAACTAAAGCCATTCTTGCCATGCAACTGCGCACGTTGGCAGGCTTGGAGCGTAAGAAGATTGAAGATGAGCTAGCCGAACTCATTAAGCTTATTGCTGAGCTCGAATCTATCCTGGCCGACGAAGGAAAGATTTTAGCTATTGTTAAGGAAGAAATGCTCCAGCTGAAGACTCAATACGGTGACGAGCGACGCACTCGTGTTATTCCACAGGAGCTCGACAAGATGAGCGACGAGGATTTGGTTCCTGATGAGCAAGTCGTAGTAACGCTTACGAGTGCTAACTACATCAAGCGTAGCAGTATTGTAGATTACAAGCGTCAGGGCCGTGGCGGTAAGGGGCGCAGAGGTATGACAACGCGTGAAGAGGACGTTATCGAACACGTGGTAAATGCCGGCACGCACGACTATCTTCTGTTCTTCACAACGAAAGGTCGTGTCTTCCGCCTGAAGACTTATGAAGTGCCTTCAGCCTCTTTGAACGCAAAAGGTGTAGCAATCGTCAACTTACTTCAGTTGCAGCCAGAAGAGACCGTGAGTGCGGTCATAAATGTGAGTAAACAGGAGAACACCGACGGCAACCTGATGATGTGTACGGTGCGCGGGGTAGTCAAGAAGACCCCATTCGGCCAATATCAGAATGTACGCACGAGTGGCCTTATTGCCATTAATCTCGATGAAGGTGATGAGCTCAAGTGGATACGCATGACTACTGGCGACAACGAAGTTGTCATTTCGACCGCTGGCGGTCAAGCTATCCGTTTCCACGAAAAGGATGCCCGCCCTATGGGTCGTGTATCTAGAGGTGTTCGAGGCATCCGCTTACGCACCGGTGACCAGGTAATTGGCATGGACATCGTGGAAGAGGGATCAAGCATATTTGTTATTAGTAAGCATGGTTACGGTAAGCGAACGAAGGTAGCGCAGTTCACGCCGCACGCACGTGGCGGCGTTGGTATTCGTTCGGCTGTCGTGAACAGCAAGACGGGTAACCTTATTGGCGTGAAGTCACTCAGTGGCGACGAGAGTCAAGAAGTGATCATTGTGTCGTCGCAAGGGCAGACAATCCGCCTCGGCCTTAAGAACATTCCTGAGCTTGGCCGTGCCACCCAGGGTGTACGTATTATGCGTTTGAACGATGGCGACCAAGTCGTTTCGTTGGCACTCGTTGAAGCAACCGCTGAAGATGATGACGAAGAGGGCGAAGAACTGCCCGAATCAACAGATAAGTAACTGCTGTAACAATTACCACTTTTCCTGACAAGAATTACCTTGACATTCTCTAGTGATCTATCGTACTATCTACCTTAGTGTTTAGAGGTCGTGTTTAGGTGTCTCTAAAGATCATTAAAAATTGAATAGTGCAAATCAACGTCAGTTCATTTGAATTGTTTTAGGAACTCATTAGTTTCGATTAGTGAGTTCCGTAAGTCAGAATGTTAGTCGCAAGATTAACTGTTCGACTGAATCGGAACGAATTCTTTTTTTTGGAGAGTTTGATCCTGGCTCAGGATGAACGCTGGCGGCGTGCCTAATACATGCAAGTCGAGCGGTAAGGCTCCTTCGGGAGTACACGAGCGGCGGACGGCTGAGTAACACGTAGGAACGTACCCCAAACTGAGGGATAAGCATCGGAAACGGTGTCTAATACCGCATGTGCTCTTCGGAGTAAAGCTTCGGCGGTTTGGGAACGGCCTGCGCATGATTAGCTTGTTGGTGAGGTAATAGCTCACCAAGGCGATGATCATTAGCTGGTCTGAGAGGATGACCAGCCAGACTGGAACTGAGAACGGTCCAGACTCCTACGGGAGGCAGCAGTAGGGAATTTTCCACAATGGGGGCAACCCTGATGGAGCAACGCCGCGTGCAGGATAAGGCCTTCGGGTTGTAAACTGCTTTTATCTGTGACGAATATGACGGTAACAGATGAATAAGGATCGGCTAACTCCGTGCCAGCAGCCGCGGTCATACGGAGGATCCAAGCGTTATCCGGAATTACTGGGCGTAAAGAGTTGCGTAGGTGGCATTGCAAGTCGGTAGTGAAAGCGTCTCGCTCAACGAGATATACATTATCGAAACTGCAAAGCTAGAGGACGAGAGAGGTTATTGGAATTCCTAGTGTAGGGGTAAAATCCGTTGATATTAGGAGGAACACCGATGGCGTAGGCAGATAACTGGCTCGTTCCTGACACTCAGGCACGAAAGCGTGGGGAGCAAACAGGATTAGATACCCTGGTAGTCCACGCCGTAAACGATGCATGCTAGCTGTATTCGGTATCGACCCCGGATGTAGCGAAGCTAACGCGTTAAGCATGCCGCCTGTGGAGTACGGTCGCAAGACTAAAACATAAAGGAATTGACGGGGACCCGCACAAGCGGTGGAGCGTGTTGTTTAATTCGATGGTAAACGAAGAACCTTACCCAGGCTTGACATCCTGCTAATTTCTCCGAAAGGA
>DATIJU010000007.1:0-45957 GCA_035478295.1 Bacillota bacterium | reverse complement strand
GCCAACACGATGCGTTCTGGTGCCCTTGGCATCCGCATCGAGGTTGCAGGCCGTCTGAACGGCGCAGAAATGTCCCGCCGCGAAAAAGAAGTACAGGGTTCCGTACCACTGCACACTATCCGCGCCGACATCGACTACGCTCAGGTAAACGCCCTGTTCCCAGGTTCTGGTATCATCGGCGTTAAGGTATGGATCTACAAAGGAGGGGCTAAGTAATGTTGGTCCCTAATCGCACTAAGTTCCGTAAGGTTCGCAAAGGCAAAATCCGTGGCCCAGCAACAGCTGGCAACTACATTGCCTATGGTGAATACGCGTTGCAGGCCCAGGGTCACGACCGCATCACCAGCCGCCAGATCGAGTCTGCTCGTCAGGCTATGACCCGCTACATCAAGCGCGGCGGCAAAATCTGGATTCGCATTTTCCCGCACACTCCCGTCACCAAGAAGCCGTTAGACGTAAAGATGGGCTCCGGCAAGGGCAGCCCTGAATACTTCGCCGCTAAGGTTAAGCCGGGTACCGTCCTGTTTGAAATGCAGGGCGTACCGGAAGAAACCGCGCGTGAAGCAATGCGCCTGGCCGCCCACAAGCTGCCAGTCAAGACGAAATTCGTGGCCAAGGAGGAGCAGGCATGAAAGTAGCTGATATCCGTAAACTCTCGACCGAGCAATTAGCTACCGAGAGCACAAAACTCCGCGAAGAAATTGTAGAACTGAAGCGTCGTGCACACTTAGGCGAAGTCCAAAACGTCCGCGTTATCCGCGGCAAGCGCAAAGACCTCGCTCGTATGCTGACCGTATTAAGCGAACAGCTCGCAAAGGAGACAAAGTAATGGCTAAGACCATCATTGGCATCGTCTCTTCCAAGAAGACCGACAAGACCATTGTCGTGACTGAGCACGTGCGCCTGACTCACCCGCTGTATCGCAAGCAATACACGGTTACCAAGAAGTTTATGGCGCACGACGAGAAGAACGAAGCCCAAGAAGGCGACCGTGTGATTATCGGCGAAACCCGTCCGCTTTCCGCACGCAAGCACCACCAGCTGGTCCGTGTCCTCGAAAAGGCCGGCGTCCAGCACGTTGAACCAGAAGTCGTTATCGCCGCCAAGGAAGATTCCAAGACGGAGGAGAAGGCGTAATGATTCAGCAAGAAACCCGTCTGAATGTCTGTGACAACTCAGGCGCTAAAGAGATTCTGTGTATCCGCGTGCTCGGTGGCACCCGCCGCCGTTACGCACGGGTCGGCGACATTATTGTCGCTACCGTCAAGCAGGCCAACCCGGGCGGCACCGTCAAGAAGAAGTCAGTAGTTAAGGCAGTTGTGGTTCGCACCAGTGAGAAAATCCGCCGCAAGGATGGTTCGACCATCAAGTTCGACGACAACGCCGCCGTTATTATCGGCGACGACAAACTGCCCAAGGCTACCCGCATCTTCGGACCAGTACCGCGCGAACTGCGCGACCTCGGTTACGCCAAGATTATTAGCCTTGCGCCGGAGGTATTGTAATGAGTACTAAGAACAAGATCGAAGACAAAATTTACAAGATTCGTCTCAACAAGGGCGACACTGTTGTCGTCACTGCCGGCAAGTTCAAGGGTAAAACCGGTAAAATTACCGCGACGCATCCCCGCGAAAACAAGGTAACTGTTGAGGGCATTAACATTGTTAAAAAGGCAATCAAGCCTAACCGCGCCAACCCCCAGGGTGGTATCGTTGAGATCACCAAGCCCATGTGGGTGAGCAAGGTAGCAATTGTAGAGCCCACCAGCAAGAAGCCCAGCCGTATTGGCTACGCTACTAGCAAGGATGGCTCCAAGATTCGCATATTTAAGTCTACTGGAAAGGAGATCAAGTAATGGCTGCTGCAACTGCTAAGAAAACGGTGACCACTGCTCGTCTCCGCGACCAGTACAAGACCATCGCTGCCGAACTCCAGAAAGAACTGGAGCTTACAAACGCGCACCGCGTACCAAAGCTCGAAAAGATCACCGTAAACGTGGGTCTTGGTAAAGCTAAGGACGATAAGAAGATGATCGAAGCCGCAACCAACACCTTGCGCAAGATCACCGGTCAGCAGCCCGTAGAAACCTTTGCCAAGAAGTCTATCGCCAGCTTTAAGCTGCGCGAAGGCAACAAAATCGGTATTAAGGTTACACTGCGCGGCGACCGTATGTACGAATTCCTCGATCGTCTTATTACCGTAGTACTGCCGCGCCTGCGCGACTTCCACGGTGTAAGCGCCAAGGCATTCGACCGTCAGGGCAACTTCTCACTGGGTCTTGTCGACCAATCAGTGTTCCCAGAACTAACCTTCGACGAAACAACCACATCGCACGGCCTGCAAGCCGTCTTTACCATCAAGAGCGATGGCCCGGCACATTCCCGTGTACTGCTCGAAAAGTTCGGCATGCCGTTCGAAAAGGAGGCTAAGTAATGGCTCGTAAATCAAACGTAGCCCGCGACCTAAAGCGCGCCAAGCTGCACGCTAAGTACGCTGCCAAGCGTGCTGAGCTCAAAGAGCTGGGCGACCTGGAAGGCTTGGCTAAATTGCCTCGCAACTCCAGCCCCACTCGTCTAAAGAACCGCTGCGTCGAAACCGGCCGCCCGCATGGCTACATGCGCCAGTTTGGTCTCTCACGCATCTCGTTCCGCGAGCACGCATCCAAGGGTGAAATCCCTGGTGTAACTAAGGCCAGTTGGTAGAAAGGAAGAATGAAATGAGTAATATGGTTTCAACCGACCCCATCGCCGATATGCTGACCCGCATTCGTAACGCTATCAATGTCCGCAAGAACACGGTTACCCTGCCGCACTCCAAAGTGAAGCAATCCATTGCCGAGCTCCTCAAGGACAGCGGTTTTGTATCCAAGGTAAGCGTCTCTGGCGACACCATTGGCAAAACGCTCACCATCGTTATTAACGACGAGAGCGAAAACGCCCGCATTAGCGAGATCGTCCGCATCAGCAAGCCAGGCCGCCGCGAATATGCAGCAGCCAACGACATTCCCACCGTTAAGCGCGGCCGTGGTTTGGTTATTGTCAGCACCTCCAAGGGTCTGATGACCGGCCAACAAGCCAAGAAGCATGGTGTGGGCGGCGAATTAATTTGTAAGGTATATTAGGAAAACTTAAGGAGAAATCGATGAGTCGCATAGGAAAACAACCCATCCCCATTCCCAGCGGTGTGACAATCACTGTGGACCCCGATTTCGTAACTGTCGCGGGCTCTAAGGGCACGCTTAAGCAGTTTACGATGCCGGGTGTTACTGTAGCCGTAGACGGCGATACCGCAGTAGTCACTCGAGAGAATGACGAAGCCGTCAACCGCGCAAAGCACGGTCTGATGCGCACCCTCGTAGCTAACATGGTTACGGGCGTCAGCAAAGGCTTCGAAAAGAAGCTCGAAATTACCGGCGTCGGTTACCGCGTAAACATGCAGGGCGCCGACCTCAAGTTTAACTTAGGGTTTAGCCACGACGTTATTTACAAACTGCCGCAAGGCATCACCGCCACTACCGAGCAAAACCTCATTACGGTTGCCGGCATCGACAAGCAAGCAGTCGGCCAAGTAGCCGCCGAAATCCGCGCTCTTAAGAAGCCAGAGCCCTACAAGGGCAAGGGTATCCACTACGTGGGTGAGCGCATCCTCCGCAAGAGCGGTAAGTCTGGAAAGGAAAAGTAGCATGAACACTTTGATGCACAAACTACACAACAAGTGGCAGCGCAAGCACCGCGTTCGCGCTACCGTTTCCGGTACCGCAACTCGGCCCCGCTTGAGCGTCCACATCAGCAACAAGCACATCACCGCGCAAGTTATCAACGACGAGAACGGTAAAACCCTGGCCTACGTATCTACTGTCAGCGCCAAGGCTGCCAAGGGTTCGATGTCTGAGCGCGCAGCTTGGGTTGGCGAAGAAGTAGCCAAGAAGGCTAAGACCGCTAAAGTAAGCGCCGTAGTCTTCGATCGTGGCGGACATATCTACCATGGCCGCGTTGCCGCTCTGGCCGACGCTGCTCGTAAAGCAGGATTGGAGTTCTAATATGGCTGAACAAACAGCACCACAGCAAGCTGCAGCCGAAGCAGCCGCACGCACACAGTCCGCAGGCCCACAAGGCGCACCGCAGCGCGGTGGCCGTGATGATCGCCGCGGTCCTGGCGGCCCTCGTGGCCGTCGCCCCGAAATGGCTCCCGAAGAAAAGCAATTTGACGAACGCGTCGTACACATCGACCGCGTAGCCCGCGTAGTAAAGGGCGGCCGCCGCTTCCGTTTCCGCGCGCTTGTTGTGGTGGGTGACCGCAAAAACCGCGTAGGCGTAGGTACTGCTAAAGGCGCCGACGTTACTGCAGCCGTTACTAAGGCTACCGAAATCGCTAAGAAGCACTTCATCTCTGTGCCCGTACTGAACGGTACAATCCCGCACGAAACACAGCGCAAGGTTTCGGGCGCGAACATTTTGATCAAGCCAGCCGCTCCCGGTACCGGTCTTATCGCCGGCGGTACGGTTCGTACCGTTCTGGAAGTTGCCGGTATCAGCAACGCACTCAGTAAATCACTCGGTTCTTCAAACAAGACTAACGCTGCATACGCAACCATTGCGGCACTGCAAGCGCTTGTACCAAAGTCTCAATGGGTAACCAAGCACGACGCTAAACCTGCAAAGGCTGAAAAAGCCGCTGCAAAGCCTGACGACGCCAAGACCGAGAAGCCAGCCGCCAAGAAGGCTCCGGCCAAGAAAGTAGAGGCGTAAAAACTATGAAGTACAACGAACTTACTATTTCTAAAAACAAGAGTGGCAAGCGCGTGGGCCGCGGTATCGCCGCCGGCCAGGGTAAAACCGCCGGCCGCGGTACTAAGGGTCAGATGGCTCGTACCGGTTCCAGCAAGCGCCCTGGTTTTGAAGGTGGTCAGAACCCCCTCATGCAGCGCATGCCTAAGCTGCCTGGCTTTACCTCACACAAGGTACGTGCCGAAGTTGTATACAGCGGTCAGCTCGAAGCATTTGGCGGTAAAACCGTTGATGCTACCGTACTCGCCGAAGCAGGGCTTATTAGCAGCCAATTCGTGAACGTAAAGGTTATCACCAAAGGTGAACTCACCAAGAAAGTAACCCTCAAGGTCCAGGCCGTCAGCGCCAGCGCGCTCGCAGCCATCCAAAAAGCCGGCGGTTCTTTCGAAAAAGTTACCCGTTTGGCTCGCCCCACAAACGCCGCCAAGGCCGAAAAAGCAGAGAAAAAAGCTGCAGCCAAGGCAGCATTGCCCGCAGCCAAGCCAAAAACCAAGCGCAAAAAATAGCTTAGAGCTTTCTAACTATAAAAAACACGTCCTAACGGGCGTGTTTTTTATGAGTTAGTCCAGACGGTCGTTCCATAGACTGTTCGTTGGCCAGCTGCCGTATCCCAGCGGACTGTGGGCCACGACGCGCCCGTCTGGCGAGTCGAGCAGCACTTCAGTGGCACTACACAACCGGCGGCCCATACGCGAGACAATTGGCTGGGGTATGGCGTGATGCACGGTTAATTCCGGAATGCCATTAAACGTCTTGCCGTAATTAGAATACGCGCCGGTAGCGCCAATATACACAACGTCGCCAGGCTGCAAATCTGCCGACAAACTATTATCGTTTTTAACAATAGTGTCTTGCCCGTCGCAGGTAGCAGCGACAATAGTGCTGGTGCTGCGCGTTGACGTGCGGCGCGAGTCGGTTATAGGGTAGTCTATGGTAAAGCCGCTTTCTACCGCCTCAAATAATGTAAAGCCCAAATCGAGATGCACAAAGCGCGTCGCACCACGCTGCACTACTGCCAGCACCGTGGCCCCAATCATGCCCGCTTCGGCAACCAAAGCCCGGCCCGGTTCGATGGCTAATTTGCGGGGCAGGTAGGGGAGATCACGCTCCAGGGAACGGTTAATAACCCCGGCTACCTCCTCAATACGAGGATATATCTGCTCGTGATGCGCAGGAAAACCACCGCCCATATTGAGCATCTGTATGCGTATAGGCGCACCATTAGAGTCTAGTAGGCCGGTCCTGCCTAGCCGCTCCATAAGCTCGCCCGATTGCCGAATCGCACGCTGCCATAGCTCCGGCCGCTTAACCTGAGAGCCAACATGAAAGGCAATACCGTAGGCGCGTAATCCATAGCTGCCTGCCATTCGCAAAAGCCCCTCAGCAGTGTCGTTATCTACGCCAAACTTGCCCTCGCTGCCTACTTTGCTGTGCAGCGCTTCTGTTTTTAAGCGAACGTACACACTTGCGCCGGGAGCGTAGGCCGCTACCTTTTCTAGCTCCTGCTGGCTGTCAATGGCAAAACGGTACACTCCGGCCTGGTGGGCTTTTTCGATATGCTGCGGAGGTTTTACCGGATTGCTGTATAAAACATCGCGCGGCTGCACGCCCACTCGTCGCAAGCGACGCAGCTCCGCGGCCGATGCGATCTCAAAGCCAGCACCCTCACCATGCAAATACCGTAACAAACCTGCGTCGGGCTGCACCTTGACAGCGTAGTGCACATCCACACCCGGCAAACTTTCTTCAAAACGGCGCAAACGGTCACCGGCGGCGTTTAGGTCCAGCATCAGGTAAGGTGTCCGCTCGCCGCGGGCATACAAATGCTCTGGCGATAAACGTGGATTGGGCGGCAGGGTATCGTAAAGGGGTTTGCGAGGTAGATCAAAACCGGTAAACACCACCCGCCGGTCGCGCTCTAGCGTATCGCCAAACATAAGCTCCCCCAGCCGCGGCTGCGTGCGGTGCAGGCGATCTCTCCACGGCGGTACCCGGCCAATACCAAGCGTCGATACGTTAGAATCCTTTACCCGGGTAAGAACGGGTTTGTCCCACACCCCCGCAGCCTTCACCCAGTCCTGGTTGCCGCGGCTATACAGTTGGTTAAACACCAGCTTTACGTCCATAGTGCCTAAAATAAAGCGACCACCATGCTTGGCTATTATTTTGAGTGCCGCATTGTAGGTAGCCATAATTGCCCGCACGTCAGCCTCTTGGGGGTCCATGCTCACATGCGTAATGTCCCAAGCGTGCTCTAAAAAGTCGGCTGGCAATCGCTCGCCATCCGGGAAAGTCGTCGCCGCAAGCACCTCGTTCACGTCCAGGCCCCACTCGGAATCAAGCGCCAGCAAGCTGTGCGCCGTGCGCCCGGCTACCGGGCCCACCACTCTCAGCGCCGATATCGGTCTAGATGGTTTGTCCTGAAAGGGGAAATGCCGTACTACCAGCAACCCGTGATCATTGGCTGCGTATGGCGACATCTCGGCGTCCATAACGTCGGGATCGTCGCCATCTTTTTTAGCAAACCAACGCTTGATGAATGTGCGTTCGCCCTCCTGCCACTGTAAACCCTCGAGCGTGCTGGGCGTAGGCGGGGCATAGAACACTTCGATGTCGGCGTATGGATCAGATGGACGAATGGCGAGCTTAAAGACGGCCGTAGCCTGCAGTCGCGCCAAATCTTGTGCCGTTCGGGCTTTCAGTTCGTCGTGTTCAGCAGGGGTGAGGTACACCGGCTCGACAATGCGTGTCGGGTCGGACTGCGGTGTCCAGAGCTTAGGTAGTTGCTCCATATCCCACCACTTTACGAAGCACCAAGAAGGGTAAAGCTAGATACGTATGCCCGTATTCTACTTTCCGCATACCCTTATAGTAACAAAAAACGCACATATACTGCACGCTTTTAAAACAAATGGTGTAAAAATTCTTAAGCCGTGCCGATTGCAGGAATATTCATCCGCCTACGGAATCCGACATCCAACGCGGGATCACCTAATGGGCCGCGCACAATGCGGGCCAGCGAGAAATGTTTTACCTGCCGGCTGTCCTCCAGCATCGTAACCGTATCCATCCACGGGTTACGCGTTCCAATGTGACGGCCATACATGTACCACGTCGGCGCTTCCGGCCGGTTTCGCATACCTGTATGCTGATGCATCCTATGCACTCCGTAAGCAAAACCGCGCAGAGCGATAACCCGCTCGCCAACCTCACCACCTTTGTAATAATAAAACGATACAACGGGAACTATTCTCGTGTGCTCCATTACAGGAGCTAGAATACGCACACCTGCAAAACTTCTCATCGACAAGTGCGGCATTACGTTTCTCTCATCGTCCGCAAAGGCGTCCATATTAACCCCATAGCCATTGCCTTGATGACCTGCATAGAATATGTCGAATGGACGAACAAGCGCCTCGCGCGGCAGTGTAATGGGTATACCCGTGTCTTGTGGCATAGCCAGAGCCCGCTCGCGGTCAACCCGCCCGTAGTGATCGTTTATAGGAGCGCCGAAATACTCATGACTAACCATACCCGAACAGTATCATCTTGTTCCTCCCCCTAGCAACTGTCGGCACTCTTGTACAGAAACGCTATTACAAAAATCTGGCAGTCGTGTATACTGAGTGCAAGAAAAGGGTAGAAGAGACCATTCATGAACTGGAAAATTATTGGTAAGTCGCTGTCCCACAAAGACATGCGCAAGCGCATCCTGGCCGTCTTAGGCATTCTGTTAGTATTCCGCATCATGGCACACATTCCTGTGCCGCTGGCCGATCCCGAAACGCTCAAGCAAGTACTAAACAACCTATTTACCAGCTCTCAAACCCCTCAGCTGCTGAGCTTCATCAACATCTTGTCGGGCGGTGCACTGGCCAACTTCTCTATCATGATTGCCGGCCTGGGCCCCTACATTAATGCGTCCATTATCATGCAGCTCCTCACCAAGGCCATTCCTAAGCTTGAAGCTCTGCGCAAAGAAGGCGAATACGGCCAGCGCAAAATCAACCAGTACACCCGTGTCCTTACATTCCCGCTCGCCATTTTGCAGTCTATTGGCGCCATTTATCTGGTACGCACTACCGCAAGCCAAGTGAGCGGCATCGGCGACATTACGGCCAACGCCTCTATCTGGCAGTGGGCCTTAATGGTGGGCGCGCTCACCGGCGGTTCAATGCTGCTTATGTGGCTGGGTGAGCTCATCACCGAACGCAGCATCGGAAACGGCATATCGCTCATTATCACCGTAGGCATCGTAAGCGGTCTGCCATCCACCGTCGTAACCCTCTGGCAGGCAATCTTTGATAAAACCAGTACCTGGCACCTGTTTGGACACACACTGCATGTAAGCGCCAAAGGAGTTGGCTATGCCGCTATTATTGTGGCGGCAGTGGTACTTGTTACCTGGTTCGTTGTAAAGCTCAACGAAGCGGCCAGGCGGCTTACGATTAACTATGCCAAACGCGTACAGGGCAACCGCACTTACGGTGGCGTAACCACCGTACTACCCGTTAAACTCATTAGCGCCGGCGTAGTGCCGATCATTTTTGCGGTAGCCTTCCTGAGCGTTCCCAGTTTTGTAGGCACACTACTCTCCAGCAATCATAGCGAAAAGCTGCAGCATCTCGGCGCCAACCTGTACCTGTGGTTCCAGACACCATCCGCCACCACCTTCTCGTTGTATGGCTGGAAGGCTTACATTTATCCGGTAGTCTACTTCTTGCTGGTATTTATATTTACTTTCTTCTACACCAGTGTAACGTTCAACAGCAAAGAAATTGCCGAAAACCTACAAAAGCAGGGCGGCTTTATCGAAGGCGTGCGGTCCGGCATCCAAACCGAGAAGCATCTCAGCAAAACGGTAAACCGCCTGACATTGTTCGGCGCCTTCAGCCTAGGCATTCTGGCACTCCTCCCTATCATTGCCCAAATCTTCTTTAGCGCTAATATTGCCATTGGTGGGACCAGCGTTCTTATCTTGGTATCGGTATCGCTCGAAACATTACGTGCGGTTGAGTCCCGCGCGCTCATGGTTACCTACGACCAGTACGCCCGCGCAGACTTCTTCCACGAGATGGAACCAGAAGGCATCGAAAGCACCAAAAAGCGCCGCTTTAGCCTCCTGCCGTTCCGCCGCCGCAAGGACTAGCGCGGCACATGACAACGCCACCCCAGAACCTCACTGAGCGCGTGTTAGCGCTCCAAGCGGCGCTAGCCAGCGAACAACAGCCGCCCACGACAGCGTTACAACCAGGCGAAGAACGGCTGCCGTACAAAATCGAACGTGCTCTGTTTGAACAAGTCACCGAAGCCGCAGCATACTTAGGCCCGTTGCTCGCCGAAGCCCAACTCTACCACCGAGACCACCAGTTAGTGCACACCCATCGCCGGTTCTTGTGGCGCAAAACAAACGAGCTGGCCGCCGGCCTAGCCATAGCCCATACCTACGCGCCGGCCACAGAGGGCTACACCGAATATACTGCCCAAATTAACCTTGACCATACCGTTGAGCATACGCCCATCCGCCACAGAGGCACGCTGGCAACCGCCAGAGGGGTACTCCTAAGACCAAGTGGCATACTCCAGCAATATGAAGCAGCTCCGGCAGACCAAGCGACCAAAAACGACGTCACCATAATTTCCGTAGACAATCCCCTGGATACATACGTAACTACCTACTCACAAGCTACTGAACTCATCGAGCCGGGTGTCGTACTCGACGGCTTAGTCGAAGTAACCAGCCGATATTTCGAAGCTATGGACAGCGGATTATGGGTACCGCGCGGTCCTATTCGTTAGAGTGTTGTAATTACTTACCACAATTGGTATAATTGACTACTAGTTATATCTTATGGCAAGTAACAAGCAAGTCATCGAGTTGACAGGGACTATTATTGAGACTCTTCCGGGTACTCAATTTCGTGTCGAGCTTGAAAACGGCCACCAGATTATAGCTCACGTCGCCGGTAAGATGCGGAAACACTACATTCGCATCGTGCCAGGAGACAGCGTTACGGTAGAATTGACTCCTTACGATCTTACGAAGGGTCGGATAACGTACCGCAAAGGCTAGTGCGCCGGCAGCCTATAAGGCCGCGCAGAACTTTCACAGAATAGTGCAGCTTGTGTTGCACGGCGAGCACCGAAGCGGAGCGTACTCAAGGTACGTGAGCATCGGAGCGGAACCGTGCGGCGCAAGAAGTGCTGTTCTGTGAAAGTTCCCAGCAATAACTCAATAAACTATAAAGCAGTGTGTTGTGACTCTGGAAAGGAGCATGATCCGCATGAAAGTGCGTGCAAGTGTCAAAAAGATCAGCCCTGACGATAAACTCGTCTGGCGACGTGGCCGTGGAAAAGCTTCCAAGGCCAAGTTGTACGTTATTAACAAACTTAAGCCCAAGCACAAGCAGCGGCAGGGATAGCTAGTATATGGCACGTATCAGTGGAGTTACTATTCCGAGCGAAAAGCAAGTGTGGGTCGCTTTGACCTACGTTTACGGTATCGGCCCCAAGAGCAGCGCCGACATTCTGGCCGCTGCTAAGGTTGAACCAACCGTTCGGGTAAAGGATCTTACCGACGCAGAAGTCGGTCGCATCCAAGACATCATCAACTCGAAGTATGTAGTAGAAGGTGAGTTGCAGCGCATCGTAGCCGGCAACATCAAGCGCCTGAAGGACATCAACGCTTACCGTGGCTTGCGCCACAAGGCAAGCCTGCCGTCCCGCGGTCAGCGCACCAAGACGAACGCACGTACCCGCCGTGGCCGCAAGGTTACGGTAGGCGGTACCGCTAAGAAGGTTGCGTCTAAGACGTAGGATGAGGATATAGATATGGCAGAAAACACTTCAGCAGCACCAGCTGCAACACCCAAGAAAAAGAAGGCCAAGCGCAGCGTCCCCACGGGACAGGTGCACATCCTGGCAACCTTCAACAACACAATTGTTACCTTTACCGACCCCAAGGGGGCCGTACTCACCACTGCAAGTGCAGGTGGCTGCGGTTTCCGCGGTTCTAAGAAGGGCACGGCTTATGCCGCCCAAGTTGCCGCCGAAAAGGCCGGTAACGCTGCCAAGCAACAGCATGGCATGGGCAAAGTAGACGTATTCCTAAAGGGCGTCGGCCTCGGCCGCGATGCAGCTGTTCGCACACTGCAGAACCTGAACATGCAAGTAGAAACCATTACAGACGTAACCGGTGTGCCGCACGGTGGTGTGCGTGCCCGCAAGGCTCGTAGGATCTAAGGGGCGTAGGAGATAAGATTATGGCAAGAGATACTCGCTCAATCGTAAAAATGTCCCGCCGCGAAGGCTACGCCCTGCACCCGAAGGCTCACAAGGCGCTTGTTAAGCGCCCCACTCCTCCTGGTCAGCAAGGCAATGGCCGCTCTCGGCGCAACCAAGCTAGCCAATACTCGCTCCAGCTGCGTGAAAAGCAGAAGGTAAAGCGCCTGTATGGCTTGCTTGAGAAACAATTCAGCAACCTAATGAAGGAAGCCACTCGCCGCGAAGGTCAGTCTGGCCAGAACCTGCTGCAGCTGCTTGAGCAACGCCTGGACAACGCTGTCTACCGCGCCGGATTCGCTCCTTCACGCCGCGCTGCTCGTCAGCTGGTTACCCACGGTCACTTTGTCCTCAACGGCACTCGCGTCGACATCCCGTCCATCCGTGTAAAAGTTGGCGACGAACTCGTTGTCCGCGACCACAGCAAGCAGAGCGAATACTTCAAGAAGCTCGACGACGTCAGCCCCGCACCCAGCACTGTCCCTGAATGGCTCAAGGCCGACCGTAAAAAGTTTGGTCTTAAGATTACCGCCCTCCCGTCGCGTGCAGACGCTGAACCAGATATCAACGAACAATTAATCGTAGAATACTACTCACGCTAAGGAGGCAGTGTACATGTCAAAAATGATTCACACACCAGGGTTAGTGCAAGTAGACGACCACAGCGCGACGAGCGCCACATTCGTCGTCGAACCGCTGCACAGCGGTTACGGCATGACCCTCGGTAACTCGCTTCGCCGCGTACTGCTTTCGAGCATTGCCGGTGCTGCTGTTACCAGCTTTAAGATCGAGGGCGTTACCCACGAGTTCACCACAGTTAAGGGCGTCAAAGAAGACGTCGTTGACATCATGCTGAACTTAAAGGGTGTACGCTTCCGCGTATACGGCGACGAACCACAGCAAGTGCGCATCGTAAAAAGCGGCAAGGGCATTGTTACTGCCAAAGACATTCAGGCCAACGCCGATGTTGAGGTTGTTAACCCCGACCAAGTTATTGCCACACTGGACGACGACAAGGCCAAATTTGTAGTAGACCTCGTTGTTGAAACCGGCCGCGGCTACCGCACGGTAGAAGAAGGCACTAGCAAGAAGGCCAGCGACTACGTTGCCCTCGACGCCATCTTTAGCCCCGTTATGCGCGTTCGCTATAAGGTAGAGAACACTCGCGTAGGCCAAATGACCGACCTCGACAAGCTCTTGCTTACTATCGAGACCGACGGCACCATTACGCCACGCGACGCTTTCGAAGAAGCTTCGGCTATTTTGGTTAACCAGTACACGGCACTTGCCGGCAAGACTCGCGTCGAAAGCGCTGAGGCTCTGGCTGCCAACAACCCCGCCGGTGCCGCTCGCTTGAACGACGACAACAGCGACGAAGGTGCAGCTCTCAACACGCCGATCGAAGATTTGAACTTGAGCGCCCGCACCACCAACGCACTCGTTAACAACGACATTCATACTATTAAAGACCTGTTCTCCCTAAGCGATGCCGAACTGCGCGACCTCAAGGGTTTTGGCAGCAAGGCCCTCGACGAAGTCAAGGAAAAGCTTGCGGAGATGGAGCTCTAAACTATGCACCGTCACGGATACAAAGGCCGTAAATTCCACCGTGAGCGCGACCAACGCGGCGCACTCATTAAGGGCCTCGCCGATTCGCTCGTTAAGTACGAGTCCATCGAGACCACTTTGCCAAAGGCCAAAGAAGTGGTGCCCTACGTGGAAAAACTAATCACCAAGGCTAAAAAGGGTGATCTTCACAACCGCCGCCAAGTGATCGCCGATCTGCAAACGATCGAAAGCGCTCACAAGCTGGTTGACGAAATTGCCCCGAAGCTCACCGCTCGCAACAGCGGTCACCTGCGCATTACCAAAACGAGCGCACGCCGCGGTGACAACACCCAAATGGCTCGCATCAGCTTTGTAGATGACCTCAAAGAAGCTCCTGTTGCCAAATCTGCAGCCACTGCCGCTAAGCCGGCCGCTGCCACCAAAACTCCTGTCAAGAAAGCCGCTGCTAAGCCAGCTGCAAAGAAGGAGACTAAGTAATGAAGACTTACAGCGCTAAGCCCGTAGACGTTACCCGCAAGTGGTACGTTATCGACGCTTCAGAAGCCACTCTCGGCCGTGTCGCAACACAGGTTGCGACGCTATTGCTGGGCAAGGGTAAGCCCATGTTTACCAAGCACATCGATGTAGGCGACTACGTGATTGTTATCAACGCTGCCCAAGCGCAAGTAACTGGCGGCAAGATGGACAAGAAGATGTACTACAAGCACAGCGGTTTCCCTGGTGGCCTCACCGAGCTCACCATGCGCGAAAAGCTCGCGCGTGACGACACCAGCGTTATCTTCCAGGCCGTCCGCGGCATGCTGCCAGTTAACAAACTGCGCGACGCACGCCTCGACCGTCTCAAGATTTACGGCGGTGCCGAGCACAACCACGAAGCACAAAAGCCAGAGGCAATCTCTGTTAAGGAAGGTAAGTAATCATGGCTACCAAGAATGACTACTTCTACGCTCTAGGCCGCCGCAAGGCTGCTACTGCTCGCGTCCGCCTCATGGGTGGTAAGGGCACAATTACCGTAAACGGCAAGCCAGCCGAAGAATACTTTGCTGGCAGCGCTGGACTCTTAAACGAGCTCAGCAAGCCATTTGCAGTAACCGAGCTAGAGAACAAGTTCGACATCACGGTGATGGTAGATGGCGGCGGTCACGCCGGCCAAGTCGACGCAATCCGCCTCGGCATTGCCAAAGCTCTGACGCTCATGAACGAAGATCTCAAGAGCACGCTCAAGCGCGCAGACCTGCTCAGCCGCGACCCCCGCGAGCGCGAACGCAAGAAGTTCGGCCTCAAGGGCGCCCGCAAGCAGCGCCAGTTCACCAAGCGTTAATCTGCTTCTCGAACAATCAAAAAAGAGCCTCCCCCGAGGCTCTTTTTGTTAAACGTCCCGTACTCTTAAGCCATGCCACGCAGCTTGTGACGCAACTCTTCAAAATACTCCCGGAACATAGCCAGGTGCTCATAATTCATAATACGAGCCTCCTTGGCTTCACCCTCAAGTATATGGATAATCCGCTTAACGCGCGCCTCGATGGTAAGTGCCTGCTTCTTAACCTGAAGGTCATCTTCAAGGCCCTGCACCTCTTTGCACAGCATGCGCGCCGCCTCGTGTCCGGCATCATCCATAAGGTCGTTAATCTTGTGCTGCATCTTGATAACTTCTTGACGTAAGTGTTCCATACACCCCCTTACTATTAGTATTTAAACTTACTTGGCTGATTTTTAGGACAAAATTTCCGGCAAAAGACGCGCTTCAGGGTACCCGCAAGCAGTGCCAAGTCCCGGCCGGCTGAGGGCATCTTCTATTTTTTACGCCAACACACTAAACCAATTTCGGCTTTAGGTAATCTACCGCCGTCGCTCCCAGCGGGGCAGCAAACCGGGGATCATGCCCGACCAAGAAGGCGTGGGCCTCTGGGAAGTGAGTACTCAGCACGGCCCGCGGATTAAGAATCGATTTACCATACGTTCCGGTGGCTTCAAAATTATCAGGAAGATCCAACCAGCGGCCGGAAAGCTCCTGGTAGATAGCGGGGTAACGGGTATGCAGCGTTTGCCAAAAAGCCACGTCGCCATAAAGCGGCAATGCGTTAACCACGTAGCCGTATCGCTGCATACCCGGGGCAATCGGATGAGTCTCGCCAATAAGTGATCGAACGATGTCCGCCGACAATCTCCCGCTGGGACCAATATCGGTGTGGGGTTTGTGGATAAGGCCTTCGGTCATATCTTCGGTGTGCAGGCTATGCAGGTGGGATAGCATAACACCCCAGCTCCCTTCCTGAAAAAAATCCTCGCCAAAGCGATCAACCAGCGTAGTAATGGCCGAGGCGTAAGCGTCCGTGCTCATCGACTCGCTAAAGTCTTGTATGTTTTTTATGTCCCACTCAGACCAACGTTTGAACTGCAGCGACTGCAGAGCCATCGAAAGCGCACGTCGCTCGCGGCCATGCACGCGGAAGCGGTCAATGTCTACCTCCGGATGGCGCATTTCCAGGAGTTTTTCAGCAATTGCCGCGTCTACTGGATAAAAATTAATAGCTTTAGGCATGGATCCCCTGCCATATCCATCATTATGAGCCTCAACAATAACGCTAC
Organism: Bacillota bacterium; assembly: GCA_035478295.1. Lineage (GTDB taxonomy): Bacteria > Patescibacteriota > Saccharimonadia > Saccharimonadales > UBA4665 > PMNU01. The sequence continues at coordinate 29,731 of DATIJU010000007.1, read as the reverse complement.
CGCCCGGATAAGGCGCGCCGCTATTCTCGCCAAACGAATCAATCTTCATCGGATACCAACGGGGAGAATCGCCGACGTCGCTCTGACGTTTATCGCTACACAATTGGAGTTGCATTGGGATGGCGTCGGTGGTCTTGCGCTGCCCAAAAGGCTCGCGCTCGATTTGCAGCGCCGGCTGCTTGGTTTGCCGAGTGGCAGTCATTTGCGCACTGGCGAGTTTTATAAGATGATAATCGGCCGAAGCAAAAGCCGCAGGATTCGGGTGCTCGGACTTTATAATAAACCATCCGCCTACATGCTGCGCCCCAGCGAGATCTTCGTGGGCAACGGGCGTGCGGTCTTTCAGGGCATCAATAATCTCGTCAACCTCAGGATAGCCCACCGGTGTCTCTATGCCTTGCTCAGTGAGCAAGGTGCGGGCCCGATTAGCCTCGTGAACTATCGCTCCGTCGCGGTCGTCATAAACGTATCCCGTTCGGAAGTTATACTCGCAAACGGTCTCCCCCAGAGGGCCGCCACCGATGTGCGCGATGCCTGGCGCAGGGAAATAATCAACGCTGGCACTTCCAGTATCCAAAGTAATACGCGGCTGGTCGTCAAATTGCTCATAATGAGTAACGCCTCGAAGCGCTTCAGCCTTTGGTGCGGGTGTCATATTCATAATGTATTATTATATAATAATATCTGTATGGTTACAATGAGTTACACTCCTGGCAAGTATCCCCTTCGGGGCAAGTACGTCTCCGCGAGAACTGAAGGGATTTGGTCCTCCGAATGGCAGGACCGAAACTTAATACTTACGTCAGGAGCGACCCCAACTTGTGTTTCATAGCGTCGACGCCGGTGTAGCGGATGGCGTGGATGCCCATCTGGGAAGCTGGGACGACGTACTGCTCTAGATCGTCTATAAAGATCATTTCGTCGAAGGTTACGCCGAGTTTGCTGGCTACTAGTTCGAATATTTCGCGGTCGGGCTTGGCGTAGGGGGTAGTAGCGGATTCTATAACGACGTCAAACAGCGCATACTCTTCCGCCGGAATTTTGCGGGCTACTACGCCGGCTGCGGCATTACTGAGCACAGCCAGCTTGTACTTGGGCTTTAGCTCTTTACGGATGTAGGCCAGGAGCTCGGTGTTGGCGGCCTCTTCGCGGGTGAGGAGGGCTCGGTACTCGGCCATGCTCATGCCAAGGCGGTCGGCCATCACGCTGCTAAATAGCTCTTGGGTTACTTGGCCGCGGTTGGCTTTGTCTACCATGCTGGTAATAAACTCTTCATCTTTTACGGAGTCGCCGCCGCCGGCCTTGTATACATCCCAATAGCTTTTGCCGGCCAGCACACCGAAGCAGTCGAACACAATCGCCATAATCATGGGCGCATTATACAATATGGGGGATGACTAGGCGTGAAGATCCCGCAGCCAAACTGGCCGCTAAACAGCAGGCATGGCGCATGCGCACCGGACAGATACTGCAACAGCCCGCCGAAAAGATACTACCGCTACTGCAGATGGCGCGCATGCAGAGTGTACGGCTGAATCCGCTGCGCGGTGAAGTGAGCGCTACCGCAGCAGAACTAACCAAACCTGGCTGGCTCGGTGCGCCGTATGCCTGGGCGGCGAATTGTTACGAGCTAGCCGTGCCGGTAGCGCATATACGCGACCACGAGCTAGTTACTTCCGGCAAAGTGTTCATACAAAACGCCGCCAGCTGGCTGCCGGTCATTGCACTCGACCCCCGTCCTGGCGAGAAGATACTGGATGTGTGCGCCGCGCCCGGCGGCAAAACCAGCCACATTGCGGCTATTACCAACAACCAAGCCTACATTACGGCCAATGACAACTCTCGCGCACGCCTTGCTAAAATGCAGGCCAACTTTGGCCGGTTGGACGTAAATCCGGCGCAAATATCGCTGTACGATGCCACCCAGATTGGCCGCAAGCTAGACGGCGGTACTTACGACAAAATTCTGCTGGACGCACCATGCAGCGGGGAAGGGCTGATGCAGTACGATCGTGCCAAAGATTTTGAAAGCTGGTCGGTTGCGCACATTAAGCGTCTGAGCAAACTGCAAAAGCAAATTCTGGGGCAAGCCTGGTACTTGCTAAAGGTGGGCGGCACGCTGGTGTACAGCACCTGCACCATGGCGCCCGAAGAAAACGAAGTGGTAGTGGATTACCTGCTGCGCACCCACCCCGAAGCGCAGACACTGCCATTTGAGCTGCAGCTGCCTAACCGCGTGCCAGCGCTCAAAAGCTGGAACGATCGCACCTTCCAGCCTCAATTACAACAAGCAATGCGCTTGGTGCCGAGCGAAAATATCGAGGCATTCTTCGTGTGTGTCATCCGTAAAACTGCTGACGCATTTGCAACAACGATTGCATCCGGCAAACGGATACGCTATGATGACGACTGACATGGGCAATATAGCAAACAACGCATACTGGTTTACCGACACATCTCGTGGCGGTTTGTTCCGTGTGTTTGCTTGATAACATACAACCAAAAATATAGAAGAGACCGCCACCAGGCGGTTTTTTAATACTCTGCTGTCATTCCGGACTCGATCCGGAATCCAGGACAAAGGGGTTCATCATTACTAGATTCCGGATCGAGTCCGGAATGACAAAGGAGAAACATCATGTTAAGCGGACCAGAAGTAAATCAAGAACGCGACAGGCTCGGAATATCAGTAGCCGCACACATAGCAACTACATTAGCTATGCGCGCCGAACACGTAAGATATGGACAACCGGTGCCCACCGTCGACGAGTTAAGCGCGCTTGCACTGCGCGAATTAGTACAAAGGCGGGGATTAGACCAGCAATACCAACAGCAGCTCGTACCTCAAGAATTAGTACTTGCAGCCTAAGAAACGATATAATAGAACAATCATGAGCAAACCAACAATTCTAACCGGTCTGCGCGCCAACAACGATCTTACTATTGGCAATTACCTGGGTGGTATGCTGCCGATTATCGACATGGCCAAGAGCAAGGCAGGCGAGTACCAAATAAATATGTTTGTACCCGACCTGCACAGCTTTACCACGCCCATCGACCACAGCAAACTGCACGGCGGTATTATGCAAAACCTGCGTGTCTTTGTGGCCGCCGGCCTACCACTCGACCACGACGACGTGCACCTGTACCGCCAAAGCTACGTGCCCGCTCACTCTGAGCTTACCTGGATACTGGACTGCTTTACGGGCATGGGCGAAATGGGCCGCATGACCCAATTCAAAGACAAGTCGGCCAAATTGTCCGAAGATCGCATTAGCGTAGGGCTATTCAACTACCCGGTGCTCATGGCCGCCGATGTGCTGCTCTACAACGCCCAATATGTACCAGTGGGCGACGATCAGACCCAGCACCTGGAATTTATGCGCGACATTGCCGAGCGCATGAACAACCAGTTTAGTGCCAACCTTTTTACCGTACCGCTGCCCGTACCCAAGCAGCACGAATTCTTCGGCAAAGACCAAGGACTGCGCATCAAAGACCTGCAGGACCCGCTCAAAAAAATGAGCAAGAGCGACGAAACCGGCAAGGGCGTTATATTTATGAGCGACACGCCCGTGGCAGCCGCTAAAAAGATCATGAGCGCCGCCACAGATAGTTACGGCGAAATCAAATATGATATGAAAGAGCGGCCTGGCGTTAGCAACTTGCTGCAAATATTGGCACTGCTTTCCGGCCGTGAGCTTAAGGATGTAGTTGCCGAATGGGAAGGCAAGAGCAGCTATGGCGACCTTAAGAAGGCGGCCGCCGATGTGGTCGGCAGCTTCTTGGGCGACTTCCAGACTAAACTTGCGAGCGTTTCCGACGAGCAAATCCTGACCAAACTGGCAGCAAGCGAAAAGCTTATGAACGAAACCGCCAACGCAACATTACTCCGCGCGCAGCAAGCCGTCGGTCTGCGTCCCCAAGCATGAAAAAGGTGCCCTTTTACCCAAACGGTGAAGACAACATGAGTTGCATGGTGGCGTGCTACCGCATGATACTCGAGTATACGCTTGGCAAAAAAATGACCCACGACGAAGTAGCTGAGTTTGTAGGGTACACGCCTGGCCGCGCCGCCTGGACCATCGGGCCGCTCACTAAAATGGCCGGCATGGGGCTGGATATTCATATGGTCGAGCCCTTCGACTACCGCGCCTACGACAAAAAAGGCGTGCAGTATTTATACGAGATATACACCAAAGACAAAGCCGACTGGCACCTGGCTCACACCAATATTCAAGATATCAAGCCGTACATCCCAGACTTTTTGCACACCGTGCGCTGGGAAAATAAAAGCGCCAGCTTGCAAGATATTGACGACATGCTCACTCTTGGGCGCTTGGTATTCGTAACCCTCAACTCACGCGTACTGGCTGGCAAGCACGGCTTTGTAAGCCACGCTGTGTTAGTCATTGGCCGCGAAGGCGGCGATTACATCGTGCACGACCCCGGCCCCGAGCCGGCACCCAACGCACGCATTTCGCGGTCGCTGTTATGGGCGGCCATGGGCAGCGGTGGCCACACCTCCGAAGTTACTGGCATCAAACTTAGATCGCACACCGGCGAACGGCTCGACCAATATGTAGTAACTAAGCGCCCACGTCTCAGCCGTGCCTTTGCTGCCAAGCTTATCGACCAAGGCAATGTAACCGTAAATGGCGAACCCAAGAAGCCCGGCTACCATATAAAAGAAGGTGACAACGTTGTTATAACGTATGACGAAGCTCAGCTAGACGCCATTCCCGACATTGACCTGCCCATTCTGTACGAGGATCACGACTGCGTTGTAGTTAATAAACCCGCCGGCGTACTCACGCACGCCCAGGGCGAATTTAACACCGAAGGCACCGTGGCCAGCTTTTTCCGCGCACGGGCCGTAAACGGGGTAAATGGGGTACGCGCTGGCATCGTACACCGGCTAGACCGGGCAACGAGCGGGGTACTCATTGGCGCTAAAACACAGGACGCACTGAGCTGGTTACAAAAGCAATTTGCGCGCCGCGACGCCAAAAAAGTATACATTGCCGTAGTAAAAGGTCACCTCAAAGAGCCTGAAGCAGTTATTAACATGCCCATTCAACGCAACCCCAAAGCGCCGGCCACCTTTAGAGTAGGGGCCAACGGCAAAGACGCCAGCACCCACTACAAAGTGCTCAAAACAAATGATACCGAAAGTTTGCTGGAGCTTCGTCCCCAAACCGGCCGCACTCACCAGCTGCGCGTACACTTAAGCCACATCGGCCACCCCATTGTGGGAGACCCGCTGTACGGCGGCGGCGTGTACGGCGACCGCCTGCTGCTGCACGCCTACCAGCTGGAGATTACCGTGCCGGACGGCGAGCTTAAGACGTTTACAGCGCCTTTGCCGCCGGAGTTTGAGGAGCGTTTTTAGACAATGGACGGCCTAGTACTGCACGACGCCACCAAAGACCAGCTGCTGCACTTCTTGAGCAGCCCCTCGCACGCCGTACTGCTTGCCGGGCCAATGGGCATTGGCAAATCTGCCGTAGCCGAAGCGCTTATCGCCGAGCTGCTTGGCACTACACCCGCCAAACTATCTACATATCCGCACTTTACGCGGGTGAGTCCCGATGGCGCCAGCATATCTATAGAAGCCATCCGTCAGCTGCAAAAATTTTTGCAGCTGAAAACCATCGGCACTCACCCCTACCGGCGAGCCGTACTTGTTGAGCAGGCTCAGGCACTCACCACCGAGGCGCAAAATGCCTACCTCAAACTGCTGGAAGAGCCGCCGGCCGACACCATACTGGTAATGACCGTCAGCAGCCCTCGGGCGCTGCTACCCACCATTTTGTCGCGCGTACAAACCATTACCGTTACCACGCCCAGCGAAGCCGCCTTGCAGCAGTTACTGATTGCTTCGGGCAAAGACAAAACCGCCCAAACCCAAGCCTACTTTTTGAGCGGGGGATTGCCGGGATTATTGAGCGCGCTGCTCAGCGGCGACCAAGATCATCCCTTGCAGACCAGTGTTGCCACCGCCAAAGAAATTTTACAAAAGCCACCCTTTGAACGCCTGGCGCTGGTTGACAGTCTCAGCAAACAAAAAGAAACCGCCAAGGCGGTATTAGAAGCTCTGGAGCGCATCGCCCAAACAGGTTTGCGTGGCGCCAGTGCCAAGCAAGACATGGCGCGCATTCGCCAGTGGCACCGCATACGCAAGTACACCCTTGAGGCCCGCGAAGCACTAGAGCGTAGCGCCAACGCTAAGCTTGCACTCAGCAACTTATTTCTCAGTCTGTAAGCGCACAACAGAAGCATATCTCAAGCAAACCCCTCGGTATGTATGTGATATTTATCACATACAATTGACCATTAAGGCATAATATTTTAATATAAAATTGCATTATTATCCTTACTTGGGAGTTTTATGGAACAAGTATCGCTCAATTGCCCTGCAACCGGCGACCTATGCCAGGGTAAGAATATTCTAAATACGTTCATCGTAAATGCTGCGGCCACGCAGGCGGAAATCCCAAATTTGCCCGTGCCACGCCATTTTGACCGCTGCCAAGTCGAAGACTTTCACGACAGCAGGGCTGCCGATCTGGAAAAAGGCCAAGCTGCACTCCGCCGTGACCTCGGTGCTACTTGCACGGGCCGTGTTTGTGCCCCACTCGTCCAAGCGGCCTCAAGACAGGTATTTGGGGGCCTATCATATAACGAAGCCCTTCAACTCGACAACCAAACAAGTGCGCCGGCGGCTCAGACCAACCATTGAAATAAGTCTGAAAAAATTCTTAAAATGCTAGTTGTTAAGCTTTAGCACGGGTACTATAATTGTCTGTATCATATGTTTGAGCTAACTATTGTAGGTATTTTTGGCCTACTCGCATTCCACAACACGCGCACGCGCGACGACGAATTTTTGGGAGCTTCCCGCAAAATTGGCGACCGTATGGGCAAATTGTGGGACATCGCCCACCAAGGCATGCGCGAAAACCGCTTGCTGCGCGCCGAAAAAGCGCTGCTTACTATTCTCAAGATCGATGAGCGGAACGCCGCCGCCTACAACCGCCTGGGTATCTTGTACGCCAAGCAAAAAGAATACCGCGACGCCATCGACTGTTTCGAAATTGCCAGCTCCATCGAAGCCACGCCCTCAAGTTTGCACAACTTAGGGCTTATTTATTACGAAACCGAAAACTACGAAAAAGCCGCCATTGCCTTTGAGCAAGCCCTTAAGCTAGAGGACAGCTTGGCCGCCCGCCACGTCGCCTACGCCAAGGTGCAAGAAAAACTAGGTAACGAAAAACTCATGTTCCAGTCGCTCGAAAAAGCCGTAGACCTAGAACCCAACAAAGAAACGCTCACGCTGCTACACAAAGCCTACCTGGACCGCGGTATGCAAGCCGAAGCCGACATGATTGAACAGCGTTTAGGCAAGCTAATTGTGCCTGCCGGCAAACCCAAGCGCATGCTGCGCCCAGCCAAGCGCGTCGTGGTATAATATATTTTTATCACACACAAAGAGAAGCATCATGCCAATAGTGCATATCAAGCCGTTCGAGGGAAGGGCAATTGGCATACGACCGGAGCGGATTGCCACGACAGCCAATGTCGCACGATTCATAATACAGATGTTCAAGGAAGGCGGTACCGCCTACACCTTTAAGCCACACAGTGTGGTCAGGCTGGTCCCTGATGAATTGCAAGGTCGAGTACCCGAGACCTGGCTGCAGACCCATCAGGGAAATCCCGCCGAAAGGGCTACAGCGCATGTGTTCGAGACTCTGCTCACCGGCGCCGTGCGTCTCTACGATATGGAAGCCAGGACATTCACCCAGCAGCCACTGCACGTACTGCCCATACCAAATTTAGCACTCCCCCTAGCGGAGGCATCGCCGTTCGGTGGGCTGAGCGTGCACGCCATAACCCTTCATCTGCCCGAAGAGGTATTACCACCAGGCCGGGTGCAGCCCTTCCCGTATCCAGCTTGAATAGCGTGTGCGGCGTACCCGCCGACAAACCTAAGCGCATGCTGCGCGACCTCTAAGCGTGTTGCGACCTAAGGCCATCGTCTAGCTGCACCATAAAGTCGCCCAGAACCTTAAAATACGCGGCTGGTTTGTCTACAAAGGGGAAGTGGCCGGCACCCTCGATAGTTGCAATAGGCACCGGGGCAGCTCGTAGACTGTCGAGATATACCGTTTGCTCGTCCTCGCCATGCACAAATAGCTTGGGACCGTCATAGTCTAGAAAGCGCGGCAGCAGGTTGCCCAGTTCGCAGTGCTGCACCACCGAGAGTCCATGATTACGGTAATTGAGTATGGCAGCGCGGTCAAAATTACTTATTTGCTCGACATAGCGCTTCATGCCAGGATTTTTACTTTGCGCCAGTTTGAGGACATAGCCGTCAAATCCGCCGTGCAGCACCTCTTGCGCCGTCATACCGGCTAGCTGTCCGGTTATAAAGCAGTCGGCCGGGCCTAAATTGCCCATAACGCTCACCAGCCCGGCCGCGTATTCCTTGCAAAAAGATGCAAAGTATATTGCATCTGCACCGGCGGCGCTATGGCCTACAACGGCAGTTCTGCCCATATCCAACCGCCTATGGATAGTCTTCACTAGCCCCAAATAACTCCATTGATTAAACGGAAAAGGGTGTTCGGCCGGAGGCGGAGAGTCTCCGTAGCCAGGGTAGTCGAACGAGATAATGCGCCGGTCGGCCAAGTCTTCGTTCATCTCGGCACCAGCTATGTCTTCTTTGGTGCAACCCCAGCCTGGCAGGTATAAAATGGGCGTCTTGGCCGGGTCGCCAAGTGTCTCCGAGTAAGCAATAGTAAGCTGCTGGGTGTGGATAGCTACATCAAGTTCACCAGTAAAGCGCATGGACCGATTGTAACACCTTATAACAAGATTGCTTAACGGTGGTGATTTTGGTAGAATCTATCTGTTACGCATGCCGCTTTAGCTCAGCTGGTTAGAGCATCAGTTTTGTAAACTGAGGGTCGTCGGTTCGAATCCGACAAGCGGCTCCACGTCAAAGCACCTTCCAACAGGGCTTTTCCTTACCAAACGACAAGCAAGCTTGCCGTTTGGGGGGGCAGAATTCCGCTTTCAGCGAAATTCTGATAAGATACTTTTACATCTTTCTTCTTGCGAAGAAAAACATGCAGGGATTGTGGAGCGGTCAAACACGACAGACTGTAAATCTGCTGGCTTAGCCTTCGGGGGTTCGAATCCCTCTCCCTGCACCATATAAAAACACCGATCTTTCGACCGGTGTTTTTATTTTAGCGTAATGATATAAGTAGTTACGCTTCGTGGCGCATACCGCCTGCCAGCTTAGTAGCGGTAAGTACAAGGTATACGGCCGACAGGCCAACCAGCACATATACTATTCGCGACAGCGTGCTCGCTTCCCCAAAGATAGCGTCGACTAGGTTGAACTTAAATGCGCCCACCAGCCCCCAGTTCAATCCGCCAACGATAGTTAGCGCCAGAGCCACCCAATCAATTGTATTCAGTTTCATCTCTTGCACTCCTTTAGGTTATTTGAGGCCGCGCATGGTAAACGACACAATGTCATCTACGATTGCTTGACGCTCGGTGTTCTGAGGTACGTCCGGATAATACTCGAGCAAATAACCGTTAATGGTATGTGCCACAACTTTAGCCTTGGCGCCAACTTCGCTGGCCGCCACCTCAAACTCGCCGGTTTGCCGGCCTTTGTCGATTACTTCTTCGATATGAAGCGCCGACTTGGGCGGCAGTGTTTTAGTAGGTAAGTTTGCAAAGTCGTGCCGGTAGTGCAAATAGTATTTCAGAACGTACACCACATCTTCGGTGTGTTCAAATTGGAATTCGATAAGCTGCGCGAGCATACGACTGGCGGTGGGTTGGGGAGGCAAGTCTTTGCGGTCTTGACCCAGACGCGCATTGGTTGCCTGATAAATCTCTTTTAACAAGACGTCTTTGTCCTTAAAAAAGTGATATATACTCGACAATCCTACGCCGCTCTGTTGGGCAAGAATCCGCATCGATACGCCTTCGTAGCCAAACTTGGCAAATAGCCGCTTGGCCGTAGCTCGTATAAGCTCATCCGTTTGTGAGCGAGTCATGGTTTACCTGCAGGTTGGTTTTGTAGCTACTGTAACGATCGTTACATTCTTAATTGTAACAGTCGTTCTAATTTATGCAAACTTTACTGTTACTTCTTCTAAGGAACAGGGGGCTAAACTGACCCGGTAGGGGCTGGGACGTGCGGAGTAAAGCCCGCTACTTAAAATAATTTTCCATAAATGCACGCTGGTTGGTGAAGGCGATTTCTTCGATGTTCAGGTCTTGCTTTGCGATAAACTTATAGCTCGATACGTCATCACCCACAACAACCGGAACATCCTGGGGAAGGCTGCCGGCAAATACAGCCACAACCACCGGCACCACCTCACCTCGAAACTCATAATCTTCTTTGAACGAACCTATATAGCTCAAATTAGCAGCTTCTACGCCGGTTTCTTCTTTTAGCTCACGCGTTGCCGCCTGCTCAAGTGTCTCGTCTTCTTCAACAAAGCCGCCGGGAAAGTCCCACCAATCTTTGAACGGATCGCGGCCGCGCTTGGTAATGAGCAGCTTGCCTGAAGCATCACTCAAAACAATTACGGCAGCCGGCTTCGGATTAGCATAATAATGCTTGCCGCACTGTGTGCATACTTTATATCCGCCACGATCTTCAAGTGCTGCGCGGCAGGCAGTGCAAAATACAAATGTGTCACGTTGTTTAACCATTAAAATACTGTACCTGTATGCGTCCCCACTCGCAAATTTCGCACCCAATAGCACCTGCCTGGCTCGCCCAATGGTATAGTTCTACTATGAAAGATGGTATCGTATGAAGTCTTTTCTTAAACGCCAGCTACTCATTACCGGCGGTGTTACTGTGGTGGTAGTAGTGGGCAGAATTGTAACCGCCCTCACCGATGGCATTACCGATGCGTCTGATGCAGGCGCTGAGAATCGTGGCTGGTTTGTTATAGGCATACTCCTGGTTATCCTGTCGCTAGTCGTCAACGGCTGCTACTCGATGATTGTTCGTCTTAGGCAACATTCCTAATCGCGGGGTCTGAGAGCGACGCAAGATGTTGCATTATACATAATTAAGTTATATAATAACACTACTATGCGCTTCGGATTTCTCCCGAACCAGTGCCCACGCCTGGCCTCCCTGCACCTTATATGCTCCCAAATTTTCACGATGGGAGCGCAAGAGAGCGTCACGAGGTAACCTATTGGGAGCCATCAACAATGGCCGACGGCAAAGTGGAGGTTATAATCCGGAGTACACGCCCGGCGCGCAAGCCCGATATGCAGCCCGATCTGTCCCAGGAAATGGCCCTAGCAGCAGAAGCCTGCAAAAACCCCGATATTGCACGCTACTTCGCCGCTGCCGGCGTACTCATTACTGAACGAACCAGCCCCACAGGCAAAACCACATTACAAGAAGCGGAAATTCCACACGCTTTTACGGCGATAGAACGGCTAACCGCGCTAGGGAGCATGAACTTCCGTGTTCATTTTGGCGATGTCTACGCCGATATGCACTTCTTTGACGAGATACAACGCCCCGATCAACCCGGCCCCTTACTTGCCACCCGCGGCGTTCATGCCGCTCACGATCTAATCGCGCACGGCATACCAGGCTGGGGACTACTCCCGCCTCAAACGCTCGACCCAATGGCTGCATCAACCACCGCGGCCCTGAGCAAGGGCGCAGACCCATCTAGACTGCTTTATAGATACGATCAAGCCATCAGCATTGCGGCTATGGTTACTATGTATTGGAAGCGCTTAAATCGGAACAGCTTAACGGAAGAGGCGAAAACGAGCACTGGGCGACTGCATCAGCAACCGTGAATAGCTTGGTTCAGACCCCCGCGCTAACGCCTGACCTAGTGGCCAACCACGTACATTACACTCTCGACGCAGCGCGTGATGTAGTGGGCGAACACTTTGCACTGCCACGATAGCTCAGGGGTAGAGCACTTCCATGGTAAGGAAGGGGTCCGGGGTTCAAATACACTAGATAATCTGTTATAAATACAGTTTATGCCCATCGCCCACTTTCATCTTACAGAGCAGCCTATGTATGTCCCCGAGCGGGACATACCCAGCTTGTCCGATATGGCAGAACTAACCCTGCGCCTTACCGAAATGCCGGACTGCAAAATTGACATCGGCGTAGCGCAACAGGTTGTCGACATAACGCCGCCGTACTGGGGCGATGAACGCGAAGCGACTTACATACTGGCTATGAAGCGAAATCCCGAAGCGGCAAAGCTGCACATTATTCCCCGCGATCCTGAAAGACCTACCCAGGCAATCCTGCCCGACGGACAGCTTATTATCGGACAGGGCAGTACAGTACATATACCTGCCCAACAGGAGGGTGTTGGGTTGATGCGACCAGCGCGGCGACGGGGTCAATACCTGGCTGGCGCCGTCATTCATCTTACGCCCGAGGCGTTCAGCTCTTTGCAATCAGATTTCGACAGAATCAACTTGAGAAATAGCGGTTCTTAGGGTAAAATTACCCCTGATACGCGTGCCGTTGTAGCTCAGGGGTAGAGCACTTCCATGGTAAGGAAGGGGTCCGGGGTTCAAATCCCCGCAACGGCTCCATAATTATTCAGGCCTCCAACGGGGCCTTTTATATAGGTTTAACCCTCATGAGCAATCCTGCTATCGCCCCCTATTTACACGAAGACTACTGGCACGGACAAATGCTCCTGAACGGTGCTGTCGAACCCAACCCAACCGACTTCGATTTAACGAGCATAGGAGGAGCGAGACGCTCCATGGCCAACTATCTGCTGCAGGGAGGCTCAAAGGTTAGCCTTACTACATATAGAGATAATCATGAATGGGTAGCTGCCGAACAAAATCCGGGCACGATTGTGGTGATACACGAAGAGGGCTTGTGGCTAAATGGAGAACTTACTGCCGAGCAACTCCATGAACTGCGCGGCGATAGTACGCCCGGCGTCCGCGAAATATATAGCCGGCCACCAGAAGAAATTACCGCTACCGCTGGCCATGCGACCCTTACCTATCGACGCCGAACAGCTCTTGGCGTAGTAGCGCTCGGCAAAAAAGGCCAGCATAGGTTCTACACCGCTCCAGAGGCAGACGTCTCAACAGACGACCACGGCCGAATGCACCTGGCGGCATTTCACCTAGAACCAGCGGAGCTTACCGTGGGCGCCACGTACCACTACGGAGATAAAAATCCAGAGGACGACAGCGACAGCGTAGAACGTCTACAACGCATTAACCTCATAGAGGTCGTATCGGCCGGCACCCCTAAAACCGCGAAGGCCAAAGGCGGCCTGGCGCTTTTTGCCAAGTTGATTACAAGCCCTAGCGGCAGCTAAGCTTCATACCGCTCCGGGAGTGCCCGATAGTGGCAGCGCAGGGACGATAGCAACAGCATCCTCGACGTCCCGCCCCGTGTCTTCCGGCCGCCTGAAGGCATGGCCCGCGACAAAGACATCGGCCGCAAACGCACAAAAACCACCAAGCGTCGCATAGCCCACAAAGTTTACGCCCCGCGCAAGTTCTGCATTTGCCCGAGCTTCGGCGGCGTTATACGCGGCATTATTGGGGTCCAACCTATATGTATACTGGACGTCATTTTTATCTGGCCTATCGACCGCACCCTCCACGAGCTGCCACATGCCAGCGCTGGCGGCCACCGCACCAAGACCCAACCCAACAAGACCAACCCACCCGAGGCCCGTCTTGTTTTCGAACTTCATTAATCTTAATATCTCACGTGTTTAGTAGGACGTCAAACGGACGACCATACGGCCACGCTATAATCTCAACGATATGAGCAACCTAGGGCTTTGGGGGAGTATGAGGCCAACAAACAGTTTACAAAGTGTTGCTCATCTGTTAAAATCAGTGAGAATTAGCGAATAAAGGTTTCTATAAAGATATGGCTAAAAAAGGCGATAAGCGCAAGTTAATTGGTCTGGTCAGCGAAGAGTCTGGCGAGCGTATTTATTACACCAGCAAAAACACCATGAACACCCCCGACAAGCTGTCACTCAAAAAGTACAGCCCCAAGCTCCGTAAGCACGTAGTGTTCACCGAAACCAAGAAAAACTTGGGCCGCAACGAAGTTAAGCCGAAGAAGTAGGCTTCTGTTACCTCTCAAAAAAACCGCTCCAACGAGCGGTTTTTTATTTTACCTAAGTTCATCTCCGAAGTGCGGACTCTTTCGACAAGCAGACCACTCTACAGGTGTCCCTACGGTCCAGCCTGTGGCTGCAACGCTGAGTCTGCTCTTACGAAAGGGTCCGCACTTCCCACAATCGCCACTAGTCTTACCGACGGGGTTCGGGGCCTGGAGGGAAACTGATTAGGCGGCAGTGCGATTCTGCAGGATAAGCCAAAAGCTTATCCCCATACTCTTAATCAACTACGAGGACCGACCGAAGGGAGTTCTTTTGGCGGAGCAAAAAGTAGCATTGGAGCTGCCCGCTGGGGCTAGTACTTGATCTTAGCGATGTCGAGGGCAGTATTCACAAACTCGGCATGGCTCCAAACAAGAGGAGCGACGCTAATAGCGTAGCCGGTGTCGGGGTCGAATTGTTCGCTGAGCACCCCGCTGGGCAATTTGCGGTCCAGTGCCCATTGCAGCAGGCCATTGGCGTCGTCGTGTTGGCCGAGCGCCTCAAAATATTGTGAGAGCCACAGCGTACACACAATCCAGGGATTACCCTTGTACTGCGTCTTAGCCAAGAAGTAGCTGTCTGCCGTATCGCGCACCACGCCGCCGATGGGCGAAGTATTAAAGAGGTCGGCCTTAACTTTCTCGAAGGTACCCTTCATGCGCGGGTCGTCGAGCGGCAGGTTGGCAAACATGTAAGGGCCATAGAGGTTAGAGATATCCAGCATGTCATTGTATTCCAGGTTGCCGTCGTCTTGCAGTAAGAAACCTTTGCGGAAGTACCCATCGGGGTGGTAGAGCGCCTGCAAGCCTTCGCGCATGCGGTCGGCAGCCTTTTTCCAGTCTACGGCATCGTCGGTACGATTAACCACCTCAGCAAGCTTAATGGCCGTCTCCAGCGCGGCAATTACTACGCACACCGTGTAGGTGCTCGTTAAGAAACGCTGCTCCCAGAGGTCATAGCTGGCGTGAGGCAGCCCGGTGGCTTCGTCGATAAAGTTGGCCATAAAGTTGGCGCAGGGTTCGATAAAGTTGTCGTAAAAGCCTTCTACAAACGTGGCGTCCTCGCTGGCGTTATAGTATTCGCCAATCATAAATACCACCATGGCGGTTTCATCTTCCTGGATGGCTAGCTCTTTGTGTTTACCGTGGAGTAATGGGTGCCAGGTACTGCCAATGGCGCGGTCGGGCTGGTACTTGTGCATTAGGTAGCCATCGCGGTGCATGGTACCGCGGGCAAATTCAAAAAAGTTACGGGCTTCGTCGAACAAGCCAAAACGAATGAGCGGCCAAATTGCGTAGGCAGCATCGCGCGGCCAACAGTAACAGTAGTAATCGCGGCCAAAATTAAAGATGCTGGAGTCGCCGCTCGCAAGTATCGAGCCGCGGTCGTCGCAGTGCGCCTTTATAACAAGCAGGCTCTTTTGTACTTCGGCACGGGCATGCTCAGGAATTTGCTGTATCTTGTGCTTAGTAGGTTCTAGCCACTTATGCCAGTAATCACGGGCTTTTTGCAGGCGATCGTCAATACTGTAGTACTTAATGTGCGTGTGCACCACTTGCGCGTCGGACTGGCTGTCGGCGGCAACTACCCAATAGTCGACGCCAAACGACGTATGCGCTTCGATCTCTTTTCTAAAACGGAGCACACTGTCTACGCCGCCGTGCTCTACAGGGTTGTTGCTCAGCTCGCCGTCTTCGGCGTCTTTAAAGGTGCCTTCTTTGCCTTCGATGCCGTAGTTGCCGATACTAAACTGGTCAAAATCGCCATCGCCACTAAAGCGGCCGGCGCTCAGCAAACAGCAGCGCCCCTTATAATCCAAAATGTAATTATCGTCGGGCACAAACAATGCGGTGTCGGCCCGGCCGGCCCGTGATATCTGAAATACCTGATGCATAAAGAGCCGCACGTCACGTTGGTGGTCGGCGTCGTTGGTTACATTTGCCCGCCGAATAAAGGCGTTGTATTCGGGGTCTACAAAATCGTTCAAACGGATAGTGATACCCAGGGCGGCCGAATACATCTTGATGTCGCTTACCAGTGCATCCGTCTCGAAGTTGACTTCTATCTGCCACGAACCATCATCCACCCACGAAAAACTGCCGTCTACCCATACGCCAATTTTATGCTGAAGCGAACGGGCGTTGGTGAGGTTTTCTAGGCCAACGTAAGGGTAGTAAAAGTCGTGGACTAAACCATGTTCGTCTAGCCCCACAAACAGCTGACCGTTGCTGAGGACAACGGGGCGGCCCATTAGACGTCCACTCCTTTGGCAGCTAAGCGGAATTGCAGATCATGCCAGGCATTCATGAAGGCAATGAAGGCGTCGTAAGGGTTTTCGTAGGGGCTAAAGTAGGCGTGGATGTCACCGTCATTAAACCACTTGGTGCACATGTAGTAGAAGTGGTCGGAGGTGGTGAGTTTACGCCAATCGTCAATGAGCGTCAGGTCGCCGGTATCGAGCACGCGTTGTTCGAGATCATACAGGGCATGGATACTAGAGGCCTGCATACTATTGCCCAGCCAGGCAGAAAGATCGCGCTCGGTGTCGGCCCACGTAACCGTGTAGGGCATGTCTACACGATCAACCGGCTGGAAAGTGTCAATTACCTCAGATACGGTCATAAAGGTGTTGCCCTCGCGCTTGAGCCACTCGTTAGGCAAGTGCTCCAAAAAGTCGAAAATCCCAGACTCGTCCCATTGGTGTTCGCCAAAGGTTTCGTAGTCCATAAAGAGGTCGAAGTTGGTAGCATCGCCGCTCTCGTTCAGCCAATGCGTAAACTTGTCGGCCGTAAGCGGCCAGCCAGCCCAATTGCGGTCGCCAAAACGGAAGGCGATGTCGTCGCTCAACTTGTAGTTCTTCATAAGCAGTCGGATATTGTCGGTGTAGGTGGGCTGGTATACAAAATTAGGGCTGCGCCAGTCGAGCACTTTGTCCCAGCCTTCGGCCAGGATACCCTTGTAGCCGGCTTTGTCGGCCCAGTAGGCAAGATCGTTATTGTAGGCTAGCTCTGTGTTACGGAACACTTTAGGCGTTTGGCCGAACACTTCGCGCACTTTGTCGCGGTGCATTTGCACTTGGCGCTCAAACTCGGCTCGCGAGTAAAAGAAAGCCAGGCTATGATGGTAGGTTTCGCCCACAATTTCTACGCGGCCGGTTTCGGTAAGGCGTTTGAAAGATTCCAGCGACTCGGGCGACCACGCTTCCATTTGCTCAATAGCCGTGCCGCTGATGCTCATACTCAGCTTAAATTCGGGGTGACGTTCCAAAAGCTGCAACAGGCGGCGGTTGGTAGGCAGATAGGACTTCTCGGCGACCTTGTGCATAATGCGCTCGTTGTTGGTGCGGTCTTCGTAGGGCGCGCTAAAATACTGGTGATCGACGCCGGCGTCAAAAATAGTGTAATGCCGCACGCGGTAGGGCTGGTGCACGTGCAAGTAGAGCACGATTGCCTTGCTCATGCCATGGCTCCTGCCAGGTGCTGGTCGTAGATGCCCAATAGTTTGTCGGCAGCTGCGTTCCAGTTGAGCCGGGCATATTCACGGTACGAGCCCTCGTGCAATGTGTCGCGTAACGAATCGTTCTGGACTACAGCCGTAATTTTGTTGGCCATTTCAGCAATATCCCAAAAATCTACCTTAAGACAGTTGCGAAGCACCTCCGAAACGCCCGACTGGCGGCTAATAAGCGCCGGCGTGCCGTAGCCAACCGCCTCAAGGGCAGTCAGACCAAACGGCTCGGATATAGAGGGCATTACAAACAGATCAGCCGCCGCATAGGCATCGCGCCAGCGCTTACCGCGTAAAAAACCGGTAAATATAACATTGCGGGCAATGCCAAGATCGGCTGCCAGCGTAATGAGTTCAAAGTACTGCTCGCCGCTGCCGACAATTAGGAAAAGCGTTTTAGGGGCACGCTGGATTACTTCTTTGGCGGCATGCAGCAAATTAGGGAGCCCTTTTTGAACAGTCAGACGGCTTACTGCCACCACAATGCGGTAGCCCTTGGCCTGCATTGCCCGCAGATATTTGTAAGTGTTGTCGCCATCAAGCGGTTCGACGGTTGCCGGGTCGATACTGTTATGCACCACTTCAATTTTATCTTCGGGGATGCCGTAGTCCTCGATAATCATGTTTTTGGTGTGCTGGCTTACGGCGATAATGCGGTCGGCCAGCATAAACGAAATGGCTTCTATTTCGCGGCAGAGCGGGTTGCCAGACTGGCCGCCGGCTCGGTCGCGCTCAATTGAGTGCACGTGCAGCACAATAGGACAGCCAAGTGTTTGCTTGGCGCGCAGTGCCGCCCTAAACGTGAGCCAGTCGTGGGCATGGACGATATCGTAAGAACGCTGAAATACGAGCTGCGATACTGCTTGCTCGTACATATGCACCTGAGAATAAATGTCGTGTACTTCGGCATGACCGTCGGTAAAAACGTATTTGTAGCTATCGTAGGCGATGCCGCTCTTAAGGACTTCGGTAACGTTTTGAGGGTGGGCAGCCGTGACGGTCATAAAGTCGATACCGTGATCGGCCTTGTATGGCAGCACAAATTCGATGTCGGCGCCTTTACGGGCAAGTGCTTCACAGAGTTGGTAACACACTACACCCAGGCCGCCGCTGTTGTGGGGAGGTAGCTCCCACCCAAGCATCAAGATCCGCATATCCCTCTGGTTCTTCTAAATTATAGTGACTTCCCGTTCATTATAGGACACAACTCGCGCAAAGCACAACCGCTTTTTAACACTGTTAATTGCTCACCCCAAAAGGCGAATAAGCGCTAGTTCGAACGCCGCCTGCTTGAAGCTTGTTTGCTTTTCTTTCGAGCGCGCGAGCATAGCCTGAGTGGCCGGCACTAAAATACTGCGCAACTTATTGTTTACATCGTCTTCGCTCCAGTGTTGGTCCTCTACGTTTTGCTGCCATTCCAGGTACGACACAATCACGCCACCGGCGTTGGCAATCACATCGGGCAAAATATCTTTCTTGGCGGCCAGCAATATTGCTTCGGCCGCCTCAGTAACCGGGCCATTGGCCAGCTCAACGATAATCGATGCCTTAACATCTGCCGCATTGTCTTTAGTGACGGCGTTTTCGAGGGCAGCCAGTACTAAAATGTCGGCTGCTACACCGGTAATAGCATCGCTGGGTAATACCTCAACCTCTGTAAGAATGCTTGGGTCGGTAAAGCTGGACACATCGATGCCGTCTGGCTGCAGCCAGGTGTGCTTACTGTTGGCGACAGCCACGAGCTTAATGTGCGGATATTCGTCGCGCAAAATACGGGCAAAGAAAGTACCCACATTGCCAAATCCCTGCAGGGCAATAGTGAGCGGTTTGTTAGTGAGGCCATGCGCCTTCAGGTACTCGCCCAGCACTATAACGCCGCCGCGGCCGGTTGCCGCTTCGCGTCCTTCGGAGCCACCGTTGCCCATAGACTTGCCAGTAAAGCTGCCTTTGTCGGACTGGCCGGTGGCCTTTTCGTACTCGTCCACCATCCAGTCCATTATTTTGCCGTTGGTGTTTACGTCGGGGGCGGGGATGTCTTTGTCGGAACCGATGTAGGGGGCAAGCTGACGGGCGTAATCACGGGATAGTTCTTCTAGCTCGGCTTCGCCCAGCGCGCGGGGGTCCACGGCCACGCCGCCCTTGCCGCCGCCCAGGGCCAGCCCAACGGCAGCCGTCTTAAGGCTCATGAGGGTTGCCAAGGCGCGCACTTCGTCCAGCGACACGTTGGGATGAAACCGAATACCGCCCTTGTGCGGTCCCATTTTGCTACTGTGCTGCACGCGGTAAGCAGGGTAGCGCTTGCCGCCAGCCGTTACCTCAAAAATATGCTCATGCTCCGGCTCCAGAAAGGCATCTGTGGTCGCCTCGTCATAACCCAAATCGGTGGCAGCCTGACGAATGGTCGCCTGTGCCGTAGCCAGCATCGTATTCACGTGTAATCCCCTCACTTATATCTAGTGCTATGTAGTATATGCCTACTACGCAAATTACGAATAGTCGCTAAAGCGGCGGACGTTCTCGCGCATCTGCTCGTATGTGCGGTGGAAGTGATCGGCATGCGACGAATCCATAAAGCTATGGGTCTGCGAACGAGCTTCGAGCATGCTGTGCTGGATAGTTTTAATACGGTTCTCCAGATCGCGCGGATTTTTACGCACTTCTATGTCGTCTACCAAATGCTGCATCTGCTCGCGCAGCACCAACGCCGAAGGATGGTTTGGGTTATCGATGGTATCGTGAACCTGGTTCTGGAGGCTACGCGCCTGCTGATACAAAGGTTGATATAAAGGGTCTAGGCTCACGGGAGGCTCCTCGCTTAATCACCTCATATTATTCACTAGCCAGAGGCTCGATGCAATCGTCTTAGCAGCACCTTGCTTTATGCGAGCCACATCTGTAAAATAGTCTGAAGCATTATTCTTACAAAAAGTTAGAGAGAAACGTCATGTCATCAGCCAAAACGCTGTCTGCGCAGGAACATGCAGCCGGTTTTACCAGCAAGCACCGCACTATTGCACTTATAATTGTTGCGCTCGCATTTGTAATCGACCTGCTCGACTCCACCATTGTTAACATTGCCATACCATCTATTCAAGCAAATCTAGGGGCCAGCTACGCGACCATCCAGTGGCTGGTAGCTGGTTATGCGCTCACATTCGCGCTGCTGCTGGTTACTGGCGGCCGCATGGGCGATGTATTTGGCTACAAGAAAATCTTTATGATTGGCGTAGGCGGCTTTACTGCTGCTTCGCTATTGAGCGGCTTGGCATGGTCGCCGGAAGTGCTTATTGGCACGCGCCTGTTACAGGGGTGTATGGCCGCGCTGATGGTGCCACAGGTTATGTCGCTGATGCAAATTATGTACAAGCCCGAAGAGCGCACTGCCGTCAACGGTTTGTTTGGGGCACTGGGCGGTACGGCCGCCTCACTCGGGCCGGTTATTGGCGGGCTGCTTATTAAAGCAAACATTGCCGGGCTAGACTGGCGCCCGATTTTCCTGATCAATGTACCCGTCGGCATTTTCGCCCTGTTGGCCGCCATGAAATATCTGCCGGATGGCAAGTCGCCGCACCCGCTTAAGTTAGATATTACCGGTACGCTCATCTTGGTGGGCGCTCTGGGCTTGCTTGTATTCCCGCTTATCCAGGGTCGTGACCTTGACTGGCCGCTCTGGACATTCATACTCATGGCCGCGTCTCTGCCGCTATTAGCAGTCTTTGCCTGGTGGCAGCGCAAAAAGATGGCCAAGGACGGGTCACCCCTTGTAGTGCCCTCACTTTTTAAGCTGCGCTCCTTTAAAGTGGGTCTACTAGTGAATGTCATCTTTGAGGGCGCCATGATTAGCTATTTCCTCATTTTTACCTTGCTGTTGCAGGCCGGGCTTGGCTTTAGTCCGATACACGCCGCACTTACCGGCATCCCGCTGGCTATCGGTATTGGTGCCTGCATGGCTGCACTCGGAAGTACTATTGTGCCCAAAATTGGCCGCTACTCTATTTCTATTGGCACCATTGTTATGGGATTGGGCTTGACCACAACGATGCTCATTGTCAATCACTACCAGCTAGCGCTGCACTCCTGGCAGCTTATTCCAGGATTGTTCTTTACCGGTGTCGGCATGGGGCTGGTATTTGCACCGCTGTTTGCTGTAGTACTCACCGACATCGACACCAAACACGCTGGCTCGGCATCGGGCATACTAAACGCCGTGCAGCAGGTGGGCGGGGCCATCGGTGTGGCCGTGATTGGCGTTATTTTCTTTGCTCAGTTGCATCATGGCGCAGCACCCAGCATTCAGGCTGTTGAGCCGCGGCTGCGTACTCAGCTGAGTGCCGAGCATGTGCCCGAAGCCGCACAGGATACCATTATTGCCGGTGTAAAGACTTGTTATGTAGACCGCATAAGCCAAAAAGACCCATCCGAAACCCCCGAAAGCTGCAAGCAGGCGCAAAGCCAACCCGCCAGCGCAGGTATTAGCAAGGTTGTCGAGCAAACCGCAAAAGAAGCCAACGCCCGCAACTTTGCCCAAGCCTTCAAATGGGGCATAGTACTGTCGCTGGCGTTGCTCGTCGTAACCTTCGGTCTAAGCCTGCTGCTACCTAAGCACATCCGCAAAGAAGCCTACACCGAAGCCGCCTAGCTAGCCGGCCGCGCAAACAGCGTCACTTCTTCGGCATAATCAGGTCCCGCCGGCTCAAAAGCGTACAAAATCGGCGCACCTTTGCCCTCCAAAGGCCTGTATATAAGCATTTGTCCTTCCAGAACAGAGGATTGATACACGTGCTCGGGGTCTACCAACGTAGGGTCAGTTTTACCCTCGGCCAATAGTTCACTCAGGCGCGCATCGGCACGTACCCGGTCCTCAAGATATGCTCTGGTAGGCGCCATAAAAGTAGCGGTCATCCAGCCCGCTAACTGATGCCTGCCTACCACCAAATCGGTATTGGGCGTTGAACGCGGATTGAATGTGTCGCTTTGCACGCGAGGCGAGCGCGCAGATGCGTCTGATTCTGGCCGATGAGTAAATGTCGTCCACTCCGCAGCCCCCACGTCCAGACTATTAAGGACATTCTTAACTTGCCGGCGTGCATCAAATGTACGTATGCCGTCACTAGCACGCAACGAAGTACCGAGTACGAAAAAACCGCAGTGGTGGGCAAGCCGCCTGCCAGCAATAACTAAATGCTCGTATGTCTCTAATACGGCGATTGGACGGGGCTGAATATCTATGGCGTTTCTGGTCATGACCTTATGCTATAACTCGCGCCGCGTAAGTCAAGCCTTAGTGGAGTTTCTCGCCAGCTGCCAGCATGGCCACGAGCTTTTCGATGCGCGCCGCACGCGTCTCTGGTTTTTTAGCAGTATAAATACGCCACAAGACTGCATATACGTTTGTCTTATTAAGTGTCTCGTAAAATGCCTTGGCTTTAGGGTTCGCTTTAAGCGCTGCCTCAAAATCCTCCGGAACGGTACTGTTGGCGGGCGAGGCATAGGCTTGCTCCCAGCGTCCGTCAGCTTTGGCCGCTTCTACGGCAGCAACGCCGGAGGGCTTCATTTTGCCGGCCTTGGTAAGCTCGGCAATTTTGCCGACATTGCGCAGAGACCAAATACTCCGAGCCCGCCGCGGCGTAAACTTTTGCAAATAATATGTTTCGTCCAGCGACTTGCTTTGGCCGTCGATCCATCCGTAGCAAAGTGCTACATCGAGTGCCTCGTCGTATACCACCGAGCGAATGCCAGACGCTTTTTTAGCAAACTTAAGCCACACTCCCTGATCTTGAGCGTAATGAGCATCGAGCCAAGCCTGCCATTCTGCAGGCGTCGCAAAAAAGAGCGTCGGTAAATCCGGCTTAGGCGTTGAAGAAGTGGTCATGCCCTTACTATAAAATGGCCGGGTCGATTACCAAAGTGGTACTGTAGATATATGAAAATTACCGATGACTACCTCAGCATCAACGGCCACCAAATCTACTACAAAGTGGCCGGCAAACCCTCAAAGCGTGCGCCGCTCGTGGTGCTGCACGGCGGACCGGGCTCTTGCCACAACTATTTGTTATCGCTTGCGGCGCAGGCCAAAGACAGGCAAGTGGTCTTTTACGACCAACTGGGCTGCGGGCTGTCGGACAAACCCCAACACGCACCGTGGAGTTTTGAATTATTTATCGATGAATTAACGCAGGTGCGCGCATGTCTTGGCCTAGACGATGTCCACTTGCTCGGCCACTCATGGGGCGGCATGCTGGCAATAGAATACATGCTCACCCGGCCGAGCGGGATACGAAGCCTTATACTGGCCAGCACCATGATCAGTCTGCCGCTCTTTCAAGCCGAAGTCGAACTACTTAAATCCGACCTGCCCGGCAACTTAGGCGAGGTGCTGCGCCGCCACGAAAAAGCCGGCACTACGCTCTCGCCGGAATACACCATGGCCATGCACCACTTTAACCGCCGTCACAACTACCGCCACGAATACTATCCCAACGAGTACCGCATGCCGCCGGACGGCAACGGCCTGGCCGTATACAACACCCTATGGGGTCCCAGCGAAGCCTATGCGAATGGCAGTCTCAAAAAATGGGATCGCATCAAAGACCTGCACACTATTACCCAGCCCACACTCATAACTTCCGGCCAATACGATGAGCTTACGCCGCAACAGGCCGTTATTACCCACGACAATATGCCTAACTCGCAACTGCATATCCTCAGCGCCGCATCGCACCTGGCACATATCGAGCGCGCCGATGACTACAATCAGCTAGTACACACTTTTCTTAGAAGTAGCGACCGCTAGTATCCAAGCAAGCCGCGTTACAATTCGGGCAGCAGGCCGGTAAGCATCCCGGGCGGGAACACCCGCTCATGTCGCTGGGCTTGCTGGAGCAATTGCTCCGGGCTGTAATCCGGCACTGAAACTGTTCGCCACTCTCCAGGACCCTCGTCAAGCAGAGGGTTTGCTAGCCGCAGATGAAAATCCCCGTCCGGCCGTCCCAGCGCAGGATTAACGGTACTTAGATGAAGAAGCGCGCCATTGCCGACTCTGTTTTCGGGCTTTACACTTTCAACGCTCCATTCCTCAGGCCCCCAGTTAAACAACGCAGCCATGAGCGCCATCTCTACCTCACCATGCGTGCTGGCGAAAAACGAATGCGCACCCTCTTCCTCATGCTGCCGCCGCACCATACCCAGCAGCGACCGCACTCGAGCTGTGGCCACATGGTCAATCGATTCGCCATCTGGTGGTATCCACATCAGCGAATCCGCTTCCAGACGAGCGGCATTAGCAGGGTATTGCCGGCGATGCTCATCGGGAGTGAGCGGTCCTTCTATACCGCGATCACGCTCACGCAGCCGCATTTCTCGCTTAAAGCGTGCAGACTGCGCAAACTGAGGCACGTGAAGCGCTACCATACCAACAGATTCCTTACACCTTACATAAGGCGAGGTCCGGTAGGCGTCGAAACCATGGGCCAGCTCCGGATATGCCCCTATAAGATGGCGCGTGATCCATCTACCCACAACTGGCGCCTGAGCAGCTGCCCGCTCGCTTAAACGCTGCAGATGATCCGGCCGGCGCCGGAACTTATCTAACAGTTCGGGGTCCAAGGCCACGCCTTGCCCAAGTAACGCGTGCACCAAGTTTGATTCGGATTCCAAATGGCGCATAAAAACCATATGCCGCGGGAAACCACTCGTACCACATTCGCAAGCTGCTGCCGTCATTGCTGTCTATTAAAACAGATTTCTGCGGAGTTGCACTATACGCGCCAAATCATCGGCAATTACAGCTGAATCATAATGGCGCCAGCTACCGCGAGCACAATACTTGCGAGCTTCACCCAAAGTTGTTCCTTCTCTTTTAAGAAAAGGTGTTCACCAGCCAAAATAAGTACTAAAAAGACCTCACTTACAATCGTCACACTGGTCGCATCATTGAGCGATAGCGCTACGTTAAGTATTAAGTTGGCTGCGGCACCGATAACACACATGCCAAAGACCACCTTCCAATCGGCACTAAACATGCTTTTGATGCGCGAGCGGGCTCTGGGCATACATATAAAATTAAGCACCAGCGCCGGCAAAAACGACACAAAAAAGGTAAGGCTAACCGGATTGAAGTAATCCAGCAGACGCTTAGACACAATAATAAGCAGCGCATTTAATACGGTTGCAGCCAGCACCAAGTAAATGCCACTGCTGGAGCCGGGCCGCCTAAACCGATGCATAATAATAAGTCCAGCACCCATGGTAAGTACTACGCCCGCCAGCTTAGACCACTCAAACGCGCTGCCCAGCAGTACTATGCCGAGCACAAATATCCATGCAAATTTGAGTTTAAATAGCGCGCCAATAAGTGACGCCTCCATAGTGGTTGCAGCCTTAAACAAAAACAAATTATTACCCACTATCAGCAAACCCACAAACAGTGCACCCAGCCAAGGAAAGACCGATGTTGGCACCACCGGCGCCGCAAGCATAAACGGCAGGCTAACCAGCGTACCAACCAGGCTGTAGAAAAACGAAAACGCCCACGCATCTTTTTGCTTACGAAGAAAGTGACGCTGGAACAGACTTTCGCCCGTAAACAGCAAGCCGGCAAGCGCCGAAAGGATAAACCACATAGTGAGAGTATATCCCACGTCTTTTTATTGTCATAAACAGCAAGGCCAAGATTATAAGAAGAACGTGCGTAGTACGGGACTTATTTCTATAGCCCCCTTATTGGTAGTAGGGGCGGTATGCTCCAGATTTGGGAATACTTGGTATTGGTTGTGCGGGATCACCTCTGCCAGGCTTTGAAGCGCCTGCTTAAGAAATGGCGTTTGTGTTTTGCCACCGCCCAGTAATAAAGTGGGCGTTTTAAGCCGCTTAAACTCGCCGGTGGTGTCGTTCATGAAGTTTACCAGCGGCAGATCAAGCCGTTGGGTAGCCACGAGCGCGCCTGGTTTGGTGTAGCCCGGCCGGTAGCGAAGCCAGTCGCCAATTATGAGCATGCGCATTATCATAACTCTAACCCAGCGCGGCAACTGCATAGCCTCAGACGGCAAAAGCCCGAGACCACCCAGAGAAGTTTCCATGGCGGCTGCAAATTTGCGTGTACGGATTTCTTCGTCGAACTGCGGCAACCAATCGTGGGTGGGTATGTTGTGCTGTACGCTGAGGGGCGGCTCGTACACGGCCAGTTTTTTAATTTGGGGAAAAGTCTGAGCACCGCGCAGGGCAATGAGCGCCCCAGCGCTATGGCCAAATACGCGTTCTGCTCCTGTAGCTTCCAGTAGAGCCTTCAGGTCATCGAGCTCCGTCTGCATGCCATAGTGCGGGCCGGGCACCCCGCTCAGCTGGCGGCCACGACGGTCTGGCAAGTATACCGTAAAGTCGCGTGCAAGCAGGTTCGCAAGCTTCAGGTAGTGCTCCGATGCTCGCATGCCTCCATTAAGGACGATAACTCCTGGGCCGCTTCCAAGAATGCGGTAACCTATTTCCGTGCCATCTGAAGATACTATTTTTGTCTGCTTCATTACGCCAATTATAGCCCATGCGCTCTGCCGAACCATTGATTCGCGGCCACAGCTGTATGCAAAAAGCTAAGACTCCGTCCCCGCGCCCAAAGCTACAGGCGGACAGGAATGGGGGCGCATAAAAGATGCAAGGTTCGCCAATTAAAGGACTTGGCGCAACGAATTACAGTATACTGACGCGTTTCATGAACGAACAGCTACGGCCGGACCCACCGCTGCCACTAAACACGTAATTCAAAAACGAAAGTAAGGACAAACTCGCGCCTGTCCTTACTTTTTAGAACATTATGGTAGGGATTCCGGCACGCTAATGGAATTTTTGACACAAGACTAGAAAAAGGTTAGCGCCGATGAAATTCGCGTGCCACTCAAAGATGATTCCAATTCTACCTCTTCGAGTAATGCCGACGTTTCTAATTTGTTGGCGCCGAAATGACTGGCAGTTTCCGTAACGAATAAACTTTGCCCAGTTGAGTAGCAAGTTGCTCGATAGCTTCAATGAACGGGTAGGGAGATATTACGGTTCTTGATATATCCCAAGAATATTACCTCCCGGGTCACGGAACCAAGCGATCCGTTCGTGAGGGTTAAATCCGAGTGGGCGTACAATCTCGCCGCCGTGCTGGATAATACTCTCTACGGTCTTTTCTGCGTCATCTACCATTATGGAGATTACAATGCCTGCTTCACGCAACGGTGAGCGGCCCGTGACCCACATGCCGCTCACACGGCGGGATGTGGCCACGTTGTCATCAAAAGCAATGGCCCCATCGTCATGGCGCCGTAAGGACCACCCGAATACACCATGATAAAACTGCGCCGAGCCTTCTGGATCAGTGGCCGGGATTTCTAAGTAGCAAATTGCACCGTTCATTGAGGTTGGAGTTGGCTTGTCGCTCATAGATGGAGTATAGCATTTGCTCCATAGACCCTGGTATTGTTTCGCGGAAATCATAAGCGTAGTTAGCGATTGTATATCAAGATACGGCCCTATAAGCAGATAATTTCATGACAAGTGTATGTCACTTAAGATAACTTTTGAGGGGCCGAAAGAGGTCGACGTGTACGATGTCCGTGAGCTGCTCGAAGAAGTTGGGAGTTATGAGAGCTTATCACTACGAATGCTTCAGCTCTACTAAAGCCTGATGCTTTATGCGCCACATGTATAAGCCGTAAACGGTCGTTGCCGAAGCGGTTGCTAAGCCTACCATGGCGGATACGGCTTGCGTTGATATGCCTTCTCGTGTTTGCCATACGCCAATAAGTGCAGCCAGGCACACCCAAGTCGCCAAGTAATAATCGAGAGTGCGCCGAAAGACTTTGGCCATGGGATAAAAATGAAGCCCCACAATGAGTGCGATTACAGGGATTATGTATGCGTCTTTATGCAGCCCGCCAAGAATACCGGCTCCTGCGCCAATGAAGATAGCTTCGGCGCTAAAAACGACACCATATGCGATCCCCATTCGCTTGCGCTGGGCCTTGTCACTCTTGGTTGAGAGGGAGGGGAAATTCTTTGACACGACAAAAAGATGGGCACCATTGGCCGCAACTATCAAGCTCAGCGGGACAAATATAAAAAGAACCGTGTTACTCCAGGCATCGTTTAAGCCTGAAACGGCAATACCCGACCACATGAGCGTAAAGAATGCCATTAAGAGCATTCCGCCTGCGATACTGCGAGCAGCAATTTTTGGCATGAGCTTTGCGTTTGGCATCAGTTTTATTGTAATTGATGGGCACTTCCTGTCACAAGCGCATGGCTGACGAGGACCGGAGCGGCTGCATGTTGAAATAATGGATAATATATAGACTTATATATTTGGCGGGAGTGTCAGCCGCTTAAGATAACTTTTGAGGAGCTAGAGAAAGTGGATGCTCAGGAAATCCGGGAACTCCTAGTTAGCGACATTGGTACTCTTGAGGATAAGACCTACGACATCGTTGAGGGGCTTGGTTGCGTCGACGATAGTGATGTCTGAACTAGCGTAGCTTTCCCGATATGCCTTGTGTCTTTGGAGGATCATCTGCAATTCTTGCTCAGTATGTCCGAAGTCGTTGTCTGTCCTGGAGGCTATCCGTGAGCGCAAAGTGGCTTCGTCAATATCAAGACACAAAACCCCATCAAATAAGCTTCGTACCTGCTGTTCATTGCCAGCAGTGCCGCACACGAAGATTGCACGATCCTTTGCTCGCTCTTTCAGTTCTTCAATTCGCTTCCGGGATATTCTCCAGCTATGCGCGGCAAACCATTCCGCGGTGCGTTCACTGGCAGGCGGCATCACTACTACTGTATTGCTTTGATTGTTGTAGGGAGCACCGATGCTTGGGTCGTCTACGTCGTAAGCTTCATAGCCGAGACGATGAAGCTCCTTCTCAATGGCTGACTTGCCCGAACCTGCAACGCCAGTTATGTAAAAAAGTCCCATAGAACAACTTTAACAGATACCACCAGCATACAAAAAGACCTCCGAAGAAGTCTTTAAGCTTAAGCGAATTGGCAGG
>DATIJU010000006.1:0-81853 GCA_035478295.1 Bacillota bacterium | reverse complement strand
TTATCGGCATTTGCCCCATCCGCGAAGGCTCTGGCACGCGCCTCAAGGTACTCACCTACATGGCCGCCGGCCTGGGCGTAGTGTCTACCTCCAAAGGCTCTGAAGGCATCCATTATACTGATGGCCAGGAGCTCACTATTGTCGACGAACCGCAGGCATTTGCCGATGCCATTGTTACCCTGCTGCTTGACCGCGCAGCGCTGCACAAGATGGGCCAAGCCGGGCACCAGCTGGCGCGCGAATCTTACGACTGGCCGGTTATTGGCAAGGAACTAGCGGCTTTTTATGCGAGGATATTGAAGTGACGCATCATCGCCTAGTCGGTCTCATAGGTATATTCCTTTCGACAGTCCTCTTTACTGCCTTGGCGCTTTGCCATTCCATACCCGTGGTTGCTTCACTGTATCAGTTTGGCTTTTTAATGATAGTGCCGGGCATCTTGATAGCTCTGCTGTTAGGGCTCCAACGTTGTGGCCGCCTACTTTTTACGCTGTACGGCGTAGGCCTGAGCCTGCTGACGCTATTACTCGGTGGTCTTTTGATCAATACCATTCTGCCTTTTGTGATGATCGAACGGCCACTTACTCTTGGGCCACTTCTTATCTTTTATGACGCGCTAGTAGTGTCCTTAACTAGTTTTTGGGTTGCTGCGTGGACGCGGCCTAGGTTAGGGCGATCGATTATTCCCAAGCTACCTTCAGTATCTTCTCTCGACATTGCGCTAATAGCCGTCCCGGTAGTACTTGCAGGGCTTTCTATCTTTGGCGCGACTTCGTTAAATAATGACGGCTCAAATGCGTTTACATTAGTCATGATCGCTCTGTTGGCGGGCTATATTGCTTGTGTAGGTTGGCTTCGCCGGCAAATTAGTACCTGGGTGTACCCAGTGTCGCTGCTCCTTATCGGCGCGAGCCTGCTTTTCTTATATTCACTGCGAAGCTGGCATATTATTGGCGGTGATGTAAACCAAGAGTTTCAGGTGTTCAGCACAGTTGCTGAGCATGGCCGTTGGTACGCACATAGCGCGATTGATGCCGCTTACAATGCTTGCCTGAGTATTACGATCTTACCAGCCTCGCTTTCGGTGTTGACGCACCTTCAGCCCGAGTATATTTATAAATTGCTCATGCAAATATTGTTTGGGCTTGCACCTGTAATGGTATATGCGATGTGTCGCTACATGTTAAAGCCGAAAGGTGCATTCTTTGCTGGCTTTGCCTTTGCCGCTCAGACTTGGTTTATCGAGCAGATGCCCGCCCTGGTGCGCCAAGAAGTTGCGCTGCTATTCTTTATGCTGGTTTGTATCGTGCTCTTTGACAGAGGCATCAAGCGGTGGCAACAGCGCACACTGTTCGTTGCATTTACCGCTGGTGCAATAATGAGCCACTATTCGACTGCATATGTATATATGGCGTTATTCCTAGTAGCGTTACTCATTGCCTTTGTGGGGCGTCATATTCTCCGCCTACCTCCCCTGGCACACTCGCGAATAACTTGGTCTAAGTTCCTGGTCGCCGTCCTACTCGTCGTACTTTGGGAGGGGGTGATCACGAGTGCTGGTAGCTCATTTGGAGTGTTCGCCAAGAATGCGGTGACGCATGCTGCCGATGCCTTTACTTCACAATCGCTGTCGAACGGTGCCGCTCAGCTTACTTTTAGCGGAAGTGGAGTAAGCAATGATGACAATTTGCAGAAGGACTTCAAAGCCCTTACAAAGCAGTATGCGAACGAAAGACCCAACAACTTTGTCCCCTACCCAGAGGCGACCACCGCGAGCTATAAACCGCAGCTCACCGACGATCAGCAGTATATCCACGGCAAACTGCCCACCACCATCAATAAAGCGTTCCTGGCGATCGGTAAGGCTTCTAAACTTTTAGTAACTAACTTGTTAAGCGTCATAGGGCTCTGTATTCTTTTGTTGCGACTTCGTCGCGCAGACAATCGTTCACGTGAGTATATATACTTGACACTCGCCACCATACCGCTACTTGCAGGGATCATCTTCTTGCCTATTGCTTCTGCCAGCTATAACACCACCCGTCTTTTCCTGCAGACCTATATCCTGCTTGTTTGTCCAGCAATTTTTGCAGGGTACTACCTGGGGCGCCGTATATTCAAAGGCCATATGGAGAGGGTTGTGGCTATACTACTTGCAATTTTTATTGCGTACTCTTCTAGCCTTATGGGTCAGTTGCTTGGCGGACCGGCGACAATTACCATCAATCAGCCCGGTGGTCGTTTTGACTCGTATTACGTGCACGAAACTGAGGTCGCCAGCGCTCGTTGGCTAGGCGAACATCGAGATCGCAGATTGCCTGTATATGCAGACTCGATGGCTTCGCTCCGTGTTGGATCTTACGGTGGCGTTGTTCATTCTAACAAGAACATCTTCCCGACGACCATCAGCCAAGAGAGTTATGTATACCTTGACTACGCCAACTCGACACGCGGTATCGCCTACGGCAGTCACGACAATGGCATAATCGTGTACTATTTCCCCACTGATTTTTTGAATCAACAGAAGAATCTCATTTATAGCAACGGGGATTCAAAGGTATACCGATAATTAAGGCCGACATGAAGATACTGCTAATCAACAACATTGGAAGAGATGCTGCGGGCGCCGAAGCTATGGTCCGTCAATTAAAAGAAGGACTCATTGCTGCAGGGCATGATGCGCGACTTCTTGCCGGCGATACGCCTTCACCAACAGACGATCTGACCGACTACGTTTTTCACAGCTTCGCTGAGGATTCTGTCCAGCGCTACCTGCTGTATGTATGCAACCCGTTTGCGGTATGGCGTTTGCGTAAGGTATTAAAAGATTTTAAACCGGATATTGTTCACCTCCATAATGCTAGTAGGTTGTCTCCCTTTGTATTGCCGCTGCTTAAAGGTTTGCCAACCGTGCTTACAATTCATGATCACATGGTTTTTGATCCAACGCGGTTAGACGATCTGCCTGAATTTAAGGAATATGGAGCTATCCTCGATGACTACTTCATTCACACAAAGTCGGCTCGGTATTTTGGCGAGAAAGTTCGCTTTTTCTTCGCGCGGCGTTTTTCTAAGTATATAGATGTGGCAATTGCATGCAGTAGCTTTTACGGAAGATCGACTGTCCAGTCGCGGATGTTTAAGCGAGTGGAAGTTATACATAATGGCATAAACCTTCCTAAGTTTAGTCCTAATATTGACGGAAAAGATATTCTGTTTGTGGGCCGCATCGATGACTCTAAAGGTGTAGATCTTTTGCTGCGAGCCATGAAAAAGATAGAGGCAATCGTACCAGGCGCGAGGCTTACTATCGTGGGTGACGGCAGCTACAAAACCTCCTGCCAAGATTTAGCAAAGCAGTTGCATCTAAAGTCTGTAAACTTTTTAGGGCGCAAAACGCACTCAGAATCGCTGCGACTTATGGCAAAAAATACACTACTAGTGGTACCGTCGCGTTATCCGGACAACCTTCCTACAGTGTGCTTAGAGGCCATGGCAACAGGTCGGCCTGTAGTCGCGGCTGCGGTTGGCGGTATACCGGAGATGGTTATCGACGGCGATACTGGTTTGCTTTTTCGGACTGGCGATTCTGATGAGCTTGCCGAGAAGATTGCAGACATACTTAGGGATCCTGGCTTAGCTCGCCGAATGGGTCGTGCCGCCCGCAGCCGCGCAGAAAAAGAGTTCTCGGTACAGAAATACATACATACGACAATAAAGCTATATATAGGAACAATAAAGTAATGAATATTTTAATAACGCACTTCTACTCACGTAGGAATAATGGTGATGCCGCGATTCTATATAGCCAACTTCGTGAGATGCGCAAGAGAAGCCCAAATGCGCAGCTCACTATAGCTACTATGGACGACCTGAGCGAATACCCTACTTTTGAAGGTGTACCCCAAGTCCCTGCGCTTTTCTCGACCGCGTTAGACCGTCACCGTTCGCGCTGGGCAAATCTTTTCCATATTGTCCGTTCGTTTGCAGGTAGTTGGCTGTGGGCAATCACGCACCGTTTGACGGGGCATGGTCTCTCGTTGTTTATGTACCGATCCGAGGGGACATTTCTGGCGTCACTGGCCGACGCCGATATCGTCGTGCCCGTTGGTGGCGGCTACCTTAAGGCAAACAAAGGTGGTATGGCCGGCATGATGGACCTGTGGCTCGTTTTGCAGCCTATATATCTTGCTCATCTTTTAGGTAAACCAGTTATTATGTACTCGCAATCTATAGGACCTTTTGAAACAAAACCCCAGTTTTATTTTGCAGCTCGTGTTCTAAAGAAGTGTCGCCAGATAAATTTGCGCGAAAATAAATCCTTTAAGCTGTTGCGGGCTATCGGTGTGCCGGAACGGGTCTTGCAGCTTACCGCTGACGCTGCCTTCTTGCTTGAGAAACGAGAGTTCGTGAATTGCTTACCGCCAACAGTCCGGGAGCGCTTGAATGACGTCGGCCGGCCGTTAGTGGGCATAACGGCGCGTGCCTGGTTGAAAGAGCAAGGTCAGACTTTGTACGAAGAGCAGTTTGCACAAGCCATAGACACTATCATAGAGACGCATGGAGCCACTGTCGTGCTTATTCCGCAGGTAGTTGCTGCCGACTTAGGTGATGATGATAGGACGATACAGAATCGCATATACAGTAAGTTGCAGCATAAGGATCGTGTGGTGAATATTGAGGACGAGTTGAGCTTTAAGGAGCTCAAGGCGCTGTACGGCCAACTCGATTATTTGATAGGTACGCGATTCCACTCAGTTATTTTTTCTCTTACCGAGCATGTCCCCGCCATTGCTATCGAGTATGAGCACAAAACAAGCGGGATCATGTTCGACTTAGGACTTGAGAAATGGGTAGTGCCGATTGACCAAGTTTCAGCCTTGCAGCTAACGACTCTGTTTAAC
The DNA here is from genome assembly GCA_035478295.1 of Bacillota bacterium. Classification (GTDB taxonomy): domain Bacteria; phylum Patescibacteriota; class Saccharimonadia; order Saccharimonadales; family UBA4665; genus PMNU01. The sequence goes on along the minus strand of DATIJU010000006.1, from coordinate 76,949 downwards.
GAGCTGGCTAGAGAGCGTAGTGGCTATCTATCTCATCTAAAGTCAGTGTTGCCGGTCTACATTAAAAGAGCGCATCAAGCGAACGATCTTATTGCCGCTATGGCAAACGAGTAGTCGAGCGTCTATTCTTCTGCAAAAGCAGGAGTAGTAGGAACTCGATACATACAAAAATCTGGCCCCCCATAAGCGCCAGCCCGGCGCCGATTGCGCCTTTGGGCAATAGTAACGCTGTGAGTAAAAGTGTGGCGACTAGGTAGCCGAAATTAACCAAAACCAACTCCTTGATTTGGTGACGTACCTTCATGACAGAGGTACCAATGAGATTGATCGACATGAAGATGCCTGTAATAGCCAGTATTTGCAACAGCTGCATGCTATGCGCTGAGTATGTTTTGCCAAAGATGAGTAGTATGTATTTGCCAAATATAACGAGCACCAGAATGGCCGGTATGAGCAGTACTGCTATAAGCTTGCTAGCGCTTTTTACGAACGAGCCGATTTGCTCTTCATCATGAGAACCTTCGGCAAAGAGCGATTGTGCGGTGGCGGTCGGGATGACATACAAAAGGCCGGCAATGGTAGATGCCATGTAATAGTAGGCAGATTGGCTAGCGCCCAGACGGTTTACGATTAGTGTGGGCATAATTAGCGTAGGCAGTCCAGACATGAATGTCGCCACGTAGTTAGCGAGCGAGAATCGCCCCATCTCGAGTGACGCCTTCTTCTCCAGGGTCCAGTCAAAGTGGTAAGCAAAGTGTTTTCGCATAAAGTAAAGGCTAAGCAGTAGTGAGACGACAACCGAACCAGTATAGGCAAAGAAAATACCATACCGTCCGTAGCTAACGAGCAAAAGAGGTAACGCGACCTTAACGATGCCGAAGTACGTATAGACAATGAGGTTATATTTTGATGCGCGATATGCAATGAAGACGCTATCGGTAAGCGTATTAACGCTCACCATTACCATAAAGATCACGAACAGTACGCCATAGCTAAAGTTTTGGGTAAGTTCGCGAAAAGCGGGTGCAAAATGCCCGATGCCAAGCAAATATCCGCCGGAGATGAGTATCGTAGCAGTGCTTACGATGATAATAGAGCTGTTAATTAAATTGTTGCGCTTGTCGCTTTTGGGCAGGTAGCGCACAAGAGCGGCACTAAAGCCCAGCATCCCGAAGTTTGAGAGTAGAATGGTGGCTGAGATAAGTGCCGTAGCAAACCCAATATCGGTTGGTGAGTATATCCTGGCAGCGATAATCCAAAAAACAAAGCCAAATCCGGCCATAACGGCCGTGCTGAGCATAAGGTATACAGAGTTCTGGAATAGGCTGTCACGCTGAAAGCGGCCATAAAGGTCTACTAAGAATCTTTTGATCCCTATCCGGTTAGGCCCAAAGAATAATTTTGAGAGGCGTTTTACAGTTTCCATATAACTATCATTTGGCGTTCTTAGCCAGTATCTCTAATAGTATATTTTATCAGATTTTTATCATTTTTGCTATAGCGTTCGCCTTCCTTTTGGGTACGTAATCAGGTAGCATAAGTATGTTGCTATGAGGTTATTTCAGAGAGGCCATAAATATATACTCGGTCGTCGCCCAGATAGATGGAGACGGCTTGAGGTAGCGATAGAATCCCTGCTGTTAATCGTATTTATTTTCACGCCTTGGCAGCTTGCCATGTCGACTGGCTATCAGTTTTTGACGCATAAGTCCGGCCCGAAGGAAACTAGCAGCACGGCAACTGTTGCAAACATGCAAAGCAAACCCCCGTCTGACAGTAAGCGGCCTAATCCGGCCCCGGTAAAAGCTAACCCTTACGGCATTGCCGCTGGGGGTGGTCTTACTTATGTGGGCGACAAGGAATTAAGTGTGTACTTCAGTAAGCTAAAAGCACTCGGAGTAGGCTGGGCCCGCTGGGATCTAGACTGGGGTCAGATTCAGCACAACGACTCGGTTACATACAACTGGGAAGTAGCCGATAGGGTGGTCAAGGCAGCAAATAACTACGGCATTAAGTCACTAGTAATTATTGATTATACGCCGCAATGGGCACGAAAGCCTGAGTGTGCCGCGCAAGGAGAGGCCTGCCCGCCCTCGAGTAATGCTCTTTTTGCTAGCTTTGCTTCTAAAGCAGCAGCCCGTTATAAAGATCAAGGCGTGCACGACTGGGAAATTTGGAACGAGCCGAATTACGTGCAGTCTTGGCGACCAAAACCCGATATCGCAGCCTATGCCAGCCTGCTTAAGGACACGTATATCGAGATCAAGAAGGTGGACCCATCAGCAAATGTTGTTTCGGGAGGGCTCGCGGCCATTGGTGACGAGGAGGGGCACATCGCACCGATTACGTTCGTAAGGGGTTTGTACGACCAAGGTGTCGGCCAATATTTTGATAACGTGGCAGTTCATCCATATAGCTTCCCTGCTCAACCGGCACTCGTTGCCGATTGGAACCGCTGGCAACAGATTGCTCCAATTCATGATGTTATGACGCAACACGGAGGCGTGGGCAAGAAGATATGGCTCACAGAATTTGGGGCTCCCACTGGGGGTTCAGGGGTAGCACACACTTCTACTGAGGGGGGTTTCATATACGAGACGGATTACATGACTGAAGCGTCACAAGCGAGTATTCTCGCTAATGCGCTTAGTTTGTATTCTCAGTATAGCCCCTGGGTGGGGCCATTCTTTTTCTACACCTTACAAGACCATACCAACACGCAATCTTCACCTCAGGATTTCTTTGGATTGCTGCGGGCCAACGACACCAAGAAGCCTGCATACGACACTTATCAGAATTTTATAAAGAATAACTAGTCTTTGGTGGCGGTGTCTTTTTTTAGGCATATCCGGTAGCATAGAATCAGATGCGTATTCTGAGGGGAAAGAAATATATACACGGCCGTGGGCCGCTGAAGCGTAGCAAGTTGGCGTTCGCTCTGTATGGAATTTTGTTGCTGGTGCTTGTGTTTGCGCCGTGGCAGACGGTAGTGCTCCACGAATTCAGCAACTGGCAGGCGCGCGTAAGGTATGGGTTGCTTGGTCAATCGACCGATACGCCTGCTTCGCTAACCGTTGCCAATTCTGGGCCGGGCGTCGCCACCATTGCTCACTTGACCGATCCCCTGCACGCCTACGGTATCGCCGCTGGCGGCGGTTTGGCTGGCATGAGTGTAGCCGATATCAATAAAGAGCTGGACGACATTGTGAGCTTGGGCGCTACCTGGGTGCGCTTTGATATAGAGTGGCAAAATATTCAGTACCAAAATGCCAACCAGTACGACTGGTCGGACTACGACAAGGTGGTGACCGCTGCTGCTAATCATCATCTAAAGATGCTGGGCATTTTGGCCTACACTCCTGCCTGGGCACGTTCTGCGGGCTGCGGCAGTCCCCAGTGCCCGCCGGCCGATCCGGCGCAGTTTGCTAAGTTTGCCGCCCAAGCTGCGGCGCACTACGCACCCAAAGGTTTGCAATCTTGGGAAATTTGGAACGAGCCCAACACTAAGCAGTTTTGGCAAACCGGTGCCGACCCCGCCGCCTACACACGGGTGCTGCAGGCAGCCTACACCTCTATTAAGCTAGCTAACCCGCAGGCTATTGTGGTTACCGGTGGCTTGTCGCCCCAAGATAGCAGCGCGAGCAACATGTCGGAACTGGACTTTTTGCAGGGCATATATAACGCCGGCGGCAAAGGCTTTTTTGATGCCGTGGGCGACCATCCCTACACGTACCCCCTTATGCCCTCCGACAGTTCCGGGCATGCCTGGGCGCGTATGTCGCAAACCGGCGTTTCTTTGCGCAGCATTATGGCCGCCAACGGCGACAGCGTGAAGAAAATCTGGATAACCGAGTTTGGTGCCCCTACTGGCGGGCCGGGTGCTACGGCCACCGAAGAAAATTACGCTACTGTGCACGACACCTGGCATGTAGACGAGCAGCTGCAGGCCAACATGGCAGCCCGCGCCATTCAGCTGTACAAGTCCTACGATTGGGTTGGCCCGTTTATGTGGTACAGCTACAAAGATGTCAGTACCGACCAGTCCGATAACGAAAACTTCTTCGGCTTACTCCATCACGATGGCTCGCCCAAGCAAGCCTACAACGCTCTTAAACAAGCGATTGTTGCTCGCTAAGCAGGTCGGCTTCAAACTGCTGGACGCCAGGCAAATCTTTGCTGTAACTAGAGATGTCGGGGAGCTCGAGTGAAGTAATGCGCTGCCAGACAATTTCGGCTAGCCGCTTTACGCGCGAATATTCTAATTCGTCGAAGTGTACGTGCAGTTCCTGAATACGTCCGTCTTCGTCGGGCTCCACAAATTCCAGGTAGGCGTCGGTTACGGTGAACCCTTTAAATGAGTGCGAGCCCTCGACCAGCGCTTTGTAGAAGTACAGCTGCTGGCGGTATTTGTGCAGCTTAATTTCGCGGCTCCAGTGGTCGTGGCTTTTGCCGGTTTTGTAATCTACAATTACAATTTCTTTTCGCGCGCGGTCGATGATGAGTTTGTCTATTTTGCCGCCTAAGTGCGCTTTGCCCACAAACACGCCTTCGTTTCTAAAGCTGTATTCGGTGGCGTAGTCGCCGCTAATGGCGCCACTGCGCTGCTCCATATAGGCGTGCAGCGCGTCGTGTCCGCGTTCTAAAAAGAGGGTGTGGTCTTGTTCGCTGAGGCGTTTCGCCAGCAGGCGTTTCTCGAAGGCGGTACGCACGGCTGGCTCGCTGGGGAGCGCGCCGGTTTTTTTGGCGGTGATGTGCAGCCACTCCAGTGTTTCGTGGACGGCGTTTCCGTAATGTATTTGCGGGCGCGGCGCCTGCGGAAAGCGCAAGACTGTGCGCATAAAGAACGCCTGCGGGCCGCTGTTGGCTACGTCGGTAAAGTCGCCCAGGTGTGTGGGGCTGAGCTGGAAATCGCGCAAGCGGTCGGCCAGCAGGGCCTGCATGTCGGTGGCGCTAAGCGCGGCTTCGTGCCGCTGTTGCCAATAGGCGGCCAGCTCGGTGGTGGGCTCTGGCGTGTGGTCTTCGGCTGGCAGCACTAGTTGCTTGCCTTCGGGCAGCAAGGGGCTTTCTATTGCACCGCTGTCGTTGGCCATTTCGTTTAAGTATTTGAGCCGGGTGAGTGCCTTGCCGGCATAGCTGTGCGTGTAGTTTACCAGGTACAGCTGCCACTTGGCGCGGGTAATGGCCACGTAAAACAGGCGCAGGCGTTCGTCGTTGGTGGCGCCGGCGTAGCGGATAAATTGTAAGTTGGGCGGCAGGCTCAAACGGTTGCCCAGGTTGCGGGCCCGACTGCCCCAGGCTTCGTCGTTTACGGCCAGCACAAACACGGCCGTAAACTCCATACCCTTAGACTTAAATGCGGTCATCAGCTGCACGGCTTCGCCGCCGGTGGCGTAGGGGCTGGTGTTGAGTATTTTGATGTCGGCGGCGCGGTGGGCTTCTACGAAAGTTACGAGGTCGGCCAGTGTGAGCCGTTCGTCGCCGTCTTTATGGTATTCGCGCAGGCGGGCGCGTAGCACAATGAGGTTGCTGAGTAATTCCCAAAAGTTGCCATTTTTTTCATTAATAGTGGGCAGGTCGCCAAAGTGGTGGTTATAGAATGGCGAGGTAAAGGGCTCGGTGTCTGGCTCATTTAAGTCGAGTGCGGCACTGCCAATGAGGTAGTCGAACAATACTTCGAGCGTTTCGGCTTCGGCAATGTTGCCTAGGCGGATAAAGAACAACGCAATTGGTTTTAGTGATGGCTCCTGCAAAAGCTCGTCGGTCCAGTTGCGGTTGTCGTCGGTAGTTTGCCAGCTGAGCTGCCATATTTGACTGGTAGGCAGGCCCCAGCATTCAAAGCTGAGTACTTCGGCCCACAACGCATTGGCAGTTTTGTGGTCGCCGCGGTGCAGTGCTAGCGCTAGCTGGCTCATACGTAGCAGCTGGTTAATGGTGGGGTCATCCAGCACGTTCTCGCGTTTTTCGTAGCGCACGGCTACGCCTGCGGCTTGCAAAAATGGCACCAGCGGCACCAGATATTTGTGCTGCGGGGCCAGCACGGCAACTTCGCTAGCCGGCACGCCGCTCTCGATGAGCTTGGCAATGCGCTGCGCGGTCCAGGCAAATTGCATTACATCGCTCTGGGCTTCGCGCCGTTCGATAACTGCTTCTTTAGGCAGCTTGGTGCTTCTAGCTACCAGTGTTTTTTCGATTTCCGGAAAGTGGTGGTGCAATCGCGTTTCGATTTGTTCGGCCACGCCCCGGGCGGTAGCTAAAACGTCGGCGTGCGAGCGGTAATTTTCGGTGAGTGGAATAGCCAACACACCCTGGTACATATCTTTAAACTGCAGCATGTGCGAGTAGCTGGCGCCCTGGAAAGCGTAGATGGCTTGGTCGTCGTCGCCCACGGCTAGCACATTGGGACGGCCTTCGTTTACCGGATTGTCGGTAAGTAGTTCCACCAGGCGCAGCTGGGCGCCGTTGGTGTCTTGGAATTCGTCCAGCAGTATATATAAGTACTGCTCCTGGAGGGTGTAACGAAAGTCGGCATTCGTTTCCAGAGCGCGCACGGCGCGCAGGATCATGTCGTCGTAGTCGAAAAAGCCTTGAGCTTTTAGCGCTTGCAAGTAGCGGTCGTAAATATCCGCCGCCGCCAGCAGTTTGTTGTTGGCTTTGGTGCCGTCCAGTACGTAGCGCCCCTCCCCGTCTTTGGCTAACCATGCGTTTTTCCAGGCGGTAACCGGTGTGGTTTTGCCCAGTGCTTCGGCCTCCGCCAGTGCTATTTGCAGCTGTTCGCGGCAGAGTGCGCCCAGCGGCCATACGGCGCCGTTATCTTCCAGAACCGGCAGCGCGGCAAGCAAATTGGCAAATAGCGGCAGCGTTTTTTTGGAGAGCACTTTAATAACGCCAAGCGTGTCGTGTACCAGCGGGCTGGTGGCGGTAATCCAGGCTAAGTTTTCTTTGGCGGTGGTCCGGAGGTCGTCCGGAGTAAGCAGCGCGCGTTTGGCGTCAGACACCAGCGTTTTGATGTCACCTAAGTACAAATCGGCGTGTTTAAGCGGGTTACTGAACGGCAGCTTGGCAATGATGTCACGAAAGATGCGGTCTATGCCAAGATCGTCTACCGGTTTAAGGTCGGCCTCTTCTAAAAAGTAATCCGGAAAGCGGCGGATAAGGTCGCTGCCAAAAGCGTGGTAGGTGCTGATGGTAACGTCGTATGCCCCCTGCCCGATCATGCTTGCAAGGCGCTCACGCATAGTCGCCGCCGCTGAGTCGGTAAATGTTAGGCACAAAATGTTTTGCGGCAACGTATCGGTGGTGCTGAGGATGTGCGCAATGCGCGTGGTAAGTAACTGCGTTTTACCAGTGCCCGGCCCCGCGATAACCAGTACGGGCCCCTCAATGGTTTTTACTGCCTTGGCTTGCGCCTGATTAAGCCCGGCTAGTGCTTCTGTGTATGTGCTCATTGTGTATCTATTGTACTAGAGGTATGGCGGCGCATGGCGCATTCGTTGCAGATAAGCGCTGCATTATGCAATGATAGGTCGATGAATTACAGGCCGATTGCAGAGATAGCTACCCTAGAATTACCGTCTGACGTACAAGCCGAACAAATACTTATTGATGCAGATTATATAGGCAGGTTGGCTGCACGGCGCGGGCTAGGCCAGTTTTATCTGACGACGGCCAATACAGGACTAGCATATCGACCGCTCGTGGCCTTTTAGGGTGCGGAAAATATTTTTGGCTACAAGAATACCTTCGTACAAGCAGGGGCGACTATTGCTAAATAGCCTCCACACGTTTTATTATTCTCGCTGCTATGGCCACTCCTGAATATATTCCTCTGACAGACCTTGAAGGTTCGACGCTTGGTCCTGCTTTGCCGAGCTTTGATTTGTTGGAGGGTAGCCGTCTTGGCGATCGCATAGGTGTTGATGCAGATCGTTTGGGCAGTATTGCGCTTCGTGGTGGTTTTTACCCCGAAGTTGAGCTGCATCCCTATAACGGCGATACGACCCGAACCAACGTAGCGGTGATGGGTATGAATCAGGGTGTCGCGCTCGCAGGTGCTGTCCGAGCTGTGGTCGCCGAGTCGGGCCGTGGGCGTTTCGACCGCAATACAACTTCGCCATTTCGCGCGGCAACGTATCTCGATCTTATGGTAAATATGAGCGAAGTGGAGCAGCGCGTAACGGCCAGTCGCCTGCCCGTGCGTGAGGCGTCTACGTGGGCACCGCATTTGGACCAGGCGGTCCGTGCCGGTCTGCGGCAGGCAACGTGGCAGCACTTGGTAAAGAATCTTCCACCGTTTCCCGAGCTAGCGCTTAACTGGGGGCTTATGGGTCCTGTCGGTGCTATCGGTGCGGTCACGGCAACTAGGGTTATGGAACATACGCAAGTCCCGAGTCCCGCACTTATAGCCGCAATGTATCTGGAGATCATCCTTTTGCAAGGTTTTGCAGTTGATGTTTTCAAGGTCGGTTTAAAAAAGATGCGTGATGATGAAGAAGTGTTGCGCTCCGCTGTCCCCTTTGTCTACGTAGATCGTGCCGTTGTGGTTTCGGCGCGCACGCGCTTTGGCCGGCCACTTATCAGGTCGCTCAGCTAGCGCGTATTGCAAAAGTTACCGTATGGTGTGATGATAGTGGGCATGAGTTATGTGCCAATTGGAGGGGTGGGCACACTAGAATTGCCGCCGCAGGTAGATGCGGCACGCGTCGGTATCGACCCTGTCTATATTGGGCGTCTGGCTGCACGGCGCGGCCTGGGGCAATTTTATTTGACCCATACCAATGGCTGGCCAGACATACCCCAAACATTATCCAGGTCGGATTACGACGAAGCTGAATACACGGCCGGCATGCTGCAAGCGACCGATTACCCGTTCTTGTTTTCTCAGCGTTCGGAACCGCTGGGCACCGAAGATGATGTATTTGCCGAAGAGATGACACGGCTGGAACGAGGTAAGTCGCTGCATATGGGTGGTGGCAGATTAGCCATAGGCCGCGTGCTCAGGCCAAGCTTCAGGCATTCGCACGGCCGGCCACCGTTTGCCGTTGGAGTGCGGTCTGATGGGGTGGCGCTGGAGCTGGCAAATCAGATAGACAGAAACCCAAATATCTCGCCCACACGTGCCACAGCGGCAATATTAAATGTTGCACTCAAACAGGGGCTGAGCGATGCGACGTGGATTCACCACTTAGAACATTTGCCCGAGGGCGAACAGCGTCTAGCCGGCTGGCTGCACACTGTGTTATCTACGACGTCGGTGGTCGGCCTCGTTGAGGGTTTCCCGGGTATGGTCGCTGGCTTTGCGGCAGGAATTGCCGCACATAATGGCTTGCGCGCATATCTCGCCCACCGCGAAGGGGCGCGGCTGAGAGAATTCTGCTGGTCGTTCTTGCCTACAATGCATCTAGATCGGGTGCTTTTGTGCGTGCCGCCGCGCAAGCCGCTCGTAAAAGCACTCTAGTTTTTTGGAGCGCAATTTGGGCAGTCGAGGTTTTCGTCTTCCATGCTGCGTATCCACTGCTCACCTGCTTTGGGCCAGGATTGCAAATCGTGAAAAGCTACAAGGTCGGCGAGTGAGCGCAAGATCCAGCCAATGTAGCCACTAAAATGACGCTTGCCCCACTGTACGCTGGCCCAGTTTTTGCCTACCGGTATAACGTAGATGGGCTCTTTGGGCACGTACACTTCAGGATCTTCGCCATAACTGGCACGCTCGATGTTGTTGGCTACAAAAATGCCGTCGTAGAGTGCGGTTTGGGCCAAGCCGCTGTACTCCGTGCCGGCGTTGTCACCAATTACAAAGATGCCGGGTTCGGCCTGCAGGTATTCGTCTACCTGCACTTTGCCGCGGTCGTTGAGTGCGAAGTTGTTGGCCTTAAAGAACGGGTTGTTGGCAACGCCGGCCGTCCAAACAATGGTGTGGCTTTTGAGTGGCTTATCGCCAGCCGTGAGCGAATCGGGCGTAGCGCCAGCGACAGCGGTGCCGAGCATAACATCGATGCCAAGGGCGCGCAGCCGCTTGCCTACAGCCTGCGAAATGTCTTTGGGCGAACGCGGCAGTAGGCGCGGTGCGGCTTCTACGAGCTTAATGTGCAGCTTGCGCTCTGGCAGCCCGTGCTTTTTCATAATCTCGCGCATGTAGCCGGGCAGTGCGCCGGCCAGCTCTATGCCGGTGGGACCGCCACCTACAATTACGTAGTTAAGGTCGGGTGCGCCATTTTCGGCCAGCACTTGGTGCAGATGCTGCTTAAAGCGCTCCGCTTCTTCGGTAGACTTAATGCCGTAGGAGTATTCGGCCATGCCCGGGATGCCAAAATAATTAGTAACGTTACCGAGTGCCAGTACCAACGAGTCAAACGAGATTTTTTTGCCATCAATGGTTTCGATATGATTTTTTTCTCGGTCTAGCTTGGTTACGGTTGCGCGTACAAACTTAATATCTGAACCCTGCAAGATGTTTTCGATACGAATGCGCGAACCGCTGCGTTTACCCCCGGTAGCGGCGTGGTACAGCCCCGGGTAATACCGGAAGTGACTGTGATCGCTCACGAGTGTTACGTCGCAATTTGCGCATTTGCTTAGCTCGAGGGCGGTCTTGATGCCGGCAAATCCGCCGCCAACAATAACTACTTTGGTTGTATTCGTCATGCTAATGATTATACAGACTTAAGCGGCGAATTTTTAACCCGTTATAACATAACCCGGGTGATTTTGCGGCGCCAATCTACGTTTTTGCTGGAGATACCTGCCGGAACTGCGCGCAAGGGTGTCCATGTGCCTTCCGTATTAAAGCGGTATCCAGTCTCCCGGCCACGCATTTCGGTGGGCTGCTTGCTGTTATCGATGATAACTACGGGCGCATAGAGATTTGCTACATCACAGACGCTGCTTGCCCATTGCAAGAATTTGATAAATGGGTCGCGGGATCCCCAGTCGGCAGATATCTTTTTATAGAAACCTGCCAAGGCAAAATGTTTGTCGGGGTTGGCTACGCACGTATCCCGAAGCTCGACGAGGAATCGAACTGCTAATGATTGTAGTGGCAAGGAGCGGCCATTGATGACCAATCCTTCATCTGGGTCGAGATGCCACGCTACCTCGGGTGGTGTATCTACCAGTCCAATCTGCTCATGGTGCAGGCTAGGGTTTGGGATAGACAAGGAGGTGGCTTCGCCAGTTGAGGCCGTAGCAGAAGCGATGGACGTGGCTGGCGCGACGATCTCAGTGGGTATGACCGCGGGGGCGGTTACGGCCGCCGGTGGAGCAAATAGCAGCGGGCTTACCCACGCAGTGCGTCTTAAATTGCGGCCTTTCCCCCGAGCAGAGACTCCCATAACGGCAACCCCCCGAGCGCGAGCGGTTGTTTTACTGGTGACGGCTCTAAAGGTTCTTTCTACAAGCTGCGGCGATTGTCCCAGTCGTTCTGCGACAAGTGCAAATAACTGGTCGGCGGGCGTGCGTTCATCCGGCTGGATAGCAGCTAAGACGTCCATGAGTTTGGCTTCGTCATTAGTAAAGTCGAATTCGCCCCGTACTGCGAGGTGCTCTACAATCCCTCTCTGTGCAGTCGCTTTGTTTTGAGCTGCTGCTTGTGAGCCTGCGCCAAACTGGTTGTCTTTGCCGTCACGAAACCACAAGTTACCTTCGCCCGTTGTTTTTTTAACAAAACTGTAGAGCCCAGAAGTCTCGTCGTAGGCGGCTTCATTAAATCGGCGGCGCACCTCATCAGGTGAATCAAAATACGAATAGACATCGGCTGCTCTAAAACCCGTACCTACGTGTTCTGCGATAAAACGTAGTATTGCATGCTGATCCGGTTCTAGCCCGGGCATAATTGCCGACTCTCCTCCCCTAGGCTGCAAAGTAAGCCGGCTGGCGGTAACGCCTACGTGGTAGGCAACCCCGTCGAAACCGGGTGCGTTAAATTCAAAATGGCCGGGGCGAAGTTCTGGTGGCATAGGACATTCTGCTTTTTAGGTAGTTAAAAACTCACAATACCACGCTGCCTACTCGTGCTATAGTGATTTTTATTACGTTGACATCGGGAGCTCGAAATGGCAGATTTGCAAGCAATGACAGGTGTGGTGGCATATGTTGGCGACCCCGCCAAGACGGCTGAGTTTTACCAAAAAGTTGGCTTTACTATTGATAAAAACGAGCCCGACCATGTGTCGGTTTCTTTGAGTGATTATTGGATGGACTTTCATCCCGGCTCCCAAGAAGATAAGCCGGAGTTTCAGGAGGAGGCAGTGAGCACCCCGAAGGGTGTTGGCTTATTTTTGTACTTTCGGGTAACTGAGATTGACAACTTTTATCAAGGGCTGCTCGAAAAAGGCTTGGTAACTTCGAGTGAACCACGCGACTGGCCGTGGGGCAACCGTGAGTTTGTGGTGCGGGACCCTGACGGGTATAAGCTGGTGTTTTACCAGAAGCTGTAGGGCTGGCCTAGCGGTCTGCTTGTCGAAAGGGTGCGCGCTTCGACGAAGTAAGTCAGTTCGTGGGGACGAGAGGAGTGGTTTGAGCGCCAACTACCCGGTTATTGGCGTAGAGCCAGCCTTCCAGGCTGCCGCAGTCCAGGTACTCGCCTTTTAGGCGGCCAACGGCAATATCGTGCCCGGCGTCGTGATACCAGTTGATGGGGTCGGTAAAGAGATGTTCGTGTAGTGTGGGGTCGGGCTCGTGCATGCTGCGCTCTACAAATGTAAAGATATCTGACGACAGCAAGAAACAGCCAGAGTTATTGAGGTTGCTAGGCGCTTCATCTGCGGCCGGCTTTTCTTTAATGTACTGGAAAAACTCGTGCGCGCCGCGTGTCTCGGTGGCCACGATGCCATAACGGCTCACGGTATCGTAGGGTACTTCGTTTACCATCATGGCGCAGTTGGCACCGCTGCCGCGTATGTCGTGCAGAAAGTCGGCTACGGCGTTGCCATCTTCCTGATAAAACAAGTTGTCACCGTACATAAACAAAAATTGTTCACCGGGCTGGATGTAATCGCGCGCCAGCCATATCGGCACCGAAGTACCATAGGGCTGTTCCCTATCCTGGGTTACAAAGTGGAAGACAGCCTTTGCTTCCAGGTCGCTTAGACTATCGAGCGCTGCTGTTTTTTGCTGGGCAACCAGGTATGCTTCAAGGGCTTGGTTGCGGCCATAATAGGTGCGTATTTGCTCGGACTGTTCGCCTACTACAAAAATAATGTCGGTAATGCCGGCCTTAATGCAGTTTTCTACGGCATAGTCCACGATGGGGCGGTTGCCTACCGGGATCATACACTTTTCTACTGCTTTGGTAATAGGCAGGCGGCGGGTGCCATAACCAGCAACGCAGATGATGGCTTTAGTAACGGGTTGGGTGTGAGGCATATCTTAAAGCGCCAAATCAAAGGTTATGTAGACGTATTGGTCATAGCTGCGGGCCGGGTCGGTAACGTGCACGGCGTACTCGTAGTGTGTGTACTCGCCGGGCAGCAGCGTGGGCTGGACTTCTATGTGGAAGTGGAGTGCGCTGGTTACGTTCTCGCTTTCGGGCTGATCGATAACAACAAAGGCCGGCGCGCCGGTTTTTTCGGGGGTGATGCTCCCCCAGTAAGAGGCACCATTGGCCAGCTGCCAGGTGACACTAGAGCCATCGGTGGTGTGGATGTCGTAGTTAGCCGATACTTCCCCGGCGTGCAGCGTGATGCCGATGGGAGCAAAAAAGCCAATCGGTACCATATTGGGGCTGTGCTGCTGGGGTTCGCTGGGAACAAGGCGTGAGGGGTCAATTACTGCTGGTTCGGCGTTGGATACGGCGGCCGGCGAAGTATTGTTGGTAGTTGTAGTGTCGGCCGATACCACAGCACTGTTTGGCTGGGTAGTAGCGGCAGCGGTGCCAATCTGACCCTTAGTAGTTTGCGCACCGGCTACCTGGGGCTCGAGGCCGATAACATCATTGTGCGGGTGGTAAAACAAAACGATGGAGATGATAAGAAATACAATGGCGACCGAGCCGTAAAGCGCAGTCATGCGGATATCGTTACTAAAACGGTTTAAAAACGCCAGAAAACGCTGAAAGTAGCGGCCCATTAGTACATCTCCGTTAATTCGGAGTACATAATATCATAAAATTATGTTTTTGTCCATATGGCCACTCTGTAAGCTTTTGCTGATGTGCAGGTTATAATGGGTTTAGATGGCGCCGATTTGCAGCAGTTGGCAGCGCAGCTGCGCGCGCCTTCTTCGGACGAGCTGCACGGAACTCCTATTCGTCTCGAGCGAAACGAATAGCAGGATTTAGGTTAGCGGTGGAAGCGCACGCGGATGTGCTCTTTTTCGATGTATTTTTCGGTTTGAGCATAGAGCTTGTAGGCGTGGCGGTCGGCCTCGGTTTGCAGTTTTCCGGATAGCGACCGCGGGTAGAGGCTAAAGTGGCGCACTACATCGATCTCGGCAGCAAACAGCACAATTTGGGCCATAAGGTAAATCCAAAACAGCAGGCCAAGCACCACGGCAAAGGTGCCATATATGGCATCGAGATGGTTGAGCTGGTGGGCAAGCACAATGCTGCCAAAACTGAGCAGCAGCTGGACAGACGCGGCAGCGATAACGGCACCTAGCAGCATATAGCGGTAGCGGATGCGACCGCCGGTAGCAATGCGGTACATGTAGCCAAGTACTAGTGTCAGCGTAATAAAGCCGGAAATATTGGCAATAACCTTTACCCACGAGGCGTGCCCGAGGGCTGCCGTAAAGGTAGAGGCGGCAACAGTGGCCACGAATGCGCCGGCGGCGGCAATCATAATGGCAACGCTGCGTACAATGTTTCTAGGAAATCCCACGCGCTTATTTTTAGGCACCTGCCACATGCTATCCAGTGCATAGCGGAAGGCATCGGCCGCGCCGCGGGCACCATACATGGTAATCACTATACCGATAATCAGGCCCACCCCTGCCCCGCGCAGCCCATGAATCTGCGTTTGCAGTTGTGACCCCAGCAGCGGGAAAAAGTGTCCAACGCTGGTACTCACCTCGTTTTGCACGGTAGGATCGTTATGAAACCAAATGTGCAGCACCGTAACCACTACCAGCAGCAGCGGGAATAACGACAAAAATCCGTAGTACGTAAGCAGTGCCGCCATGTAGCCAGCGTTGTCTTCGCCATACTTTTTAATAACGCCGTAGGCAAAGCTAATAAAACGATGCTTTTGCTGCCAGCGGTCTATAGGCACGACCGGCTTTGTAATATCCATTAGATCGATTGTAGTACGCCTAGCGCTTTTCGCGCACCACTTTTTTGGCTTTGTCGATAAGCTCCTCGAGGTTTTCGCCAATGGCCGCTACATTTTTTACAAATGATAACTTTTCTTCGATGCGCCTGTGGAGTGCGCTGTAAATCTTTTTACAGTGGTTTGTCTTTGGCAATTGCCCAAAAATGTTCAAATACATCGCGCATCATGCGGGCGTATGTTTCGCTGATAATTTCTACGCCTACTTTTTGCTGTTGGCGCCAATGGTACACGGCCACGGTGTCGTTGTACACCGCGGTTTGGTTGTCTAGCCGTAGGGCATCGGTACCTATGATGCGGTGGCGGTACAGGCGCTCCACAAAGTCTTTATTAAGTGTGAAGGTGGGGCTTTTGGTACCGGGGTTGAGTAGCTCGCGGATGCGGTAGTTAGTTTGCACGCTTATGGCCCGGTGTTTTTCTGCCCAGCGCTCGTCGCCCACTAGGTCGTCGATGGTGCCGCTGCCAAATATCAGGTTTTCGCCCTTGGTTTTTAACTCGTGCCAGAGCATTTGTTTAAATCCCTCTTCCCCTTCGTATGTTCGCACTACAAATTGGCTGGCTTCGCCCTTTTGCAGCGATTCAAGTGCAGGCAGTAAGGCAGTAAAGGCTTCGCGCCGCTGTTTTAGCTGTTCTTCCTGGGTTACGAGCTGTACTTCCAAGGTAGAAGGGTCGGCAGCCACCAAAAAGGTGCCGCGGTCGTCGGTACGTTTGGCTACCAGACTGCGTTTCTCGAGCATATCGGCCAAGCGGTAGATTTTGGTACGGTTAATGCCGGTTGCATGCGCTAGGCGCAAGTGCGTGTTCGGTTCTTTAAGGAGTTCTACATACACCTTGGCCTCTTCTCTGCTAAGGCCCAAGGTTCGTAATTGTTCCAGGATTGTGTCCTTGCTGTTCAACATGGTGAACAGTTTAGCAAAAGCGTAACTGCTATGCAATACTTAAGGTATATCAGCAATAGTAATACCGCTGATCAGAAAGACTTCCATGCCACGCCAATTAACCGCGTTGCACAATCAGTACAAAGCTATTTACACCGACACCAAGCCTGCCGGCGTGTATGCCGACTTTGAACGCGGTGTGCGCGATCTTATGAACTCCGGTGCTGACCCCACCGGTATTATGGCGGTAAGTCGCCAGGACCCTGAGGTACTTGCCTACATAGGCAAAACTCGCGGCGTGCTCACCTACCAGAGCGGTAAGTCCGGCGCATCCCGTTTTCGCGGTACGGGCGTGATCATCGCAGGCGACCAACGCGGTATTGCGGCCTACGACTACCAGGCTGGGGACGGCGATCCCGTGGCTGAGAAATATGGCATGAATGCCAATGGTGAGCCTACTCCTTATCAGTGGGTGGCCCTGCTTAAAGTGGGGCGTGCTGCGCTGCTCCACGCCGGCCGTCGGGTAGAGCACGATTTTGTGGGGAGCTATCGTTGGCTCGACGAGCAACTGGTAGAACAGGGACTCGAAGCAGCCGATGCACCACCGCATCATTTGGGCTACTCGTGGCGAAAGCGCGATGGGTTGCGCATAGCTGTAGGAGCAAGCGGTTTGCTTGTGGCCGAAACAATCGCACAGGCTCGCGATCAAAATCAGACTGCAATTATCAGCACAGACGAAGCTGCTGGTTGGGTAGAGTGGCCGCTGGACCGCTTTGCCGGCTACGACGATATGTACGGCGCCCGCTCCGTCGCCCAGCAAATGGTGGGCGGTGGCGCTCATCCTTCGGTAGACGCTCTTGGCGTCTTGTGGAAAGAAGAAGTAAATTTGCACTAGCAGGTGCTGCTTTATGAATACACCTAAAAGCATGCGGGCGGTGCGGCCTCGTTCCGCAAAAGCAGTTGGAGCCAGCCTGGTAGTTATGTCGTCGTTATTTTATGGCAGTTACGGGGTGTGGATGGCGCTTATGGGTACGGCATTTGGCGTGTACACCCAAGGTATTTTTAGGTCCTTGCTGGTGGTGCTTATTGTACTGCCTGTTGCACTGCTACGGCGACAGTGGCAGCCTATTCAGTGGCGGCGGGATAGGTGGTGGCTGCTGGTTTCGTTTCTAACGTCTATTGGTATTGCTGGCCCCTCTTATTACGCTACCCAAAAAATTGGTGTGGGGCTTATGAGTGCGGTGTTGTACGCCGGTATTGTGCTGGCCATGTTCTTTTTTGGCTGGCTGCTCAGCAAAGAACGCTACACTCTGGATAAAGGCATTGCCACCGCGCTTGGGCTTGTCGGCTTGTGGCTGGTATTTTCGCCCAATGCAAATCACTTGGGGTTGCTGGGCCTGGGCGCTGCCCTAGTGGCCGGGCTGGCCTCCGGCCTCAACGTGGTGGTGTCCCAGAAAATGCCGTATGGGGTGCTGCAAACCATGAGTATTGCCTGGTCGGGCGGCGTGCTTGCCTGTTTGGGCATGGCATTGCTCTTGGGCGAATATCGCCAGCCTATAACGTGGGGTGTGCAGTGGCTGTACTTAGTGCTTTTTGTGGCTACATCGGTACTTGCTTCATCGACGGTCATTAAAGGGGTGAAGCTTATTGATGCTGGCTCTGCCGGAATTTTGGGCCTGCTGGAGATTATTTTTGGTGTGCTGCTGGGTGTAGTATTTTTTGGAGAACGCCCAGGAGGCTTGGCGCTTGTCGGCATGGCGTTTATTACCCTCGCAGCAGCCATACCTTACCTGCATCACTTTAAACTAAAAGACGAGCCGTTTGAGCTGTCGTAAGGAGTAATATATGGATCAACAATTGCCTATTGAATCCCTGGCAAAAAGCATCAAGCAGGTGTTTATCGATGCCGATAAGTACCCGATGGACAAGCATGTCCCCTCGTTTAGGGTAGATGGTACTTTTTTGGGCGATTGCTTTAATTACACTATCGTTGAGCCTGTAGAGGGTAAGCCGCCCATTTTTTATCACACGTACAGCCCTTATGATGTTGTTTCTCATAAAGCCCCCGACCAAGCGCTTATTTTTCAAGATGGCGCATTGCTGCTCAATGCCGATTTCGCTGGTTATGTTTCGCAGCGCACCGGTGTTATGTCAGCGCTTGTGCTGCAAGCGCTGGGTGTGACCACGCTTGCGGATAAAAAATTCCTTATGGTTGGCACAGGTGCTATTGCCCAGTGCGCGCTCCGTGCGCTTAAGGCGTTGTATCCGGACCTGGCGGCTTGCGCGTTTATGAATAGTGGCAGCGAGGCGTCTGATTTTATAGCATTGGCCGACAAATTGGGAATATCGTGCACCCGTGGCACTATTGGCGCCATTCAGGAGTACGACTACATTATTTGCCACAGTGCAGCCACGCAGCCGGTGCTTACCGCCGAGATGTGCACGCGCATTAAGCCGGGTGCCGTGATCGCTTCATTTGTGTCCGAAGATAAGGTGGAGCTGGCGCCGGAGTTTTACGATGCCGAGCATGCCAATGTCTTGATTGATTGGGACCAAACTATAAAAGACTCGCCCGAGCTGAACGAGGCTGTTACGCGTACCATTGCTAATCCGGAACGCATTATTCGCCTGCGCGAGTTGTTTAATGGCAGTGCAATACTTAAACCGGACGCCCAGTACACTGTTTACCGCAGCCACGGCACGCCCATGCAAAATTTGGCAGTGCTCAAGCTGCTGCTTGCCGCTCGCTAAGCTGTTCGTCCCTTGCGAAGCAAGCCGCTAACGCTTAAGCTTAAAGTTATGGATGAATTCAAACAAAAAGTAGCGGCCGCTGGCTTTAAGGGCGAGCTGGACGACAGTGACGAGGCGCGCGAATTTTATAGCCACGACGCCTCACTCTTTGAGATTAAGCCGCAGCTGGTAGTAAAACCAAAAGACAGCGCAGATATTCAGATGCTGGTAAAGCTGGTGTCCGAGCACAAGAAAAAAATGCCGACGCTATCGCTGACCGCCCGTTCGGCCGGTACCGACATGTCCGGCGGCGCCATTAACGACAGTATTATCATCGACTTTACCGCACACCTAAACAAGGTGCTGAGCGTTACCACCAAAGAGGGCCATACGCAGCCTGGCGTATTTTACCGAGACTTCGAGAAAGAAACGCTCAAAAAAGGCGTGCTGATGCCCTCCTACCCTGCTAGCCGCGAGCTCTGTACCGTGGGCGGTATGGTAGCCAACAACTCCGGCGGCGAAAAGTCACTGGAATACGGTAAGGTGAAAGATTTTGTACAGGAGCTTAAGGTGGTATTTGCCGATGGTAAAGAATATACCGTGAAACCACTCAACAAGCTGGAACTCATCAAAAAGATGGCCCAAAAAGATTACGAGGGCCGGTTATACAAACAGCTGTTTGAGCTGTGCGAAAAAAACTACGAGACCATTAGGCATGCCGAGCCCCGCGTAAGCAAAAACTCGATGGGCTACAACCTGTGGTATGTATGGAACCGCGAAACAGGCATTTTTGACCTTACTAAACTTATTGTGGGCAGCCAGGGTACGTTAGGTCTGGTAACGGACATCAAGTACCGTTTAGTGCACCGGCGTCCCCATTCTGGCTTGTTGGTACTCTTTTTGCGCGACACTAATGCGTTGGGCGAAGTTATACCAAAGGTGCTTGAGTTTAAGCCGGCAACTTTTGAGTGCTTCGACGACTCTACGCTGCTGCTCACCATGAAGTTTATGCCCTACTTCCTAAAAATGCTGGGCCTCAAAAAGTTTATTCATTTGCTTATTAGCCTTATCCCCGACGGGTTCCAGTTGCTGAAGGGCATTCCGAAGATGATTTTGATGGTGGAGTTTAACGGCGACACCGAAACCGAAGTCCGCGATAAAATTAAAGCCCTGCACCGCGAACTCAAAGAATACCGTGCCCGCTACGAGATTAACGGCTTCGAGGAAGACCCCACCGAGGGCAAAAGCGAAAAGTTTTGGATTATGCGGCGTAACGCGTTCAACTTGCTGCGCAGCAAAGTAAAAGACAAGCACACTGCACCGTTTATTGACGACCTGGTGGTGAACCCCGAATATCTGACCGAATTTTTGCCTAAACTGCGGGTAATTATCAAAAAGTACAAGTTTTTGGCAACCGTGCAGGGGCATATTGGCGACGGCAATTTCCACATCATTCCGCTCATGAAAATCGAGGAAACGCGCGAACGCGCGAAGCTGTTGCCCGCCATGAAAGAAGTAGACGAGCTAGTGCTGCACTATAAGGGTTCGTTATCTGGTGAGCACAACGATGGCCTGGTGCGCGGCCCTTGGCTAGAACAGCAATTTGGCAAGGATGTAGTAAAGCTGTTTAAAAAAACTAAAGCCATCTTTGACCCCGGCAATATCTTCAACCCGCACAAAAAGTCTGATGCCGACTGGGACTACAGTTTCTCGCACATCCGCGAACACTTCTAATATTCTCATTTGGTCTTGGGGCGGCACCTATTGCACAGGCGTGAGCCACGGCATATGCTGAGAGCAACACATAAGTAAGGAAACCTCCTCATGACGCTGGCGCAATTAGAAACTAAGCTCGCTGCTCTTTTTGACAAAAAAGTACCCTTTGCACTGCCTCCTGATGCACGTAAGGAGCTGGCCCGTTCGCTTTGGTGGGTAACGTTGGTTGTTGGCGTGCTGCAGATGCTGGCCGCTTACTCGCTATGGCATGCCGGCCACATTACCGACCGTTTTGTGGACTATGCTAACAGCATCTCGGCTCGTTACGGCGGCCCGGTGTATGTAAGCATGCATTTGGGTATGTTCTATTACTTGTCGCTTGTTGTTATGGCAGTAGTCGCCTTCCTGCTGCTTATTGCTACCCCTGGCCTTAAAGGCATGCGCAAGAGTGGCTGGAACTTATTTTTCTATGCGACGCTAGCCGAAGCACTGGTAGCCGTAGTACGTTTATTCTCTAACGTAGGCGGCGGTTTCTTTTACTTTGTTGGTGCGGCACTGAGCGCCGTAGTGGGCGCGTTCTTTCTGTTCCAGGTACGCGGCCAATTTACGGCCGAGGGCGTAACCACGCTGCCTGCCGCGCATCACGAATCGCCAGAGAGTGAGAGTGAATCTAGTGACGCTGCAACTGATCCTGTCGAGCCAGAGGAAGACGCCGAACCCAAGAAAGCCGAGAAGAAGCCGAAAGCTGTGAAGAAGCCAAAAGACGAACCCGAAGCCTGAGCTGCTTACTGAGTCTGTAGTTTGCCGTCGCTTAGACGGAAGGTTATGTCGGTGCGTCCGGCAATAGATAGATCGTGCGTAACGGCAATGATGGTGGTGTTTTCGGACCGGCTCAGCTTATGTAACAGGTCGAATATCATTCTGCCGGTCTGTTCATCAAGATTGCCCGTTGGCTCGTCGGCCAAAATGAGCGCCGGCTTGTTAGCGAGCGCGCGGGCGATGGCCACGCGCTGTTGTTCGCCGCCGCTCAGGCGTCCTGGTTTGCGGCGTTGTTTGGCGCCCTCCAGGCCCACCTGATTAAGCAGTTCCGCAGCCCGTTTAATACGCTGGCGTGATGGCATGCCGTTAAATTCCATCGGCAGCATGACGTTCTCGAGCGCTGTAAGGTTGGGGATAAGGTTGTAATTTTGGAATACGAAGCCAATAGCCTTGCAGCGGTAAGCTATAAGCGCGTGGTCGTGTAGCTTAGCGAGCGACTTGCCGTCTACTATGATGTCGCCGCTTGTGGGCTTGTCGAGGCCGCCAAGCAGGCTCAGTAGCGTCGATTTGCCGCTGCCGCTACGGCCGATAACAGAGGCGAATTTGCCCTCCGGCACTTCAAAGCTAAGGTTACTTATGGCGGTTACGGTGCCGTCGCCGCTATTAAACGATCTGGTGAGCTTGGATACGGTGAGCATAGTTATTGGTCCTTTCTGGTTATTCTGCGCGCATTACTTCGGCGGGGCGAACTTTGGCAATGAGGCCGGCAGCCGCCAGACTCCCGATGGATGCGATTAGCAGTGCACCACCAAAGCCGTAGAGCAAGATGCTGCCGTTTACGTTGGCCTTTAGGTTGCGTACACCCTGTACAGTGTCGCTTTGCTTAAGCCGTGCGCTAAAGCCGCCGCGGATGGGGCGTGGCCCGTCGTTGGTAACGGTAATTGGGCCGCCCGGCGCACTAATGGTTTGTGACGAGTTATCGCCGCTAGAGCTATTATTGGACAACATCTTGGTAACTGGCGTCGCAGCGAGTGCGCCAATGATAACACCGATGGCTGCGGCCAGCACGGTGAGCGTGAGGGCCTCGATTACAAATTGCAGCATCACCCGTACATTGGAACCGCCGATAGCCTTGAGTACGCCAATTTCGCGGCGGCGCTCGCGCACAATCATAATCATGGTAAGCAGAATTATAACGGCGGCCGTGCCGGCGGCGCCAATCAGGCTAAACATTGAGACGTTGCGGATATTCTCCAGCGAGCTGAGCGTCGCTTTTGCGCCGTCGGCATCGTTCGTTACATCGGCGGCGCTACCGAGCTTGTTTTTGATGGCGGTTGTGGTGCCGTCTAGGTTAAGCGCATTGTCAATGTGCACCGTCGCGCCAGTAATGGTCCCGGTCTGGCTGCTCAGGCGCTGCACGGTGGGTAACGGCATTACCACTTGATCGTTGTTAAAGGTGTTGCCGGCATCAAAAATGCCCTTTACCGTTATGGCCGCGCCGTAGGCGGTAAACGTGGAGCCTACATGTAAGCTGTTCTTGGAGGCCAGGCTTTTGCCTACAAGTGCTACATTGGCGTCTTTGGTGCCATCGAATGTTTGGCCGCTGCTGAGCGTGAGGGTGCTGTTGCTGTCAGCATTCTGTAGTGGGTTGGTAGTGCCCACGAGCGACACCGGAAGCTTAAAATTACTAAGGTCGGGGGCACTCCCATCGGTTGCAACGCCGCCAACAGCTACATCTTTGGCGCCACCCTCAATACGGAATTGGCGCCTGCCAAAGCTGCCCGGCTCTATGCTGGACTGCAGCGTTGTGTTCTCGCTGTTAAGACGGTCGTTGAGCGTTTGGTCGACGCGTGTGACGTGGGCGATGGTTTTAATCTTGTTTACTTGGCTGGTGGTGAGCGGGTCACCACCGCCAGTAAAGCCGCGGATGCCGGCTGGCGAGACGACTATGGTGTTGCCAATGCTTTTTTGAACGCTTTCGATTTTTTGGTCAATGGCTTGATGCGCGAGCAGCATGCTGAGGCTTAAGCCAATGCTGAGACTAAGCATGCCGACAATCGCCACCGTGCGGATGGTGTTGCGGAATGCATTACGCAAACCCCGGCTAAATAGGTTCATGATAAGTAGGGTCCTTTCGGTTATCTTTGCTGGCATTGTCGCCTGTTGAGCTGCGAATCTGCCGGAGGTGCAACAAAAAACACTCCTGAATTTCTCCAGGAGTGTTTTGGTTGTACCAGTTTACAAATCTAGTACTGGCGTCCGCCGCGGTCGTTGCCGCCGCCGAATGAACGGCGTTCGCGGTTTTCCTGCGGGCGGGCTTCGCTTACAGCGACAGCGCGGCCATTGATTTCTTTGCCGTCCATGCCCTTGACTGCAGCTTGTGCTTCATCGTCAGAGCTCATCTCTACGAAGCCGAAGCCCTTAGAGCGGCCAGTCTCGCGGTCGATGATAACCTTGGCAGAAACCACGGTACCGAATTGCGCGAAGGCGTCAGACAATTGTGCGTCGTCGACGCCGTAGCTCAGTGAGCCAACAAATAGTTTAGTTGCCATTTTCTTAACTTATCCTCTTTCTTTGCTGAGGTAAGCTGGCTTTTTTCGTTTCCAGTTAGCTGCTCCTCTAGCGGTGTTAACAATACTTTCTAGAACCTATGCACGCAGCAGACTGTTTCTAGCGTTTACAGTATAGCATGGATTGTAACCCGAACTGTCAAGTATTTTACTGCTTACTGGCTATTTATTGTTTAAATGCACGTAACATGCTCATGCTATACTGTTATGTAACGAAGGGTGCTGTGCCTATGAAGCGGATTTTTGGCCATAGTGAACAGCGCATTACTCAATGACCGACGCCCCCGCTTCGCCTGTCAGCCGGACTGTGCTGGCCTTATGTCTATTGGCATTGTGTAGCTTGTTGTTTGGCGTGTTTTTAGGGGTACATCATGTGTCTGCTCCTGCGATGATTAAGCTGCCGCCTAAAGCGAGGCCTGTCCCAAAGCCGTTTGCCTTTCCAGCTGGAGGCCGCGAACTTGCCGGCAAGTACCGTCTTGTGGCCTTGTACGGTTCGCCGGACAACCCGGCATTGGGGGCTCTTGGTGAGCAGCCACCCGAAGCTGCCGTCCAGCGCATTAAAAGCCTGGCTTCCGAATATCAGCCATTGTCTACCCAGCCGGTATACCCCAGTTTTGAGATTATTGCCACCATCGCATCGTCCGGCCCCACGGACAATGGCGACTATTCAGATGAGCTGGACCCGGCGGTCATTATGCCGTGGGTTAAAATCGCCCGCCAACAGGGCGTCTATGTAGTGCTCGATTTGCAGCCGGGCCGCACTGATTTTTTGACGCAGGCAAAGCAATATGAACCACTCATCCGCGAGCCTAATGTCGGCTTGGCTCTCGACCCGGAATGGCGGCTTGCTGCCGACCAAATACCACTGCATCAGATTGGTTCGGTGTCGGCCGCTGAGGTAAATGCAACTGTCCGCTGGTTGGCCGACCTAACGGCGCACTATACATTACCGCAAAAATTGCTGGTGCTGCACCAGTTTCGGCTGGATATGCTGCCGGACCGCGATCAGATAGATTATACCCGTCGTGAACTCGCGTACATTATTCAAATGGACGGCCAAGGTGGCCAGCCAGCCAAGCAGGACACCTACCGGACGATCACCGCCCCTGCGCCGCCCAACACTGCTTTTGGGTGGAAAAATTTTTATCACCAGGACTCCCCGGTACTTGATCCGGCAGGTACTATGCAGCTGTCCCCCGCCCCTTGGTATATCTCGTATCAGTAAAAAATATTGCGGCTTGCGGGCGGTGTTTCTCGTATACTGATGACATAACTAAGGAGGTCTCTTATGCATCCCGACGATGGCTTACTCAATGACGAAGAAAAGAGCGAAAAGATCACGAACGGTCAGGATGGTCAGCCGCCTTTCTCCGACCCCGATGATGTGCCGCAAAGCGGCGGCCGGAACGACCTGCATCCTTCACGCGACACCGATATCGATGGTGACGACGAATACCAAAACGGCCCGGATAGCGCCGCCGGCCTGCAAGAGGATGAATCCCCGGACGAAGACGACCACGCCACGCGCATTGGCTAACCCCAGAGTCCGTACCTGAAGCGTGCTTGTTGCCTGGCCGGAGCCAGCGAGCCATTTTCAAACACAGCCCTTTGATGTACCGTAGTAAGGTAATAAAAGGGTTGGGTTTATGCTAAAAACTGCTTTTGCTACTGCGCTGGATATTGCCGAGCCGGTTATGGTTACTGTTCGGCCGGAACATTTTAAACAGCCAACACCCTGCGAGGGCTGGGATGTGCAAGCGCTCTTGCAACACATGTATAACGAGCTAGCCTGGGTGCCGGAGTTGCTCGCCGGTAAAACAGTTGCCCAGGTTGGCGATTCGCTGGACGGCGACTTAGTAGGCACCGATATTCAGGGTGCCTGGAATCGTTATTCTAAGACGGCTCGCCAGAGTGCCGAAGCAACGCCGGTGCACCACGTGGTGCATTTGTCCTATGGCAATACGCCGGCCAGCGCATATTTAGACGAAATGGCCGTAGAACTTACGGTACATACTTGGGACTTGGCCCAGGCTATCCAAGTACCCTTCCATATTCCGGAAGAATTTGCCAAGGCATTGTATCTTTTAAATCAGAGCCGGGTTGATGGCTGGCGCGGTAAAGGGTTGGTTGGCCCCGAAGTAAAAGTGCCCGAGGATGCGCCGAACGAAATGAAGTTACTGGGCCTTTTTGGCCGGATGCCCCGCTAGCGGCGATGGTCGCACCAAATATTGTTTCAAATGGCGCCCGG
The DNA here is from genome assembly GCA_035478295.1 of Bacillota bacterium. GTDB lineage: Bacteria > Patescibacteriota > Saccharimonadia > Saccharimonadales > UBA4665 > PMNU01. Next base: position 50,788 of record DATIJU010000006.1, on the reverse strand, counting down.
CAAAATCGATATTGCTCGCAGTATATCGCCTGCCTATATGCCAGGACCGTTCATTTGTGCAAAGGTGTCGCGCCGCAGCTGCGTAAGTGCGTAGCCGTTGTCCTGCAAATGGGTTTCCAGCTGTGTTTTATCGGGAGCGGTCAGGTGCATGTGCTCGTACAAAATAAACTCGGGCTGCCGCTCGGGAGCGAGGCCATCGAGCTGGTCTATGACTACTTTGTCGTGTCCTTCGGTGTCTACGACCAGATAGTCTATGCGGGGTACCTCAAACGTATCGAGCAGTGTCGATAATCGCATGGTGGGTACGGTTATGGGACGAATAATACGCGAAGCGTCTTTCACCACCCACTCAGACTTAACTATGACTGTACGGTCGAGGCTGCTTGAGCCGCGCAAACGGCTGTCGCTGCCATCTTCTGGTAGCACGGCGTGCATGGTAGCGGTGCCGTCATGGCCGGACACTGCTACGTTGGCAAATTTGACGCCGGGATAGGAGCCGTATGTGTGCTGGAGTTTACCATAATAATAAGGTACTGGCTCCACGAATAAGGCGTCTGGGAGGTGTCCCATATGCCGGTGCACCGGATCGTTGCGTAAACCGTCATTCGCACCTATCTGTACGATGGTAAAGCCGCTCACTCGTAGCATGCGGTCGCCAACTCGGCGGTTAATTTCTCGCCAGCGAGGAAGATCACGGGCAGCGTGTAGCGCACGGGTGTACGTTGCCGGACGAACAAGGCGGCGCAGTAAAAAAGCGGCGGCCCCATACTCCACAGATGTCGGTTCTGTAGTTGGTGGCGGCATCTCTGGTTCTCTGTCGCCGCGGAGAAATTGCATCATGTTTGTACTATACCAGGGGGTTGTCATTATTACTAAAGTAGGTTGCGACATCTGCAAAACATACAAACAGACTGCCGAAAATTTCCGGCAGTCTGTTCAAATGATGCGTAACCGGCCTACTTGCTACTGTGATGGCCCTTAATAGCCGATTCTATGACATCGCGCGGCAGGGCAGCCGAAGCAAGCAATGCCTTCTTTACAGTTTCGACGGCGTCGCCGCCTACATCGGTTGCGGCATCAAGTGCCCCGCCAACGGCAGCCTTGGCAGCGTTTGCCGAATCGGCACCGACGTCGCCGGCGGCCTTAATGGCGCCTTCTACGGTGGAGACGGCTGTTTTACCAATGTCGCCGCCAGTTTCGGCGGTAGCCTGAATGACGCCGTGCGCTGCTTTGCGGGCGGCCTCAACAACGTCGCCGCCTACTTCGCTAACACCGTGAATGGCGCCGCTAATAATTTGCTGGGTGCTATCGGCAACCGAAGCGCCGACCTTGCCCACGCCATGTACGGCACCGCTCGCAACATCGGCAACGGTGTCGATACCAGCAGAACCTACCTCGCCCGCCCCTTTAAAGGCGTGTACCACTTGGTGTTTTACGGTATCGGTTACAGCACTCATGATATTGTCGGCACCCTGTACGGCGGCTACTACAGCATCGGTAGTTTCTTTGATGATTTCTTTTAACATGTAGGCTCTCCTGCTTACCAGTCTATTACTGTAACTGTTTACTACTCACCGCGGTGTAAGATAAATGACACTTGTATCCAGGTTGCTTACAAAATGCTAATGCTATAATCAAAACAAATAGCATGATTAACCGTTCCAGTAAGGGGCCGACATGATTAAAAAACAGTCAGACGATCCAGATGTAGAAGTTGCTGCGCACCAGGCGCTCGGTATGATAGATGACGCGCTTAACACCATGCCTGTAGCCGCCACCTACGACTACGGCGGTCATATAATGCGTTTAGATGAGTACGACATGTGCACGCGCTGCACCGGCCCGATTGCTGAAGCGCAGGCCGCGCACGACGCCCTCCTCCACAAAGCCCAGCAAACTAGTGACGATACCGTGAAGGAGCATATAGAGCTGGCCGCCGAACTATTCCGCGTGGAGGCCGAAGCCGCAAAATTACGCGCCGAACTCCATAACGGCCATGGCACCGAGAAAATTCTTAACAGCATCCTTGGTTTTATACATAACCGCACCATTCACGACAGCTACGACCACTCACACAACGCGCAGAGGGGTAACTAGTATGGCCGACCAAGACCGTATTAATCGTCACCTCGATAACTTGCGTAAACTCATTACGCCCAGCGGATTGTTCCTAGCATCTTCGTTGAGCGTGCAGACCGGGTACGACAAAGCCTGGCTGCGCGACAATGTGTATGAAGCCCTGGCGTTTGAATATGCGGGCGATTGGGAGGTGGTGCGCAAGGACTACCACACGCTGCTGGATATTTTCGACAAGCACATCGACAAAATTAACTGGGCAATAACCAACAAGCCCTTCGAAACCTGGCAGTATATTCACGCCCGGTACAATCCCGAAACACTCGAAGAATTTTGGGAATCGTGGGGCAACAAGCAGCACGACGCCATCGGTGCCGTACTCTACAAACTGGCCGACTTTGAGCTGCAAGGCAAAAGCATGCTCCGCGATAAAAAAGACCACAAAACGGTGCAGACGCTCATTATGTATATCTGCAATGTGGAGTACTGGCACGATGCCGACTCCGGCATGTGGGAAGAAAACGAAGAAGTGCACGCCAGCTCGGTAGGCGCGGTGCTGGCCGCCCTTAAAAAGTGGCAAGAAGTAGGTACGATGGAGGTCGACCCCGACGCCATCATACGCGGCGAAGAAGCGCTGGCGCGCATCCTGCCCCGTGAGTCGGAGTCTAAGTTTACCGACCTTGCCCTGCTGTCGCTTATCTACCCCTACAATATTGTCACCGGGGAAATGGCCCGCGAAATCCTTGCCAATTTGGAATACCACCTCACCAAAGATAAGGGCGTTATACGTTACAAGTTTGATGCTTACTACAACCGCAACCCCGATGGCTACTCCGAGGAAGCCGAGTGGTGCTTTGGCTTGAGCTGGCTGGCCATTGCCTACAAGCGCCTGGGCGATGACGAAAAAGCCCGTGATTATTTGCAGCGCGCCACCGACACCATTACCAAAGACGGCAAAATCCCAGAACTGTATTTTTCGCACAGTAGCGAAGCTAACGAAAACACGCCGCTTGGCTGGTCGGAGAGCATGTACGTAGTGGCAATGTACGAAGTCGAAGGCTAGCGACCAGCCTCAGGGCTTACAGTACGTCTAGCGCTTGTGGCGGAGCTATGAGTACGGTTGCGTGCGGCAGCCACTTTCCGGCGCCTTCTTGGCCGCCAGGGATGGGAGCAAGACCGAGTTCGGGATATTCGTAGAAGTGCAGAGGCCATTGGTCTTCGGCGGCAACGGGCGGGAGCGCCTCTGGGCGTCCATCGTATTCATGCCCGTAGTTTGTCCCATGTCTGCCGTACACAGGCATCACATGTATACCAATTTCACCGATGCTTTGCACGGTGCCTCGGAATTGAGGTATGAGCCGCTTAGGTTCGTCATCGGCCCGGAAGGCATCAACTGCCGCGCGACGCTGCTCAGCCTGTGATTGCTGTACTATGTTGGCGATGATAATAGCGCCCGTCGCCCTTGCGAGCTTCATGTATAGCGGGAGGCCGCCGTCGTACTCTAGAAGAGCAATATCTTGCCCCAACGCTAACTGTTCGGGCGTGAAGAGCTGGCCCGGATAATCAACCTTTAACTGACGACGACGGTTCGACATAACCTGTAATTATATACTTATTTTGCTATTATTACAATGTTTACGGTCGTCTTGCGCTTAGTGGGGCTGACGGCTACGCCAAACGCCGCTATACTTAACCGTATGCAAACAACAGCCATTCTCGATCTTAAGAAACATTTTACTGGTGAGGTTATTGAGCCGGGCGACGCACTCTATGACGAGGCTCGCACGGTGCTCATGAAGGAGGGGTCGCCGCTTGTAGCGTTATGGCCCAAAACGCCAGCCGACGTGAGTCTGGCGGTACGGTTCGCCGCCGACAACAGCCTGGTCTTGTCGGTAAGGAGCGGCGGTCACAGCAACGGCGGTCTTAGCACAAATGACGACGGCGTAATTATAGACACCAGACATCTAGACGGAGTAGAGCTGCTAGACGAGGCAAAACACTTGGTACGGCTGGGCGCCGGCCTTACCTGGGGCGAAGCGGCAAAGGCGCTCCAAGAGTATGGCCTGGCGTTATCTTCCGGCGACACCAGAACAGTTGCCGTGGGCGGCCTGGCGGTTGGAGCCGGCATTGGCTGGATGGTGCGTAAGTACGGCTTGACTATAGACAGCCTCGTGGCAGCAGAAGTAGTAACTGCCGATGGTTCGATCTTGCGCGTCAGCGACAGCGAACATTCTGATCTGTTTTGGGCAATCCGCGGTGGTGGCGGCAACTTTGGCATTGTTACCAGTTTTGACTTTGTCGCTCACCCTGTTGCAAAAGTGTTTGCGGGCAGCATTGTGTTTAGCCGCGACCACTTCAAAGAACTGTTAACCGGCTGGCGCGATGTTATGCGTGCCGCGCCCGAGGAACTCACTACCATGTTTTTGGCTATGCCATCATTTGGCGGCAATCCGCCCGCGGCCATGGTGTTGTGCTGTTACGCTGGCGACGACAAAGATGCTGCCATGAAGGCTATCGACCCCCTGCTGCAGCTAGACAAACCACTCAAACAGGATATTGCCGAAAAAGCATATGGCGATGTACTCGAAGATGCCCACCCGCCTAAGGGCATGCGTATTGTAGTTAATAACATCTTCATTAAAGATTTTAGCGAAGACGTTATTAATCTTGTAGCTAACCAGCCAGACAGTATATTTCAAATTAGAAGCGTTGGCGGCGCGATGAACCGTGTTTCTAAAGACGCAACTGCCTTCCCGCACCGCGACAGCGAAGTACTTGTTATTTCGCCCACTTTTTTGCCACCAGATGCTACTGATGCGGATATTGCTCGGGCACTCCAACCTTGGGACAAGATTGAAGCCCATGGCAGCGGTGCCTACGCTAGTTTTTACAGTGATATTACCGACAAGCACGTAGCTGCGGCCTTCCCCGGAGCAACTTATAAGCGCCTAGCCGAAATTAAGGCCAAGTACGATCCGAACAACCTATTCAATCAGAACTGCAATATCAAACCGGCCGTCTAGCCGCTGCTAGCCGTTTATGTGCTTGATGCCAAATTCTGGCACAAGCACGTGCTCGTCTAGGGATACAAGGTAATCTATAGCCTGTACAATCTGGTCGGTTTCGAGAGCCTCGGCTTTTATCTCGATGCCGGCTTTAGCAAACAGCCCGGTACGGACGGCGCCAGGGTACAAACCAGTTACGCGCACGTTATACTGATTAGCTTCCTGCTGCAGTGCTTTGGTAAAGCCGGTAATAGCCCATTTGGAAGCATTGTATATGGAACGGCCGGCGCGGGCGTTTATGCCAGACTGCGAGTTAACATTAATAATGTAGCCCTTGCCATACTCTTTCATGCTGGTGAGGGCGGCTTTGGCTACATAAATAGCGCCAAGTGTGTTCGTGCATATGACGTTTTCTATGTCTTCGTAGCTGGTGTCTACCAGGCTGTCGTTTACAATAATACCGGCATTGTTAATGAGAACATCGATGGGCCCGTGTTGGGCTACGATGCCAGCAATAGTCTTGGTAACTTGTTTTGGGTCCCGCACATCGCACGCAGCATAGGCGCAGCCGTTTTCAGCAGCAATTTGTTCGAGACTCGCAACATTGCGGGCGATAACAATCACGTGATGTTCGCGTGCTAGATGCTCAGCCACAGCCCTGCCTATACCGTCGCTGCCGCCGGTAATAACAATGTTTTTCATGGCACCATGATAACAGATGATGCCCTAGTTACAACAATTACTATGAATTCATTTCGAATGAGTTGTATAACGAGGTAGCCAGGCATAGCAGATGACCGATATACTAAGCGTATGTTGCACGCTCCCTCCACTTCTAGGGTACATTGCTGATGCACGGTGATGCTTTCTTGCAGCTGAGTGTCGTACTGGTGCTGGCGGCGGTCATTTCGCTCGTTATGCGTGCCTTACGTCAGCCGCTCATTATTGGGTATATTTTAACGGGTATTTTGGTGGGCCCCTCGGCACTTAATGTGGTGCAAGACCACGGTGCTTTTGATGCGTTTAGCGATCTTGGGATTGCACTGCTCCTGTTTATTATTGGCCTGGGACTCAATGCCGCGGTATTCCGCAGGCTTGGTAGGGTCGTCTTTATTACGGCGCTTTCATTGCTTCTGGTAGTAGGTACGGTAGGTTTTGGCACGGCGCAATTGTTTCACTTCACTACGGCAGAGGCAGTGATTATTGGCCTGGGGCTCTTCTTTAGCAGCACGATTGTTATTGCCAAAATGCTGAGCGACAAAAAAGAAATTGGCCGCATCCATGGCCAAATTACTATTGGCGTCATATTGCTGGACGACATTGTGGCCACGCTGGCGTTGCTGTTTGTGGTGGCCGACTCCGGTGGTTCGCTCAGCGCCGCGCAAGTGGGTATGCTGGCGCTTAAGGGAGTGGGGCTGCTTGCTGTGTTTAGTATTATTAGCTGGCGCATTCTGCCCAAGCTTAGTAAGTATATGGCCAGCTCCCAGGAGCTGCTGTTTTTGTTTGCACTTGCCTGGGGGTTCGGTATTGCCGTGCTCGTGCACAAGGTGGGGTTTTCTATCGAAATCGGCGCTCTGGCTGCTGGCGTTATGCTTGCGCCTCTGCCCTACTGCGCCGAGATTGCCTCGCGCCTGCGTCCGCTGCGCGACTTTTTTATCGTGCTGTTTTTTGTGGTGCTGGGCGAAGGCCTTACGCTAGGCGGGGTTGGCTCGGCGTTGTGGCCGGCGATTGCGTTGTCCCTGATCGTTATACTTATTAAACCAATTGTTGCCATGTCGGCGTTAGGCTTATTGGGCTACACCAAGCGCACGAGCTTTAAGTCGGCGGTTAACCTGTCGCAAATTAGCGAGTTTTCTATCATTTTAACGGTATTGGCCTTTGGAGCAGGCATCGTAAGCGAGCGTGTCAGCACCATCATTACGCTCGTTGCGTTGTTTACCATCGCTAGCTCAACATACCTCATGCAATACAGTAATCGGCTGTACACCTGGCTTGAGCCGGTACTGCAAATTTTTGAACGCCGTCAAACGCGTGAGCACGAGAAGCGCAATAAAAGCTATCCGCTCATTTTGTTTGGCTACAAAAAAGGCGGCCACGAGTTTGTAAAAACATTCCGCGCCATGGGCAAGCCGTTTATTGTTGTAGACTACAACCCCGACATTATTGAGCTGCTCGACCGACAGCACATCGATTCGCTGTATGGCGATGCCACCGACCCTGAGCTGCTCAGCGAACTGCATATCCACAAAGCCAAGCTGGTAGTGAGCACCATTACCGACATGCAGGTGAACGCTCAGCTGGTGCGCTACGTAGCTCACTACAACAAAGACGCCGTTATTATCTGTCATGCCGACGATCATAACCAAGCTGCCGATCTATACGAAATGGGCGCCACCTACGTTATCTTGCCGCACTTTATCGGTAGTGAACGCATGGGTATGTTCTTGCAGCGCAATGGCCTCAGCAAGCAAAAGTTTGCCGAGCACCGCGAAAAGCACATCGTAACATTGGGCCACATCGCCAATGATGCCTTCTAGTGCTTGGCTTGCAATATGGGCCAGATGGTTTCTAGGATAAGGCTAAAGTTGTAGCCAAACTTTTGCGGCTGCTCGGCTACTTCTTGTTTAAGGGCTTGCGGGGTGAACCATTGCACGGCCGCCAACTCCTCTTCTTGGAGATGTAGGGCGCTGGCGTCAAGGTCGGCATGGAAAACGAAGAACTGACAATGGTGGTTGTATGTCCCGGTCATGCGTAGTCTGGGGCCGAGGTTGAGTACACCAAGCGTCACGCCTATTTCTTCTTGAGCTTCTTTGCGGATGTTGCTCTCATAATCTTCACCCTCCTCGACGGTTCCTTCTACGGCCAGCCCCCATACGCCAGGGTCTTTCTTCTTAATAAGTGCTCGCTGCGCCATTAGAACCTGCCCGCGGGAGTTTAAAATGATGAGCCGGGCTACGCGGTAAATGTCTGTAGATGCGAGGTTCTCGCGTTCCTTGCTGCCAATTACAGTGTCTGCTTCGTTAACGGTAACTATTTGCATGTACGCATCATAGCAAATGTTAAAATTGGCCGCCGGCAAAAATCCTGTATTATAAGCATAGACATTTTGAGAGGTCTGAGGAGCTATGGTGTGCAAACGCTAGTAGATACTGATACAAACAAGAGTTTTACCGGCAAGTTAGTACAACGGCAGTATAAGCGCGGCCAACCCTATGCGCAGCTGGTGTTTAAGGGCGCGCGGCAAACGCAATTGTCGTTGAGCCGCAATGCTCGCATGCTGCAATCATTAAAAGTTGGCGAGACGTATCGGATTGTTGGTCCCGAACATCAGATTGGTGAGCGGGCCTTTATTCACGAACCGGAGGTCACCTTGGTTACTGCGTCTAAGAAGCGCTGGGCTGTTGTCTCTGTGGCTGCCTTTTTGTGTATCCTAACGGGCACCGTTTTGGCTGCACGGCATTTTGCCGCCGGCAACGACGTGCAGGCACAAAATAATTCCGCCGCTACACAAGCCAACGTTGAGGGCGCGAGTACCATATCTACCAATCAAGACACAGCGTCAACAGCTCCAGTTGCCGATAATCCCGCGCCCGTAGTGGCGCAGACGCCTGCGCCGAAGCCAGTAGCTCGACCCGCGGCAGTTACTCCGGTAACGCCAGCCGTGCAACAATCAACGGCGCCAACACAAGATCAAACATCGCCCGTCGATCCGCCTACGCAGCCTGATCCACCGGTTCAACCCGAGACACCGCCCACCGATGATACGCCCCCGCCAGTAGAAGATCCGCCGGTTATACCGCCTGCCGAACCTGTAGACCCCGCCCCAAGCGAATAGCAGACAATGCAAAAAGAGCACCAACGATGAGTTGGTGCTCTTTTATTGGTGCCGTTACCGGCTAGCCTTGTTTGTGCGTGTTTATTTCGTTGGCCGTGATGATGGCATTGCGCATTTGCTCGCTAATGTCGCCCATGCCACCTGGCGAGTGCGGGATAAGAATGGTGTTGCTCTTGCCGCTTAAGCCGATTTCTTTGAGTGTGTCGAAGTACTGCGTCATCAGCACCAGGTTCATAACATCTTCGGCATTGGTGCCGGTGATGGTGGCGTTAAAGTTTTCGACAGATTCTTTAAGTCCGTTAATAATCGCCTTGCGTTGGTCGGCAATGCCCTTCCCCTGCAGCGCTTTGCTTTCGGCTTCGCCTTCAGCGGCCTTAACCACACGGATTTTGTCTGCTTCGGCCTGCTGAATAGCGGCTTCGCGCAGGCGCTGGGCGGCGTTAATCTCGTTCATGCTGGCTTTTACCTTGGCGTCGGGGTCGATGTCGGTAACCAAGGCTTTAATAATGCCATAGCCAAAGTCGTCCATAACGGCGTCTAGTTCTGCCTTTACGGCTTGGGCAATGTCGTCTTTGCGCTCGAATAAGTCATCTAGAATAATGGACGGTACGCGGGCACGAACGGTGTCGAATACGAATGATGTGATCTGGCCTTGCGGGTCCTGCAGCTTGTAGTAAGCATCAACCACCTTACCCGGCAACACGTAGTACTGCACGCTCACTACGCAAAATACAAATACGTTGTCTTTAGTCTTGGTTTCGATGCGCACATCCAGCTGCTGGATTCTGAGGCTGAGCCGTCCGGCGATGCGGTCGACGAATGGGATTTTAAAGTTTAAGCCCGACGGCGCGATCCGCGTAAACTTACCAAAACGTTCGACAATGGCCGCCGTTTGCTGCCGCACAATAAATAGCCCGCTAATTACCAAAATACCCACAAGCACCAGTAGAATCACGAACGCCGACATATGCTTCCTCTCGATCACATAATTATTACTGAAAGTATAGCAGTAAGCGCGCCGCTCGCGTGAGCGCCTAGTGGAATCTCGTTGTCTCTGCAATAAAACTCGCCGGGCAGATGCCGGCGAGTTTTAGGTCGCTAGGGGTTGTCTCTAGAGAGGGGCTGGTGCGCCGTAGGTAAGCGTCAGATGTGCGGCGATTTCGTCGAGCCACATACCTGTTACCGTGGCGTCGTGCATGCGTGTTTGCACAGCGAACTTGTACTGGCATCCGTCTGCATTGCCGCAGCGAATTTCCCAGGCGCGGCCCATTGAGTGAGCCTGCCAGTTGGACGAACCTCCGGCAACTGAGTCAAAGGCGAATGAGCTGGGCTCTGCAGCTACGGGTGCGCCTTCGCTGCCATTTAGCAGTGCCCGGGTTTGGCACCATTGGCCGTTGTCTACCTTTTCGCCATTGCAGTCTGCTTCGGCGTTAAAATCGACGACTGCGAGGGCACGCTGGCCGGCCGACAGACGGAAGGTGGTGCTGGTACAGTCAACATTTTGCCAGGCAGTGCCGGTGTATGTCTTGGGGCTTGCGGTGCTCAAGAATATATCTTGCCCAGCGCCATTAGCGGCACTGCGCCGTTGACAATCTGTGAGCGCTGCGGGGCTTGCAATGGCCACTTGTGCCTTCGCGTCGCCGTCCAACTGCGGGTTTGACTGATCGGCTGCAACAAGTGCAACGGGTGCTGCGGCGAGCACAAAAACGGCTCCCGCACTTACTAGTAGGGACTTTACGGTTCGCATTCTTTACTCCTTAAATTTGGGTGAAGTTACGGTGAGCATGCCACACCAAGGTATGATTCTGGGCTGCCCCTGCCCTCCGGTCTGTTAAGTACATTACTGCGACTAGGCTGCGCCCCAGCTTCTCGAACAATTAAGAAACTGCCCGTCGCCTCTAGCTAAGCGCCTGTCTCTCCGAAGCGGCGCACGGTTAGCATAAACACTAAGAAAGTATTAGAATCACCATATGCAACCAACCCAACCGCGAAAGAAAATAGTAATCGTAGAAGACGACGCCGCATTGAGTGATATTTATAAAACTCGGCTGGAGCTACAGGGCTACGACTGCTACGTCGCCTATAACGGCATTATCGCACTGTATTTTATTCAGAAGGATATGCCGGACCTCGTATTGCTCGACCTCATGATACCCGACATCGGCGGCGCCGAAGTACTGGCCGTGATGCGCCGCAGCCCGTGGGGTAAGCAAATTCCGGTGTATGTTATCTCTAATCTGAATGAGGCTGATGCGCCACCCGGGCTACGCGATCTGGGAATTACCGGCTATTCGGTAAAAGCCAACTTATCCGATGGTGACATCGACAACATTGTAAATGGCATATTGCAGCCAAACGCGGCGCAAGACGGCCAGAGCGAGACCCCTCTTCCTGCAGCTTGATACCGCGGATTGTCGTTTTAGGCTGCTGCATGCAGGTTTCGGTACACATCTGCTATAGCCGATGTGTCGTCGAGCAATACGTCCTGTATCTTCGCGGCAATTTTTAAGGGGAGCTCTAGGTCGAAACCGCGGGCTTCGGCAGCACCAACAAGCAACAGGTTACGGCTGAGCATTGCTCCGATACTCAGCGAGAAGCGCCTCAGCGGGTGTGCGATTCTGGCGGCATATTGCCCTGGCTCGACTCCCCTGCGCGTAAAGAAATCATCGAAATAATCAAGTGGTTTCTGGATGGCTATCAGCATATCTACACCAACGGTATCGATTCCGTGGTGGCGCATTTGGTCCCATTCGAGTCCATATGGGTGCCGGGCCTGCACTTTGTGATGCCGGCCTATGGCGCAGGCTAGTATGCGGCTGCTGGCGTCCGGGAGGTCGCTGATGTTTTCGGCCATACGGTAGCCCCATTCGGGATGACCCTCGTAGTTTACGGCGTATTTTGGGCCATACGTGTCTATGGTTTCAACTTCCGTGTCGGGTACAAAGGCCAGTCCAACATCGGCGGTTATCAGCAACTGGCCAAACAATCGGGGGTCGAACCATGTTGGCAGTGAGCGGCTTATTTCGTCGTCTGTGCATATTTCTGCAGCCAGGGCGGCCTGACGCACGCCGTGGTCCATCATCGATTGCCTGGCGATGCTAAAAGGCGGGCGTTCGGTATCTTCTATGCAGGACGGCATAAAACAAAGGCCGCGGGCAAGCCTGGATGCGGGGTCGTCGGCGGACGGATCGACAGGAATCGCCGCTTCGAGCGCAGACGTGAGCAGGGGCGACTGCTGTGCGAGATGCTCCCGGTATGACGATTCGGCCGTAGTAACGGTGCTAATCATCGTAAGACAATACAACATACCCAAAGAGTTGGCAAGCGTCGCGTTGTTGATCCGGCAAGCTAGGATTTTAGGACTGGCTAGTCATTTTCGGCCTGCCGTATGTAGGTCCGCAAGCGCTCCATATTTTGTATAACTTGGATTGACTGGCGCTCCGGCCAATATTCGCGGATTGCTATTTGGAGTGCCTGCCACTGAGTATCGCTGGTGATTTGCTGCAGTAGATGGGGGATGTTTAGGATATCGTAGCGTGGTAGCGTAATGCCTAATCCGCCGGCGCGGGTATTTTGATTGCGCCAATTGGCCATTGTTGCCCTGCAACTTTGGGCTGCACTAAGCAGGTCGTCGCCAACTCGTTCAATGGGATGACGAGCAAGACGGTTGTGCGCTGTACGAACGAGGGTGACAAGCTGGCGTGCAAAGTCCTCTTGAAGTTTTTCGCCCACTGGCTCATGTAGCGCGTCGGTTACTCCAAGTTGTAGGGCGTGGGATACCGGCTCAAGTTTTAGCTTGCGGTACTGTGTTAATGAAGGTATACCCCACTCTGCTTCCAGTTTGGCGGCAGCTTGGGCGGTTGCAGCGGCTTCCATCTTTAGGGCTTCAATGGATAATGCCAGGGCATGTGCAGTTGCTGGATCAACCTCTGAGGCTTCCTCTTCATCTGTCGCTTCCTGGAGGGACGCCGACGCATCTACGACGCTTACCAGTGCCGGCTCGGCAATGCCTTTGCGTAAATCGTCCCATCGTTTCAGGCTAGTAAGCCGTTCGGGCAGCGGCAGATCATAATGAGTAACAGCCCCCAGGAAGCTTAAGTTTGACTCCACTAATCTATGCGCTACCATGCTGGCGGCCACGCTGAGCATGCCAAAGCGCTCGGCCGTCTTAGCATGTCTGTCCGACGCGATCTCGCCGCGGCGGGCCGCTACGCTTTCGAGCTTGGCAAGCGTGTCTACTTTGCCCAGCAGGTCGTCCTTAAAAATACCGTCGAGATGTCCGCCGGCCAGCATGCGGCCGGCTTCCGAATGCCGTCCGCCACTTATGCGCAAGTGTACAATCGCACCGATAAAAAAGGCGGCTGCTCCCAGCTGCGAAAGGGCGTTCCAATGCTCTATGCGCTGCTCAAAATTCTTTGGGGTGTGGTTGACGAGATGTTTGTCGTAGTATTCGATGACGTCGGAGTAGCGCGTGATTTGGCCGGCCGGTGTGTTGCAGAGCAAAGGCAGTCGTTTGTAGCCGGCCAGGCCTTCGGGGTATGGCCTATGGATGTTCGCGGATGTGTCAGCCCGGCCATAGTTAAGAATATTGGCATTGGCTACATGTACCAATGTTGAGATGCCCATGCCAGTAGCTGCAATCATCTGCAGATTGCCCTTTATCCGTTCTTCGCTAATATTGGCCATATAAAATCCGTATCGGTCGCGCTGTGTACTCAGTGCGCGAAGGTCCAGCAGCTTGCCATCCTCCTCATGGGGGATTATGAGGTTAAGCTCGGCGGCGAGTGACTGGCAATATAGATCGCTAAACTCTTTATCGATCTCCGTATCACCGGTTGCAAAAATAGGCAGCTCTGCGGGCAGCAACCGCTGGTAAACAGGCGACACATCAAAGTGCTGGTTGAGATTATCGAAGCTGGCGGCTATGACGGCCTGCGGTGATGGGTATGTATCCATGTCGATATGTTTTTATCGTGAGGTATTTCGCCAGGTACGCTGACGGCGGTAAACATTTGTGATGTCGTAATTATACACGTAGCCCTAGGGCTGCTTGCTGGACTGGGGTGGGAGTGATGCCAAGCAATTTTTTTGGAGCTCAATTTATGCCAAGTTGTTTGATGACGCTATTGTCGCCCACGAATATGGACTCGCCCTGGCCTACTGCTTTGTGAATAAGTGGTGTAACTTTCTTTGGCCGGCTTTGGACTGTCTGTAGCCATTCGTGGGGTAGCGAAGCCTGTGGCACATGAGTAGCGCCCCAGGCGGCCAGTTCCAGCAGCAGCGGGATAAGTCTCAGGCCTTCCTCGGTTAGTTCGTATAGCTCTTTGCGTTTGTCTGCCGGATGGGGCTTTCGAGTTAGTATTCCGCTTTTTTGCAGGCGATCCAGGCGATCTGCCAGAATGTTCCGCGCAATACCTTCGTCTGAGGCCAAAAACTCATTAAACGTTTTTTTACGAAAATAAATAATGTCTCTCAAAATAAGCAGAGACCACCTGTCCCCGAATGTCTCCAGGGAAAAATTAATCGGACAATCAGATTTTGCGTGTATTTGTCTCATGGCTTGCATTTACTATAGGGCTCAGTATACTAGATTAGGTAGCAAATTGCAACCTAAAAGGAGACTAGTATGAGTACATTAACTGCATTCGAATGGGTAAGTTTAGACGGCGTCTTTGATGCCGATTTTATGGATATCTGGTGGGAGCCCTATGACAGCACTGCCCGCCAAAAAGTAATTGTGGAAACGTACAACCAGGCCGACGCCTTTTTGATGGGCAAAGATACCTATGACTTTCTGGCTCCGGCTTGGTCTCAGCTGCCCGATGCGGCAATGGGCGGTGTGGCCGGCAAGCTTGCCCATACGCCTAAGTTTATTGTTTCTGATTCGGACCTTGCCGCGGGCTGGGGCGATCAGACCAAATTGGATGGTGACGCTATAAAGGAAGTAAAAAAACTTAAGAAAGAGTTTGGCCAGGTGACTATTATCGGCAGTGCTGTGCTTGCAAAATCGCTGGCAGAGGCAGGACTTATCGATGGCTACAAGCTTTTGATTAACCCCGCTATTGTGGGCTCTGGCAGGCGATTTTTTGCAGACGGCATGCAGACTGGCCTGAAGCTTGACGTGGTTCGGAAAATTGATCATGGAGTACTGGAAGTTGCATATTCGATTGCGAAGTAATCCTAACTGCGGCACGGTTTTCCGAAGTAGCACTAACCAGATGCCAGCATGAAAGGACTAGGGCAATGTATCCCCTGCCTAGTCCCGACTAAGATCACCTCTTACCGGGGGTGATTTTAGCTTCAATGCTCTGCATGGGCATGGAGCTCAAACTGGAACACCGTTTTGCTGCGGTGCGAGGAATGCTCGAGCTATAGGATTAAAGGTTTCAAGCTAGAGACATGGTTGGGTGGCCGGGTGCGCAGAATCGGGCCCCACACGGCGATTGGCCCAGTCGCTTGCGGCCGTGAAACCCGATGGTGCATTCAGGTGCAAGTTGATGACGTGACCGGAGAGCGGCTGCACGTAGGCTTCAAGACAGGCTTGGGCGTTATAGTAGCTGGCTTCGCGCGCCATAATAGCTTGGCTATTGGCACAAGACAGCCCCAGGCTTGGGTTGCAAAAGGAGTTGTCGTTTTGGCCCATAAGCAGCAGCACAGGCACATTGATCTGCCACGAAACGGTAGGCGCAAATACCCAGTCACTTGTAGCGAGTTCGGCCGATGAGCCGGTGTCTTTTAGGAGCTCGTCCTCTGCGATAATTGCCGGATCGGCAGCGGCAGTATTGTAAAAGTCGGAGGCGCGGGTATGTGGCATGGTGGTAAGGTAGCCGGGGTCCAAACCGGCGCCGGCAAATCTAGCATCAAGGACGGCAGGATATAGGCTGGTAAAAAGTCCCGTGCCCGTTGGGTTGGGCAGGTGCAGCAGTCCAGTTATTATAACGGCATCAGTGTCTTTATGAATGGAAGCTTCTGCCAAAACTACGCCGGCGCCCGCAGAGTGGCCAACGGTGACGACCTTAGGGAACGCCGTGCCAGAGGTACTGCCACTACGCAAACCCTGCACCACTTGGTGTAGTACGTAAATATGCGCGTCGAACGTAACTAAAGCCGACAGTGGATGGGCACTGGCGCCGGTGCCTATACGGTCAATGTTAAACGTCGCATAGCCTTCGCTTGCAGCATGACGCACGTATGAGTAGATGTCGGGCTGCGTAGGAAAATCCCAATAATCGTGGCTGTAGGTAAAGCCGGGCACAAGCACCTGCACCGTTTTGCCAGCTAAGGCTCCCCGGCCGCAGAGCTCACCATACAGCTGATAAGCAGCGGGATTAAGCGGTGAAAGCCTAACCTGCGCAGTGATAGCTCGACACTCTATGCCGTCGTCGCTGGACGCTGCATGCGCCACCCCCGCCAATAGTGCGGGGCTAATAACCATTGCCGCCAGCATTGCCGTGAGCATGCGTAAAATGCTTGCTTTAATCATAATCCCCTCCCCGGCTTATATATGCGCTCTGTTCGAAGTAGTCTTCGGTATGCTTCGCCTGCGTCGATACCATTGATCATAAGATAATCAGACGATTTCTCATAGACCGATTCGACGACGGATAGTGAAAGGCAGAGCTTGGCCGGCCACTAGGGATTGTAATTTTGCTAACAGAGGAAATACGGTAAACAAAAGCCTAAGACGATAGCCGGACAGATGTGACATCAAAACCGCCGCCTGGCCATTGCCAACGGCCAGTAATGGTATTGCCGTCTTTGCTTAGCATGCCTTTAAAGAAATTGTCGGATTCTTTATCGCCAAACCAGTTCCACATGGTGCCGTCATCGTCGAACTGGTACGTGTAAGTAAAATTGCTACCGTCGTCGGCCATAAGGTGCGAGCGCAGCGATTGAGTGTCTTCGTCCCAGGTGATGTATTCGATGCCGCTGAGGCGCCGCCCGCTGGGCGTTTCGGTCTTGAATTCTTGAATGAGAAAATGACCACCCAGACCCCATTTATAGGTGGAGGTACCTGGCGCGCCGCCGTCGTTGCGCCAGTGTCCGATGAGGTGCTTAAGCTGTTGCATGGCTGGATGTGGCGGCAGCGGCAGTTCAGCTACGCGGTCATTATTGTTGTCAGCCATGGGTAGTCTCCTATTTATATCTCATCTAAAACTGTAAGGTATTTTAGTCTATTACTCAACCATATAGTTGAACGTATCATGGACTGCCTGATGCTGGCTTGGACACTTCATGTACGAGGTACTCTCCGTCTTTCTATATGTCTCTCAGGATAATCCATTTGCTGAAAGTGAGCTTAGTTCTAGGTGCGAAACTTCGTTCGACAACGCTATTGGGATAATGTGCAGGGCGGTTTGTCTTCGAGAATGGCGTGTAAATCACAGAGCGCTGCTATTGCTGGCAGCGTTAATTTACCACGTTCAGTGAGCTGGTATTCGACTTTAGGAGGCACTACAGGGTAAAGCGTGCGTGTTATAAGACCGGTTTGTTCGAGCTCCTTAAGTTGCTGCGACAACATTTTATGGGAGATATTACCCAGATCTCGCTTCAACTCGCCATATCGCCAGACATCCTTTTGGCTGAGACGCCAGAGTATGGGCATCTTCCATTTGCCCCCGATCTTCTCGAGAACAAGTTCCGGTCTGTAACTGGTGTCTTCTGTCGGCATGCGTCCTTACTCTCCAAATAGTTAGTATATAACTAAAAAGTCAGTTCTTGCGAAATATAGCACATATACCTATGCTTTGTAAAACAGTTCAAGGAGTTATATGGCGCAAAAGATAAAACATATTCGACCTTCCCGCTCTGTATTGCCGGTAAGTGTCTTATTGATCCTGCTGTGTGTAGCTGGCTTTTTAGATGGTATGGACGTGTCCAGCATGGGCGTTGTGCTGCCGATTATTCAGCACAGTCTCCATATGAATGCGCAAAGTCTGCAGTGGATTATTTCCGGGTATGTACTCGGATATGGCGGCTTTATGCTGCTGGGAGGGCGGATTGCCGATCTCTATGGTCGCAAGCGCGTGTTCATTATATCGATGGTACTATTTGCCTTGGCGAGTCTGGTGGGTGGCTTTGCGCAAGACGGGAGTGTGCTAGTCGCCTCGCGCATTATAAAAGGCGTATGTGCCGGCTTTACCGCGCCAGCGGCGCTGGCTTTGCTGCTTGGTCTTTACGCCGACGCTAAAGAGCGTAATCGGGCGTTAGGAATATTCTCATCGACAGCTGCAGTTGGTTTCGCTACGGGTGTGGCAATAGGTGGTTTTTTGGGCGATATCAGCTGGCGGCTGGTGATGTTTTTGCCTGTGCCATTTGTGCTGCTCGTGGTTGCCTTGGGCGCTATTGGCCTCCGGCCTGACCCTGAGGCCCAGACCAAGAAGCGTTTTGACCTGGTGGGGGCGATACTTGGAACAGCGGGACTCCTGACATTAGTACTCGGCGCCACCCAAGCGGCAACTTACGGTTGGCTGGCGTTTGCAACCTGGGGTCCACTACTTGGGAGCATCCTCTTACTGGCCGCATTCCTATTATATGAGCACCGTATCGCGACGCCGCTTATGCCGCTCAGTATATTCCGCCGACCAGGCCTTGGGTTTGCCGGTATTATGGCGTTTTTTATGCAGGGCAATTACGTTTCGTATCAGTTTGTGGCAGCGCTCTATTTCCGGTCTGTTTTAGGCTGGTCGGGGTCGCAGTCAGCGTTGGCGTTCGTCTTTGCTGGTCTCATCGTTGTTTTTATGGCCACTAGATTTGCCGGTTTGGCACTCCGTATTGGCTCCACGGCGGTTGTGGCACTTGGTATGACGCTCGAAGCACTGGGTTTTTTGTGGTTCTTCCTTATGCATGGCCATATGCCGGCGCTGCCACTGGTGGCAGTAACGCAGCTGCTCATTGGATCTGGGGTTGCAGCCTCGCTGCCGTCAATCAACATTACAGGCCTAGTACATACCAAGGAGGCTGAGCATGGCTTAGCGTCTGGCATTGTGTTGTCGGCGTTTCAGATCGGTGGCGGCGTGCTAGTGGCGGTTACGGCCTCGGTATATGCGGCCTCGAATCCGGCCATGCTGACAAAGTATACGCAGGCATTACTGGTCGTTGTATGTGCATCGGCCATTGCGGCAACAGTCGCTATTACCCTGTGGCGTCATGAGCGCGCAACAAAATAATCAAGCAGGTTTAAAAGGAGTAGCTATGCATCAAATAACACCACAGGTCAGTAATAATGGATTTAAGGGCAAGCGCGTGTTGATCACTGGCGGTACGCGCGGTATCGGCCGGGCAATTGTGCAGCGTTTCGTGGAGGAGGGCGCGGTGGTGGTCACGGTGGCGCGAAAAGCTTCTGACGACCTCCCGAAGGGTGTGAGACTCATTGTCGCAGACGTCACTACGGCGCGCGGGGTTGAAGCATTGGCCGCCAAGGCGCTCGAAATGCTCGGCGGCATCGATATTCTGGTCAACAATGCCGGCGCGGCGTTGCCTTACATGAATGGTATTCTTTCTATCCCGGATGAGGCGTGGCAGGATGTGCTCAACCTCAATTATCTGGCTGCTGTGCGGCTCGACAAGGCTATAGCGCCGACTATGATCGCACGCGGTAGTGGGGTAATCATTGAGGTAACATCCAACGCCGCGCTGCGCCCCGTGGGCGTGCTGCCGCATTATTCGGCGGCCAAGGCCGCGTTGCTTAACTATGCCAAGGCATTGGCTACCGAACTCGCTCCAAAGGGTATTCGCGTTAATAGTGTATTGCCGGGTATGACAATGACCTCAGCCGTAGAGGCCGTGATTGATTCAATCGCCGAGGCCACGTCCGTCACCAAAGAAGCGGCAACAGATATGCTTGTGAGCGGCGAGGCTATACCGTTGGCTCGTCCGGCTCAGCCTGAAGAAATAGCTAATGTTGTGGCATTTTTAGCGTCCGACCAGGCGAGCTACATTACGGGGAGCGCTGTGGTGGTGGATGGTGGCGCTTTGCCACAGGTGTAGCCTGAGCGCTGCGCGCGGCCAATTGTCACTGACGGTCGTCGCTCGAATCTCCTCATCTGCCCGGCAAATAAAGATACTCATCCCCCACTGGCGAATGAGTATCTTTATTCGGGCTGGGGACATGATACATGTTCCAAACCTATGCATGTACCTAAATACTAAGCATATGAATAGCTGTAAATAAAATTATAAAATGCTTTAAATGATTCTGACCTAGCCTTTGCTAGGTCAAGAGATAACAGATTAACTAATTGAGGATTATGTTTTGTATTTATATATATTGCTTTACGAGTAGAATTTCGTCGGACTTGAAGTTTTATTTTCTCTTTTGGACTAGAGATCGTTGAAGTATTTTTAGGTACTACGAGTGTTCTATCCAGCCTAAAGAAATCCGTTATAGATTGTGGGTCGGCTAATATCCAGGCTTCAATTTCTTCCATTGGAATAGATATGAATTTATTCCTAAAAGGTGCCGTAGCAAATTTGTGCTCTAATGTGTCTGAGAGTTCGGTGTATGCATTTCTATCTAAGTCGTGCACTACTAATAACATCTGACAGCCTTGCAATGCTAATTCATGAGCCCATTTAGGTCCTTTAGAAATTATGTGAGAACAGCCGTCTTTCGATCTCCTTATACATTTAATGTTTTGTACACCACTTATTCTTTTAATTAAAATTTGTAGTGACTCAAAGTCAGAGGTGTCTTCGCAGATAATCCCGATTCGATGTATTCTAGCCATTTTAGAAACCCGTGATTCTCCAATATTCACCAAGCGTACCTGATTCTCGCAAGTAAGATTTCAAATAATTATAATCAATCTTTTGCATAGCTTTATCGATAGGCTGTGCTTTAGTACCAAGCTGCCCATCTCTTGTGACGATTACGAGATTCGTGAGTTTAATCGTGTCAAGAACGTAGTCTGAATGTGTACTAACTATAATCTGTTTTGTGCTCGATTCAGCTTGCATGATCTCCATTAAGCTCGCTAGGAGCCCGTGATGTATACCAACCTCAGGTTCCTCAATGAGCAAGATCTGCTTACTACTTGTAATAAGATAGAATACCAGTGCTAGTGATTTAAAAGTCCCCTCTGATAATTGGCCAAAAGGTAGCTTTATACCGTCTAAGGTTACAGTTGGAATTACTAGCGTGCGTTTGTTCTTACGATTCTGCACCTGACCATTAATAAAGACCTTAGTTTCTATGTCCGCAATCTCAATTTCTTCGAATTCTATATCGTCTACAAGGCTTAGACCTCTCGGACCGACTATTTCTTTATATCGATTAAATGCTGAAACATCCTTCGACGCAGAATGCATATCATTAAGAAGACTAACATGAATACTTCTGCTTGTATTTCTAGGTTGACCATTCTTTAACTCCAATGAAGCCGGGCATTGGGTCGGGTCGGAAAAGCGAGTTGCGCTAAAATATGATATCTCATCAAGAAATTTGATGATGTTATATTTGAGACTAAAATTAGTTGATATGCCGCGAAAAGCAGTGGATCTATTTAGCCCAGCCGTGGCTTTAAGGTTGAGCCCTTGTTTACTGTAGAATGCGCGACCGTAATCAAAATACTCTTTTTCTATTACTTTCCAGTTCCTCTGACTTGGAAATTTATAGAATAGTTGAGAGTACTCGATCTTTTCACGATGCTCATCAAATTCTAGAGTAAATATCGCACGAATATCTACATCGACACCATCTACAGTCGCATTCATAGAAATGATAGTTTGTGGATTTGTAGTTGAGCTCTCGTCAGGCTGAGTTATTTTAGGGTTATTGTCTGACACCGTTTCCACTTCCTTAAGCTTGGAAATCGCACTTAGTATATTTGTTTTGCCAGCACCATTAAGGCCAATGAGAACCGTTAAAGAATCCTTCATGCGGAAATCTGTATCCAGACAAGACCGATAGTTACTTATATGGATCGAATTTATCTTATTCGTCATTATGCGCTAATAGTACGACTATAAGGTCCCCTCAACAAGCTCAAGGACTATACTGGTCGATGACATATTGTGAATAGTACAAGCCTGAATTAATCAAACAAACAAAATGACACATACTTGTGCATGTGTCATAAATATTCTCATGGCTGGGGGTGAGGGATTCGAACCCCCGAATGCCAGGACCAAAACCTGGTGCCTTACCACTTGGCCAACCCCCAATGGTTGGTTTGTAACAGGGTAATTCTACCGTAATCGGCTTATTTTTACAACTGATGTGCGGCCGCCGATAATGCGGCGAGTTTTTCACGGTAGGCGCGCTGATTGTAGTGGCCGGGATAATCGAGCAGTTCGGTGTTAAGCACGGTAAAGCCGGCGGTGTGCAGCGGGCCTGCCGCTACGTCGAAGACATTGGACTTAATGAGGATAATTTTAGTGTCTTTGTCTGCTAACTTCTTGACGCGCTCAATTAGCTCCGGCAGTGCTTCGGCGATGCGCTGCTGGCGTTGTTTTTTGGTTACTTCGTGTTGCTGCGAGCCGGTTAAGGCTTCAATCATATACCAACCGTCGGCTGCAAAGCGTTTTAGCCATTCGGCCTTGCCTGCTTCTAGTTCGGCTTCCGGTGTCTCGGCAGTCTCCGGATAAAGCGCGCGGATGGTGTTGATATACAGGCGGTCATCTTTACGGATTCGGTCGGTGTAGTAAAATTGGCGGCTACTCTGCACCTCGGGTGCGGGCGGCGGCGACTCGGCTATTAAAAGCACTTTAATATGAGGTGGCCTATACATCCGGCGCGCGTCTTCGTAGCTCATGTATACATCATACAGGACGGCTTTTTGTCTTGCCTTGGCATTCGCGAGTATCGTACATTATTGAATAGAATGGCAAAACAAACGACAGATCCGGACGTTTCGGCATATATAGAGCCGCTTAATATGAATGGTCTTCGCGGGCGCATGCTGCGCCTGCCGGCGGCTAAAGCAAACGACAAACGCGAGCTGCTGGTGGTGTATGGACATCATGCCAAGCTAGAGCGCTGGTGGGGGCTGGTGCAAAACTTTAATAGCTTTGGTACCGTTACCATGCCCGACCTGCCCGGCTTTGGCGGCATGGATAGCTTTTATACCATTGGACAAAAGCCCACCATTGATAATCTGGCAGATTATTTAGCGGCGTTTATTAAGCTGCGCTACAAACGGCGGCGTATTGGTATTGTTGGTATTTCGTTTGGTTTTGTTATTGCCACACGTATGCTGCAGCGTTACCCGGAGCTGGCTAAGCGGGTTGAAGTTGTTGTGAGCTGTGTTGGTTTTGCGCACAGCGACGACTTTATGTTTACTAAGCGTCGTATGTTCTTCTACCGGCTGGGCGTGCGGGCAACGCTGCTGCCCGGCATTACGTGGCTATTTAAAACCATCGGTCTCAACCCCATTACCTTGCGTTACGCATACACTAAAACACACAATGCCCGTCACAAATTTGAGGCCGCTGCAGCCGATGGTCTGGACATGTTTAATGCAGTTATGGATGTAGAGATTGACCTGTGGCGCATTAACGATCTTAAGACGCATTTGTTTACTACCAAGGAATTTTTAAGCCTGGATAATTGCAAAAAACAAGTTAAGGTGCCGGTGTGGCATATTGCCAGCAAGGGCGACTACTACTTTGACAATTATCGGGTGGAGCAGCATCTGCGGGTTATTTTTAGCGATTACCGGGGGGCGGAGCTGGACCTGCAGACACACGCCCCTAGCGTGCTAGCTACCAAAAAGGAATCATCTGTATTTATCCCGGCCAAGGTTCGTCGCTGGCTCTCCCAGACGGATAAAGCGGCCGTGATACAATAGGAAACGACTATGAAGATTGGGATTGTTTGTCCGTATAATGTCGCCAAGGGTGGCGGTGTACAGGAGATTGTGTATGCGCAGCAGGCCGAGCTGCTCCGGCGTGGTCATAAGGCGCCTATTATTACGCCGCGCCCGCAAGACCACGACCAAGCGCCGCGCGATAATATGATTTTTGTAGGCGGGGCCACCGACTTTAACTCGCCGGCCCACACTGTCGTGCAGCTCTCGGCCAGCATGCGCGAAACCATCGACAATTTGCTGGAGGAAGAGCAGTTCGATATTTTGCACTTTCATGAGCCGTGGATGCCGATGCTCAGCTGGCAGATGCTCAGTCGCTCGCAAACTATCAATGTTGCAACATTCCATGCTAAATTGCCTGAAACCATGATGACCCGCACTATGGCCAAGGTTATTACGCCTTACACCAAAACGGTGCTCAAATATATCGACTCATTTACGGCTGTATCCGATGCCGCCGCCGAATACGTATGCTCGCTTACCGACGAGCCGGTAGCCATTATCCCAAACGCGGTCAGCGAAAAGTTTCAGCTGCCTAAGGTCATTAAGGACAACCGCAAGCAAAAGAATATTTTGTATGTTGGCCGTCTGGAGGGCCGTAAGGGCGTTAATTATTTGCTGCACGCCTTTAAACTGGTGCACGACAGACACCCTGATGTATCGCTCATTATTGCCGGCGACGGCCCCGATCGCCAGAAGCTGGAAATGCTGGCGGCCGACCTGGACCTAGACCGCATTACCTTCCTTGGGCATATTAGCGACGAAGATAAAATTAAGCTGCTGCACACCAGCGATTTGTTCTGTGCGCCTTCCCTGTTTGGCGAGAGCTTTGGCGTGGTGTTGCTGGAGGCTATGGCCAGCGGCCTGGTAACAGTAGCTGGCGATAATCCGGGCTACGAGTCGGTTATGCGGGGCCTGGGCGCACTGTCGCTCATTAACCCCAAGCACAGTGCCGAATTTGCGCGGCGGCTCGAGCTGCTTTTGTACGAAACCGATTTGCGCAAGCTATGGCGGTCGTGGGCTGCCGAAGAAATGCCGCAATATCGCTACGGGCGTATCGTCGACCAGTACGAAGAGGTTTACGAGCAAGCCCTGGCCCAGGGCAAGCGCCGCCGCGATGTCTAGTAACACCGCTAAGCGCACTATTGGTTTTGTGTTTGACGATTCGCTGGATAAGCCCGATGGTGTACAGCAATATGTGCTTATTTTGAGCCGCTGGCTGGCGGCCCAAGGCCACGACGTGCATTACTTAGTGGGCGAAACCAAGCGCACCGATATCGCCAACCTGCACAGCCTCAGCCGCAACATACACGTGCGGTTTAATCAAAACCGTATGGCTATGCCCTTGCCTGCCAAGCGCGGCCCAATTAGCGAGCTGCTGCAAGACGTTAATTTTGATGTACTGCATGTACAAGTGCCTTACAGTCCGTTTTTGGCTGGCCGTATTATTAAGCTGGCCTCACCAACGACGGCGGTAGTGGGTACCTTCCATATTGCCGGAGAGTCGGCGTTGGTAGTGGCTGCCAACAAAGTGTTGGGGCTATGGGTGAGGAGCACGCTTAGGCGATTCGACGCCATGGTTGCTGCGCCTGCGGCAGCAGACTTTGCCAAGCGAACATGTAATATAGGCTGCAGCATTCTGCCCCTGCCAGTTGCGCTCAAAAACTTTTATGGCACCAAGCCGTTTGAGCGGTACGCCAAGGGCAAAACCGTGGTATATCTGGGTCGTTTTGTAGAGCGCAAAGGCTGCCGCTATCTCCTTCAGGCTGTATCTTATGCGGTTAAGCACGGAATGTGGCCGTCGGACGCCCGCGTAGTGCTGTGCGGCGGCGGCCCGCTGGAGGCGAGCCTGAAGAGTTATGCCGCCGAACAAGGGTTAGAACAGATTGTATCGTTTGAGGGCTATATCTCCGAAGAAGACAAACCCCGCTACCTGGCTTCGGCCGATGTGGTCACCTACCCCAGTACTGGCGGCGAAGGTTTTGGCGTGGTGCTGCTGGAAGCGATGGCGGCCTCACCCGGTATTGTGCTGGCTGGCAATAACCCGGGCTACGCCGGCGCTATGGGCGATCACGCTGATCAGCTTTTTGACCCGTTTAACACGGCGGCATTTGCCGAGCGGCTCGTAGCGGCCTTGGGTGACGGACCCGGCCGCAAGGCGGCGCATACCTGGCAGCTGGCTTTTGCCAAGCAGTGCGACGTGCCGGTTGTAGGCCGGCAAACGCTGGATATGTACGAGCAAGCGATCATGAAGCGCCGCTCAAACTAGCATTTGCATAAGCATTGCAGCTAAGCCATAATACCAATCATCTATGTTCAGTCTCCGCTCTAAAGATAAACTTCCCACTGTCGCCATTACCATCACTAACCGCACTATCATTCGCGTTATGCTGGTGGTTATTCTGTCTATTGTTGCGCTGGCTGCAGTTAAGCAGGCTCGCCATGCGCTCATCCTTATTTTTACTGGCTTTTTCTTGTCGCTTGCATTAAATGGGCCAGTGCACTGGATTGCCTCCCGTCTCCCCGGCAAGCGAAAAGGCAGTCGTGTTGCTGCCACGGCCATTTCCTTTTTTATTGTTATTGCCGTACTGGCGGGTTTTTTGGCGAGCATCGTGCCGCCCTTGGTCCGACAAACCAGTAACTTTATTAGCGCCGCACCTGGCTTGGTAGAACAAGTACGCGACGAGAATGGTGCAGTTGGTAAGTTTATTGCGCGTTACCACCTGGAGCCGCAGGTAGATAAAATATCGCACCAATTGTCCGACCGTCTTGGTAATGCCGGTGGCGCAGCGGTGGGCGGCGTGGTTAAAATTGGCAGCAGTATTTTCTCGGTACTTACCATACTGGTACTTACCTTCATGATGCTTATTGAGGGGCCCATGTGGATACGTTTCTTCCGCGATCTTATCCCCGACGAGCATCACGAGCGCGTTGACCGCCTAGGCAGCGACATGTACCGCGTGGTTAAGGGCTACATAAACGGACA
This sequence comes from Bacillota bacterium, assembly GCA_035478295.1. Taxonomy (GTDB): domain Bacteria; phylum Patescibacteriota; class Saccharimonadia; order Saccharimonadales; family UBA4665; genus PMNU01. Next base: position 24,079 of record DATIJU010000006.1, on the reverse strand, counting down.
GGTGGTACTGGCGCTAATTGCCTCGGCTATGCTGCTGCCCGCTCTGCTCATTTTGCACGTAAGCTATCCGGCAGCCCTGCTGGTTATTGTATTTATCTGCGGGCTTATCCCGCTTATCGGCCACACCATTGGCGCGGTAATTGTAACGACGGTGGCACTATTCCACTCGCCCTGGTCGGCGGTTATTATCTTGGCTTACTACATTTTGTATCAGCAGATCGAAAACTACATCATTCAGCCGCGCATTCAGGCTAACAGCACCAACATGTCGCCGCTGCTCGTATTTGTAGCCGTTATTGTGGGCGTAAATTTCGGCGGTCTGTTTGGCGGCCTGGTGGCTATTCCGCTCATGGGCTGCATTCGCATTGCGGCACTCGATTACTTACACACCAAGAAAATCATCGAAGAATCTACCTACAAACAATTTACCAAGCAAGGCAAACCGGGCGACGCTGGCGCCAATGCTGGTGGCTAGGCCCGCCTGTTTCTTTTAAGTGGTTCTGACATTGTCGCCTATAGCCGCGGCCACATATTTTGCTGCACTTATCGACTAATCGACCTACAGTAGCGTAGGTCTAAAAAGGAGGGCGACCATGAGGGGCGTCGCATGCCCTGCTTACTTTATGCAAATTGACCGACTGCCTACTAGCCAGTACGCGCGAGATAACGTGGAGGAGGAACTACACTCCGGCCAATCGCTTATGGCAGGTACGCAGCGCGAGATACCCCCGAACTTTCAACTACCCTTCAGTTTCTCCATCGTCCACAATTTTGCCGCCGATCGCTACCACATCTCCTGGGCGTGTCTTCGCTAAGATAACTGAGCCTTCACCGTGTTTGATACGCAAAGGTCGCTCTAGCGAAGCTGCGAGCATCATTGATCCGGAGCCGTTGGCCTCCACTTCAGGAATGTCCCAGTCGCTGGCTAAAGTCCTTGCTCGGATCACCCCTTCTGCTCTATCTTCCCAAGCCCATGCCAAGGTATGTTCTAGGGTCTTGGCCTCACCCGGCGTAATGGCGTCTACTAGTTCGGGTGAGTCGTATTGGGTCACATTCCATGACGGCATTGTGTCAAACTTGGTCGCAATCCATGTCAGGCCATCTTCTTGCCAAGTTGATATGCTCTTGCTTCCGCAGATAAGGTTTTCGACTGGCTTATTAGTATGTTCATTTACGAACCACGCCGCGGCTAGTGCGGCAGTGCCGGCGAAAGGCACTTCTTTGGTCGTATCGAAGAAGCTAACATTTCCCATGGTTAAGTCATTAACAAATATAGTTTCATCAAAACCTAATCGGGTCGCAATAACTTGTCGCTCTTCGGGGCTGAGAGCTTTCGCTTCATCAACGATAACAGCATGTGTTTCGCCAAATTCAGACTTGTCATTACAGAGTACTCGGATTTTATGAAAGCGAATCATCTACTAATGGTAACAAAAGTGGTGAATGCAGAAAAATTATATGAATGACGACCCTCAATTCCAACAATAAGATTGACATTTTGTATAGCTTTTGGCTGGGGCTCGTTGACATGTTCCAAACTTTCGAGAAGCGCAACCTACGTTTTTACTACAATCGCCTCGCCATCATGAAGGGCAGCATATGGCATCTTTTTCTCTTTAAAATATGTGACTACTTTATCGATAGCGGCCGACTCAGGATGGTCAGACTTAAAGTGCGGAGCAATCGACTCATCGTAAAAGCCCAAGCCTTCCCAGATAATTTTAGAGTCATAGCCTTCAGGCAACTGTTTGGGATCATCTACGATTTCTATGCCCTCAAGGGTTTTAGTGGCAACCACCGCGCCAGCGCTAAATCCTCCGTAGACCAAACGGTCATTCAACACCAGTTCGGGAGCGATTTGGTCGAAGTCACTTTGACGCATTGCGCGTCGGAGCGCAAAGGAATTGCCGCCCATTACCCAGACGCCCCCATATTGTTGCAGTTTTGCTGCCAAGACCAAGGGATCATTAAAGTAATCCCGCAAGTCCAGTTCTTCACCTTCCAGACCAATTTTGGCCAAAGAAGTAATTTCTTTCTTCAAGTAGTCAGGTCGTTTAGCGGGGCCAAAAATATCAGCGGCATTCATGATAATTGCCACTTTCTTGTTTTTGCCAAAAAGTTCAGCGAACTTCGTAGGATCATCTCCGAGGAAGTATGACGATAGATACAGCTTCATAAAGTAATTATATCAGGAGAGAAGTTATGACAGATGGAAGGATGGGCCAAACAAAAATGCCAACAATGTACACCAACAAAAAGAGGCTTCAAGCAGCCTTAATTTGACAAACAGAATAATTATTTCATGCTGGGGGTATAGGACTCGAACCAGCCTAGGCTCGGGACCAAACGGAGCCGAAGGGTGTGTCGCGGACGGCGATGCCTGCGGATGCTAGTTGGTCGCGGAGTTGGTCGGAGCGGGCCCAGTCTTTGGCTGTCCTGGCCTGTTCGCGGTCGGCAATCAGCTGCTTTTGTTCGGGAGTAATATCTTTTGAGGTGAGCAGGCTGAGGCCAAGCGCATCGTCTACAAACTGCAAGAAATCGCGGAATTCCTGGGCGGTGCCATCAAAGTCGACAATGGGGTTGCTGCTGCCAGCTTCCGCGCCGCTGAGGGCGGCAAGTGCTTTTGGCGTGTCGAGGTCGTTTTGCAGGGCGGCGAGCATGGTGCGCTGGTATTCGGTGTAATCGGGGCCGGCATACTCGTCGCCCGCCTCGCGGATTTGCCAGCGCAAATCGGCCATGGCCTGCAGCGCTTGCAAACGGTTTTTGGCCGCTTCGAGGCTGTCGTAGCTAAATTTACTTTGTGAGCGGTAGTGGGACTCCAGAATATGCAAGCGCACTACCTGGGGCGAAAACCCCTTCTCAGCTAGTTCATCCAGGCGAATACCATTGCCAAGCGACTTAGATATTTTGTCGCCGTTTACCAGGACATGATTGCTGTGCATCCAGAGGTTACTGAAGGGTTTGCCGGTAACGGGTTCGCTTTGGGCGATTTCGTTCGTGTGGTGCACGGGAATGTGGTCGATGCCGCCGGCGTGGATGTCCAGCGTATCGCCCAGGTACTTCATGCTCATGGCCGAACATTCTATATGCCAGCCAGGGAATCCTTTGCCCCATGGGCTGTCCCATTCCATGTCGCGTGTTCGGTCTTTGGGCGAGAACTTCCAAAGAGCAAAGTCGGCGGGGTTTCGCTTTTGGGTATTGAGCTCTACACGCGCACCGGCCTGGAGTTCTTCTAGGTCGAGCTTGGCAAAGTCGGCGTAGGCCGGAAATTTTGATGTATCGTAGTACACGCCGTCGTCAACAATGTACGTAAAGCCTTTGGCTTCTAGCTGCTGGATAAGGTTAATTTGCTCGGTGATGTGGTCGGTGGCGCGTGGCAGCTCGTTGGGCATGAGCATGTTGAGCTCCTGCATGCCGCGTATAAAGTCGTCGGTGTAAAACTTGGCAACTTCCCAGGCGGTTTTACCTTCGCGCTTGGCGCCCTTTTCTAGTTTGTCTTCACCTTCGTCGGCGTCGCTTACCAAGTGCCCTACGTCGGTTATGTTCATGACCCATTTTGGCTGCAAATCGCTCGCCTTTAGGGTGCGTACTAAAAGATCCCAGCGTACATAGGTAAACCAGTGCCCCACGTGGGAATAGTCGTACACCGTGGGGCCACAGGTGTATATGGTAACGAGAGGTGTGTTTTGGGGTTGGAGTGCTTCGATGCGGCGCGTCAGTGTGTTATAGATTTTCATCATATTCTCTCTTGTTACGTTCAGTATAGCGTATTATCTGGTGCTCACCACCGCTAATTGGGCGGCCGTTGGCATCGGTACGTTGCCGATTTGCGTAAAGGTGTAGGTGGCGTCTTGCTGGACTGGATATTGCAAAAGCGCTTGCAGATCGTCGGGGTGCATGGTTTGGCCGGACGAAACCACGGGCCAAGCCATTGGTTCGTCGCCGAGCGGGCCATACCGAAATTGGCTGCTGTTAGCCTCGGCGGCTTGGTGCGCTAGCAGCGTACTGTTTGGTGTTGTTTGGGCAAATACGTCACCCTGCTTGTCGCCTTGCAGGATGAGGACGCCGATTGAGCGTCGGGTTGCCTGGTGTGCGAGCTGGGCGGCCTTGAGGGCGATCGCACTGGCTGCGGCGTGGTCGGGGCTGTCGCCTGGGTGCATTTGGCTCAGCGTGAGTACCAGGTCTACTTCGCGCTCAACAAGCAGTGCAGCAACTTTAGGTACCAGCCATGACTCACTTGCATATAACTGTCGGTCGATGCCCGCCAGCTGTTTGTAGCTGTTAAAACCCATGCGCCGTGCCCCTTCGCGGCCTTCGGCTTCGCGGTGCCCTTTTTTAGGGTCGAACTTTTTACTGGAGTGGTAGTTTTTGCCCGTGTTCTCGCCCCTGGTGAGGGTGATGTTGTGTCTGGTGATGCCGCCTATTTGGCCGATGAGGTAATGAGCATTGGCGTGCGGCACGTAGTCGTCTGGATGGGCGTCTATTTCGGCAATTACCATGCCTGGCCGAAGTAACTGGTTGATATTTTTCATCAGAGGTCCTTGTTTTTGCTAATAAAAAACGAGCCGGTGAGGCTCGGTCTATTTACAACAAAAAAACCAGCCTCACCTATATACAGGAGGGGCGGCAGCAGACGGCAGTGCGGACGGTGATCATATTGAGTCTGAGTATAGTGAGCATACTAGCTTTTATCAAGCGCGTTCAAAAGCTCGGTAGCTTTTTGAATGCATTCGGTTTTGATTTCGCTAAAAGGCCGGTTGACGGTAATTTTGAAGCCGCTGGCGTATGGGTGGCCGCCGCCGCCAAAGTGCTCGGCAAGCTTAGCGGCAATCGGGTAGCCAAAGTTGGCGCGAATTTTAGCCGTCATGTGTCCGTCGTTGTACAGCTTGAAGGCTATGGCCACTTGCGTGCCAATAGTGTTGCGCATGTCGTCGATAACCAGCATGCTGGGGTTGTACTGGGGACTGTACTGCTCAATCTCGCGCCAGGGAATGCTGACACATGCCACGCGGTTGTCGGCGTAGTACTCGATGCGTTCTAGCAGCTCGCCCTTGTACTTTACAAGTTCCGGGCTTTTGCGGCTGAGCTCGCGGCGGCTGGTTTCCAGTGCGGCTAAGCTTACCCCGCTCTCCACCAGTTCGCCAATGATATGGATGCTGCGGGCAGTGGTGGCGTCGGTGATTAAGCCTAAGCTATCGGACATAATGGCCGTGGCGATCATTTCTTTGGCGGTTTTGGCCAGCGGCCACTCTAGCTGCTTGGCTAGCTCATATATAACTTCGCCGGTAGCGACTGCAGTTTTGATGCAGAGTATTTGCGCGTAGGTTATGGTATTTTCGGTGGCGTGGTGATCGAGTACAATAACCGGCTTGGCCTTGAGCCAGCCTTTTTGCCCGTCTTTTTCGAGATGCTCAAACAGGCTGTCGGCGCTGGTGTCGACAATGATACCGAGGTCGAATTGCTGAGGCAGGTCTTTACTCACCCGATCCCAGCCGGGCAGATATGTCAGGTACGATGGAATATCTACTGCGCAGTAGAGGAGCGGCTCTTTGCCCATGTCGTGCAGTATTTGCTCTAGTGCCAGGGCGCTGCCGAGCGAGTCGCCGTCGGGATTGTCGGCTTGCAGAATGACGACACGCCGGGCGGCAGCTAGCAGCTCATGTATTTGCTGGGCTTCGGGGTATGATTGCATAGCTCTACTATACACTGTTTAGCCCTGTAGCTGGGCGGCGTATGCGTTACGCACACCTTCGATAAGATAGGCCGGCGTGTAGTGCGTATAGGCAAGATGCTCACTGTTCGTAAAAACATTATAGCCCGTTCCAAGAAGTACTTGGTCCATAGTGCCCGCTGTATCTATGATGCCCGCAACGTCGCCGGCATCGGTAACAATCGGACCGCCGCTTCTGCCGCCGCTATTTACACTTTGCCCAAAGCCACCGAGGACTATGGTAGCCTGGCTGGAGTCATCGCGGTTGGCGGCTTGCACCGAAGTATTAAATGTTAATCCGTTTGTTCGTTGCGGCGTGGGCGTACCGGCTCCCACCAGTGATGTGCCGCGCTGCGGCTGTTCGTTTACAAGTGAAAGGCCGCCTGGCAGGCTGCCGTCAACACTCAGAATGGCTACGTCGTCGATAACTCCAGGCTGGGCTTTCGTCGACTTGACGTCCAGTGTTGCCCGTTTACCGTTCACCTGGTATACGTCACAGCCGTTGGTTACGGCGTGGGTAGCGCCCGTACTGTCGATAACCTGCATGTTGGCAAGTTTTTGGCCATATACAACGTGTGCCGCCGTTACAACCTGGCCATCTATAATGACACCCGATCCTTCCTCGTGCGTATTATTGTTCAAGTTGTAGCGAATACGAACAGTTGCCTGTTTAACGCGCGCCTGTAAGTCTGCTGTTGGCGGATTGCTGCCGGTGAGGTTGCCATTACCGTCCGGGTTAACGGTGAGCCCAAGGTTTGGCTTTACGTGCGCAGCCAGCGCAACGTCGCCAGCAAAGCAAGGTACAAGCGACCCTGGCTTTCTATTGAGGTTGGGGGCTGGCATCTCCGGTGGCGTGGGTGGCGCAAATTCGGTTGGTGACGGCGAGGCCGAAACGCCTGCTTTTCCGGATGGTTGAGGCGTGGTGTCGCCGTTATGCTTTGGCGTGGTGCAACCGGCTGCCATGAGAGTGGCAAGGAGCAGGCCGGTAGCGAGAGACCTGCGCTTTATAGACGACCCCGGCAAAAGCTCTGCGGTTTTCATAGCTATATTATAACATAATAGCTAGTATTTACATCAGAAGCGTAAGGAGTTAGTAGGCTTGGCGACCTTCGAGGGCGCGGGTAAGGGTGATTTGGTCGGCGTACTCCAAGTCGACACCAATCGGCAGGCCCCGAGCCAACCTGGTAATCTGTACATTACGGTCGCCAATTTGCTTTTGGATGTACATGGCGGTAGATTCGCCTTCTACGCTTGCGTTTGTGGCCAAAATAATTTCGTGCACGTTATCTTCGTCGATGCGCTTAATGAGCTCCGCGATGCGTAAACTCTCTGGCCCCACGCCGTCTATGGGCGAAACCAGGCCCCCCAGCACATGGTACGTACCGTTAAAGCTGGATGTTTTTTCTAGAGCAACAATATCAAACGGTTCGGCCACTACGGCTACCACGGTTTTGTCCCGCTTGGGGTCGGTGTAGAGGTCGGACAAGTCTTGTCCGGCAGGCACTAGTGCAAATGTTTTCTTGCAGTAGCCAATGCCGGCGTGCACGTCCTTTAGAGTAGCCGATAACACCTGCGCCTTAGCAGGGTCGCTGCGCACTAGATAATAGGCGTACCGCTCGGCAGTACGCGGACCAACGCCCGGCAATTTGCCAAGCGCTTCAATAACATCGGTAAGTGCAGGCGGCAGAATGGGCATAGGACGTGGGCGCTACATGCCGAGGTCGCCGAGCATGCCCATCATGGGCTGCATCTTCTCGGCGGCTAGCTTCTGGCTGGCGGCAATTGCTTCCTTTACGGCTTCTTCGAGCCAGCGTTCCAGTTGGCCGATGTCGTCGAGGTCGACGTAGTCGGGGTCGATGTGGATTTTTTTGATCTTTTGCTCGCCGGTGATCTCTACACGAACCGCACCATCGCCCTTCTCAACTTCAATAACTTCTTTCTGCAATTCTTTCTGCAGTTTTTTGACTTTTAATAGCATCTTAGCCTGATCAAATCGGCTCATGTGATTAACTCCTGTTACCTCTTTATTGTATCAGATGGCGGAACGACAAATATGGCGCGCGTTGTCGAGGCATTTGGCCAGGCGACGTAGTAGTGACGCAGGGCGTACCAGCAGCTGGCCAGTACGGCAATGCAAATGAGCCCGGCACCCACACTCTGGGCGATGATGTTGCGCGGGAATACGGTCCACCAGCGGTCGAGCATAAAACCCACCCCGGCAGCCACCATTATGAACAAGAAAGGTACTATCACGGTAAGCGACACGCCGCCACCAAGGGCTACGAGCACTGCACCCAACACTAAGACAGCTATAAGAACTTTAGTGCGTGCCAGCCCGAAGTGTTTGAGGTAGAGGTAGCCGCCAAGGCCAAACATGGCAGTCGCAAAGGCGTCGAGCAGCGGAATACGGGCCAGCCAATGCTCCGGGGTGAATGGGCCGCGAAAGAAGATGTGTACAGGCACTTGCAGCAAAGCTCGCGCCGAGGCCCACGGGTCGGGCCAGCCAGTTGCTGGCAAACCGGCAATTTGCTTAGCAAGGTCGGGCGACTTAAATATGGCCCAGCCCAGGGGTGTTAAAGTTGCTAGCAGGATCAGTGCACCCAGGCTTACCATCCAGAGCTGCTTATTGAATATTTTGTCGATAGATTTCCAGCGCCACAAAATGCCAGCACCAATAAACCAAATCATACCGGGCACGTAGAGCAGCCCGGCCGCCAGCACAAAGCTAATAAATAGCGGCCACGGACCGGGTTTTTGCTTGAGCCATATGGCGCAAGCCGTCAGGGCCAGCAGCATAAAGAGAAGTACATCCGGCGTGCCTAGGCGTGCGGTATGTAAAAACCAGGCCGAGGTGCCAAACAACAGCGTGCCAAAGAACGCACTGCGCTGGCCGTGCCAGTAGCGTACCAGCCAATAAAAAATACTCAGGGTGAGGAGTCCAAAAATAACCGACGTAAGCCGTGTGATGATCAGATTGTGCTGGTTAATATGCAGCAGCCCGTTTACCAGAAGCGTGTGTGGTGCATTTAACGGATGATGAAAAATATACTTGAGACTACTGCTTGCCTGGATGCTTTGTGCTTCGTTACCGCTGTAACCGCCGGTAAGTGTGCCCAGCTGCCACCACAGCAGCCAGCCAAACGCAATTACCAAAAGACCGTACAGGGCCAGCGGCTGCCATTGGGCTTTCGTCCAGTCGGAGAAGCGGAGTGTAACCTTCATTTATAGATATTATAGCGCACTCATAGCCGGGGATGCCGCGGTAAAGGCCGGCGCGCTGTACTTTGCTTATAGGCTATTATTATGATATAATATACCTAATAATGTACGAAGTTGACCAGTTTACTACCCCGCAGGCCCAGGAAGCGTTCCTAGGGCGGTATCGGGCCATGCTGCAGGCAGCAGAGACATTGCAGCTCCGGGGAGCGACGTCAGATGAAATTCCTGCCCTGGCCTTTGGCGGTGGCGCCTGGACATTGCAAGCTATCGACGGCTACGTGGGCGATAAGCCTTTCGACTTGGATATTGTTGTGCCCGACGCAATGTTTGATCGAATTGGCAGGAGCGGCCAAGGTTATACGGGCGGCCTCGAAAAAATCCCAAATGGGGGCTTTCAGGGTATAATAAAACCTCGACCAGATGTACCGCTTAAAGTGGATGTGGTAACATCCGAGAAACTTTCTCGTTTTTTTGTGGGCGAGGCTCCGTATACTGGCGAGGCAAATAGCTCGCATGTGATGACGCCTCTTGGTTTTCTGGCGGTAAGTGCTACCGAGATTGCTTATGGCAAGGCGCAGCACACGAGTACCCGGGTAAGGGATCTGGCGAGCGTCGTGAAAGCTCAAGTTACCGCATCCCACAGAGGCCACCCGATTATTGGTGACGAACGGTGGCGGCTCGCGGTAAGCCTGACTATTGCCCGCTTAAAGAACAACGAGCTTACTATTCCCGCCGAACGCAAAATTTTTAGGCTCGGCCCTAAGTATCCTAGCTGGCTGAAGCAGTTAATAGATGCCGACTTTGACCACCAGGCATTTGATGGCGTACCTCGCTTTTAGTAAATTTCTATGGTGCGCGTCCGGTATTATTTTGTTTTTTTGTTGCTGGCTGCAGATGACAATCTGCTCTTGACTATCGCGCAGTCAATCCCACACCGTAGCAAACAAACGAGCGCCAAGGCTGCGCCGTGCGGTGGAGCAGCCGCCGCCTAGACGGTAATATTGATAGTATAGGCATAATGTTTTATAATCTTGGTTCATAATGCATATAAAGAAGAGCTTGATTTCCTTTCCCACCGCCGAACCGTTGTTGGCTGGTTATACGTACTTGCCTCCTGCGGAAGGGCTATATCACGCTATGGACGATGAAAACATACTGCGAGACGCTCCTGCTTACGCGGTGGTGGCAGATGATCGCGATAGTATATATGAGCAGCCCGGTCCGCTGAGTGGCCGCTATAGAAGCACGGAACAGTTGGCGACAATCACCGCGCAGCTGGAAGCTGGCGTTATGCCTCCTTTACCTAATGGCTATACGTTGGTATTCGACGACCGCCCTACTTGCCTAACCGACCAGTATATTCCCCCGCTCGACTATGCCGCCTACTTAAGCCGTCGGCAGGTCCCCATGGCCCCCAAAGAGAGCGATACTTTTGTGCACGACAAAGGGCATATCCCCGGCATGCAGCGCATGCTGAGTGTGGTTGAACTTGCCGATGTTACGCAGGCTGGCGCCGTTAATGCTGTGAATAATCTGGAAAAGAGCAGGCTGTTTACTGGCAACTTTGATACCCTGGCCGATGCCATGGACGACTTGTATCGTGATAGATTCAACACGGCCACTGTGGACCGTGCACGTGAGTGTGTGGCGCAGCTAGCGGCACTGGCCGCCGGGCAGGATGCCGCCCCCGAAGAGATAGATGGGCTTGCGGCGCGTCTGACGAAGAGCCTTGGGCTGTCAGGCTACGATGCTATAGCTGCCGAGCGCGAGCGGCGAGTTAGGACACGGTGGTCGAGAGACGAGCGATCGGCTCCTTATGAACCCGAATTTCGCATTATGGCAGCGCCCCGGAATCTCGCCTTCTATGGGGAAGCCGCGCTCAAAAACAGCGGGCTGATTATTGTTGAACCCAGTAATCCAGCAGCCTAAGCTGTTCAATTACCAACTTAACGAACCTACGTATACTGTATTTGATTTTGCCGAAGTGGTTCCGACCGTAGCCGTAGCGTATGACGAAAGCGGAGGTTCGCTGGTGGTGTAGCCGCAGGCAATATCTTTTGGCTCGTTTGCCGACAGCGTGAGCGTTTGCGTACATAAGACGGTGCCGTCATCTTTGGTTACGGTTACCGTGACAGGTGTGTCGACGCTGACAGTAACCGGAAGTGTAAACGTGATAGTGGGGACACCGGTATAGTCGAAGGTGAGCGTACCTAGGGTGAGGCTAACGATGGGCGGCGGCGAAACTGGCGAGGTTGTGTCTCCTGGTGTATTTGGTGTTGCCGGCGGACTCGCCGGCTGGGCTGCTGCGGGAACGGGTTTTGGCGTGGGCTTTGGACTTACTACTTGAGGGGTCGGATTGGGCGTAACTTCTTGAACGGGCTGACTGGCCGACGATCCTTTAACTTCGGCTGTGCTTTGTCTGGCTTCCGGATGTGTGCTTGCAATAATATCGGTGCTTGCCTGTATGGCTTGCTTGGTTCTGGTATGCGTAACGGCGGCAGCGATACCCAAACCTATGGTTACGCTAGTCAGCGTTCCGATAAGCATAGAAACACGCTGTCGATTTTTGAACAGAGTATATCTTCGCATTCCCATCCACACCCCCTACTCGACCCTTATTATCGCATAATGCTTGTGTTTTTGTCGAGTTTTAGGGTTAGAGAGTATACGGAAAACAGTGGGTGGTTTTAGCAAGCGATTGTAGCTTGGCGCGCAGACGCTCAATGCGCCTTTCGATCGATATGTCTTCGTGCAATTGAGCACGGGAAAGCGTGGCTGCGGCGGTGAGGCCTCGCACATTAAGGCTGCACTCCAGATCGCCACAGCATAAAAAGTTGACGCTGCGGCTGTCGTCTTCTTGGTCGGTGCAGGTGATGCTGGCGGTTTTGCCGCCTCGCTGCCAGGTATAGCAAAAATCACATACGACCGGACGTGCCCGTCCAGATTGCTTGTCGGCCAGTTTAGTAGTGAGCCTGAAAGGCAGCAGGTAGAAATCGTCGAGCTGCATAAGCAACACCCCTTCTGCCCCACTCCGGGTGGTAATAGCCAGTAGTTCGCGGTTTGCCCAGTCCGACACATCTTCGGGCACGAACCGCAGCTCCCGCGCAAGGCGTGGTTTTACGCGAGCTTGTTTGATGAGCAGCGTGCATTGTTCTCGGGTAATTTGTTTCATGTTTATTCCGCAAATGGGTCAGAGTGACGCGTGTCCAGGCTCCTAAAGCGCTGTTTTTCGTTTTCGAAGTATAGGTCCACATTGGCGATAGGGCCATTACGGTGTTTCTTGATGAGAATGGTGGTAATGTGCTTGTTCTCGGTCTCAGGGTTGTAATATTCTTCGCGGTAAATAAAGGCCACGACATCGGCGTCTTGCTCGATGGAGCCGGATTCGCGGAGGTCGGCCAGCTGCGGAATTTGCGGGCTGCGGCTTTCTACCGAACGGCTTAACTGGCTTAGCGCGATGATGGGCACGTTGAGCTCGCGGGCAATAACCTTGAGTCCGCGCGAAATCTCGGAGATTTCTTGCACGCGGTTGTCGCTACCCCCAAAACGGCTGCCGCCGCTCATCAGCTGCAGGTAGTCCACAATAATCAGGCCTAGGCCGTGCTGATGGGCGGCACGGCGAGCCTTAGTGCGTAGGTCGCTGATGGTAATACCCGGTGTGTCGTCTATAAAAATTGGCGCTTCGCTGAGCGTGCCCATGGCTTCGCCGATTTTTTCGAAGTCTTGGTCGGTAAGGTTACCGGTGCGCAGCGCCCAGGCATCCACCCCCGACTCCATGCTGAGCAGGCGGTCCACCAGCTGCTCTTTGCTCATTTCGAGCGAGAAGAACAGCACCGGCTCTTTAGCTTGCAGCGCTACATTGTGGGCGAGATTAAGTACCAAGGCCGTCTTACCCATAGCGGGGCGGGCAGCGAGGATGATGAGGTCGGAGCGCTGGAAGCCGGCCAACACATCGTCGAGGTCTTTAAAGCCGCTGGGCACGCCGCGGATTTTGCCCTTATCTTTGTGGAGGCTGTCTAGGCGGTCGAAGCTTTCTTCGAGGATGGTCTCGAGCGATATAAGCGACTGTTTGACATTGTTTTGGCTTACCAGAAATAGGCGCTGTTCGGCCTCTTCGATCAGCTCGCGCAGCTGTTTAGACTCGTCGTAACCCAGCTCGGCCATGTCTTTGCTGGCTTTAATTAGGCGGCGGCGCAGGGCTTTTTGAGCCACAATTTCGGCATATTGTTCCACGTGCGAGGCTGTGGGCACAAAGTTGGTAAGCTCGGTAATATACGACGGACCGCCTACCATATCCAGAAAGCCATTATTCTTTAATTGGTCTGCCAACGTCAAAACATCGATGGGGCTGCGCCGTTCATAGAGCGCCAGGATGGCTTCGTAAATGCGGTTATGCCGCATATCGTAAAAGTCGTCGGGCTGGACTTTATCGGCCACCTTTACCAGAGCGTCGGCATCAATTAAAAGAGCCCCCAGCAGGCTCGCTTCTGCCTCTAGGTTTTGCGGTTGTGGATTAGAACTCCCCTGTTGGTCCATGTGCTTACGATTCTAGCACTTCGGCACCACCGAAAATATTGCTAATGGCTGCGATTGCTTCGTTCTGGACTGGTGCTGGCGATGCTGGCGCGGGCGCTTGGGTTGGTGCAGGCGCACTGACGCTATGAGAGACTTCGTCGGCTGGCGGCAGTACGGGTGGGCCGGCTTGCATGAGTGGTTCGGTTATCTCGCCGACCACGCAGGTAATGCGCAGGTCTTCGCCGGTAACCGACTTAATAATCTCGCCCAGCACCTGTTTATTGCGCTTTTCGTCGAGCCGCTTTTTATGGAAGGCGTATGCGCAGGTAAGCGTCACGCCGCCCGCTTCAAAGCTGGGGTTGGTCATGCGCACAATGCTAAACAGTGTATTGTGGTGTGCCTTTACTGCTGCGAGTACTGCCGGCCAGGCGTTCATATCGAGTGTGGCAGTGCTGCTGGCCGGTGTCTCGTCTTGATCTTCGTGGGGGGCGGAGGGGGGCGCGACGGCTGGTTTAGGGGCGGCTACAGATTCGGCAGCGGCTTTTTGCTCTTTTTGAAAGCTGCTGGGGTGCGGCTCAACTTGCACGGCCGATTTAGCGTGCACTTCTTCTTGCATGATTTTTGGTGTTGCCGCTTTAGGGGCAGGAGCGGTTGCGGTGGCGGTTGCCTGCGTGCCGGCAAGCGCGGCGTCGAGCAGCGCTATCTCTAGGTAGCTCTTGGGGTTGGCCGAGTTGGGCACTTCTACCAGCTTAGTGAGCAAACGAATATGTGTTTCGTGATCCAGTACGATACTGCCGGAAAGGAGTTGGTTACGCAGTGCGATGCCGAGTTGCCGCGCCGCTTGCGCCGCCTCATATCCGCCGTCGTGAAGGGCGGCGAGGCTTTCGGTGAGGGCGGCTGGGTTGTGCTTGGTTAGGGCGTCGACGATGCGGCTAATGAGTTCCTCGGGAGCAATACCCAGGAGCGCCTGCACATCGGCCAGCGTTACTTTTTCGCCGGTGTTGCGTATTTGATCGAGCAGGCTGATGCTGTCGCGGAAAGATCCTTCCCCGTGCCGGGCAATAAGTTCCATGGCGTCGTCGGACACGTCGATTTTTTCTTGCTTCGCAATAGATTTTAGGTGGGCCACCACCTTCGGCAGTTCAACTGGCTTTAGCGCGTAGCGCTGCGTGCGGCTGATGATGGTTTCTGGAAGCTTGTGTACTTCGGTGGTGGCAAGCATAAAGACCACGTGTTCCGGCGGCTCTTCCAATGTTTTGAGGAGCGCATTAAACGCTTCGCGCGTCAGCATGTGCACTTCGTCGATGATGTATACCTTGTACTTGGCGCTGGTGGGAGCAATGTGCACTTTGTCGCGCAAGTCGCGGATTTCGTCGATGCGGCGGTTGGATGCTGCGTCAATCTCTATGATGTCCAGGTGAGACGACTCGTCTTCGTAGGGCAGGCCGTTAATTTCGTGCGCCAAAATGCGCGCAATGCTGGTTTTGCCAGTGCCCCGCGGGCCGGTGAACAGATATGCGTGGCTGATAGTACCGCTTTTAAGCGCCCGGCTCAGCGCCGTCGTTATGTGCTCTTGCCCGACAATTTCGTCAAGCGATTTAGACCGGTAGGCCCGATAGAGCGCCTGCGCCATTTAACTGGCCACCTTAAGACCAAGTGTTACCCTCTCACTCATGAGTATTATTTTAGCAGAGCGGCCTGCGCATAACTGTTGTTGTTTTAGACCTGTGTGAAGCGTCTGGGGTCGGATACGTTTCCACCCATGGCCCATAAAATAAGTAATGTCGCGCACATCGGCAATGTGCAGATGGCGTATGGCCTGCAGTGCGGTTATGCTGATCGATACGCGAGCGGGGTCCTGCGGCTGTAAGTCGTGAGGCTCTCGCCTACTTGTCGGATTTTTTATTCTTAATTTACCGGGCATGTATCAGATTAGTATGTTTGCTAAAAACATAATTAGTTGTATAATAATGTTAAGACTAATAATCATAACATGCCCGGAGACCGTCCCATGTCCATAGAATCTCGTTTTGCACCTCGTTTGGCGGGATTGACTGCTACGGCCGTAGTGCTGTTGGGTACTAATGCCTGTACTGGCAATCTCGATCCTGTTAGCCGGGCTGACATCGTGGTACAGCCGCTAGAGGTGGAAGGCGCCGGCTTTGTCCCCACTCAGCTCAATGCCGGCCAATTGGAAGCGGGCGTTCAGGCAGGCGTAGATTATTACAATCACGCGAGCGATAACCACCTTGGTAACGCCTCTGTAGCGGCAGGTAAATCAATGAAGCTACGCGTTGATGGTATTACTAAAGTGGGCGACCTTTGTACTGGTGACGCCAAAAGAAAATTCTTAGCGGCAGCCGACAAGGCCACTCACCACAAAGATACCCAGCGAGTTGTTTTTGTGACCAACGCTACGGACGTCGACAAAACCTGCCTGACCGAGGGTGTGGAAGATACCGGCCGCCTGATTGCCATCTTTGGCGATAAAAACCTCAACAAAAAAACGGTAGGTCATGAGCTAGGACACACCGAGGGGCTTAACCATATAGACGCCTGGAAGTGTCCTAGGCCCGCCAACCTTACCACTGACTGCACCAGCGTGCCGTATGGCGACCCTACTAAGCTTATGAGCTATGAGTATGATGACTTCGACGCCGTAGAGCCGCTTACAGCCTTTCAGTTATTACACCTAGGCAAAATACGCAATGAGCAGGTCATGAAGATCAGCGGACCACAAACTACTGCCGTTGAGCTATCGCTTCCCAGTATCAAAGACGATAAAACAAAAGCTGTCGTCGTTGACGTGGGCGGCGTTGGTAATGAAACGTCTATCGACCCTCTGAAGTGTGCCCAGAAGGCAGTTCTACAAGTCGACAAAGAGCCCTATACAGACAAGAGTGGTGCGGTCGTCCAGGCCACGGTCCTTAAGGTGTACACTCAAGGCGACCGACAAGGTGCGCCCGTAGCCAACCTGATGCGTCTGAGTACTAATGAGCAATTCTTTGGGCTAGGCTACCAAAATGCACAGACCGTGCACATTGGCCGAGTAACACTCCGCCTAACCTTTGATAAGGCACAGCAAGGCAAACTCATTCAAGACACCACCAAGATGACGGTTGGTGTGAGCTACCAAGGTTCCCCGCCCCAGCTTGGCGTGACCAACTGTCACTAATGCTGCATGCGAGGGCCTGGCGCCATCGTCACTGCACACGCCAGCTTCTATATTTACCCAAAAAATACTCCCTGGCTACTGCAATCGCTGTGGGCAGGGAGTATTTTCTTTTCGCTAAAGCGCAGCTTCGAGAGCAGCCCACTCGGCGGTGGAATCGTCTTCGGGGAGATTAACGCTTACTTGGTCGCCGGGCTTGGCCTTGAAGTAGGTGACGCTTGCGAGCAGTACGCGGAAGTCTTTGCCGTTTACTTCTACGAAGTAATGGCCGTTTTCGAGCTTGAGGGCGCCTACTACCTGCTTGCGCGGGATGGGGCCAATTTGTTTGTACAAGAAAGTGCCGTCGTCGGCGATAGTTAACTTAAGGATGTCGCCCTGTACGAGCTTGGATTTGCTGGCGTAGTTGGCGGGTACCGGGTAGGTTTTGCCATCGGAGCCGACCATGTTTTGGCCGTCAAATACACCCTCGATGATCTTACCGAGGTTGTCGTCTTGAACAACTGGCGCTACGCGCTCGTCGTCGCCAACTAGGCTAATAAGCAGCTCGTTGGCTGCGGCTAAGTTGGTTTCTGCTTCCTGAATTAAAGCTCTCAGGCGCTTGATTTGTTTATCTGCTACGTCTGCCATTTCGATGTATTGTCTCTTAGTCTCTCAACAAGTGTTTGTATTAGTTACACTTACACCTAAGACTATCATGAGTCGTTAGTCAAGTCAAAATCATGTGTGACGTTGTGGAAAAGTCGGCGCCACCACTGGCCGTTACTGTGCTACTGTATATGACGTATGAGTGAACTAGCAATGCCATTCCCTAGCCCAAACCGTAATGCCCTGCGTCTGGTTGGAGCGGTTTTAGCTACGGTTGTGGCAGTTGGCGGCATCGATATGCTTGCCTCGTCGTGCGGGAACGACTCTGGTAATAAGGGCGGCGGCGGTAATGGCGGTGGCAATAAGGGTGGCAGTAGCCATCAGCCAAGGCCCCGCATAGATAGATGGATAACAAATAGGGTGGGCGGTTTTGCGCATGATGTTCGTTCTGGGCTGGAGCACATAAGTGAGCCACTGCTGCCAGTAGTGGGCGCTCTAGCGATTGCAGCCACCGACGTTCAGCCTGTTGGCCCTGCGGACGTGCTTCCCCTTCCGACGCGAGTCATGTCTCTCGTGCCGGCCGAAATCGTCGAGGCATAGCCAAACGTCTTTTAAAAAAAGAACCCCGCAGTCTGCGGGGTTCTTTAGCTCTGACTTCTGGATCGAGTCCGGAATGACAGGCGAACTAGGCGAGTTCGACAACAGCGCCGGCTTCTTCCAAAGCCTTCTTAGCGCTCTCGGCGTCTTCTTTCTTAGCCTTTTCGAGGATGGTCTTAGGAGCACCGTCGACAAGAGCCTTGGCTTCGCCAAGACCGAGGCCGGTCAGGTCCTTAACAGCCTTGATAACGGCTACCTTCTGAGCGCCTGCGTCCTTCAGGACAACATCGTATTCGCTCTTTTCGTCGGCAGCAGCAGCGCCGGCGTCAGCAGGAGCAGCGGCAACAGCAACAGCTGCAGCAGCCGGCTCAATGCCGTATTCATCCTTGAGGATGGTCTTGAGTTCGTTTACTTCGAGGACAGTCAACTTGGTGAGGTCTTCTGCCAATTTCTTCAAATCTGCCATTGTGGTGGTTTCCTTTCAGATTGGATTTAGCTTAGTTGCTTGCCTTGGCTTCGATGCCGTCTAACAGGCCGTGCAGGTTGCCGGAAAGGCCACTGACCACGTCGTTGAGCGGAGAAGTAAGGGTTGCGATAACTTGGGCGATGAGTTGTTCTTTGCCCGGCAGTGTTGCCAGAGCTTTGACTTCATCGGCACTTAGGAATTTGCCTTGGGCCGTAATGGCGCCAACAAATTCGATGGTGGGGTTGAGTTTGGCAAAAGCCGCCAGTGCTTGGGCGGGAGCTACTTCGTCTTCGGTGTTGAAGGCGTAGAGTAGCTGACCGTTGAGGCTGCTGACATCGACATCTTTGAGCGTGTCGACATCTTTGAGGGCTTGGATTACCAAACGGTTCTTAACGACACGAAGTTTCGTGCCACTTGCGCGAGCGTCGCGGCGGAGCTGCTGAATGGCCTTTACGGTTGTGCCCTGGTATTTTGCTACCACGGTCATTTTAGAACCGGCGAGGGCTGCAGTAACTTGCTTGACGACCTCGTGCTTCTTATCTTTGCTTAGAGGCATAAATGTGTATTTCCTTGTATTTAATCTTCGACCTGGATTGTTAAGGACTTCCCCAAAAGAAAAAGCCTTTGGGGACAAAACCAAAGGCTTTACAGTGCTCAAAAACAATAACGTATACTGTTTCATCGCCTCGGTAGCATGATTAAGTTTGTTTCCAAACCGCTACGGTCTTCGGTAATGTTCTGGTTAAGTCTATACGACTGCGGCGTGTTTGTCAACAGATACGGCAGGCATTTTGGCGTTGTGCTCCAGGTAATCGTGCAGAATAGGAACAAGCTGCAAGAGAGATGCTTTGTCTACCCATTCTTTTTCGCTGTGATGCTTGCCGCCAAGCGGACAGCTGAGGACGCACGGGATACCCGCATTGGTAAAGTATGGCGCATCGCTGCCGCCGAGCGATATGTGCCCCTTCGGCGACTTGCCCGTGACGCGTTCCACCGTTTCTTTAAACGCGTGTACCAGCGGGCTGTCGAGAATAGGGTGTACCGGCTGTACCAGGCTGAACGTTTTGTAAGCGAGACCATGGCGCTTGCACAGCGCTTTTATGAGCTGTTCGTTGCGGGCTGACGATTGGTCGTCGGACAGTCGGATCTCCACCATGGCTACCATTTTGTCGGGCACTTTATTGTATGCTGCCGTGTCGGTGCCATGGATGCTGCCGATGTTAAGTGAGTCGGTGAGCGGGCCATGGTTTTTGAACAACTCTTTTAGCTCATGTAAGGCGTGGATGAGCTTAATAGAGGCGCTATCGCCTTCCCAGGGACGGCCACTGTGCACTGAGGTGCCGGTGGCGATAAGGTCGAAGCGCCACCAGCCTTTAGCAATCTTTTCTATGTCCCAGCCGGGAGCCGTTGAGTCCGGCAGTATGACGATGCTGGCTTGATAGCCTTTACGAATAAGGTTGGCCACGCCGCTTCTGTCGTAGCCGGGCGTGAACTCTTCGTCGGTAGTTACCTGAATGGCAAAATCGTAGTGATCGAGCGTGCCCGCGCGGTACAAATCGTCGACAACTTGCATGTATCCGGCCGTTGCCGATTTCATATCATACACCCCGCGACCATAGAGGATGCCGTTGGCTTCGCGTATAGTAAATAGCTCTTCGCTGCCACTGGCGACGTCGTTGTGGGTCGAGAGGAGTACGGTGTGCCGGAAGTGGTTATTGGCACGAGTTGAAGCCATGAGTGCGCCATGGCCCTCAATTTGGTACCGCTTTGTGTGCATGCCGCGCTTTTTTAGGTAGCCTTCGATGTAGTCGAGTGCTTGTTCGTTGGCCTGAATGTCTGAGGTAATGGTAGGCATAGACACGAGCGTAGCGAGCAGGTCTATCAGATTATTTTTCATCGCTTAATAGTATAACAGCTCGATTTGGAGGAGGCTGATACCTCCGTTAGCTGGCGTTTGTCTCGGTGAAGTAACGCAGTAGGTCTTTCTTTTTGTAGTTGCCTGCAATGCCAGGCATAGAAAGCATGTAGTCGACAGCCTTTTCGGGGTCCATATCGGTGTTTTCGGACAGGCCGCGGAACAGGAGGCTCGTGTATAGGGGTGTAGGTGGCATGTAAGGCAGCTCGGGCTTTACGGCGGTAAGCGTAAATACCGGAATGTCATCTTTGGTGCCGCAGTAGACGAGTTCGTCGTAGTGAGCGCCCTCTTCACTTATCGTAGCGTGGCCGTGCTGCATGGCTGCCTTAAATGGCAGCTTTTGGATACTACGGCGGTCGTTTTGCTGAGCGGTAATTTCCTCAAATTGTTCCACGGTAATGAGGTAGGCGCGAGCGATGGTGTGCGCCGACGGCGATGGCTCAGGCAAGATACTAATGTGCCCGCCCCCGCCCCATGCCGGACAGGAACCGCTAAAGTACAAGGGATAGGGCAGCGACATAAAGCTATCTTTTTTGGGTGGCGTTGGGTCGCTGGTACCTACAAAGGTGCGGGATGAGCCTTTGGCCCGCCCGCCCTGAATGTGATACATAAAGTTTTCTTTGAGAAGGCCGGACCCATAGGTGGCGTACCATATGTATGTCGACTTACTCCCCTCGCCCAGGCTCTGAGCAAGGCTGCGGACAGTTTGGCGCTTGCGGGCAGCAGCTGCACCGGCTCTGGGCGCCACGCGGCGAACGTAGGTTTCGAGCACTTCGCAAAACTGCGCAAAACTGCTGCGCGACAGCCATTCTTCGTCGGTGTGTATGCCACCGCATTCCGGGTTAATCACAATAATTGGCACGCCTTTGGCGCTAAAGAAGCGGCCGTCGTTTACGGCGTAGTCATACGAAGTTTGGTGAGTGGTGCCGGTAACCTGTTTTACGATGTCTACCATTGGTTTAATCAGGGGGTGCTCGGGATCGGTAACGCAAGGAGGGTCGTTTACGAGTACGGTCATGATGACGTTGTGTGCGGCAGCGATGGCGCGGATACGCTCAGGCAGCTCGTTGTGCTCTTCGACGCTGCCGGACCGGATGTCGAGCATTGCTGATGCACTCGCCGGTATCTGGTTGGCGGTGGTGCCGCCGGTGATGGTGCCAACAGATATGAACGTGTCGGTAGGCTGCGGCTGGTGGGGCGTAAGGGCTTCGATCTCTTTGAGGGCGGCCAATAAGCGGCGGATGGCACTGTCACCTTCCCAGGGGCGCGAAGCGTGGCCGGCCTTACCGGTGGCTTCCAGCTTGATCCATTGCACACCTTTGGCGAATGTTTCCAGCTCCCAGTTTGTGCCGCCATCGGGCACCACGACTACACCTGGCCGGTACCCAAGTTCTTCGGCGAATACTTTGGCGCCATTCACGCTGCCTACTTCTTCGTCACTGTTAATCAAGATGCTAAAATCGTAGCTGCTCAAGTCATCCTTAAGCGTGTCCACGAGTGTGAGATACGCGGCAATGGCGTGCTTCATGTCCATAACACCGCGGCCCACAAATCGTCCGTCTTTGAGGGCGAGTTTGTACATATTGTCGGGGCCCGGTACAACATCGATATGTGCATTGAGGAGTACTGCCGGGCGCTTGTTGCTGGGCTTAGTGCCTGCTATGAGCGAGACAAAACCGTTACGCTCAAAGCGCTTAACGTGCATGCCGCGTGTGCGTAAGAAGTCTTCTATAAATAACAGCGCGGTGTTGTTGGCGCTTCGGTCGCTGCTAACGGTAGGCGCATGTACTAGTTTTCGCAGTAAGCGTTCGTGCAGCGGTTCGGCGTCTGCAGGCTGCTGTTTGAGCCGATTGGGAATGGGCTGTCGCAGGAATGCACGCATTACCGTCAGATATTCTTCAAACGAGGCCAGCTCGACGTATTCGTGATCACTATGTGAGCCGGCGCCAAACAGTCCAAATTCAACAATATCGTTTTTGATAAGCGCGTAATGGCGGCCATCGCTTCCCGCAGGACGGCCCAGAAAACGAGGCTTCTTGCGGGTAATTTTACGCAGAGCGCTGCTTAAACCTTGGACGTAAGGGTTGAGTTCTTCGACATTCACGGCGGGCTCAAAGGTAGCAAGGTTTACGAGGCTGGCATCGGGATCGATACTTTTAATAAACGCCTCCAGCGACGCACGGCTTTCAAATACCGGGTCTTCTTGGGTAAAGCGAAAGTCAATTTTGAGTACTGCACTGTCGGGCACCTTGTTGTAAGTGTCGTTTGGCGTAGACAGATTGGCTATGCTGGCCGTAGTGGTCCAGGTTTCTTTGTCGGGGGTTGGATAGTGATTGAGGATGGCTCCGGCAAAGTTTCCGGCTTTAATAACGGCGTTAGTGCCGTGCCATAGATGGCCGCCATGCGCCGATTTACCCTTAAAAGCAATCTCGGCCCAGGCCAGGCCGCGGGCGGCATTATAGATAGTATTGCGGTCGTTGGCGTACTCGCCCATAACAACAAATTCGGCACGTACCCCGTCATCTATCTGTAAACGCACCCCGTCGTAGCCGCCCACTTCTTCGTCGCTTACAATTTGTAAGCCCAAGTTGTAGGGCACTTCATTTATCAGTTCGGTGAATGCTGCGGTTAAGGCCAGTGCTGTGCCCTTCATGTCGAGTGCGCCACGGCCAAATAGTTTGCCGTCCTTTTCGTAGGCCTTAAATTGGCCGGCGGGGGCAGGCACTACGTCAACGTGACCGTTCAGTAATATATCGAATTTTTCGGGGCGCAGCTTGCCGCGATATGCCAGAAAGCTTGGTTTACCGCCTCTGTGAAAACGCTCAACAGTAACGCCAGGAACGTCGGCGACCAGATTTGCCACAAACTCCACTGCCTGGTTTAAGGCCAGCGGATTGTCGCTGGTAGATGGAATGGCAATGAGTTGCTTGGTAAGCTCGATAATTTGTTGGCTTGTCATAATAATTCTCTATAAAAAACCGGGCCCGTGAGCCCGGTTTTGGTTTGCGGTTTTTTGCCGAAACTAACCGAGCTCCCTTGAGCAGACGATGAGAATTTCGACCATAAAACACTTTGTCATAATCATTGTGCAGTATACTCTGGCGGGCATGGGCCGTCAACTCTAGCTCCATCCGCCCCACGGACACCGCGAATAGCATCCTTCTGTAATGCTACTTTTGCTCCGTCAAAAGTAGCCAAAACCTCTCGGGCCAGCGTCAAGAACGTTACTGCTCTCCCAGTGTCTTTCTTGGCGCCAAAAGAACTCCCTTCGGTCGGTCCCCATAGTTGATTAAGAATATGGGGACACGCTTTTGGCTGATTCCAAGAAAGACACTGGGAGAGCAATCAGTTCTCGCCGAGGGCCCGACCTCCTCGGAGAGTACCTCTATTCCATTTGAGCTTCCTCAGTATTTACTGAAAGCGCTGCAATTGCCCTCCGACCCTTCCCGACGGGGTTCGGGGCCTGGAGGGAAACTGATTAGACGACGAATACCTTTTTCGGAATAAGGCAGAAGCTTGTCCTGAATATTCTTATGCAGCCATTCAGGACCGACCAAAGGGAGTTCTTCTGCCGCCGAAAAAGGTATTTGGCGGCTAGTCATGTTCTCCCGTTAAAGCCCCGAGAGTTTTTGGCTACTTTTTGCGGGACAAAAAGTAGCATTGAAGCGGGTGCCAGTCGCGCTGGCATGGTGCCGATGGAGCTGGGAGCTATGAGCCCCGCCTCCCGTCATTCCGAATCAAGCCGGAATGACAGTCACGCAGAGGCGTGACATATATCGCTGCGGTGTTAATTTTTTCACTGTATATATAGAGTATGTCGTTTCAGCAATGGGAGATCCCATTCGGTGAAGAGGGCTACGGCCCGAACCTACAAGCGGCAGTGTTGGATGCGATAGGGAG
>DATIJU010000005.1:0-72020 GCA_035478295.1 Bacillota bacterium | reverse complement strand
TACTTTTTGTCCCGCAAAAAGTAGCCAAAAACTCTCGGGGCTTTAACGTAAAAACAGACTGTTCGTCAGAATACTTTTTTGGCGCCAAAAGAACTCCCTACGGTCGGTCCCCATAGGTACATAAGAATATGGGGACACGCTTTTGGCTGATTCCAAAAAAGTATTCTGCCGCTCAATCTGTCTTTACTCCAGGCCCCGAACCCCGTCGGAAGATGGGAAGGGGCGATTGCAGCTGCTCGAGTAAATACTGAGAAACTACAAAATGCAGGAGTAGCTATCCGAGGAGGTCGAGCTCTGACGTCCAGCCCCGAGAGGTTTTGGTTACTTTTGACGGAGCAAAAGTAACACTAAAAAGGATGCCGGGCGCGGCATCCTTTTGGGTGGAGTTCTAGCTCCTGAATTCCGGCTCAGAGACCGGAATGAAAGTTAGATACGGTTATAAATCTCGTCCTCAACCATATCGTTGTACATAAGCACTGCCTTCTTGAGGCGGATTGCTTCGTCACGGGTTAAGGGCTGGTAAGGGTGGCCATCTTGGGCCTTAAAGATACCGTTCGGGCGAACATCGTAGCGAGTGGTAACAGCGTGCCGGCGGCCAGCAGCGTCTACCCACTCTTCGTGCCACACCCAAGTACGCTCATCCAAGCAAAAAAATTCGCGACGGCCGTCTTTGGCTACCGGCCCAAAAATGCGCCCGCCAATGTTAGCCTCACGGCGGATAAGTTCACGATATTTACGCGCCCGCTTTTCGGCCTGGCGCTGCGCCGAACTAGTAGTAAGCGCCTTAAGCAGCGACATTGGTCTGCTCCTGCATTTCGCCCTGCATGGCTGCCGCACCACCAAACATGGGGAACGTCTCAACCTTTAGGCTCTCGGCAACTTCTTGCCGGCCATCTACTTCCGAATCAGAGGCTACGCGGGGTACTTGCTCAATGGCACGGCTCGCGGCAAACTGCACGGCGGGCCGGACGCCCGTGGCTACTTGCGGTATGGCAGGGGCGCTCATTTGCTCTGGATAGAGCGCGTCGACTGTAGTAACTAAGAGTTGTACACCTTGGGTCTTAACTTTGCGGCGCGTTTCTTCAACAGCTACAGGTATGCCGGTCTCACCAATCATTTCCTGCTGAGAGGACTCGGTACCGTTGTTGTAGTTCTTGGTTGAATTGTTTTGCATAAGTTTGACCTAGAGGCGAAACAAGTCATGTGCGTTCTGGGTGGAGACTGAAGCCAATGTTTCGAGTGGTTCAGCTCTTAGCTTGGCTAAAAATTCTGCCGTCACCCGCACATGCCTTGGCTCACAGATAGTACCACGCAAAGGTTGAGGTGTCAAGAATGGTGCATCGGTTTCTAGAAGCAGGTTCTTGAGGGGGATGGCTTTGGCTGCGTCCAATTGCTTAGCTTGTTTAGTAAACGTCATGATGCCGTTTAGTCCCACGTACAAGTTGCGTGACAAAATTTGCTCTAAATCTGCTACATCAGAGCTAAAACTGTGGATAACGCCGCGAATGCCCTTGTACGAGTCGAACACCGGCCAAAAATCTTTAAACGCCTCGCGCACATGAAAAATAAGCGGCAGGCCATGCTCCAGCGCCAACTCTATCTGAAAGCGCAGCAAGCGCAGCTGCTCAGCCTTTGGCGAATGATTGTAATAAAAATCCAGGCCGCATTCACCTACGGCCACCACCCTCGGTTTAGAGGCTAGGGCGGCAAACGCGCGCTGTGCTTCAACATTTGTGTGCGCAGCCGCTTCGTGAGGGTGTATGCCGATGCTCGCCCACACCTGTTTGTGGCTTCCCGCACACGCGATCGCCAGCTCACTGTCGGCCAAGGTACAGCCCACAGTGATCATGCAGCTCACTCCATCGCGCTGGGCGGCCTGCACTAAGGGCGTCGGGCTAGTGATGCCGGCTTTGTGCCACTTGGCGGCAACATCGTCGGTGCCGGATGCTTCGTGGATATGACAATGAGTGTCGATAAGCTGCATTTTCTTATGGTTTCTTTCGTTTACTTACTACTATAAGTGCATTACCGTGTTCACCGCGAAGCTGCTGCCGCTCTATGAGAGGGACCTGATTCTGCCACCCCGGGGGCAAATACGTTTCAGCAAGCTCATCAAAAGTAACAAGATCCACCCGCAGGCCGTAATGCTGTTCTAAAATGTCGCGGCCCACCATGTAATCTTCAATTTTATAGCGCGCAGCCACACCTGTTAATTCACAAATGTATGTGTAAAACGGTTTGGGGAGTCCGATAGCGCCGAGCATCATGGCCTCGCCGATAATAAATATACCGTCATCGCTCAGCTGGGAGTCAAACGCCTGCGCTACTCGCTTAACCATGCCGCCAGGCACATTGACAGCGCTCAGCTCCGTCTTACGTATAAGCTCACCGTGGGGATGGTCTTCGAGGTGCACTTTCTGGCGGGCTTCTTCGATGAACACCCCCATATAATCAGACGGTTGCGCATTGGGCAGCGGCTGCCTCTCGCGCAGGACGGTAAGCAGCTCGTCTTTGCGCGGGTTCCAGTCGGCCACTTTAAGGCGGTAAAACGATTGGTACCAGTTGTCGCCGACTCTGGTCAGACGGATATCTTCGGGCTGCCAAACGCTATCGAAAGCATAACTGGCAAATATAACGTCAATTCGCTCGTTCTGTGGCAGCACGGGAAAATCATCAAACAAATTGTAAGCTGCGGTGCGCACATGAATATCAGGATGATCCTCGTAGGCATTGCTGAGCGGCGGCCGCACAAAGTCGGTTATGGTGATGTCCATATCTTTTACGCCGGCGTGCCGCATGCCCTCGGCCATAAACAGCCAGTGATCGGTTTTGACACCGCTGGATAGCTCTTTAATCTTGAGGCGATCCCTCGGCCGGCAACGGTCGGCAATGAGGCCACCGAGGGCATAGTTAAGGCTAATGTTGCACGTGTACATGTTGGCTAAGAAGGCTTCTTTATTGAACGCAACCGGGCTGGCATAGTAAGAAGCGACCAGGGCATTGATGGCGTCAGTCGAAAAGTCCGGCTCTACCGCCCCGTCGGTGTCCATGAGCGCCACCTGCAGCAGTTCGTCCTCGGACAGTTCGCTTCCCTTGTTGGCAGTTGCTACCTCAATGCGTTCGAGCAGGCCGTCGTTGAGCAAAAATCGAAACAAGGGCATATCGGGAGGGCCGAACAGCCCCAATGCCAGTGAAGCGTGCCGGCGATTTAGTTCGTCAACAGCCTCGGTAGCGCCCAACCTCTCGTCAACCACTTCCCAAGCCGCCGCATGTGCGAGGCGCAAGTGTTCTGTGTGATCGTAAGCTTGATGCTGTACGTGATATGGCGGCTGGTCACCAAGAGCAATCGGGGTAATCCCGGCTACTTGCTTTGGTTTGGATGGCTTTTTAGGCGCCCGTTTGCCGGCTGCGCTGCTCATGCGCCTAGTGCTTCTGTCATGGTTCAACAATACTCCTTATGCCGTACATTCAAAACGCTCACCCCATATGGCCGGCATCACTGCCACGCCGTGTAATCACCATGAGACGATTGCCGTACTGGCCGTTCATTTGTTCGAGTTCAAACTGGGGAACTTGCAGCCGCCAGCCATCGGGCAAAAAGCGCTGAGCCAACTCCGGAAATGTAACCATTTTTGCCGTAAGGCCGTGCCGCTCTTCGAGTATTTGCTTCAGCAGATCATAATCCTCTACCTTGAAGCGGGCAGCCACGCCGGCAACCTCGCTGTGGCGCGGTTGTGCCGAAGGGGTAATGTGCATAACGTCACCAATAACGAATACTCCATGCGAGGCAAGCTGCGCGGCAAATGCATTGACGATGCGCTTGACGGCGCCGCCGGGCACATTGAGCACTGCGCGCCCATGGCGAGCGATGATGTCACCATATGGCAGTGAATGCACATCTACCTTTTGCCGTATCTCCTCAACAAAAATACCCTTATAGTCTTGGGGCCGGGCATGAGGCAGCGCCCGTCCATGCCTCAGTGCAAGCAGCAGCTCCTCCTTACGCTTATTCCAGTCGGCAACCTTGAGGCGATAGGACGACCGATACCAATTATTTCCCACTCTAGACAAACGCATATCTTCGGGCTGCCAGACGCTATCAAAAGCATAACTTGTAAAAAACGCGTCAAACCGTTTGGTTTTTGGAAGCGGCGCCAAATCGTCAAACAGGCTGTACACCTCGGTACTCACGGTTAGATCCGAATAAAATGTAGACAGCTGCGGATCGAGTTTGAGCGGCACAAAATCGGTGAGCACCACGTCCATGTGCCGTGCCCCCTGGTGACGCATGCCCTCGGCCATAAACTGCCAGTGATCGGTTTTGGCGCCGCTGGCAAGTTCTTTAACGCGCATCGTGCCCTTGTGTCCGCTTTCAGCCGCCATGAGCGCACCTAGTGTGTAATTGAGAGTAATGTTGGCCGCGTACATGTTGGCGAGCAGTGATTCGGCTGCAAAAGCTACGGGGCTGGCATAGTATGACGCTGCGACAGCATTGAGTGCCTGAGCGGAGAATTGCTCCTGGGCTGCATCTTCGGTAGTTGCCAGTGCAATATCCAGCAGTTCCGCTTCGGTGAGCCGAGACTTCTTTTTCGCCGTGGCTGCCTCAATTTTGTCTACCAGCGATTTGTTGAGTAAGAACGAAAACAACGGCGTGTCCAAAGAGTCGGTACGACCCAGCGAAAGCGTGGCGTGCCGCGGATTGTCGTTGCTGATACTCTGGCCAAAGGCAGGCAGCAAACGCGCATGCCAGTGGGCCTTAAGGCGTTGTCGTTTGAGCCGCCAGGGATGCATGGCACGCACGGCACGCAGCTGCGCTTGGTCGTCGGGGGCTGGTGCGCCGGCAGTGCTTACCGGAGCGCGCTTACTCATACCCGCAAATCTTTTACCATAGTCTCCACCATACTACTTATGGTGCGCATAGAAAAACGTTCGTCGTAGAGTGCGCGTCCGGCACGACCAATAGCCGGCAGTTTGCTACGGTGGATGCTTGCCCAAGCAATAGCGTCAGCCAGGGCCTGCGCGTTGCCCTGCGGCACCAGCAAACAATTTTGCTTGTCGACAAAACCATTACTTACCTTGTTCTTGCCAATAACAACCGGTGCGGCACAAGCCAAAAACTGAAAACTCTTGCCTGCAATAACAAACTGCCCCTGCAGGGTGTTGCCAAACGGGCCGCCCAGGCATAAGTCGGCAGCAATGGCTGCTTCGGGAATTTTATCGAACGGCGTCCAGTCAACATACTTGGCTATGCGTGCACCTTTTTCTACTGCAGCAGCCACAGCCTGTCTGTCTTTCTCTTTGCCGCCGGATATCGAGAAGACAACTTCGGGATGTGTATCTTTAAGCAACACTGCGGCGTCCAAAATATACTGCATGCCCTGAAGCGGCACCATGTGGCCGTAATAAAACACCGTAAAGCTCCCATCCTGGGCCAGCACATGCTTGGCTGCGTCGGGCCGGAACAGGTTTTCGGCAACACCCACAGGCAATGCCCGGTATGTGTCGATAGGCAAATGGCAAAGCTTGGCAGAGTATTCGGCATGCGCCTGCGTATCGGCCAGAACAAACCGACAGCGCTTGAGCAGCCCGCTATACCACCACATAAACAGCTTGCCCAACGGGCTCTCCAGGTTGAGTTTGCCATGCTCGGCGAGGTATTCGCCGGCATTAATAAACTCGTCAAAAATGAGCGGCTTACGCCCCTTAAATAGCAGGGTTATAGGCAGCATTTCGTAACCGCGAAAGGTAATAACAAATACGTCCGGCCGCTCCACAAGCTTGGTCTTGAGTATTTTGAAGGGTACCTCCAGATAGCGCAGCAGACCGCGCTGGCTGTTCTTAACGACCACCACCGAACAATCCGGCGCAGCCGCAAAGGCAGTACGCAAGGCTTGCGCCCGCACGTAATTAACTTGGTCGTAACAGGTTATTACGGCGACCTTCATAGCACCCCTACTTCTTTTTGGTATCAGCGTCTGGTTTGTCTAGCTTGGGGAACAGTGTGCCTTCGATGGGCTTAATAACGCCGCTCTCGAACACTGCTTTAATCTTCTCGGAAGTCTCGGGCATAAAGGGCACCAGCAGGTCGGCAATCTGAAGCAGGTCGGCCACTTGGCTGGTGAGCACCTCGGTAAGGTGCTCTTTGTCGCCTGGGTCTTTAGCGATTTCCCACGGCTTTTCTTCGTCAATGTACTGGTTGAGGCCGCGCACCTGGTCCCAGATTTCGTCGAGCGCGCGATCGAAGCGGCACTCACTAATGGCTTCCCGCACCGGCTTGTCGTCGTGCTGAGCGGGAGTCACGTTGCCTACTGCGCCGCCTAGATATTTTTGCACCATGGCGGCAGTGCGCTGCACGGCGTTGCCCAGCTCGTTAGCGAGTTCGTTGTTGTAGGCACGCTCGTAATTGTCCCAGCTAAAGTCGCCGTCGTTGTAGCTAGGGATGTGGCGCAGGAAGTAGTAGCGGAACGGGTCCAAGCCAAACTTCTTGACCACTTCGGCAGGAGATATAACATTGCCGATAGATTTGCTCATTTTTTCGCCATTTACGGTGATAAAGCTGTGCACATACAGCTGTTTGGCAAGTGGCAAGCCAAGGCTTAATAGCATTGCCGGCCAAATAGCGGCATGAAAACGAGTGATGTCTTTGCCTACCACCTGGACGTTAGCTGGCCAATAATCTTTAAAGTCCTGGTGCTCGGGGTATCCCAGTACGGTGAGGTAGTTCATGAGTGCCTCTACCCACACATACATAACCTGCTTAGCGTCGCCAGGCACAGGGATGCCCCAGTCCAGCTTCTCTTTGGGGCGGGAAATGCTGATATCTTCGAGTCCCTCGCGCAGGACGCTTAGGATTTCGTTGCGCCGCGTTTCGGGAATAACCTGAAATTCGCCGGATTCAATCTTTTCGCGGATTATGTCGTTGTACTTGCTGAGTCTAAAGAAGTAGTTTTCTTCTTCGAGACGTTGGTAGGCCTGCGGGTGGTCGGGCTTCATGCGGGCCGGGTCGGCCTGAGATTCGGGCACAAACTCTTCTTGGCGCACATCGTACCAGCCAATGTACTTGGCCTTGTAGATGTCTTTCTCGAGCCCCTTCCAGATGAGAGCGGCGCGTTTCTCGTGGCCAGCATCGGTAGTGCGAATAAAGCGGTCGTTGCTGATGCCCAACAGCTTTGTAAGCTCACGAAAATGTTCGCTTACTTCGTCGGCAAAGGCCTTGGGCGTCTTGCCGGCTTCGGCGGCTTTTTGGGCAACCTTGCTCCCGTGCTCGTCGGTGCCGGTGCAAAAAATTACCTGCTCGCCGCGCTGACGGGCGGCGCGGGCCAGGACATCTGCTTCCAGCAGTTCCATGGCGTAGCCGATATGCGGCGCGGCGTTTACATAGGCAATAGAGGTGGTAACGTAATACTTCATGGTTGTAGTCTACCTGTTTTAGTTAATCGAGAAAAATAAAAGTTAAGATAAAGAAAACTATGCCCGCGGGGGCATCATACGCATAGAAGTGGCTGCGCAAGCTTTCATGATGCCGCTTAGTATACATCGTGGGCGCCATCAGCACCAGGGTTAGTGCGATTTGCAATCGCCAGCATGCATACTTTTTGTTCCGCAAAAAGTAGCCAAAAACTCTCGGGGCTTAACGTAAAAACAGACTCAGCGTTGCAGCCACGGGATAGACCGAAGGGATACCCGTAGAGCGGTCTGCTTGTCGAAAGGGTGCGCGCTTCGGGCAGTTAACCCTTAGAACAGGCGGGCCTGCGGGTCGGGGTCTGGCGTTTCGGGCGGAAGGTCTTGGAGGTTGATATTCAGGCGACGGGCAAGGGTTTCGAGTAAGGGTAACTGGCCTTTAACCAGTTTCTCTTTTGCAAGACCAATGCTTACCCACATAGCCTTGTCGTTCTCGGGGAATTCCTGCTGACGGCCGGATTTGGGCGGCCACTCCATGGCGAATACGTTGCTCTTAAAATTTTCGAGATTAAAGTCGCTTTCCAGTGCAAAGGCGTGCACCACCTTGCCACTGGATTGCTTGGCCTGGCCAAGGTGTATATAAGTGCCGTCCGGTGGCGCGGCACCGATTTCTTCGATAAACTCACGCTTGGCTGCCGGCAACAGCTCTTCGGCATCGTCGAGCTCGCCTTTCGGTATCGACCAGGCATTCTGATCTTTTTTTGCCCAAAACGGACCGCCCGGATGTACCAGCAGTACCTCGGGCTGTGTATTAGTTAGTCTGTAAAGCAGAATGCCTGCACTATGTTTTTTCATAACGCCGCCCTCCGTTTGTTGGCTATTATGGCCGTACACGGTCCCCAAAATTGCTAATGGTCAGCTTTTAGCATAGCACCGCGGGGGTAGGGGCGCGCAAGCGAACAAACGGACAGCTTATACGGTATAATTATGCTTATGAACGAGCCGGGTGCGGACAAACGGGAAATATGGGAACACCCCATGTTCCTGATTATTGTCGGCGCTGTGGCAATTGCGCTTATTGCCTTCCTGATATACCGCTTTGGCTGGCATAGCGGCTACTGAAGTCAAGAGGTCGCAAGCATTACTACACCGGACTCGTACCGGACGGGGACTCTATGGCCTGTTGTACTGAAGTTTCAAGAGCTTCAGTCGTAGCCCTTTGCAGCTCTGTCTGCACCTCAATCCGGCACAATGCTAAATCACGCTCAGCCTGGACGCGTTCCATCTCTGCGAGTGCTTCTCGACTCCGAAGAGCGCTCACCTCTTCACGCGAGAGTTCCGGGAACCTACATTCTCTGCACAGTGCGCTTCCGGCCCCTTCGGCAATTAAAGATAATAGTCTTCCGCTATCGCGGGCCCGTTCCACTGACACGGCAAAACCTTCGGGGCCGGTAACGGCGCAGTCGAGCCGCGCCTTTTTTGGGGTGGGAGTGGCTACTGTTTTGTTGGCGCAGCGCGAAAAAATCTCCATACCGGGGTTGTCTTGGGGGGCTTTGCGAAACATGAACAATCTCTCTTCTGTTATTCCTGAGGGCGACTCCGTGAGGGTCACTCGATGCCAGCATCATGCCACATTACTTACAATAGATCAAATATATCGCCCTACATAGTAGCGGCTGCCAGGAACTGCAAATGGCTTATTACATCGCGCTGATGTACTTTTCCAGCCGGTCATTGGTGTCTTCAGGGCTCAGCACACGGAGAGTCAACCTGTCGAAATCGTCCTGAAAGTCGCCAACATTCTCGGAGCGCCCGGTAGATGTAGACTCGTTCAGAGTCCAGCCATATCGCGTTGCAACAGGCTGATCATTCATGCTCAACACCGTATAGGGGCACACCATGGCCGACGATCCATAGAGACTGAGGTCAAAGGATGCAAGCCGTATGGTAACGTTCTCGTTGAACGGGTCCCCAGGTTCAGCGCTGTTTAGCCGTTGCAGCCCCCGGATAATAGTTGCCGCCGGATCGTAAAACTTACGGAGAAGCACCGCTTCGTCAAGGATAACATCTAGCACCGGACCGCCCGGTCGCAGAAAGTACGCCGCCCGTTGCTGCCGCCACCGTTGCCGAAGTGACGCATCCTCGTCGTTGCAATGTGCGGGCGCAAAGGTTCTCACGGTTTGCTCAACTGCTTGCGCATACGCTTCTGTCTGCAAAAACTCTGGAAAAAGATAGCCGCACGCATACGTGGCAAGCCTTGTAGCCACCGCCTCGTACTGCCAATACTGACGATCAACAAGCGGTATCAGTCTGTCGTAGGCAGTATCTCGCTTTATCTTTTTAATGTTGCGGGCGGTATCCAGCATAGCATTCTGGGTAGCAGTGCTTTTTATGCGCAATTCGCGGAATAAGCCGCGTAAATCGTTAACGGAAACCTTTACTTCGCCGGCCTCCATACGCGCCACTTTTGACTGGGACCAGTCAAAAGTTTCGGCCACCTCGTCTTGGGTCATCCCCCTACGCTCACGCTGCGCTTTAATCTGACTTCCAAGTTGCTGCATAGGGACGACGGCTACCTTGCCATCAGGTGCTATCGGATGATGCTCGGGCGCAGCGGACCGATCGAGAGCGAAATGCTCGAGGTCGTCCATGGGCATAAGTTGTTCTTTCGTATCGCCGCCTCTGCATTACATAAAATGTATCCGTAGGCTTTTGCTTACGGATACATAATTATTTTTGTGGTGCGCGGGGCGGGACTTGAACCCGCACGCCTTTTGGGCAAGAAATTTTAAGTCTCTCGTGGCTACCAGTTACACCACCCGCGCAAGATGTACTTTCTTATTTTTACCACGATGGGTGGCTTGAAGGCTATGACAATTTGGGCAAAGTATGCGCAAATTCTCTAATCTGTTGTCCCAATGATCGCCATTTATGTGATCCAGCTCCACCGGAATTCGGCCGTCGGCAGCCTTCTGCTCCCATCCGCAAAGCTCGCATTGAGGCTTTTTAATACCGGCAATAAATAGTCTTTTCTTTAGTACAAAGCTCTGACAGGTACCGCCCGTTACTAGCAAGGCTTCTATTGGCTGCGCCGGCACTGGCCGAAATTTTAAGCCCACGTTCCAACCCATACCCGTAAAATGAGTAACGTCAATTTCTAACTCCCTCACCCTCCGCTGCACTTGTGCGTAATTGCCGCCAGCCGGCACAAGACGGAGTAAGACGAGTACATTACGGTAGCTTCTGGAGACCTTTACCGCTTCGCGCAATTCATCATCCGTCCATGAGCGTTTTTTAGCCATGGCGCGAGCTTAACATAAGCTCCTTGAAAGTTACAGGTTAAGTTGTTCGAGCATGGGGACGAAATTGAGGTTGCGCACGTAGGCGGCAGCATCGAACTGCGACTGGGGATCTTCGGGAAAGAAGTCGGACATCTTTTTGTAGTACACAATGCGGGGGATTTTGGCATACGACAGCGCCGTTAGGCACATGGCGCATGGCTCGCAGCTGCAATAAGCGGTGGCCCCTGGTAGTGTGCGCGAATGTGCGCGCTTGTTGGCGGCGATGATAGCTTTAATTTCGGCATGGTACACCGCTATGCCGTCTGTCTTCTGCGAGTTGTACTCGGCGGCCAGTTCTTTGCCGTCTTGCACGATAACCACGCCGCAGCCCACAGACTCAGGTGATAGTTTGCTTACAGCAACAGCGCGAGCAAGGAAGGTACTATCATGCATAGGCTCAGTGTATACCAAGCAGGATGATCCTGCCTTGTCCAGGAAACCTTGGCTGGCCAATTACGCTTAGAGGCGTATAATTTGTAACGATGCAAGCGGATATTTCACTCATAATGCCTGCGTTTAATCGGGCATACATTATTAGGTGCGCAATCGACAGTGTCGTCAAGCAAACGCATCCGAATTGGGAATTGATCATAATGGACGACGGCTCCAGCGATAACACCGAAGAAGTAGTCCGCGCCTACCACGACCCGCGCATTAAGTATTTCAAGCAAGCCAATGCCGGCCCTTCGGCCGCCCGCAATAATGCCATTGCTCATGCCACTGCACCCTGGCTGGCATATTTAGACACCGACAACCAACTGTTGCCAGATTTTATCGGCTCGATGCTCAGCGCCTTTCGCACCCGTCCGAACGCCAAATATGGCATTCCGAAGGGCAGATTTACCTATGAGCTCTACGCTGGCGAGATCCTGCTGGAACTGGTCGACCATTCGCATCAGTTCCCCGACAAGCTCACGCTGGCCGACGTCTTTAACCGCAAAATAAACTTCGACATGAATGGCTTTATGCACCGCCGGGACATCTTTGGCGGGGATATTGGCTTTGACCCGGCGCTAAAAGGCATAGAGGATTGGGACCTGGTGCTGCAAATGGGCAACATATATCCCGACGGCTTCCTGTATGTGCCCGAATTTTTAGTGTTCTACCAGCGACGTTACGGCACCGACGGCATCATGTCTGGCTCGTCGTACATCCACCGGGCCAACGAGCTGGAGCGCATCTACCGCAAGCACAAGGACGCGCCGCTGATGCAAACGCAAACCTGGTACCCCCAAGAAGTAAATGAGTGGATCGCCCGCGAGGAACAGTTTAAAAAAGACGAGCTGCCGCCGGCCTGGCTGTTTCCCTTCCCCAACCACTGGCCCGAGCATCTGAAGCAAAAGGCCGCCCTCTCTAGGCAATAAGCCTGTTTACCGCTATAATTTCGCTTGACTCA
Source organism: Bacillota bacterium (assembly GCA_035478295.1). Classification (GTDB taxonomy): domain Bacteria; phylum Patescibacteriota; class Saccharimonadia; order Saccharimonadales; family UBA4665; genus PMNU01. The sequence continues at coordinate 59,882 of DATIJU010000005.1, read as the reverse complement.
CATGGCGCCTTGGCGGAGTGGTTACGCAGAGGTCTGCAAAACCTTTTACACCGGTTCAATTCCGGTAGGCGCCTCCAAAAGAAAACACCCGCGCGCTAGCCGGGTATTTTCTTTTGGAGACATGTATTAGTGCATTGAACCAGAACCGCTTCGCTGCGGCCCCAGGCTTACACTAATCCCCTCCGTCCAAATATCGTCGAACCCCATCGTCGCCAACCAAAAAGCCCATCGTCCCTACTCCCGAATTGCGAATGCGGTTAAGCACCACCGCGCTCGCTTCCCTAAGTGCCGCTTCGGCTGCAGGGTCCACCGGCTCGCTACCTACTATCTGGCCGGGCGAAAGGTCGCTAAAATCGGGCAGGTTGACAATAAAATCGTCCGGATCTGTTTTTGAGGGGTCGCCTTCGCCTGAGCCTTGCTGCATACTTCCATTATAATCTTTTGACACATTAATAATATGGTGATATAACTATAAGTACTATGACAATCATGGAAGGCGGCAACGCCCTTGAGCGAACGGCATTGACCAACAAAGGCGTCTTAGCCCGGTTTGCCATCGCTGCCGTGCACGCCGATATAGAAGATTTGCGCATTGTTGCCGGACCACGCCACCCGAGCGACGCCACCGACCGCGTTGCGCCAGGCGAGCTACTAGGCGAAGGCTGGGTGCTGGTGCCTGCCCATCTAGGCGACAGCAACACCGGCCCAGCTCCCGGATATGCCGCAAGTTCGCATGGCGGCCTGTTTGCCTTTTATCCCGATGCCACGAAGCACGAACTATTAGCCAGCCCTCAGCCTCTGGACTTGTCCACTGTAAACGAAGCCTGGCTAGCCGCCGCAGCAGCCGCGGCCGCCGTCAGAATGAAAGATCCCGACTATATCGCATCGAGTTTGCAGATGCAAACATACGCCTTGGCTGCTTAACTTCGCCTAACAGATAAGCCTCTAGTGCTTTAGTCCCGCCCTTGCTATAGTCAATAGAAAGAGGGCAATAAGACATATGGACGACTCAAAACCAAGCAGGCTCGAAACACAGCGAGTGCTGTCTACTTCGCTTTACATCGACCTGTGTAATCTAATTCTGTGTACCGTTTTTGCCGTAATTACCGGCAGCGTGGTAATGGTGGTAGCGGGCCTGCAAAGCTTTGCCGAACTTACCTCCGCCGGCATGCTGCTCTATGGCCGCCGATACGCCAACAAGCGCCCTACCAAGTTACACCCCTTCGGTTTTGGCAAAGAGCTCTATTACTGGCTCACGCTTGCCGTGTTTGTATTAGTGGGTGCCGTGGCCGTTATTGCCGTGGAGCGGGGCTATAGCCAGCTGCTCGCACCAATGATCATACAGCATATAGGTTGGGGTATTGGCGCTCTGGCAGTCGCCTTACTCGGCAACATATACTCGCTCCGCAGTAGCATCATCAAACTACTAGATGGCCAGCCGCTCCGCACTGCCTGGAAGGCATTCTTGAGCTCACCGCTCATCGCCACTAAAACCACCGTGGTACTGGATATTATGGGCGTTACTACCGGCCTGTTCGGTATTATTGGCTTGGCAATCTACGAATTTTCTAATGACATCCCGCAAGTAGAGGGCGTGGCGGCCATGGTGATGGGCTTCTCGCTTGGTCTGTTCGCCTTTATTGTCCCCTTAAGCGTCCGCACCTTTGTAACCGGCCAAAGCGCCCCGCCCGAAACCGAACGACGCATCCGCGATGCCGCCCGCGCCGTACCGGAGGTAAAGCACGTGCTTGGCCTGCGCACCATGGTACTCAGCTCCGACAAACTTATGGTAGACATTGACGTGCACTTCCGCGACGGCCTCAGCACCGACCAAGTGGAGGCAGCCGTGGAGCGCGTGAAAGAAGCCATCGAGGCTACTGGCGAAGGCATGCGGGTGCATGTTGAGCCTGACCCGTATGTGGATGTGCATACTAGCTAGGCTTAGCCCAGAACTCCCAGCCCCATCCGCCCCTCAGGACACCGCGACTGGCAATCGCTTAATGCATACTTTTTGTTCCGCAAAAAGTATGCATTAAGGGGGGTGCTAGTCGCGCTGGCTCGGCGCGGATGGGGGCTTATTCCTCCCGGAGGATAGTAATAAGCTTGCGGCGGAGGCTGATGAGGATGGGGATAGTAATACCGATGAGGGCGGCAAGCAACAACGCAGCCGCTGCGCCCCCAAACCAGAGCCAGTTAATGCCAAGCAGCGAGGCATGCACGTCGGTGTTGTACGCGCCGGTAGTCTTAATAAAGGCGCCAGCTATGCGGGGAGCAAACATATTGGTAACTACTTTGGCCCCCGCTACCGCCAGCACTACCGACAATACTAGTGAGGCGGCGGCCAGCATCAGGCCGTACAGATAATAAATTTGGGCAATATCGCGCCGGCGGGCGCCCAGTGAGCGAAATACGGCAATTTCCTTGGTGCTGTCGGCGATAACTTTGCTGATGGTAAACATGAGCAGCAGCGCCGCAATAAACATCACCACTCCCACCCCAATTACCAAAAACTTAAAGGCTGCGTGGAACAAACCCTCAAGCGCAAAGCTTACACTGCCGAATGGCGTAATATATGGCTTGGTGTTTTTAGGATTGCCGCATTCACTGCCGGTACAGCCGCTGGCTATAAAGGCCTTTTCTTGGGATCGGGCGGCAAAGTCGACCAGTAGCGTCGAATAGCCCTGACCATACAATTCGAATCCGCCGCCGCCTTCGTCTTTTGCCTGCAACTCGGGCGCAGCAGCTACCACCTCAGTGGGAATAATCCCCAGCTGCGAGCCGGCCGGCAATTGGCTGACACTCGTTAAAACTTGCGTCACGATGTCGCCGCCGCCATACTGCGACGAGCTCGGTACAAATCCGGCAATCTTAAACTGCAGTACCCGCGTCGAGGCAACGGGCAGTGCCGGCGCGGAGAAGAGCGGCTTGGCAGTGTCGTCTGCGACGGTGCCGTCATCGGCAATTATCTTGATCTTCTTGAGGAGAGCAGTGTCGAAGTCGGCGCACGCCGGCACGTTTATGGGGCTAGTATCTTTATCGTTATCGTGAGCAGCCTTGTAGTTATAGGTAACTACCTGCTGGGCATAGGTTTGGGCGGTAGAGTTACGGTAGCAATACTCTATAGTTTTGCCAGCGTATGCCTTCATGAGGTCGCGGTAGCCCTGGTTGCGTGCGGCAGTACTCAGCTTGGAGAACGACTTGCCGGAGAGCTTTTCGAGGTAAGCGTAGGAGATAAATAAGGGGAAGGGCTTTCCGGGCTGCCAGGCGACGGTTTGGCCGGGCTGCAGCTGGCTCAGCAGCATGCCCTTTTCTACCTGGAAGAACTGGAAATCGTTACCAGGGTCAAACCCGCCCGGGCCCTGGCTGCCAGCGCCCCCGCTCTCTGCCGCCTCTTGCAGTTTGGTTATGTACGTGTCGTCCGCCGGCGTGGGCCGGAAAGTAGTGCTGCCGCTGATAGGCAGCGCCGCAAAGCGGTACAAAGCCGTAGGCTTGGCTTTTTGCACCGTAGCCTCCAGCTTTTGTTGATCGGCAATCTGATATTGCGCCGTGACAGCGATAAGACGGCGCGTGTACTCGCCCACATAGCTAGGGTCGAGCTGTGTGTTTTCGGTCACCTTGATACCGCGGCTGCGCAGCTCGGTGTCCATAGTCGCCTTAATACCCTCAGACACTGCCTTATAGTCGTAGCTGGGCGCGCCTCCGGTATACACCATCGCCATATTGCGGCCATTAAAGCCCACATTCTTCACTTGATTGGCAGTACTAAACAGTCCTTGCGCAGTCAGGGCGGCAAAAAATAAAATAGCAAATAACAGCGAGCTAACGATAACTACCAAACTGGTGCGGATACGCCGCGTTTTACGCTTGGTGGCGGCCAGTATATAAGCATCAACGAATTTCATGGCACAATCCGCCCGTCTTCTAAACGAATCACGCGGTCGGCCCAGGCGGCTACCCGCGGGTCGTGCGTCACAATAATCATGGTAGTACCCAGCGCCTTGCGAATGTCTTGCAGCAGCGACATAATAGCGTCGCTGTTTTTAGAGTCCAGATTGCCGGTAGGCTCGTCTGCTAATAATATTTTAGGCTTATTTACCAGTGCCCGGGCAATGGCTACGCGCTGCATTTGGCCGCCGGACAGTTCTTTGGGCAAAAATGTGTGACGGTCGGTAAGACTTACAGCGTCGACCACCTTTTGGATAGCTTCGGCGCGCGTTCGGCGCTTGGAGCGGGCAAACATCAGCGGCACTTCAATGTTGCGGTCTACTTTTAAAAACGGCTGCAAGTAAAAGAACTGAAACACCACGCCCACCGTTTGGTTGCGGTACTTGGCTAGCTTGCCTTCGCTTAAGTGCCCTATAGACCGGCCATCCACAATCACCTCGCCCTCACTGGGCTTGTCTAGCCCGGCAATCAGGTGCATGAGCGTGCTCTTGCCACTGCCGCTGGGACCGGTGAGCGCCACAATCTCGCCCTCCTGGATGGTAAGGTCAACATTGTTCACGGCGCTCACCGTATTTTTACGGTTGAGCTTGTACGTTCGGCTGGCCGACTTTAACTCAATAAGCACCGGGCCGGTTTTAACAGGTACGTCATGATGCACCGGGTCTACCGGACGCGAGCGTACATACGCCTCGACGTCACGTAAAAATGCCAGCGTGTCGCCGTCGTAATCGCTCTGTAGAATCTGTTCGATTGTTTGTTTCGGGAGCTTTTGTATGCCCATCGTGTTTTGATTGTATAGCAAACGTGGCGTCCGCGTACAGCCTAAACCGATGCCGATTGCGTACCAGCCAGTAGCGCGGGCATACGTGCTACAGTAAACATAAGCATGCACATCAAAACAATTGATTTACGGGTTATAGCCTTCTTGCGCCGCATATATTTGCCCTCGGCACGGGTGGCCGTGTTTGTGGTGTACTTTTGGTTTGGCCTGCTTAAGCTCATCGACCTCAGCCCGGCCACGCCGCTCGCCGCAGCCCTCACCGAAAAAACCATCGGACTGGCGCACTTTGGTTTGGCCTTTAAAATACTGGCCGTTTACGAGTGCGTGGTCGGCATTTTGTTTTTATTCCCGAAACTTACCCGAATTGTTATTCCGCTGCTGGCGCTGCACCTGATTATTGTATGTTCGCCCCTGCTGCTTGTGCCGCACGAGGCCTGGACCAAGCTGCTCACCCCCACGCTGGAAGGCCAGTACATAATAAAAAACGTGGTTATTGCCGCGCTGGCCATTGGTATTGCCGCCCAAACTCAGCCGCTGCAGGCCAAAAAGGTGCGGTCGCACTAGCGCGCAAGTTATACTAGAGTAATGGCCCGCTCCCTCAACAAAACTGCCCTCAGCGCAACACTGCACTGCTTGTTCGGCTGTTCTATTGGTGAAGTTTTAGGCATGATACTCAGCTCTTACTGGAGCCTGGCGGCTGCGCCCAGCATTATAATCTCCATCATGTTGGCTTTTGTCTTTGGATATGGCCTGAGTATGCGACCGCTGCTGGCCCATGGGCTGCCCTTCAAAAAGGCGATGCGACTGGCCCTGGCCGCCGACACGGCCTCGATTGGGGCCATGGAGTTCACCGACAACGCCTTCGTGCTGGCTGTACCTGGCGCCATTAGCGCCGGACTAAATACCTTGCTATTCTGGTGGAGCTTGCTCGTGTCGTTGGCCATCGCCTTCCTGGTGGCGTTCCCGCTCAATCGTTGGCTTATCGCTCGCGGCAAAGGGCACGCCGTAGTGCACGAGTATCATAAGGGTCACCACTAAAAAGAGAGGCAGCATGCACAGGTACATCACCAAAAAAACAGTATTGAGCGGCTTGGCCGGATTGCTACTGGGCGCCGGGCTGCTGCTGGGCATCCGGTTTGCCACTTATAACCCTGAGCACGTCCATTACCATGCCAATTTCCTGGCTTACATAAACGGCAAAAAAGAAACCTTTAACAGCCCCCTGTACTTCGAAGAAAAAGGCGGTGCCAGCTGCAACGTATCCAAAATTATTACCCCCAACGAGCGTGCCCACATGCATGACGAAAAACCAGACGTAGTGCATGTGCACGACCACGCCGTTACTTGGGGTCAGTTCTTCCAAAATCTACACTGGGCCGTAGGTGACGGCTTTATTAAAACGCCCGATGCCATGTACCTGGCCGACGACACCCACCGGGTGCAGTACCTTATAAACGGCCATGCCTTTCAGGATATTAGTAACGAGCTTATTCACGACCGGGACCGCCTAGTTATAGACTACGGCGATACCTCCGAAAAAACGCTCCAGAAGGAATACCAAAGCGTGCCGTCCACCGCCAAACAATACGACGAAGGCAAAGACCCCGCGGCTTGCAAAGGCAGCGAGCCGGCCAGCGTGAGCAACCGGTTACACCACTTGTTTTAGACGATTGGCTCGTCGCGGTCTATGAAGTGCTGTGCAAGGCGATCAAGCTGTTTCTTATTTAAGAATTCAATCTCACGAGCATGCATGCTCAGCGCTGTGACAGCCACTGCCAAGCGAGTAGTGGTAACCCCTAGGGCAAATGCCGCTTGCCGGAAGGTTACCTCATCCTCGCCTGGAATGCCCTCCTCGCGGATAGCCCCGGAACCAAATACAGCCAACTGAGTAAATGGCACTCCGTCGGCTATAGTAAGTGCCCGACGAATGTGCGGCGGGAAATTCTGGTAGGCGAAATCCCGCCGCTTGCCTTCGGTAAGCGGGCTGGCAATTATCTGACCGGCCTGATAATGAGTTTGACCAAGGAGCATGGCAGCGAATAATTGTTGTGGCAGCTGCGGGGCAAATTCGTCTTCGCCGCTTTTACTGTCAACTTTGACGATATCGCACAAGTCTACTATCTGCCCGGTTATAACGTTCCCGTCGGCATCGTAAAAACGGCGGTACACACGGGCGCTGCGCTGCTTGGATTTTACTAAGCTTGCTGGACGCATGTTTACTAAGAACGAGAGGAGCGGCGCGTCCCATGCTGTGTCGATATCGACAATAGTTACACCCTGAATCTCGTCATTCCCAAGCGCCTTAAATGTTTCGTGGTTATTCTTTGTTTTACTATGCACCGGCTTAACCACTATCTTGCGAATGGAACCGTCGGGCATAGCAACTTCGCCGCTCATCATCTCGGCAAAAAGATTGGCTTCTTGAATGTTGTTGCACGAAAATACGCCATTACGGCCGTCTTTAAAGAATGCTAGTCCAAACTCAGCGGCAATCTGGTGCCGAGCTTCCATCTTAGCAATCATGTCCAACTCGGCCTGGGTGTAGTCCTCACTGCCGCTCTCACGATGAATAACAACGTTTGTTTTACACACCCAAAACTGCATCGGCGCCAGGCTGTTGGCCATAATTAGCTCGTAGGTGGAAACGTCCATGAGCGACCCCGACAATAAATCGGATAGTTTTCTCTCTTCATTAAACCTGTCCGAGCCGGTAAAACCATATACGCGGCGGGGGATGCCCCGCACCGCCGCCTGTGTCTTCTCGCCCAGCAAACCGTGCGATTCGTCGCTCAAAATCAGGCTAAACGGGTCAAACGACTGTGGATCGCGCTCAGCCATCAGGCGCAGCGAGGTACGATTAGTGGCGAGCACTTCTTCGTCGTATTGTTTACTGTTTTTGTTTACGATACCTACTTTAAGGTGTGGAGCATATTTGCCCAGACCGCTTCCCCTGTCGGCACCTACCACCTCAGCCAAACCCACATTATCCTGCGATACAAACATTATGCGAGAGGGGTCATCCGGCGTGTCAAACTTTTTGAAGCCGGCAGCAGCCATGGCAATCATGCGGCTTTTACCACCGCCTCCAGAGATATTAAAATACGAACCTTTTGATGATTCTGCAAACGGGTCGTGCGACTCCATGTCGGCAATCATCAAACGCATACCTTCCAGCTGGTGATCATAAAATGGCTCGCTGGAGTCCCACTGCCCGTCCACCATTTCTTTAAGCTGCTCCTTCAGGCCGGCAATACCGCGCAAGTAATGACGGTGGATACGGTGCTCATTGAATATATTGGTAACCACTTCGTCGGATGGCATCCAGTTAGCGCGGTCAAACACCTCCCCGTCCGCTTCAGCCTCAGCGCGGTCGGCAACTACTGCTTTCTCCAGACCCGCAAGCACCGACAGAAGCGTAAAACGTTGAGGCTCATTTACTAGTGCTATGCCCTCGTTCTCAGGGTGTAATGAATAAGTGGAGTAGCCCAACACTAAATCGGCGCGTACCAAATCATCGTTAAATGCAATTTCCATACTCATAGAAAACAATACTGTACCAGATTTAACAGATAAGCCAAACGATAAACACTTTGCTGCCGCTATACAAATTGCGACATCTGCTTATTTCCGCCTCAGAGTATTGTTAATTCTTTTACACTTAGAAACCGGTATATATGTTTTAGTAATGATATGGCCAACAGATCACCCCGCATCGGCTTATTGTCGCCGCGCGTGAAGCGCTGGCCTGAAGGTGCTGTGGTGTATCACATCTATCCCCGAAGCCTGCAAGATGGCAACGGCGACGGTGTGGGTGATCTGCCCGGCGTGATTGACCGGCTCGATTACCTAGCCGATCTGGGCGTACAGGCCTTGTGGCTGTCGCCTTTTTATCCGTCGCCCATGGCCGATTTTGGCTATGATGTGTCCGATTACTGTAATGTACACCCCCTGTTTGGTACGCTCAAAGATTTTAAACGTTTGCTGGCCGGTGCGCACAAGCGCGGGCTAAAAGTAATGGTAGACCTCGTGCCAAACCACACTTCCGACCAGCACGAATGGTTTCAGCTATCGCGACTCAGCCAGCAGAGCCCTTACTCCCGCTGGTATATTTGGCGCGATCCCCACCCCGACAGCCTGCCGCACATGCCTCTGCCGCCCAATAACTGGCGGGACGCGCTCGACGGCAGTTCGGCTTGGGAGTGGGACCAAGGCCGCCAGCAGTTTTATCTGCATAGCTTTAACAAGCACCAGCCCGACCTCAACTGGGCAAACCCCGATGTACGCGACGCCATGAAAGACGTTATGCGTTTTTGGCTGGACATGGGTGTAGATGGCTTTCGAGTAGACGCTGTATATTGGATGGCCAAAGACCCCTTGCTGCGCGACGACACGCCCAACCCAGACTACCGGCTCGACGCCGATCCTCGCTACGACGCACTGCTGCACAACAACAGCAACGGCTGGCCGGGCGTATACAGTTATCTGGCCGGTATGGCCGATGTGTTACGCGAGGACGCCTACAAAGACAGCCCCCGCTTTATGGTTACCGAGGCCTACCCCTCAGGTCATAACGCTGTCTCCGACTATTTGTTGTTTTACATGGCTATGAATCCCAAAGTGGCCGCCCCGTTTAACTTTGAGGGGCTCAGCTTACCCTGGGAAGCAGCCAGCTGGCGCTACTTTTTACAAACCTTCCATCAACACCTCAGCGAAGTAAGTCCCTACTGCGTAGCCAGTTACGCCTTTGGCAATCACGACCAATCGCGGCTGGTAACGCGGCTAGGCGAGCTGCCAGCGCGTGCTGCGGCGCTTATGCAGCTTACTCTCCCCGGAATGATCTTTATTTATTACGGCGAAGAACTTGGCATGCACGATGTACACATTCCCCCGGACCGCATACAAGACCCAGCCGCCGCCGGCGACCCTGCAGGCCAGGGGCGCGACCCAGAGCGCACGCCCATGCAATGGTCGGTAAAGCGCAACGCCGACTTTTCGACCGCAGCCAAAACCTGGTTGCCCCTTGCCCTGGACTACAAAACGCACAATGTTACCACCGAGCGCGACGACCCCCACTCATTTTTTACTATGTACCGGGGGCTTATCCACCTGCGCACCAAATCGCCAGTGCTACGGTATGGTGAGCTATCGGTGCTCGATGTAGGCTCGCCTGACGTACTCGGCTTTGTGCGGACCAAAGCCGGCGAAACCGATCGCTACGTAACGCTTATTAACTTTGCCGACCACCCGGTGCGCTTAACTAATGCGGCGGTACGCAAGTTTGTTGTCTCCAGCCATCCCCGCTCCAAGCTGCATAATGCCCTTCTTGAAAGCGGTGTCGAGCTGCTCCCGCACGAGGGCGCCCTGTTTTTGGAGTGATAGTCTTGGCACGCGCCTAGACTCAGTCGATTGAATAATACGCAGCAATCGGTCAACCGAAGATGCCACCGTAAATTTAGTACTGGCATACAACCGCTCAGCCTCAGTAAGCGGCCCGAGACCCATAGCTCGGGCCAAGCCATTCGCTAAAGACAGCGGATCGTCCGGTTTTACCAGCATAAGACCGCCACAGTCGGTCTCGGGCAGTCCCCCGGTATTAGACGCCACCACGCGGCAGCCGGCGTGCTGGGCTTCTACCGACGAAATACCAAAGATTTCTTTCCAAAAGATATCAGTGCTCGGCATAACCGCTATGTCGTGCTCAGCCATAAGACGGGCCATATCTTTTGGGGTACGGCAAGAGGGCACAACATTAATGCGCGGATGCGCCTCAAGCAGCGTCTGAATAAGCCGGCCATCGTCGCAGTGCGCACCAGCAGTAGTAACCGTCAGCTCAAACTCGCGGTGGCGCAAACCAGCCAAGTGCAGCGACGCCAGCAGGGTGTATATTCCCTTGTCGGCAATGAGGCGGTTAGCAAATAAAATCTTGGGTGGCACATGCGGCTCGGAACGATGCGGCCGTTTTACCTGAGAAAACACGGGTTCGGCAAATGGATACACCGCCGGCATGCGTACATGCGTATGATGGCCCAGATGGCCCTTCCATAATTTGGCCGCAAACTTACTGGGCACCAACAACTGTTTGCCCTTCATGCCTTCGAGATCAAACAGCTCGTCTATACCACCATAAGAGGTGGGCGGGCAGTGCAAAATGGCATATGCCGGCCGTTTAGTTGGCACATTGAGCGGATATGTTACGAACACCAATGTGTCGTCAAGTTCGCTCAGCTCTGCTTTAGATTTGAGTGCTTTAAACTCAATGTCAGGAAAATCATCGCGTCCGTCCTGCTCGCCATAGCCAAGCGTTAGGATGCGTGTCGGGATACCCCGACGTTTCAGTTCTCGTATTTGTCCGGCGGTATAATTTTCCGAACCGCCCGCACCAGCCAAAAATGGATGGGCAGACGACCAAACAAACGAAATCATATATAAATGTCCTCCTAGTGGTGCACATCAATATATGACATCTGGGCGCCGGCGTATGTAAAAAAACTCCCAGCTTTTATTTGCTTTTTGCATTAAATATGAAATGCTAATACTTTTTACAAGCGTCGAACGCAGTAAGCTGCCAGTCATTCGCAGGCGACGCTTTCTTAACGGTAAAATTGTAGGTACCGTAAGTGCCGGGGTAAATTGCCGAGCCATTAGCCGTTTTGCCGTCGTAAGTAGCGTAGTAAATATCAACATTCGTACCAGCCGGAACGTGGGTGAGCCTGCCCAGCACTACCGTCTCTATGCCGGACTGGTCGGCGTCGCCAATAGAAAGCGCGGTGTTGTCCACCAGGCACGCGGGCGCCGCTTCTTTAGCCGCCGCCAAAACATCGTGACTTACCGGTGCTTCGGTACGCAGTAAAAAGAAACCGCCAACCAGTGACCCGGCAATTACCAAACAGCCAATAAGTACGCCAACCCATGTTTTCTTAGTCATACTTCAAGCATAGGCTGGCCAACCAAAGCCGTCAATGGTGGCGAAATGGCAGCGCTCAGCGCAGAGCTACAGCTCATTTTTTAGCTTGAGCGGACAAACAGCGCTCTTTGCGCAAAGCACCCCCACGCCCAACACCTCAACGCCCGCCTCTAGCACTTGCTCAAAGCTGGCCGATACAGCAGCCCCATACTCATCTAACCATGAAAAGGCGTGCGGCTTGATCTTGCCGCTAAACATCGCCCTAAAGTACAAAAAATAGGCAATGGCAGCCGGCAGCAGCGAAAGCACACCCAAAAATAGCTTTAAGCTCATGAGAGCAAGTATAACCTAGGCGGCGCGGTGCAGTTCTTCAAGTTCAAAAGACGAAGCAGTGCGCTGGGTGATATCGCCAATAAAGGAGCAGCGATACTCCACATCCACAATCCCCAGTATTACCTGCCCGTCTCTTTTATCTGCCGACAAGTGCGTAAAAATACGGGGGGCTAGCAGGCTCATCGCAGCGCGGGACAACGCCACGGCGGTAGACTCCCGAATGCAGCTCTTGCGTGTAAGCCGTGCGTCCACATAGGCGTGCACGAACGGCCTTCTCATTCCACCCACGTCTACGCCGTAGGCACACCCTATCTCAGTGTAAGCGCCGCCCTCGCCCACAAACCGCAAGCCCGCGCCTTTTTGATAGTCCGCCACCCCTAACTTCTGGCCTAGGTCTTTGTGCGATCCCTTGGGAGCTTCCACAAAATGCAGTTGTCCCGGCAGCGCAGGGTCATCCGGCAAATCTATACCGTACAGGAAACCGAAAGCGAGGCGACCGTGCTCGCTGGGGTACGACTTAGGCATAAGCTCTACCGTGGTTACGTCCGCCTTAAAGGTACGCCGGACGAGCGGATCGTCGACACGCACCGATCCCAACGGCTCCGTTTCACCTACGGGAAGTATGGGCAGATTTGAGTGCTGAATATGTTGTGTGATTGTCTCGGCATAAGCCATATGATTATCTTATAACATCTTTATAAGATAATTTCCACTACCCGAAACGACTAGGAACGCTTACAGCGCGCTCATGGCTCCGGTGTTTATTTCGGTGCCGACAATTTTTGTGCGCAGCGGCTCAATAGTACTGTCCGCGCAGGCACCTGGCGCCCCTTCATATCCATAGTAGTAGTTGCCAATCTTTACAGAATAGGGGGCGTCGGTTAGCTGTGTGAGCGCTATACCCAAATCTTTGCAGGCTTCGGAAGAAGTAAGCCCATCTTTAAGCCTGAGGCTGGCATACGATGTCACCATCTCGGCATTGGGCGAACCGTTTGGCGTGCCGTGCATAACGTAGGTAACTTTGTCGGCGTCTTCCATTTTGAGCTTAATGCCCCACTCCGGGATAGTTAAGTACTGGTCGCCGGGAGCAATTGACGCGCCACCCGCTGTACTGTGCTGCGCAGGCGATTGTTTGGCGCCAGTACCGCTTGAGGCAGTATGCGTTGTAACCTGCGAGTCGGGCGCCTGCGGCCCCTTAAAAAGCAACCAACCGCCCGCCGCCAAAACTCCAACAAACACCACCACTAACACTACGTGCAGCGCACTAAAACCATCTTCTCTTTTATTCATGCATGTAAGTATACAGCCTGCGGCCGGGGCTACAGCTGCTGGCTGACGCTGGCCGGCCATTCACGTTAGTGGAGTTGCCCTTGGACCGTAGATTACTTGCTGCCTGCGTTCCACGCTAGCTGATACTTTTGGCCCTTGTCGCCGCCAAAGCGGCCAAAGACGTACCAGTTGGCGACGCTAATTTTGTAAAATTGATGACCCTCTGGGCGTGAAGCCTCTTCTACGATGTCGGTTTGCACGCCCAAGCGCGCCGTAATGCATTGAGCAGCCAGGTCTTGAGCCGGGCCAGCGGATAGTAGCTCGGCCGCACCCTCAAAGTACACACAGGTTACCGATGCGCCCACCTCGTACTTATCGATGATGTTGCCGGCCACGTGCGGGTTGGCGGCAATTTCTCGGCTATGGCGGCGGCTGCTTAGGGACCGGTAGTATAGGTTGAGGTTGTCATCGTAGGCAAAGTGCACTTCGCACACCCATGGCGCGGTGCCGGTGGTAGTGGCCAGCGACAGGTGAACCGTTTTGTCGATAAATTCGCGTACTACTTGTTCAACGTCTACATCCATGACTTGCTCCATTTAAGATATTACAGGCTCTAAAGACTATGGTAGCAAACGCCACTCTTAAATGCCGAACATTAGCTAATTATTCATAACCATGATATAATTATACCTAAGTAAGAACTCTCTTCTAACAAATTTGCCTTCTTAGCTCGAACTAACACCAAGGAGAACGGCATGATTTCATTTGTATGGCCGCCTGGCGAGCCTATGGTTGCCGGTGCTGGTGGATCAGAAACATATACTGCAGGCCAGGTACGTGAGCTGCTCCGGCGCGGTATTCCTGCTCAGGTGGTAACAGTGCGCCATGGCCGCAGCGATTTTAAAGACATCCCCTTCCTGCCACTGAATAGTGCAGCAGATATCAGTAATCTCCCGGGTACGGTAGTTTTTGTAAATCGAGCCTATCCTGTACCTACCCGCAATAAAGCCGCAATTATTCTGCACTGCGCCACAGAAATCTTTAACAGCCCTGCCGCCAAAGCAGCTATGAAAGCGCAAGTTGTTGGTAAAACAATTATTGCAACGAGTATTTACAGCGGGCAGCAATGGGCACTGTTTTTGGATATACCATATAGCCATATACATATCGTGCTGCCATTCTCTGACCCGGTTTTTGGCAACATAAAGCGCTCAAAACCCGCTAAAAAGACACGTATTTTGTATGCCGGACGTTTACACCCCGAAAAGGGTATTTATACCGTGCTGGAAATGATGCACCACGACGATATGCAACACAATGGATACTCCACGAGTATCGTAGTTGCCGGGCAGCACGTCGAAATTGGCCGGACAATTGCCAAGATGCTTACCGGCTACCGCTATGCAAGGTTGCTGTCAGCACAAAAAACGGTAATTTCTATGGCACAGCTTTTAGCCCAAACCGACATCCTGCTTATGCCCTCGGTGTACGCCGAACCGTTTGGCATGCTCTCGGTGGAGGCGCAGCATGCCGGTAGCCGGGTAGTTGCCAGTAATATTGGGGGCTTGCCCGAAACCAACTGCGGACTGCTCACCCTTACCGAAGCCCGCGACCCACTTGCCCTCATGACCGGCATCGCGCAGGCAGTGGCGTTAGGGCCGGCAACCAACAAGGAACGTGTTATCGCCCGCAACAGCTTTACTCTTTCCGAATCAGTCGACTCGCTCCTGGCGACACTACACTTGTAGGCACACTGCAGCGACGTGGTCAGCAAATTGCGCTAACCCCAGTGGGGTGTCATAATATGGCGATGTTCGATCAACTCCCTGCTCACTTGCCCGATATTGCCGTCCAAGAACGTATCTACACTGCGGACGCGGCCATCGCACAGCTCAATGCGTGCACCCCTCCCGAGCTATACCCCGCCGATCATGATCAGCTTGCCGCTATACTCCGCAACCCCAGAGCACTCGAGAATGCCGACCACGAAAAAACGCACGCCGCAACTCTCGTCTGGCGGCTAGGAGTAGCACATGATATGTCTCGGCTTGTACTATCTAGTGTAGGAGATATAACTACAGCCGATCCTACCCTGCTTAATCGCCTTGGCTTCTTACGTATGCAGGATGTGGCAAGTGATCTTTTACGAGCTAACCCGCAGCTCTTAGGCGAGGCCGATCCGCACGCAATAACCAATTTCTGGAAACTAGTCGATTACGACCCGCACACTGCACTAGAAGACAGGCCAGACGATCTCGTCGGGGGGCTAGCGGTATTACAGCATGCCGCTTACTTGCCAGGTGCGGTAGTCCAGCAAATGCGCGACTACCGCGACAACAGCGCTCGCATACGCCACGAACCCCAAGTGGGGACAATAAGCGTCTTTAACGGCTCTGCCGAAGTTACCCAACACCAGCCGGACGAACGTACACGCGATCTAATAGAGGCAGCAGTGAGAACCCTCCTGGGTACGTTTGTAGCCAACTATACCGGCAATCCTGATGACCAACGTATTGGCATGACAGCCGTGCAAGACTTTGCTCATCGCGCGCTCACCAACGCACATGGATTAGCCGAAACCCTGGCACTGCACGATATGCTGCACATGACAGGTATAACTCGTAACGAGTGGGGCGCCAGCGCGATTGCCGTCCTAGAGCAAAGAATTGCACGTTTTGCCGGTCAGGTACAGCTCACCAACACACCGCTGCCCCTTCTGACTCATCTGGCCGAATCGGTGCGCTCCTATGCAACGCGGGCGCCTGGCGCGAAGTTACGCGCACTGCTTACGGATATACAGCAGGCACTCGAGGGACACGAGCAGTTTTATAACGCCACCGTCGACCTGCGCCTTGACCGCCCTACTCGAATAGTCGATGCTGCCAGCTTTAAGCAAGCGGCATCCGATCACTCCACAAGGGCGAGGCTTGCAAAAGTGCTCAGCGAGCTGCGTGGCGAGACCCCGCCGGCACCCACCGCAGAAACAGTGCTCAACGAACTTGAGACCAACTTCTCGATGTCGCTGGTTGCTGACGCCTTCCGAATTATCGGAGCAGAGCTCAACCCGGTGGCAAAAGAAACACTGCTAACCCGCTTTGACAGCGCCATCGCCGCCGCCGTCGAAAGCCTGCCAGCCAACCACGAACGCTCCCAATCCAATGCCCTGCATAATCTACTGGGGCACAGTGCCTTAGCCCGCTTCCCTTCCGGCAGGCAGTATCTTGCAGATCGCACCGCCGATATGGCCCACACCTTACTTGCACACATCAACCAGCCGGAGCTCTGGCTCAACACACAACCGCACAAAGAAATGATTATTGCGAATCACCTCGAGACCCTGCACGACGCCCTATGGAGCAATCGAGATTTTTACCGTGAATACACCGGCCAGGGCGCCGGCATACTCATTACGGCCGGCACAGTAGTACTCTCCGCTGATCATCTTATCGATCGTGACGCCACTCATCCAAACCTACAGCGATCAATCCTCGTCACCAGCAAGAGCATCATCGATTTTATTAACGAAGCAAAAGCATCGTACCGGGAACAACCACCACATGCCGCCCACAATACGCCGTCTCAACCCGTCAGCAGCACCCCACTAGGTCAGCTGCTAGCCCACTACGCCAGCCTAGGCTAACATATGCCCGGAAATGCTGTCCCTGAGATGCGCTAGCCCCTCGGGCTGCTGAGTCAAAAAATCGGCTACTTGGGCATGCGTTGGTAGCGCTTCTTGCGAAATCTTGAGTGCCGCCGTAGCGCACCCAAACCGGATGCTGGCTAGCGGCGTTTGGCCCTTATGCAACGCCGCAATAAAACCAGCATCGAAGCTGTCGCCGGCACCAATGGTATGAAGGGGCGTAACGGCAAATGCGGGCACCGTTACAATCGTGCCATCCAGCCATGCAACCACACCCTTATCGCTATTTTTTACCACGATCACCCCGCTCGTGCGGCCGCTCAGTGCGTGTAGCCCAGCTTCAATAGAAGGCGCGTCCCACAGTTCCATAAACTCACCAGCACTCGGCAAATAATAATCGGCAAGCAGTGCCAGTTCGCGCACGGCCTGTTTTTCAGCTTCGGTAACACCGCTGTTAAGGCGGGCGTGGTCGAGCACCACCTTAGTACCGGCCGCTTTGGCATCTTGAGCTAAACGGACAAAGGCAGACATCAGACTTTTGAGCTTAAAACAACCGCCCAAAAACAGGTAGGCGCTTGTAGCCAGCCGCTGAGATGCCTGCGTGTATACTTCGTCGGCAGCAAGCGCCTGGTTGGCCGTACCAGCCACCGCCATAATGCTCTTGCCGGCCGAATTAACCATATTAAAACTGACGTTAGTAGAAACTTTGTCCGAGAACATAAGCGCCGGGTCCACGCCTGCCTGGGTAAGTAACTCAGACAAAATGCGGCCCATCTCGTCGTTGCCAGCCTTGCCGATAAACGCCGTTGAAATTTGCAGTGCTGCGCACAACCGGGCAAAATTAACTGCCGAGCCGCCCGGTTCCAGCCGGTATGCCTGCCCTACCGTCTCTGTTTCTAGCGCCAGTCCAGCCTCGGGCAACGGAAAATTGGGCACGTTTATATCTACATACGCGCCGCCAATAGCCAAAAGGTCATGTTTCATAGGAATATGATACCAGGTTAGACCGACGCCCGGACGGCGTGTATGATTAAGCCATGGACAGCCACGAAGCGCGCAAAGACGGACCACCCATCAGTAATCTCAAAGAATTAGCGGAAATGTTACGCGCCAGCCCAGAGAGCTTACCGGACATCCAATATGATCACGATGCAGTTGGCGGTTTTGTAGTCGACGGCGAAGCCAACCCCCCAGACAACATTATGGACGGTGCCGACTACGATTATTTTGAGCCACCACAAAACCAACAGGTGCGTGCAATTGTTGGCATAACCGGCGCCTGGATGGGCCACGACAAAAACGGCCCACGACCACAAGTTAGAATAGACATCTCCGGCAGTGGCTCAGCCGACTATGCATGGCTAGACGGTGCCACCGAGGAAGACCTTATAGCGCTCAAAGGCGTGGGATTTCGGAGTGTGGCCCTTGACCTTACCTTTCACGAACCACTGCCCGAAGGAGCACTCGGCGAGTCAAACGAAGACGCAGACGCTGATGACCTCGAAGAGCAACGCTACCACCAGGTAACTATTGATGCCGTCCATGGCATAGGCAAAACCTACGACGGCCCAGAATCTCTATATGAAGGACAGAAAGAAGCCATCTTACAAGGCATGGTAGTAGACCAGCGCATGCTCGAAAGAGACGACGGCACTCCCGCGCCCATGATACAGGTTGCCTACGACCACTCCGACCCAACCAGAACCGTCTGGGTTCAGCACACCGACGCAGTAAGCCGCGTAAAAGAGGCCGTGCTCGTACCGCAAGAGGGCGACACCGTTCAGATCGTCGTCCAAACAACAGAACATACGACAGATGGCGACGAAGAACTAACATACATGGACTGCGCTTGGGAATACGGCGGAGGCGCTCGAGCCTACATCGTTCAGTACGGGCCGCAGCGAATTGCAGCCAACGAGACCATGCAGCAAGAGCACACCGCGCTGCTACGTGCCATCGCCAGTAGTAACGATCCGGTGGCCATCGCCCGAAGCCTGGGCACCTACCTGCAAGATTGCTATCAATCTAACATCGTTTGCGTCGATGCCCATAAAACCATCCAAAAAGATACGCGTCAGATAAACTTCGACCAATTGGAGGCTATAACAGATGCGCTAGAAGCTAAAGACTGGCCGGACGAATACCGAACTATTGGCGAACAGATACTGGGCGACGCCATACTCTCTAACACTGGGTTTCGCGATGTACAAGAAGTCGATAAGCGTTTGCGGGCAGGAGGCGTGCTCGCACAGGACGCACCGCCTATGTACAGCCTTACCGCCGCCGAGCTGGTGTCCCTCTTGCCGCACATTGCCGACAGCCCCACAAACAGCGAAGACCTGCGCTTTGCTATTAGCATCCTGCCAAAAGGCATCCGAGAAGAAGCCGTTGCGCCGCTCGTAGATCGGCTCGAAACGCTTACCCCCACTGATCGTTTGAAGGAGCCGGCACGACAGCTTATAACCGACATACATTTTTATGCCTCACCCGGTCAAAAGCAACGCATCGCAGCGCTGCTAGCCGAATCAATCACCACTCCCGAAGATGTGTATGTACTCCAGGCAGATGCTTATACCCCCGAGAGGGTGCGTGGCAGCGGCGTAATAGCCATGGTTATTGAAGATCTCTACAGAGCCTCTCTCAACAACGAGCACGCTTCCGAACTCCCGGACACTGCCCTCCAAGGCGAAAACACCCCCGCACGCTGGCAGCGTACCGCCAAGCAGCTTTTTGACGCCCTGGGCAAAACCGGCCAAAATATTGATATACTGCCATTTACCCCAACCCAGCGAGAGCATTTGCGGCACATACAAACCCATCTTATGCCGTAAACACCAACCGCAACAGATGTAACTAGCGTTAAGTACAATTTTCACAAAGACGCTTTACGCTAAAAAATACGCGTAGGGTAAGTGCTATACTACAGCCATACACAAGGGGGATGGCATGAAAACTGTAACAGGTGTGCTCGAGCAAGCAAAAAAGCACGGTAAAGTACTGACGGCATTAGTCATTGGCTTAGTGCTCGGTGGAGCGGGTACGACGGCGGTATTCGCGGCAATTCCTGACACAAGCGGTGTTATTCATGCCTGCTATAGCGCAACCACAACGCGCATTATCGACAGCCCCACACAAACCTGCGTTGCCGGCGAAACAGCAATCAGCTGGGATCAATCAGCCGGCCCAGGCAAAATGCTCAGCGATTTAACCCATGCAAATTTTGCCGGCGCGAGTCTGCAGTACCGGGATTTTAGCGCACAGGACTTTCACGGGGCAAACTTCTCAGGCGCTAACCTCACGGGCAGCGACCTGCAGGGCGCGAACTTGCGTAACACAATCCTGCAGGGCGTTTCTTTGACGAATGTGAAGGCGAATGGCGCCCACTTTAACAACGCCACGCTGGGCGGCGGCCTTACTGCCACACACGCCAATTTTCACAACGCCAGCTTTAACGGCGTCAACTTTACAGGGACCAATGTGGACGGTGGCGACTTTAAAAACGCTAACTTTAGTAATACTACCTTTGGATCAAGCAGTATATCCAGTGCCGACTTTCAGGGCGTCACTTTTACTGACGTAACCGTCGACGCAAATACAGCATTCCTTTCGACGAACCTGCCGGGGTTTGACCTAAGCGGCCGGACGCTAGACTCGTTCACCATTGCAAACAGCACGCTCACCGGCGCCCATTTTGCTGGCATAACGCTTAACTCCGGCCAGATTGTCCACAGCAACGTATCGGCGGCAGACTTTACCGGTGCCCATTTTGTAAACGCAAGCTTTGAAGGTACGGACATGTCCGGGACAACGCTAACCGGCGTGGTATGGACCAACGTCATTTGCCCCGACGGTACAATCAGTGGCGACCACGGCGACACTTGCCTAGGACACCTCGTCCCGTAATCAAACCGAAACGACATGGCCAGCCGCTACAACCGCGGAGAAAGTTGAGCACTGGGGTCATTTAAAAGCCGAAGTAAATTCTGGGCCTGCTGCTCGCTGGCAGCCGGCAGCCCCATTGCTCTTTCTTCTTCGGCCGCTGTCACAGACGCTTCGACTAAGGACCCTAGATGTTCAATATACTCACGCCTTTCGGCCGCCGTTACACCCAGGGGTGGTTCATCGTGCAACGAGTGGGTCACTTCTAGACCGTATGGATCATAGGGGTCTGACTGCCGGGTGAGCGTATAGTTGCAAGCAATTGACCCGGCTTCGCCAGGTATGGTTTGGCCTACGTGTCCCACTACATCCAAACGGCCGTCCCAACCATCGCGGCCGCACAGAGTAACGCCAAAGTTGCCGCGCGCGGGCTGTCCCGGGAATTCGTATACCTGCGTAATGGAATCTTCGGTCGGAGACAAAGGCATACCCCCTGCTGCTTTTGCTGCGATAACTTTTTGGACTTCGCGCTTGGTGTCGGCAGTAGCGGGCACTGCGTCTAGGTCGCCAGAGAATTCGGGGTGGTGTGGATAAGGCTCGCTGGTCATCGCTAGCTAGATTAAAGGGTTCTATCCGCCCCGTCAACCACATGCCGCTTAGTGCACAGGTACATACCACTCCACCAAGTATGCAAACGAATAGTTGGTCCATGCAACATTCACAACGGTTTACTAACATAAAAAAGCCGCAGGACAGGGTTGACGGAGCAACATGCTGCCAAAAAATTGCCTTGATCGATCGCCCGGCATTGCTTATGCTTAGGACTGCTCAAGTTAACGAAAAAGAAAGGGTGTGGACCATGTTACTAAACGCTGAGCTACCGACGACATCATTTGACGAACAATTGCCCGTAGACACTGAACTTTTTGTACAACCAATGCCCGAAGCGGGCAACGTACAAGCCAATGTAGAAGCACTTGCTGCGTCGATAGACGCGCTGTATACCCCAGAAGACGAAGCCGCAATAGCGGCCAAGGGTGACGGGCTCAAAAGTATAGGCTCTGGTGACGGCTTGGGCTACGAGCCCTAGTCGGGTTTATAACCAGGCACTCATTACAACGTGAGTTTTATCGAAGCTATATTCCGTAGCGATACTGTGTCGGGTCTACCTGCCGTGTGGCGCAACCATTCTACTGCAAAATACCACATATTTGAGTCGGATTTTGGCACGGTAAGCCTGCGCAAGCGGACCGCCTATCCGGCAACCTTTGCGGCAGTGCACGGCTCAACACTTTATTTTGGTTATGGCGACGGTGATGTTGGCCAGACTATTGTCCGGCAGCCGCTTGCCGGTGTGAGCGAAACCGTTTTCTACGATGCCGAATTTTTGCTTGTGGTCGCCGATGCGCGTATGCAAACCGTTACGGTGCAGCGTGACGCACTCAGCACACTGCCGCTTTTTGCGGGTACAGAGCCAGGGCGGCTCGTACTAAGTAATTTGTTCGAGAAAGTCTGTGAGCTGCTAACGCGTGCGCCGCTCACCTTGGACGCCGTGGCGCTCGCCGAGATACTCACCAGCCTGCCCACCTACGACCGCACCATATGCAACGAGATCAAGCTGTTATACGATCGAGTTCGCCTAACTTGGTCGCAGGGCGGCCATACCATTTGGCGACCCGCCCACGCCGCCCGTTTACATAACGGACAAACGCCGCAAAGCGATATACGACAGCTAGCAACTCATTTGGAAGGCACGATCACCAATTATCAACGGCGTTATGCCAATGGCATGCCCTTTGGCTGCGATCTTAGCGGCGGCATGGACTCGGCGCTTGTTGTGGGCTATCTGCGCGATAGCGGACATAACCCCATTACCAGCACTATGCTGCTGCCAGGGAGTTTTGGCGAGGCGCAAACTTCTAAAATTACCGCCCTTCACCAACGTTTCACACTCAATGGCATCGCCAGACGTCTGGATGCCGAACGGCATTATCCGCTCGATTTTTTGGCAGAGAGCGGCGTGCGGCCTTTTTATCACTACCAGCTATTTGCGCATTTTGGAGCCAACGACGAGCTGTTACAGGATCTGGCTGGCTACTCTGTAACCAGCTTATTTAATGGCCACGGCGGCGACGAGCTTTGCGATATGACGGCCGACTACCGACCAGTCATTTATGAAGACTTGTATGCGCACCATCAATCGCGAAATAGGTTGCAATCTTTGGGTCGCACAAGCTGGACTCCCGCGTTTGCCAACTACTTTGCTGCGGCCGCGCACACTGCTCAGCTACAAACGCCACGACAACTACCGCTCGTCACCGCCACAATGGCAAATGCTATGGCTATGGCCAGCCCCAAAACCTTCGACTACAACATATGGCCGGTTGCCCCGCTCGCTAACCCCGGGCTTTACCGCTACTGCCAGGGTTTGCCCATTCGCTACCGTCATAACCGCAACTTAACCCGCATGTACTTGCAAGCCCGCCGTTTTCCAGCAATTATCTACGGGCATGCCACCGAGCATTTTAACGAACACTACTTCGCCGCGGTCATGCAGCATTTGTCACCCTTACTGCACCATTACCTCTCATGCTCGGTGCTGGCCCAATACGCACTTATCGACGCCAAGGCTTTACTCGTCGCCTTTAACCAGCTCCGGCAGCTCACGTACCAAAAAGGTGTGGAAGATTTTGTGTTTAAGCTGGTGACCATCCTGGGCCTAGAAATCAATCTGCAAGCCCTGGGATTACATCCGTAGTTACTTAAGGCTGAATGGCGGATACTCATCGGTGGTGAGCAAAAACGCATAGGCGCTCACGCGCCAGCTCCAGCGGCCTACACCAACTACAAAGTCAAACATGTCTTTGGGATAGCGGCCAGTAAACAATATCGCAAACCAGGCAATTACCGATACCACCAAGGCACAAAACATCAATACCAGTAGCACAAAGTAGTGCGGAATGGCCAGCAACCACTTAATAAGCGGCAGCCAGCGGTTGAGGTCTTTCTGCACGTCGGGGTAGGCGAGGTCCAATTGCACCGACTGCTTCTCGACGGTAGACGGATACTCATCGGTAAGCAGAAACAGGTAGGCGCTCACTCTTGTCGAGAATCGGTTTAATTCGAGGTTAAAGTCGAACCACCAACGCGGGTAGCGCTGCCGGAACAAAATCATTAGCGCCGTGGCCACAAACAGCCCGCCGGCAATGCCGCCGCCGTTTTGCGACATATGTTTGCCCGCTTCGGACGTTAGGCTATCGCCGCCCGCTGCAGTGAGGAGCGCCAGGATAACGAATATTGGTATGGCCCAAAATACGCGAAAGAATGTCGTGACGCGGTCGAGCTTCTCCGGATAGTCAATGTCCAGACTGGCTGGATACTTTTCTGTGTTTGTTGCCATTACGTTGTCCCCTTTATTGTTTACTATTAGTTAGCTTGCTGGCCGAGCTTGTACGTCTCGACAGTTGTGTGCCTAAAGTTCGGTGGCGAGATATCTTTCTCTAGCCTAAATTCGGTGATACACTCCTCAAAATTGACGGCAAGCGTTTTAAGCGCAGCAGTTGCTTCGTCCAGATCGATGGCTTTGGCAAACCGCGCAAGGGTGCAGTGTACAATGTCGGGCGGCTGCTTGGTGCCTTCTGGCAGTACGATCTTCGCAAGCAGTGCTGCTCGTATATCGTTAAATGGCGCCGGGTCTTTGGCCTTGATAATTATGGCATTGGGACTCACCTGCAATTGATTGAAGGTGAAACAAACCGGCCCAAAACCGGCGATAGTATCTTTGGTTATCTGGTTGTATCGTTCGTACCACTTCGTGAAGTGTTGCTTGCGGGAAAGCGTTTTGTACTCGGTGTCCCGGATTATTTCCATGAGCGTGATGTGCGCGGCGTGCGGCGGGGTAAGCCAGATGACATCGCCCAATTGCTGCTGTAGCTGCGTTTGCAAGCGTACTATTTGGGCTAACGACTGCTGGGTAAAAAAGGCTGCGATATTATGCTCGTCTTCGGAAAAAATCTGCGGGCTCACAACAGTTTGGTTCATGACTATACTATAGAACACCTTGGGCTGTGGGGACACGAAAATGCTGGAGTTTTGCTTTAGGTATTAAAAGCAACCTTGGCGACCACGCTGCGGTTGGCGTCGTCACCGGGGGCTACTTTGGCAGCGGCGCAAATGCTGCCAATGACGACTTGGTCGCCGGGATGGATTCGTTTGTCTTTTTGAGCAGTGACGTGTGGACTAAACCGGTCCTTCTGGAAATGCGGATTCTTGAATGTTGCACCTTCGGCTTCCAGCATAGTTACAACTTTATTGTGTAGGCTGGCTAGTTCTGGCGTAAGCTCAAGCAAGGTTACTGGGATATTCTTATCGGGGCCGTACATGGTGTCGGATAGCGCAGTAACCGTAAACGATTGCTGGTGCGCAAGTAATTCCTGCAGTTTTTGCCCCAGTTGCACTGCACTTAGTTCTGTCTCGAAAGAATCGATAATGGTGAGATGTAACGGAAGTTTGTCGGCGGCGTATTCTTGGCCAACTTCATGAGGTTCAAAAATAGTAGCGAGGCCGTAGGACATGGCTCAGGCAACGCTTTCTGCAAATATTTCAGGATACCTAGCAATAAGGTCGTCGAAACTAGTTATGCCCTCGGTGGCTACGCGGCGTTGTTCGGCGAGCACGGTTTTGTACTTGTCGGCCAGCTCCTGGTTGCGGATATTGTTGGCGTCGGACGTAGCGGGCAGCACCGCCTCGGCTGAGGCAGCAACGATCACTTCAATGGGCTCGTGCCGATAGTGACGCACGGCGATCAAATTATGGCCGTCTATGGCCACCAGATTACCGGCCTCGTCTTTACGCACCAACGGCGTGGGCGGCAGCTCGGCATCATTGCCGGTACGAATACACTCGAAGATAAAACGTAAGGTTCGCTCTTTTAAGTAGTCCTGTGACGGGAGAATTTGGTCGGGAAAAATTCGCATGTACCTAAAGTATACCGCACGGTGCGTTAGCGCAAATCCGCTACGGTTTCTTTTTAGTGTCCGTAGCGGTGGTAGTGCTTGCGCTGGTATTTAAGTAAGCCACTTCTATAACTTTGTCCTGGGATGGCCGGTACAAAATGGCTTTTTTGCTTTTTGTGTATACCAGTACGCGGTCGCCATTCTGAGCGTGCTTAAAAAATGACTGGCTGGCGAGTTTTTTGGCATCTTCCACTATAGCAATGGTGGGCTTTTCGCTGGGGAGTACCATGTGCACGCTGATTTTGCTTATAAGCGCGCTCGTTTCTGTTGCAACGCTATTAGGGGAATCGTGAAGTGCCTGCCGTAGTTGAGCGCGGGACCGAAAGTACAACGCACCAAATACGGAGGCCACGCCAAGCAGCACTAAAATAGCGGCCAGCGCAATCCAGCCCCGGGCATGCGAGCGCCTCCTAACGCGCAGTTGAGATGTTCTATGCTCGTTAGGTTCTTCCATGTTCCATCCCGTCTTTACAGATTAATCTCGTGCAGTATAAGCGATCGATCGGTAATGGTTGCCGTACCCAGCCCAATGGTCGTTGAGGCACACAGTTGATAAAAGCTCGTGGTAGCCGGGGAAGTATCAACAAAACTTACGCTAGTGGTAAAACTTTGAGCAACACTAGCCACAAAGCTAGTGGTTTGGCCACCAACCTGCGTGCCGTCGCCGCCGCCAATGACGCAATCGTTGTCGTGATTGTCGTCGCGCACCAAAACGTAGGTAGCTGGGCCGGTAGCTAGCGAGCTCGATAGCTCTATGGTGGCGGTCAGCAGCACTTCGCTGCCAGATGTAATGGTAATGCCCAAACTTTGCGGCGTACCCGACCCATTGGTGAGCACTGGCGTCAAACTCGACCCCACCGTTATGTTGTCGGTGCCGGCCAGTTGCTGTTTGTAGCTGGCCACTGGCGCATCGACGTCGGAGGCGCAAGCCCAGGCCCCCGCCACACGCCTCAATATTTGCCCGTCACTGCAAGACTGAATCGTAAGCGAACCGCCAGAGAATGCCAGTCCGGAACCGGATGCCAGGTCTATATTAAAGGTCACTGTATCGGAAGCGTCGCTGCCGGTAGTGCTCAGGCCATTGCCACCCACCAGCGTTATACTGTCGTTCGCTGCGTCAGCCAGGGCGCTACCGCTGTCGCCCGCTATTGTCTGAAACTCGTTTGGCGCCGCAGAGATTGTAGCGCATCCCCAGCTCGTGGTGCCGCTTGCCCAGGCCAAATACTGGCCATCGCCACAAGTGTTTAAGAGCGTCAGGGCATTGCCAGTGGTGAGCAATCCGCCCCCAGTGGCGAGGTTGAGGCCAAAGCTAACCGCATCGATTGTGGCATCGCCGGTAACATTTACCCCACTGCCACTGCTGAGCGTCAGCGTATCACCCAGGCTATCGGCCACGGGACTGGTACCCAACGAGGTGCTAATTGTTTTAAACATGGCGAGCGCGCTATCCAGCGAAAATGTAGTGCCCGCAAGCGACAAGCCGGTGCCCGCACTGTATGTAGTGTTCGTATCGGTATCGACATCTGCTGCGCAAGCCCAGGATGTGCCATTCCACTTTGCAATCTGTTGTGACGAGCAGGACAAGCCGGCCAAAACGTCGGTATTATCCAAATACGGACTCAGATCGACGGTGGGAGCACTGCCACTAATAGAAAGTGTATTGCCCGTTTTTGACAGCACTTGTGCATCGGTGTTGTCTAGGTACGGGCTAAGGTCTGCAGTGGACGTGTTGCCGGTAATAGACAGCGTGTTGCCGGTTCTGGATATGGCCTGCGCGTCGGTGTTGTCGAGCAGACTGGTAAGGCTTACCGAGTTGCCGCCGCTAATGCTTAGGGCCTGCGTGCCGGTTACATAGCTTAATGTTTGCGCATCGGTATTTGTATCGGTGTCGACGTCTACCGCGCAAGCCCAGGATGTGCCATTCCATTTGATAATTTCGTTTGTGGCGCAGCCGTTTTGACCTAATTTAGCCAAGGTGAGTGTGGCGTCTGCGATGTCGGCCGCAACAATGGTGCCGTTAATAATTTCAGATGAGTCGATACTAACGCCCAAAGCTGCCGACAAG
The DNA here is from genome assembly GCA_035478295.1 of Bacillota bacterium. Taxonomy (GTDB): domain Bacteria; phylum Patescibacteriota; class Saccharimonadia; order Saccharimonadales; family UBA4665; genus PMNU01. The sequence continues at coordinate 32,051 of DATIJU010000005.1, read as the reverse complement.
CTACCACCGCTAAAGTTTAAGCCTGTGCCCGTAAGGTTAGTGTATGTATTGCCGTTAAGCGTAAAGCCGTTCGCAAAGGTTTGCACGCCCGTCCAGTTATTGGCGCTGGTTGTATCCAGTGACACAGCGGGGGTAGCACCTTCGCTACCCGAACCAGAAACGTTAATACCGCCCCCTGCCGTAATCCCAGCCAGGTAATTGCCGGTTGTTTCGCCGCCCAGCGCTATACAATCGGCACACGACAAGCCGCCATTGGCCAAAATCTGACTGCTGTACGTCCAGGCGCCAGAGATAGTAGCGCTGGCATTACTCAGCGGTACTGCCGTACCGGTGCGCACCCGAGCAGTGCCGCCGCCTTGATCGGTTATCACAAACTCATCCGACGAGTTGCTGGCCGGGCCAAACTCTAGCAACGGCACGGGCGAGGCGCTTGGCGAACCGTCGGACTCGCGTACCGTTAAAGAGCCGCCGCCAGCGTTGTCCGACCCGCACACCCATGAGTTGGTGGAAGTCTCCCACTTTAATAACTGGCCATCGCTGCAGGTATCCAGAAGCGTCAGGCCGCCGCTCCCAAGTGTTAAGCCGCCATCCGACTGCAAAGTAACGGCGATGCCATCCCCGGTTACCGATATCCCATCACCAGCCTTGGCAGTTAAGGTAACCGCCCCGCCCTCGCCGCCGCCGCTGGCAGTAACGCCAAGGCCGGCAACAATCGACGAGATGTAATCACCCGTGGTGTCGGTGCCCAAGGCCACCGCGTCGGCATTTATATTCAGCCCTTGGTTAAAGGTGCCCGAGATATCGCCCGCTGCCGGCTCATCGGTGGGCCGTACATAGAGGCCCTCCAGATACTGATTGGTAGTTTGGCTATCGATAATAAGCGGCGTAAGCGCAGCCGCAGCCTGCTGCCACACCGTTGAGTCTATGTTGTCGTAGGTAACGACATTACTTGTGGTTTTGGCCGTGGAAGCGCCCGAAGATTGCGGAGCATCACCCTTGGCAATAAGGCTATTCAGCGAGGCGTAAATACCCCCAGACTGTGTTTGCATCTGCCAGATTGCAAAAAATATAAAGATAAAAACAACGCAGCAAAAGAGGAAAATTAAGTGCAACCGTCGCCTGACGGCCATACCCTTACTTAAACTGCGATCGTGATCTTTTTTCATGCCCACCCTATGACATTTTTTTGATCTTTGATTGCTTATCTAAATGATAGCACGTTAAGCATGCAAAATGAGCAAATGCTCACTATTGCACACTCTGCTTGCGCTGGCAGTACATTTTTTGCTTATGAGCCCCGTTTCACCGTCGCCACCCACATCGACCCAGACCTATGCGCAAGGTCAGCCAGCCGGAGATGGACAAGCTCGATGCGTATCCAACTCTGCCTTCGTGTGATATGCCTTTAAGCTTACAGCTCAGGCATATCCTGCGGCACCGGCGGCACCGTGATGATTTGCGGCCGATAATCGTAAATGATGGTTTGAGTAACGCCAGTATCAGTGTAGGTGCGCACCACTTTAGACACACTTTTGGTGCGTTTGTCTATGTATAGTGTTTGGCCGTAGCGCAGTACGGCCGTATCGTCCGGCGCTGCGTCCCACACCAGACAGCCGCCGGCCGGACAGTCAGCCTCGCCTGCATACACTCGGCATATTGGTCGACGTCGCCATAAAGTACGGCGCTGATTACTTTTGATTCATCCATTACGCTCTACTATACGAATAAGCGGGGCAAAATGTTGCACCGTCACTGCCCAATTTGGCGGCCAGTTCTCCTATGTTTATTTCCGCTGGAGATATTCAAGCAGGTTCTTGTCTGGATCAAGCACACTAAACCAAACACCCCACGGGTCGTCAGACAACTTGTGATGAATATCCAACCCCTTCTCTTGAGCCGTATCGTAGTCGCCGCGGGCGTCCTGGGTGGCAATAACTACTGTTTGCGATCCGGGTATCTCCCGTGCCTCTACTGCTCTTTTAATGCCAAGCCGTAGCCCGTTACTAAAAGAGAATGCCGCATAATCGTCGCCCTGTCGGTAGTCGAGCTCTAGCCCAACCACGCTCGTGTAATATTCTACGACTGCCGGAATGCTGTTTGTGTAAAAGACGGCGCTATCTAGTTCCATACCAGTTCCCCTACTCGCCTTTTAGAAAGCTACTGGGAAGTTTGCCGGACTGTTCCATCGACACATCGTGCCGGACCTGAAAAGCAGCTCGTGCCTCCGGCAGCACCACTTTGCGCTCCCAGTCCACGCCGAGCTTGCGCACATTCTCTGCCATAATCTCTTCAAATGGCTGATTTGGGTGCTCGTGCCACCACAGCCGGATAAATGGCCCCACCAGATGTGAGCAACCGTCGGCCGAGGCCACAATCTGTACTTCGATGTCCGCTTTGTCGAGTTCGGTTTTTTGATCGGCCCGTGCGATGTTAGCTGCAACGCTTGCGGCAAACTCGGCGTCAAAACCCAACTCCAGCAGCTTGTCGCGGCCGGCGTCGATATATTGGGCACTGTACTGTTCGTCAAAATCAATAATCTTGCCGTAGTCGTGTAGCCAAACCATGGCAATAACGACATCACGGTTAGCCTCGGGGTAATGTTCGAGCAGTTCTAGGGCAATGCGTTCCACAATTTGCAAATGCCACTGCGTAAACCACTTATGATGTACAAACTTGGGGTCGGCAGCAAGAGCCGTTACGTGTTCTTTGAGTGATTTTAGCTTATCTTCCATTGACGGATCATATCATAAAACCAAGCCAAATCGGCTACACGGCCAGCTCCTTTTGCAGGATGTAGAGCAGCCGTTTGCGTGACTCTGCTTCACTAAAGTTATGGTTGCCATCGAGCGTTACCGACGAGACAGTTGGATCGAGGCCCTCAAAACTAACAGGCCCCAGCACTTCGTCATGCCGAGCATTAATAAGGCGCAGCGCAGTAAACCTGGCCAGCCGGTTATACAGTTTTACCGGCTGTATGCCAGCCAGGCTTTGCCAATACTCAGGGTGGATAACCGTGGTACTGCCATCACTGCGGGCCAAATGCGTTTTGACAGTCGTATCAATGGGGGTACTCAGCCGGGCACCTAGCTGCCGGGCAACGACCTCCTCGTGCACATCATCGGGCGGGGTCAGCATAATAATCTTACGAATATCACGCGGCTTGAGCATAGCCGCCACCACGCAGCCCTGCGAATGACACACTAAGTCGATAATTGCACCCGGATACTCAGCCCGCTCGTTATTTATAATCTTGCGGAGTTTTCTAACTTGCTCGCTGAGCGGCTTGGCCGTAAGCGTATTAGCTGCTTCGTTAAAGGGGTTGTAGTGAAATAGCACGCTCCTTGCGTCTGGGACCGCCTGAGCAATGGCCGTAAACAATCCCCGGTCGTCTTTCCGCACGCCAAAGCCATGCGAATACACAATAATGTGCGGTTTAGCCTGTGTCATGCCTCTATGGTACTTCTTTTTAGAGGTTTTCCCCTAGTCGAATTGCAGTCGCCGCTTCGCAATCATTAAATCAGTTTCATTATTGCAATCCGCGAGAGTGCTACGATGGGCCCATGACCAACTACATCGCCCAACTTATTGTCCTTGCCCTGGTGCTCGTCCTTGCTGGCCTCAAGAGTCTCCACATAGAACCAACCGAAGTGCCCGAAGCTACCAGCCAGAAACAACTACAGGCTTTGCTCAAACTACAAGAAGTGCTGCAAAGCAATTTGCTGCTACTCAACATAATACTTCTGTTGCTGCTGGCACTGTCTTCTTATGGTATCTTTCAAATCCTGGCCTTTGGTTTTTGCTGGCTCGTGGTTATCCACCTGCTTACCGCTGCAGCAGGCCTCGGCAAAAGAGCGCACCAACTGGCACTCCGCCACCTCTCGGTATTACTCAAATTAGCAGCCGCCCTAAAGCCGGCGCTCGACCTGTTAGACAACACGCGCTTTATTATTACCCGCAAAAACAATAGTTTTAGCTCTAAGCAAGAATTACTGCAAGCAGTGCGCAAAAGCAGAGGCCTCCTCAGCAAAGAGGAGCATAGCGAGATAGAGCGCATACTCACCCAGTAATTCGACTGCCAAAAGCTAGGCCGCCCATCGCATGTACTCGTCCCAGTGTTCGTCTTGCTCGATAATGTGCTGGAAGTCGTAAGCCGGAAAATGCCCGGCCAAGGCGTCGATGAGTTCGGTAATATCATCAATCTGAGAATAGATAACGAATTCCCGCATGCCCCGCGTAATAATGACAAGGCACAGTATTCCCCGGCGTTTAGCATCAAAAAAGTCGTACACCAAATCTTCTATCCGGCCAAAAAGCTGAAGCTCGTCCTTGCCCGGCATGCCATCCTTTTGAGGCGCCAGAAACGGGATGGCAATGCCCACCTTAAAAGGGTAGCGCGCGTTGCCAGCCATAGGCTCAGCGCCCACATTTCTGCGCACAAGCAAACGATGCCCTTCGTACTCGCCTTCGCCTACCAGCCACTCGTCCTTAGTGCTATGTGCTGCAGACATTAGGCGCGAACTCGTGAAATTGTCTTGATCATAAACTTCCTGATGCCCAAAGCGCTCAGTTTGCTTTTAATTGCCTGCTCCATGGCTTCCGGGTCCGCACAAGGCACACACATAGTGACCGCATGATCGCTGATAATATAATAGGCAACCGCAGCAGGCGCACCGGAAACGCTTTGCGCGTCGGCATGCAACTGCTGTATAAGGTTATTTTCGGCCTCATTTCCATATGCCCGCCCCGATTCCAGGGCAAACGAAACCAAAACCTCTTGCGGGCATCGCGCCGCCAGCTGGCTCTCGTCGGCAAATTCGAGTGCTATATTCCACGATTGCGCGTCGGCCGAACCCCGTAGCAGCGGTAGAACTTCCTGATAGTACAGCGCTTCGGCCTGCTTGCAGCCGATACTGCATTGCCATTCGCCGTCACCGCGGCTTACATCAGATACTTTCGTGCCTTTGAGCTTCCTCGCCCGTATGCCGGAAGCCACGGCCTCCAGCGCATCCTGCGCTTCGCTGGAGATAGTAATGCGCTGCTTGGTTTTCGTGAATAAGCCCATTATGTACACAACCTTTCTAATATTTCTGGAGTGTACAGCCAGCCCATACCGCCTGCCGACTTTGCTGCGCACATTTTATCTAATCTTTGCTGGGACAGCTCATCTGTCTGAGCATAGCCCTTAATAGCTTGTACAGCCTCATCCAACTTTTCCGGGTAGCCATATATTTCGGCCAAGCGATATGCTTTTACCTGATTAAGATGATGAGTGAGGCTTAGACTGCTTGATGCGAGCCTCACACCGCCCACATGGTACTCGTCGTCCAATAATAAGTGAAAGCAGGATTCAAAATTAAGCATCACCCGCACCACAGACTGAAGCGCCTGGGCTGCCGTCGAAAATAATGAGCCTTTCCAGGGTTCTGATTTCGCAATCGTAAAAAAATGTTTGCCGTGCAACTGCGGGAAGAGTTGCATGAACATTCCCATATCTAGGGTATTCAGAACATGTGTTTTTAAGTCATACGGCAGCGGGCTCAAGCTCAGCCCAATGTACATCGCAATAGAGTCTTTATCGGGGTACTTTTGCCTGGTAAGCTCTAGTGCCACATGTACCTCACCCTTAAAAGTTATCTGTGTGGTTTTTTTGCCATATATACTCACACCCTTTTCCAATTCAGGGCTCAGGACGCTCCATTCCTCGCAGAGTACTTCAGCGACTCTGTCTAAAGACCAACTGGTGATCTTTTTGCCCTCGTACAGTGAATTTTGCTCCATATATCGTGCTCGCTATCTGCATCCGTATACACATTTGAATTCTCCAACTTTATCACGATATACCCACAATTGCCCGTTCAGTCCTGTGGTGTCCGAATATCGCTCCAGCTGCTTCAGACCACGTTTGATTGCAGCGGGGTTGTCGGGCTTAAGCTCATATACGTCGGTATCTGTTATGGCGTCGGCGAATCCTCTTTTACCGTTAGAGTGAGTCATAAATAGCTTGAGGTCGGGGTTGGACATCACTTCCTTAAATACCTTGTGCTGTTTTTGTCCGAATTCTATAGTGCTCTTAAACGCCGTGCCACCAAAGATATCTTCGACTGCCTTCACAGCCTTTGGCGCTATCACAGGCGCCTTCGTTGTGACCTTGGCGGCCACGCGTGTTGGCGAAGCGAAGCTGATGATATCTACCGCTATTTTAGCTGGCTCGCGGTACGGCGGCGGCGCTACTTTATCGATAATTTTGCCGATAGCCCAGATCACTACAGCCGTAACAACAATCCGGGCGACAAAGAATGCCAGCGGCACCAGGAAGGCAAAGTTACCATCTTCGTCTCTGCTATTAACCGGGTCTGCCGGGTAAATGTAGGCGTTAGCGTTACCGCCCTCAACCGGATCGGGCTGCATAAAACGGCCCAGGCCCGGCAGGTACACCCGGCTGCCCATATTGACGACTGGTATCGAGTAGTCCACTTCTGTCAGCCGATTAAACTGAGCCAAGTAGCCTTTGGTGGTGTTGGGTGTGGAATTGTTTTGTGGTGGCGTGGTGCTGTCCAGCAAATTGCCAAATGGATCATAGGTAAACGCCCCCGTCTTGACGCCAAAATAGTCTGTAGTGATCATGGTGTCGCCATGGAAGCTGGGTATGGTGTAGGTGCGCTGCTTGGCCTGTTGGCTGTCGGTAGGATTAGACGTCATGGTGACGCCGCCCGGCAGGCTGTATACCTTGCGCAGCAGTCCGCCCGCAGTGTCGGTGATAATATCCGGCACGTCGCCCGATGTGCTGTAGCCGTAGCGTGCCTGCGACACCAGGCTCGATGCGCCGCCCGTAAGCTTGGTTTGCTTGCGCTCCAATATACGGCCCCCGGCGTCACGCCGGAATTCGGTAATAGTACCGTTGCCGCTCGCATCCTGCTGTTCTATGCGCACCACGCGGTTGCCTTGGTCGTAGGTAAATTTGAGCGGCTTGCCATTAGAACCAATTTGAGTGATATTGCCGCGGTCGTCGTATACCGGATTGTTGTAACTAGCATCGGACGATGAGAGCAGCCGGTCGGCATTGTCGTAGCAGTAGCTGGTAGTTACGCCATCGATTGTCTGGGAAGTACGGTTGGCATTCTTGTAGGCGTTCACGTTGCGCGTCGCACCGCAGGTGGATGGTAGCGGGTCGAAGTTATACGACATGGTGTGCGTGCCAATGTTGGCGCTACGCAGCCGGCCGGCTTTGTCATAGGCGTAGCTTTGGTTGAGCACACTCGTACCAATAGTGCGCTTGTTGGCGGTTATAAGGCCGGTGGTGCTCTTGGTTTGTTCTTCACGGGCCGTTGTGCCGTCGCTAAGCTTCCAGTTGGCTGCACTTATGCGCAGCAGCGAGTCATACTCCAAGCTCACTAGCTTTATGTTCGAGGCAGGATAGTCAATATTTTGCACCCGGCTATACGCGTCATAAAAGACATTCGCCATTACAATGCCGTTAATAGTGTATTTAGTGAGCCGGTCCAAATTGTCGTAGGTAAATACTTCGGTGCCAAGCTGCGTGGTTGTTTTGGTAGTAGCGCGGCCTTGAGCGTCGTAGGCAATCGACGAGACATTGCCGTAGGCGTCGGTGTATTTGACCGTTCGGCCCAGCAAGTCTATTTCTGTAGTGACCGTGCCGTTTTGATCGGTGGTGGCTATTTTGAGCGGGTTGCCGCCGACGGCATAGCTGGTGTTACTCGTCATGCCGGCCCTGCTGCCGCTGGCGGGCGTTACTACCTGCGTAACCCTGCCGCGGTCGTCGTAAGTGGTGCAGGTATAGGCTTCGCTGTTCATGCGGGCGGCAACTACCTGGCCCGAAGCGTCGTATATCATCTCACTCTTTTGGCCGGTAAGTGGGCCGGAACCATCGGGGTCGGGGTCGGTCTTGCCCTTTGGCAGGCCGGCCTGGGGCGCGGTTTCTACAATAGCCGGCGTACAAGGGTTGTCGGCAGTTTCGCCAGAACCGTAGTACTGATATGTTGTTTTATTGCCGCCCGGCAGCGTCTTGCTGGTTTGCCTGAAGAAGGCGCCGGGCGCTTCGGTGGTAGTCGTGGAGGCATAGTTTAAGCCGGCCGGGTCGAGCGTAATTTTGTCGAGCGTGCCGTACTCGGGCTTGTTGTATGTCCGGGCATTAGTAATCTGGCCCATGGTGCTGTCGGTGACAGATTCGCTGGTAAGCAGCGCAAAGTTTGGTGCCAGGTAACTGTGCGTTTGCAGCGCTTCTGTTTCTGTTGCGCCGGGTTTGTATATGCGCAGCTCCAGCCTGCTGGCCGCATCGTTCTGGTCTTTGTCGTAATACTCAATCCTAAACGGCACGCGCTTGCCGGCTTGATCACTGGTGTAAGTTGCTGTGGGGTGGAAACGGGCGTCGCCATCGGTCCAGTCGTCGATAACCAATTTATTGTCTATATAGGCGCGCACGCCGTCGTCGGAAAATAGCTTAATAGTGTAGTCGCCAGTAACCGGCAAGATAAGTTCGCCGGTAAATCTGCCGCCCCACCCGTCGGTGGTAGGCGTAACAGGCCGGTTGGCGGACGTCCATTGCCGTACAAAGTCCCCTTGTTCAAAGGTCCGGGCCTTGGTTTCGCGTACCAAGTATTTGTTGTCGTAGTAAGACGCCGACAAGCCCTGCATGCCCTCATCGTATTTACTCTCGGTTTTAGGAACGTTGGCTGCTTGAGCGGCCAGCGGCTGGTTATCGCTACCAAACCAGGCGGCGGGTGCCGGGCCGTAGGCGGTAATGGGCCGGTCCTCGGCATCGTAAATGGTGGTTGTCTTGAGGCTCAGCGCATCGGTCCGGGATAGCACTAAGTCTTTAGCCGGGTCCCACTGTATCTGGAGCGCCTTGCCATCAACACCGTAAGTACGGGTTGTTCTATAAGCATCGTCGTATTCTACGCGCTGCGAATAACCGGACGGTTCGCTTGCGCCGCTTACATGAAAGACGGTGGCCCCAGGTAAAAAGGTGTATGTGTGCGTAAGCCGCGAGGCGCCCACCGTTGCTGCCGGGTACACCACACGCTGCGCTTTACCCATCGCGTCGTAGGTGATGTCGTAGGTGCTGCCATCGGCAGTGGTGCGAATGCCGGCGGCAATGGCGTCGTTTGCCAGCGGGTCGCGTACATTTACGATGCGCTTTAACGAGTCGTAGCCAAAGTCGGTCATCTGGTTGCCGGCACCGTCTATACGCACCAGGTTGCCGGATTTGTAACGCAGGTTGGTCACTACGCCGTCGGTGGTTTTAATCTGACACAGGTACCCGGTTTGCGGCGCATCGTAGCCGCTGGGCGGGGCACAGTTGCCGTTGGTATTAACACCGTAATAGTACAGCTGGGCGTAGCGGTTAGTGTTTACCGAATCGACAATTTTAATGAGGCGGCTCGGCGTACCGGAATACACATACTTGAGGCCCGACGGCCGTTTGTCGTCGGTGGGTGTCATCATCGAGCTGAGGGTGCCGTCGGCCGCAAACAGATATTCTTTGCCGTCCTCGTCCTTAAAGGTGTGCGTGCCGTCGATGCCGCGCCCCAAAACGCCATGCTCGTTGGTTGGCGGTGCATAGGCGTTATTCTCCCACTTATATTCGTGGGTAGAGCCTGTGGAGTCGAACAAGGTCACACTGGAGCCGTTTACCCGCAGATAATCATAGCCCGAGCCATTGCCATCCACGCCCATTTGCCAGCCCACCGGCAGCGATGCGCCCTGTTTTGTAAGCCACTGGGTCGGTAAAATTTGACTGGCAATGCCCGGGCCATCCACATAAAACTGTATTTTTGCCGGCTGCAAAACTGGGTCCCAATACTCTATTTGTATAGGTATAAGCGTACCTGCCGTAAGGCTTACGCCCGTAGCCTGGCTGAAGGTGGCGCTTTTATCCCAGTTATTAATAACCTGCACATTGTTGATGCTTACGCGCAAGCCACCCTGATGATTCACCATAAAGTTGTAGGTACCCGTAGTGGGCACTTTGATGAATCCACGGTAACGTACTAGGTCGGGTGCTACCGTACCGCCCGGAACTTTGGACGACAGGCCCTGGCTGCTACTAAAGTTAAAGCTGGCTTCTTCGCCCGACACCAAAAGTGAGCTGGGGAATGTGCCATTGCCGTCGCTGGCCCGGTAATAGTCTGCTGCCAAACTGTTACTACTGAGCGGCTTTACACCAGTGGTAAACCAAGCTCTGTCGGCTATGTCTCCCGCCGGCACCATGGGGCTCTTGGCGAGCAGCCGCACTTTAGCAGTACCGGCCACTTCGTGGTATTCCACCTTAATTTGCGCATTAACGCCGGCCGTCAGTGTTACGGGCGTACCATATGTTGTGCCGGAAGCATTCCAGGCATCGAGCACCAACCCGCCGTTTACGTAAATTCTGACACCATCATCATACTCAGCACCAAAGGTATAGGTGCCGGTTTGCGGCACCGAAAGCGTACCGCTGTAGCGGGCAGAAAAGTTATCGGCGCTAGGGTTGTCCTGGTACGGGAGCGGCGACATGCTGTCCCAGTTAAAGTTAACGTTTGGCGTGACGGTCGTGAGATTTGGCGTGCCTGTTAAGGTCTCGTTATTCCAATATTCGGCTACCAGACCGGCGCGCGCCATTGCCGGCGTGTTGTAATCCAGGCTGACGCCAATATCGCCGCCCAAAGCTTTGAGGCTGTGGCTCGATACCGATGTGCTCAGGTTGCCGGTAGCCTGATCTATACTCACCGGCCCGATGGTATCGTAACTTTGCGTCGCATCCTTGCCCCGGCGCAAATCGACTTTAAACGACCGGATAGGTCCCAGCTGCGGCGCCTGCCCATACACCGCATTTGCCGACCAGTAGTAGGTGACCCCATCCTTAAGCAGTCCGTCCGGCACCGCCCAGTACAGATCAGAGGTTACGACGGTAGAAATAATGTCATTCGGACTGGACATCAGGAAAAAAACATAACGAACCGGGTCACCGTCCGGATCGGTAACGGGGTTAACACTCAAGATGGGCTGCAGGTCTGAGATAACTTTCTTGTCGGCCGGATATACCAGCTCGGGCTGCGGCGGCGGTGTATCACTGGGGTATGTAATTTCGAGTACCATCTGCGACACATCAAATGATTTTATATTACGGTACTCCAGCGCTTCGGCGGCTGCGCGCAATATAAGCGGCTGGTCGGTCATGCCGTTCCAGTACATCCACTGAATCGGTGCCCGCACATCCATCCACGCATCGTCGCCCACATCGGCATATGCCCATGTGCCGTCATCCTCAATCGCACAGTTAAAGTCCCAGCAGCCGGCAGGGTTAATGGTGTAGCCTTCCACACTGCCCACACCACCGTTACGCACCAGATGCAGCCGGGCGGAGCTAATCATACCTAAGCCATTTGTGTTAATTTCGTCGAACGGAATTTTAAGCAGCGTGCGCCAGTAGGCCCAATAGCTGGGATATTCTTCGTTGCCAGCCGTTGGCGAACAGGCGCCAAGGCCGCAGCGGTAGCCGTCGGAACGGACAGCCAGCATGTCCTGCGGTGTCTTAGAAATTGTCTTTATGGTGGGGTCGATAACTACCGGCAGGTCAGCATTCGGCAAGCCGCCAAGCCATCCTGCGTCCAGCGCAACACGCACCGCACCGCCCGTAATCTTTTGGCTTAATACCGGCTCGGTTACTAAACGGCTTTTGGTAGAGACATTCGGCGGCGCAATGTATAGTTGCTTGTCCGGCAAACCGCCGATGGCCAGTGCGCCTGGCAGGTTTTTATCTTCGGAAAGGGTAACGCCTTTATAGGTAAAATCGAAGCTGGCCTGGGCGGTTTTATTCTTAACTTCAATCGCCTCTTTTATAGCATATCCAGAGATAGCATATGTAATGTTAACGCCATCAAAAGCGTTTTCGTAGAGCACTGTGTCTGCCCCGTCCTGCTTTACAAGCTTAGGAGTGACGTTGCTGGCGCCGGCCAGCGTGGCCGAGAACTTTTTGCCTTTGTACTCGTAGTCTATGCCCTGCCGCAGCGGCTTTGCCGTCATTTTTATATCGCCAACAGAGAGTGTTACGGCGTTGTTTCCTTTCGTGGTTGTTGGTTTTAGGTCGTCCCAAGCGCCGTTCTTCTTGTAGTACAACGGGTCGGTGAGCGACACCTGCTTCGTGGTAGTGCCGTCTGCATTTACTATTGTCTTGGTGTGTTCGGTGCGCCTGCTCTTATCTTCGTGCGCCACTAAAGGCTGAACAGAGTTGACCTGCTGTGAGGCCAGGATCGGGTTTACAACGGCAGCGTTAAGACCGGCAGCAGGCTGCACCGTGGGAGTTTGATTTTGGGCCAGTGGCGGCACATGTAAGTGCACGGACGGACGAAAAACAAACGCTAAAAAATTACCGATAACGGCATAATTCGTCTGCACCAATAGCGCAATAATAACCACAATAACAGAGACGGCCCTGACAATCTTAGGGTACGACTTGAGTTTATATAGCCCACCGCGTATATTCATCACTCTTAAGCTTATAAAACCTTCAGGTTTTTTCAAGGTAAAAAGCGAACTTTGGTACATTTCACAACTTTGGCATAGCGTGCGCCCGTGCCCTGCTATGCCTTGAGAAGGTGGCGATAAGCGGGATCTTAAAAAATCGGGCTAATCGAGCTTGCGGCACAGCCCGGCATGGCTTACAGTATTGAGCTGATCTTTTGAGAGGCCCATCTTTATGCCCGAAAATATCCCATCTCAACCTCCGGTAGAACCAGGCCGTTTCCGACAACTGGCCGGCAGAATGCTTGATTTTGTAATTCCGGGCCGCGTAGAGCGCCGCGAACGCAATCGCGAGCTTTTTACAGAGCGGGAACGCATACGGGAAGCAGTACTGGAAGACCAGCGCCAAGCTGAACTCGCTCACGAAGCACGGGTAACGAGAGAGCGCACCGAAAAGCAAGAACGCATTGCCGCGCGATTGCGGGCAGCCCAGCAAGCACGGCTTGAAGCGCGGGAACTATTCCTAGCACAGCTAGGCGCGTCCACAGTAGTCACCACGATTGTAGGGGCCAACGAGTTACATTTTCTGAGCCAACAGGGCGATACGGTGCACGAACCCGTTCAATTATCGGTGCGCGGACAGGCTACCCGGTTTGGCGATGCGCTCGCCGACATGTTTTTGGACCTCGACTCGGGCACACATCCCATAACGGCGGCAACAGAGAGTCTCGGACTAACCGGAACTGGCACAACCAACACCATCAGAAGCCTGGCTACAATTATGCCCCCAGATGTCCTCACCTACGACAACAGACAAAAAACAGTTACCCTGGGCAACATAACCGTTGCCGGCCGCAAGGCAACACCAAACGAACGCGCCGCATATCTTGAGCGGGCAAAGGCCGCAGAAATCGCCAGGTGGAAGGACCGGCACAATGAAAACAAGGTCGACCTTGGTGAGTACGACCATACACTCACCCAGACAGACCGTCGTTTATTCTACATGCCGCTCGGTACAACCAAATTGATTTTAGCCGCCCGGCTCCTCCAGGCACTCGGACAATACAAAAGGGGCACTGATCAAGACGGCCACGAAATATCTCTCGCCGCATGGAAGCTAATGCCCACTACGGAACGCGAGCTTTTTACCGACCTGGAAAGCGAAATAATTGGCGATACAAGCGTCATCGATGCACAAGTCTACAGCCTGCTGCGCACCCTCACGAGCCGGTCAGGGATGACCCGGCAAGTAGGGACAAAATTTCGTATTACAACAGGGATTTCGGTAAAATTCTATGCCGATCCTGTCGAGACAAAACAAGCCGCAACCCTTGCCGTTATCTTCCCGCCGGGCACGCCGCTGTACGTTATAGAAGATTTCCGCAACAGCCACATCCCCCCCGAAGATGTGGAGATGGCTCAATATGCCGTGACAGAACTATTGCCCGACGTGGTTAACGCGGTACTGGGACACGAGAAAGCGATAGCGCTTCTGAACTTTATTATGAGCCAGTCGGGTAAACGCGCCCTGCAAGTGGAGCTCGCCGCTGCCGACAGTAGGCGGAATGTACTGGGCGCCTGCAAAAGCTTGCGCCGTGTCGTAAAAAACAGCCTGGGCTCGGGGTACAGTGCCGCCCGCAGCTCACGAACAATCGCTGGCGGCCGCATGATTAGAGGCGCGAGACAAACCGGTGGAGCGTTGGACGTAACTACCAAGTGGTACATTGGGCTGCCAGGCCCTGCCGAACGCAACGACAAACCGTAGCACAAAAAATACCACTGACAGCCAGTTAAAACCAAGCTGGCGGCGGCGCCACACGCAAGCGACGCATGGCCACGAGCACACAAAAGGCGATAGTTGCCACCTCTTGTACTACCGGATAAAGCAAAGTGACCATACTGTAGTGTGGTCTTGCCCTTCAGCGGTAGGCATGATAGCCAGCGGCGTGGCGGCCGTGAGCTACGCAGCTGCCGGCGATAAAAAAGCCGCCCTCATGGCCTGCGCGGGTATTGGCCTTGCAGCAGTTGGCGCCGGCGCAGCCGTCACCCTCTTTAAGGCTGCTAAAATCGCCAAAGCCGCCAAAGCCGGACAAGAGCTAGCCAAGTTTAAACCCGTAGGCAGCCTCACTTCAAAACTAGCTGGTAGAATGTACGTAGGCAAGGGCGCCAGCATGGTTAAAGGTCACCTAGTGAGCGCCGATGGCTTACGTGGTTTCCGGCCGCCAGCGCTTAAGCAAACCGGTCCGCTCAAAGGCACCTACGCCTCAAACTTTGAAAAATTTGCCACTCGACCAAGCAGCAGTAATTCGTTTAAATATAGCAACCGCTACTACAACTCACACCTCAGGAGAAGGTAATGTTACATATAGAGTTACAATCTCTACACCAAGAGTCGCCCACTCCCCACACTTCCAAAGACAATCCCAGCTGGGTTGAGTGGCGCGCACTCGATCTGTACGACCAAGATCTGCGCCAAAAAGTGGCCGACTGGTTTTACGTTGCTGCCTGCTCACCGAAGTATTTGGCCGACAACGACGCCACCCTAACCGACCACGAAAAACAGCTCATGGTGGTTACCGACCAGTTTAGCGAGCCCGAACTTTTAGACACCGCTCGCGAACGGTTCAACGCACTGTCGTTCACCGATTGGGACGACTTTTACGCCAAAATGGCAAAAGCCTTTGTGCACGAAGATTGAAACACCCCGACGGGTGGAATCAGCTAGTAACGCCCATACGATACCCAACCCGTCGTAAACGCCTTTCTGGGCTACGCCCAAAGCATCTACGCAGAGGTTACCAATAATAGCGGGCAAAGCTCAAGCTTAAAACCGAGAATGCCTTAAAACAGTTAACCACCTAGCGGCCGAAGTGCATTTGGTATAGTAAAACCATGAAACTAGTCTTTTTGTATGGTCCGCCTGCCGCCGGTAAACTCACCGTAGCTACCGAACTCGCCAATACAACCGGCTACAAACTGGTAGACAATCACAAAGCGACAGACTTTTTAGAAGCAGTATTCCCCCGTTCGGACGACCGGCTACACCCGTGGCGCAGCAAGTTGGGACGCAAAATACGTATTGATTTGGTGGCTGCGGCAGCCGAGGCAGACGTTAATCTCATCGTCACCTTCGCACCCCTGTCTGACGGCATGTTCGATTTTATCCGCGACATCGTAGCAGCCGTAACCGCCAATGGCGGCGAGCTATGCATAACACAATTACTGCCTTCGCGGGAAGTACTGGAAGATCGCGTACTCAGCGAATCTCGAAAAGGAGTCAAGATAGATAACCTGGAGCGCTGGCACGAGCTTACCGACAATAATGAGGGTGCCTTTGCCACGTTCCCAGACACTGAACATTTGGTACTCGATAATTCCACACTCACACCCCAGCAAGCAGCGCAGGCGATTGTGGAGTACTATCAGCTGTAGCGGCCAAGGGCTTATCAACCCTTCAATATCCTCTCAAGATCAGCAATAAACGTAGGCGTATCGGTAAATACGAGGCCGCGAATACCAAGTGCCTCGGCGGCGTCTACATTTGTTTTTCGGTCGTCAACGAAGATGGTCTGCGAAGGCTGCGCGCCAAGCTTGTGCAAAGCTTCAAGGTATATCTCTCGATCGGGCTTAACCAAGCCTAAATCGCTCGACAATATAACTTGCTCAAACAAATGTCCCAGGTTGTGCTCGTTTATAACCTGCAGCGTCCATTCGCGGCTCCCGTTAGACAAACAGGCAATTCTTAGGCCGGAGACCTGCAGCTGCTGAGCGTAGTCTACTAGCGCAGTATTTATCGCCACTCGCGCTTCAATCCCTTGCGCAATCGCGGCTGCCGGTATGCCAGTTAGCTTGGATAGAGCTTCATTAAAGTCGCTCCGTGTGAGCTTACCAAGGTCGCTCTGGGTGCACAGCGCCTGAAAAGCCGGCAGTTTTGCTGCATAGTCGGGCACATTTTGCTTAAACCAGCTAGAGGCGATTGAGGCGCAAAACACCCCAAAGAAGTCGAAAATTACTAACTTATACATCGCCCATGCTGCTTACCCCCCTTACCCCAGGTATGGCCTTATACTTCAACAGAACCGGTCTTTACCGCTCCGGCCCTTTTATAATTAACCACAATTATACCGCTTGGCGTTATCGTACCGTCTATTACCGTAAATGCAGCCGGGATGGTACCGCTATCAAACAATTTTTTACCGCTGCCCAGCGTGAGCGGAAAAATTTTAAGCCGCAGCTCGTCAACTAAATCCTCGGCCAGCAAGGTCTGGATGAGATTGCCGCTGCCCCACACCTGGATATCGGGGCCTTCCGAATTTTTGAGCTTTGTAATGTCTGCGACGCTCCCCACAAAGACGGTGTTTTTCCAGTCCGACTTTCTGGCAGTTTTAGACATAACGTACTTGGTGCCATCATTTATGGCTGGCCAGAAGTCTGCATGCGCCGGCCAATAGGGCTCCCATATCTCAAACGTTTTTCTGCCCAAAAGATAGTCTGCGGGCTGCATCTCCTTTTCTATCGCCTGAGTAAAGACGTCGTCGCTGTAGGGCGCGGTCCAGCCGCCATACTTAAAGCCGCCCGACGTATCTTCTTCGGGCCCGCCGGGAGCCTGCATCACTCCGTCCAGGGTAATCATTTCTATAACAATTATTTTTCTCATTACTTTTATGATAGCAAGACAACGGCAAAAAGACTCAGATATCTATCACTATTATTTGACCTGGACTTACACTTATTATATTAATAACTCATGCCCGAACATTCACTACCCATTGAACCCAGCCTTGCGTCCGGTCTTGGCGACCTGCACACTAGCAGAGCAGCCGCCCCAAACATAGAGGATGTCCGGGTACATCAAATTCTCACCAAACTGGGCGTCATTTTGCATGGTCAGATAGCCCAGGCCAACACTTTCTTTATGCGCGGCGGCGGATACGACCACCAGTCCGCACATCTTATGGACGAGATTGAGCTTGCTGGTTGGAGGTCTGTTTTTGGTATTGATGCAGTTGTTGAAGCAGCCGTTAACGAACGGTCACTCTACGTCGTCAACATCGACGCCGAGGCACCCTCCACGCCTCCAGACAGCCGAACGCTCGTACACCCCTATACTCCGGAGCATATACAGAGGGGCATACGCCGAGAGGCTCCAGCAGGCACCGTAAGGGTAAACTACGGCGGAGAGGCTCACTGGGTACCTCGTGACCTCGTAACTCCGGTTGAAGATACTCGCGACCTTACATACCTCCTCAGGCCGCAGATTCACTTTGGCGGTCAAGGCAGAGTGGCAGGCCATCTCTATAATGCGTTTGTAGCGATAGACACCTATGTACGAGCAAAAAATGGCACCCACCTTGTTTCAAGGATAGGCGAAACCGGAATAGCAGGTTCGCTCATTCCTAATCCTGTATATAGCCCGCATACAGCAGTCAAAACATCTCTGTGGATGAATACATCAATACAAGACGAGCCCAATAACCTTTCGGTAGCAATCGACAGACCCGACCAGTTTATGATGCGATGCGCGCTCCATAACATAGACGCAATCCCCCAATTAGACGTGCCGGAGTCAGACAAAATAGGCATGTGGTTTTGGCAGCTTAACCGCTTAATAAGCAATCAGACGCTCACCTTGCCTTCTGCACCCCCACCGCAGATACAAACACCGTAACGCTCTGGGTCTTACGGCATTTGCTTTTTAATAAAATCCACAACCGCGTCCCGGCGCATATTAAACTCACTTCAGGCGTATCTGATAAAATAGACGTATGTTCAATAAAATATCGGGCGGCACGGCACACAAGCTACCTCCAGATTTGCAAAAGGCCCTTCGTTCTAGCAAAAAGGCCCTGGCGGCGTGGGAAGACATTTCTCCGCTTGCCCGCAATGAGTGGATTTGCTGGATAGTAACCGTAAAGACTGCCGCAACAAGAGAAAATCATATACAACGGGCCATTACCGAACTAACCGAGGGCAAACGGCGGCCTTGCTGCTGGATGGGCTGTATCCACCGCACCGATAAAGCAATGAGCGCTACTCAAAAATGGGTATTAAGCCGCCGGTCCAGCTCTAAATAGCCGCCGCCACCCCTTTCTGGCGCACATTATTTTGCCCACCGCCCAGACGCATGGGCAAACCCATTACGTCCTCTTTGGATTGCCTGCCGCTACGTTTTTGCTCATTCTGGATAGAATGAGCCGAATGGTTTTAGGCGTTCGGCTTGTAATATCTTTGCCGAATTGCTTTTCGAGCCAATTCATATAATCAGGAGCTTTGCCGGTTATTAAATGCACGGAGCCGTATACCGCGCCGTCTGCCTTGCCCAGCAGTGCATATGGCTTACCCTCTGGCGCAGATGGCAGCACGAATGAACCGGCCGGCGGATGCCGGAAGAAGGTAATCAAAAGATACGCTGTTTTGTTGTGATCTTGTTCTATACCCTTAAAAGGGTCTAGGGCAATCAGGCGCTGCAATGCCGATTCGCTGCGTAGTATGACACTCCTGCTAAACCCTAGTTTTTGCGGCAACGCCTTTTCTATGCGTTCGGCCAACGCATCCTCATCGCTACTTGGGCTTTCAAATATAATATTCCCGCTGCCCAGCACCACCTGCACACCGGCAAAGCCAAGCTCTTCAAAAAAAGCGCTCAGCTTTCCGCTCGTCATATTAGGATTGCCCGGTCCAATGCCGCGTAGCATGGCGACGTACTTTAGCATGCGCGCCGCTCCACAAAGTCAGTAGTTATTATGGCAAGATGGTGGTTGTCGTGCATGTATGTATCATAACGTATCAAGTTACAACGATAAAAAACACCGTGCCCTGCTCGCCGTATCCACGGACGCACTTTTGCGCCGGACACCTTTTGGAGTGGCTCCACGTGCGGCCACAGAGTGGCATTAGCTACTTACGAAATACTGCCGCGAGAGATTGTGCCGCTGGCCCCACCTGCGCCTTGGTGATTATGTCGAAAATTCTCGCCTTGTCGCGATCAAAGCCGGCTTGTAATGCCATCTCTACCATAGCTTCACCAGGAACGCCACTAGGATCACTGTCTACAGCCTTAGGCGCACGCACCAACAATATGCCCCCCGGCCTAAGAAGCTTGTGGGCATTTGTAATGCCTGCATCTATTTCGGTGTGTCCTGCTCTATGTACACCGGAGGCAAGCACGATGTCGGCAATCTCAGACGATCCGGTATGCTGCTTTTGTGTTTCGACAAACTCTGTAGTTGCAGCAGCGATGCCATCTTCGCGTCCGACGTAAACCCTGCCCAACACGCTACGCATAAGCTGCGAATCTTCGCCGAGCCGCGCCCTCCAGTATTGTTGTAAAAATTCGTTGATAAATGGGCCTTTGCCTACCGCCAAATGGGCATATGGCCGCCTCCCGGCCTCCAAGTCTGCGAGCTGTCTTTCAATATGGAATCTGCCCTGCAAGCCGGGGCCGTAGTCGATAACCACAGAGGGCTCTACATCTAGGGCTACCGAGTGGTGGTCGAATCCGATAGCCGGCCTTGTCATGTCCCATCCACGCAGCGCTGCCTGGCCGAGCATCGTTGACGTAATTATGGAGTCATTTTCTTCCGCCGAGCCTAACAGCGCTGGCATAAATTCGACATTTCGGTGGCGCGGAAGGGTGACGGCCCCACTAATGACATGACGCGCGAGAATACCAGCACTAAAACGTATCAGGCCGTCAACTTGATGCTTCAATGCAATATCATCTCCTTCGAGTAATTCGCGGAGGCGATTTCCAAATGCACTTTGCCCTTGATCGGTCATGCCGAAGTGCTCACGCACATCAGAATCTTCCGGAGACGGGCGCCGCAAAACTACTTCACCGTCACTAAAGGTAGTGACGACACAAGGAACGACATTCTCTAAAACAAAGTTCTCAGTCAAGTACTCGGGCGGGACGCCTGTTGCCTCATAAATGAGCGACATGTCTATGGGGCTGTCGCCGTCGCCCATGGTTGGTGGTTTTACAAAATCGCCGCTCATAGGTCCTCCAGATTATCAATATCAGCACTCGGCCGGCCGCGCATCAATAGTGCGAACAGCCCGCCCACTTCCTCTTCGTCTACGGGTCCGTCGGTAGGCTCGTACTCACTCAGCGTCTCAGCTTCAGCGGCCAACCTATGGAAATGTGCCAGCTTCTCGGCATCCGTGCCATCGCGAGGAGGGAGTACTCTTTCTGCATCGGACCTGCGTAAAGAGTCGATTAGCATGCCGTCGTGCCGCCAAACAGCTTCGCCCCGCAAGCCGTAGCTATGCCACTGGCTGTCGGGCGCAATGACCTCTAGCGACCCCGAGCCGCGCTCGGCAACAGCACTCATTACGTCGGGCTCTCCAGCAAACGGAACGTCTAACGCCAGATTGGAATCTCCGCCTGTGAGCGGATCAAAATGGTCAAATAAAGCTCGCATGCCGGCTAAGTAGACCGTGGCCGCGGCACGCACTTGGTCGGGAGTCAGTGGCACGCGGCCAGACTCAAATGGTTTGGTTACACCTTCGATCATCTGGATATTTATACCACATGCGCCGTATCTGAAATAGCCTCTTGGCACCAGAGTGTGAAACCAGCGGCACACAGTTTGCACCTTTGGGGCACAAAAATTCGTCTCATGTAACTAACCAAAACAAATTGATTAGTCGAATGCCGCTTGCTCAACAAAAAGGACTCCCCTTTCGGAAAGTCTTTTTTGGCCCACTTCTTAATGAAGCTAGAATCTGAGTAGCGAGCTACACTCGCTCAGCACTGCTTGGGTCGAATTCTACTGTCCACTCAATGCCGTACCTGTCCCTAAACATAGCAAAATGGGTACCCCAAGGGCTCTCCGCCATAGGCATTTCAACGGTGCCGCCTTCTGAAAGGCCCTTAAAGAGTTTGTCGGCTTCTTCTTTGGTCTTTGCACTGATTGCTATCTTAGACCTGTTCTCGTTTTCGTTAACCGGCCCCAGACTTGTGGGAACATCATTGGCTATTAAAGTATTTCCGCCGATAGGCAAAACAATATGCATGATTTTGTCTGCATCTTCTTCCGGCACGGGGAACTCAGCGCTTTTTAAATCTTTAAAACGTACAATCGGCTCAAACTCTCCACCAAACACAGATTTGTAAAAATTGAAGGCTTCTTCGGCATTGCCATTGAAGTTAATGTAAGGATTGATTGTTGCCATTTAAAATATTCCCCTTAATATGAATTGAGTTCATTTCTATTCTAGCAAACATAGCTTTTCGTTTACGGGCCGTCCTAATAATAAAGCCCTTTGGCCAGCCTGGGTAGGTCTAGCTTTTCGGCAAGCGAGGCCAGTGGGTCAGAATCTCGAGCCCAGGACTAAGAAAATCCTCCTGCGCTTTCGCTCTAGGAGGATTTTCTTTGGTGCCACTTAGCGGACGTATTTAAAACTGTTTCGCAGGAGGGGCGGGACGATGTTCACTTGCTTGAGCTTGCTAAAATCTTTAATCTTGACCCGCATTTGATAGCCAGCTCTTAGCTTATACTCCCTTTATGTTTCAAGCAACCCTAGCAGATTGAGGCTAATGCTAATTACATTCCTCCTAGACCCGACGGTACATTAGATGTTATCCATTTCGTATTTACTGCCGAGGCTGTTGATGACACATTCACTCAACGGCTCAAGTTGCCAAAAGAAGAAATAGAAGCGGCTAAGTTTGTGCCGATTGCCGAACTCAGCAATTACATGAAGGATTACCGAGTACGAGCAGTTAAGACGTACCTAGATCACATGCCAGTCAAAGGAATGCTATACCTTGAAGACGGACGGCTCGTATAATATGCAGAAAACCATGACTAATCAAACCATAGCAGATATAACCGATGCCTATTACGATGCACTTCCCAACAAAGAAGTACGTCAACCGAAACGCATCGTACTATTTAGTGGCGTAGCCGGATCAGGCAAATCAACTATAGCGCGGGCAATAGAAAAAGAGTTGCACGCCGTGCGCCTCTCTAATGATGAAATCCGCGACTGTATAGTAGCGGCATGTCCCACCGTGACCCCGAAGGAGCGTGAGCAGGCTAAGTTTGATATAGGAACGAATGTGCTGGAGCGCCTTGCCGAAAGAACAAGCGGACTCCTCGTTGTAGATGCTTCATGTGATCGGGGCTATGATCATTATAAAATGTGGGCGACAAAGCATGGCTACTCCGTCATATTACTGCGCATGGACATCCCGAGAACCGTTATTGAACAACGGTTGCACGACCGAGGCGTTCAGGGTTACCGTGATATAGCTCGCTCCATGGCAATGCTGGACACTTGGTGGCAACAGTGGGAGGCTTTCGGTAGCGAACATACCCCGGATTTAGTAATTACGCCAGAGACACCGATTGAAAAGGTGCTCAAAGTGGTGACAGGATCAAGGGTGATATAACCCGCCATAGGCTTCTAGGCCAATCCCTATCACATCTTCGGTAGGCATGCCGAGCTTTTTCACTTCTGCCACAGAAAATAGCCCACTATCAATAACCTCGTGTCCGGTCGTGCCTACAATTGGCATTTCGGCTGTAGCAATATAGTGCGGTATATAACTTACCGGGAAAGGGTAGTACCCTCCGGTTCTATTTGCTACTGGCTGTTTTGGTATAATTTTGCGATATCCGAACAGCTTATACTGGTGCGGTATGAAACCTCCCTCTTCCTGCGCTTCGCGGATGAGGGCATCTTCAATGCTCTCCCCATCGTCAATATGACCCCCTAGCATTTCCCAGCCGCGATCATTCTTCGTAAGAACAATCTTAATTCTGGTATCATCGACAATCGCTAAGGCGAAATCTGCTGCTACAACAGATTGATCCGATCAAAAAAGCCGACTTTTTCGGTGTCCTTTTCAACAAAACACCAAGTTACGCAGAAATTGTGTCTGTAACCGCAGAGGGGACTGAATTAACAGGGTTGAATGAGCTGTTTAAGCTCAAGAATTCTTCAGTATCCTCTTTGGTGCGGGTCAGGGGACTCTAACCCCTGGCCTCGTCCTTGGCAAGGACGCGCTCTAAACAACTGAGCTAGACCCGCATGTGCTGACTTGTTAACGAGAGAGATTATAGGCAATTCTCTCGAGAAATGCAACGGTCTGTTCATAATTATGCGGGTCTGTCACAATGTGGCTTATGCCTAAGCGTCACCACAATCATCCCATAAGGCAGCCTTTACAGCGGCGTTTTATAAACAAAGCAATTATTGCGGTGGCGGCCACGCAGCCGCTGGGTACCATTCCACAAATTGTCACGGTGTTTCAGCACCGCGACGGCAGCAGCTTGTCTATCTCCAGCTGGGCTATTTACATCTTATTTGACTTTATGTGGCTGTGGTACGGCGTTGTCGAGAAACAAAAGGCGGTCATAGTAAGCGCCGTGATGTTTACGCTAATGGAAGGTGCAGTGCTGCTCGGTGCCCTCTTGTATGGTGGACGCTGGTAATATACCAACAAATATTATAATATAGGTGTAATATGCCTCAAGAACTTGGCCGAATGATTGGGCCGGAGCGGCTTGTGCCAGCAGACGACCCATTTACCGTACCCGTCCCCTACCGGGATGGTGTCCTGCTTGGCTATCCTGACGTAGCGGAGCAGCGCAGGCTACTCATGCATGTTGGCCAAGGTGTTGTTCGCGTGGCGCTGCTTGCAGAAGCCCACGAAGATGGGTTTACGGTGCCATTCCAAATTATAGATTACACCGACTCCCCCGACCCTAGACCCGGCGAAGAGAACCCTCGCCACGTGTTCTCTTGGACTGTCGACGCCATTACCTTTCGTCTGCATCCACGGCAAGACGGCCTTTGGCTGGTTGACGACGGCGTTCCACTCACCACCGACAACAGCGAAGCTGTGAGAAGGTTTGGCGAGCAAGTGAGCGACTACGGAGTCCTAGCTCAGCAAAAACGCCGGGCGTCTTAAAAATCCCGCACTCCTCCACGGCATGCGTTATTTGTACGGGCAATTGGTAATTTCTCGTCAAAAATGTTAAAATAACTCAATTATGGCTCATGAGCTTGGTCCCATCGCAGAAATGCACCGGCTTATAGGCGGCGACATCGTAAGAGTGCCCGCCCCCTTCGACAACGGCGCCATACAGGTTGGCCTGCCCAGGCCCGAAGCCGCAGCTTTGCCCCACGTAGATACCGTAGTACAGATTGGCTTTGAAGCAATACGGATGTCACTCGTTGATGCTAGCGGCAGCCCCTTACCTCTACAGATTGAGGACCACAATTATCAGCCGACCACCCCTAATCGTGGCGCTGCCCGGTACATACTAGGCGCCGCCGTAGACGTGCTTACCTTTCGCCCCAGCGACGCGCTCGGCGAAGATGGTTGGATGATTGCCGAAGACATTACACTGCCGCCGCAGCATCATAAAGCGATGCGTACTTTTGCCTTCCGCGTGAGCGCCAAGGCCCGGGACATGCAAAATGACATGATGTTTGTGCGCAGATTAGTAGCGTAGCCAAGAAAAGGCTACAGCGCTTTAGATACCCATACCGCCGCCGAAGTGCAGCACACCGAAATAAGTGTGAGCAGGGTACGCGCATGGTTAAAAAACAGCCACTTTGCCTCCTGAAATTGTGCCCGCGCAGTCGTAGCCGCATCGCCGCTCGCCACACTGCCCACCTTTTTGATGCCGTCGTTCAGCGGCACGTTAACCGCCACAGTAATCACCACTGCCGCAAGATAACACGCAAACGCCACGTAAATATATTTAGCCTCCACAAGATGGTGTTTATAGGCGTAATACGATACTGCAGCCAGCAAAAACAGCGGTGCAAAAAATTGCAGCATAAATATAGGGTTGATAATCTGACGGTCTATGGCCTGAAACGACTTAACAAACGTAGGGTCATCCACCTTGCGCAGCCCAGGCATTATGGTGTGCGAATACAGTGCCAGTATGCCCAAAACAGTGGCCGATACCACCAGGGTAATTAAGAGCAGGCTTTTATAGTGCGTTTGGTTCATGTGTGTTTTCCCCGTTGTTTTGGATATCGCCTTAATAATAGCGGGTCTATATCTTGCGAGCAATTGTCAGTGTCATGCCGTAGTGTTTGACTAGATGGCCGCCAAAGGTTGTATCTATCAGCTCCTCGATTTCCCCTAGGAAAGCGTCGCGCTTATCTCGCGGCAGCGCCAATTGCCGCGAATACGTACCCAGCAGTTCGGCATATTCCCGGGAGGTATACGTAACGGTCATAGGGAACACCGTAAAGCTCTCTGGCGAAAACAACGCTTCGTCCATTCTTTCTGGCGGCTGCAGTCCTTTGAGACGAGGCAGCGTAAAACCGGGCGTATCTGTTTGCGTATCCGTGAGGCCGTGCTTCCGGTATATTGGCCAGCTGGCGTAAAAGAACTCGTCACCAG
Organism: Bacillota bacterium; assembly: GCA_035478295.1. Classification (GTDB taxonomy): domain Bacteria; phylum Patescibacteriota; class Saccharimonadia; order Saccharimonadales; family UBA4665; genus PMNU01. The sequence continues at coordinate 6,214 of DATIJU010000005.1, read as the reverse complement.
ATTCATCCGACACATGTTCGGTATGGATAATGACGAGGTGGCCATTTGCCTTGAGTAATGTGTGCGGCTTCTTAAACTTAGACGCTGTATCAATCCAGTGAAAGGCTGTCGCGGCATAGACAAGGTCGTAGTGTTGGCTTGGCAATTTTACGTCTTCGAAGGCACCTGTAATAACTCGTACCTTAGGATAGGCTGCCAGGGTTTTGCTTGTTTTCTTGGCCAGCTCGCTGCCGAGTTCTACGGCCGTAATTTCATAGCCTCGTTCTGCCAGCGGCAGAGTGGCCTGGCCGGTGCCTGGGCCAATCTCTAGCAGCTTAGCGTTATCTGGCATGTGCGTAAGCGTGATAAGTGCGTCAAATAGCTCTGACGGGTACTGCGGGCGCAGCGCGTGATATCGTTCGGCGTCTGTATTGAAAGTGGCCCGCAGCTGTATATTGCTCATGTGTTCAATAGTAGCACCCCCGCTACCGCTGCTTCTTCCGGTACTGCCAAATAGAAAGCGCATACATAACCACCAGGATTACCGCGCACCAGGCAAAGGCAAGCCCTGCTTTACTACCGGCGGTGCCGTTGGTTAGCAGTGAACGCATCGTCTCGATAATGGACGTAAATGGCTGATTGTTAGCAAAGCCGCGGAGCACTGGCGACATCGATGAAGTTGGTACAAACGACGGACTCAAAAAGATGAGCAGTATTAGAAAGTAGCTAAACGAGCCAGCGCCTTCGGTTGATTTTGCCTGCAAGCCAAAGTAAACCGCCATCCATGTAGTGGCCAGCGTAAAGAGGACGAGCAGTGCAGCAAACAGCAGCCACTCTTCGAGGCCCGCACTCGTGCGAAAACCAGCTGCAAATGCCACCCCCAAAACGAGTACCGAGGAAAACAAGTTAGACAACGTCGACGATGCAGCCTGCCCGCTCAGGATAGAAGACGGGGCAACGGGCATAGTGCGGAACCGGTTAATAATACCCTTCTGGATATCTGTATTAATACGGAAAGCCGCATACGCAATACCGCTCACAATCGAGAAAATAATGATTCCCGGCGTGATGAAGTTTACGTACTTTACAGCACCCGCCTCCGGCCCAAGCGCCCCGCCCAAAATATAGACAAACATCAGCAGGAGCGCAATTGGCGTAATAACCACAGTAATGATCGTGTCTGGGCTGCGAAGAATGTGCCGCAGGCTGCGCTTCGTCATGGTCCAGGTGTCTTTAATTGCCCGCATATTATGCTTCCTCCTTCTTGTTGCCGGTGAGCTTGAAGAACACGTCGTCGAGCGTGGGTATCTGCTGGGAAAAATTGGCCGGTTCTAGCTTGGCATCGCGAAGACGAATAAATAGCTCTGCAATCTGCTTGGCACTGCCGCCGGTTGCCACGGTGAGCATGAGCCCTTTGCCCCTACTTACTTCAAAATCTTTTCCGAGAACATCGGCTGCATGGTTGAGCTGCGCTTCGGTATCGAAAGTAAACCCAACCACGCCAGCCGGCACCAGCTTCTTTAGCTCAGTTGCCGTGCCCTGGGCTACAATTTTGCCCTCATGAAGCAGCGCAATACTGTCGGCCAGTTCGTCGGCTTCATCAAGGTACTGTGTGGTTAAGAATATGGTGGTGCCGCCTTCGGCAAGCGTCTTGATTGTTTGCCACATGCTTTTGCGAGCCTCTGGGTCAAGACCGGTGGTTGGCTCGTCCAAAAAGATGATCGACGGATTGCCAATGAGGCTCATAGCGATATCAAGACGGCGGCGCATACCGCCCGAAAACGTTGAGGCGAGTCGATCTGCGGCCTCTGTAAGCGCAAACTTTTCTAGCAAACCCTTGGCTGTTTGGGCAGCGTCTTTTTCGTGACGCAAGTCGCCAATAAGCACTAAGTTTTCGCGGGCAGTGAGCATGTCGTCAACCGCCGCAAACTGACCGGTGAGGCTAATGCGCTGGCGAACCTTGTCGGCAGCTTTGGCGACGTCGAAGCCGCCAACCGTAGCACTGCCTGCATCGGCCTCGATGAGTGTCGTCAGGATGTTGATGATAGTGGTTTTGCCAGCGCCATTACTGCCGAGCAGCGCAAAAATCGTCCCGCTCTCCACCGCAAAATCAACACCCTTAAGTACGGCGTTCTTTTTATACGCCTTTTTTAAGGCGCGTACTGTTATTGCCGGTTTCATGATGCCCCCTTTTGTTATTTTCCGAGTTTTTTAGCAACAGCCTGGTTAAGCTTTTCGCGTAAACCGTCGGTGTAGGTTTTTTCGTCACGAACAAGCCCGTCCACAAACGCCGCTACGTCGTCACCGGTAATGTCTCGCACGTGCTTGCCGTTTGCGGCGCCTTCTTCAAAGAGGTTAACCAGCGTCTTAAACATGTTGCTTGGGTCCATCACCCCGGTACCACCTTGCCATACGTACTGCTTCACCTCGTTGTACACCGTGCGATACTCTTCTGGCAGGGCTTTGGCGCGCGCCTCAATTGCCTTCCACTCTTTTTTGCCTTCTAGGTCGCCGATAATTTTGTTTAAAAAATCGCTCATTTATTTCTCCTTATTTTTACTTGCCTGAAACTTTTTGTGGTGCAGTAGCCACTCCTCATATAATTGCGGCAGCCTTTCCACCATAAACTCATTTAACGAAATAACTGCTTCAAGAGATTTTCGACGTTCCGACGATTCATCTCCGAGCAATTCCAATGCCTCTCGTGCCAAGCCTGCCATTTGCTGGTATTCTGCCGGGTCAAAGCCCATACTCTCCCGGCTAAGCGGCGTGAGGCCAATCAAATCGGCGCGTGTACCGGCCGGGCGAGTACGCCGCACCAGCCGCTGCGCTTCCAGCGTTTTAACGGCGCCGTTTATGGCACTGCGGCTCGTCAGAAGCACTTTGGCGATATCGTTTATTGATTGCTCTGCCGGTTGGCAGGCGTATAAGTAGCCAATTAGGCGGCCAGCTACGGGCGCCAGCCCATAACGCTCGGAGTAAAACCTCCCAGTGTGGTCTGCCATGATGAGTATCCTGTCTTGTTCCATACCCAGGAGTATACACAAAAGACTGAAATAACACAAATCTGTGACATTTCAGTCTTGCAGTACTTTCGTGCCTGGGGAAACTGGGACATCACACATCACTCAGGCTTACCGAGGCTGAACCTTGAACGAATTATTCTTCGTCCATCGATAACTTCAATAAGATATGCGACCGAGGAAAGTACATGCGTTTTTGGAGGGAATTCCACCCCATCCCTTTGCGTCACATGAGCCCTATGGTTTGCGCCTATGAAATGAGGATACTGAAATATCACACCCACACCTTCTAGTACAGCATTAAGTCGCACATGAAGTGACTGTTCGCCAGGGCTATCAACCATATGTGCCTTGACTTTCTTAGGGCCAAGCTCAATGGTATTACCAAAAAATAAGTTTATGGGTTTAGTATCCATAAATAGAAGGTCCACGACAGAGGATAACTCCTTGGGCCCTAAATCGGACAAAAAGCGGCTCATCAAGGTCAAATGTGACGGCAGCTCGTTATAGACTTTACCTATTTCAACAGGCTCAATCTCTAGGGTTAGTAAATACAGACGATTCATTCGCTGATTGTATCATCCCTACTCTTCCAGACTGGAACTGTATCTTTGATGCCGGCATCGTTCTAGCCGAACGGCTGGAAGTCTGTATTTAGACGTTTTCTTTTAACGACAGTAGCACTTTATGTGCTGTCGTGGCGTCTTTGGTATTAAACCAAGCGTTTGCCTGTGCAAGGCTCAGGGGCTGCTGCGAATTAAAGCCTGCGTTCAATTTAGGACCGCCGCCTGGACGCTCAAAAAGCAATTGGGGCGGCGCAGCGAGTGGGACAAACTTACCCATTACAAATCCAAGTTGCTTTACCTGAGCGGTAGAAACAATGTTTTCTAGCGCAATATACGTTTGGCCTGTGTTGTCATACTCGATCCACTTAATGACGCTGACGCCATCAAGGTGCGGGGCTGGGTCCATCGACACTAGCTTACCTCTGATTCCAGACGCCGTAGGAAAACCGGCCTCCGCCCCCAGCATACCGGTGTACTCCGCAGCGATGGCAACTCGAATGGTACTTTTTGGGGCCGTAATAGTGAGGCCAGCAGCGCGTGTATTTCTATTTACAAAGAATTTCTCATTCTTTGCCGACCATTCTTTAGGATACGTTAACAGTGCTCCGTAGACACCCGCCGCCCGGCACCGGCCAGGCAGGACGCAGCTTGCTTGGGTTGCCAAATATACCGAAACCGCCACTACCGCAGCGGCAATAGCTACACTTGTTACTGCAACTGATATTTTTTTGCTCATTTCTATCCACTCCTTAATACTCAGCCGTACTCCAAAAAATGCAATCTCAGCCAACGACGCGCAGACTGTGTATACCTTATCGCCACGAACTCGGCGGCCCAGTATGTCTTGCAGTGTTAGCTCGATCTGCTCATCATATATATCTCGAAACTTTTTTGGATATAACTTAAGGACCACGGGCAGCACCATGCGCACATATGGGTACCTTTTCACAAACCACCGCTACTCTCTGAAGACAGGCGAAGTTTAGTTAGTTGCGCGACGTTGTTATAGTAGGCTAGCTCTGCATACAACTGCCCTCTGCCTTTGTCGGTAAGCTGGTAGTATCTCCTTCGCTCGTTACCGTCAACTTGCGTCTCTTCAATAAGGCCCTGGTCAATTAGTTTTTGGATAGTGACATACAGCCCGCCGGCGCCAATCTTAACTTTTCCAAGAGAATCTTCTTCAACTTGCTGGATAATTTCGTAGCCATGACGAGCGCGCAAGCTGAGGGCTAGTAAGATGCAGAAAGATAATTGCGGCAGTAGTTCGATAGAGCGTTTCATTACGCTTATCCTATATCAATTGATAATATATTGTCAATGAATTTATTTTTCTCGCACATAGAGCGCTGTAACGGCAAGCAGCGGACGGACAATGCCGGTCTGGCCACCAAAGAAAATACCCCAGCCTACGCTTGGGGTATTTTCTTTGGTGGCTCCTCCCAGACTCGAACTGGGGACACAAGGCTCTTCAGGCCTCTGCTCTACCAACTGAGCTAAAGAGCCACATCTGAAGATTTTGGTTATGAAAGGTACGTTCCGTGAGCCTCGTGCCCTGGGGACGACATAATTTTGGTCGCTCTTCAGGCCTCTGCTCTACCAACTGAGCTAAAGCAACGTTTGAAGATTTAGGTAGCTTTTGGTTGAGAACAGGGGTTATTGTACGGCATTTGGGCGGTATATTCAACTAACGTCCCAGTCTTGTCATTCCGGACTATATCCGGAATGACACTCGTGATGAGCGGACTACTGCGGCCAGATTTTATCGACAAGTTCTAAAAGCGGCTTATCCTCGCTGCACCAGGCGAGTTGTAAAAACTCATCGCGAGTTACAAAACGGGCGGCAATCATGACGTCGCCGGGCGTAAACTTATGATTCTTAAGCGTAACAGCGTAGTTAAGCCGCAACATCCAAAAGGCACGTTCCTCGCTCCATGCCTTGTAGACAAACTGTATGTCGCCGATATACTTAATCTCTACACCCAACTCCTCGCTTAACTCGCGGCGCAAGCATGCTTCTTCGGTTTCGTCATGCTCCCAGCCACCACCGGGCAATTCAAACAAATGGCCCTTGTTTTCGACCACCAGCACTCGATCTTGTTCGTCGCGGATAATACCCCTCAGCGCCACACGGTAAAACGGACTTGGGTAACGTGAGCCGGGCCAAATTTTATCGGCGTAGGCAGTTACCTCTGCTTCGCCGCGCTGAAACGGCAGCCGCTCAAACTCTTCGCGGGTTACAAAACGGGCTTCGGCCACTTCGTCGGACGGCTTAAAATGCTGCGCATTGAGCCACACCGGAAATACTAAGCAAATCTTGGGCCGGCCATGGAGGGTATGACAGGGATAACTAAAGAGTTCGGGGCCTACTTGCGCCGCTTCCACGCCCACTTCCTCGCGGAGCTCGCGCCGAATACCGGCCTCGTAACTTTCGCCGTGGTCCAAGCCGCCGCCGGGCATCTCGTACTCGCCGGCGTGATCTTTAAAAACAAGCACACGGCGTTGGTTGTCAAATATCAACGCTTTTACCGATACACGATAATAATTTTGCGGCGGCACAAAGTCGGGGGGCATAAAAACTCCTTTGATAATCTATTGTATAGATTTTTGACATCTACACCAGGCCGGGCCCCTTCTTATCATCGGGAA
>DATIJU010000004.1:0-79410 GCA_035478295.1 Bacillota bacterium | reverse complement strand
ATGATTTAAATCGCTCGTTTCCTGGCAAACGCCCAAGCAAGCAGTACGAGCAGCGCCGTGCCGCCGAACTGCTGCAGCTGTGCGGCGGCTATGATGTGGTGCTCGACTTTCACAATACGCATTGCGCGGGAAATGACTGCGGCTTTGTGGGTGAGGCGGCAGGCCAAAACCTGTACGACGTATCGGCCTGGCTGGGGCTAAAGCGCGTCATTGTGGCCGACTACGATTGCATTAACAAATATGCTTCAAACTGTTTATCGGTGGAGATAAGCCTCGATAGCCCCAATATGGGCTTAGAGGGCTGGTACGCACGAATACGTGAGCTGGCCAGCCTGGAGTTGCTTCCAAACGCCAGGGCTATTGAGAAATTTCGCTTTGTATACCGCATGACGATTGAGGACAGAGACAACCTAAAACTGCCTGCTCAGAATTTAAAGGCCTTTGAGCCGATTGAAAAACACTTAGCGGCTGCTATGGGTGTTAATAGCCCGGCCTATCCTATATTTGTTGCCGACACCTACACGCCGTACAACTATGGCGGTTTGCTCAACAAGCTGTAATGAGCGAGGTACACTGGAGTGACGGCGCGGTTGGGAGATCGCCCCGCGGAGGCCCTGCCAATGATTTTGGGTTACTTTCGGTTCAATTTTTGAGCACGAGGTTATACCGCGTTTGAAAGCGGCTGACCTGATAGATTAGCATTCTGTGTGCTACTTTTTGCGCGCTAAAGGTGGCGCTGTGATAACGGCCTGCAAGTAGTCGGCCGTCGCAAAGTAGATGCTATACTGGCCTGATGAAAAGTGAAAATCAAACAATAGCCACTGAAGTTTCCCAGCGGCGTTACCTACAAGACTGGACGGGCACTATTCGCTCCGAGCTGCAAGACGTGCTGCAAGACCCATTACGTCGTTTTGCCGACCGCGTGGATACTTTTATAGATAGATTCCCCGAAGCGGTAGGCGCTATTGCCCAGGCGCGGATTACCGATACTGTTCCATATAGTGTGCATGATTTGCCACCCCATCTTTATGAGCATAGCGGCGGTACGCCTTTTGTACCGTCAACCGATGCCGAGCTGGACGTATTCTTGGACTCGTTCTGGTCTGGTAATCTTCAGCTGCACGCCAGGACAATGGGCGTCCATGCCCACGCCACTTTCCCAGAACACAGAGAACATTTAACCTTGACCCTACGTGATCGTCGTGAGGCAGGGAACGATGTGATCGATCCCGAAGACTGGGCCGAGTATCAACAAAGTTACGCAGATCAGCTTGGCAGGGGATTCTTTAATTTGGGTCATAACGCAGCAGTTATGAATATCCCAAGGATACTAGGTTTAGCCGCTGCCCGTCAGACGCCGGATTTTGCCAGCGGCAGGCAGCGTACTTATCGGCTTGCATCCATGGACTCGCCTCATAGCCCGGGACTTTATCTGCGTGTGCCTAGCAGCGGTTATGGGCCTGCTCACTCCGACAGGCTGCTTAGAGCCGGTGGCTTACTCTATGACCTAATGCATCGGGATAAGCGACTTCGCGACGACTTATGGGAGACATACCGGGAGAACCCGGGAGTGGTAGAGGTACACACCGAGCGGGCGGTGATGAATAGGCTTTTGTATAGTCCTGCCGAGAGTTTGATAGTGACGAGTCAGGAGGGGGTAGGTTCGATATTAGGCAGTGTTGCTCTGGCTATGCCCGAGAAGATACCTGGGCACGACGACGCGGCTGAAACGTTTGCTAAAGTTATCGCCAGTCGTATTCCGGATAAATATGCCCGTCTTTTTCCGCTTGGTGTTGCTGGCGCGGCATCTACGTTTGGCATGTTCTTTCCCGATGCCTTAGAGGAGGGGGGTGGACAGTCTTTTGCCATTAGTGCCGACACACTCCACAGTCTGGCAGAGATTAGAGCTCGCGCCACCGGCATTATGTATGAGCGTTGGCTAGACTATCTTGCACAGGTTGCGGCCGTCGAACCTGGGGAGCCCTGGCCCGTCCCGCCAACGCGCACTGGGCTGAGTTGCCCGGCGGCTGGCGCGTATGTTCGGCCTAATCGACGTGAAGATGGGGCGATTTTTCGTCTGTCGCAGACATTGCTTAAGGCCTACAATGCAATACCCTACGATCCTAGTGCGGAGCGCCTTAGCTCGCCGTGGTTACCATCAACTCTGTTCGAGGCGTATCAATGATTGGCGGTGAAGCTGCCGGGAACGGTGAACTTATAGCTAACATCCAATTAGCGCAAGAAGTATCCGACCGCCTTATTGCCGCCGATATAGATTTTTGTGTTTTTTCGGGATTTCATGCCGCGTTGTTGGCGGCGCACCGGCAAACGCCTGATATTGATTTTTGGGCGGACCACACGAAATGGGACCAACTCGTAGAGACGTTCCCTGATGCCAGCATACTCGATCGCCGCATCACAAAACGACCCGGCGACCCATATGATGGAGTGCTGATTACTCTTGGCGGCGGTGATGTTTCGGTTATGTCGGGCACAATTATTTTTAGCGACAACGTTTCATACCCCTCGCCTTTTACTGATTTAGTGAGAGAAAATCGGGTGCATACAACAATGCACGGGCTAAAAACGTGGTATGCCAATCCGGCGGACACCCTGCTCTTTAAGGCTATCTCGCAGCGCGGACGCGCACAAGGTAAGCACGACCTCGATGACATCGCGGCGATTAATAATGCGGTGTCTATTGACCGGCAGTATTTGTTGCAACGGATACACGAGTGTCACGCAGCGGCTCGAACGATACCCTTGCTACTACAAATGGGTGTGCTGAGCGAGGCTGATTTGTTGCAATACGTTGCTTAGGATTTGCCGGTAAGCTCTTGGTGTATGGCGAGCAAATTATTGCATGCAGTGGCGGGGTCACCGTTGTTTTCGATAATATGATGTGGCAGCGAGAACCTGGTTGCGATTGCCTCGAACTCTTCGCGAGTCTCACGTTTGTAGTCGCTCAGTGCGTCAATTTGTTGGGCGGCAGTTGTGCCGGGCAAGAATAGCGGACGTCGCCGTGTGGGGCTGTCGCAGCTGATGCGCTCGTGAATGCTCTCTACGTCTGCCTCTATTAAGACTAGGGCGCCAAGAAAGCGCGGCCAGTCTCCCGTGATGAGCTGTGAGGTTCGTCCTTCGAGTATATGCAGATAGTGCGAGTCGAGGACGAGCTGTCTATATTGCTGGCCGGCAACGCCCAGATGGTGCGTAAGCATTAGTTGGTTCTGCTCGGTTTTGTGTGCTTCCGGAAGGCTTTGAAGATGCTCATAATCGCCCGGTGCGATGCCCAGCCATTGCATAATGAGGCTGGTAGTGTGGATGTGTTCTAGGGAAGGCTCGGCCGCGACCAGCTCGCGTACAATAGTTGACTTGCCTACACCGTTAATGCCGCCTACGAAATAATGGGGCACGGCCGGTGCTACTTCCAGACGGCAGCTGCATGCATGTAGTCTAGCTGACGTTGTATTTCGTTTTCGTATTGCTTGTAGCAATGGAGTGAGTCAACAAAATGGACATACTCCCCTACCGGCGCATGAGTAGCCCGAGCTACCGCGTGCTGTATGCTGGTAGCCAATTGCATATCGAGTAAGAGCAAACGATAAGCGTCGTTGGCACGCGCGTGCGAGTGGAGGTCGAGGCGTCCGTTATTGAGCCGGAAGTACAGCTGGGTAATGCACACCCCCACTTCTTTTGGGTCGAGGCAGCGCGGTGACCAGCTATTGATAACATTTCGTCTACTATCCGGGTATTTTTTGAGGCAGGCTATGATGGTATCGAGATGGCCGGGGCTGATAAAAAGCTTCGTGTAGTCGATCTCCTCATCATTTACGAGCGATGAATCTACCTCGGGCAGGTAAGCGGCGTAATTATTCTGATATGCAAAGGTGTTATTTTGTATCACAAAGCCAGGCGGCTCACTGTCGGGTTTTGTTACTACTATTGTTGCCGCGGTCTCGTGGGATATAGCGGGGTCGCTGGCATTAGCAGCGCATCCCAGGGTGGCTAGGAGACCTTTTTTCGCTGCTTGGGTGATTGATCTGGCTGAGATGTATATCATGCTGTTTTGGATGTTAAGCCCATTAGGGCGTGCTCGGCATGGACGAGATTGGGTATAACTTGCAGCGGCAATTCGGTGTCCTTTTCGACATATAAGTCGTTGCCTGCCATCCGAGCTTTTGCAAGGTACACGCGATGCGGTACGTTTGCCGCGGGATTTATACCCACCTCTCCTTTGGGGAGTATACCGTAATAAGGAAAGAGGATGTTGTTTGCGGTCCAGTATTGCCAGGCACCCGCTGCTTTATGACTGTCGAAGCTATGACAAAATGTTTCGTATCCCTCGCGCCTTCGGATGCTGCGGTCGATTACGTGACCCACGAGGTCGGGCGCGTGTGCGGCTAAGCTGTCAAACGATTGGGTTTGATCAAAAGTAGCATCAGCAGAAGCCGCACCCAATAGTCGGTCTAGTACTAAGTCGCTCACGCGCCACTTAACAGCATCAAGCATGGCATCGATGTCGACATCGAGTAACCCTTCGTCGCACATCTGGGCTGCAATCTGCCGCACGGTGCTCATTGTAGGCTGAAAATCGGCCAAGTTAAAACACTGCAGGAGTGTGGGCTGTACTCTGTAGATAAATGTTTTGTATGCCCAGCAGTTTAGTTCATCCTGCCTGGCGGTGTGCATGGTGTGCTCATCTTTGGAGTGCAGTGTAATGTATTCGATGATAGCCTCAAAGTAGATGTATCCCAGTATTGGCATGGAGGGTATGGCCCTGCATAGAGCTTCGAAAAAACTTGCCGTGTCGGATCCAGGAGACGTTACCTCGTGCCGTACATCCTGACATAGCCGCCAGAAGTCGTTGGACTGAGCGATATCTCTTTTTACCTGCGTCATTAGTTCGCGGCGTCGTGTTGGCTGTAGATGTTGGACTAACTCGTGAAAGGTTTTTAAGTGAACTTTGCCTAGTTTTAGGTAGTCTATGCCTTTGTTGGCGCGCTTCATTGTAGCGGGCACGGTTGCTTCGATAATGAGCGGGCTGATGGTCCGGTGGGTGAGACCCTTTTGGCGGAGGCTCATGCCGACTTCGTGTTTGTAGATGTAAGCACCTAGGTTATGGGCTCGTAGTCCGTCTGCCGTCTGTTGTGTAGGAACGCAATACACAGTACCTACCAGGCATCCGGCGCTTGTATAGAGATTCCCGGCGTCGAGTACGGTATCCAGAGAAGTTGTGATATGAAGGAGCCGAATGACGGGCGCAGTTTGTAGCGTCTCTGTAAAGATATTATTACGGGCGAGTGGTGCATGGAGCGCATGCGCAGTATAGGGGTCGTTTTGCGTATTCTTGTTGTGTAAGACATGGGCAGTGTCCCAGTGTGAAGTATCGTTAGGCATGGTGTCCTTTAGTTATGTTTATGACGCTGTCGCCGCTTCCGACTCCTTTAAGAAAGGACAGTTCGCTGGCGGCAACCAATTGGTATGCCTCCTGCTTTAACTCTTTGGGTGGAATGAGCGCTAAGTGCTTGTCGTCTGGCCACCAGGTTAGTTTTGGCAGCCGGTATCTGTCGAGCGCGTCGGCAGTCTTAAGGATATCGACCAGGGATTTATGCTGCGTATATAGGTGTTGTTGTTCAGGGGAAAAGCTATTGTAAGGTGTCTCGTGTAGGGCGATGACGGCCTCAATCTTCGCAATGTGCTCCGCGTTTAGTTTAAGATTCCAGGTTTGAGATAGCCTGGGTAGGTTACTGATTACCCATAGTGCGCTGCGACTGGCGTGCCCTTCATCGGCCTTATCGTCTAGCCGTTGGATATCATGCAGGAGCGCTGCAACTATTATTAGATCGCTGTCTTCGCTGTCTAGTGTGCCGGTATGCTCCAGGAGGCGCATACAAAAATACGCTGTTCGGTATAAATGGCGCAGCCCATGCAGCGAATCTATGAGTAACGGATTTTGGAACCACGCTGTATCTATTGGGAACCGAGCAAGCGACGCCGCCGCTTGGCGCGAATAGGCAGGGCGCGACGCTGTGTAGTGGGGGTTATTGGCTATAATCCATTGGCATGTCTCCATGTCCATATATTGGAATTTTGGCAACGTAAAATTAGCAGCTTGCTGTATTAAGCTCATGGTAATCCTATAAAAGTCTAATGATAGCGCAATGGGTTATATATGCAAGTAACCATAAGCGAGATAGCGTGCAGTGAAGCTGCGGTAAATCTGACGCGATGTTGCCCTGTGGGTAGATATGACTGGAGGATGAGATTGATGACATTGTTTTTCAGTGGTGTTATCTGTATTGCATATGTGGGCCCGGTAAGCACTGGTCTCAAGATTGGCTAGCGCCTGGTGCTGGTGGTGCCCGTAAGCTGGAAGTAGTCCCAGTAGCAGTTTTGAACAGTGCCGGTTGTAGCGTAGCAGCTGAGAGCAGGAGAAACGCGGTTGGTGGTGTCGATGGTACTGGCGGTGACCAAAAACGGTGTGTTGTTAATTACGAAGGTGGCCGCCGACGTGCCCGCACCGCCACTGGTTACGCGTATCTCGAGCGTTACCCAAGCGTTTGCGGCAAGCGCGACGCTGCTATCGGTGCAGGTGGCTGCGGTGCCGTTGCCCGTGCAGTAGCGCCAGTTGGCGCTGGCGGCCGGGTTGGCCTCCCACCAGACGCCCGATATTGGCTGGGTGGTGCTGCCTTGTTCGTTATGTAAGCCCACACGCAGCACCTGGCCAGTTATAGCGCCTACGGCAACGGCCGTTTTAACGTCGTTGTCTTTGGCGGTAAGCATGGAGCCGCCGCTGGCATCGCCCAGCGAAAGTGTCGTGCCCTGGTTGCTAACCGCTGGCGTCTGCAGGCGTAACACGCCCGGCCGGTCGGCACTGGGTGTAGGAGTGGCAGGATTGAGGGCCAGGCTGCCGTTAGCGCCAATAGCGAGAGCGTTCCAGCCCAGTGAGCCGATGTTGCCGCTAAAGGAAGTCTGGCCGCCGATAAATTCGTCGTATAGCGAGAAGCTGTGCTGCGGTTCGATGTCGGCACAATTTTGCCAGAAGCCGGTATGGAAGCAGCGGAAGCTGCTGAGTGTGCTGTTGTAGTAGGTGCCGCCCTCGGCGCCACTGGCCGGATCGCCGGCAGTGTTTTTGTTGGCTAGATACAAAATGACTGGTGTGGCCGACCCGGTAGAATCGCCCACGTGGAGCGCCATGCCGCTCGTATCGGCTTTAAATAGCGGCGTGCCGGCGGCATTCTGAATTTGGAAGGCGTCGGTGCTGTCGCTGGCGTTGGTAAAAACGGTAGCGCCATTGGAATTATCGATGGTGAGGTTGGCGTGCAAGGCGGTACGATCTTGCACACTGAAGGTGTCGCCCTGAATGCGCACGCTGCCGCCGGGGTTCAGATTGCTGAGTGCCGTTATGCCGCTGCCTGTTACGGTGAGTGCCGATGTGCCGCCGAAACGAAGTGAGTGGCCATTTGACAGGTTGATGTCGCCGCCGGCAATGTCTAATTTGTAGCTGGCATTGGCTTTACCGATGGAAATGCGGCCGTTGATGGTGTCGACATTAAAGATGGTGCTACTGCCTGCAGCGTTTTGAACCTGGAGGGCGTTGCTGGAGTCTTCGCTGTTGCGGAATAAGGTTGAGCCGTCTGTACCCACGGTAACGTGCGCCTGGCTTACCGCCCCTGCAGAGCCGGCAGAAGTCAGATAGGTCATATATAGAGGGTAGGTGAGGTCACCGGTGAAACAGGCGCCGCCGCTGCTGAAGGGGTCTGGCATGGCGCCAAAGTTTTTGAACGTGTAGCAGTAGTTTTGTGCGCCGCCGCTCATGTAGCGGCGAACGGTAGCGTCATCGGTATTTACTGCTATCCAGTAGGTAGTGTTTGGGCTGAGGGTGATTGCGGGCAAGCTTATTGTGGTCCAGCCGTCGGGGGTGAGGCTGGCAATGCCGCTGGCCGTTAGGCGGGCGCTTGGCCTGCTGGGCACGTCACCATCGTCATCGTAGATTGCGAATTGTACATGGCTGAGTGCTGAGCCGCCAATGAAGTGTACGCTCATGGACTGCACTTTGCCCCCCGTTTCGCCCACTGTTACTTTTTGAGCGTTGAGGCCGTTTATCCAGCCTGGAAGTGGCTCGGGTGTGCCGCTCAGTTCTGGCTGGCCAAGTATGATGGGCGTCCCTTCGGGGGTCGGCGCGGTATTAATGGAGGTGGGGTTGATGTAGAATGCCGCCCCGTCGCTGCTGATGACGGTGGTTTTGAGGACGCCCACTTGTCCAATGCCGTTGATATTAAAGTTGCCAGCCTGCTGCGCTCCCGGGGCGGTGGTTTGCAAGCGAACGGAAGCGGCCGTGTTGCCTAATACATTGGTGACATTGGTTACGGCGCTGCCGGCGCCCACGCCTACAAATTGCTGGCCGTTGTAGTAGCTGAGTTGGTTGGAAGTTTTGTCGTAATAGAGCTGTCCGGCAGTGGGGCTGCTGGGCTGCGAGGCGGGTTTTAGAAGGATAGAGTTGGTTACTTGCAGCAGGCCGTTTACTTTGAGGCTCTTGGCGGTACCCACCTGCAGCGGTATTTGTTTGATAGTGTCGAGCGACAGCTGTACGGTGCCGAATTGGCCGGCTTTTACGGCGTTACCGGTACGACCGCGGATGACGGCAATAAGGCTGGCAATAATGAGCAGCGATACCAGACCAGCGAGAATAATAAGAATCCAGCGGGTACTGAGTTTGCGTGCACCTGCAGTAGGAGCGGATGTGTACGCGGATTCAGCGGCCGGTTCAGGGGAAACAGAATCAATGCCCCCCAGGCCATCCAAACTGAGAGCCTCTTGAGGAGCGGGGCTCATAAAAACTGGCCCCAGACGATTTGCAGACGGCGAAGTTTTTATCCCGTCGAATGAGCGGTCGTTTTGCATTTTTTATTTCCAACTCAGCCTTAAAAGCCTTGTTGCCTACAGTATACAATCCTCGCCAGCGCGCACACAAGAAAATACTTATGTTTTAAACGGTAAGGATAAGGTAGCAGGCCACCAGCGCTCCGCCCCAAGCGGCAACCGTTACGGCTCCCACCTGGTACAGGCTTTTGCGGATATCACCCGAGGCCAGCGGATTGCGTCCAATGGATACCATTGCCGACCGTACCGAACTAGAGATAAGAATAATCAAACTGGCAAAACTTAGTAGTAGCAGAATGCTGCAAAAGAGTACCCGCACAATAGACACCTGTCGGCCGGCTATGCTGTTTGCTAGATTTTGAATAAAGGGCGGCAAAAAGTTGCTGCCCGGCGCCTGATAGTTAGACAAGCCTACTTGCAAGAAGATGCGTCCCAGTTTGACGGTGTGCTCCTTGCCGTGGCTGTCCTGGATGGTGCGAGTTTCGGCCGCGCTTGCATCGAAGTCGTTTTGGGCTACGCCGACTATGCGGCCATTGCCGGTGGCGCGCATGCCGACGCCGCCAATGGGCGAGGCGGTAATTTTGTCGCCGGCTTGTATGCTGCCGTTGATATCACTTACAAGCACGCTGGTAGTGCCGCCCAGCACAATTTGGGCTTCTTGCTTATTACCCGATATTGCCACCAGCGCTTCTTGGTCGGCAACGCCTACCAGCCGCTCGGCCGATGCCACTGTTGCGAGTTCAACGCTGCCCGATCCGGCCTTGAAGCTCACCAGCGCGCCGGCTACAATTTTGCCTTTGCCGGTATCGGCGGTAAAACCTTGAGCAATGGCGCCCGCCGTTTGGGCGTGCGCGGTCGCTGCTGCGGCAAAGAGCAGGGTATGCAGCATTGTTCCGGCGATCAGTAATTTCAGCGTATTGGCAATGGCAGACATCGGGTGAAAGCGTTAATGATAATGGCTTAATGATAGCATTTGCAGCAGTGTCGATGTGCTATATTGCAGTCTGTTTTTTGCCGATACTGCCACTGCCTGTTAGGTGCTACGCCTGGTGTCCCCCGAAGTGATTGTCGATGGCGTTCAGGGCAAGGCTTCTGAAACGCTCCATGCCTCGGCTGGCAACTGGGTCACCGCGCTCTACTGCATGTTGGGGGAAGCCATACGACGGTTTGCCGGTGCGCCGCCAGATGTCGTTTTCGTCGCGCCAACGACGCATGGCGGCGGTAGGGTCTGAGTCTTCGTAAAATACAACTTTGGATGGGCGCCAGCCAATGTCATTGAAATATCCTTCCCAATATTCCTGTGACGATATTGGGTCTTGTGCCGCCATGTAGTGCATCTCGGCGTCGGTTAATACGCCACTAATGATGGCGTCGCGCATCTCGGGAAGGGAATGACCACTTGTAACTTCATCTTGTTGTACTTTGAGGGAAAGGAGGTTTTCGGGCTTCACGAGCGAGTCCAGGAGACGTGGGTTGGTTATATTACATTGCGCTTGCAGTCTGGAGCGGAGTGGTGCAAGGGCTTCACGCAGCGCGGTTTCGTCGTCTCCGGCACGGTATACGGCTTCTTGTGCCTCCTCATAAAAGGCGGGCAGCTCGGGCGAGGCAAGCACCGCCTCTACACTCGCCCTTCCTTCTACGTTGGGGAGGGGGCTGCCTTGTTCGTCGAGCTGGTAACGCGAGCCGGTGTTTCTGTCTACCTGGGCATTGGCAGGAATGAATATTAGGCCGGCGTCGAGCGGAATGCCCGCCTGCTCGTGCTCCCATACCCATAGATCGTTCCAATATCCGCCAGTGTTGTCTGTAGGATCGCCGTTAAAATGATACTGGGAGGCAATCATGGCTGCTGGAAAGGCGATGAATATCTCGTTGCCTCGCTCGGAACCATAATATTCGTTCCCCACTTCTTCGGCGGCAAAGTGGATGGCGCTGCGGTCGGCATAGCTGCCAGCTTCATATTGTATTGTGGGGTGGGTTATGCGATCCAGCCGCTCAAGCGCCTCTTGAGCACTTCCGTGGCGGCCGAGGTTTAAGAACTGGCCCACGGCCGCTTCTTTATGTTCCTCTATCATATAGACGCCAAGCGGTGAACGCAGACGCCGGTCCTCGAGCATGTTGGCGAAGCCGTTGCTGTAGCTGCCAACGCCCTCGGTGTGGTAGATCATACCCATATGGTCGCGAATGCCTTGGCGAGTTACATGTGTGACAAGTTCGCCAGGAAAACGGCGCATAAGCAGCACGTACTGATCCATAGTGAGTGAGCTGAGGTGTTCTGGGGTAAAGTAGGTTGCCAGGTCCTCTGGTGTGTACGGGGCATTTTCCCAGCGGCGAGCTTGTTCTTCGTAGAACGCATCGTTGACGGTTTCGGCTATGGGGATGTGCTCATCGCTTATTTCGATGACGGGCGCGTCTGGCCCTCGGCTAACAATAGCTCCCAGACGGTTCAGTAAAGCTCGCCAGCGACCCGCGGCCTGATTGAGTTCTTTGGGCGGCGGCTCCGGCGGGACGTCAAGTTTGTCTGCAATGGCGACGCCGCCAGGGCTAAGCAGGCTGTCGGGCTGCTGCTGTGCGAAATTATGCAAAAACTGCGGAACTTCTAAGGGCTGCTGCGTCATGCATCTATTCTAAGGCATCTGCAGACGCGTCACAATTTTAGTCACGCTGGTTGATGCCCAGGAGTTTAACGATACCCCAAGCAACGAGGCAGTAAACCGCCGCAGCAACTAATATGGACGGCTCAAATACCGAGCCGGTGATGCCAGGGGCGGGACGGACAACGCCAAACATGCTGTCGAAAGGTGCGGTTATGGGGTTGGTGAGTCCGTAGGTAAAGCTTACAAAGTGGCTGGCCGAGTTTGCGCCCAGTATTTTGAGTACAAACCGAAAAGCGAGCAGGATTTCGATGATGCCCAAAATGTACCACACGATGTTTTCCATGGTAATTTTAGGGTCTAGTGCCGACTGGGTCTGCACGCGCTTGGTTTGCTGCTGTACGCTTGCGCCGGTGGGGGCGACACCTTGCTCTTCGGTACGGGTGACGGTCTGTTTGATGTCTGTCATATGAGTTCTCCTACTAGGGGGTAATACTTACCAGTGTACGCTCATGCTGCCGGGCGGGCTGTTAGCAAGCGCACACCCCCGGCGGCCGGGTGTGCAAGAGCGATAGGCAGGTACAATTACGGTGTGCATTTAGTTGACCGGCTGTGCGATTCTGCACTATTATTCAAGAGAACATAAGCCCTTTGGGTGTGCCCCAAGCTACAACATGCAACCATCTCACCGAAACCTACTCATTGCCTCTGCCGCTGCCATAGTAGTGCTCACGGCTGGTTATTTTGTAACCCGTTCCGGCGCTTCCGGCTTTTTTGCCGCAGCAGAGAGCGAAAGCGGTACGCTCAGCGGCAATGCCACCGTGATTAATGACGCCAGTGCATCTGACAACAAGGCCATACAGTTTAATGCGCCGCCGGTCACGCCGCCGCCGAGTGGCGGTGGCGGAGGCGGCGGTACCACCCCGCCCAGCAGCCGTCCCGACCCCTTTCCGGCCAGCATGAAGCCGGACGCCAGCAATACCGGAGTAGTGCCAGGTACCACGCTCACGGTAGTTAACGGCAGCCAAACCTATGGTCCCAGCGCCAACGGACAGACCATTAGCGGTAAAGATTTTCATGGATTTATAACCGTTACAGGGGCTAATATCACCTTTGTTAACTGCATTTTTCGGGGGCAGCCCACCAGCTCCAATCACGCCCTGCTCGATACCGAAGACAGCACCGGTACTATTACCGTAAAAGATTCCGAGTTTGTGCCTTCCAACCCGTCGGCCACCATAGATGGTTTAGCAACACGCAACACAAACCTTTACCGCGTCAACATCCACGGCGGGGTTGATGGTATGAAGGCCGACAGTAACACCTTGGTGCAAGATTCGTACATCCACGACATGTCTTGGTTTGCGAACGACCCCAATCAGGGCGGCACGCCCACGCATAACGATGGTGCGCAGTCGTTTGCCGGCGAGTCTAATGTGACGCTTCGCCACAATAATATAGACATGTCTACTACTAATGATCCGAATGCCGCCCTGCAAAGCTCGGCCCCCAATACGCATGTCGAGAACAACTGGCTGGACGGCGGCGGCTGCACACTTAACTTTGCCGCTCAACCCTATAACGGCGCTACCATGACCAATATTTACATAACCGGGAACCGTTTTGGGCGTCATCAGGGCTTTACGGGCTGCGCCATACTTATCAGCAACAAGACGGTACTCAGCCAAAACAGCGGTAACGTGTGGGACGACACGGGCCTGCCTATACCGGCGCCACAACAGCACGACTAGCAGCAAAAACATATTGACGAGTTTTTTGGCGAATAATATAGTAAAGCATATACATTAAAAGAAAGATAAAAATAAAAATGAAAAAACATGTTTTTAGGCTGGCTGGCTTTTTAACAGGCTTGGCAACTTGTTTAAGTGTATTGGTGAGCCATGCAAGTGCAGTCGGTTTTACCTGCACGTGGACGGCCGGCGGCTCCGACGATAATTTTACGACGACAGCCAACTGGACCGGCTGTAACGGTACGGCGCCTACAAACGGCGACAACCTGGTCTTTAATGGTAGCGCAACAAGTCTGCTGCCAATTAACGACCAAACCAACATGACCTTTGGCAGTCTCACGTTCACCGGTGCGGCCGGCTTCGACATTACCGGCAACGCCTTTACGCTTACCGGCGGCATTGTCGACAACGGCACCGGTAATACGACGAACACTATCGAAAATAATCTAACACTGAGCGGTAACCAATCGATTACGGGTACCCACGCGCCAACTGGCGGCAACCCGTTAAGCATTGGTATTGGCGGCGGTTCGACGCTGACCATCCCGAGCGGCACCACCGTAACGGTTACCAGCATTGGCGTCAACCTTGGCTCTGCCTTAAGCGGTGCGGGAACGCTTGCCTTTGGCGGCACTACTCCCAGTGCAAGCATAACTGTTGCAGCAAGCAACTTTACGGGAGCATTCAATTTGGGTGCTGGCGCCAACATAAACGCTGGTATAGATGGTGCGCTGGGGAGCGCTTCGGTTACTATTGCCTCCGGCGCCGTACTGTATATCACCTCGGCACAAACCAACCTTACGCTCAGCAACGCCTTCACCTTGGCAGGTACTGGCGTAAGCAGCTCCGGCGCGCTTAATGTAACGCTCGCCAGCACTGGCAAACTTACCCTGTCTGGGCCGGTGACACTGACGGCCGACGCGAGTGTGCAGCCTAATGGTTCTGCCGTAGTACTTACTGGTACATACACCTCAAATGGCCACGTACTGTCGGCCACAACTGGTTCGTTAACATTGCCGGCGGCTGCACCCGCCGCACCTAAGACGGGCCTGGCGGCAGTACAGAGTAATCCGGTACTTGTCTTGGCGGTAGCATCTGGCGCGGCCATACTTTTGGGTGGTTTGGCTTATCGTCTGCGTTCATTACCTGCACGTAAATAAACAAATATAGCAACAAAAAGGGAGTAGCGCACGGTGGCAGCAGCCTCTAGTGAACATTCGCGCGAACGACTGCGACGTTCTGGAACGTCAGGTTCGGCGCAGCGCACTCCGGGCCGCAGTATGGATATCATACGGCGGCCAGTTGCATATCGGCGCCCTTATGCTACGCAGCCGATTAGCCGTGCATCTTTTGTGCTACGGCTGGCGCCTGCCGCAAACGAGCAAGCCCCTACTGTCAGCGATCCGGTTCGTCCGCGGCGCGCCTGGAAAGCGTGGGCAGTAGCGGGAATGGCGGCAGTAATATTTGGCATCGGTTTGTTTGTAAGCGTGCAGGGGTGGAAGACAAATCACCAGGCTGTGGCAGCCGTAACGCACTTGGCACAATCGGTGGCCACGCAAACAGCCAGTGCCGATACCGCCACCGTGCCGTCTACGGCGCAGCCATCTACGAATGATCTCAGCAGCTATAATGTGGCCCCCGATAAGCCGCGCTATATTACTATCGACAAAATTGGTGTGCATGCCCGGGTGCTATCGTTAGGGCTCACCGCCGATGGAGCGCTCGCGGTCCCGGGCAATGTGTTCGATGCCGGCTGGTATAACCGTTCCAGCTTGCCGGGTCAGCCGGGCGCCATGGTAATTGATGGCCATGTTTCCAGCTGGACAACCAACGGCGTATTTTATGATCTCAAAAAGCTAGCTGCGGGCGACACGCTGAGTATTGAGCGCGGCGACGGCCAAAAGTTTACCTACAAAGTGGTAAGAACGGTACTGTACGACGCCGAGTCGGTGGACATGCAAGCGCTTACCCAGGCGATAACCGCCGGCAAGCCCGGTCTTAACCTGATTACCTGTGCAGGCAAAGTAAAACCGGGCACCAGCGAGTTTACGCAGCGGCTGGCCGTATTCACGGAGCAATTACAATAAACATGTACAATTAACGTACACAATTAATTTGACCGAACCGGCAGGCGTACATTATGATGCACAAAGAAACCGTAACCATTACTAAACCTACTCCCAAAAAGATCATGAAAACGCCACCCCGAAATATTCTTGTAGCTGCCACCGCTGCAGTAGTAGTGCTCATTGCCGGTTACCTGGTTACCAGCTCACATGCCGCCACTTACTTTGCGGCCACTGAAGCAGAGGGTTCAACTTTGACTGGCAACGCCCAAAAAGTGAGCGATACCGGCGCATCGGGTGGTCAGGCCGTGCAGTTTAATGCGCCAGCCGCACCTCCGCCAGGCGGCGGTGGTGGCGGTGGTACGACTCCGCCGACGGGCAGCACTACTTGTCCGCTTCCTAAGTATCCCACTCCGGCATGTACCGGTGTGCCGTCTGGTACTGTCCTCTCTGCATACACGGGACCCGAGACAATCACCACGGCCGGCACGGTTATCGATGGTAAGCATGTCACGGGCGACCTTATCATCAAGGCCGACACTACTATTAAAAACTCGCAAGTCGACGGCACTATTCACAAGGAGGACAGCGGCGGCGTGACGCTTGTGGTCCAGGATACCACCGTGGGCCCGGCCAGCGGCTGTGTTATTGGGCCGGCCCTCGACACGGGCAACGACACCGGCAATTACACGGCAACGCGATTGTATGTGCGCAACCACGACGACGCCTACCGAGCGGGCGGCCCCAACATTACCATCCAGGATTCCTATGCAAAAATGTGCGGCGTTGGTGCCTCACAGTCTCCGCCAGACGGCAGCCACTCCGACGGCGTTCAGGATTACCCGGCCACCTACAACCTGACTATTAATCACAGCACCTTCGATGAGTGCGGCAACTGGACTACGCCGCCAACTTCTCAGGCAACATGTGTCCAGATTGGGCAAAATGGTCCTATCTTTATCGCCAGCAACCCGACGCGCGGCTCCCAGTATGGCTCCACTAACGTCACTATTTCTAACAACTTGGTACTTGGCGGCGCTAACGGTATCTGGACCTATCCGTGGCTTACTTATAACCTTACGGGCGGTCACAACCCTGGCGTTTGGAAGATTTTTGGCAACCGCGTGGTTAATAACACACAGGCATATGCGGCATACGAATCCGAAGGCCAATGCGGCAATGTTGCCCAGTGGTCGGACAACACCACGGTTACTATTGACGCAAACTACAATATAACCAGTACCGTCGCAACCAAGGCCTGCGGACAAGACTAAAAGGGGCCGCCCGGGGTGGATTGGGCAGCCCCTTGGAGGGGAGTAATAACGGCGCTGTACGCCGGGCCAAGGAGATTATGAGGCGGCGCTCCCTCGGTGGCTGTTACGACCGCCGCGTGCCTTTGCTTCGGTAGATTGGGCAGCTGCGCCCTTCTTGCCTGCTTTGCTGGCGCGGGCTGGATCTTTGGCGAAGTTGCCGCCGCTGGCGCTTCCGCCCATGCTATGAATATGGTCTTTATCTTCTTGGCTCATGTTGTCAGAGCCTAGCCCTTGGGTGCCTGTGCTGCTTGCCATAGGTAACTCCCTTCATTTGATGATTGGTGCTATGCCACCACACGTGGCGGCGCGCCTCTTAGACCCTACGCCGCCACTGGATGGTACTTACTAGACTAAACCGCTCTGTATTTGCCTGATATAAAATTGTTCACTCGCTAAGCGTGGAGTTTTTTACTGCCGGGTTTTGCTAGGCTTGCAAGCCTGTGCTAATTAGTTTATTGATGTTAGAAATTCTCTAAGCCCAGGTTTAAGGCGCAAACCCAGCCCGAACCCGGCCTCGCCCAGAAGATGACGCCCAAACTCGATCACCGCAAAGATTCGTATGCCGGTCACGGCAAGCTTAGTGGCCGTAGAGCGCCGGTAACCGGCGGCAATCCATTGCCATAATAAGCCGTGCTAAGTAAAACAACAGGCCGTAACTGGCGTACAATAAGCGCTAGAGGTATTAGATGTTTCTACTCTTTAGTGCGTTTGTTGCCGGAGTGCTCACTGTGCTCGCCCCCTGTGTTCTGCCGCTGCTACCTATTATTATTGGCGGATCGCTGTCTGGGGACCAAGCCGACAGAAAACGTCCGCTTATTATTACATTGTCATTGGCTGTGTCGCTGATTGTTTCGACATTGCTGCTTAAGGCTACGACACTGCTTGTACATATACCGCCGCGTTCGATCGCATACATCTCGGGCAGTCTGATCATTTTACTGGGCATTGCGCTGCTTTTTCCGCTGGCCTACGCCGTTATCATGAGCAGGCTTGGCGTGGAGCAAAAAGCGCAAGGGCTGCTGGGGCAGGGGTATCGCAATAAGAGCTGGCTCGGTCCGCTGGTAATCGGCGTGGCTCTCGGCCCGGTGTTCTCCAGTTGTAGCCCGGTGTACGCCTACATATTGGCATCGGTGTTGCCAGCCAATTTTGCGCAGGCATTTGTATATATTGTGTCGTATGTGCTGGGGCTCAGCGCGCTGCTTTTGCTCATTGGCTACTATGGTCAGCGTCTGGTGGCCAGGATTCGGTTTGCCAGCAATCCAAATGGCTGGTTTCAGCGGACGATTGCCATCTTGTTCATTGTGGTGGGTCTCTTAGTTTTTACTGGCTACGACAAGCAGTTTCAGGTATGGGTAACTGCGCATACGCCATTTAAATTCGACGGTATTAACGCACGTCTGCTGCCGGTGTCGAAGCACAAGATTAAGTCCGCCACCCCTGGCCAATATACCAATGTGGAACCTTACGCCGCGCCTGAATTTACGGGCATAGACAATTGGATTAATAGTGAACCGCTGCGCATGCGGGACCTGCGCGGCAAAGTGGTGCTGGTAGATTTCTGGACCTACAGCTGCATTAACTGCATTCGCAATAATCCATACATTGAGCGTTGGTACAACGCTTACAAAGATGACGGGCTGGTAGTAATTGGCGTGCATGCGCCGGAGTTTTCGTTTGAAAAAGTAGCAGGCAACGTGGCCGCAGCTGTGAAAGAACAAGGTATTACGTACCCTGTAGCGCTAGACAACTCCCTTAGTACGTGGGCCGCTTTTGATAATCGGTCGTGGCCAGCGAGCTATTTGATTAATTCTGCCGGGCAAGTGGTTCGTTTGCACGAAGGCGAGGGCGAATACGCCGAAGAAGAGCAGGCCATACGCGCCTTGCTTGCCCAAAATGGTGCACACTTGGGGCCAGCCACCACGGGTGCCTCTACGGTGCCGATAAGCAGTGCCCAAACTCCCGAAACTTACTTAGGCAGCGACCGCGCCCAGTTTTACGGCGGCACACCCGATTTGCTCCCATCTGAATCAGCTGCAGGCGAGCAATTTACACTGCCCGCAACGCTCCCTGCCGACACATGGGCGCTGGGTGGCAAATGGAATGTTATCGGCCAGAGCATCGCGGCTCGCGGCAGCGACAGCGTGCTGCGGATTCATGTGGCGGCTAAAGATGTCTACCTGGTGGGCGGCATTGGTGCTGCTGCCGACATTGCAGTGTTTATTGATGGCAAGCCGATAAATCAGACCAACGCTTCGGGCGCCGATGTCGTAAACGGAGTGCTGCATGTAGATGAGCCGCGGTTATATAAAGTGGTGTCATTCCCGTCGTTTACGAGCGATGCAATCCTAGAACTGCGCGTGCCTTTCGGCGTTCAGCTCAATGCCTTCACCTTCGGTAGTTAGTAACTCTTTCATTGACGTAAAAATGACGGCGAGCTACCATAATGGTAATGGTTAAACCGGTGGCAGACCCGCAGCATAACGAGGTCACAACCGACAGTAAAGGGGTGGTGACGGTTGTTATGCATGGCCCGCAAACCGGCGAAACGGTGCGGGAGTTAAACGCCGCCTCGGCACGCCAAGTTGCCGCCCTGCGCGCGCAAGGCAAGCGGGTGCTGGTGATTGCCGATATTCGGGCGCTCCACGCCAGCGACAGCACCAGCGAAGCGCGGGTAGAATCGCGCAAGTCGCTTACGGCGTCTTCTTACGATGCCTGTGCCGTTATTGGCAACAATGCGCTTATGACGGTTGTGATGTATATGATGCGCGCCACCAAGGTGGGCAAAAAAGTACGTTTCTTTTCTAATGAACGTGCCGCCCGCGAGTGGCTCGAAGAAAAGCGCCATCCGAAAGACCGGCGGACGATGGTGAGCCTTGTTTCGGGCGTGGCCATTACGCTGATTGGCGTGGCCGCTCTTTTAGGCTGGTACAGCGGCAGCCAATATCTTACGCGCTGGATTCCCGGCTTGCGTCCGATGAATCCCATGGCCGCCATCGGGCTACTGGCAATTGGCTTTGGGTTTTGCTCGTACTGGTTTGGGAACTTGCGGCTGCTTAAAGCGGCCGGCATATTCGGGGTACTTTTGGGGGTGGCCGCCTTATTGCCGCTGGGCATCGACGATCTTATATTCAATGGCCGTCTGGCAGTAGCAGGTGCCCATACCGACTTAGCCGATTCGGCGGCCTTTTGTTTTATTGCCATGGGGCTCACGCCGTTTACCGTTGGAACCAAAAAACTGTTGGTACGCCTGCTGCAGTATGTGCTGGCGATCACCATTATTGGGCTCAGCATGTTTAATATTTTCGGACAGCTGTACGCGCATCAATTTATATACAGCCTGACGCCTAATTTTGTTATGGCCTTTAACCTGGCAGTTGCCTTTTTTGTTGCCGGAGCCACACTCGTACTGCTGGTGCTATATAAGCAGGTGGGCAATGTGCTGACGGACGTTACTCGCATTGGCTGGCTGATTATGGCGGTGTTGTTGTTTGTGCAGGTAATAACCTACGCATCGTGGTCACAGGTGGTGAGCCGCAATAAGGCGACTGCTGCTCAGGCATTTGCCGCCCGGGCCGAAGACCTCGACATTGCGCTTAACCAGCGTTTCGAAGCTTACACTAATGCGCTGTATGGCTTTAAAGGGCTGTTTTTGGCGAGCGATTATGTCGATCAAGGCGAGTTCCAATCGTATTACAATTCGCTCAACCTTGCCAAAAATTATCCAGGCCTGCGGGCGCTGTCGTTTATTACCAAGGTTGACACTAACGACATACCGGCATTTGTTGCCAAGCACCGCACCGACACTAGCCTGTATCCTGGCGGCAATCCCAAACTAACCGTCACCAATCAAACTACACAGCCGGTACATTACCTGGCAACATACAACGCCAATGCCACGGCCCAAAGCGCTACCGCCAGCGACCTCAGCGCCAACCCCAGCCGGTTGATAGCTTTTCAAAAGGCTGACACCAGTAATAGCCCGGTATCTTCGGGCACGGTGGAGTTTGCGGCCAGTAATGGGGTGCCTGCCCAAAAAGGTTTCTTTATTACTATTCCGGTGCCGAGCAAAGTAAGTGGCAACGCAAACGTGGGCTTTGTTAACGCCGTATTTAACTACACGGATTTCTTTTCCAAAGTGTTCCCAGAGAAGCTGCTAGATAATGTAGATGTGCAGGTAACCGAGAGCATGGACGGGTCCATTCTGTACAGCTCCCGCAAGGGCGGCCCGGCCAAAAATATGGCGTACTCACGGCTCAATCACATCCCCATTGCCGACCGCGGCTGGAACATAAACGTAGCCGCGCCTATGGCTTTTGGTGTGTCTAAGAGCCAGGAAGCGCTGCCTTCGGGTACGTTAATTGGCGGCCAAATATTCTCACTCCTGCTTATATTTATATTTGTAGTCCAGGCTCGTGCCAGGCGCCAGGGGTTCGACCTTGCCGACAGTCTAACCGAAGATTTACAGCACGAGCGCAACACTGCAGTTGCGAACGATCAAAAAAGCCTGGCCATTTTATCGAGCATTGGTGATGCCGTATTCGCCATCGATATGCAAAAGCGCATCACCATCTTTAACCCATCGGTGCAGCGCATTTCTGGCTATACCGAGGCAGAAGCACTTGGCCAGCCGTACCAAGATATATTGCACTTCGAATACGAAAAGAACGGCAAGATAAATGATCGTTTTGTCCGTGAGGCGCTTTCCGGCCGCTTTTCCAGTATGGCTAATCATACAGTGCTGGTGCGTAAAGATGGCAAGCGCGTGCAGGTTGCCGACTCTGCGGCGCCCGTTCGTGATGCCGGGCAAAAAATTATTGGCGCCATCGTGGTATTCCGCGATGTATCCAAAGATTACGAGCTGGATAAGGCCAAAACTGAATTCGTGTCGCTGGCCTCACACCAGCTGCGCACCCCCTTAAGCGCCATAAACTGGTTTGGCGAAATGCTGCTCAATGGCGATGCCGGCAAACTGAGCAAGCTGCAGCACGAATACATCACCGAGATATTCCAGGGTAATCAGCGTATGGTGGAGCTGGTAAACTCTTTGCTCGACGTGTCGCGGCTGGAAGTGGGCAAGCTCACTGATCAGCCAGCACCAACCGATGTCGGCAACCTGGTGGACGATCTGCAAAAAGAACTACAGCAGCAAATTGTTACTAAGCAGCTTAAGTTTACTAAGAATGTCCATAAACTAGCGCCCGTTATCGCCGACCCCAAGCAGCTACGTATGATCGTCCAGAATTTGATGAGCAACGCGGTTAAATACACGCCCGCCGAAGGCAGCGTTACCGTAGACTTGCGCCCCGCTACGGCCCAGGATATTGAGCAGGCCAAGCTTAAAACAGGCGGCCCCTACTGGTACTTCCGCGTCAAGGATTCGGGCTATGGCATCCCCAAAGAGCAGCAATCTAAAATATTCCACAAACTATTTAGGGCCGACAACGTGCGCGCACTTGACGTTGAGGGTACGGGGCTTGGATTATACATCGTAAAAGAAGTTGTTGAAAAACTGGGCGGCCGGGTATGGTTCGAATCAGAAGAAGGCTCAGGCACTACATTTTACGTAGTAGCCCCGATAAGCAAAAAATAAATGCTACAATACAACTACTTTCATAAGGAACAATTATAGATGGCAGACGGCACAAAAAGCATACTGATCATCGAAGACGAGCGAGCCCTGTCGCATGCGTTGGAACTCAAGCTGCAGCATGAGGGTTTTACGGTGAGCACCGCCGCGAATGGTCAAGACGGATTAGCCCTTATTAAGAGTCAGCATTTTGATGTTGTTTTGCTCGACTTGATCATGCCCGTAATGGACGGATTTCAGGTACTGGAACAACTAAAGACATTACCGGCCATGCCGGCAGTATTTGTATTGAGTAACCTCAGTCAGCACGAAGACGAAGACAGAGCTATGGGTATGGGCGCGCGTAAGTTTTTCATTAAATCCGACACCCCTCTCACTACTATCGTGGAAGAAGTAAAGTTGGTGTAATGGTGAGGCAGGTGGGACTACGAACGTGACTAAGGGTTTATCACTCCGGTTTAAACTTATTTTGTTTTTCTTGCTGATTGCTACCCTGATCGCCGGTGTCGGCTTTTACCAGATTCGTTCCATTCGCCATCTTAACGATTCGTTCTTGCAGCTGATAGACAACGACTTCCAGAGGCTGGAGTCGCTGCACGACATCAAACTCTACACTACCCAGATGCGTGAAGCGACGTTCGAGTACCAGCAGGGTGTATTTGAGGGAGAGCCGGCTAGTCCGGCCAGCGAAAAGCAAAAGATTAGAGCGCTGGACGACCGGGTCAACACGGCCGAGACTACCTATCGTAGCTTGGTGCGCGAGAGCCACGTTGCCACCACCGTCAACATAGATGCTATCGCAGCGTCTACGCGGGACATTACTGCTAAGTCGCTTACCGTTATCGATAACACCACCTCAGGCGACCAAAGCGGCCCAGAGGCTCAAGAAGATGCGCTATCGAACGCTCAAGATAAACTCACTACCCTAATTGACGCCGCACTCATTAACGAACAGAATGCCATCGGCAGGGCCGATTTGGAGGTGGATAATACTGTTACGCGTTTACTGGATGCGACGGTTGCACTGGCCTTCGCGACTATTGGCATGGCTGTACTGCTAGGCTTTGTAGTGTCGTCTTGGATTTCGCGTTCCATTTCGGTGCTGCGCGTTGGTGCCGGACGTATTGCCAATGGCGACTTTGCTCACCCAATTCCCGTAAAGTCCACCGACGAAATTGGGCAGCTGGCCCGCGTCTTTAACGAAATGTCCGAGCGCCTCCGTGAGGCCTATCGCCGGCAGGCAGTGGGCCAGCAGCGGGATGAAGCCATGCTGCAGTCGTTAGGCGAAGGTTTGATTGTGGTTGACGAAAAAGCCGAGATTGTACTTATAAACGAGGCGGCGCTGGAATTTATTAATCTGCCGAACCAGGCTGCGGCTATTGGCAGACCCCTGCTGGACGTATACCAGTTGTACGACGTAAACGACAAAGAAAAGAAACCGCTTCAGCACGACCAACGCCCAAGCTACATTGCTCTTCATACCGGTGCGAGTGTAAACGAGGTCTATGCCTACTATAAGGCTGATGGCAAGAAGTATCTGATGAGCATTACCGCCAACCCGGTTGTTTTAAACGACAGTATCATTGGCGCTATTACGGTCATGCGCGACGTAACCAAAGAAAAAGAAGTCGACCGCATGAAGACCGAATTTATTTCGCTGGCCTCACACCAGCTGCGCACCCCCTTAAGCGCTATCAAGTGGTACTCCGAAATGCTGGTTGCCGGCGACGCCGGACAATTGCAGGCCGATCAGCTCGATTTTGCCAAGAACATTGCCGACTCTACCGAGCGCATGATTGCCCTGGTAAACGCGCTCCTTAACATCTCCCGCATCGAATCCGGCCGCATTATGGTCGATCCTAAGCCCACCGACCTCAAAGAATTGGTATCTGGTATTGTGACCGACCTGAAGGCTAAGACCGAAGAAAAGACCCAGACGCTGCTCATCAGTGTGCACGACGAGCTGCCTAAAATTAACCTTGACCCGCGCCTTATTGGTCAGGTGTACCTGAACTTGCTCACTAATGCCATCAAGTACACGCCTAAGGGCGGCGAAATAGCGGTCTTCATTTCCCGCAAGGATGATTATATTATTTCGCAGGTAACCGATAATGGGTATGGCATACCCAAGGAGCAGCAGGGCCGGGTATTCGAAAAGTTCTTTAGGGCTGCCAATGCCGTTAAGATCGAAACCGACGGTACGGGCCTGGGGCTGTATCTTATCAAGGCCGTTATTGAGTCATCGGGCGGCAAAATTTGGTTCCAGAGCGAAGAGGGCAAAGGAACGACATTCTGGTTTAGTATCCCGCTCTCTGGCATGAAAGCGAAAGAAGGCGAGGTAACACTCGATGTCTAGAAATAAGACAGTCGCCATGAAGAGTGCGCATAGCGTAGTGCAGATTGTCGTGTGTATGGCCGTACTAAGTGCGGTCATTGCGTTTCTACTGCCTATGCCCGAGCATTGGCATTCCGGGCGGGTATTTTTTTATTTGCCGCTGGCTTTAAGCTTGGCTTTTGTGTGGCTGCACGTGGGGGCGGTCGTTATATTTTTGAGCAATTTGTCTGACTACAAGCAGCAGCTCAGGCGTTCCTATGGTTTTATCTGCGTGTGCATTACTTTGTTGGCGCTTGGTGCCGTGCAGCTGCCGGTGCTCACGTTGCTTGATGCCTGGGATTCGGTATGGGTTACCACTGGGTATGTTGCGCTGCCATTCTTGCTTGGCGGCTTGACGGGATATGTGGGCGTAAGGGGTCTGAGCTTGCTGGTGGGCAACCGCGGCTTACTCACAAAAGTGGGTACCGTAGTGCCGCTGATTATTGTGCTGTGCGGTATATCGACGCTGTTGCCGCATGTTAAATCCTCCACTGCCGAAATGTCCTACGATATTGCCCTGGCTATTTTGGTATGGAGCGCCTTGTCATACGGAGTAGCGGCCTGGCTGCTGGGCCAGGTGCGCGCCCGCATCGGTGCTCATTATGTAGAAACAATGGCTTGGCTGCTCACTGGCTTTGTTGCCATGGTAGTGGCACTCTTGCTGGCTACGGGCGGCAACCTGCTGTCTCAGAACATTCAGGACGGCTGGAATATTGCCATTGATACGTCGGGTTTGATCGCGGGCGTGTTACTATTACGCGCCGGTTTGGCTTTTGCAAAGGCGAAAGATTACTGAGCATGATCTCACTCTTTAGTAATTTTTTTGGCGGTGGTAAGCGGACGGCTCTGGGTCAAGCCAGAACGGCACTCGATTTAGTAACCCTTACGGCCACGCTTGCTTCTAATCCTGCCGATATCGAACCTTTGCTGGCCGAGATGCGCACCGTTACCCTACGGCTGCAGCCGGGCGAGGTGCCGTCGGCCGAAGATGACTACACGTTACTTGGCGTATATTTAAAGCTGGAGGCTTACCTAACCACGAGTGACCCCATCCGTACTTTTACTAAAGAAGAGCTGCGTAACCGTTTAGAAAATAACATGCGCATGCGTGTCGAAGCTTACGAAGCGAAAGGATAAAATATGTCATCACAAAACCCTACAATTATGGTCGTCGAAGACGAAACGCTGCTTTTGCAGGCTATCACCAAAAAGCTAAAACTGTCCGGCATGGATGTGTTGTCGTGCAGTAGCGGCCAGCAAGCCGTAGACTACTTGAGCAGTCTAGACGAATTACCCGATGCCGTGTGGCTGGACTATTACCTGAAGGACATGAATGGTCTGGCATTTATGCAAGAGCTTAAGGCGAATCCGCAGTGGACGAACATTCCGGTACTGGTGGTAAGTAATTCGGCTAGCCCTGATAAGGTAAACAACATGCTTGCGCTCGGTGCCAAAAAATATATCCTGAAGGCCGAATACCGCCTAGACGAAATTATTAGCATGATCCGTCAGTTTATTACCGATAATAGCGCTGGCCCGGCCACCGCGGTACCTACCCCGTTTGTACCTGCCGCTCCGGCAGATGCCGTTCCGGCGCCGGCCGCCGATCAGACAGTGTCTGCGCCACCGCAAACTCCTCCTGTACCACCAGCTCCCTCTGCTTAAAGGCATAGTACTGCGCGAAGCATAAGCGTCGTGATACAATAAGACTAACCACGAAGAGGGAACGAATAAAGAATGCCTGATCACAAACACATCTTGATTGTTGAAGATGAGAAGCCGTTGGCACACGCCCTGCAACTCAAGCTTGAGCATGACGGTTATAAGGTGAGCGTTGCCAGTAATGGGCAAGAATGCCTGGACGCAGTCGCCACCGGCGAGTTTGACGTGGTGCTTTTAGACCTTATGATGCCGATTATGGACGGCTTTCAGGTACTGCAGCAATTGCAGGCCAAGCCAAAGCGTCCATCGGTGATCGTACTATCTAACCTATCGCAGCGCGAAGACGAGCAGCGCGTGCTTGCGCTAGGCGCCAAGAAGTACTTCATAAAGTCCGACACAGCTCTTTCGGTAATAATTGACGAGATAAAGAAAGCGTAAGGCCGCCGGGTGGGCGGGTGCGAGTGGGCATGTATCCAAGTATAGATAAAATTAAAGCATTACTTCTCAAGGAAAGTTATATCTCTCCTGAGGATAGTGCTGCCGCCGAACAAGCAGGCAAGGACAGTGCCGGCTACATCGACTATCTTATTCGCGAGGAACTCCTCAGCAAAACATTGCTGGGCCAGGCTTTGGCCGAAGGCTATGGCTTGCCGTTTGCCGATTTTGCTGCCGTACCATTGAGCAAAGAGCAAGTAGCGCTTATCCCCGAAGAAAAAGCCCGGGAGCTGCGCGTAGTAGTGGTCCGTACCGACGAGCAGGGGGTTACCGTTGCCACCGACACCCCTGAAAAGATCGATCCGCACATTGTGATGAGCCTATTTCCGGGCAAAAAAGCCCGGCTGAGCTACACCTTGCCGGAATACTTGGCAGAGGCCTTTGAGCTGTATGAACAGCCGCTGGAAACGCGCTTCTCTAAGATTATTAGCGAAAGCAAGCGCGTTGCCCCCGAAGTTGTAGACGAAATTATTAAAGATGCTTTGGGGTTTAAAGCCAGCGACATTCACTTTGAGCCGCGCGGCGAGCAAGTGACCGTGCGCTTTAGAGTAGACGGCACGCTGCGCGAAGCCGGCAAACTGCCAAAAGAATACTACGAGAACATTCTCAACCGCATTAAGGTAGAAAGCGGCATGCGCATTGACGAGCACTTAACAGCGCAAGACGGTTCGATGCGCCGCGTGTTTGATAATCGCGGCGTAGACCTCCGCGTGTCGCTCGTGCCGACCGTAGAGGGCGAAAAGGCCGTTATGCGCGTGCTTGGGTCGTATGTGCAAGGCTTTACCTTCGCCGACGTGGGCCTTAACGACAATAACCGCGAGATTGTAGAACGGGCCATGGCCAAGCCCTTCGGCATGATTTTAACCGTTGGACCAACTGGCTCGGGCAAGAGCACCACGCTGTATTCATTGCTCAAGATTTTGAACAAGCCGGACGTTAACATTACTACCATTGAGGACCCGGTAGAGTACAAAATGGCCGGCACCAACCAAATTCAGGTACGCGAAGCCGGCAACATGACTTTTGCCAAAGGACTTCGCGCTATTGTGCGTCAGGACCCTGATATTATTTTGGTAGGCGAAATCCGCGACCAAGAAACTGCCGAGATTAGTGTTAATGCCGCACTTACCGGCCACTTGCTGCTCAGTACTTTTCACGCCAACGATGCCGCTACCGCCATGCCACGCTTAGCTGAGATGGGTGTCGAACCATTTTTGCTCGCCTCTACGCTAGAAGTAGTGATTGCGCAGCGTCTGGTACGGCTTATCTGCTCGCACTGTCGCTACAGCGTTTCTATTCAGGACGCCATTGCCAACTTGCACGTGCCAGGCCTGAATGTTCGCCAGTACTTTCGTGATGGCGACAACGTGTACGCCGGCAAAGGCTGCAACGTATGCAGCGGTAGCGGCTACCAGGGGCGCACAGCTATATTCGAGATCATCGAAGTTACGGCAGAAATGCAAGAGCTGATGTTGCATAACCCCTCCACCCGCGAAATAGAAGAATTGGCCCGCAAGCAGGGTACGCGCCCGATGTTCGAAGACGGCATAGACAAAGTTAAGCGCGGTATGACTACCTTTACCGAAGTGCTGCGCGTTGTTTCGCCGCCTAAAGAAATCCAGCAGCAATCACCCTCATCCCATAATTCGTCGCATGCGGCACACTCGGTAGATCAAAAACCTGAGGGGGCTAAGCGTGTCGTCGTTAACTGATATTGTTAAGCCCGCCTCCGCAACGAGCGAGGCTACGCTGCCTGCTGCGGCAGCTGCCGAGCCACAACCGAAGGCCGAAGCGCCGAAGGCGGTGAAGCAGCCTGCTGCTAAGCGAGGTTTCTTCGGTAGTATTGAGCATGCCCTCATGACACCGCACAAGGGGCGGCTGCCTTTTAAGGAGCGGGAGTTTTTTACCGAAAATTTAGCGCTCCTGCTTAAGTCGGCTGTGCCGATAGGCGACGCCCTTAATTCGCTGAGTGAATCGGTTAAAAACAAGGTGATGAAAGATTCGCTGGCGGCCATGCGCGCCGATGTTGACGCCGGTTATTCGCTGGCGAATGCGCTGGAGCGTACCGGACTGGCTACGGGCCAGACGCTGGCACTGGTACGCTTGGGCGAAGATTCCGGCCACTTGGTAGAAAATCTAGAGCTGGCCGCCCAGCAAGAAGCCAAGCGCCACGTCTTTAAGGCTAAGGTGCGCTCGGCGCTTATTTATCCGGCGTTTGTGATGAGTCTGACGGTTATTATTGGCCTGGGTGTGGCCTGGTTCTTGCTGCCGCGCCTCAGCAATACGTTTTCGCAGCTGCAAGTGCACCTGCCGCCGGTTTCCAAGTTTATGATTAATGGTGGCGTTTTCTTGAAGGCGCACGGTATTGTGGCTGTTCCGTTGTTTTTTCTGGCGCTGGGCCTTATAGGGTACATTTTATTCGCGGCGCCCAAGACGAAACACATCGGCAATCAGCTGCTTTTTAAGGTACCGGGCGTGGGACGTCTGATGAGCGAGGTAGAGATCGCTCAGTTTGGTTATCTTTTGGGCACGCTGCTCAATGCCGGTCTGCCGGTAACGCAATCACTCAAATTGCTGCAAGGTGCAACTTCGTCAGTGCAGTACAAAGCGTTTTACGCTTATATGGCCGATGCGTTGGACCAAGGCTATAGCTTTAAAGACTCCCTGCGTAAGTACAAAGGCAGCCAAAAATTGCTGCCTGGCGCGGTGCAGCAGATGATTATCGCCGGCGAGCGCTCCGGCTCCCTGAGTGAGGTGCTCATAACCGTCGGGAAGTCATATGAGCAAAAGTCAGATATTACTACTGCTAACTTAGAGGCCATTATTGAGCCCATCATGCTGGTTATTGTGTGGATGGGGGTTATGCTGGTTGCTGTCGCCGTTATTATGCCAATCTACAGTTTGGTGGGCGGACTCAACAAATGATGCAGGCAGTAAAGCAGGAGGCCGGCTTTACGCTCCTGGAGATGCTGATGTCGGTTGCTATCATCGGCATGCTGGCCGGTATTACGGCGCCTTTGTATCAATCGTTTGTGCAGCGGAACGATCTGGATATTACTACGCAGTTGCTGGCCAGTACCATTCGCCGTGCCGAGTCGTATGCGCGGGCAGGCAACGGTGATTCGGCTTGGAGCGTAGAAGTGCCGGTCGGCGGCGACATCACGCTATTTAAGGGGACAAGCTACGGCTCGCGTAACACCGCATTTGACGAGATTGTCGATATCCCGGCGTCAATTACCTCCAGCGGGCTTACCGAAATACGATTTACCAAGTTTACCGCCACGCCCAATACCACCGGCAGCTTTACACTCACCAGTACAACAAATGATGTAGGAACGGTTTCAGTCAATGCCGAAGGTACGGTCGATTATTAAGTGGGGCCGGCCGCAGGCCGGATTCTCGGTGGTGGAGGTCTTGCTGGCCGCCACAGTGCTTGGCGTACTGGCGACCGGCATTATTGGTGCATTGGTGTATGGGCGTGAGGCAACAGCAGACGCCGGCAACAGCGGCCGGGCTAATCTTATTGCCGAAGAAGGCATAGAGGCGGTGCGCAACATCGGTGCCGCCTCGTATGCCAACTTGGTGGACGGCACCTACGGGCTGAGCAGCAGCGGCGGCACCTGGGCATTTTCGGGTACATCCGATGTTACCGATATTTTTACGCGGGTAATAGTTATAAGCACACCAGGTACTAACCGCAAGCTCATTACCAGTACGGTTACCTGGAGCGGCATGAGCGGCGGCTCTGTGGTGCATACCGCGCGCATTACTAACTGGGCAGCAACCTTCAAATCTTGGGGCAGCGCCAGCTCAATTATTGCCGGTACCACCCAGCCGAGTGGCACCACGGCTAACCTTAAGGTGGCCACCTACGGCAACTATGCCTATGTAGTGCGCAACGCGGCTAGTACTAACTTCGCAGTCATTAACAATACCAACCCTGCTGCGCCAACTGTGTCAACAAACGCTTCAGTAACGGGCACCCCGACTAACGTGATGGTTTCGGGGAGCTTTCTCTACGTCACTACCGGCACGGCCTCTAGCTGCCTACTCATATATAGCCTGGCAACCCCCACTTCACCCAGTTTAGTTAAGACGGTGAGTATGACCGGCACTGGCGCGTGCAAGGGAGTGTTTGTGAGTGGCGGCTATGCCTATGTAGTACGTGCTGCCGATGCTACCGCTGGAGCAAACGAGTTTAATGTGGTAAATGTTCAGACACCAGCCTCGGCAACAGTAGTAGGAGGCTATAACAACGACATTCAGATGAACGAAGTGTGGGCCTATGGCCCCCAGGCCTACGTGGCAACAAGCTCGACCACGCAAGAAATGCTGGTCATAAACCTCAATGTTCCCACCGCCCCCGCACTCGCCGCCACCTACAACCCCGCAACGACGCTTGCCGCTACCACTATTTGGGGCTTCGGCAACACGGTGCTGCTGGGGATGACCACCACCTTAGACGCCATTAATGTCACTGTTCCCACCACCCCCACGCGCTTAACTACCTTTACTGCCGGTGGTAACATCAACGACATAGATGTTGATATCACCAATAAAACTGCTTTTTTGGGGACAAGTAACACTGCCGGTGAGCTACAAGCAGTCACACTGAGCGGATTGCCCGGCAGCATGATTTCGGCAAAAATCCAGGACGTAACGGGCACTACCAGCGCCATGAACGGCGTATGTTATAACTCGGCATTAGACATCGTACTGGGGGCTAGCTCGTCAACCACGCAAGGGGTGTTTGTTTTTAATCGGAACTAACTATGAAGAAACCACGAAACATTGCCGAGGCTGGATACACGCTTATAGAGCTGCTGCTGTATATTGCTATCTTTGGTGTCGTAGCTCTGGCTGCCACCACCTTCTTTACGGTGGTTACCACTGCCCGCGCTAAAAATCAGAGTATCGCCGAAGTAAATGATCAGGGCGCGGCCCTCATGGCTTCCCTTACGCAGACTATCCATAACGCCACAAGTATCACGACGCCGGCAGCCGGTGCCAGCTCGCCGTCGCTCACCTTGGCGGTGCCCACTAGCTCGCTGAGCCCGACTATATTTGATGCAAGTGGCACGGTCCTTGGGCTTAACGCTGACGCCGGATCTTCCGACACTGACGACTCCAACTTTATTAATGCTACAAAAATTGTTGCCAGCGCCACCGGCACTATATCGGCCCTCAATGCCTATGTCGCAACGGTGGCAGCCAGTCCGAACAATAAAGCCCAAATGGCAATTTACAGCGGTACAACCCCCACTACCTTACTCGCAAGCAGTGCTAGCGTGAGCTTAACGCCTAATGCCTGGAATAGCTTCCCCATTAGTACCGTAAATGTTACGAGCGGGACCACGTACTGGCTCGCATACAACACGAACGGGTTAGTGACGGCTGACAATGGTATGCGTGTTCGCTCTGGTGCTGCTGGCCAGTCTGTGTTTGTGGCTCAGACGTATGGTACATGGCCGGGGTCGTTTACGGGCACTGCGCAAGCACTCGAATTTTCGCAGTATGCCATGATTGATCCGGTAAATACTCCGGGGATGCTGCGCATTAAAGAAGGCGCGGCTGCGGCTATAAATCTTACCGACGACCACGTGCAGGTGAGCGGGCTTAGCTTCCGCAATTTAACACGCAGCGGCACCCCGGGATTGGTACAGATTACCTTTACGCTATCGCGTGTTAACCTAAATAACAGAAACGAGTACGACTACCAAAAAACGTTTAAAACTTCGGCGGAGGTAGGTTGGTAATGCGTAAACCTCAAGGCGGTTATGTAGCGCTTATGACAGTACTGATTGTGGGTGCCGCCGCGGCTGCAGTCAGTACGGTGCTGCTCGTAGTGGGCGCCGATAGCGCACGGTATACGCTTGGTGAGCAACAGTCGCGGCAAGCTCGTTCGCTGGCGCTGGCCTGCGGGCAAGAGGCGCTGCAGGTACTGCACGACAACGTTGCTTTTACTGGCACTGATGTGCCGCTCACACTCGGACAGGGCAACTGTACCTACACAGTGACGGTAGCCGATGGCACGAACCGTATAATTTCGGCTGTGGGCACCGTAGGCAGCCAGATTAGAAAAGTGCAGGCTACTGCAACCATTGGCGCTACTACCATGACTGTGAGCAGTTGGCGAGACGCCGGCGACCGCTACAAGGCCATTACCCATTTGCAAGGTGCAAGTATGAGTGACGTTGGCGCCGTGACCAGTTTGGTGCAGGCTTTTAGCGCCAATGTTACCGCTGGCAGTTTGATTGTCGCAGCCGCCAGCTGGGATAACTCTACTACCTCTACCATGACTTGCACCGACAACCGCGGCAACACCTACACTGGCATGACGGTATGGATTAACGCTGTAGACAACCAAACCCTGGCAATCTGTTACGCTCCGAATGCTGCCGCCGGCAGTACGACCGTAACTGCCACACTGGGCGCCGGCGCCAATTTCCGCCGATTCGTTATTAGCGAATACAGCGGTGTTGCCACGAGCAGCCCGGTAGATGTAAGCGCGGGCGTGCAGGGCATAACAGCCACTACGACTACCGACGCCGTAACTGCTGGCAGTGTAACAACTACACAAAACGGCGACCTCATCTACGGTGCGGTTATGGATACGACTGGCAATACGGGTATCTTGCCGGGTACGGGCTTTACGGGGCGTAGCTTTGCGAACACCAAAGATCTTTTGGTGGAGGATAAACAGCAGGCAATCGCCGGCTCGGTGTCGGCTCCATTTACCTTTCCGGCTGCGAACAAATACAACGCAGTTGTGATTGCATTTAAAGCGGCGTTGCAATAGTTGCAACGAGTTACTGAATTAATATGCTACAATTGAGTGGTCAAGCATAAGCGCTATCCCGCTTAAGGGGTGCGCATGCTATAAAGCATAGAAAAAAGAAAGGGTCTGGGCTATATGCTAAGTCTTAAAAATATCAAACATCGAACGCAAGAGGGATTCACCCTGCTTGAAGTTTTGCTGGTGGTCGCAATTATCGCCATTTTGGCAGGTATTGTTATCATCGCCATTAACCCCGGTAAAAACTTAGGCGACACGCGCAACTCGCAGCGTTCAGCCGACGTTAATACCATTATTAATGGTGTTTACCAGTATGCACTCGACAACAACGGCGTATTGCCGGCAGTTGGCGCGCGCACCGGCGCAGTGGTTATTCCTACTGCTCCAACGGCTGCAGCAGAAATTTGTAACACAACCACCAGCACATGTACTGGTTTGGTTGACCTCGCTGTACTTACTACCAACGGTAAGTATGTGGTGTCTATTCCAAAGGACCCGCAAGCACCGAACGGTTGTAGCTCCGGTTGTGGTGCCAATGGTACCGGTTACAGTATTCAGAAGGATGCGAACGGTCGTCTGATTGTGAACGCCATGAGCCCGGAACAGGGTAAGACCATTTCGGTTACCAAGTAAGGGGTAACCGCCATGGCAACCAAGAAAAAAGCCAAGAAGCCTGCGGCGGCCGCGCCTAAAAAGCGCGCCGCCCGGGCGGCAGTAGCGGCGCCAATACGCAACACTACTGCATTGGATGATGCCACGATCCAACTGATGGTTGTGTGCTTCACCCTGATGAGTATATTCTTTGCGGTATTAGCCTTCTGGCGTTACGGCTAAAGAGTACGAAACTAAAAGAGGTCGCGGAAGCGGCCTTTTTTAGTTGGAGGTCATAGCTCCTGAGCCCCCAGCCCCATCCGCCCCTCAGGACACCGCGAATAGCATCCTTTTGAGTGCATACTTTTTGTCCCGCAAAAAGTAGCCAAAAACTCTCGGGGCTTTAACGGGAGAACATGACTAGCCAACAGGCACTTTTTCCGGCGCCAAAAGAACTCCCTACGGTCGGTCCCCATAGGTACATAAGAATATGGGGACAAGCTTTTGGCTGATTCCGGAAAAAGCACCTGCCGTCTAATCAGTTTCCCTCCAGGCCCCGAACCCCGTCGGAAAGACGCAGTGGCGATTGCCCGAAGCGCGGACTCTTTCGACAAGCAGACCGCTCTACAGGTGTCCCTACGGTCCAGCCTGTGGCTGCAACGCTGAGTCTGCTCTTACGAAAGAGTCCGCGCTTCTGGGTGTGTCTGCCAAAAGAGTGGCTGCTTCGAGAGGCGGGCTGCTATAATAACGCTTAAGGTAACAACAGCTCAAAATGCATATTCCGGATTCACTTGTTGAGAAACTGCTTAAGGAAGTTAAAAAGACTTCTGAGGAGCAGATGACCACGCTGCGCGAGCAGGCGGTGGCCGAGCATTTGCCGCTGCAAGACTTGGCTATGCGCGATGGTCTTATTAACGAGCACGACCTTACCAAACTGTACGCCGACGAAATTGACGTGCCATTTACCGACCTCAAGTCCGAAGAGATTAACCGCGATGCGCTCGCTAGTTTGCCGGAGCGAATTGCCCGTCAGTATCGGGCGGTGGTGTTTGACAATAAAGATGGCGCGAAGCTCCTGGCTATGGACGACCCCGACGACATCCAAGCGATTAACTTCCTGCAAAAAGAACTGGGCAGCCAGCTAAAGATTCATGTTGCACCGGCATCGGCAATTCAGCGAGCACTGGATCAATATCGCGGTGGTACCGAGGGCAACACCGACCTCAACAAGTTGCTGACGCTTCCCGAAAACCAGGGCGAGGAAGAAGACAAAGAAGTAAGCGAAGAAGATCTGGCCGAAGACTCGCCGATTGCCCAAACCGCCAACCTGATTATTGAATATGCCATTAAAAGCAGCGCCAGCGACATTCATATTGAGCCGCAAGAAGATTTTGTGCTGGTACGCTACCGTGTGGACGGCGTGCTGCGCGAAGCAAACAAACTGCCCAAAAAGGTACACAATGCGCTGGTATCGCGCCTCAAAATTTTATCTAACCTCAAGATAGACGAACGCCGCGTGCCGCAAGATGGCCGTTTTAAAATCGAGGTGGGCGGGCAGGTATTTGCTCTCCGTGTTTCGACATTACCGATTAGCGACGGCGAAAAAGTGGTAATGAGAATCTTGAACGAATCCAGTAACGCGGTTACGGTGAAAGGCCTGGGTTACTGGGGACCATCCTTTGATGCTATTAGCCAGGCGATTACGCAGCCCTACGGCATGATTCTGGTGACCGGCCCAACTGGTTCGGGTAAGTCCACGAGCCTCTTTAGCTTGCTCAGCATCCTTAATAAGCCGACGGTAAACATTTCGACCATCGAAGACCCCATCGAATATAAAATTCATGGCGTAAACCAGACGCAGGTAAACCCCAAAGCTGGCATGACATTTGCGAACGGTTTGCGTGCATTGCTCCGCCAAGACCCCAATATTATTATGGTGGGAGAGATTCGCGATAGCGAAACCGCTAACCTGGGCGTGCAGGCAGCCCTCACCGGCCACTTGGTCTTTGCTACGCTGCACACTAACGATGCTGCCACTTGCTTGCCGCGTTTGTTGGATATGGGCATCGAGCCATTCCTTATTGCGAGCACCATCCGCGCCGTAGTCGGCCAGCGGCTGCTTCGCCGTTTATGCACTAACTGCCGCGAACCATACGAGCCCGACAAGCCGCAGCAAGCGCATCTTGCGCACCTATTCGGCACCGACCAGCCAGCGGTTATGAAGCGCCTGCACGAGCTAGAGCAGTTTGCCCTCGACGGCGGCATTGGCGCGCCCGAAGATGGCGGCAATAAAGATACGGCCGAGTTGTCGACTACTGCCACCGCAGTTACCCGTCTCTGGAAACCACGTGAGGGCGGCTGCGAGCAGTGTGGCCACGCGGGCTACCGTGGACGCACCGGTATTTACGAAGTGCTGACCAACTCCGTGGAAATGCAGTCGCTAATTGTAGCGCATGGCACCAGCGACCAGCTAAAGGCTCAGGCTACGAAAGACGGCATGGTAACGATGCAGCTGGACGGTTTTATTAAGGCGCTTCGTGGGCAAACGTCCATCGAAGAATTATTACGAGTAACAACTGAGAGCTAGGCCCATACCACCCATATGAAGTTTACCTATGTCGCCACCACCAAAGAAGGCAAAACCGTCCAGGGCTCGCTCGAAGCCGCCCAGCGTGAGGCGGCACTTTCGACGTTAGCCCGCCAGGATTTGCACCCGGTGCTAGTGAAGGTTGCCGATAAACAGCAGGCTAAGGTTAAATTTAGCTTTGGCAATAAGGTAAAACTTAAAGACCTGGTTATTTTTACCCGCCAGCTGTCGACTATGGTGTCGGCTGGGGTGCCGCTTACTCGAGCACTGGCTACGCTGCAAACCCAAACCGAGAGCAAGTATTTTCAGACGGTTATTGCCAGTGTGGTGAAAGACGTCGAAGCCGGACAGCCGCTGAGCTACGCCTTTGGCAAGTTCCCCAACGTGTTTTCCGATGTGTACGTCAATATGGCTAAGGCCGGCGAAACCGGCGGCATCTTAGACGAAATTTTAAAGCGCCTGGCCGAGCAAATCGAAAAAGACGCCAGCATCCGCAAAAAAGTCCGTGGCGCCATGATGTACCCGATGGTGATTTTTTCTATTACCATTGTTGCCTTCTTTTTCATCATGGTGTTCTTAATGCCTAAAATTGGCAAGATTATCCAAGATTTGGCCGGGCCAGACACGCAATTACCAATTTATACGCGGGTGTTGTTGGGCTTGAGCAGCTTTATGCAGCATAACGCCGTGTTTATTCTTATTGCCCTCGGTGTGGGCATATTCTTTTTCCGGCGCTGGGTGAAGACACCGCAGGGCAAAATGCGCTGGCATGGCGTACTGCTCAAAATTCCCGTGCTTAAGATTATCATCATCAAGATTGCCGTGGCTCGTTTTGCCCGCACCTTCGCCTCGCTTATGTCCGCCGGTGTAGGCGTGATAGATGCGCTGGAAGTAACCGGCGGCGCCATTGGCAACAAAGTAATCGGCAAAGAGCTGCTGGATGCCGCCAAAGACGTAAAGAACGGCAAGCAGCTGAGCGAACCGCTTTCGCACAGCAAAAATTTTCCGCCCATCGTAAGTGAAATGCTGGCCGTTGGCGAAGAAACCGGCCAAATAGACACCATTTTGGTAAAAGTTGCCGACTTTTATGAAGAAGAAGTAGACACGGTTATCGATGGCCTCAGCTCTATTATTGAGCCACTCATGATTGTGGTGCTTGGAAGCGTGGTAGGTGTTATTGCCGCAAGCGTGATGGGGCCCTTGGCCTCGCTCAACAATTCCATTAGCGGCTAGTCATTACAGGGTAATACAGGCGGCTATCTCCTCGCACAAAGTACGTGCCCTTAGGG
This sequence comes from Bacillota bacterium, assembly GCA_035478295.1. Classification (GTDB taxonomy): domain Bacteria; phylum Patescibacteriota; class Saccharimonadia; order Saccharimonadales; family UBA4665; genus PMNU01. The sequence goes on along the minus strand of DATIJU010000004.1, from coordinate 41,425 downwards.
GTCGAAGGGGTGAGGGGCTCGTACTTGTAATGGCGGACAGCCGGCCGTAATACGGTATTGCTCAGGCAGGTTACTCCGGCATAATTCTAGCGTCACCAGCTTCCGTAAGCGTTGTAAAAACCTTGACGTTATATTGCTTATGCTTGATAATTGACGACAGAGTTCTTATCTGCAGATTACATGCAGAAAGACCTACCTATTAACACTAATATCAAGAAAGCTGGGTCTGGAATGATCTCACACCTGCGTAAACAAAAAGGTTTTACCATCGTAGAACTTTTGATCGTGATCGTTGTTATCGGTATTTTGGCAACACTGGTTATCGTCACGTTCACCGGTATTCAACAACGTGCGCGTAACACCAAGCGCCAGACAGACGCCAACGCAATCGCCAGCCATGTTGAGGCCTACTTTGCCGACAACGGTAAGTACCCCACACTGGCTAACCTAAATGACGCTACCTGGCGTGCAACCAACGTAAAGGGTCTTGACCCTGCGGCACTGAAGGACCCGAAGGGCACTGCACAGACGCTAGTTGCGGCTCCTGCGGCTAACTCATATGCTTACGCGCCCACCGACGACAGCGGCAACGCTTGCGACAACACGGCTACCGACTGTACCAAGTACACGCTCACCGCAACCTACGAAGGCCAGGTGAACGGCGCATCGACATACGTCAAGCAAAGCCACTAAGAAGTTATTACTGGTAACTATTAGTCAAATACCGGCGCTCCCAAAAGCGCCGGTATTTTTTGATGTGTGTCGATGCGGTATTGTGTATTGATGCGTATGCGTCTCGACTCCAGTAGCGAACTTTTTCCGGCACTCATGGCCGGCTTCGCAAATGGTCCATTAACGGTCGCATCTGCAATTTCTGTCTTCCATCAGTCTACTCCCGAACACATTGATCCCTTGCGCACTGTGGACGTTGCGGGCATGCCTGATTTTTTTGACCATGCAGGTAATTTTGTAAATGGCCATGTGGCGGCACTGCTGATTATTCATGGCAGTATTGCAGTGGGTGGGAGCTTGCGCAACGTAAGCGATCGGCAGAAGATTGTTGCCACGAGCATTGTAGCGGCGGCAGTGAGTACTGGTGTAAACGTCGCGTATGAGGCGGGCGTCCCTATGGGCATACTGCAGAAGCCGCCGGAAGCACCGTTCGACAGCCAGGATGCGCTATATGGCAGCTTCGCAGGCTTACTTACTGCCGGTGTTTTCTGCATAACCGCCTTACGGGCCGCGCGCATAAGAGCTCATCGCCGGCAGTCGCGGCGCAAGCGTTAGGGACTATGCCGGGTCGGCCTCAATTGCTATCGTCTGCTCGTGTATAGTGCGGCGCTTGCGGGCGCGCACGTAGGCTATGGCTGCTATGTTTGCCAGCGCGTTACAGCAGCTAAAGAGGGGTGCGAGCAGTACAACTAGGCTTGCGCTGTCTGCAGACAATACTGCGGTGCAGCTGGCGGCGAACGATAGCACCCAGAAGGGCATCGATTCTGAAGCGCGGCGCAGCAGGCAGGCGCGGATGCCGAGTGCTGTGGCTACGCCATCGGCGGTGAGTACGCCCAGCAGGCCGTACAGCGGGTCACCGCTCAATTGCCACCAGGCAACACCGGCGCCGGATATGGCTATGGCCAGCCAGTCGATGCGGCTTAAACGGCCTGCCCGGGGTTTTCGATAGAAGAGTAGCCCAACAATAAAAAAGCAACCCAGCAGCTGCGTACCCGATAGCATCAGCGAATACCGAGCTCCGCCCGCCACTTGCGACAGCAGTGCAACCGCACAGAGCCCGCCGCGGATAACCCACGACCAAAGGTAGGGTTGGCTCGTTTTTTTAAGCAGTCCGCGCAGCAACATCGTTATGGCAGTAATAGTAAAAATGGCCGTCAGGGCGGCTAGGATTTGTGGCGCGAACGATTCTGAAAACATGCTACCTCTCTTTTTGAGCACACCTAACAAACACCCGCTACAGGAGTGGGCATGCTCGTTTATTGATATAAATCCGTAAAAAAGCCCCAAGTAAGTTTGGGACCAGCACTAATCCTAGTGTAAAACAAGCATAAGAGGTGTGATATATATCACATAAATTGCGCGCCGGCCGTGCCCAAGCGTCACCAGAGGTTACTTGCCACGTGGGGATAGTTGCCGTGCTTAGTGTTGACAGCACACTAAGCTCACGTACAATAAATGCTTACGTTAGTGTACTTCGTACCATAAGTGAGGGTAAAAACGTGGGCGCAGAGAGACTGAGGAGTGATTTGCCGGTAACTCGCTATCCGAGTGGATGGGAGGGACATGTACGAGCGCTTGTTACCGATATTATTACGGTGAACGAGTCCGGGACGCATGTGCTGCTGGTATGGCGCGGCGAAAAGGAGCTGGAAGGTAACAAGTGGGCACTCATAGGCGGTTACGTTGATCCCGACAGAACCGTTGCCGAAACAGCTAAGAACGAAACTCACGAAGAGGCAGCCACGCGCATTGGTTCGTTGATGCTCTACAAAATTGTGGATGATCCGCGCCGCCGCAATGAACCGAACCAGAACATTAGCGCGGTATGCGTCAATACCATCGAAGATCAGACCACATACGGTGAGCTGGAAGTGAACGACCCAGACCAAGGCACTACGCGAGCCCGCTGGTTTGGCCGCGATGAGCTGCCCTCCGAAGCGGAGATGGCCTTCGACCACCATAAAATACTCACGGCATATATGACCGAGCCGTCGAATGTGTACCCTATGTCGGTCTTCATGTCTGCATAGTGACAGTGTTGGCGTTATTTATTATGTTTATGCTCTAGTGTTTAGTGGCATTGAGCTGCTACACTGGGTGTAAACAATATGCCAGGCCTAGGAATGCAAGCGGATACTTACATACTTCACGGGCGACAGTTTTAACCGTATGAATACACTCACTAACACCCTAAAGAAACTGTACAGCGGCTCATCCCGTAAAGCAGTAGTGGCCGTAGTTGCAGCCGTAGCGGTGCTTATTGTGGGCTTTGCTACCATGGCCAGCCGGGCGTCGGGCTTCTTTGCGGCTACCGAAGCCGAGGCCGGCACGCTCAGCGGTAATGTGCATCTTGTTTCCGACTCGGCCGCTGCGGGCGGCACAGCTGTCCAATTTACGGCACCGGTAACCGGTGGTGGGGGCGGTGGAGGCACTGGAGGTGGCGGAAGCACCGGCACCAACCCATACCCCGATCGCTGGAGCGTTGGCGCGCCAGGTGTTGCTCACTACAACCAGACGCAGGCCAATCTGCCCGTTCCCGCTGGTTATACTGTGGTGTCCGGCAACGGCACGCCGGGCGAATGGGATATATACGACTGTTCTAGCCCCGTGGTATACGATCATTACTATTTCAAGGCATTTATATATATTGGCACCAATTGCTCAGGTTCAATTACTATCAAGAACTCAATCATTGCGCCTCCCGCCGGCACACGGCAACGTAGTATTCTTAATAATTCTAGTGGTGGCGTAAACTTAACTATCCAAGATTCCACCATCCGTCCCGAGCCTGTGCCACTTGGCGGAACAAATGACGCCTTAACCGACCACATGGTTAATGGTTGTGGCAGTACTTGTCATGTAACCTTAACCCGCCTAGATGTTTCCAACAGTGGCGGCATGTGCCTCTGCGGCGAAAATACTCTTGTTCAATACAGTTGGTTGCACGACGCCTATGTTGCTCACCTCCCCGATCCAAGCTTGGCGCATACGGGTGGTGTCTTCCCTATAGGCGGTACTGGTCCTGTTGAGGTCAGTCACAGCCGTTTGGAACCAGGCTTCAACGTAGGAACCGGCACAGAAGTCACCAACTATTGGCAGGCTATTACCGCCGTGCTCTTTACGCAACCAGGTGATGGTGGCCCGCAGCTGCGCAATTACAATGTTCACGACAACTTTATTTCGCTGGGGGCGTATGATATGGCGCTTCAGGAGGGAATTGGTATTATAGTCAAAAATAATGTCTTTGGACCTTCACATTGGGGCGCCGCCAACTGTTCGGGAGGCTGTAGTGTCACCTATGCCGACTGGTCGAGCAACGTATTGGGCGACATTAACGGCGTACCGAGCACGAGCGTTGTTAATCATCCATAAGCATTTTAGTCGTTGCATTCCCCTTGTAATGTTGAAATAATAGAGGGTAGATACATGGTGCAAAAGAGGGGTTACGTATGGTAAGATTACCGACTCCTGGTTCCGACGATGGAACGTGGGGCAATATACTCAATACGTTTTTGAGCGTTGAGCATGCGGCGGACGGCACGCTGAAACCGAGCGGTAGCCTGGCCGCCAAAGCCGACGATACGGCCGTAGTACATACGACCGGAGCCGAAGCTGTGGGTGGTGTAAAGACGTTTTCGGCGTCTCCGGTTGTGCCGGCACCATCCTCTGGTACGCAGGCGGCAAATAAAACATATGTCGACAATGCAACCGCAAAAATAAGCGGGACGGCTGTGTACGTCGAAGATTACGGTGCTGTGGGCAACGGCATAGCCGATGACTCAACGGCTATTAAGAACGCCATCGCTGCTGCGGTCACCGCGGCACAGAGCAATGGCTCGTACTACGCCGAAGTGCGTTTTCAGGCCAAGACATACTTGGTAAACACGCCAACTACCGGCGGTGCAACAAACGGATCAGCGATGATACCGTTGCCGGTGCTGCCAGTTGCTGGTCAAAAAATAACCCTGGTGCTGCAAGGCGTGGGCGATGCAAGCGGCCTGTACCACTGGAACCAGACTACTGTACAAAGCGCAGGGACGGTTCTGCGCACTACCCACAACGCAGGTAACTCCTTGCCGGTCACCGGTGAGGTATCGGTGCTTGGCGGCCCTACGCCTCACTACGGATACGGTTACCCCAGCGGCCTGTTCTCGAATATGCTGGTGACGGTTGACAGTATTTTGATTGTTGTGCCCGAGAACCCGCGAGTATGCGGATTTGACTTCCGGGGTGTGGCAGAAATGCACGTAAAATCGGCTGCCGTTTTGGCGGCATCAACCAGCGCCGCACCGGATATTCCCGACCCGGTATGGGGCTGGGCGCTATCCCCGCCCGATATCCAAAACAATGCCTTGTGTGACATCGACAGCTTTAGCGTCGAGGGTCATATATCCGGCTTACGCATCACCGAACACGTCCGCTGCAATTCGCTGCGGGCCGTTAACTGCTTTAATGGCATTGTTTGCGATGGGGCGTCTGGTTTCCCGCACGCGAGCTGGATTGGTTATGCCTGTGTCGAAAACTGCAAGCGAGCTGTGGCGTTTGCTACCAGCAGGGCCAAGCTGCATATTGCCTGTCTGGATATCGAATCACCTACATCGGTAACCGGCGACCACCAAATTAACGACCCAGGGAACGGCGGCGTGGGCACTATATTCATGTACTCCAACGCCTATGACCCCAATGACCTAAATACTAATGTGCTTAACGATGCCACGCTTGGCGTAAACGGCGCTGCTGGCCTGCATATCATAAATGCCGAACTCTACCAGGGTGCGGCAACCGCGCCGAGCGTTCCGGCAACAACTGTCCCGCTCCGTAACCCGTTCTGGCGTGATGTAGCTGTATCGGTAAGCGGAACCGTTACGGCAGTCAAAATTGATGGCGTGTCGACGGGCGTAGCCGGAGCCGTAAGTGGTGCCACGGTGATTGTACCGACCGGCAAAACCATAGAGCTCGACTACGCAAGTACCGCACCTACATGGGTGTGGACCATTCTTTAGAGTACTGCCAGTCAATGGTCACAATATTATTTCTGGGGCTTTTTGTGCGCCAGATCGCCAATGTTTAGAATAGGCGTATAATGATGCTTAAGGTTATGAAAAAACAAAAAATAACTCGAAGCACCGCGACGTCTCGTTCTTTGGAGCGGGCAAAGTCAAAGCAAGTAAGATTGCCTAAAAACGCCAGTACGCTTAGGCGCGTGCATCATCACACCAAGCGAGTATTTGGTATGGTGCCGATGTTTGTGCATGGCGCATTCGCCGGAGCTTTTATTGGTATTATCGCCCTTATGATTTGGCAGGCGACGCTGCCGGCCAGTGCCTTGTCGCTCAGCTCGCCCCGGGACTGCGACAGTAATGCCGTAATTAATTGCGGCGCGCTTACGACTACCGAATTAACCACCCGATACAACAACAAAGGTGTGGGAACTATTTATGCCTCGTTTGGCATTACTGCCGCCGATATTTCGGCTACACCTACCACTGCCGTCGCTGGTCGAGTCTATAAAGATGGCACGGTAAAGGTAGGCGATACTACGGTGGCTACTGCCGCAATCACTGCCGGCCGCGAGAATATATCCGGCAGCACTAAGGTTGTGTCTGCGGGTACTACATTTTATAAGCGGCCGCCCAGCGTCTCGTTCCGGGTTGATTCTATAGCCGCATACGTGGTTATGGCTAACGGCCAGTTTAAGTTTGCAATTTTAGCTGCCTGCGGCAATCCCGTTACCGCTACGGCAGTACCCAAGGCCGCGACGCCAGCACCTACGCCCGAGGTTACCAAGCCGGTGGTTGAGCAGCCGGTAGAAACACCTATCAGTGCGCCGTCTACGCAGACACCGGCCAGCACGCCTACACCTCCGGCAACACTGGCGTCTGCACAAACGGTTACGTCGCTGCCCAATGCCGGGCCCGGCGCCGTTGTACTCATTGCAGTGCTGGCGGTTGTGGGCGGCTACGCTTTCCATATGACACATCGCCATGTACGACACAGGCGGCGGTTGCGTGCCCAGCACTAAAAGTAGCTTACAATATCTCTAATGATCAGCGACGCGCTCGACTCTATCTATCATTTGCCGATTGTATCCCGGCACGACGAAATAGTTGCGTCGGTTGCAAGCAATCAGGTTACCATTATTACTGCCGAAACCGGGGCAGGCAAAAGTACACAGGTGCCGCAGTACCTGGCGCAGGCAGGATACACCAAAATTATTGTTACTCAGCCGCGCATTTTGGCGGCCCGAAACTTAAGCGACCGCGTGCGCGAAGAGTATTCGTGGCGCACCGGCCGTGACTGCACTAACCTGGTAGGCTATCGTACTGCCCACGAGGCCGACGACAGTCCCGAAAATGTTATTTTGTATTGCACCGACGGCTTGCAGCTGGTGCGCGAACTTACGGGCAGCGGCACCGACGACCGCCAAGTGCTCATCCTGGACGAAATACACGAGTGGAACGAAAACATGGAAGTGCTGATTGCCTGGGCAAAAAAGCGCTGCCAAGAAGAGCCGCATTTTAAGATTGTGCTCATGAGCGCCACCATGGAGGCCGACAGCCTGGCTGGTTATTACAGCGCGCCGGCACCGATTACTATCGAGGGGCGCAGCTTTCCGGTAACGCGCGGTTACGCCAAAGACTTACTGCAAGAGATCATCACCCGGTTAGAGCGTAAAACCAGCAACATGCTGGTGTTTTTGCCTGGCAAAGGCGAAATAGAGCAGGTTGTCGACGCAATTCGCAGCGCGGCGGGCAGCATCCCGGTAATTCCGCTGCATAGCCAGCTTGAGGCTGGCGCGCAGCAGCTGGCGTTCGATCATTATCCAAACGGCAAGGTGGTGCTGGCTACCAACATCGCCCAAACCAGCATTACTATTGACGACATCGACGTCGTCATAGACTCCGGGCTAGAGCGCCGTGCCGAGGTGCGTGCCGGCGTGGAGGGCTTGTTTATATCAGAAGTCTCGCAGGCCGACTGTATCCAGCGCGCAGGGCGAGCCGGGCGCGTAAAGCCAGGCGAGTATGTGCTTGCACAGCTGGGGGAAATGCCCTGTTCACCACTAGAATCCCGCCCGGCATATGGCGTACCCGAGATTATGCGCAAACACATAGACCGGCTGGTGCTCCGCCTAGCTAACATCGGCATGGATATCGAAAGCTTGCAGTTTTTTCATGCGCCCAGTCGCAACACCATTAAGCGTGCTAAGCAAACGCTCACGACGCTTGGCGCACTGTTAAACGGCACGGTAACGCCACTGGGCCGCAAGATGGAGCGTTTCCCAGTGGAATCCAGCTACAGCCGTATGTTGGTGGAAGGCATGCGCTATACAGCAAGTGTGCAGTCTAAGCTCGCTACCATAATTGCCATTCAAGAAGTGGGCGGCATTGTAAAGGGCGGCCCTCGCCATATTGGCTGGCAGCGCTACACCCGGCAAAAGCATTCAGACTTGCTGGCCCAATACGAAGTATTACTGGCCATTCCCAAAATTGCCGAAGAAGAGTACGAAGACCTCGGCATCATCGCCAAAAATATGGATAAAGCCATGGAAGTAAACGAGCGCTTGCATCACGACCTGGGCTTAGGCTACGGCGAGCCCATGCCTATTACCGAAGACGAAGAAGAACCGTTGCTTAAATGCATCGTAGCCGGGCAGCTGCACCAAATTTGGATGCTGGACAACGAAGGCAAGGCGCTAGACATTGCCACCCGCCAGGAGCGGGAAGTGTCTGGCACTACGGTAGTCAAAAATGCGGCTTTATTTGCTGGCACGCCGTTCGACTTGGAAGTGGCCACGGGCAATGGGCTGGAAACGCTGCATTTGGTAAATAGTATTACCGTCATAGACCCGGCTTGGCTGAACGAGCTGGCGCCGGGTAAGTTTACGACACGGACAGGCAAGATTGAGTTTGATGCCCGTTTGGGCGCGCTCGCTCAGCCATTGTACGTAACAGTAGATGGCAGGGCGCTGCATGTATCCGGCGTGCCAGTGCTGGAACGCACATCGGCCAACCAACGCTTGTTTGCCATTCTGTACAGCGATTACGTTGAGCAGCAGCTGGACCAAGAGCGGCGGGCGCTGGCTCGGTCCAACAACCGGCATATCCCACGGGTATCGCAGCAGCAGATACGCGAGAAGATACATCGGCTGGCACCGGGCGCGATATCCACCGCCGAAGTGTCGCGCGATCAGCGTATGCAGCTGTACAGGCTCGCCCGGCTCGAAACATGGCTGGGCAAAGAATTTATGGACATGCTCAATCCTGTGCATCAAGACCGTACTGCATCTGCGCATGGCCGGCACCACGCCCACCGGCGCGACGACAAGCCCAAGCACAAACGATCCAAACACTGGCGCAGAGATTATTAGGGAGTGCGGCTACCGTTGATGTATTGACGCACCGTTATTATTAAAGTGTAGTATACTTTCTACAATGAGAGCGATGTCGAGTGAATACCGGCCGGATGTTATATTGGGCAGCGGTTGGCCGTACCATAACTTTACTGAGGCTGGACGACACAAAGAAGCGCTGGATGGCGCTGATTCTCCCCCTTTAACTGATGCATATTTGCGCCAGCATTTTGTTACTGCTGCCAGCATAGAGGGGGATGTGGGCGCCACTGGTGTGGTGGTAAAGGACGACGCCGGTAACATTGTGGGAGCGGCGCCCAGCCCCGATTGGGCGCCGGACGGCGTGCAGCGTGAGTCGCAGGTTGTGCCATGGAACATACGCGATTTGGGCATCGATTTTGAAGCGGGAGTGGCAGTATATTTGATAGAACGCGCCGAGCGAGGTTGGAATATTGGCAGCACCGGATCGGAGCGCGAAGCCTGGTGGATACGTGATCATCGCCTTGGGCAATTGGCTCTTGTCGCTCCCGACCTGCAAATTGAAACTCATCGAGGTATGCTCGAAGAGGTCCAGCGTCCGGATCAGCAGCCCTGGATACATGCGCGCCGCACAGCCGAGCATCTGTGGCAAACGTTTGATGCCAACCCGGGGTTTTTACTCTCCGAAACTCCCACCCCGCCAGTAGGCTCTCCTGCAGACCCGGGTTTTAGTATTAATAATGGCCGCCATGCGGTGTATATCGCCACGGTGCACACCAAACTTAAGGCATTGGCCAACGCCCGCGATCCGTATGCCGCGCAGCTCATTGACTATCTGGCTCAGGCTCATAAGTGGACCCGGCCATCTGGACGAGCGCAACGCTACCGCAGTTTTGAAGATATGCGCGATGATCTCCCCGACGTGCGTTACTGGAGTTCCGCAGCACGGCATCGCAGCCACCAGCTGCCACATGTGCTGGTTGAAGGCGAGCCAAATCCGGTGGTCCCCTCCCGGATTGCCTGCGCGGCCGGAGATATGAATGCCTGCAGTATGGCGGCAATGGCCAAGTTACTCAGTTTTGGCAGTCCAATGCTTTTTGGCCAGAGTCCGGCTATTTGGACGCCGGACGGGGTGCGGCAGCCCCGTGACTATCGTGCTATCTTGCAGCTCACCCTCGATACGGCGTATCCCGGCGAGCTGGTGGGTGATCCAGCGACACTTAACGAGCGCATTACCCGCGGCATGATCGATGGTCATATTCCTACGCCCGCCCGCGGCGCATACATTGACCCGCAGACTGGCGTTTATACGTATCACGGTGATGTTCGTATTCGAGGCGATAGCAGCGCAACCGCCGGCCGTATAGAGAACACTGCCATGGGCCCCACGCAGTGGCCGGACGACGAATGGGCTTGCGACGTGTTGATCGATCTGCTTAATATTTCGGCGTTAGAGGCGGTTTCGCAAAAGCAGACGGTAGCCGAGTACTTTAAAGACGCTTATGGCGGCTTGCTTGCCGGTAACAAAGACCGCTTGGCCATTGTTACCGGATATAACCTGGACGGACGCGACAGTCCGCTCGCCCGCGCTGCCATTGAGCAATGCGTGGCATATATTGAGGACATGGGGCGCAAATATCCGGGGCACGCACGAATGTGCCGTTTTGCCGCACGGCGTTTCGCCAACTTATTGGAACCGCCTGTCGTCGACAACATCGCCAATTACTACTACAAGCCCAAGGGGTGCTTTGCAGAAGTAGTGCAGCTGGCGCTTCAGGCACGCGGTGCCCGGCCAATAGATATCGAACGCCAGAAATGCAAGCTGCAGCGAGACATGTACGAGTGGCGCCGCGGTGAAACGTACTAAAGTGCGCCAGCTTTTTGTTATACTCTGGGCATGTATGTACTTCACGAACCAACTGCCGCATCTTTTGAAAAAGTCGGTATTAGAGGGAAGATATTCCCTACCCAAGATCTAAGCGCTAAAACCGAATTTGTAATAATAGAGACCGAAACCGGTCACGAAACCGCAATCATCGAACAACAGTCCGATTTTATATATTACGTCCTGGCCGGCGAGGGCTTTTTTGAGATTCGCGGCGAGAAAGAAGTGTGTGCCGCAGGCGATCTAGTGGTAATACCAGCCGGGAGTCTGTTTACTTACAAGGGCAATCTTAAAATGTTGCTTGCCGTTACACCGCCATGGCGCGAAGAGCAAGAAACCACCGTCTAGCATTGTCTGCTCCCTACAAAATGAAGTATTTGTTCACAAACTGCGTGAGGTCGTTACCGCTGAGCGGTTCTAAACTGTCGGCAAATTGTCCAACCAGCTGAAGGGTGAGCGGGCTTACCTGTTGCCCGGGGCGGTTAAAGTCGCTAAGGCCCACAACGTAGGCGCCCATAGAAATGTAGTATTGGTTTGGCCGGTTGTTTTGTAGGCCGTAGGCGTCGGTGTATATTTTTCGGCCTTTTGCGCTAACGAGTACATTTTTGCAGGCAAGAGGGTGGGCACGGTCCGGCGCCCAGGGTGTATTATTCCCGCAGTCGTCAGGGGGCGAGAAGTGCATGTCGGTGCCTTTGTAGATAATCACGGTGACATCGTTGGGCTCGGGGTCGGCCGAGGCCAAAGTGTACGAGAGGGAAAAATAAGGGGCAACCGTGCTGGACACCGAACCGGAGTCGTGGGCGCGGATAAGTTTGAGCGGACCGCTGTAGTTCTTGGGTATATAGAGCGGCACCGACGATTTTGTTATTTGCTCCACGCGATCCTGCCTGCTGTTTTTAATTGTCGTGAGCGTTTGGGAAATGTACAGTTTATGCGCAACACCGGGCATAGAAAAAAGCGAAGCGATAATTATAATCGCCAGCACGCCGGACACAATAAGCCGTACTTTGGTCCTAAGGTAGGTACTTATAATGCAGACAACCGCTGCAACTATTCCGGCAAGAGCTGCTGGTACTACCCACATATTAAGCGTGCGATGGCTTATGAGCCACTCCAGTATATGCCATCCAAAAAAGTTTAGAGCGGCGTTTAGTTCTAGATAAGCAAAGAGCGATACCGTAAAGCCAGCCACGCTGAAAGCGAGTGCAAAGCTTCTTTGGCGCAGCGTGTATGCTGCGTAGCTCACGAGCGAGAACAGCGCAGTACATATAAAAAAGATGGTCAGCCAAAGACGGTTACAAGGAGTGCCGGCTAGAGTGGAGACGACCGAACATGTGAACAGTGAATGGGGCAAATGCTCCAGCGCCAACTCGAGCATCTTAAAGAAGAGAGCCCCAGCACCCGCCGCCAGCAAGAAAACAACAATGGTCTGCGACGGGCGGCTATATTCGCTGTCGTAGGTGCTGGTGTTGGCGGCGGGAGAAGGGGCGGCGAGAGGCGCCGACGGATCAAACGGTTCGTCGTGCGCGTGCGGCACGGGGTACACACTGCGCTTAGGCGTTTGCGCTACATTAGCGGGGGTGGCCGCAGTACTTGCCGGGGGCGGGGTAGGCGGGGTGTTGAGTTCGGCCTTTGGGGCGGGCGCTGCCGACACAGGCTCCAGTGCAGGATGCGGTACGGCTTGCTCGGGTGCCTGTAAACCGGGCGTAAGAGGCTGAATTGTCCGCATGCTTTTACCGTACACCTGATTATGTTCTACGGGCTGTTCGGCAGCGAGGCCATGTGCGTCTTGAGCGGGCGGGGCAGCTGAGTCCGCCAGTCTAGGCGTCATATTTTTCTTTTCGTTTTCGTCCATTACCTATATGGTAGGCGAATTATAAGCATAAGACAATTAGACTCACATATTCATCGTATGGTCAGGGTGACATAGCTGCCGTATCTCTGTTGTGTCGTCGGCATGCCGGTAGAAATACTCCCCCCTGTGCTCATCGACGACGATCCGGGAGAAAACATCGAAAGCACTTCCGGGGCTGCTGGAGGCCAAACGCCGTTACCGGGCCTGTGGTCCGCACTCGCCACTGGGGAGACGACGTGTTCGACCGACTGGATGAGCAGACCGTTATGCGGCTGATGATATAGATTACTGCGCGGACTTGCGGCGGAACAGGAACGAGGCAAAGGGTACGCTTACCAACAGAATGCCAACACACCAGGCAACGGCCAGCCAGCCGTAGTTGCCGATGGGTTTATCGAGCATAAGGGCGCGTATTGCTTCTACTACCTGAGTAATTGGCTGATTTTCGGCAAACAGACGCAGGTAATGCGGCATACTGGAGGCCGGCACAAAGGCGCTGCTGGCGAAGGTGAGCGGAAAGATGATAACAAACGTGAGCCACTGCACGGCCTCAACGCTTTTGGCAAACACGCCCATAATAGCCATCATCCAGGAGAAGGCGAACGTAAACAGCAGCAAAATGCCGGCAATGGTAAGCCAACCAACAAGGTCGGCATGGCTTCTAAACCCAATAACCAAACCGGTAAGCAGCATAACGACGGTAGAAATGGTGCTACGGAGCAAATCTGAGATAACGTGGCCGTTCAGTACGGCAAAGTTTGTCATAGGCAGGGAGCGGAAGCGGTCGACAATGCCTTTTTGGAGGTCATTGCAGATGGCGAGCGCAGTAGTGGTGGAGCTGAAGGCTACCGTTTGTACGATGATGCCGGCCATCAAGAAGTTGAGGTAATTAACCCCATGGGGCAGCGATTCTTTAACGGCGCCGCCAAATACCGCGGCAAACAGTACCAGGAACATAATGGGCTGAAAGAAGGCGCCGAGCAGTTGGTCGGTGTTACGAACAATGTGCGTGCTGCTGCGCTTGATCATGATCCAGGAATCGATAAGCGACAGTAGGGCTTTTGGTTTTTTCTCAAATTCGAGCGTGACGGCCATCTATTTGTCCTCTTCTTTTTTCTTGGCTTTTTGCTTGCCGGTAAGTGACAGGAATACATCGTCCAGCGTGGGCTTGTGTACATCGATAGACATAATGGCAATGTTGGCCTTACTTAGCTCGTCGAGCACACGCTTAACGTCTTGGTTGATGTCGTTGATGGTGAGGCTGAGGGTATAGGCCTTGTCGTCGGCGTCGGTAACTGCCGAGCGAAGTGCCTTTTGGGCGGCTTCGAGCGCGCTCGCATCTTTAAAGGTAAGTTCTAGACGGTCTTTGCCTACTTTGCTCTTGAGCTCCGAAGCGGTGCCTTGGGCAATAACCTTGCCTCCATCAATTACGACAATTTGGTCGGCCAGCTGGTCGGCTTCGTCGAGGTATTGGGTGGTAAGCAAAATGGTGGTGCCATTGGCCATCAGCTTTTTGATGATGTCCCACATGGCCAGGCGCGAGCGGGGGTCGAGGCCGGTAGTGGGCTCGTCCAGGAAAATAATGGGCGGGGTTGCAATAAGGCTTACAGCCAGGTCGAGGCGGCGGCGCATACCACCTGAGTAGGTTTTGGTGGGACGGTCGGCGGCTTTTTGGAGGTCGAACTCGGTGAGCAGCTCGTCGGCGCGGGCTTTAGCGCTTGCTTTGGTCAGGCGGTACAGCCGGCCCATCATAACCAGGTTTTCACGGCCGGTAAGCAATTCGTCTACTGCGGCAGACTGGCCGGTAAGGCCAATGACGTGGCGCACCGCGTCGGCTTCGTGGCCGACATCGTGGCCGGCAACTTTAACAGTACCGCCGTCGTGCTTTAAGAGTGTACTCAAGATACGTACCGTGGTGGTTTTGCCGGCGCCGTTCGGGCCAAGCAGCGCCAGCATGGTGCCTTGCTCTACTTTAAGATTAATGCCGCGCAGCACGTTGTTGGTGCCATACGACTTGGTAAGTCCTTTTACTTCAACTGCGTAATTTGTTTGTGCCATATCTGTACTAATATAGCATAGGTGTTGCCTCTGTCGAAGTTAGAAAGCTCAGGTATGACATGTTGTCGTTGTGGACATCGCACGTCACTTACAGACATCCACGCACATGCTATGGTGCAAATCTTAAGCTGCAAGCCGTAGTACGTGCATGCCCCATGGGCGTTGCTGCGCGGCGACTTCGTCGCGAGTAAGACCAAGACGAGTCGGCGAGACGAGCTGGTCCACGATAAGCTCATACCCAAACGCTTCTTCCTCGGGAGCATTAAACCCTTGACCGGTGAAGAAGGTTAGTGCTGCTTGACGGTTCGGGAAGGCGAGTTCCGACACGTTACGATTGGTGCCTGCAGCGTGGAAGCGCGGGGCAATAGCGGCGGTTTCGGCGTCGGGATGGTGCGGCAGGTCGGTGATCCAAACACCGCCAAACCGGCGCAGTACGGTTGCAACGTTTGCGGCTACCTGAGCACGCTCAGCATCATCCAGATAGTGTAAAAAGCCTTCGCAAAAGACACTTACCTGGCGGGCGGGATCAAAATGATTTACTGCCCGTTCGATTGCCTCGGGGTCGAGTGCACTGCCTGGTTCCTGCCAATACTGTACGCCCAGCGCCGATGTGCCAAGCCGTGCCAACGTATCTTGTTTTACACGGCTCATAATCGGTAGGTCGAGTTCTACGTACCGCGAATCTTGATGAGCGGCGGTATGCTGTAAGCCTCGCACAGAAAGCCCCGCGGCAAGGTCGAGCGTTTGCGTATTGCCTGCACGGGCTAGAAGTATGTTGCCGACCCGATGACGCGCTTCCATAGTGGGACCGCGGTAGGTCCGCTGGGGGTAGAGGTTGGGCATTTCTTGCCCGTAACCCGTCCACACTTCGGCCGCTGCGTCAAAGACCTCCTGAGCATAGGGTGTGCCGCTGAATTGTCGCCAGTAGGCGGCCAAGAAAGCAGTAGGGGCAATGTCGTTGAATGATTCTGCAGGTTGAGTCATATGTATGTCCGTTTAACCTGTCGATTATAAACTAAAACGGGTTTTTGGAAGCGATAGTATTGCCCGCTGCCGAACGCAAATTAGCATGCTATAGTGAAGGTGCTTATAAACAAAAGGGGGGATATATGCAAAAAATCAAACGGCTCGTACAGCTGAGTATTGCGCTTGGGGCTAGCCTGGCCATTGCCGGCAGTGCACCGGCGTTTGCTGCCGGCAACACGCAGCCGCACGGACACCCGCAATTTGTAGTGGGACACTTCGAAACGGCAGCGAACCCGGAATGTGCGGTACCATCTGAGGACTGCATTGTCGACCAACTCACTGGCGGTTTTGTGGGCCGTAACGAGCTTACTACCCAGGACTTTACCGAGACAGCGACCACCATTACCTACCACGACGCTACTGTTGTTACGGTTACCGGCGGCCAGTACGCCGGTAAGACATTTGTGGGCGACGAACATGGCACCATCAATAAAGACAATGGCCTCTTTAGCTCTTGTGCTGAGTTTACTGCCACCGACGCCAGCGGCGATACGTTGGTAACGCACAACGTGGGGTACATCAATTTAGACGACAATCACGACACGGGTTATTACGCGAGTGTTATCAACGGCCATCACGGCTGCGAGAATTTCTAGTTTGCGCTAACTGTTAACCAAAACGAGTCGCTGGTCTAGGCTAACGGCTCGTTTTTTATCGTATGTTAGCGGGGACGCAGAAAATGATCTCGTTCAGACGCCATCTGCCGGCGGCATCGGGGCTGGCGATGTTTACCATTCGTTCGTCTCGAGGTATCTCGGTCCTAAGTGCTCCGTCTATCGGCATCATTACGGAGCCTTCGGGGGCAACTAAAAATTCTGCTATTTGTTGCTCGGCGGTTCGAGGTGCTGCTATATATGTTGCTGTTTCACCGGAAGAGTGCACATTTACGAAATGTCGGCTACTCCTTTCGGCAGAAAAGCCGGGCGGGGTGATCTCGGTTACGCCGGGAAACATCTGCACTGGCAACACTAGTTTTCCTAGTCTGTCGACCAAGGCTCGAAAACCTTCGTTTGAATTGAGTATTCTGGCGCCAGTATCCGGGTCTTCATGTACAAGAAGACCGTTCATATCGGCTAGGGAGTAGCGAAATATGGGCATGGGATGTAATTATACAATATTTTAGGAATTGGTGAGTAATCTGCCGACGGTAGTTCCAGGAATGCCCACAGTGTCGCCGGCCGTTGTATGCTTATGCTTTTGGGTAGGCTACAATAATTGCATGCCTATTGTGATTGCTCCGAAGTTTGTGTCAAAAAAGAGATTTACAGTAAAGAACGTCATTCTTATATTACTTGCTTTGGTATCGGTGGGGATCGCAGGCGCGGTAGTGCTTATTGTGTATGGTTTTGTTGCGGTATCGAATGCATGTTCGTCGCGGACCGCCCAATTGCAAGAGATGGCCAGGCAAAATGTGCAGTATCTAAACAAGATGACTATTGTTGACGGGCAGCAGGTACAGGCTACCGGTGGGCCAGACGGAGACTGTCTTACGGGTGAAGGTGGGCCGGCTACGGCCGTATTCGAGGCATCGGGGAGCGTTTCGGCAGTGCATGCCCAGGTGAGCCAAAACCTTACGGCTCAGGATTTTACGGTATCGCCAACGTTTTATAGTGATGGGCCAGGTAATACCTCAGTAACCGAAATCTGGACAACCGCTACAGATGGCCGGCGCACGCTGAAGATTAGATATAAACTTACAGCGCCCTACGTATGCCCGGCGGCCACACCGGCTTGTGTGCATAAAGGGATAATTGAGGAAGCCGGTTTATTGAATGCCGCCGCCAGCCAGGTAACGGTGACACTTGGCGGTGTTATTGTAAAGCCGTAAGACCCCGCGCGGCCCGTACCATTTTCTGCCGTTATACCCCAAGCTGCTTATGATTTATACTGTAGTGAAAGCCATGCGCATTTTACTACGCCCAAAAAAATCCACAGAGACCGGCTTTACCATTGTTGAGCTGATGGTGGCTATTGTGATCATTAGCATGGCGGTTATTAGCATGCTGGGGCTGTATTTGTCGCTGGTGCAGAGTGCCGTGCACACCAAGCGTAAGGCGGTGGCGCTGACACTGGCCACCAATCAAATTGAGTACTTAAAATCGTTGCCCTATAACAGTTTGGCGGTATCTGGCGGCAGCATACAGGCCACCAATCCGTTGCCGGCTACCGTTTTACAGACACTCAATGGGGTAAAGTACACCGTGAAAACCAGCATCAATTACATAGACGATGCTTACGACGGTTGTGGCTCGTATCCCAGCCAGGCGCTTAAGCTGCAGTACTGCCGCAACTATCCCCCGCCAGCCGGTGCGCCAGTTACCGACCTCAACCCGGGCGACTACAAAGTAGCGCACGTGTCGGTGTATGCGCCCAGCACTACGTTATTGGCAGCAGTTGATACCCAAGTGTCGGCGCGCGTGGCCGAGACGGCCAGTAATACGGGTGCTTTATTTGTAAAAGTGATCGACAATAATGGTAACCCGGTGTCGGGAGCTACGGTGCAGGCGGTGAATAACTCGCTGGCGCCGGCGGTGAATGTGTCGGACTCTACCGACAGCAACGGCATTGCTATTTTTTACGATTTAGCACCGGATACTACCGGCTACCACTACAACATAACAGCTTCGTCATCAGGCTATTCTACGCTGAGTACTATTGCGCCGTCGGGGTCGCTGCAGCCTAATTATTCCAATCAGCAGTTGTTTGTGCAGCAATCCTCCACAGTAACGCTGACATTGCTGCCGCAGGGGGCCGACAGCCTGCTGCTGGAGACGACCGATGTAAATGGCAATCCGCTGGCCAGCGTAAAGGTGTATGCCAAAGGCGGCTACAAGAAGTATAACGCCAGCACCGACACGCAGTACTATTACGACACGATGTCGCCGACTGATGCGCGCCCGACTACCGATACCGGCGGCCTGGTGGGAATAGCCAGTTTGGTGCCAGGCCCGTATTACTTTTGCGGCGACAGCGGCGTTACTAGCTGTGCAATTGGCGGCACGTCTTATTATTTGGCGGCTGCCGTGCCTTACGCCGGCACGAGCACGCTGAGTCCCATATCGGTGCCCACCTACCTGGCCGCGTCGCCGCCGGCTACCACGTTCGCATACAATGGTCATAACTATCTGCAGAAGGTGCGTTTGATGCTTACCTCCAGTCTGACGTTTCCGCGTTTATTTACGTTGTCGCCTTCGGAAGCGAGCCAGGCAGCCGGCCTTACGAACTTTGGATTTAAAATTACCGGCGCCAATTTGCCCTGCAGCGCCGCACCTGCAAGTTGCGCAACGAGCGTTAAGCTGGTGCAGGGCGGTACTAACTATGTGGCTTCGTGCGTGGGCAGCAGTGCAGGCGATACATTGGACTGTACGGTGGACTTAAGTGGCGCTAGCGCCGGGCAAACACAGCTGGTGGTGGCGGCAGGCGGCAACACGCTGACACTGCCAGTTGGCCCGCAACTAGGAGGTATTAATGTTACGCCGTAGCGAAGAGGGCGGCTTTACGCTGCCCGAGTTAGTGGTGGTGATGGTGGTTATTAGTGTAATTATTGCCGCTATGTTTACGTTTTTAACCGGCTCCACCAGGCGCTACCTTGCGCTGCAAAAAGACGGCACGGCATTCGGCAGCCTGGCTGGCGAGACACAGCGCATCGCTTCGGTGCTGCGCGGCCTTACCGACATTACTGCCGCCAGCAACGACGAAATAACCGCCTACGCCTACTTTTATCCCACCGACACCTACGTCTCCATTGTGCGCTACTACAAAACCACCGATAGCAAACAATTGCTCGCCGATGTTACGCCCATGACTGCTAATCCGCCAATTGGCTCGCCCATAACAGCTAGCAAAAAGACCTATACTATTATTCCCACGTTGTACTCCGGCGCATCCGTTACTACTTTTGTGTATTTGGATTCGGCTGGCGCACAGCTGACGACACCAATAAGCGATTTGCACACCATTAAGGGTATAAAGATTAGCCTGGTAGCTCCGGCCGATACGGTAACCAATGGTGCCAGCACCACCATGTCGTTGCAGATAAGCCTGCGGAATAGGAAGACCAACCTATGAGGTTTAGACTATTCCGCTCACACAAAAAGCATTCAGCGGCCGCCGCTCAAGCCGGTTTTATTACGCCGGCGCTTTTGAGCCTGATTATTGCCGTAGGTTTTATTTCGTTAGCTGTTTTTGAGGTGATGCAAACCAACACATTTGTGGTAGGGCGTAATATCCAAAGCCAAAAGGCTTTTAACATTGCCGAAGCCGGGGTTAATTACTACCTGTGGCACCTCAGCCACAACCCCACCGACTACAAAGACGGCGGCACCACGCCGAACACACCTGACGCCACCCTCGGCTACGGTCCCTATGTACACAATTACATCGACGATAACGCGCAGAATACCGGCACTTATACGCTCTGGGTAAAGCCGCAGGGCGGGGGGTCCACGGTAGTAACGGTGCGCTCCATCGGCAAAGTTGCGGGCACCAACACCACGCGTACCGTGCAAGCACAGATTGGCTCGCCGTCGTTTGCCAGCTACGCCGTAGTAAGCGATAGCGCGCTGTGGTTTGGTAATACCGAAAGCGCCGATGGGCCAGTGCATAGCAACCAGGGTGTGCGCATGGATGGCGCCAGCAACAGCGATGTTACCAGTGCGAACGCCACCTACATACCGTCGAGTCAGCTGGGCGGCAACGGTTCTACAAGCCATCCTGGGGTGTGGTGTGATACCACCGTAACAACGCCCGTAAACTGCAATACGCGTTCAAAGACGGCCTGGCAGTATCCCGTGCCGTCCATCGACTTTAATCAAATAACTGGCAGTTTGTGCAGTATGAAGAAGCTGGCCTTTGCCGCCGACCCTTCAACGGCTGCCCTGGCAAACCAGGCGAATGCTTGCTCGCAGGTGCCCACGACGCGTACAGCGGCTTACTTGCCGCAGCGCGCTACCAACGGCAGCTATACCGTAAGCAAGGGCTATCTTGTACAGCTTAACACCGACGGAACCTATAACTTGTCGTATGTAAACGGCGAGACAGATACGGCCAACGCCTACACATCGGCACTCACACTACAGTCGATAGCTACCAATATTGCCATCCCCAGCTCTGGCATTATTTTTGCCGAAGACAACGTATGGGTGCGTACTAACCCTACCTACCATGGCCGCGTAACCATTGGCGCCGGGCGGCTGGCGAGCGCCACGCCGAAGGGCGATATTGTGGTGGCCGACGACATTGCCTACAGCACCAAAAACGGCAGCGACGCCATTGGCCTGGTGGCTGCCGACTCAGTAATTATGGCGCCTTACGCGCCGCCGCAGTCAGGCAGCTTTAATTTTGAGCTGGATGCTGCAGTGCTGTCAGAGTCGGGCGATGTAGAATATCCGTCCAGATATCGCTCTAACTCTAATGCCTGCACTAAAGGCTGGGTAAGCAATAATCAAACATTCACCTATTACGGCTCGGTAGGCACCCGCCAAACCTGGACCTGGACGTGGCTGGTGGGCGGATCGTGCGGCAGCGCTGCGCAAGACCCGGTAAATGGTTGGATATCGGGCATCGAGCACAACACTACGTCTTACGACTACAATTTGCTGTACGCGCCGCCGCCCAGTTTCCCGGTTACCAGCACCTACAATGTTTTGTCGTGGCGCGAAGTACTTACGAAGCCCTAAACATTCTGCAGGCCGGAATGACAAGACTAAAACGAGTGTGTATAGGGTATAATAAGCAGTAAGACGCTTATGCTAGGACGGTAATGGAAGAGAAGACGGAGCTTACGCCCGGCCCAAAGAAGATGGCAGACAAAGACGCTACTCCTAAAGAGGAGGAGCAGGCTTTGTCGCATCATCTTAGAATAATTCCAGACCATAGTGACGATGATGATGACGCGCCCAAGAAGGGCAAAAGCAACGCTTCTAAAGAAGACGAGCCGGCTATACCGAGCGACAAGCCCAAGAATGCGAAACCAGAGCTAGAGGCCGACCCGGACCCCGAGCCCAAGCCAAACACTCCGTCCAAGGCCGAGCCGGCCGGCGGTACCCAAGAAGTAAAAGAACTAAACGACAGCGATGCCGATAAACCTACACCGGCACCTGCATCCGACATTCCGGCAGAAGACGCAGTGCCCGATAAACCCGCCGCCAGTGCAGCCGAGGCTAAGCCAGCCGAAGCCCAGGACCCTCTTAAATCAAAATTGCCGCGCCCCAGTTTTAGCTCGCTGTTTTTCCGCGACAAACCGTTGTTTGCTATCGATGTCGGCTGGACCAGTATAAAAGTGCTGCAGCTTGATCATCGCGCCGGTAAGTTTAGTGTGCTGGGGTACGGCGTGAGCGATTTCGATCAGTCGGTTATCTCCGACGGTGTCATTACCGACGTTGAGGCTCTAGCCGCCATCGTCCGCGACCTGCTCGCCAAAAAGATTCATGGCCGTTTAACAACCAAACGGGTGAGCCTTACTATTCCCTCCAAGCGCTGTTTTATCCGCAGCATGAGTGTGCCGGCAGTTGCCTCCAAAGACCTCATGAGCGCCGTGCAGCTTGAAGTTGAACAGTACATTCCGATGCTGCTAAAAGAGCTGTACCTGGACTACGAAATTATTGCCCGCACTAAAGACGAGATTTCACTGCTGGTGGTGGCTGTGCCGAGACGTATCCTGGATTCATATTTGGCGCTGGGCCACGCGCTGGGGCTTGAGGTGGTTGCCATAGAGCCTACTATTACTGCCAATGCCCGGCTGTTTGCCGAGCTAGAGCAGTCCAACATGCCGACTATACTCATCGACTTTGGCTCAACCTCGTCCGACGTTATGGTGTTTGACCAAACCCTCGTAACCGCCAGCATGGTTAGTGGCGGCGGCGACACCTTTACTGAGCAAATTGCACGGCAACTGGGCGTAGAGCATCGTGAAGCGCACTTTATTAAGACCAAGTATGGCCTTACCAAGAGTCTGACGCAGCAAGACGCAGTAAACGCCCTGCAGCCGGCGCTGGAGCAGCTGCAGCAGGAAATTAAGCGCATTTTGCGTTACTACTCCGAGCGTGTAAACAACCAGCGCCAGATACAACAGATTGTTATTATGGGCGGTGGTGCCAATATGCCGGGCCTCAGCGAATACCTCACCGATACTCTGCGGCTGCCGACACGCCAGTTTGCGTCGTGGCAAAAGATTGACTTTAACGACCGTGGCACACACCCGGCTAACGATAAATATATCTATGCAACCGTTGCCGGCTCGGCCCTGCTCAAACCAGTGGAGCTGTACAAATGATCAACCTGCTGCCGCCCGAAACCAAAGAAAACTTTTTTTACGCCCGGCGCAACGCGCAGTTGCTGCGTTGGGTGTGCGGCATAGGCATAGGCCTTGCCGGCATTGTCATTGTGTCGCTGGTAGGCATGGTATTCTTGCAACGCACTACCACCGACTACGAGCGCAATAACAGTAGCGCGGCAACGCTCCTCAAAACACAGAATGTGAGCGAGGCGCAGGCCACCGTAGAAGATATATCGAACAATCTTAAATTGGTGGTAAAGGTGCTGGCCCGCGAAGTCCTGTTCTCAAAATTGCTCACTCAAATTGCCACCGTGCTGCCACGCGGTTCGGTACTCACCAGCCTAAACATTGGCCAAACCACCGGCGGTATAGATATTGAGGCGGCAGCTACCGACTACAGCACCGGCTCGCAGGTACAGGCCAATTTAGCCGACCCCAACAACAAAATTTTTAGCAAGGCCGACCTTATTCTCATTCAGTGCCAAGCCACCACCGGCGGGGTAGCCTTCTCGGCAAATTATCCCTGCAAGGTACAAGTACGCGCCCAGTTTGCTGCCAATAACCCCTTCTTGTTTATAAACAGTGGAGCAACGCCATGAACGCCAAGCGCATGTTTTACGTAATGATTGGGGTGGTAGTGCTGGTAATTGGCCTGAGCCTGGCGGGCGTGTATCTGGGTAACGCCGCGCTGACCAAGCAAAGCAAAAAGTTAGTGGGGCTGCGCCTGCAGAGCGAGGCCCTCGATGCCCAAGCGACGGGGCTGGCAACCGCCCGCCAAGACATCGTCAAGTACGACACGCTCAACAAAATTGCCGAAACGGTGGTGCCGCAAGATAAAGACCAAGCCCAAACGGTGCGCGAGCTGGTAGAGATTGCCCGCCAAAACAGCATCACCATCGGCAGCATCACCTTCCCGTCTTCCAGCCTGGGGCAGACTAAGGGCGCCAAGTCTGGTATTACACAGCTGACGCCGGTAGTGGGCATGAAGGGGGTATACCAGCTGCCGATTACACTGGAAAGCGACTCACATAACCCCATTAAGTTTGCCCAGCTAGTAAGCTTTTTGCATACATTGGAGAATAACCGCCATACCGCCCAAGTAGGCCAGCTCACCCTTACACCGGCCGACGATACCGGCAGCCGCTTGTCGTTTACAATAGTTGTTAATACCTACGTAAAGCCATGAATACCAGCCCCACCATACAAGAACAATTTCAGGATCTATTCGCCAAGCTAAAGCCCATACTCAAGCTACTGCTTACCCGTTATATGCTACTGACGCTCTTTTTGCCGTTTATGGTGGTGTATATCTTTTTAGTGCTACGCATTAACCAGCTGTCGAGCGCCCAGCCCACGGTAGTGGAAGTAGACAGCAAGCTGCAGACCATTCCTCAGCCCAAAGTAGACAAAAACATCCTGGCAAAAATCCAGCAGCTACAAGATCAAAACATCCAGGTAAAAGCACTGTTTGACGAGGCGCGCCAAAATCCGTTTGCGGAGTAGCGTTCGTCCCTAAGCGCCCAAGTTTGAATGCCTTAGCCAGTTGTCAGTTTGTCGTGTGTGTAATATGCAGCCGGCACACGACCATCACTGAGCTGCAACGGATGCTCTACGGGCGTGAATACGATACTGGAGTGGCTCACAAAGCGACCCTCGCCGACGTATATGCCTGAGTGTCCCAGGTTGGAGCCATCCAGCACAATATCTTCTCTGCAGCCCCAAACGGCCACGCCGCCCAGTACCGGTTCGCCGGTTTCTTGCCAGCCGTGATCTTCCATGGCATTTACCATGGTTTGTACGGTGGAGCGAGATCTTCCCAGCAGATTGTTTGCGACCAGTACGTAGGAAACGAATGCGGCGCAAGAATCGTCGCCATTGTTGGCAACATCGCGGATACGCCATCCTGTCCGGCTTTCAGCACTCCTGACGGGGCGGTACCGTCTGCGAAAGTGGGTAGTACCCAGAAAAGACGCGGCCAGGTCAGCCACGTTGAGTGCTTGGTCGCTCACTCTCTCGGTCATGAGTATTATTATATAATATTAATCGTAAAATATAAAGTATCTGAGAGGGAGCGCTAGCCCCGCGAAAGGAGTGCCCTTAGGTAAGCGCAGGGCGGGGAAGATCGCGCACCCATTCGGCAAAAGCGGGGCCGAGAATGTGGTTGGCGTGCGCGTTGGGGTGTGAGTCTTTAATACCAAAACGGGTTATAAGGCGCTGGTACTCAGAAGCCAGCATGTTGGTGTGGTCGTCGGCTAGCTGCCCGTAAAAGTCGAAGACGCGGATGTTGGGGCCAAAGTCGGTGGTCTCAAGCCAGTTAGCCAGGCGGCGGGCGCGAGTGGCCTCGGCGGCGTTGGTCTTTTTAGGATGCAGCGGCGGAGTGGTGACGATACCAAGGGCCAGATGCACGCGGTCATGAAAGAATTTTATAATCGATTCGTAGTCATCGTGCATTTTCTCGAGGTCGGCATCGGACTGAATGGCGTTTGCGGTGTAGCACGACTTAATCACCATAGTGTCGTAGTCGCGCAGCAAAATTTGCAACTGCGGGTCGTGGGCGTTGTACTCACTAAAAAAAGTGGCGTAGGCGGTCGGCGTTGTGTTGTCGCCGGAAAGGGGGATGGTGAATGAGGTGGTACGCCCGTCGGGGCCGGTAAGTGCGTGCTTGTTGTTGTCGTAGTCGCTAAAGGCGACTTCGTGCTTGGGTAGCAGCTCGCGTACCCGGCCTTGGCTTAACAAATTGGCACCGCAGGAGCGATGTATAAAAAGCACGCGCGGAATCATGCGCCAGGTACGCCAAGGCTAGGCTGTTTGTGCTGAGACATATCCCTATTCTACCAGAT
This sequence comes from Bacillota bacterium, assembly GCA_035478295.1. GTDB lineage: Bacteria > Patescibacteriota > Saccharimonadia > Saccharimonadales > UBA4665 > PMNU01. The sequence goes on along the minus strand of DATIJU010000004.1, from coordinate 15,424 downwards.
AGCGTAAGCATGAGCGTGTATAATAACCGGTAATGGATACTACAAATCAGGCACCCCAGGTGCCGCTCAAGTCCTTTAAACGGACTAAAATTATTGCCACCATTGGTCCGGCAACCGACAGCTACGAGCAAATATACGCGTTGATTGCCGCCGGCGTAAATGGCCTGCGCCTTAATTGCAGCCACGGCACCAACGAGGAGCGTGCCCCCCAAATTCCCTGGATTCGCAAGGCAGCACACGAGTTGGGCAAACCGGTAGCTATTATTCAGGACCTGCAGGGCCCTAAAATTCGTCTGGGCGACTTTGACGGTGTTATCACGGTGCAGGCCGGCCAGCATCTTAGTTTTGCATACAAGGTGCCCTACCAAGTGGGTGGCCATATCCCCACCCAGTACGACCTCAGCACCAAAGTAAAACCAGGTGAGCGTTTGTATCTGTTTGACGGCAAAGTACGCACCATCGTTACTGCGGTACGCGAGGGTGTGGTGTATGTAAGGGCAGATAACGACGGCATTTTAATTAAGCGTAAAGGTATTAATCTGCCCGATACCGATTTTGGCGGTGATATCCTCACCAAAAAAGACTACGAAGATATTGACTGGGGCATGTCTCAAGATATCGACTACGTGGCGCTTAGCTTTGTGCAGCGCGCCGAAGACGTTGCGCATTTGCGCCGCATGCTCAAAGCACGCAATTTTGATGCCAAAATTATCGTAAAAGTGGAAACCCGGGCGGCCGTCGATAACATCGAGTCAATTGTGCGCGCTACCGATGTTGTTATGGTGGCTCGCGGCGACTTGGCCGTAGAAACGCCGGCAGAGTCGGTACCGGTAGTGCAGCGTCAGATTATTGGCCTGGGCCAAAAATATGCCAAACCTACCATTGTTGCTACGCAAATGCTGCTCAGCATGGTAGACATGCCAGAACCCACTCGAGCCGAGGTGTCCGACGTCGCCACCGCTGTATTTGTTGGCGCCGACTGTGTAATGCTGAGCGACGAAACCGCTATGGGCAAATATCCCGTAGAAACGGTACAGACCATGAAGCGGGTTATTACCTACGCCGAACAGCACCCGCCGCTCAAGGCTATTTATCCCTACGAGCGTGAGCATACCATGCAGCATGCCATCTCCAGCAGTGCCATCAACCTAGCCGAGAACATCGACGCCAAAGCCGTAGTGGCCGAAACCAGCTCCGGGCAGACTGCGCTGGAAATTTCCTGCCGCCGTCCTGAGATTGCAATTATTGCCGTAACCGACCGGGCCCGCACTGCTCAGCAGCTGGCGCTGGTATATAGCGTTAAAAGTTATGTGCGCCCCGTAGACCGCGAAGCCGCCCAAAAACTCACCGACTGGTTGCGCGATAATAACGTTCTCAAGACGGGCGATGTGGTGGTAACGGTGTCGGGCCGTTCTCCCGGCCTTTCCGGCACCACCGACACCATCAAAGTGCGCGTACTGGAATAGTGTAGGCGCCAGGGGATTTACCCCCGCTTTAACGCGTGCGCACGCGGTGGCCGATGTCGCGGCGGTAGTGGCCATTCTCTACGTATACGCCTGGCTTATCGGGTCCGCCAATGGCAGCGTAGGCAGCTGCAGCTGCGGCGTTTACATTGACGCCCTTGCCGGTAACATACAATGCGCGGCCGCTACAAGTTCGCAAAATGCCATTTTCGTCAAATTGGGTGCCAGCATGCGTCACGATGACATCGGGATACTGGTCGAAGGCGCCATGAACAAGTGCGCCTTTTTTTGGCGAGACCGGGTAGCCTTCGGCTGCCAGACAGACGGTGAGCGCGGCAAGCCCGGCTGTTTGTGCGGCGCGTAAGTGGGGGGCGTAGCCCATTGCTGTCATCGTGTAGAAGTCGTGCATATTTATGCCGGCGTCTACCATGAGTGGCAGAATGGTTTGGGCCTCGGGGTCGCCAAAGCGGCAGTTGTATTCGATGACTGCCGGATCACCGTCCAGCTCTTCGGCCAGCATGGCACCAATGTAAAGGACGCCGTTATAGGGGATCTCCGTTGCTCGAGCTCCTTCTATTGTGCGGTCGGCAATTTCTTCCAGCTTTTGCAGCTGACGGGGCGTAAGCGCTACGGGCGAGTACGCGCCCATGCCGCCGGTGTTGGGGCCTGTGTCGCCTTCGTCGCGCCGCTTATGATCCTGGGCCATAAAGGGGATCATGCTCCAACCGTAGCCGTCGCTTACTACAAAAGCTGACACCTCGGGGCCATGCCAGCGGTCCTGGATAATAACGTTGTCGCCGGCCACTCCTTCGAAAGCGGTACCTGCGAACATCGCTGCCAGCAAATGACGCATTTCTTCTGGCGATTCCGGCAACACTACGCCCTTGCCGGCGGCTAAGCCCGGCAACTTGAGTACGATCTTTTGCGGGCTGCGCCCGGCAATGATGGCTTGAGCTTCGTCTACGCTGGCAGCGAGCACGCCCGGAGGGTGGGGAATGTCAAAAGTGCCCATAAAGTTAAGGGCAAATGCTTTGTCGGATTCCAGCCTTGCCGCATCCTGGTTTGGCCCAAATACCGGTATGTCGTCTGCACGCAGCTGGTCGGCTACGCCGGCGGCCAGCGGCGCTTCGGGGCCAATCACTACCAGATTGCTGAAAGTGGCCTGCGCCCAGGCCGATACCTCTTGGGGGTCTGCGGGGTTTACGTGTCGCACGTTTTGCACCCCCGGAATTTCTTGCGTGCCCGGATTGCCCGGCAGTACGCACAGCCGATCTACGAGTCCGCTTTGCATTATGCTTTGCGCCATGGCGTGCGCACGCCCGTCGCCGCCTATCAGTGTTACTGTTTCGCCCATACAACCCCTCCTTGTAGCAATTCTGTATTGTGCTTCATTGTGCAATACCAACGCAAAAAGCGCCAGTTTGGTCTGTCACAGGCCAAGCTGGAATTTCGTGGGCTGGTAGGGGCGCTCAAGCAAAAGCTTAGCTAAAGTCGGGGATGAAGGTGGTGCCTGTAGCGATATTCATAGCGCAGCGACCGAAGAATTCACGGGCCAGGTAATCTTCCACACCCGGAGACGTAAGGCTAGCGGCGCGATCTGCAAAAAGGGCCATCTTCTTTTGGAGCACTTCACTGCCGGCCACGGCTTTACAGTCTTCATAGGTGGGGTTAAGCAGGGCTTTGGCGATGCCGTCGTAGTCAGACTCGAGACTCCCGGCGTTAGCTGCCGAGGTAGTTACCCCTTTCCAGCTGGTATCGCCATTGGCTTTTTGGCCATACTGAAAACCTTGCGGGTTAAGGGCGGTGAACCGTGGGTCTTGTGCCGGGTCAGTGCAGGCAGCGGCATGCAGGCCCATGCCAAATACTATGCGGTCGACAGAGCCGGCGCTGGGGTCGATCCAGGCATAACGCCCGGTACTGCCGTCTCGTGCTCCGGGGGTAAAGCCGCCTACGGACTTACCATTAACGGAGTCTACCATTGGTGAACTGACGCTGCCATTGGCAATATCTATGGTGTCGACGGCGGCATGTACTAACTCTATTGGAGCGGGAGCCAACGAGGCGAGCATAGAGGGGGTGTGTTCGAGGGTGTCGGCCCCTACATTGTTGCTGTAGCGCAGGCGCACGTTGTAGCCCTGGTTTAGGATGTTGTCCACTTGCGCAGCTTTCGCAGAGCCGCTCAGCGTTTTGTCGGCCGCAATACGGGATGCATCCTGACGTGTGTCAGCTAAGTGCAGGCCATCAGCTGTGGCGGTCTGCACGGCAGTTGCGCGGTCCCACTTCAACGTCTTCTTGGTTGCCGATTGTGCAAGGCCGGCCACTAATTTGTCGCGTTGGGCGGCTTGCGGTGAGGTGTCGATACATTCGGCCTTTGGCGCTTTCTTGCCGGGATCGGCATCGCTGCTGCATCCTTTAACGACGAGTGTACTGCCGATTGCAAGCGCAGTAACGGCTACAGCGGCAGCCCCGCCTTTTAGAATATTGTGGCGCAGATTGCGCCGCCTGGCCGCGCGGGTTGGAAGCGCAGGGCCAGTGGCTGAGGTTGGGAGGTGTACGGGCATAATGGCGGTATTTTATCATTTAACACTTGTTATGTCAATGTACGGACCCATGAGAGGCTGGCGCGTTAACTGTCGGCAATGTGGAGACCGAGTTCGGCAGCAATTTGGGGGGCAACACTCATCAGCTGGGCGTCGTCCAGGGTGGCACCCTTGAGGTATTGCCAGCCGCTAAGGCTCACGAGCTGGGCGCCGCGCAAGTCTACTTGTCGTACCTTGCAGTGGTGAAATACGGTCCGCTCTATGGTACAGCCTGCGAAGGTAGTGTGTTCCAGCTCGGCACTGGTAAAGTCGGCGTCAACCAAGCTGCAATCTATAAACTGTACCCGCGTGAACTTGGCAAACCGAAAGTTAGCCATGTCGAGTTTGCACCCTAAGAAGGTGACGTCTTTGTTGAGCGCATTACTGAGGATAACGCCCGTCATGCGGCCTCTGCTGAGACGCGTGCGAATAAATGACGACTCACTGCAATCAGCGGCCGACAGGTCGCAGCCATCGAACTCGGTGTCGCTGGCACGCAGACGCTGCAAACGCGCCTGCAAAAGATTGCACTTGCGTAGGATCACTTCATTTAGATTAAGATTACCGGATACTACGGAGGCGAGATCAAGGCCTTGCAACAACACACCCTCAAGCGATGCTTCGTGCTTAACAAGTGCGGCACTGCCGGGGGTGAGTTCCGACGGGACGTCCGGTAATGTGATCTTCATCCCAGTAGTATAGAACACCCGCGCTGTGGTTAAATAAGCTTATGTTTACCAAAAAGACAATCCACGATATTGATATTGAGGGCAAGCGCGTACTGTTACGTGCCGATTATAACGTGCCGGTTAACGATAACGGCACCATTACCGATGACTACCGCCTGACGCAGTCGGTGCCTACCCTTAAAGCACTCCTCGATAAGCAGGTGCGGTTGGTAGTGTGCTCGCATTTGGGCCGACCCGACGGCAAGGCCGACCCTAAGCTTAGCCTGAAGCCAGTAGCCAAGCGCCTGCAGGAGTTACTGGGCCAGGACGTCCACTTTGCAAGCGATTGTGTGGGCGACGAAGCCGAAAAGGCCGCTAGCGAGTTGCGCCCCGGCCAGATATTGTTGCTCGAAAACCTGCGCTTTCACCCCGAAGAAGAAGCCAACGACGACGGCTTTGCCGCAAGCCTCGCTCGTTTAGGCGACGTGTTTGTACAAGACGGCTTTGGTGTAGTACACCGGGCGCACGCTAGCACCGATGCGGTGACGCACCATTTGCCAAGTGTCGCCGGCCTGCTGCTCGAAAAAGAAGTCGACAGTATCACCAATGTTATGCAAAACCCTAAACGGCCGCTCATGGCCATAGTAGGCGGCGCTAAAATTGCCGACAAGATAGAGGTGCTTACCAAATTTATCGAGATTGCCGACTTTATCGCCATTGGCGGCGCCATGGCCAACACTTTTTTGGCGGCCAAGGGTATAAAAGTAGCCAAGAGCAAGGTGGATGTAGACGATGAGCCTTTAGCCCGCGACATCTTGGCTCAGGCGGAGGCTAAGGCTAAAACCGGCGCCTTTGTGTTTTACCTGCCACAAGATGGTGTGGTAGCAAATAAGGTAGATAAGACCGCCCGCACGCGTATCGTAGACTGGGACGCTCACGTGATTGCCGACATCGAAGAGTACCCTAAAATGCCTGCCGAGCGCACGCGGGTTGTCGCGGACGACGAAATGATCCTCGATCTCGGCCCCTTTAGCGGCGCCTTTGTTGCCGGTGCCGTCCAAATGGCCGCTACTGTGGTATGGAATGGCACCATGGGTGTAACCGAAACGCCGGGACTGCAAGGGCCGATTGGTCCGTTTGCGCACGGCACCGAGCTTATAATTGACGCTCTCGTGGGCCGTCATGGTCACAAGCCGTATAGCCTCGTGGGCGGCGGCGATACCGTGGGATATATTGAGCAGCGTAAGCTTACTGCGGCGTTTAACCATGTATCTACCGGTGGCGGCGCGAGCCTGGAGCTTATGGCCGGCCGCAAACTGCCGGGTGTTGAGGCGCTCCAGAATAAGTAATATGCGTTTAGTGCCGCTCTTGGTCGTTATTCCCCTTATTGCCGGCTGGCTGTGGATGTTTTTGGACATGGTCAATAACCGCGCTATCGCACCCAATGTTCGTGCGCTTTGGATACTGGGCTTTGTTCTTTTGAGCCTGCCGACAGCAATGTACTATTACTTCACCGAATACCGCCAGGACTAATTACGGCTATGACCTGTCGATTTGTCCGGCTAAGCCGCACACGCCGACACAGAGGGGTAAGGGGTCGAGGGTCTCTTGATTGATGTGTCCTAATCGATTCGCTTCTACTAAGCAGTGAGAACCTAACTGGGCGGCGGCTACAGGGCCTAAAAGCTCCTGACGAGTTCGGGGATCGCACTCCGGAGTGATATTCGTTGCGGGTGATTGTTCGTTGATCATAGGTACAGAATTTTAACACAAGCAATTTATTTTTCAATTTTTTATCACACACTTTGTATTTAGAACAGTGCTTATGCTAAGCTAAGATCAAAGAGAGATTGAGGGACCGAATGCGCAAGGTTTTGCTAGTTGGCAACTGGAAAATGCATCTGAATGTGTCGCAGGCGAGTTTGCTTGTGCACAGATTACACGAGCGCACGCGCATTCACCGCGACCTCGAAATTGTGCTCGCACCCACCATGCTCGCCCTGCAGCCGCTGAGCATGCAAATAGACCGCCGCAAATTTCGCTTAGCCGCTCAAAATGCCTACCCGGCAGACGAAGGTCCCTACACCGGGGAAGTGTCGTTTACTATGCTGCGCGACCTCGTGCACTACGTTATTGTCGGCCATTCCGAGCGCCGCAAGTTTTTTCACGACGATTTGCCCATGGTTCGCGATAAGGTAAAAGCGGCCGTGCGGAACGAAATTTCGCCGATATTGTGTGTGGGCGAAACGCAGCATGAGCGCCGCGAGGGTCTTACCAAGCGCGTGCTGCACGACCAAGTTACCACGGCACTGCAAAACCTCACCGCCCGCGAAGTTATGAACGTGGTCATTGCCTACGAGCCCGTATGGGCAATTAGCACCTTCCAGGGCGAATATGCCCGTCCTGACGACGTTGCCGAGTGCATGCGCTACATTCGCCACCAAGTATCCCAACTGTACGGCGAGCACGTGGGCAAAGCCATTCGGGTAATATATGGCGGCAGCGTAGACGGTTCCACCGTTCGCGGCTACCTGGAGATCGAAGAATGTGACGGTGCACTCGTGGGCCACGAAAGCATCAATCCCTACCACTTTGCTGCTATTATTGAGGCAGCCTACCGTTTGCAAATGAGCCAAGAGAATGAAACCTGAACCTGAAGCATCTGACAAAATAGCTGTAAACGTCAATAAACCGGCGGCCCTCGCTCCCAAGCAGCCCTCCCAAAAGGGCAAGGTATTTGACGTGATGCGTCCCGGCAGAGCGCCGGCGTCGCCCACCTCGCGTCCGGTTATTCCCGGTAAGAACCCTGTGCAAAATACTCTCATCGGCATGAGTGGCATTGGCGATGCCAAGCCCATCGTCGACTCTAAGCCTCGTTCTACGGCGCCCGTGGACGTAAACGACGAACCGCAAACCGCGCCCGATGTACCTACTGAAACGCAAGCAGCAGAAACTGCGTCCGCCGCTCCATCTGCTAAAGTTGAGGCGAGTCCGGCACCTGCCCCCGATGTCACCGATCAGCTGCTGGATACCGCCGGCACTCCGGAGGAATCCGCACCCCCCGCTCCAGATACCGAACCAGCCCAGCCAGCCCCGGTTTCTGAGCCTGCTGCACGTACCGCTCCCGAGACACCCGCCTCGCACCGCTCAACGCTGGCCGAAGAAATCGACCCATTAGAGGATGTGACCGCTCCCGAAGACAGCCCGGTAGTAGTGTCGCACCACTCATCGACGGCTTCGCTGGTTAAAATAGTGCTCATCATTGTGGTTATTGCCGTACTGGCCGTAGTGGCCTTTGACGTAATGCTCGACTCCGGCATCGTAAGCGTGGACGGCATTCCGCACACACGCCTGCTGCCGCAATAGTTTTAGAGGTTGGTCTTAACTTTGAAGATGGCGAGCAGATATTCTCGGTCTTTGGAAAGGGAGGTAAATACGAGGTCGAAGTCATTCTTGTCGTAGAGCTGCACAAGCTGTAGCGTATTAAGATGTTGTGCTCTCCAGAGGTGTATTTTATCGCCCTTATTGAGGTCGACAGTTCGTTTGCCGCCCTTAAGCTTAAATTCTATAGACAGGGCAACGTCTAGTGTTACACGTGCGAGTCGCATCATTTTTTGCCCGTCGAAAAACTGCTCTAGGCTATAGAAGGAGGGCTCAATATTCAGAAGATCCAACATAGATTTGCCTCTGAAACCGGCGAAGGGAGCTTTTGTGTTGGCGCTCGAAGCGAAGTCGAAGTACCTTCGCGACTTCTCGGAATCTAGTTTGGTGTCTGTTATTAGTAGATCGTGCTTACCCATGCTGTCGTTTATTGTCCGCAAGGCTCGGCCGGGTTCGCGCAGGTTTTGAATAGTTCCGCCGAAAAGGGTGATGATGTTAGCTGTATTATTCGTATCTGAGTCAAATGATTCGTTGGTGAGTAAATCATCAAAGCGCTCATAGCTCATATCGCGTACATAGCCCTCGAAGTGTACGCTGTCGCCAAACCAGTCTTTGATGTTTTTTTCAGCAATCTTTAGCATGTCCTGACTTACATCTACAGCAATATAGCGTTTGAGTCTGCCTTGTTGGGCTAGAGTCGAAAGGAAATCGCGCACCGGAAGACAGTTGCCTACGCCTATGTCGATGACGTTTACGAAATCGTGATCTTCTAACAGTGTCTCTAGGTAGGGGGCGTTAACGGTCAGTTGTTCGATAGTAGATGTAAGCGTACTGGGGACTTTTTCTTCTAGAAGTCGCTGGGTGTAGTCGTTCCAATGCTGCGCGCCACCGTCGAAGTAGTTGTACTGATATGGGATTTCGTGGTGGACGTCAATATTGGCAATGATATCCAGGATCTGCTTGGTGCTGTAGAGCTCATTGAATTTTTGCGTTGGCGAAATGGTTTTAAAGCCGCGCGTATTGCGGTATTTTTTACCTTTTTTTACCAGTTCTTCGATAGCTAGGGTATTGCGCGAAGTGTTGGCAATGTACTGCTTGCCGTTCGACTCAAAGAGTTCGAGTTCGAGGCGGCCAGTTTGCGTGCCTTCAATCCAGTTGCGGACCGACTTTTCGGATATGTTGTAGAGTTTTGCTAGTTCAGTATTCTTGTAATATTTCACGCTGGGCTCCTGTATCTCATCGTAACACGTGCGCTATTGTATTGACATGTTCCGAACAACAGACGTATCATAAAGCTGTATTTAGCACCTTGCTAATAAAATGCGTCTGCGATTCGCAATTATGTGGGTCTACGATGATTAATTAGTTCCTTCATTACCGCAGGAGCGTCAGATGAGACGAACTGCCAAAGGAACCATTATACAACAAGAGCGGAAGCTCGGAAAGTGGGTAATTATGAGCAAGCAAAGTGGAGTTAGGACGGTTAAGGAATTTTTTATTCAGGGACCGGCCCTCGCCCAAGACAACAAAGTGTTGGAGGCTATTCATTCGCTCTACTACCTTCCCGAGAATTTTAAGCTGGTTTTTACCGGCTCCGCACCAGTAGACCCCGCCTTTTACGGCAAGGTAGTGGCTTTGGTGGAACGCGACGACCTGGGTAGCCGGGTACGCTTTACCAACGACGCCAGTGGTTCCGATATTGTTATTGCCGCGAGCGGCAGTACCATGGGACAAAACAGCGTCAGCGGCGATAGCCCCGAAGCACTGGCCAGTGCCATCCTGAATGTGGCACGTTTAGCAGTATAACTGAAACCCGCTAGCCTCCCTAGCGGCTGTATATGTCCGGACGGGCCCTCCCCTCCGGACATTTTTATACAACAATCATAAGCGGTGGTCTTTGGTACAATACCTCAGTGCTCCAAGAGGACCTCTTAACTGGCTTAAACCCCGAGCAACGCCGCGCTGTCGAAACAACTGAGGGGCCGTTGCTTATTCAGGCCGGTGCTGGTTCGGGCAAGACCAAAACGCTCACGCACCGCATCGCCTATTTAATAGCCGGCCAAAAGGCTACGCCTTTTAATATCCTGGCCGTGACCTTCACTAACAAGGCGGCCAAAGAAATGCGCGCCCGGGTAGCCAACTTGCTGGGCCAAAACCCTGACAACCGCGGTTTTATGCCTTATATGGGCACCTTTCACTCCATTTGCGTGCGCATGCTGCGGCTCGACGGCGAGCATATTGGTATTCCGCGCAGCTTTGTTATTTTTGACGAGTCCGACCGGCAGGCGGCTATTAAGCAGGCTAGCCGCCAACTCAAGATAGACGAAAAGAGCTTTCCGGCCCGTGTACTCTCCGGCATTATCAGCAGCGCAAAAAATGAGGCTGGCGACCCGAGCGAGTTTGCCGACCTGCCCGGCTCATCTCCTGCCCAGCGCACGGCCGCACAGGTGTTTCCGGTGTACGAAAAGGCGCTTAAAGATGCTTCGGCGCTCGATTTTGACGACCTCATTTCGCGCACCGTGCAACTGCTGCGCACCCAGCAAACCATCCGCGAAAAATGGCAAAAGCAGTTCCGCTACGTGATGATCGACGAATACCAGGACACCAACGCCGTACAATACAAACTGGTAAAGCTGCTGACGAACGCCGATAAAAACATCGCCGTAGTGGGCGACGACTGGCAATCGATATATTCGTGGAGGGGTGCGGATTTTCGTAACATTTTAAACTTCGAAAAAGATTATCCCGACTGTACGGTTATTAAACTAGAGCAAAATTATCGCAGCACTAACTCCATACTAAAAGCCGCGCACGGCATTATTACCAAAAACCTCCAGCGCTCTGATAAACAATTGTGGACCGATGCCGGCGACGGTATGCCGGTGCAAATGGTGCAGGTTGGCAGCGAGCGGGCGGAGGGCGAGGCGCTGGTGCGCCGTATTCGTAACGCGGTAGATGGCGGTGTGCGCCGCTACAAAGATTATGCGGTGCTGTACCGTACCAATGCCCAGTCTCGTTCGGTGGAAGAAACATTTATTCATTACGGTGTCCCGTACCGTATTGTCGGCGGTCAGCGCTTTTACGACCGCAAAGAAATTAAAGACCTCATGGCCTACTTACGCCTTATTTACCAGCCGGAAGATCGCATTAGTTTTGCGCGCGTGGTAAACATTCCGGCCCGGGGTGTGGGCGCGCGCAGCCTGGAAAATTTTTACGATTGGATGAATGCCACCGGGCAGACACTGCTGGAAGCACTCAATAATGCCGCCAATTGCGGCGCCGTGACCGGCAAGGCCAAGGCTGGCCTGGTAGACATGGGCGAGATGCTTATGCGTTTGCGCGAGCTGATTGATACCACGCCGCCAGCCGGCATCATCGACAGCCTTATTCGCCGCCTGGACTACCTAAAGTACCTCGACGATGGCTCACCCCAAGGTGAATCGCGCCAGGAAAACGTAAAAGAGCTTATTGGCGTGGCTCAAGAGTACCAGGAGATGGGCCTAGCGGCATTTTTGGAAGAGGTGGCGCTGGTGAGCGACGTTGATCAAGCCGACTTTGATGGCAACGCGGTAACGCTCATGACGCTGCACGCCGCCAAAGGCCTGGAGTTCCCGGTGGTATTTATGGTGGGCATGGAAGAAACTATCTTCCCGCATTCAAGGGCCCTCTACGATCAGTTTGAAATGGAAGAAGAGCGCCGCCTATGCTACGTGGGTATGACCCGCGCGCGTGAGGAGCTATATATGATCTACGCAACGTCGCGCATGCTGTACGGTGGTGCCCAGCATAACCCGCCGTCGCGCTTTTTGTCGGAGATTGACGCTCAGTTCCAGCCCAGCGAACCGGGCTACGGCGGTGGCCCCATATCGTTTGCACCCACCGGTTTTGCCGGTGCCGAAGACCTCACCCAGGGCCACGTTGACGATGGCGAACCGCACTATGTGCCGGAGTTGGACGAAGGCGACCAAGTAAAACATGACGTTTTTGGTGTGGGCACCGTTGTCGAGCTAGACGGCGACAACGCCACTATTTTCTTTAAAGGGAAGGGGGCTAAAAAGCTTAACATTGCGTTCGCTCCCTTAAAGAAGTTATGACCGATTTTTTTCGTCTGCTAGGAATGTTGACGTACTGGTGCGCCTGGCCAGTGTTTTGGGTGTATTTTAAGCGCAGCTATGGCCGTTCGCGTATTTTGCTCATAAATCCGGCAGGCGAAATACTGCTGATGCAGCAATGGATAAGCTCCGGCAAGTGGCATTTGCCCGGCGGCGGCCTTCACAGAGACGAAGAAGGTGCTATGGGCGCGCTGCGCGAGTTGCGTGAGGAAACGGGAGTCGTGCTTACTCCGGCCAATTTGATCACCCTGGGCAAACAAACCTGCAAGGCACACGGTTTTACCTACGATGCGTATATCTTTGCTGCACATGTGGGCAATGACGTGCGGCTTGAGCGCCAGCGCATAGAAGTGGCGCGGATGGCCTGGATGAAGCCCGAGACCCTGTCCGTGGCTCACACCGAAGCCGACGTATTTGTATGCTTACGGGCGGCCGGGATCGGCAAATAACCGGAGGTTAGGCACACCGTCCGCCAGCTGCTGCCTGTGGGCGAGTTCTTGCAGGTTGGTATTAACTCGATTGAGTGTGGCTACGCCAACGATACCGTCCTGTCCGAAGAGACAGTGCGACCGATACCCTTGGTCGCCAAGGCCGAGTACCGCACCCTCTACATTATTTAAATATCCAGGGGGCGTCACGTATCCAAAAATGCCTATCTGGCCCAGGCCAAGCCTTTCGCGGGTAGTATGACGCATGTGCCCTGCTTCAATGATGTCTTCGGCCGTATCGCGGGCGGTACCGTAGTCTAGGTGTTCGCCGTGGCGCAGCCAAAAGGGGAGGTCGAGCATTTCATCTGAGCCGTAAGATGAGGCGGCATTGTTCCGCGACCAGTTGGTTAGGTACTCGCGCAGCCGCTCTGCCATAATTGCCGGTAGTTTAATTTGGCGCGTCCTCACGCGTCCTCTAACTGGATATTCGCGGCTAGTCGGTGTTACATCGGAGCTTATGGGAGCTTCGATGCCGATGACCCTGGCGTACTTGCGGGTGAGGGGCGGGCGGCCGTTACCGCACCAGTTTGATCGAACGGTGTGTAAGACGATATTGGTCACGGGCGCTTCAGTGGTGGTGTGGCGCATTATAGAGGGTCTCCTCTTAACGGTTTCATCTATAATGTACTAATGAATGCGGTCGCGCAAGCGATTTACCTCACACTAGCGCTGCGGTTACTGGCGTCGGTTATTCGGCCAGCAATGGGTGGGGGTCTGCAAAAAGTTCCAGCTGGACGGCACGCGTTTTGGGCATGCGCAAGCCGGCAAGCGCTACTTGGTTTTTCTTAACTGTGCTGTAGGGGGCAACGCCCACCCAGCCGTCCTGCCCAAATAAGCATTTTTGATTCTTAGAGCCAAGGCCTACAACAGCGCTTTGCACCTCCGGGCCGCCATTTTGCTGGCTAAAGCCAAAAATGCCGAGGCCGCCCAGGGCTAAGCCGGTGCGTTTAAATCTGGAGATGTCCAGGGTTGCGTTTTCGCCCACAACTGATAGTGCAGCAAGGGCGGCGTTGGCGTAGGTTACGCGAGCACCGCGGCTCGTCCAATGCGCAAAATCGAGCGTGTCGTCACTCCCGTAACGAGAACGGGCCTGCTCGGGTACTACGCCCGTGAGATAGGTCGAGAGCCGGTCGGCCAGCTGCCGCGTCATAACGTGCGTCTGCGACCCGAAGCGCGCTACCGATGGCCAAGCTAATCTAGTCGATACCGGCGGTTCGGGCTGCGGTGTGCCTACAACGGCCATCCTTACTACACGGTCGTATTCGTGGGGCACTTGCGGCCGGCCTCGATAGTGATCTGGTGCTGGCGATTCGCCCACGCCGGCAAAGCTGGAAGGCACCGTAAACAGCGTTACCGAAACTGGCGCTAGGTTGGGGTTATTCATTGAGGGCAATTATGCATTATTACGCTTAAATTGCAATGCTTTTGGGTGTAAGTCAAGGTGTGCGGGCGTTTGTTACAATAAGGTGAAGTAGCCGACCAAAATGAGCAAATTACCATTCTTTCGCAAAAAGCACGCTAGCGGGGCGGACAGCAAACGAGTTCGACTCGTAAAACGCGTCAGCCGCCATCCGGCGTTTACCATTCCGCTCATAACATTCTCATCGCTGCTGCTGCTTACTGCGGTCGCTTTTGCGGTGCTTAGCGGCGGTGCGCCCCAGCTTCGTAATACCAGTACACATATCGTTATTGTGTCGCACGATCATACCGAGCAGGCTATTCCTACGCCGGCCAAAACAGTGGATGCCGTACTAAAGCGCTACCACATACCGCTGCACGATGGCGACGTCGTAGAACCTGACCTTAACACCGAGATTGTAACCGATAATTTTAGGGTAAATGTGTACCGCGCCGCGCCGGTTACCATTGTGGACGGCGAAAAAAAGACCTTTACCTATTCGGCCGCCCGCACGCCGCGCAGCATCGTAAAGCAGGCGGGTATAGAGGTATACCCCGAAGATACGCTCACCTCTGCGCCTACCGAAAATTTCCTGATTGAAGGCTCTATTGGCGAGCGCGTGGTTATTAGCCGCGCCACACCGGTTAATGTGAGTTTGTATGGCACGCCGGTAGTTATGCGTACACATGCCGAAACGGTGGGCAAATTGCTTACCGAACGCGGCCTTAAGATGAGCGCCGGCGACGTAGTGCAGCCCACGGCTAACACGCCTATAACTCCTAACATGCAGGTATTTGTACTGCGCAAGGGGCAAAAAGTAGTAACCGAAGCGGCCGACATCCCCATGACAACCCAAATTGTGGAGGATAGCAGCCTTACCTTTGGCACCACGGCTGTCCGCCAGCAGGGCCAGGGCGGCAAGAAGCTTATTACCTATCTGATCGAGACCAGTGGCGGTACCGAAACGCGGAAAGTAATTCAGGAAGTTATAACGCAGCAGCCGGTAACGCAAATCATTGCTCGCGGTAAGGCGGTTTCGATACCATCTGACAAGCAGGCCGTAATGGCAGCAGCCGGCATTGCTTCGGGCGACTACCCATACGTCGATTTCATCATTAGCCACGAGTCTGGCTGGTGCCCGACTAAGATGCAGGGCCAGGTGGGCTATTGCCCACCCTATGCTCCGGCCGAAGTGCCAAGCTACTTAGGCTATGGCCTTGGTCAGGCCACTCCAGGCACTAAAATGGCTAGCTTTGGCGCCGACTGGCAGACTAACCCGGTAACGCAGCTGCGCTGGGCAACCAGCTACGCGGTGGGACGATATGGGAGCTGGG
>DATIJU010000003.1:0-12043 GCA_035478295.1 Bacillota bacterium | reverse complement strand
AGCCTCATGACCGGCTACCAGGAAATGGGCGGCGCTTTGCAACAATTACGCAACGGCGTGCTTATCTCGTTTGAAACCGGTACCACCACGGCTTACTCGTTGCAAAATGCCGAAGCTCGCGGTACGGTCTTTGTTGGCCCTGCCGAGAAAGTGTACGCCGGCGAAATTATCGGCCTCAACACTCGCCAAGAGGACATGGAAATTAACGTCTGCAAAGCCAAGCACCTCACCAACATGCGAAGCAGCAGCAGCGACGGCGTCGTGCAGCTGACGCCACCCGTCATCCTGAGCCTGGAACAATGCCTAGACTTTATCGAAAACGACGAACTACTCGAAGTAACGCCCAAAAGCTTACGTCTGCGCAAGCGCGAACTCGACCCCAACAAGCGCAAGCGCGCTAAATAGCCGACCGCTTAATCCGTTAATAGCCCGCCTAAGTTTACCTTAAGCGGGCTATTAAGTTTTTTACAGGACCTAACTACTGGCTGTGGCACAATAAACCGGCTGTCAAAGTTTAACAACAGTAACTGAACGGTGAGGTCCTCGCGCATGAACGTTATACGTCTAATGCGCCACAGCCAATTCCTTCGTCATAATCTTGTCTTTTTTTCTGGATCTGTAGCGGTTGGGGCTCTGAATTATCTGTACTATCCAATACTTGGGCGCATGCTTACGCCTGGCTCTTTTGGTGAGGTGCAAACACTTGTATCGCTGTTTTTGCAGCTGAGTATCTTTTTGATTGTTCTCAGCCAAGTGGTCGTGAATATTGTGGCTAACTACACCAACGAGGCGAGCGGCAATCTGTTTGTATTCGAATTTGAAAAATTAGCACTAGCCCTGGGCGTGCTCATGCTGCTGGCGAGTGTCTTTTTGCGTGCCAAGCTGCAAGCTTTTTTTCACTTTGCGAGCAGCTGGCCTTTTATATTACTGGCCTTGGCAGTTGTGGCTACGGTGCCGTTTACGCTTCGCAGCGCATACCTTCGGGGCAAGCAAAAATTTGGGCTGGTGTCGGCTGGTAATATTGCCGGTGCCGGCGGCAAACTGGTGCTGTCGGTTGCACTGGTAGCCTTGGGTTTTGGCACCATTGGCGCCATTGGTGGCGTGGTGCTTGCCCAGGTGGCGGCTTGCGGATTGGTGGCTTGGTGGGCACTCCGCCAGGGGCTGACGCAGCCGGTGGGCAGGCGGTTTAGTATGCCCAATGTACGGCTGTTGCTGCCGGAATTGCGCTACGGATTTGTGGTGCTGGTGGCATCGCTGGCGCTCACCCTGCAGTACAGCATAGACATTGTGGTTATTAAGCACTATTTTAGCGCCGACACCGCCGGTTTGTATGCGGGCATAGCCGCCGTGGCGCGCATTTTGTTTTTTGTGACAATGTCTATTTCGCAGGTACTTATTTCTACGGTTAAGCTGCGCAACACGCCTGTTCAAAATCAGCAGTTTTTGCGTAAGTCGCTGTTGCTGCTTACGGGCATCAGCTTGCCTATTCTGGTGGTGTTGGTTGCCGAGCCGGCACTCGTGGTGCGCACTCTTATGGGCTCGTCTTATATGAGCCTAGCAACGCTACTGCCGCGGCTAAGCATCGCCGTGTTTATTGTGGCTGTCCTTAATTTGTTTGTGGCCTACTATCTAGCCCTGCGCCGGTACGGCATTGCAGTGGTAACGGTTTTGGGCTTGGGCGTCAGTTGCGCCCTCATTCTGTTGCATCATGGTTCGCCGCACGCCGTAGTAGACTCGCTGCTTGCAGGCAGCGCAGCCATGCTTGGCTTGTTTGGTATGTGGACGTTAATAGAAAGGAAGCGTATGGTATGAAACAACAAAAGCTACTATCAATCGTTGTACCGGTGTACAACGAAGCGGCCAACCTGCCGCTGCTATTTAAGGAGATTGTCCGGTATACAGACCCGCTGCCCTACCAGTTTGAGGTAGTGTTTGTAGACGACGGCAGTACCGATGGTTCGGTGTCGGTACTACAGCGTCTGGAGGCGAATAATACGAATGTGCGTTTGCTGGAGCTGGCGCGTAACTTTGGCAAAGAAGCTGCCGTAAGCGCTGGTCTGCATGCCGCGCAGGGTGAGGCAGCTATTGCAATGGACGCCGACCTTCAGATGCCGCCGCGGCTGCTTGGTGAATTTGTGGAGCGTTGGGAAAAAGGTGCCGACATTGTGGTGGGCGTGTTTGCCGCCCGCAATATGAGCCGGCTGCGCCGCTTTGGGGCACATTGGTTTTATCGCATTATGGGCGCTATTGGGCACGAAAAGATTACGCCCAATGCTACCGACTACCGATTGCTCGACCGCCAGGTGCTGGAAGCATTCAAAAAATTAACAGAACATAACCGCATTACCCGCGGCCTTGTCGACTGGCTGGGCTATAAGCGCTCGTATGTCTACTTCAAGCAAGAACCGCGCCGTAATGGGGAGCCGACATACAGTTTCCGTAAATTGGTTGGACTGGCTATAAACAGTTTTACCAGCAACAGTCTTATTCCGCTTAAGCTCGCTGGCTACTTAGGGGTGGTCATTCTGATGCTGAGCATACCTGCCGGTTTGTTTATGTATGTGGAGCGCTATGTCCTGCACGATCCATTCAGACTGTTGTTCACCGGCACCGACATGCTGGCCATAATGACACTCTTTTTAGTGGGGGTGATGCTGGCTTGTTTAGGCCTGGTGTCGCTGTACATCGCTAATATTCATGCTGAGGTTACTAACCGGCCATTGTATGTGGTCCGCGAAAAGCCTACGCCGGCCGAACCACTGGTGCTGTCGGCTACCACGCCGCACGATCCGGACGGCTCGCGGGTGACTGGACGCCGCAAAGAGGTCGCCGCCACATGAAGGTACTGTGGCTTACCTGGAAAGATCGTGCTCATCCCGGCGCAGGAGGAGCTGAGGTGATTTCGCACGAACTGCGCCTGCGTTTACGGGGCGAAGGCCATGACGTTACGCTGCTTACGTGCGGCTATCCGGGGGCTGCCAAAACCGAGGAGGCAGACGGCATCCATGTTATTCGGGTAGGCTCCAGCCGTTATACGCATCCTTTTCAGGCTATTACTTATTACTTACATCACTTGCGTAATAAGTTCGATTTGGTAGTCGAGGAGGTAAATGCTGCGCCCTATTTTAGCGTGCTGTTTGGTAAAAAATCACAGCGTGTGCTGTTTTATCACCATCTGGAGCGCGAAGTATGGCTGCACGAAGCCAAGCCTCCGGTTAATTATTTGGGCTACTACGTACTGGAGCCGGTGGCTACGCGCATTTTGGGAAGCAGTAACGTGCCGCTGATTACCATTTCGGAGAGCACGCGGCGCGAGATGGCACGGTATGGCTTTTCGCCGCGAAATACCAGCATCATTTCCGAAGGCATCGAGCTGGAGCCAGTGCGTAACCTGAAGCAAACGCCCAAGTATGACGCCCCCACAATATTAAGCTTTGGGGGTTTGCGGGCCATGAAGCGCACGCTCGACCAAGTAAAAGCCTTTGAATTGGCCAAGCCGCGCGTGCCCCGCCTGCAAATGAAAATAGCTGGCGATGCCAGCGGCGACTATGGCCGCGCGGTGCTCGACTATATTGCCAAGAGCCCATACGCCGCCGACGTAACGTATCTGGGGCGTGTCCGCCAAGACGAAAAACCGGAGCTGATGCAACGTTGCCATCTTATTACCGTTAGCTCGGTAAAAGAGGGCTGGGGGCTGATTGTAACCGAAGCCGCTAGCCAGGGCACACCGGCCGTTGTGTACGATGTGCCGGGCCTGCGTGACAGTGTGCGAAACGCCCGCACGGGCATCGTGACAGAGCCTGACCCCGGGGCGATGGCCGCAGGCATTATCGAGCTTTTAGAAAGCCCGCGCACCTACGAGCGGCTGCGCCGTAATGCCTGGGAGTGGAGCAAGCGGATCAATTTTTCACAAAGTTATCAAGATTTTAAAGCAGCAGTGGGGCTTACATGAAACTGACGACCTTTTTACATAAGACCAACCTGGAACGCAGCTTGCTCATAGGCTATTACGGCGGCGGCAACTACGGCGACGAGCTGTTGCTGGAGGTGCTTGGCAATTTGCTCACCCGCGACGGGGTAAAGCAGGTAACCATTGCCTACCAGGAGCCGGCATCTTACCCGACAATGCATCACGACTTTGGCTACCAGATTATAGATATTCATAGCAAGCCGCAGTTATTTAAGGCGGCGCTTAAGAACAAAACGATACTTGTGGGCGGCGGCGGTCTATGGGGCGTCGACATGAACCTTAACACGTTTATTATGAGTATCTTTTTGTTTGCCTGTCGTTGGTTGCTTGGTAAAAAAGTGTATTTGCTGGGCATTGGCTACTACAGCTCCACAACGCGCCTAGGACGCTTAGGCGCGTGGCTCGCCGGTAAATCGGCCAACCTTATTTTGGCTCGCGACGCCGAAACCTATGCTAACTTTGGTGGCATTAGCAAACATGTCCACCTGGATTCTGATATATCGTGGTATATAGATGGACTTGATTTGCGCGCCTACGATCACGACGTCGTACAAATGGAAAAGAAGCTCAAGCTGGGCAGCAAGACTTTGTTTTTTGCGCCGCGGCGGTCGCAGGCAAAGCGGCAGCGGAGCGATTTTGCGCGATTTAACGATCTGGTGGGCGAATGCATAACGGCAAACCAAGACAAGCGTATTGTGCTGGCGCTGGCCGAATCGGCAGCCAAAGCTCCGGAGCTACACGAATGGGGAAGGGAACTAAAAGCCCGGCACAAGCAGCTGAGCTTGCTCGATTTTGCCCATAATCCGCTCACGCTGTTTTTGTTTTTCCGCAAGCACCATGATCAGCTGGCGCTCATCGCACCGCAGCTGCATCTTATTATTACCGCCTACCTCACCGATACATTGTTTGTGCCGACTGTCTACGACAACAAAGTGAGCGCGCTGCTTACCCGCATTGGCGTGCCGCAGTCTAGCCAATTACCGCTCGGTAACCTTACCGGCGCTGGCTTGCAACGCTTTATAGACGACTACTACGGAGGGGATGCTTAGTGAGTCCGCTATCCTTCCTTTCGTGGGGAGATTTTACTATTCCATTTCAGTGGGGGCTCTACTTTGCGAAGCACTTTTATATGTGGTCATTTCAGAGCGGCACATCTAACCCCGACGGACTTATCCGGCTGCCCGGACGACTGCTGTTGTTTATCGTGTTTGGACTGTTTGGCAACGTAGGTGCTGGCTATTTTTATTTGTTTGCTTCGCTGGCCATAGCTTTTATTTCGTTCTTTTTGTTTGCACGCAAGTTTTTGGGGGTAAAGCAAACCTCGGTGCAAGTTATTAGTGCGCTGTTTTTTGCCGTTAACCCTATCTTTTTAGGCAATTTGGCCAAAGTGGGGCTGGTGCTGGCGGCTGCTATGCTGCCGTTTTGCTTGCTGGCCATTCGCGCCACCTTTAAGCAGCAAAAGTTCCGCTATCTGCTCCTCTATATCCTGTGTCTTAATATCTCGTTCCTGCATCCATATACCTTTGCCGTAAACACCGCTGTATCGCTTGCTTACTTTGCTTATCTGGCTTGGCAAAACAAAAACTTTGTACAAAAGAGCCTGCACAAATTTGCGCTCATCGGCGTTTTGGGGGTACTGCTTAACCTCTATTTTGTGCTGCCCACACTCAGTATGGGCACGGTGAGCAAAGACGTTATATCTACCAACATTACTCCCACGCCTACCGATTATACGGCGCTGGTGGGTATATCTAACACCGGCGATCTGTTTACGGGTTTCTCGCTGTCTAAGAATGTGTTTGTAGATTTTGCGTTTTATGACGATACGTATCAAAACGTCTACTTTTTTGGAGTGTTTGCGTTTTACGTCATCTTGTTTGGTGTTTATTTGCGAGTTGAACGTAAGCTGAGCCTGAGCGATAAGCGGCGTCTGGGTGTGTGCTTTGGCTGCTTTTTGGTGCTTATGGCGCTGGCGGCTGTTACGATCGCCCACCTCGACGTACTCATTAAGATGCTTATTGGCATGCCCGGCGGCTGGGCATTTCGTTCGCCGCTTAAGTGGCAGCTGTATATTCCGCTTGCGCTGTTTGGCATATTGGCGATATTGCTCGGAAGGCTGCCGCGTGGTCGCAAGCTTGTGAGTGTGCAGATTGGTCTGCTGGTAACGTTTGTTATTATGAACGGCTACATAGGGCTGGATGTGTACCGTAAAATCCTTACGCCGCGCACGCCCCAGTACTTTGCCGGTTTGCAGCCCCGGGATTTGTCTAATAAGACACTGTTGTTTGTAAACAATGGCGACTGCATGGAATACATGCGTGAGAATCCGGCGCTCACCACGGAGCTAAACCAGGTGTTTGCTTCCCAGAATACCCAGGTAAAGCATGTCATAGAAGACGAAGCCGACACCGTAAACCTAGGCAGCTATGACTATATTTTGGGCTGCAAGGACCGTTTGCGTGAGGTGCTCACGCATAAGTACCGGTTTGCACCCGTGCAGCAATATGCCGGTAACCGGCTACATCTGTATGCCAACAGACAGCCGGTGACGCCGGTGTATGTCACCGACCAAGTATTTGCGCCCGATGTTCGGCAGTCGGTAAGCGATAAATACGATTTTGTAGACGGCTTGCTCGGCCGCAGCCTCACTACTGTCACGGCCAAAAATAAGGCGCTGCCCACAACTAGCCTGGTCGATGCCTTCGATAGTCTGACGCCGAACGCTATTCAAAAGGGCGTCATTATAGGTGTGGTTCCGGCGAGTAGCGCTAACCGCACCCTGTATGTGCGCCCCAGTGCCAGCCCGCTCTATTATCTGCCGGTAAACGGTGGTGTACGGTTGTCGGCGGCATCGGCTCCGGGCATGCAACAGCTGGGCGCTCATACGCCTCCTATTACGGTGCCGCACGGGTCATCCTTTGTTATCAGCTACAGCGACCACGCGTATGACTACAAAAACCTGGTTTCCAATGCCAGTCTGGAAAACGGTCTGTGGCAAAAGCAGGTAAGTGACTGCTACAACTACGACGCTAAACCAGCCATAGCCATGAAGTGGAGCGAATCGGATAAGACCGATGGCAAACAATCGCTGGAACTGGACGCCGCCAGTCATATTGCCTGTAGCGGTCCTAGCCGGGTGGCGGTTACGGCTGGTGAGCATTATCTGTTGAGCTTTGACTACCGTAGTGCGAAGGGTGTAAAGAATGCGGGATACCACATAAGCTACGACGATCCAGCCGGCACCACCCATCAAGAGCGCATGCAGCCGGAAGACAATAACTGGCATACTTTTGGCACCGAAATAACGGTACCCGAGGGCGCGCACAATTTGAGGCTTGAGTTTT
This sequence comes from Bacillota bacterium, assembly GCA_035478295.1. Lineage (GTDB taxonomy): Bacteria > Patescibacteriota > Saccharimonadia > Saccharimonadales > UBA4665 > PMNU01. The sequence continues at coordinate 4,729 of DATIJU010000003.1, read as the reverse complement.
ACGCATATCCCGACACCTTCGGGAGGTTTACTGCTGTTGCGCGCTACGACCAAGTGGGCCTGCGCCGTATCCCACCGGTGCGTGATCGGTTTTACCTGGTGGGCAAGCCGGATGTGTCGCTGCATGCACCCAAGGCAGTGAGGTATCAATTGGTAAATCCTACGCGCAAGACCATACAAATACGTGGTGCAGCCCAGCCATTTTATTTGGGAGTAAACGAAACATTCGACAAACTTTGGCAGCTTAATCTGCAAACCAAGGGCCGCGGTGTAGAGTGGCCATTTACCAGGCGTATAGTGGTGTCCGAAACAAATCATGTCCACCTGAACGACACGACCAATGGCTGGTACATCGACCCGGCGGTGCTGTGTGCGAAGCAAACGGCATGCGCACGGCAGGCGGACGGCACGTACAGCTTTGCATTGGTGGCTGAGTTTGTACCTCAGCGCTGGTTCTATTTTGGAGGTCTCATAAGTGTAGGGGCTCTGGGACTGAGTGTAACTTACTATCTTTACGATCGGCGGCGCGGCACTGTACACAGGGAAGGATTATGGCGATGGCACAAATAAATAGGCACACCATAAAAGTTGTAGGTATTTTCGGCGGGCTGTCTCTACTAGTACTGCTGCCTCTGCTGCTGCCTGGTTACATTCTCACGCTTGATATGGTATTTACGCCGGTTTTGCGCATGCCCGCAGAAGTAAGCAGCAGTTATTTATTCCATGCAGCACTGCATGTGCTGAATATAGTGGTACCCAGCCAAGTACTGCAAAAACTGCTGTTGCTAGCAATTTTGATGCTTTCGGGACTGGGTATGTATTGGCTGATGCGGCAGCTGCAGCAGGCAAAACAGAGCCGGGAATATGACGAGTGGGGTGCGCTGCTGGCTGGGGCGTTGTATATGATTAACCCCTACACCTACTCACGATTTATGGCCGGTCAGTATGCCGTGCTCCTTGGCTACGCCCTGTTGCCATTCTTTGTGCGATCTAGCTTGCGGTTTATGGCCGCTCCCACTTTAAAGGGTGTGTTAAAACTTACTGCTTGGGCTGCCGCAATTAGCATAGTCTCTATACATACCCTCGGGTTGATCGCTATTGTGCTTGGCTTAGAACTGGGGATCGCCGTCTATAGACTGCGGCGGCGTAGGTCAGAGCTGGCGACAATGGTGCGTTATTGTTTGGTCGGCTTGACGGTATTTTTGCTCGTAAGCAGTTACTGGGTTGCACCTTTAGTAGCAGGAAATAACACGCAGGGACGCGCCGTAGCTGCCTTTGCGGCCGGCGACCGCCAAGCCTTTGAATCGTCCGGTGGCAACACGGTAAAGCGTATTGGCAATGTGCTGCAGTTGCGCGGTTTTTGGGCTGAAGACCGCGGTTTGTATCAGTTGCCGCAAAATAAGCTGCCAGGCTGGCCGCTAGTTATGCTGGCACTTTGGGCGCTGGCTGGCATTGGTGCTGTTGCCTGGTGGCGGCAAGGGCAACGGGCGGCCGCGGTGCTGCTGGCTGCCTGCAGCTTTGCAGTAGTACTGCTGAGTGCAACGGGTTTGAGCAGCTGGCTGGGCGCTCACTCGCCGCTTTTGAGTGGATTCCGGGAGCCCCAAAAGTTTGTTGGTTTGCTGGCACTTACCTACGCAGTAATGATTGGCCAGGGGGTGGCGGTGGTGCTTGGCCGGCTTGACAAGCAGGCGGCGCAATCTGCCCTGAACGGCGCCATGGTGGCGGTGCTCCTGCTGCCGATTCTGTACACGCCCGTCATGTTTTGGGGCTTTGCCGGGCAGCTCCGCCCGCGGCAGTATCCGGCCGACTGGTTTGCCATTAATCGGTTACTTACTGCTGACACGAGCGATGGGCGCGTCCTCTTTTTGCCCTGGCATCTCTATATGTCGTATGGCTTTGCGGGGCGCATCATAGAAAGCCCAGCAGCAGACTTTTTTGCCAGGCCCGTTATAGCCAGTAACGAACTGGAGTTTATGAGGGCATCGCCCACTGCCCCCAACGCTCAAAAAAGTGTACTTACCCATGTTGTACTCCCGGGTGCACCCAAGGGTACGCGGTTGGGTTATCAGCTGCGCCCCTTGCACATCAAATATGTATTGCTGGCTAAAGAGTACGACTACAAGAAGTACGACTATTTAAACAGGCAGCAAGACCTGACGCGCGTCCGCGAAACGCCACACTTAATATTGTACGAGGTAACAAAACATGAATAACGGTAGCGTAGGTAATCTCAGGCAGCGCGTCGTCCGGCGGCCGCAGCTTATCGATAGCGTTCGTCGTCCCGTGCGTCCGACTCTCCCTATCAGGGAAGCCCCGCAGGTCGCCGCCCCCCAGCCGCCTATGCCGCGGCCGCAGTTGTCGGCTGCCGCTGCCTCGGCGCAAATCCTGACGCCAAACATCAGCCGCATGACATTTGAGCCGCCGGTGGTTAAGAAACAACACCGGGGGTGGCAGCGCCTCCAGCTGCCGTTGTTAGTAACACTGGGCTTGGTTGGCGGTGTGCTGGCGCAGAACATGCTGCTTGGCTGCTTGCTGGCGGCGGCATATGGCATTGTTGCGTTGTTTAAACGTATACCCAGCCGTACAACATTTGCGCTGGCGACTATGGGCTTGGCAGTGGTATGTGTGATGCTGCTCATAAAGCCCAACGGAGAACTCATCACCAACTTTTCTACCTATGCATTTATTTTCCTGATTATTGGCGTGGTATCGCTGACCCGCGAGTCGCGCCTGCCGCGTTCGCCAAAACGCAAACGACGATAAGTCTAATCTATTCGCTGCGACAGTATCAAAAGGTCGCAGTGAATAAGTTGGGTTGATCGGCCATCTCAGTAACTAAAAGCTGCAGTGGCTAAGTAAAGGAAGGGGGCATGTATGGTAACAACATCCCACACGACACCTGTTAAAAAAGCAGGCGTCAACAAGTTCGTTCTAGGCTTCGCGGCCTTAGCGGCCAGCGCTATTATCGGTACCACCGGTTTAGCGGCCGCCGCCACGCCGGCCCAAAGTGGTGCCGGCTATGGCAACACGGTAAACCTGAGCATCAACTTTAAGAATTCCGCTCATAACGTCGTAAACGTCGTCATCAACTTTTTTAAGTAGATGGGCGTGCTACCCCACGAATAGAGCCGTGACAACCCAACAGAAAAGAGGCCCCTTCCGGGGCCTCTTTCTCTATATCACTCACGCGTTTAATGCTAGACGGTTGGGTGATGCGGCCGTACAGCCTTCAGAATAAGAAGTAAGATAACCGCCCCAACGACAGCTACGATAACACTCCATATATTAAAGCCGGTTACGCCACTCCCGCCGAGCATATTAAAGAGGAACCCGCCAAGAAAGGCGCCTATAATACCCACGGCAATATTTGCGAGTATACCCATTTGCTGGTTCGCCCCCGCAATAATTGAGGCCAGCCAACCCACGATGCCGCCAAAAACAATCCAAGCAATAATGCTCATACGATTAGCTCCTTGTTTACTTTGTTGATACGAGTATGTCAGACGATGCGACTACAGTATGTAAAAATGTTTACAACAGGTAAAATAGGCAGTGATGATGGAAGTACCAGACGAAATTTTTGAAGCCTATATTGAAGAAGCCTTCGACACGTTGCCCAAAGCGCATAGGGATGCCGTTAAGAATGTGGCCATTGTATATGCCGACGACCCTACTCCCGTGCAGCGCGAAGAGCTGCGTTTGCAGTGCAATCAAACTCTATTTGGACTATACGAGGGTGTGCCGCTCACTCGCCGCGGCGGTGGCACTGGCTTTCCGCCCGACAAAATCACCATCTTTAAAAACCCGATGCTTAACTATGTGCACACCATGGACGAGCTTAAGGAGCAAATTCGTCACACGCTTTGGCATGAGGTGGCGCATTACTTTGGGCTTAACCACGAGCAGATTCACAGGCTGGAGGGCTGAGCCCTGGGCTCAGCGCTCGGAGCTCCCAGCTCCATCGGCACCATGCCGGCGCGACTGGCGTCCCCTTTCATGCTACTTTTGCTCCGTCAAAAGTAGCCAAAACCTCTCGGGCCAGCGTCAAGAACATTACTGTCCTAGAACGGCGGTGTCTGGCGCCAAAAGAACAGCCCTCCGGGCTGGTCCCCGCAGTTACCTAAGCTTACGGGGACAGGCTTTTGGCTTATCCCAGACACCGCTGTTCTAGGCCAATCAGTTCTCGCCGAGGGCCCGACCTCCTCGGAGAGCAACAGGTGACCAGTGCAGCTTCTCAGTATTTACTGAAACAGCTGCAATCGCCCCTTCCCATCTTCCGACGGGGTTCGGGGCCTGGAGGGAAACTGATTAGACGACGAATACCTTTTTCGGAATAAGGCAGAAGCTTGTCCTGAATATTCTTATGTAGCCATTCAGGACCGACCGAAGGGAGTTCTTCTGCCGCCGAAAAAGGTATTTGGCGGCTAGTCATGTTCTCCCGTTAAAGCCCCGAGAGTTTTTGGCTACTTTTTGCGGAGCAAAAGTAACAGGAGAAGCGGGTGCTATTCGCGCTGGCATGGTGCCGATGGAGCTGGCAGCTATGAGCCCCGCCTCCCGTCATTCCGAATCAAGCCGGAATGACAGTCACACAGAGGCGTGACATATATCGCTGCGGTGTTAATTTTTTCACTGTATATATAGAGTATGTCGTTTCAGCAATGGGAGATCCCATTCGGTGAAGAGGGCTACGGCCCGAACCTACAAGCGGCAGTGTTGGATGCGATAGGGAG
>DATIJU010000002.1:0-18929 GCA_035478295.1 Bacillota bacterium | reverse complement strand
CCAGGCTTGGCAGTGGCTGCAAGACAACTGGCCATGGATTGAAGAAACGTTCCGCAAAGATTCGTCGTATGATTATTTCCCACGCTACGCGGCCAGCGCGTTTAATACACGTACACTGCTTGAGGAATACCGGGCGTTTTTCGAACCTAAGGCCGACCAGCCTGAGCTGACCCGAAACATCAAACTGGGCATAGAAGAACTTGAAACGCGCGTTGCCTGGCTTGAACGCGACCTGGCAAGCGTGCAACAGTATTTTGCAGGCAGCTGATTGATACCTTAGAACTAATACTGACGCATGCTCTTTGCTGCGGGGGCAAGCCTTGCTGTGATTACGTGCGCTATTGAGGCGTAGTATCGTCTTGGTATTTATAGGTCTTTTATGACGGCTGTGATTGCAAACGCTGGTCCCGAAACTTCGATAGCGCACAACTGGTACTCGCCCGTGTACGTATGGGCATGTACCCAGCTTTCGGCGGCAAAGCGCATCTGGGTGAGCTTTTTGGATGTAATATAGTCGAGCCCACTGCCCTGGCGTGCGTGTGTGCGGTACTTTACCTCACAAAAATAGACGACACCAGCGCGCTCGGCAATGACGTCAATCTCGCACATGCGGGTTTTCCAGTTGCGGGCCAGCACCTTGCAGCCCTTACGCTCCAAAAAGACGGCCGCTGCTGCTTCGGCTTGCTGCCCGGTACTGGCAGTGGTCATGTTAGTAGCTGAATAGGCTTAAAGCTGCGGCGGTGCAGTGCGCATAAGCCCAGTTCTTTGAGCGCAGTACGATGTAGCAACGTGCCATAGCCAACGTGCTTGTCGAAGCCGTAGCCGGGAAAGGCCGTGGACTGTTCATGCATAAATTTGTCGCGGGCCACTTTGGCGATAATGCTGGCGGCGCTTACTTCGGGGATGAGATTGTCGGCGGCAACAAGTGCGCGCGAGTTTGCAAGCTCTGGAAAGTAATTTATGTTGCCGTCAATGATAACTTCGTCGTAGGGAGTAGTAATCTCGCTCATTGCCCGGTGCATGGCCAGGCCTACGGCTGCGGTGAGCCCTAGCTTGTCTATTTCTGCCGGCGTAACCCAGCCGATGCCGTAAGCGATGGCTTCTACGCGAATAACAGCATCGAGTTTTTCGCGGGCCAATTTAGTAAGTTTTTTAGAGTCTTTGAGGCCCGGAATGGGCGCGCGCAGAAGTACTGCGCCAGCCACTAACGGCCCAGCCCAGCACCCTCGCCCTACCTCATCGATCCCCACAATCATACACAGCTAGTCTAGCATATGTTGCACCTCATTGTGTTTGACGTGCCTGGATTATATAATCAGCTGCACGAAAGAGGTTTTATGAGTGAAGAGCGAGCCGGTTTAATCAGAAGACATCCCCTGGCCTTTGCGGTGGCAGGCGTTACGACATTAGGGTTTACAGCAGCTTGGTTCTCTGGCAGGTACGCAGGTGGCCCCGCGGAGCATGCGTCTCCTGTGCCAACCAGCACCCAGTCGGCTATTGGTACTACTGCTCCTGCAAGCCCGGGCGTGAAGCCGCCCGAAGTGCGGCCGGACATTAAATATAGCTGCAATAAGCTCACGATCTCGCGCAGTGGCGGCAATCTTATGCTTACTGCCGTTATGAGTACCGGTGCGCATGCAGATACGCGCGCGCTGAACTATAGAGTAGACTATGAGCGTCACGATGATATAACTGGCACGGCGCCGAACCACGATCTGAGTATCCAAGTGCCCTATGCCACTATTTTTGAAGTAGAGGCTTCGGTTGCATACACCCAAGGGGACGTCACCTTCCAGGCGCCCTGCCCGACACTTCGCAGCCCGCATTTGCCCTAAACTACAAACGCCGGATTGCTCCGGCGTTTGTAGTTTAGGTAATAGCTTTTAGGCTTCTTTGTGGGCGGCGAGTGCTGCCTGCACTTTAGCTTCAGCTTTGGCTTCTTCTTCGGCCTTCTTGGCGGCTTCGGCTTCGGCAATTGCTGCCTTTTCTTCGGCGAGCTTAGCTTCTTCTTCCTCGGCTTTTTGGTCTACGACAGAGTTAACGGCTTGGCGGTCGAAGTCAACGCCTGTAAGACGGGCAGACTTGCCGGTGCGGTCACGCATGTAGGTGAGGTAGTTGCGGCGAACCTTGCTGCGCTTGGTAACTTCAATTTTGAGTACCAGCGGGCTGTGGAGCAAGAAGCTCTTTTCTACGCCTACGCCCGATGCTATGCGGCGCACGGTAATGCGGCTGGTGTGGCTGCCCTTGCGGTCGCAGCGGATGACCATGCCCTGAAAAATCTGTACGCGCTCTTTGTTGCCTTCGCGGATTTTTTGGTGCACTTTAACAGTGTCGCCGCTTTTGACATCAACAACAGCTGCCTTTTTATACTTGTCTTCAATTTTTTGGATAACAGATTGCATATCTAATATACCTTACATATTATTCGCTTCCGGTCAACTATAACACATCTGTTAAAGTTATGAAAGACCTCTTAAGACGGATTTGCTTCTTCTTGGAGCCAGGCAATGGCCTCGGTCTCGTTGCTAAAGCCTTTAAACTTGTTGTTTAGGTTAAGGTGCATAGCCTCGAGCGTTGATAAAAACATCCAGCCCATTTCGTCGCCCTTAAATACAATCGCAACTTTCTTAAACTTACGCAGGCTCCACAGTACGCCTACCCCTTTTGCCTGAACGTTTATATTAATGTGTGAGGCGTCCACGCGCTGAATGTTGTCCAGCAGCATCTCTATGCCGGTTTTGTCGCGCAGGGCGAGGGCTGCTTTTGCCGGAGCATCGAGGTCGCCTTCGTCTAGCGCGCCCCATGTTTCCAGGTGAATGTAACTGCCGTGAGCCTCTACTTTAAATCCATGGTCCTGTTCTGCATCCATTCTTTTGCTCCGCCAAGGTATAAAATATTGTAGTTATATACTACCATTGTACTAATGCATAAAGAAAGAATGGGTGGATGAGTACACAATCAGAATTCCTTGGACAGCTACTTGATGCATCGCATGCAGGGCATGTGTTTGGCGAGGGCGTTGCCTTTGGTGAGCTAGAAGCCTCACGCCGCGCAGCAATCGGGGCGCTTACAACTGACATCATGACTGGCGTTACGGAACGGATGCATCCGGTATTTCGCAAAGCCTTGCCAGAGATGACTAGCGACGACGTGGATGACAAACTGCAACAAATGATTGTCAAAGCAGGTGTGTTTATGCCTGCGCTTACTGTGGGCGAGTTGATCGATGATGACGACAGGGAGTTACTAACCTTAGCCACACAATCGCTCTGCTGTATGTATGGACTAGACGAGCTTACCGACCGCGGTGACATTAAAGCACGGCTGGCCATCGAACGTTTTACGGGCGTAACGAAACCATTCGCGGGCGAGGTTCGTCAGGCCGCCCCAGCGGATGCGCGCGGCGTTACTGCGCGCGTTGGTATTCTGAAACATATGGCGGCATGCATTAATAAGTTTGCCTTTACGGGCGACGCTCCTGATGTACTGGAATGTTACGACCAACGCGTCTTGCGTAACGAGGCGCGCCTGCAGCGCTTGAGTGATTCCTATTATGACTTTCCCGAGATTGGCAGACAGGCTTTTTTGAGCCAGCATGCCGAGCATATCGCAGACCTTATGGTGGCCGATGCTGGTTTCCAGAGCGTAACAGCGTCGCTGCACACCATATATCGCCACAAGGACATTATTCTTCCTTCTATTGCAGAGCTGCATAGTCATTCGGCCATTGTCCGCTTACTCGAAGTCTGTAATGCCGTAGCTCGCGTAGCAGACGAGCGCGGTGACTGGTGGATGGATGCCGGCAACGACAAGCGCTTCGGCGTCTTCAGCATTAACCCATTCAATGAATATCACCCGGCAATGGTTGGTAGGCTTTGCGAACTGGCAGGTATTGTGGATGAGGCAGAGGTCGCAGCCTTATGCGGCCACTTCGAGGCATTTAGTAAAGCTGATCCGGCCGACCAAACTACACGAGACTACCACGGAAATGAAGTTACGAGTCATTTCTTCCAGCGTATGCGTGACGAAGTTGCCAGCCTAAAAGACTCATTGCCAGGCGAGACGTACCAGCGCTTTAGCAAGTACATCACGCTTTGCATGCGCGTGGGCGAGATTAGCTTTGTGAATATGATGGGCGATATACATATGTCCGGCGCTGCAACGGCATAGTCTGGTATTCTGTATACGATAACGACGGAGGAACGACCATGGATTACGCCCAGGAAGCGCTTGATAAACACAAAGAACTACGCGGCAAAATAGAGGTAACGCTAAAAGATACGCTCGACAGCCGGGACAAACTCAGCACCTACTATACTCCTGGCGTGGGCGCCGTAAGCAGCTATGTAGCCGAACACCCCGACGAGGCCCGCGACTATACCTGGCTCAACAATAACGTGGCGGTAATCAGCGACGGCTCAGCTGTGCTAGGCTTGGGCAATATTGGCCCATACGGCGCACTGCCCGTTATGGAAGGCAAAGCGATGCTGTTTAAGCATTTTGCCAACATCGATGCTGTGCCCATTGTGCTCGATGTGCACTCTGCAGACGAAATTGTGTCGGCAGTGAAGGCTATTGCTCCCAGTTTCGGCGGTATTAACCTGGAAGACATTGCCGCTCCCATCTGTTTCGAGGTAGAAGAACGCCTGAAGGCCGAGCTGAGCATACCGGTGATGCACGATGACCAGCATGGCACGGCAGTGGTGGTGCTGGCAGGACTCATTAATGCCTGCAAAGTTACGGGCAAAAAAATGGCCGACTGCAAGATTGTTTTGGTGGGCGCAGGCGCTGCTGGCGTTGCGATTGCCAAGCTGCTGTACCTGTACGCACAACCCTCTATTGTTGCTGTCGACAGCAAGGGTATTGTGAGCCTGGACCGCACCGACTTAAACGACGAGAAGAAAAAGCTGCTGGAGTTTAGCAAAAATGCTCAAGGTGGCAGTCTTGCTGATGCACTTAAGGGCGCCGACGTATTTATTGGTGTGTCCAAGCCGGGGCTGCTGACTCCCGATATGGTTAAAACCATGAACAAAGATCCGATAATTTTTGCCATGTCTAACCCTGTCCCCGAAATTTTGCCTGTAGACGCCAAGGCCGCCGGCGCAGCGATTGTGGCGACCGGCCGCAGTGACTTTCCAAACCAGGTAAATAATGCCCTGGCCTTCCCTGGTATTTTCCGTGGCGCGCTCGATAACCGCGTTCGTACCATTACCGATGAGCACAAAATTGCCGCCGCCGAAGTGATTGCCGGCCTGGTGAGCGAGCCGGACCCCGAGTTGATTGTGCCGAGTGTGCTCGACCCGCGCCTGGTAGAGGCTATTGCTGCAAAAATTGTTTAGGCGGCGCGGCGTCTGAGTTTTTTACGCTGGCTGTCAGTTAGGCCGCCCCACACGCCAAAGCGCTCATTATTGCCGAGGGCGTAGTCCAGGCAGTCGGCCTTTACTTCGCAGCTATTACACACACCCTGCGCTTCGCGGGGGCTGCCGCCTTTTTCAGGGAAGAATATTTCGGGATCGGTCTGTGCGCACAGCGCGCGTTCTTGCCATTCACCCTGATTGCCAAGGAGGTCTGTGATGTACGCCCTGAATGCCGTAGGGTCTACCCCTCTTAATAGTGCGGTTTCGCCTGCCGCAACCACTAACATTCCGGACTTGGCCAGTACGTCGCCTTCGGCAGGCGAGGGTCCCGTCTTTGGCGCAGCTAAAAACTCCACCCTACCCCCCTGGTGTACGATTGTCGTAGTAGCGCATTCAATTAATATCTAAGCAATAAAGATGCTACAAAGCAATTGTATTGTATAGCTAGTGTGCGCTAAGCAATGACGCGGTAGATTTCCTCAAGCGAGGTTATACCTTGGAGCACTTTTAAAATGCCATCCTGCTGCATAGTCAGCATGCCATCGGCTTGGGCGCGTTGCTGCAGTGCATCGGTAGTAATTTGGTTAGGCGGCAAACGCAGAAGCTGCTGGATGCCTGGCGTCATTTGTAATTGCTCGCGGATGGGCACCTGGCCGGCATAACCAAAGGGATTTTCGGCCGACTTGCCTGCCTTGTACAGCGTAATATTGTCCAGATTTGGCCGCTCCATTCCTTGCGGCAAGGTGTTGATAAGGGCCTGTAGCTGTGCCTTGAGGCCAGGGTCCGGCTGATAGGGCACCTTAGACTTGTCGTCCAGGCGCCGCACCAAACGCTGCGCCATAATGAGGTGCATAGCCGAAGCAAATAGCGGGTTAATACCGATAAAGTCGAGCATGCGGGTTAAGGCTGCCGCTGCCGATGCGGCGTGGAAGGTGCTGAGCACTAGATGCCCGGTAAGAGCGGCCTGCAGGGCTGTCTTGGCCGTGTCTTGGTCGCGAATTTCGCCCACCATTACAATGTCCGGGTCTAACCGCAGTACGGCGCGCAGCTTCTCGGCAAAACCCAGTGAATTGGTGTCGCCGCGCACGGGAATCTGCACAATACCATGCATAAAGTATTCGATAGGGTCTTCCAACGTAATAATTTTGCGCTCGTCGCTATTGAGTGTGTTGAGCAGTGAGTACAGTGTGGTCGTTTTACCCGAGCCGGTAGGTCCCACCACTAACACCATGCCGGTGGGGTGACGGATAACGTCGTCTACCACGTCGCGCTCGCGTTTGCTTAAGCCGAGTTTGTCTAGGTTGAGCAGTTCAAGCTGCAGCGTGAATAAACGCATCACTATGTCTTGGCCATAAGCCGTAGGCACCGTTTCTACACGAAGGTTAACGGTAACGTCCTCACCGGTTGCCATGCGGTAGCTTCTGTTGATATGTCCGGTTTGGGCATCCGGCGAATCTACCGACACGTTCGCGGCACTGGCCACGGCCGACATCAGCTGGTGATATTTGCCACGCTCGATATTAGCAATGGTGTGCAGTACGCCGTCTACGCGAAGCCGCACGCGAATGTCTTTTTCTTCGTTCTCCATGTGGATGTCTGAGGCCACGAGCTTATAGGCCTGTTGCACAATATAAGCAAGCATGTCGTCGGCGCGCACTTGGGCAAGGGTGGCGGATATGGTTTGGGTGAGCGCCTGATTGCCTTCTTTGGTGATACTGATATCTTGGTAGGTTACTTGCTTGGGCGGGTCGTACAGGCGCATAAACTCGCGGTAGCCATTGTCCGAAATGAGGGCAAAGGCGGTGCGCTTGTCGCTAAAACGTGCCTCAAGCGCCCGCACCGTTTGCTGCGATGTAGTGTTGATGATGCCAAACAACACGTTGCTTTTGTCTACCATTAAAGGTATGACGCGCAGGTCGTACAGCTCGCGTTTATCTAACAAGTCCTTAAAAAGGGTCTTGTTGGTCATAGCTGACGTGTCGACGTAATTTAAACCTAAAATACGTGCACGACGCTGAGTAGCGATCTCTTCGTCGCGGCGAGCATCTTGACTCATATACTAGGTAGTATATATCGCCCGGTCGACCAAGCACAACCGCTTCGCATGTGCCATCTGATATAGGGGCGGCTGGCAGCGGGCACGGAGCGGTTGTTGTACTGCTGCCGGGCAACTCCGCGGTCTCCACGTGATTTCGATTTAATGAAGTGGCAAGTGCGGCACACGTTATGGTGCTGGCGGCTCTTGTGATAACTCGTCTGCACCAACGATAAGCTCCCCTAATCCGTTTAGTTAAGTTATCGCCTAGTAGCCCAACTATCAGGAGCATGATATAAACAAGAAATGAACCCTGCGCTTGATCCCCTTCGGAATGAATACGAACGACCATGGGGTACGCTCGCGGTAGTACAGCAATACTATTATGCCAATGCCGATATTTCTCGCCGCCCATTTCCCGATACTGTCCCCGTTGTAAATATAGGAAAGGTGGCGGTAGACCAGCCGGTTGCATTGTCGTCTGATGTGGTATGGGCAAAGTCGAAGTGCCGGCCACTGAATGTCGAGGTTGAGCTGCGCGGGGCGGATGAATTGAAGGTGAGGACTTCTACCTTATTTGCAAGGGAGCAGTGGAGCGAACAGGGGCTCAAGTGGGGCCGCAGTCCGGGCGTCGAAGTAAATACTCCCGGTCTGAAATTATGGCTCGGCCTTAGTGATTTCGTCGCTGCAGACAATCCGCAGCTGACCGAGCAATTACAATCAACCATGGTGCATTTTACCTACGCCAATGCATACGAGTCGCTCTTAAAATCGGATGAGGTAGTACGCCATAACTGTAAAAGGCTTAAAGATCGGAGAAGGCTTGCGCGCCTGGGCAGTCTCATTCTTGATGGGGGCATTTTGGGTTTAGTCTGGGCTGAAGTACCCTTTGAGCAAACGGCTGCCTGGTGGATTGCGGCAGGGGTTGGCGGAGCAATAGGGTTGGTGACGGAGAGGTTTATTCAACGCTCTTATGTGGAGCCGCATAAGGACGCGGAGCTTAGGTTGCGCGGCACCCGAGAAGAAATTGAGCGAGCAGCTTCAATTCTAGCTAGTCGCGCGGCGCTCGATGTGGCGCACTTGCTGCAGGCCAACCCGTCTAACCCATACAACTAGCATGTTGCATGCTATGCTATAAGCATATGCGGGATATTATTTTAATTGCGCATAATTTGCGGAGTTGTCATAACGTGGGTTCGCTGTTGCGTACTGCCGAAGGGCTCGGTGTAAGTAAGGTTATACTGAGCGGCTACACCCCCTACCCCACACACGCCAATGATCGTCGTCTGCCGCACGAGGCGGCCAAAATAACCCGGCAGATTAACAAAACTGCCCTGGGTGCTCAAGACATGGTGCCCAATGTGCATCATCACGACATTTTGCCGGTTATTGCCAAGCTCAAAAAAGACGGCTACGTAGTGGTTGCCATCGAGCAAGCCGACCACGCCAAGGAACTGCCCAAATATCACCCGCCGCACAAAATTGCCCTGTTAGTGGGCCGCGAAGTAGAGGGTGTAGAGCCCGAGGTATTGGCTGCGTGCGATGGGGCGCTTGAGATTCCGATGTACGGCAAAAAAGAATCATACAATGTAGTGCAGGCCGCTGCCATGGCGCTGTACCATTGTCGCTTTGCATAGCAGCTAAGATAAGCTGGAATGACAACAGTATACATAAACCACATATGGTAAACTTTTAATAATATGGCTCTAGCTGCAAAACCAAAACGTAAACCTGCATCCTCTGGCCGCGCCGACAAACACCGTCGTGGCCAACATCACAAGCAAAACGATCATTACCTAAAGACCTATTGGCCGTACATTCCGCTGATTGCCATTGCCGCCTTCGGCCTCTTTTTTAACTCCATATTGAGTACTGCACACAAGAACGTACTTGGCTACGCCACCAGTATGAGTATCACGGAGCTGCTTAACGGCACTAACAACCAGCGCACGGCAAACGGTCTTGGCGCGCTTGCTATAAATTCGCAGCTAAATAGCGCCGCGCAGGCTAAGGCCAACGACATGGTGGCGCGCGACTATTGGGCGCACGTAAATCCCGATGGCCAGCAGCCGTGGGTGTACTTTGTAAATGCCGGCTACAATTACCAAACTGCCGGTGAGAACCTGGCTTACGGTTTTGATAGCGCCGACGCTGCTATTACGGCATGGATGAATAGCCCCGAGCACAAAGCGAATATTTTGAATAACACCTATGTAGATGTGGGCTTTGGTGTTGCCAATTCTTCTAACTTCCAGGGCACCGGCCCCGAGACCATTGTGGTAGCCGAATACGGCAGCCCGCAGCCTAACGCTCAACCGGTAGCTGCTGCCACGCCAACGCCCGCCAAGCCTACTCCTGCCGCAGCACAGCCAGCCCAAACCCCCGAAGAAGCACATGCTAACGAGCCCGCCTCGGCCAACGAGTCTACCGCCAACTCAGAAACCGGCAAGCCGCAGGCCAACGCAACCACTAAAGTAGAAACCGATATTGTGCCCGCGCCAGTACAAAGCAAAAACATCTCGCGCATCCAGCTTATATCCGGCACCAATGCGTCGTGGAGCATGTTTGCGGTCAGCACCATTGCTACCATAAGCCTGGCAATATTCTTCCTGCGGCACGGCTTGCTCTGGCACCGCACACTCATCAAGGGCGAACGCTTTATCATGAAGCACAAATTACTCGACTTAGTCCTGGTAGCCGTCGGCGTTTTGGCTGTAGTCCTTACCCGTTCTGCTGGCCGGATATTTTAGTAGGGTGATTGAGTAACCGGTTGCGGCCTTACGAAAATCCGCCTAAGTAATTGAGCCAAACTGAACTATTTCGATGGAACGATGAAGAAAAGGCTCGAGTAGTAGTGAACATGGAAAACGACCTCAGACCCTTGACGGATGGGCTAAAGCTGTTGTTGGGGACAGATAGCTATAAACAATCCAAACCGCTAACTCCTGCTGTTGAGCTGAGAATTGCAACTTTCTTTCGTGGACTTTGCAATACCCTCAAGGATTAGCTATTGGATTTTGATGTTGCTAGAGCCGACCACGTCGCGCAGTTTAGCGATGGTAGGTTCGCCCAAAGCAACTTTTGTGGGGAGCTTAATGATTTGCTTGGACGATTCTGCGCCCAGCACCAGCACTACTTCAGTGTCGCCTACGCTCGCATCCAGTGCCTGTTTGAGCGAGAGCAGCATTTCTTGGTTTTGGCTATCTAGCAGGCGGACGTAGACGCGGCGGGGCATGTCGGGCTTGGCGCTTACGGCCGCTGTTTTGGTTTTGGCGGCGGTTACGGCGCTTACGGCTCGCTTGGCACTGCCGGGCACCTTTTGTTTACGGCCAGTTTCCTGGTAGCCTTGGGCTTGTTCGGCGGTTATTTCGCGGGCGTCATCTACCAGTATTTTTAGTTCTTCGCCGATGTTGCCTTCGCGGTCTTTGGCGGATATTTTGCCGCGGCACAAGATAACGCGGTCGCGTTCCCATAGCCCGGCGGTTTGCTGGTAGGCGTTGGGGAACAATATAAGTTCTATTTCGCCAAACTGATCCTCAATTTTTATAAAGGCCATTTTGGCACCGTTTTTGGTGGTAATTTCGCGCATGTCGGTAATGCCGCCGCCAATGGTTACCGACTTGCCGTCGTGCTCCGGCTTTAGTTCATTAATAGGCACGGTTTGTTCGGAGAGGTAGGTTGCAAACATCGTGAGCGGATGCTGGCTTAAGTACAGGCCGAGCAGTTCGCGCTCCCACAGCAATTGTTCGCGCGGGTTATAAATAATGGCGGCTTTTTCGAGGACAAGCTGCGGCTTGGCGATCTGCACAGAGGCGTCTGCCGAGCCAAACAGATCCACTTGCCCGCTGCTGAGTTCTTTTTGCAGGCGGTTGCCGTAGGCCACAATGACATCGAGGTTGTGCAGCAGCTGTGAGCGGTCGCCAAAGCGGTCGAAGGCACCGGCTTTTATTAAGCTTTCCATTGCCTTACGGTTGCAGATGCGTACACTACACTTGCTTAAGAAATCTTCGAGGTCGCTGAAGCCGTGGTTTTCTTTGCGGGCGCGAATGATTTCTTCGACTGCTCCCGTACCCACGTTTTTGATGGCGTCCATGCCAAAGCGAATGTCTGCCTTGCGGTTGTCCGGGTTTTGCTTGTCGCGCACCACAGCAAACTCGTGGAATGATTCGTTTACATCTGGCGACAGTACGCTAATGCCCATTTTTTGACATTCGGATATCTCGATACTCAGGCGGTCGGTGTCGTCGAAGTCGCTGGTCATGAGGGCGGCCATAAAGGCTGCCGGATAGTGCGCTTTGAGGTACGCCGTCCAGTAGGAAGTCATGCCGTAGCAGGCCGAGTGTGATTTGTTGAAGCAGTAGTCGGCAAAGCCAAGCAGGTCTTTCCAGAACTTTTCGATAACTGCTTTCGGTACGCCGTTGGCTACGGCGCCGTCGATAAACTTCACCTGCATTTTTTGCATTACATCAAGTTTTTTCTTGCCGATGGCTTTGCGCAGCGTGTCGGCCTCGCCACCGGTAAAGCCGCATACGTCGCGCGATATCTGCATAACTTGCTCTTGGTATACCAATACGCCAAAGGTGGTGCCAAGGGCGTTCTTCATGAGCGGGTGTGCGTACTCGATGGCTTCGAGGCCGTTTTTGCGCTTAATAAAGCTGTCTGTTAGACCGGCGCTTAAGGGGCCGGGGCGGTATAAGGCGCCCATGGCAATAACATCGTTAAATTCGGTCGGCTTCAGCTCGCGCAAATAGCGCTTCATGCCCGAGGATTCAAACTGGAATACGCCGGTGGTGTCGCCTCTGCCGAGCAGCTTGAAGGTTTCTTCGTCGTCGAGCGGCACTTCCTTCATGTTGATGTCGCGGCCGTATACCTTTTTGATAATACGCAGCGTGTTTTTAATGATGGTGAGGTTGGAGAGTCCCAAAAAGTCCATTTTGAGCAGCCCCAGCTCCTCGATTTGTCCCATAGAAAACTGGGTGGCCACTACTCCCTTTTGGGCCATTTCGAGCGGCACATAGCCCACCAGGTCCGAAGGAGCAATCACTACGCCGCAAGCATGTACGCCATGGCTTCTAATGGTGCCTTCCAGCGCGATTGCCAGGTCTATAACTTCCTTGGAGGTGGCGTTTACTTCGTACTCGTGTTTGAGGTCGGGGTCTTTTTCGATGCTTACTTTGAGCGGAATATGACGCCCCTGCACAGGCTGTGGGATGATTTTTGCCAAACGGTCGGCTTCGGCATACGGCACCTGAAGTACGCGAGCCACATCGCGAACAGCAGCACGGGCGGCCATTTTACCAAAGGTAACAATATTGGACACTCGGTCGGCGCCGTATTTATCGGAGCAATACTGAATGACTTCATCGCGGCGGTTATCCTGAATGTCTACGTCGATATCGGGCATGCTAATACGATCAGGGTTTAAGAAACGTTCAAACAGCAGCCCGTAAGTGAGCGGGCATAAGTCGGTAATATGGAGGGCATAAGCAATGATAGACCCAGCTGCAGAACCTCTGCCTGGCCCAAAAATAATACCTTGGTCTTTGCCCCAGTTAATAAAGTCTTGCACGATTAACATGTAGCCGTTAAAGCCCATGCCGTCTATAACTTGCAGTTCGTATTCGGTACGTTTAAGGACGTCCTCAGGCAATAAGGCTTTTACCTCATCAATCGACAGCGCATCGGCTTCTTCTAAGGTTTTGCTAAGGTAGCTTTCGGCCAAGCCCCTAAAAACTAATTTATCTAGGAATGTTTTTTCTGTTTCGCCCTCTGGCACCGGGAATTTAGGAATGAGTATTTTGCCTAACTCAAATTCAAAGTTGCATCTATCGGCAATTGCCCGGGTGTTAGTAATGGCTTCCGGGCACAAATCTTTCCATCTGTTGATGATGTCTAGGGGGTCGGTTACATGCAGCTCAAAATTGGCTAGGCTCATACGCTTTTCGTCGCTAAAGAATGACCCAGTCTGTACGCATAATAATATTTCGTGAGCTTGCTGATCTTTGTGGCCTAAATAATGGGCATCACAGGTAACGACGGGAGGAATGTCTAATTCTTTTGAAAGTTTGAGCAGCTCTTTATTCACGGCAACTTGATCATCCCATTTGCTGGGGTGGTCGGGATGTCCGTGATCTTGTACCTCTATGTAATACCTGTCGCCAAACACTTTTTTATACCATTTGGCGGTTTCTACGGCTTTGTCGTACTGGCCTTGGCGAATCGCATCGCCGAGCTCGCCACCAATACAAGCGCTCAGTACAATAAGACCTTCGTTATATTTTTCTAGCAAGTTGTGGTCTACACGAGGTTTGTAGTAGACGCCCTCTAAGTTGGCGATAGTAGAAAGCTTCATCAGGTTTTTATAACCTGTTTCATTCATGGCTAAGATAATTAAGTGATAATACACTTTATCTTTGCCCGGCTCTTTATCGTAAATAGTACGAGAGGCAACGTAGCTCTCTATACCTAAAATAGGTTTAATGCCTTCGGCTGTCGCCGCTTTATAAAAGTCTATATTTCCGGAGAGTGTGCCGTGATCTGTTTGTGCAACCGCAACCATGCCAGACTCTTTGACATAGCTGACAAGCTCGGGAACTTTAGTAAGTCCGTCGAGCAAGCTGTACTGCGTATGGTTGTGCAAGTGGACATAATCGCTGGGAGACAGCGTATCCGCCTTTATGTCAGGCATGACCCTCCTTTTCACATTCATTATAAACGAAAACTAGAGCACATACGTTAGGGTTTTGCCGCCGTGTTGTCGGCTACACTCCTCTAGCCAGATTGGGTCCGGTAGCTTACACTGGTCAGGTTACTATTTGAGAGGCAAACTAGCATGGCATTTACACTCGAACTTTTAACAAACGGCCAGGGCGATCCAATAGAGCCCGCCGAGACCGATTTGGCATTTTTTGTAAGCGAAGGGTTTTTGCACGGACACTCTGCAGCAGTGCCTGCCCATATCCGTTACTGGCGTAAGCAGCGGGAGCTATCGCACGATATTGCCGAGCCAGGCCGCGAATCTATTGCGGATACTATTCTGAGTCGGCTCACGCTTAATGGGACAATTGAGAGTCCTGCCGAGCTGCCTGTGCATGCCCTGCTAAATCCGGATATAACGCGGGAAGTTTTTGAAGGGTTTCGGCGCAATATGATTGGCGGTCTTGCCGTGTCGCTGGCCCTGCGCAGAGGCCTGGGCATAAACATGAGCGGAAGAATCACCGATGTTGCCGGCTCCACCATGATGCCGGATGTTATTCCGGACCTAGGCATCGAACGCAGTGAACCTGAGTGGCCATATCCGCCTCGCATTCATAAAATCGTACCAGACGCTCTGCCATTTCCCGTCGTTGGTCCCGACGAGGAGCCGCTAACCAGCTGGTATCGCCTAGGTAGAAATTTGCTTGTGCAGACGGTAGTTCCGGCCGACATTACGCCGCCAAGGCGGGAGTATCTGGAAACGCATAACGTTGCGATAGACCCGTCGCGACTCATTACCTTCTTCCCGCATATTATCGCCCAAAATTCGCCGCTCAACGTCTAGCGGGTTATTTTTTACGAGTAAGAAAGCGGCGGCCGGCATCAGTGCGAGTGCCGCGGCTAGCACCAGCGGCGTTATCATAATTTCTGTTAAGAAGGCATAGCCGGCATCCGGTTCGTCTAATGCTGCCTGGCAGGTATAAAACATGTCGGCCGCCACTTGCTTGGCGTTAGTGTGGCAATAGCTACGGTAAGGTTACACGTGAGCCGTGCAGTGAAGTTGGCAGCGGGCCTCTAATGAGGTGGTTGCTTTCGTCGTAGAAGCGGGCGGCGGCGTTGCCATCGAAGGTGGTATTGTCGACATTTAGCTCAAAAGATATCTCGCCGCGGCTTACAAATGCGTGGGTGGTGCGGTCGGCGGTGACTTCGACAAACTTGCCCTTAATTTTATTGTTGCCGCTTTTAACCCAAACACCCTTGCCATCGCTATCGCTGGTGTTGGCGTCGCCGGCATCTGGATTGGCTTGCTGCATGGTGCCATCGGCATTAAATACAAACATGTGGTACTGGAAGGGTGCATCCGGAGCTTTTACAAACCAGGCGCCGACAATGCTTTTACTGTTGTCGTTATTGGCATAGGCGCGGTTCCACGCTACGAAACCTACGGCTAGGACTGTTACGATCAGACTGGTTGCAAGTATGTGTAATTTTTTCATATCTGCATTATACCTAAAAAGCTAGCGCTTAGCCCTCTTTGCTTTGCAAAGTTTTGTTGCGGAATATTCTGGAAAGCGCTGCGTAGTCATCTTTTACTTCGGCGCGCTCACTTCTGTGTATACTGATTTGCTTTTGGTCATTGCTTCATCATAGCAGCGTTTAGAGTTGGGTGCAGGCTGCTAAGTCATCCCGCCTGCGGGCGCGGTGGGTCGATGGTGTTCACGTTGACGTTCTCATGCCTAATGTCTCGGGGTGTGCCCATGCCGCCGCCTACCATTTGGTCTGGGGCTGGGTCGGTTACTAAAATGCTACGGTCGAATCTGACTGGCTCTGCGGGATGGTTCGAAGCGTCGCCGCCATCGGGGCCAGGATTTACTTTATTGGGGCTGGAGAAAACTTTTGGTTTAAATGAGGCGGTAAAGCCGCTGGTTTCGCCCTGATTTTTATCTTTGCCCGGTTTGCCGGCGTCGGTGCCTTCCGGTTCGGGGTTTTCGGGCTTAACAGTGCCCTGCGTGGTGGTGGTTTGTCCGGATTGGTGGTCGGTGGTGGTTACTTTTTCGGAGCCGTCTGGCGCGGTATAAATGACGGTAGTCTTAATGGGCTCGTTATGGCTGTCGAAGACGGTGTCTTTGGAGGATGTGCCCCCGTCGCTGCTGCGCTCGATGGTGTAGTCTGAGCGCCAAAAGTTTCCCGACCAGTCCCGGTAGCTGGCGCTGCCCCAGGTGCGTGTGCCGTCGCTGGAGCTGCGCTCGGTGCTGCGTTCTGTCCAGACCTGGCCGCGGGTTGAACGGCTATCTCCGGAGCCGTCGTGCGAATGCGTGGCTGATGGGCTGTCGCCGTCCTGTGTGAGTAAGTCGCGGCCGCTTGGCATGCCCGTTGTAGGTACGCTGTACTTGTCGCGGTCGTGGTGCTGCTGGCTGCCGGTAATATCCAGGCTGCCTTGGCCGCCTATGCCGGGTACTGCGCCAAAGCCGCCAAGGCCGGCTGCATCTTTTACGGCCTGAGCGGCTGCAGCTGCATCCTTTGCCTGCGCCATACCCACCAGCCCCTCAATAGTGCCTATGTTTCGGATAACAATTTGCTGGCCTTGCACTGTTTGCGGTGCGCCGTGCGGCGCTAGCTTTGCGCTCGGTTGCTTGTCTGAAAATTGCATAATTGCCCCCCTGTAATTTGATTGCCTGCCCCAGCATACCGCATGGCGCCGACGGCTACAACGGCCACGCCCGCCAAACACAAATCGCCTGCGGCAATATAACCGCTTGTGCTTGCCGCTACAGTAGGCTACAATCTGGCGGGTAAAAAAAGGAGTATTATGCGAGCATCATGGAAGTCAGTCTGTATGGTGGTAGCCGGTGTGGTTACATCCGCGTTAGTTTCGGCAGTGCCGGCTCATGCCCAGGCAACATTCGGAGAAGCGACAGGCGCCACCATTCAGAGAAGCGACAAGGGCTGGTGCGTGCCGCTCAAAGTGTCTGTTGCGCCCGCACAAGGGCAGCCGCGCAGCTGGAAGGTGTCGGCCACCTACTGTCAGCCTTTTAAGTGGAGCAAGGGCGCGCATCAGGTGGATGTACTTACTCATGGTTCTACTTACACTGCTTCTTACTGGAACTGGCCGCAAAACCCCGAGCTATATTCCTACACTGATAAAACATTGGCCGCCGGCCGCGCAACCGTGGCCTACGATCGCATTGGGAATGGCAAGAGCACACGGCCGCTGCTGAGCACAGAAATCACCATGGCCAGCGACGCCTACGTATTGCACCAACTCGTGCAGGGGCTGCGGTTACTGGGATACAATCAGGTTAACTCCATCTCTCACTCCTATGGGTCGGGTGTGGGCCTGGCCGAAGCGGCAGCTTACCAGGATGTAAATCGGATTGTACTCACCGGTTATTTGCACCGCGCCAGCAACCCAGCAGTTACTGCCGGAAACTACCCTGCCAACCAGGACGCTAAATTCCAGGGTCTTGGGCTGGACGACGGCTACCTTACCAGCCGGCCGGGCGTGCGCGGGTCGTCGTTCCACTCACCTTCGTCGGACCCAGCTGTAGTTGCTTATGACGAACTGCAAAAAGATTTGGTATCGCGCACGGGCCTGCTCGACTTTTTGGGTCAGCGCGGCGTAGCTGCAGCCAGCAACGTGTCCAATAAAATCAAAGTACCGGTGCTCGTAGTAAATGGCCAGCAAGATGCCATTTTCTGCTACGATCCGGCCAATTTTGACTGCACAAATGCTGCTGCCGTGACGGCAAACGAAGCGCCATTCTACACTGCCGCGCAGTCATTCAAGGTAGTTACGGTGCCAAGCTCAGGCCACGACCTAACGCTGCACCCGTCTGCAAACGACTCCTTTAACACAATCGACCAGTGGATTAAGACTCACTGATAAGTAAGTAGCAGTTAATTCCTTGTTACATAAAACCACCGGGCCCCCGGTGGTTTTATTTTGGCAGGGCTACCGCATTTGCGCAGGCAGAAAGTTCCAAAACATGTTTACCCATACGTTGAAGTGATATAGTACCCCTAGAACAATGGTGGCGATTGGCTGTGTATGAGCAATGTAAACCTGGATCGTCTAATAGCAACCTGGCGGGTCACCACCTTTGAGCCGATGCCGCCGGAGGTGCGCGACGAATGCCCATGGGTGCGGGTACAATCGCTGGGTGCCCTGGCGCTGTCGCTGCATCACGACCTTCGAGATTCACAGGGCCGCCGCTTACTGGCCCCGCCGCCAACCCATTGGGCCAATGGCTGGAATATGTCTATGCACACTTTGGCCGGCGACATGGCGCGCGGGGGAGGCAGCTTGCGCCGACAGTTCCCGCACGAATCACAGGCGGAACTGGCTCAGCTAGCCGGCAGGCCGAGCGGCCCGCTCGATCTGATTGGACTGGCTCAGTCCGTGGTGGTTGTGGGCCTGCCAGACGCACGGCAATTCCCGATGGAGCCCAGCCCACATCTGTGGGGGCACATCTGTAACGAGCCCGTCCCGTTGACGGCGCTCGACCCACACTCGCAGCAATTCATCGGCGACTTCTTCGGTATTCAGATTACAGAATAGAGCAACAGGATGTTTCGTTGGCATGGGCACTAAACTCGGTTTTAAGGAGTTTGATTGTTTGATTAATTATTCAGCTGGTAGGAGCGAAAGTATTCGAACTGCCAGCTTCCCGCAAAGCTTGTAACTTGTATGTACGCCCAAGCTACTTGGCGTCGGGGTCGGGTTGGAATATGCCAAATGTGTTGTTGTCCGGGTCGAGGAAATACCCCTGCCAGCATTTGCCGGGCACGGCAAATTTTTCCATGGCCACTTTGCCGCCGTTTGCCACGATGTATTTAGCCAT
>DATIJU010000001.1:0-47242 GCA_035478295.1 Bacillota bacterium | reverse complement strand
TAATGACTGGAAACACACCACCCATAAGCAACAGCACGAGTACTACCATAACTATGAACGTGCAAACGTCACCCGACAATGAGCTGAGCCTAAACAACGATAACCTACAGCAAGCGGTTAAAGAGATTATCCTGCGTCATTTGGTAGACGGTTCTATCAAGCAGAACGAAGATGTAAATATTATTACCGGTGTCCAAATTATGGACATGCAAACAAACCGCCTGATCGTCGATCACGATTCCAATGCCGAGCAATTTGCAGCGAGTATCAACAAGCTGCCGGTGGGCTTGCTTGTGCTGCGTGATCTGCGATCGGGCAAACTAAAGCTCGACCAAACCATGACGTGGGTGCCTAGCGATGTTCGCGCCGGCAACGGCGTGTACGACCAACCCGGCGCACCCACAACGGCCAGTCTGCAGGACGTGTTGTTCGACCTTTTTAACCGGTCGGGCAATACGGCGGTACGCATTCTCGTCAATTATGGCCTGGATGGGGCTGTGGCGGTAAATGCCCGCTGGGCTCAAGTCCCACAACTGTCGCATACCTATTTGCAGCCGCTTGATGCCAACCGTTTTTACCTTGGCAACTCCACAGCGCATGATTCGCTCTGGACGCTTGGACAGCTCATGCAAACGCAGGACAAATACGCCAAATTTATGAAGCAGGCACTGGCCACCAATATCTATACCGATTTTGGCGTGCGTAGTCAGCTATCGGGCAACAATTGGATGGTACTTGTAAACAAGGTTGGCATATTGGACGATCCAGAAGGCGATAACCGCCACGATGTGGGCATTATATATAACCAAAAGACACACAAGTCTTATTCGTATTCCTTTATGACCACTTCACCTGAGGTCAACACTGCGGCCACGCCACGGGCCGAGCAGTCACTTAAAGACATGGGCCGCTATGTGCTACGCTACG
Organism: Bacillota bacterium; assembly: GCA_035478295.1. Lineage (GTDB taxonomy): Bacteria > Patescibacteriota > Saccharimonadia > Saccharimonadales > UBA4665 > PMNU01. Next base: position 46,315 of record DATIJU010000001.1, on the reverse strand, counting down.
CTGGCGACGAGCCCGCAACTACCCATACGCTATTCGGCGCACAAACACCGCTCGCTCGCGAGCGTAAGGTACTCTACTAGAACATGACCGCATCTGCTAGACTGAGCATAAAAGGACTAGCATAATGAGCGCAACTGAAGATTTGGACGAAGAAAGTAGTAACCAGGAATCTGCTGATTCCCGCGCGGTAGCCGACCACGCCAGTGCAAAGCATGCGCGCACGCCCAAGAGTGCGCCCGCCGACACCGAGGCCGAAGCTGAAGCTAGCGCTGCGCAAACCGAATCGGTGCCCGGCAGCGCCAAGCACCGGCAATTGTGGCAATGGGCTAAGACGCATCTTTCGATAACTATTCCCGTTGCGGTTGTCGTCCTGCTGGCAGTACTCTTTGCTGTACCCTTTACGCGTTATGTGCTCGCCGGCACCGTCTTGCGACGTAGTTTTGCGGTAGCGGTTGTAGACCAGCAAACAGGCAAGCCGGTATCAAGCGCCACTATTACCCTAGAAGGTAAGCAGGCTGCAACCAATAACCAGGGTATCGCTAAAATTCGGGTAAATGTGGGCAATGCCACACTGCTCGTTTCTAAGACATATTATCAGTCTGTGAGTGAGAGTGTGCTGGTGCCGATTGGTTCGCAAAAGCAGCCGGTGCGCGTTAAGCTAAAAGCTACCGGGCGTCAGGTGCCCGTAACCGTTATTAATAAAATTACCGGTAAGCCAGTTACAAACGCGGTGGTAAAAGCTGCGAAAACCGAAGTTAAAACCGATGCTCACGGCCAGGCAGTAATGGTGTTGCCGGCAGATCAAGCCTCGGTTGCCGGCACAGTGTCGCTGGGCGGCTACAACACAGCAACAATTAAGGTGATGGTGACATCATCGGTAGATCCCGGTAATACGTTTGCTGTAACGCCCGCTGGCAAACTGTACTTCTTGTCGAACAAAAGCGGCAAGATTGATGTTGTTAAGACCGACCTCGATGGCCAAAATCGCCAGACCATCTTAGCCGGTACCGGCAACGAGAGCGCCAACGACACTTCGCTTTTGGCTAGCCGCGACTGGAAATTTCTGCTGCTGAAGGCCTCGCGTGATGAAGCGGGCAAACCCAAACTGTACTTACTGGATACCGCAAGCGATAAGCTCAGCACTGTCGACGAAGGCGATGCTACCTTTAGTTTGATTGGCTGGAGCGGGCATACTTTTGTGTACTGGCTGGAGCGTACCAACGTACAGTACTATGAGCCGAACCACCAAGCAGTAAAGTCGTTTGACGCCGACAGCAGCAAGCTTATCACGCTCGACCAAACGCAGGGCGAAGGCGATCAGGGGCATGCCATCTACCAGCAGTACGAACAATTTATCCAGATAGGAAATCAGCTGATATACCCGGTGCGGTGGCTTGGGTTTAGCGTGCCCGGCAAAACCAATGTTATACGTTCTATACAAGTAGACGGCCAGAACAAGAAAGATCTTAAGTCGTTCGACTCCGCAACCACCGGCTATATACAGGCCGCGCTATACAAGCCAGATGAAGTGTACTTCCAGCAATATGTGTATGGCGGCAGTAAGAATGCTTACTTCGAGTACGAGGACGGTGCTATTAAGGCCAAAACCGACCTTACCGACGCGCAGTTTAATCAGCCGTATCCTACGTTCTTACTTTCTCCGTCCGGCAATCAAACGTTTTGGTCTGAGCAGCGAGATGGCAAGAATGCACTATTCGTGGGAGACGAAAAGGGAGAGGGCGGCAAGCAAATAGCCACGCTCAGCGATTACAATATCTACGGCTGGTTTACTGATCAGTACTTGCTGGAGTCTAAGAACTCTAGCGAACTGTACATCTTGCCGGCAGCTGGCCTTACAGGTAACCAGCAGCCGCTTAAGGTAAGCGACTACTTTAAGCCGGTTATTACCTATCCGGGTTACGGCGGCGGCTACGGCGGGTTCTAAGGTAATTACATTACTCAGCCTTCTGATATGCTAGAGGCATAATGGCCGAAGAAGAAAAACCACAAAAACCAACTACCGATACGCCGGCGCTGGACGCGTTGCATGCTGCGCTTGCCGATGACGACACTACGGTGTATGACGACGACCGTACTTCGCGTGCGGTAGACGACATTGTGGCGCACGAGAGCGACCAGCTGCTGGAGGCGCAGGACGAAGCCGCTGCCGAAGCCAGCGCTAAGGTGCCAAAACGCAGTTTTTTTGGACGGCTTGGGCACTTTTTGTTTAAAACCAGCCGCGGCCGTTGGCTGCTCTTCTTGCTTATAGTGGCGGCCTTAGGTGCGGCGGCTGGTATTCCTGCATCGCGCTATTATCTCTTAAATAAAGCAGGCGTGCAGGCCAGTGCGTCGGTACTGGCGGTGGACGCACTGACGCAAACACCGCTTAAGAATGTTCGCGTGAGTGTTGGCGGCCATCATGCCCAAACCGACAGTAGCGGGCGGGCGGTAATCCGGGGTCTAAGGCTTGGGCCGGCAACGCTCATCATTACGCAGATTGGTTTTGCCGACATCAAACAGGACATGGTGGTGGGCTGGGGGAGTAATCCTATGGGCAAATTTGCGCTCAAGGCCGTGGGCGTTCGATACACGCTTATAGTGCGTGATTATCTTACCGAAAAGCCGCTTGCAGGCGTGCAGGCGCGCAGTGGCGGCGCAGCAGCTGCTTCGGACGCAAACGGAAAGTTGGTGATAACACTCGCCAAGGCGGCCGATGCTGTCGATCCGGTGTCTTTGAGCTTGGGCGGTTATCGCAGCGACGATATCACGCTTGGTGACCCCACGCAGACACAGACCGTCGCTATGGTAATTGCTCAAAAAGCAGTCTACATGAGTAAGGAAAACGGCAAGTACGACATATATAAGAGCGATCTCGACGGCGCCAACAAGCAGCTGCTCTTGAGCGCAACCGGCAGCGAAGACAGCAACAGCAGCCTTATTATGAGTCCGGACGGAGCGCATGCCGCCTTAGTATCTACCCGCGACAATCAGCGGGGCGCTGACGGTTATTTGCTTAACAGCCTGTCGCTTATCGATGTGGCAGACGGCAGCGTAAATCGCATAACGCAGGGCGAGCAGATACAGCTTATCGACTGGATTGGTCCGCGATTGATTTTCGAGAAAGTTGCCTCGGATGCAAACACGCCTGCCGCCAGTCGTTATAGCGTTGTTGCTTACAATGCATCGGACGGCACGCGTGTCCAGCTGGCTGCAGCCGCGCACTTAAATGCCGTGTTTAGTGCCCAGGGTTCTGTTTATTACGCTGTAGGCGCCGACAGCAGCGCTGCCGTAAGTCCTGCATTTTATAAGATTAGTCCGGACGGCAATGGCAAACAAACCGTGCTCGATCAAGAGGTCTGGAGCGGTCAGCGTGTTGACTACAATACTCTCAACCTGCAAGTGGCGAGTGGCTGGAACGCGTTTGATCTTGTGAGTAATCGCGGCACGGACATTGCCAACCCCAGCAGCTACGTGAATCGTTTGTATGCCGACAACGCCGGGGGCACAACAAGCCTATGGGTTGATGCCCGTGGCGACCAAGGCGTCTTGGTGGCTTACGATATCTCTGCTAAAAAGGATGCCGACAAAATTACGCTGGGCGGTCTCACGCATCCGCTGCACTGGGTGAATGACCAAGTCATAATATTCCGTGTGGTAAGCAGCACCAGCGCGGCCGATTATGTCGTGAGCCTAGACGGCGGGCACGCGCATAAAATAGCAGACGTAACAAATACATATGGATTCAGCCAGGGTCAGTAGCGCGGCAGTTGCGGCTTTTCAGGCAACGGTGCTCGATTATTACAAGGCTCATGGCCGTCACGACCTGCCCTGGCGATTACCGGAGCAGGGCGGCTTGTTCGATCCGTACAAAATTTTGGTTTCGGAGCTTATGTTGCAGCAAACGCAAGTCCCCCGCGTGCTGCCCAAGTTTGAGCAGTTTATCGCGCGTTTTCCGTCGTTTTCGGAGCTTGCGGCAGCCACCCTCGCTGATGTATTGCAAGCCTGGAGCGGGTTGGGATATAACCGGCGCGCTAAGTTTTTGTGGCAGGCAGCGCAGATTGTGCAGCAGGAGTATGACGGAAAACTGCCTAACACCATGGGCACCCTCGTTGCACTGCCTGGCATTGGAGTGAATACCGCCGGTGCGGTGCTAGCGTATGCCTACAATAAGCCGGTTATTTTCGTGGAGACTAATATACGCACTGTATTTATTTATCATTTTTTAAGCGGCCAGCAGGCAATCGACGACAAGCTCGTATTAGACCTCGCCGCGCGAGCGCTGCCGGCAGACGCACGCAGCTGGTACTGGGCGCTTATGGACTATGGTACGCATCTCAAACAGACAGTGGGCAATCTTAACACGTTAAGTAAGCATTACAACAAACAATCTGCATTCAATGGGTCAAAGCGTCAGGTTCGCGGTCAGGTACTGAAAGCGCTCGGCAGTGGGCCGCGCACTATGCCCGAGTTACAGCAAACTATAATTGATGGGCGCTTGGCGGACGTGTTAGCTGACCTTGCAAGCGAAGGGCTAATACGGCGCCAAGGCGAGCTTTTCGTACTCGGGTGATATATACTTAGGGCTAACAACGTATGCAACCACAAACTATCCCGACCAACCCAGCCGCGAATGATGCTGGTCCAAAACCGCCAGCACCCGCCGCTCCATTACCTCAGCCGCCCTCAGCGCCTGAGCCGCTTACACCTATGAAGGCTGAAATGAGCACAGGTATGTCCGTAGCGCCCGCACCTCCGGAAGGTGCAGCGGGCCAGATTCCCTCAACCAAGAAGGGGGCCGCAACCGAGGTGTCAGGCCAGACTGCTGCAAAGAAAACGGAGCCAAAAAAGAAAGCCGCAGCCGGTGGTCATACGCTGCCGCTCGCACTTATTTCGGTAACTATTATGGTAATGCTCCTGCTTGCCACGCTGGCGGTTATTGTGTATCTCACTACACGTTCGTCCTAAAAGAAATTGCTCCCCTGAAGTAATACTGTTGTTATAATCTCTGTTCGGATATAATACAGAGGTTAAAATTAAGAAAATAATACCGCATGAGAACAAGCGAACGTTACGGTAGCGATGATCATGATGATGAATCATCGACAAAGAGCAGCAGCAAGAAGAGCGAATCTTCGAGCCCGGCTTCATCATGGGAGTCGCCTACGCATCTCGATATGTCCCATGGCGGTGAGCATGTGGTGCAGCTGCATCCTAAGTTTGAGCTGACCCTACCTGCACCGCTGATGCAGGAATTACTCAAGGTTAAAGAAGATGACGAACCCGAACCTCGCAGCGTTCCAGACACCGCTGTCGCTTCCGTGGGGCATGTGTCGGCACAGGCGATAGATGTTTATGCGCAAGAGGCGGCCACTGGCGAAATCCCAGATGGCGAGTTTGCCGAAGGCGAAGCAAGTGAGTCCGAAGAAGCTGACGAAGAAGCTGACGAGCAAGACGATAGCAAACCCACAAGCAAGCCGGCCGCGCGTCCAGTAGCCGTGCCGATTAGCCGCCCGGTGCAACGGGTGGCACCGAGGCAGTCGGTTGCCGACCAAATTATGCAGCAGCTCGACCTTGATACTCGCGAGGAATTCCAGGATACTGCAGCAGCTCCTGCGCTTGCGGAAGCATACACGCCTGAACCGCCCGCTCCGGTAGAGGGTGCTGCTATGCCTGCTGCACCAGCTGCTGCCGAATACATGACAGCCCGCCCTCAAGAAACCGCCGACTACCCATTGCAAACTGGCGGTGACGGTAACCCTCCGGGGCCGCCCGCGCCGCCTACCGAACGCGGTGCCTTCTACTACCCCGAACAGCCCGCGCCCGAACCGGTCCCGGCCCGTTCTGAGCATGCCTACGACATTTTTGCTATGCCTGAAGACCACGACCCCAACCGCTACGCTGCTATGCAAATGCCCGGGATTGCCCCTGAGCTGCACACAGCAGCGTTAAATCAGGCAGAGCTTACCGGCGAGCGGCGCGGCGCGCGCAGAGGCTTGGTAGTTGGGTACATCATACGAAGCGCTTTAGCCCATCGCCAGCAGCGCCGTCTCGAACAAGAAATGGACGCAACCAAGCAAGAGCACACGCAGCAGATTGCCGAGCTTGATGCCCAGCATGCCGAAATGTACAACCGCATGCTAGAACAGCAGCGCCAGATCGATCAATACCGTTATCAGCCGCAAACACGCACCGTCGAGCAAAGCCCGGTTACCTCACTCTTTACTGGCGAACAAACACTCATAGACACCACTGTGCCGGCAGCAAGGGCACACGAGCAGCCTCGTGCCTCCGAGCAAGCCGCTACGCTGCCGCAACAACAAGAGCAGCCTCGTCAGAGCGAGCAGCCTCATGCCGTAGAACAGCTGCGCTTTGAACAGCCGCTGCAGGCATCCGCTCCTAACTTTGCTCCTCTGCCTACAGTAAATCGTGCTGAATTCAGCCAGCCTGCGTCCGTCCTTCGTGGCGAGCAAGCAGCACCTGCGCCTAGCCAGGCGCCCGCCGAGCAAGTGCCGCAAGACCAACTGGGTGAGGCTATTAAGCTGGAAGAGGGCCAGCATGTGGACCGCGAAAGCTGGTACAGCGTGGTGCGCGGTAATGACGGCAAAGTGGTTGAGGGCGCCATTAATTACGGCCAGGCTCTCAAGGAAGAACAGCGCGCTGAGCAGGCTCCGGTATTCTCCAGCAGCCAAACCCAAAGTAGCGGGCAGGTTGATAATCAGCAGGCACAGGCTGGCGGCGCATTGGGCTCAGCAGGTCTTGGAACAATGCTTTCCAGCGGCCAGGTCGACATGGGCCACGAGCTCGCTGCCGGCGGGAGCAAACGCGCCGACGTACAACACCGCTTAAAAGCGGCCGCTAAAAACAATCCAGTGGTCGCCACACTTGCCAGCCCCTGGCTGTGGGCGGGTGTAGTCGTATTACTCATTACGTTCTTCGCGGCGGCACTGTTGTAGCGCGGCAATAGCTAAAGCTGGAAGGCTGCTTTAAGCGGCGAATTTTTGACGCAGCCATTCGTCGAGCGATCCGGCACCGGAAGCGTCCATGGCTACTACGAGGTCGCCTTTGTCGAGGTGCTCGCGGATGCGAGCGGCAAGGGCATCATCCAGCTCGGCCGGTTCGGCAATTTCGGCGTTGTCTAGGTGTGTGATAAGCTCGGCCGGTGTAAGAATGGGTAAGTTGGGGTCTTCGCGGGCAAGGTAGCTCGGAACCCAATACAGCTTTTTAGCACCCTGAAAGACGTCTTTATATTCGTCTTTGATATAGTGCTGGCGGCGATTGGTGAGCGGCTCGTAAATGATGACCAGGTCTTGGTTGTTCTCCCGGGCGATTTCTAATGATGCGCTCATCCCGCCGGCGATTTTTTCTGGTGTATGAGCATAGTTGGTGTACAAGTGAGGGGCGAGTAGCTCCATGCGTTGTTTAAGGCCAGGGAACCTATCCATACTTTCTTTGAATGATTCCATGGGCTTGCCGGTCATTCTAGCTACCGTTTCCATGGCAATCCAGGCATCTTCGCGGTTGAACTTGCCGGGAATAATTAGCTCGTGAATAGCAGGTGTATGCTCGTCAATGACTTTTATGCGGTCGTTCGCGGTTACGCCTACGTATTCGGCATCGCGCTGCCATAAAATAGTTGTTTGGCTCTGGCCTATAAAGTCACGGAAGGCTTGGTTGTAGCTCTCGCGTGTGGGGTAGATTTCGTGATGGTCCCACGAAATGCCGCTGATGGGGCTCAAGAACGGGTGAAAGGCGAGAAAGTTGCGGTCAAACTCGTCGCACTCATATACAAAGTACTCACTGTCTTGGTTAAAGAGGCTTAGGTCGCCAAAGCTAACCTTGGCGCCAAGCGAATAGCTTATTGGCAGCCCGGCATCCTTGCACAGCCATACGACCATAGCCGTGGTTGTGCTCTTGCCATGAGTGCCGGCAATGGCAATCAGCTTTTGATTTTTTTCCGCCAGTAGCATGTTTAGGAATTCGTCGCGCTTGCTTGTGCGTATACCGTTTTCCCTGCAGAAGCGTATTTCGGGCGATTCGGTTTGTTCCATAGAAAGGGCAGAGGTGTAGACGAACCAGTCGATAGGGTTATTTTTGTGCGTTTCGGCAATAAATGCACCGCTTTGGTCGAGCGAAATGTCGGTAATGCCGTGTTGTTTTACATACTGAAAATAGGCCCCGTCTTGCCGGTCGGAGCCGGATACCTGGAAGCCCGCTTCAAGGGCCAACAGGGCGAACGAACTAATGCCGGACCCGCCAATGCCAGAGAAGTATATATGCATGCAATTAGTCTAACACACCCCCTACGTGGGCTTGCGCGTTAGCGTGTGAGCTTTTCGAGCAACATGCCGACGCCAAAGCGCAATACCGTAAGTACGCCAAAGATAATGGCAAATACCAGAGACCATCCAGCTAAGTCCGGCGACCACCTAGGGGAGGCAAAATCAAATTTGTACATAGCATCTGGGATAGCCTTTGGCGTCGACGCGTGTTCTTTGACGTACTGCTCGATGCACGGCACCCGCGGACCGCCAGAGAAACTACTAGGGTAGAGCGCTTCGCAGTGGTGCTGCGCGTCGGTGTATATCACCGAGTTTGCTAGGTCGGCGCGCGCCTTTTCGGCTTGGCGCAGGCGCTCATAGGTGTATTTAAGCTGGATAGGCGGGTAGACGCCCTCGGCGGTCGCGAGCGTCGTGTTCATGTGCGAGCCGACGTATGCGCGCAGGGTTTGGAGTGATTGCACGACGTTACCGTTTTGTTGATCGGTTGCGTAGACTGCCTGCCTCAGTTGTATCATTTGCTGATAATTGGCCCGCAGCGCAAAGGCACAGGTGAGTGCGCAGACTATGGTGATAACCAAAAAGTACCAGGTTTTTACGGGGCGAATACGCGCCCACAAGTGGTGAAGGTAACGTCTATACATAAGGATTATATCTATTGTAGCCTAATTTATAGGCCTATAAAAACTAACCTCCGGTTGCCCGGAGGTTAGTGGTTGGTCGACTGGCCGTTTGTTACGGAGTCGTGTTGGTGCTGTTGTTAGTAGTACAAGTTTGGCCCTTGGGGTTTTGCTGTACCCATTGGCTGATGGCCTTGGTAACCTGGCCACCGCTCTTCAGGTTTTCCCAGAAGGTAACTTGGTCGCGGTTGATGACCATTTCGTCCATAGGACCGTGCAGTTCACACCCGAGCTTCACAAGTGATACGCTTTGGTTGCTGGTGTCGCTGGTGGTTGAGGTCTTCTGATTCGGCTGGACTTGTTGGTTAACGTTCAGGTAGTAGATGCCTTGCAGATCGATGTACTGCTTGTTGATCGACTTGATCTTACCGAAGTAAACCTGGCCGTTGGTCAAGAAGACAGCTTGTTCGGACTTAGTGTCTACGTAAGATGCTTCCTTAGAGCCGCCAAAGTACAGCAAGAAGACGATAGATACTGCTAGACCAGTTAGAGCAAACAGCAGGACAACCCATATAACGCGAAGCCATGCCGGGCTACTCTTCCATCCGGCGTTCCTTGTTGGCTTACCGCTTGTGCTGGCGGCGGCACCGCCATTGCTTGCAGCGCGCGCCGGAGCCGGCTGTGCGCCGCGATTCATACTAAACTCCATGAATGAGATCCCCCTATTAATAACTCTTTTATAAGCACTAGTGTAATACATACCCTTTGCCACCTGCAAGTAGCAACGAGGTGCACCTGGGGACAACTACAACTTGTATAGCCATAAGTAGTTACTATCTGATACTCAAATGTTGACAAAGGAAAAACTATCAGAGTATGTTAGGGGTACATCACTAATGCTAAGAAGGGGATATAAATTCAATGGCATTCACGCAAACCAATCCAAAGGGTGTTACCTACTACCTGAACTCGAAGAAGGTCGTACTCCGTGGCGGCAAAGAGCAGGTTATTTACTACTTTAGCAAGGACCTTCGCCCGGACACCGCTGTCGACAAGCTTCCTGACGGTATGGAAGTCAACGTCAACCCACGCAACGGCTTCATGACCGTTAAGCGCAAGAAATAGTTTTTAAGCTATCACGCCGAACGCCCGCCACCTATTGGCGGGCGTTTTTGCATGCAAAAGATGCCTGGCCGTATTCCTTAACATAGTTAACTTTTGTATAGTTAGAATCATGACAACAGAAGCAATTGTAAAAGTAGACAAGCTTCGCAAGAAGTACGGCGACCGCGAGGTCGTGAGGGGTATTAGCTTTGAAGTAAAAAAGGGCGAGATTTTTGGCATTTTGGGCCCCAATGGCGCTGGTAAGACCACGACACTGGAGATGATCGAAGCAGTGCGCCCTATAGATGGGGGCAGGGCCAGTATTGATGGCATAGACGTTGCCGGGCACCCCTGGGACATTCGCCGCATCATTGGCGTGCAGCCACAGTCGCCGGCCTTCCAGGACAAGACTAAACTTACCGAAATTATCGAGCTTATGGCCGCCGCCTACGGCGAAAAGGTTAAGCCCATGGATTTTTTGAACGAGGTAAAGCTGGGCGAGAAGGCTAGTAGCTACGTCGAAAATCTATCAGGCGGCCAAAAACAGCGCTTGAGCATCGCCGCCGCCTTGGTGCATAGCCCCAAAGTGTTCTTTATGGATGAGCCGACAACCGGCCTCGACCCGCAAGCCCGCCGCAACCTGTGGGAGCTGGTAGAGCACGTGCGCGACAAGGGTGTTACGGTAATTATGACCACGCACTACATGGACGAAGCCGAGTTGCTCTGTGACCGTGTGGCGGTAATGGACAAGGGTGAGATTATTGCCCTAGACTCGCCCAAGAATCTCATTAAACAGTTACTGGCCAAGGGCTTTACAAAGAAGCAGCATGTTGAGCAGGCCGACCTAGAGGACGTGTTTATCGATCTGACCGGAAAGGGGCTAAGGGACTAATTATGGATTTGAAAAAGAAATTCTACACGGTAGGCATCTTTGCCCGGCTCAGCACCCGGCGCTTTTTTCGTGACCGTTTGGCCATATTCTTTGGCATTTTGTTCCCGCTGATCTTCCTGTTTGTGTTCGGAGGCATTTTTGGCCACAACAGCGGCACTTCGTTTAAGGTAGCGCTCATTAACCAGTCTGATTCGTCGGTGGCGAAGACCTTTGTTGATCAGGCCCATAAGACCAAGCTGCTCAAAGTTGATGCCAATGTAAAAACTCTGGAAGAAGCCAAACAAAAGATGCTGCGTTCGCAAATTGACGCTACCATTGTGCTGCCACCGGACTTTGGCGCAACCAAGCAAGGCCAGCACTATCCGTCGGGTGTAGCGCAAGTGCAGTTTACTCAAAACGGTCAACAAGCCGGGCAAACGCTCACCTCGATACTGGATGTCGAATTTAAGGGGCTCAATAGTAAGTACGTAACCACTGCCATGCCGTTTAAAGCTGCAGGTGTACAAACCGTTAACAAAAGTCTGAGCCAGTTCGACTACACCTTCGCAGGGCTGCTGGGCTTTTCGATTATCGGTATGGGCATCTTCGGGCCCATTAACGTCTTTCCCGAGCTTAAGAAGCAGGGCATTTTGCGACGACTGCACACCACCCCTTTGCGCGTGTGGCAATACTTTACGTCTACCATGATCTCGCAGGCTATTGTGGGTCTGGTGTCGCTGAGCGTGATGTTTGCCGTAGCCATCGCCGTATTTCACCTGCATGTAGTGGGCAACTGGCTGCTGATTATTTTCTGGCTGGTATTCAGCATTGTGATGATTTTGGGAATTGGTTTGTCTATTGGCGGCTGGGCCAAGAACGAACGCCAGGCAGCGCCACTGTCTAACATCATCGTTTTCCCGATGCTGTTTATGAGCGGCACGTTCTTTCCGCGCTTCTTGATGCCGGAGTGGTTGCAGAGCGCCACCAACTTCTTGCCGCTGACGCCGGTTATTGATGGCATCCGCCTGATTACCACTGAGGGTAAGGGGTTTATAGACCTCCTGCCGCAGCTGGGCATGATGGCTGGCTGGACGCTGATCATCTATATTATTGCTTTTCGCGTGTTTAGATGGGAGTAGTAATTTAATAGATCCCTACGGGTTTAACAGAAGGTTGGGCGACCCCAGCCTTCTGTTTTTATTTGTTTGAGAGGATCGGGGTAGAATACATAGGTTTATGGCACGAACGGGAGATCTGCACAATGAGGATGTTTTTACCGAACTAACATTAGGTTGGGGTGATGACGCGCGACAGGTAATAGTTGCGCCGGCCGAGCAGGCTGTCTTGGCAGCATCGGCTGGGCGATACACGCAGCAGCATGACATGCTGGCTGCGCAAGGTCGGGATTGGGTGGCCGCCATGTACGCTGCAGGTAGCGGTAGTGTACGGTATGAATTTCCGTTAGAGGCTCGGCATCTTGGTGACGGGTATGATGCCGTGGCTTTTGCCTGTGATATTGAAGGTGAGACACAGGTTATGCGTGTGCCAAATACGCCCGTACCGGCAGGCAAAGACTGGAGCCAGATGAATGCCCAGCGTTTGCTTGCAATGGCGCGCAGTCATGTACATGATGTCCCGCATGTAGAACGCCTGGTTGCGCACACGCAAGCATTGGGACGCCAAGCGGTCTTTGCGACGCAGGGCATGGGAAAGCCTACTAAATTTCTCGAGCCTGAGGAAATAGCCGCCATACCCGCAGCGCATGTCTCCAGACTATGGCCACTCGCGCACCGTTTAGCCGCCGCCGGTCTGAGCATCGACGTCGATTTGTCTGATGATAGTTTGGCGTTGCTTCATTGTAATGCTGTGTACAGCCAAGCCCAGGGTCCCTTTTTTTGCGATTTGCTGCCCATAGAGGCAATAAGCCAGCAACCATTTACTGCCGACCAGCACTATGCCTATTTAGTGCATGATCTTGTTTCTTCCTACAGTGAGCTTGGAGGCCGCCATTTGTCCCCTATGGATGCAGCGGCTCGCCTTATTCTTCTAGAGCAAGCGCGACTGGTGATTGCGGGCGATGACGAGTACCGGGCAGGGCAGCGCATTCTTGAGCGAACAATGCATCTTATTACCGAAGATGTGAATAAAGGGGATTTTGTTGATAGCTGTAAGGTGATGGGAATTGGCGGCACGTCAGCAGATCAAGAACTCTTGTATGTACAAACTCGACTCACGGGCCAGTCGCCGGTTAATACGCAGAAGGTATACTAGCTCTATGGGGCATTTGAGCTTGGATGACTTGGACGAGATATTGCAAGAGGCTGCCAAGCTGGTGGTCGTTGGCGGTACGTATCGGCACTACAAAGGTCTTACCTACACGGTGCTCAATGTAGTGATTTGGGAGGAGACCGACGAGCCGGCGGTAGTGTATAGAGCGGACTACGACGAGCGGCTTACTTTTGCTCGATCGTTCGTTGTGTGGCGTGAATCGGTTCATGTAGATGGCCGTTCGGTGCCGCGCTTTAGCCTGGTTGCAAAATCTTAGAGGTGGTCGAGTGGGCCAGCTGAACGGTTGTTTGTAAGGCGCATGTAGAGCAGCTCGGCGCTTATAAGCGCGGATGGCATGCCGATGCCGGGGTGTACACCTGCGCCCACATAGTACAGTCCCTTAACTTTTTTACTTTTGTTGGCTGGCCGAAACAGAGCGGTTTGTTGGAGTGTGTGGCTTAGGCCCAGGGCGGTACCGCCCTGGCTGTTGTAGCGGCTGGCAAAATCATCTACGCAGAATAGCTTTTTGTAGACGATGTGCTGCGTCAGGTTAGGCAGGTGCAGTTCGCGGGTAAGGGTCTGTAGGGTGCGGTCGGCAAAGGCCTGTAGCTGCTCTTGGGAGTAGCGGAGCTTGGCGGCGACTGGCGCCAGCACAAATAGGTTTTCGCAGCCCTTTGGTGCAACCGACGGGTCGGTTTTGCTGGGTGCACATACGTACAGTGATGGATCGGCAGGGAAGCGCTGGCCGCCGAACAGTTCTGTAAAATTGTTGCGCCAGTTTTCGCTAAAAAGCAGGTTGTGGTGTGTAAGGGTGGGATATTGCCGGTTAACGCCCAGGTACATGAGCAGTGCCGAGGGGGCAAGCGTGCGACTGTTCCAGTAGCGGGTGGCGTGGTCGCGTTCGGCCGGGTTGAGCAGTTTAGTTTCGGTGAAATGCATGTCGGCATTGCTTATGACGATATCGGCCGGCAGCTCGTGTCCGCCGGCAATAACGCCGCAGGCTGCGCCGTTTTTAGTGATGATTTTAGTGACCGGGGTATTTGTTCGGTAGACAACGCCATGCTTTTTGCCGATAGCCACCAGCGCTTGAACCAGCGTATATATGCCGCCCATGGGATAGTACACTCCCTGAGCAAAGTCGACATGGCTCATAAGACTGTAAAATGCCGGCGCGCGGTAGGGGCTGGCCCCCAAAAACATCATGGGGTACTCCATAAGTTTTTGCAGCCGGGAGTCGGTAAAATAACCGCGCACGTAGCGGTCTAGTTTGGAAAAAATGTGCAGGTTTGCACCGGCCCGCAGCACCTGGGGCGTCATAAAATCGCTGAGGTGATCGTAATTTTTGTACAAGAAGCGTTTTGTTGAAACATCGTACATATATGCCGACTGCCCCAAATAGGCGCGTAAACGACTGCCGGCGCCGGGTTCGATTGTTTCAAATGCTGCGGCATCGGTTTCTGGGTTGCTGGTAATATCCAGCTGCTGGCCGCTGCCTTTATAAAAAACGCGGTAGCTAGGAGCAAGCTTTTTGAGTCTCATATACTCCTTTGGCTGTTCACCCAAGAGATTAAAAAAATGCTCGAAGACATCAGGCATAAGGTACCAGCTGGGACCGGTGTCAAACGTAAAACCCTGGGCGCGGATTTGCCCAGCACGGCCGCCAAGCTGCTCGTTCTGCTCAAGTACGGTTACCGGGTGGCCGGTTTTGCTCAGCAGGCAAGCTGCGGCTAGTGCTCCTATGCCGCCGCCGATAATAATCGTCCGTGCTTTCATTACCACATAATACGGCTTTTATGTATCGCACTGTACGAACAGTCGACAATGGCTATACAATAAGGATAAGCAGTACCATGGATGGGAACATTACCAGGCAATGGCCACACAAACGTCTAAACTTACCGCAAGCGACATTCTAGTTACCACCCGGCCATTTCGGTGGATCGTTACGGTGGCGCCCTTTGTCGTTGGTTATTTTGCAACACATGGCTTCGAGCTGGGCTGGCCACTGTATGTGGGTGTACTTTATTTTGCTATCGGCTATAACTTATTGCTCTATGGTCTAAACAATATATTTGCACATGAGCCTGATGCACATAAGCCGCGCGTGGGCGGCCTCGGAGCTGTGGCGCTGGCTAGGAGCAAGCATCGGGCGCTGTGGGCGGCTATCGTCGCACTTAACGTACCATTTTTGCTGTATTTTATTGTGGTCGGGCAAGCCAATGCGACGGTATGGTTATTGGGTATGCTTTTTATGGCAGCGGCCTACAGTGTACCCGGTTTGCGCTACAAAGAAGTGCCGGGGTTAGACACATTTACCTCGGCGTTCCAGTACACGTCGCCATTTATCTTTGGTGTGCTGCTTATGGGTGGTGATAATTTTTGGGTTCCGGCGTACCTGACGTTCTTTATTTGGGCTATGGCCAACTATACGCTTGGCGCCATTCAGGACATTACACCTGACCGCGACGCCAAGGTCGACTCCGTCGCCACAAAGCTGGGGGCAGAGAACGCACTATTGGTTTGCCTGGGCAGTTATCTGGTGGCAGCGGTACTGCCGGTTGTGTACTATGGCTGGAAAGGGGTGTTTGCGGCAGTGGTGCTTTGCTGGTATGTGGCGCTTTGTTTGAGTCTCGTACCCTTTAGGCAGCGCGACGAGCATCACAACTTTCGTAAAGCTTGGCGTGTGCTTACCATAATGAACTACGTAACCGGCACACTCATCTCGTTATATCTGCTGCTTTTACACCACTGGGCTTAGCAAGTAAGCATAAAAAGTGATATAATACTATTCTTATGCAAGCATACTCTGACCTGCCACGGCCATTTTTTGTGCTGGCCCCAATGGACGATGTTACCGACACCGTTTTTCGGCGCGTTATTGCTTCTACAGCCGCGCCGGATCTGTTTTTTACCGAGTTTGTAAATGTTGACGGCCTGCAGAGCGCTGGCCGTGAGCGCCTTGTAAAGCGCATTCAGTTTACTCCCGGCGAGCAGCCGCTGGTTGCCCAGATTTGGGGTAAGGACCCGGAGAACTTTAGAAAGACGGCGGCCGAGCTGGTGGATATGGGGTTTAAGGGCATCGATCTTAACATGGGCTGTCCCATCAAAGCCGTTGTTAATAATGGCTGCTGCAGTGCACTCATTAACGATCCCGAGCGGGCAGTGCAAATTATTACAGCCGTGCAGGAGGGCGCTGCCGGGCGTGTGCCGGTGAGTGTAAAAACCCGGCTGGGCTTTAATGAGATTAATTTCAGCTGGCACGAGACGCTACTCAAGCAGAATCTTGCCATGCTCACCATCCATGGTCGTACCCGCAAAGAAATGAGCGAAGCGCCGGTACATTGGGAGGCGGTGAACGTAATACGCAAGCTGCGTGACAAATTGGCGCCCGACACCCTGATTGTGGGTAATGGCGACATCATGACTCGCGCGGAAGGTGCAGCGCTTGCCGAGAAGTACCACCTTGACGGCGTGATGATTGGCCGCGGCATTTTTCACGATCCGTTCGTATTTGCCGAACACAGTCCCTGGAATAAGTACACTAAAGAACAAAAGCTGGCATTGTTTGCAGCCCACATCAAGCTTTTTGGCGAAACCTGGACTAATCAAGACCGGCGTATTGCTACACTCAATCGTTTCTGTAAGGTGTACGTGAATGGCTTTGACGATGCCAAAGACCTCCGAGAGCGCTTGATGGCGGCGGAGAGTATTGCCGAGCTGCTCGACATCTTGCAAAAAGCGGTCTAAAAAGTAGTCGTTAAGTTAACGTTGTTAAATGACGAGGTGCTGATATACTGGCCTTATGATCGAAGCAACAAAACTCGGCAAGAAGTATCGCAAGAAGATTGCGGTTGAAGACCTTTCATTTACCGTAGAGACCGGCAAAGTAACCGGCTTTTTGGGGCCAAATGGCGCCGGCAAGTCGACTACCATGCGTCTAATGCTGGGCCTCGACAACGGCACCGGGCAGACTACCTTTGACGGCAAAGCTCTGCACTCCTACGCCCGCCCATCGCAGATCGTAGGTATTTTGCTAGAAGCCAAAGCCTTCCATCCCACCCGCAGCGCCCGTAACCACTTACGCATTTTGGCTGCTGCTGGCAATATTCCCGATGCCCGTGTAGACGAAGTGCTTGATATTGTCGGTCTGAAAGACGTCGCCAAGAAAAAGCCAGGCAAGTTTAGCTTAGGAATGAGTCAGCGTCTCGGTATTGCTGCGGCACTGCTTGGCAGCCCCAA
The DNA here is from genome assembly GCA_035478295.1 of Bacillota bacterium. GTDB lineage: Bacteria > Patescibacteriota > Saccharimonadia > Saccharimonadales > UBA4665 > PMNU01. The sequence goes on along the minus strand of DATIJU010000001.1, from coordinate 28,937 downwards.
ATACCTTATTCTGGACGAGCCGGCTAACGGCCTCGACCCTGAAGGCATTGCGTGGCTGCGCGACTTTATTAAAGAGTACGCCGACCAAGGCAATGCGGTATTTGTGTCCAGTCACCTTCTGAGCGAAATGTCGCAAATGGCCGACAATGTGGTAGTTATCGGCAAGGGCAAGCTTATTGCCGACACTTCAATGAGCGAGCTTATTTCCGGCAGTGCTCACACTGGCGTATTTGTTCGGGCTGGCAGCTCTTCTAAATTGGAACAAGCACTTACAGAAAAAAAGATCGCGTTTGAAAAAGCCGACGGCGGTTTGCACGTAAGCGGCGTAAAGTCCGACGAAGTCGGTAAGCTGGCCTTTGCCGCTGGTACACCGGTGCTGGAACTAGCCAACAAGACGGCATCGCTCGAAGAGGCCTTCCTGGAGCTAACCGCAGGCGCCGAAGAATTTCATACCGCTAAGGAGGGTAAAAAGTAATGCTCGCCTCACTGAAAGCCGAATTTCGTAAACTGCTCACTATTCGTTCCACCTATGTCATCTTTGCTATCGCTATTTTGCTGGCCGTGTTCTTTGCGTTTTACGCCGAAGGGATTAAGGCGACTGCCTCTGCGCTGCAGCGCCCAGACCTGCTGGTAAGTGAAAGCAAGCAGGCAATTATGGCAACCGGACTGTTGGGCGCCTTGGTTGGCGTGTTGCTGGTAGCGCACGAATATCGCTACAACACCATCATGTACACGCTTACCTCATCTAATAGCCGCACTAAGACACTGCTGGCTAAGCTGGTTGTGGTGAGTGCCTTTGCCGTGTTGTTTTCTCTGACGATGGGCGTTTTGTCTCCATTACTTACCGCCCTGGGCATTAAGCTCGGCGGGCACACGCTGGTGCACCAGTCCTTCCCGATATGGGATGTTATGTGGCGGGTGGTGTTTGTGGGCTGGGGCTACGCTATATTTGGATTTATCCTTGCTGTGGCTATCCGTATTCAGGTGGGCGCTATCTCCACTATGTTCTTGTGGCCGGCCATGCTTGAGCCGCTGGCTGGATTGCTGCTGAGGCACAACGCCAGCTACCTACCACTCAACGATCTTTCGAATATCGCTATGGAGAATGACCCGCACGTGATCTCCGAAATGAACACCGTTGCTCACCCGGTGCTGCTTTTCTTGGGCTACATTGTGCTCGGTTTGATTGTGGTGTGGCAGTTATTCCTGCGCCGCGACGCCAACTAGCGAAAGGGTTTACGATTCTAAACAAAAAAGCCGGTTTATGCACCGGCTTTTTTGGTGGTGGGGGCGGAAGGATTTGAACCTTCGACCAAACGGTTATGAGCCGTCTGCTCTGACCGCTGAGCTACGCCCCCTCAATAAGACACCCCTCCGGGGTTTCTTATCGCAACCTTTGGGCAAAGCCCAATTTCGCCTGCGGCGAAAGCGGTTGCTGCTCTTCCCGCGGCCTGACGGCCGTCAAGGAATAACAGAGTGAGTATAGCAGATATTGTGAGACGGTTATATAATGTTAATTGGTGCTTACCAAAATCAAACACTATCAAAAAGTACTTATTGGGTATGTCGGACAGTTACGCGATCTGCGGGTGCTGGGCATGCTGCTGTTTTTGACAGTTGCGCTCATGGTGAGCTGGAGCAGCGTAAAGGCAATTGACACCAACTACGGACTGCAAAAGCGCATATCCGAACTTGAGCAGCAAAATGCCGTCCGGCAACTAGCAAACGATAACCTTAAATTGCAAAATGGCTATTACCGTACCCCTCAGTATCTGGAGCTGGCCGCTCGTCAGGATTTCGGCATGGCAGCGCCCGGCGAAACGGTGCTGCTGGTGCCGCAGGCAGTGGCCATGGCGCACACCGTTACGCTACCGCAGGACCAAGCGAAGACTGCCGAAGTGGTTAAGCCTAAGGCCGCATACCGGCAGCATCTGGAAGCCTGGCAAGACTTCTTGTTCCATAAAGAGCCTAGCTCCACAAATTGACATTACTACCTCTGTTTGCTATACTGTAAAGACTTTGAGATGTGTTTGTGTATGTCTCGACGTATGCCGCGGGATGGAGCAGCGGCAGCTCGCGTGGCTCATAACCACGAGGTCCCAGGTTCGAGTCCTGGTCCCGCAACCAAAATAAAACCACCAGCTTGCCTGGTGGTTTTATTTTGGTTGGGCCAAGACTCGAACCTGGGACTAGAGATTTTGCGAAGCAAAATATCGTAGGTCCAGGTTCGGCAGAGTGAGGACGCGCGCAGGAATCTATTCCGAGCACGCCGCAGCGGCGGAGGCGAAGCCGATCCTGGTCCCGCGCTGAATAAGAGATAGAGATTCATAGCCGAAGCGATCCTGGTCCCAACTATATTCTCTATATTTTTGCGGTGGTTTGTTCTACGATGAAGCCATGGTAAAAAAACAAAAGGGTTTTAGTGCTGTCGAGGCGCTGCTGATATTTTTTGTAATAGCGTTAGTAGGGTTTTCCGGCTGGTACATGTGGCATGCCAAACACCGCACGGCCAAGCAGTCTGCTGCTGCCGCGCAAACTAAGACAACCACCCGGCAGCCGGCCCCTGCAATTGACACACAAGCACCAAAATCAGAAGAGAAAGCCGCCGGCAAAATCATCACAACAGGCAGCACTAGTACCTACCAGAGCTCTGCTTATGGCTTCAGTTTTGAGTTTCCGGCAGATTGGACTCTGGCGGAAGACCTCAAGGACATCGGCCGTAACGGCCGGGAAGGCGATATCACTGTGACATCGCCATACGGCACCAAAGTACATTTTGGGCCCAACCAAGGCGGCAAGGGTGGAGACTGTATTGATCCAGACACCGAAACCCACACCACCCGTTATTGCTCGACCCGCGACATTACGCACCTTGAAGGGTTGGCTAGCGCCGGCGCTGAGCAGGCAGTTTATTTTTTGCAAGCCAGCATGAAAGCATCTGATTCGGCGGGTGGTAAAACGACATATTACATCGACATAGAGAGTCGTGACATACAGCTCGAAGAAGGGTCTGTTATCGGTGCTTTCATCTACCCGTATGACGAAATTACCCTACTATCAGGCCACGAGGCATTGTATCTAACCGTATATGTTTCTGGCCCGGACGATAGTAAAGCTGGTAGCGCGGCGTACTTTAGTACTAAACAGGTGCAGGAAGCAACGCCAGTGCTCAAATCTTTTAAACTGCTAAAGTAGTGCGTATCCTCAATCCTATTGGTGTAGGATTTTCTGGCTCACATTGATGATCCGGAGCGTCGGCGAGACAGTAGCGCCTGGTTAAAATCATGCAACGCGACGAGCCTTACTCTAAAATGTGGAACACAATCCACAATGCTTCGAAACAAATGATCGCAAAGAGCCCGCAAGCTTAAGCGATCCGAAGCGTAGAACTTGCTACAATAAGCAGTATGAGAGTAAAGGCTGTCGCCCTTTTTCGTTTAATATTCGCTTTGCTCACGTTCACCGCGATTGCCGTTCAGCTCATTCGTCACAACTCCTACGGGTATAGCCTGGTTAATTTCTTTAGCTACTTTACTAACTTGTCGAATATTTTTATTGCCGGGGTGCTGCTGTATGGCGGGTATATATTGCTTCGTGGGCAGAAAGAGGGCAAGACATTTGAGCTGGTGCGCGGCGCGGCCGTATTATGCATGATTATTGTGGGCATCGTGTTTAGCATACTGCTTCGCAAGGAAGATTTGGGCACCTTACTGCCTTGGGTGAATACGGTGTTGCACTATGTGATGCCGGTGGTGGCGCTGCTCGATTGGCTGCTTATGCCGCCTAAGATCGTGTTGCGGCGTATTCATTTGGTGTGCTGGCTTGTTTTCCCGCTGGGGTATCTTACCTACTCGTTAACGCGCGGCGCGGCAACTAATTGGTATGCGTACCCGTTTCTTGACCCGCAAAAAGTGAATGGTTACTTAGGGGTGTCGCTGTATTGCGTCGCTATTATGATCGTCTTTTTGGTTACTGGCTGGGCGCTTATTTTGGGTAGTGCATGGCTTCAAAAACAACGCAGCGTGCGGGCTAAGCGCTAGCCCTACGCATCCCGAATTGCTTAATGTTTGCTGAACATTTATCCTAAATCATAGAGCTTATTCTTAAAAATTAGGGGAATCCGTGGGCGACGACAACAGGGCACCAGAAGATAAAAATAGCCAAGAAAAATCTGACAATCTGGCAGTACATACCGACGCAAAACCAAACCTGCTGGCCAAACTAGGCAAGAAAAACCTGCTAATAATTGGCGCTGTGCTGCTGGTGGTTATTGTAGGCGCAGCATTTGCTATTGGGCAAATGGGCGGCGACAAAGATAAGCCCAAAGGACAGTACAAAGTAGGCCAGTATGGCGACAAGAGCAACGCCAACCAGTTCTCGACCGATCCGGTTGAACGCGGCAAGTACTTGTCTCTTGATAACTGTAGCGGCAGCGGCTCCAAACAGCTTGGCTCCGGTCCGATGCGACCTGCCGATATCGGCATTATCGAGCCTTACGGCCTGGTTGCCGGCGGCCACGTAACGCCTGTCGACCACCAATACTACTACGCCAAAGATCAGAAGGCGGCGCCGAGCACCTATGACGTGATTGCTCCAGCCGATGGCACGGTGGTAAACGTGGAGGTTCGCCCGCGCGGCGACAATAAAGCCGATTACCGCGTCGTTATTAGTTACTCGTGCACCTTCTTTAGCTACTTCGATCTGGCCAATAGTCTGAGCCCAGAGTTTGCTGCTAAGATGCCATCAGGATATGCAACCAAAAATGGTCCGCAATCTGTTAAGATCCCCGTCCAGCAGGGAGAGGTGCTCGCAAAAGTTGGTGGCCAATCGCTCGACTTTGCGGTGTGGGACATCACTAAGACTCTAAAGGGTTTACTGGTGCCAAAAGCCTATAGCAACAAGGAACCCTGGAAGATAAACACCGTTTTGCCCAGCGACTACTACACCGCCGAAGCTAAAACGCAGCTGCTGCCGTTTTATGTGCGTACTGCCGAGCCTCGCGACGGCAAGCTGGATTATGACGTCGACGGCACTGCCTCCGGCGGCTGGTTTAAGCAGGGGACGAATGGCTACGTCGGCGCCTTTAAGCAAACCGAGTACAACAACATGACGTATGCCGACGGTCACCTATCGCTCGCGCCCGATCTGTTCGATCCAACAAGCTGGGTGTTCTCGACTGGCGCCGTAAACCACGGTACGCAGTATGGCATCAAGGCGCCTGCAATTGCGCCCGACAAACTTACTACCGCCAGCGGCGCCGTAAAGTACGAACTCGTCCAGCTGGAACATGTTGACGAGACTGGAACAAAGTGGCTGGGGGCGTCAGTACCCAAGAGCATCAAACTCAAAACAGACAGTTCGACCGTGGCAACGGCACTGGTACAACTTACTGCCAAGCGTGAGCTTAAGGTAGAAATTTTCCAGGGCAAGACCCCGTCGCAGGTGAGCGACTTTAGTAGCCCCACAACGTATGACCGCGGCGACAGCGCTACTATAATGGGCAATCAGTAGGTGCCGTTTTGTTACAATAGGCTACATGAACATCACTATTCCTACCACTGAGCGCCGGCAGGTTGTCGACCTCACTGATATTTTGGCCGAGCAGTGCCGCGGCAAAAGCGGGCACCTCTGCCTTATTGTGCAGCACTCCACAGCGGCTATTACGACTGCCAATCTGGACGCAGGCACCGATCTCGATTTGCTTGATGCGCTTGCCGGTATGATTCCGCAGCTGCAGTGGCGGCACGAGCACAACCCTGGCCATGCGCCTGATCATTTGCTGGCATCTATCGTCGGTCCCAACGTAGTAATACCGGTAACCGATGGTTCCCTGCAGCTGGGGCAGTGGCAGCGTATTGTACTGGTGGAGTTTAAAGGACCGCGCGACTGCCATGTAGACGTCAGCTTTATTGGCGCAAACGAAGCACCGGGTATTGCCCTGTAAAACTGTGGATAACTAACGTCTGTTCGCAAAAGTTTCTGCTTGCATCGTTGCCTTAAACCTTTACACTAATGCTTAGTGATAAGGTCTATCCATTGACAAAACACAATAATTGTGTATAATAATGGATGTTGTGATCACAAACAAAAACATTCACAAAACAAAAAATAAAAAAGGGTGAGAACCATGACGGTGAAAACCAAAAGCGGGTTAAGCTTTGAGTTTTCCAAAACGAGTAACAAAAAAATACTCGCAGTGGACAGCTTACTAGCCAACGGCTAGCGAAACCCAAGTAACAAACTTCACGAAATAAGACCTCGGAGCGCTCCAAGGTCTTATTTCTTATATACTAGAATGTATGACAATCTTACTTGGGAAAACACAGGCTGTGCTAGATGCTGCAGGGCTTACCTATAAAACACTCGATTGTGATCCTTCGCTGGCCGACACCGCAGCCTTTTGCGAGCACTATAACTTTTTGCTGAGTCAATCGGCTAACGCCATTTTGGTGGCCGGCAAGTCGGCTAAAACCAAATTTGCTTGCTGTATTGTGCTGGCAACTACAAAGCTAGACGTTAACAAGGCGGTATGCAAGCAGATGGGCGTAAAACGGGCATCGTTTGCCACCGGTGATCAAACCAAAATGCTGACAGGTATGGAGATTGGCGGCGTGACACCATTCGGTTTGCCAGACGATATCCCTATTTATGTAGACAGTGCCGTTATGGAGCAGGACGAAGTGGTTATGGGCGGCGGCAATCGTTCCAGCAAGGTACTTCTGAACCCGAGCGAATTGCTGAAATTGCCGGGCGTGACGATTGTAGATGGTCTGGCGCGGCCCAAAGAACTATAGCGTGCGATTGCAAGTTTGCTGATTATAATTTATAAATGTACTTCATGCCAAGACATGTTGATACTACGGCAAATGTAGAGCGTACACATGAGGAGCTGTTGCATGTTGCCTATAGCATCGACGAAGTCACCACGGTTGTATCTGGCTATCCCGAGCTAGATAATCGTCTCTATGTACCACATAACGAAGCTTTGCCCGTGCGGCGCAGCATGCTTCTTGGGCACCAGGTAAACCTCTATGAGATTCCTGGCGGCTATGACGCAACACAATCCAGCTACCGGGCGAGCACGTTACGGAATATGGGCGCCCAGGATTTTTTATACGGCGAGCCTGATCCCGACATGCCAACAGGGGGTGATTGGAAGCTGCCTAGCGGCCATGCGACCGTGCGCCGGGCGCTAAGGGACCGCTGCCGCGATTTTGATCAGCACAACCGGCCGCTCGTACCGGGTTGGCGATCGCTGCTTGCACTACGGGCAGCTGATGGTCGCCCCTTAGGTATGCCGACGGGCATTGGCTGGTACACTCACTTGTGGCTGTCGGATATGTGTGATGCGACCACCATGCGTTTGTCGCCCGATGGCGACGATGTAGAAGTGCTGCTGTACAAACGTGATGCCGATAATCAATCAGAATGGGTGTGGGCGACGCCGGGCGGCTATGTTATTATGGCCGACGCGCAGCAGCCGGGCGTTACGCCCCTGCAGGCGGCTTCAGCGCGCCGGACAAAACACTGGGCTCAGCGGGACGTTACGGCGTATACCGGCGCGCCCCTGCGGGTAAAATATCCCATTAGCTCAGGAAACACCCTTCATGCCGGATTGCGGACGACGCCATTTGCTCGGTTTGTGCCGGCCCCGGATTACGAGGCTGAGCCTTCTATAAACCGGAAGGGTATACACTACGGCGCACACAGGCGTGCTGCCGGTTTTGTAAGCGTGCGGTCACTCTGCGACTACAACCCAAGCGGTGGCGTATCGGGAGTAGGGCACGGCCAGAATCCGTTCCCTATATGGACAACTCATTTTGAGTACGTAGCCGCCGGCCTCGACGCCATTACCGATCCCGAGCACCAGTACCGTTTTGGCATGAGCGATGTGCAGTTTGGACGGACGCAGGCAGCAGTTGCCGATTTGCGCCGAACGTATCAAGCACTACGAGATGTGTAAGCAGCCGGGCAGGAGCGGTATTAATTAAGAAAAGACCTTACCATTACGGTAAGGTCTTTTCTTTGGTAGCGGCGGTAAGACTTGAACTTACGACCCCAGGCTTATGAGTCCTGTGCTCTAACCAGCTGAGCTACGCCGCCCTTAGGGGAAGATCGGGTCTAATATAGCAGATTTTGTCTCTGTTGGCTAGTGGAGGGTGTGGATGCTGTCTGGAGTGAGGTGTTGCATTACGAGAATGCCGCTGGCATGTGCGATGGTGACTATGGGGTACTCAAAAGATTCGTTGATGCCGATACGCCCTATCTCGTTTTGGGGGGAGAGCAGCTCCGGATCGATGTAAAAGTTGCCGTCAGGTTGCTCCACATGGGTGTCGTCGTGCCATCTGTACACAATGCCGCCGGAGTTATCCGGTAGACAGGCGGTAGTAATCAGACTTCGCCGTTGCTCTGCCATGTCGGTCACGGTGCGTACCTCACCGGGGAAGATAATACTCAGAGGGGTAATGACGGGGCTTCGCTCGGCGCGTATTCCACAAAGAATTGGCATTTTGCTACCGTAACAGATAGAGATTAGTTTGTAAAATTATTGGGGGCGACTAGAGGATGTGGCTTAGCCGAACGCTGTAGAGATACCCGCCACCATTCGTTAGCGATAATTCGCATTCGCCGTAGAGGGCGATCTGAGCTACGCGGTGTGCATCATCAAGCAGTCGTGTTGGGACGCGGTGGCGATCGGTGTCGACGACTATGGCTGCCGCATCCAGACGGTATATATCGACGCCGTCGTCTGTAGGCAGACAGTGGGCAACAATCCGCTCATTTTTACCAAGAGAGTAGTCCGGAAGATCGCTCGCAAAGCCGGGCGGTACTATTATCTCTAAAGGGCTACTGGGCTCAAACAGATATTCGACACGAAGTGGCATTACTGCCAGTATGCAATAAATACCCCAGTATTTAAAGGATAACCACTGCTGTTCGGCGCATATTTGTTAAGCTTAGGTAGTAATGAATCTGCAAATAAATCCCGGTAAATATATTGTGGCCGTGAGCGGCGGTGTAGATTCTATGGTGTTGCTCGATATGCTGGCGCGTGCCCCGGGTATGGAACTCATTGTGGCCCATTACGAGCACGGCATTCGTACCGACTCCGACGACGACCGAAAACTAGTACAGGCCGCGGCTGCCAAACACGGTTTGCCATTTGTATATGAACGCGGCAATCTAGGACCGGGCGCAAGCGAAGCTGCAGCCCGCGAGGCACGGTACGCATTTTTGCGCCGTGTGCGTGCCGAACACGCAGCGCACGCCATTGTTACGGCCCATCACCAAGACGATGTGATTGAGACGGCCATTATAAATATGGTGCGCGGCACTGGACCGAAGGGGCTCAGCGCGCTGCGCTCTACCGATGGCATGGTGCGCCCACTGCTAGATGTTCCAAAAACCGACCTAGAGCGTTATGCCCAGGACCGCCGCTTGCAATGGCACGAAGACAGCACGAATAGCGACGAGCGCTACTTGCGTAATTATGTCCGCAGACGCCTTATGTCGCGTATGAGTCCCGAGCAGCGCTTGGCTTTACTCCGGCATATAGACCAAGCGGCTAGCCAGAATGATGAGATCGGGCGGCTTATTACAAATGTGAGGGCAGGGCGGGTAACTGCTGGACATATTGGCCGCGGTTGGTTTATCCAGCTGCCGTATGACGTGTCGCGCACGGTGTTAGCCGAGACACTGCGCGAGGCGGGGGCGCAGTTTGACCGTCCCGGCATTCATCGGCTTGTTGTATTCATGAAGACAGGGGCGCTAGGCAAGCGTGCCGACGTCGATAAAACTCATTACCTGGAGGTAGGCAAAAACCACATCATTGTCGGTAGCCGTCCCTGAGATTCTCTAGTGTATAATGGCCTAATATGGACAATTCTAAAAAGACTTTTCGCGCCAACCCCAACCGGCCGGGTAATGGCAAACGCGGATACAAGAGCGCCGGTTTTATTGCACTACTTATTGTATTTGCGCTGATTGTGGTCGCTGCTTACGGGCAGTCTTCTACGCTCAAGACCATACCACTCACCACGGCTGTAGCGGATTCGAACCAAGGGTCCTACAGCAAGCTGGAAATAAGCGGCAATCAGATTACCATCACCAAAAAGGGCGACGAGAAACCAACGCTCAAGACCTACATGGAGCAAAACGCTACATTAAAGGACGAGGGCTTTAACCTTAACACGGTAAGCGTTGAGCCGAAGGCCCAAAGCAGCACTGGCTCTACGGTGGCCAGCATTGGTTTATCGCTACTGCCGGTGATTATCATCAGCGCTGTGCTGTACATCATGCTGCGCAGCGCCCAGGGGCAGGGGAACCAAGCCCTCAGCTTTGGCAAGAGCCGCGCCCGCCTGTACGGCAACGAAAAAGACAAAGTAACTTTTGAAGACATTGCCGGCAGCAACGAAGCCAAGCAAGACTTGCAAGAAGTTGTCGAGTTTTTGAAGTTCCCCAAGAAGTTTGCCACCCTTGGCGCGCGCATCCCGAAGGGTGTGTTGCTGGTGGGTCCTCCTGGTACCGGTAAAACCATGTTGGCCCGCGCCGTTGCTGGCGAAGCTAATGTACCATTCTTTAGCATTTCCGGTTCTGAGTTTGTGGAAATGTTTGTGGGTGTGGGTGCAAGCCGTGTTCGTGATTTGTTTGCAAAGGCAAAGAAGAACGCACCATGCATTATATTTGTAGACGAAATTGACGCCGTAGGCCGCAAGCGCGGTTCTGGCATGGGCGGCGGCCACGACGAACGTGAGCAAACACTTAACCAGATTTTGGTAGAAATGGACGGCTTCGAACAAGGCCAAAACGTCATTGTACTGGCCGCTACCAACCGCGCCGACGTGCTCGACCCTGCCCTGCTCCGCCCGGGCCGCTTCGACCGTCGCGTAAACATCGACCTGCCCGACCGCAAAGACCGCGCAGCTATTCTTAAAGTGCACTTCGCCAAGAAGCCACTGGCTGACAAAGTCGACCTGGACGCTCTAGCTGCTAAGTCGGCTGGTTCTTCCGGTGCAGACCTTGCTAACATCGCCAACGAATCGGCTATTATTGCCGCCCGGCTCAACCACAAGGAAATTAGTAACGCCGACCTCACTGCTGCCTTCGAAAAAGTTGCCATTGGCCCGGAGCGCAAGAGCAAGGTGATGAGCGACCGCGAGAAAGAAATTACTGCCTTCCACGAAGCAGGGCATGCCATTGTGGGCCACGTACTTCCCGACTCCGACCTCGTGCACAAAGTTACGATTATTCCGCGCGGCGGTACTGGCGGTGTAACGTGGTTTATTCCTCCCGAGGACAAGTCCTACCACTCTATCGTTGAGTACAAGGATGTGCTCGCTCGCATGCTGGGCGGCCGTATTGCCGAAGAAGTTATGTATGGTGCCGACCACGTCACTACCGGTGCCGGGTCCGACCTGCAAAAGGCTGCCGAACTGGCCCGCGACATGGTAATTAACCAGGGCATGGGCAAGCGCTTGCGCGACCAAGTCTTCCACGTAGACGACGGCATGATGCTCGACCGTCTGGTGCACGACCGTGACTACTCCGACGAAACCGCCAAGGTGATTGACGACGAAGTTGAAGCGCTCATTACCGAAGCCGCCACTCGCGCCCGCACCGTCATTAAGGCCAACCTCAGCCACCTAAAGGCCCTTAAAGACAAGCTGCTGGAGAAAGAAACCATCGAAGCCGAAGAAGTAAAGACGCTCCTGAAGGGCAGCACCATGCCCAAAGCAGCGGCCTTGTACTAGGCGATTTGTTCGGATTCCACCCCAAAAGGATGCCGTAACTGGCATCCTTTTTAGTGCTACTTTTGGCGGAGCAAAAGTAACATTAGAAGCGATTGCTATTCGCGCCGTCCGTGGTGCGGATGGCGCCTAGGGTGCCTGGAACCCCTGCCGCTCCGATCAGCATTATGACAGTGTTTTGGGGTAGGCCCGTCTAGCCCAAAGCGATATACTAGGGGCAGACGAATAACCCCTCGTTTAATTCTTCATACGCATGCAGGAAAATCAACCGCCGAAACCCAAAAAGCGCATTCCGCTGTCGAATGTGGCGTTGCTGCTTATTACCGCTGGGCTTATTGGCCAGATTTTAGGTATCTTTCGTACCAAACTGGTAAACGCCAACTTTTCGGCGGTGGGCCTGCACAATACCGATTCGTACTTTGCCGCCTTTAGCATCCCCGATTTTTTCTTCTACACTATTGCCGCCGGTGTCCTAGGCGTGGCCTTCATCCCCATTTTGGCAGACCGCCTGGCCAAGGGCGACAAAAAAGGCATGTGGGAGGTTTCTGCCAGCTTACTTAACATGCTAAGTATAGTTATGGCGGCTATTGGCGTCATTATTATTGTGTTTGCCGAGCCGCTGCTGCATCACATTGTGGCACCCAGCATGAAGCCCGAGCAGCTCCACGACGCCGTAGTTATTATGCGGTTCCTAGCACTCAATCCCCTGCTGTTTACTATCTCTGGCATATTAACCAGCGTGCAGCAAACCATGGGGCGGTTTTTCTTTTTTGCCATTGCACCACTGTTTTACAACTTGTCGATTATTGCCAGCATCTACGTCTTCCGCCACACCGAGTTTGGCATTAAGGGTTTGGGTGTTGGCGCTTTGGTAGGGGCAATTGCCCAACTATTGGTGGTATGTTTTGGCCTAATCGGCACGCGTTTTATGTGGATGCCCAAAATTATGTGGCGCAGCCAGGACTTTAGAACGGTGCTGAAGCAGCTGCCGCCCCGTGCCCTCGATCAAGGCATGGATCAGCTGCAGACCATCGTAGAAATTAACTTTGCCCGGCGCTTGGGCGAAGGCAACATTAGCTACTACAACAACGCTAGTACCCTGCAGGCCGCGCCAACACTACTGATTGGTACGGCTATTTCTACGGCTGCCTTCCCACGGCTGGCCGCCCGGCTCAGCCAAGGCCGTCCGGACCTATTCCGCAAAGACTTCTTACGCATTTTGCGCTTTATGATCTGGCTTACCCTGCCGGTGGTGGTTATCGCCTTCTTTGCCCGTGGTTACTTTGCCCGTTTGATCTTTGCCGAAAACTCACAGCCCATTGCCTTGATATTTGGCTTCCTCACCGTGGCTATCTTTTTCCGCACGCTGTATACCATTATTTCGCGCTGGTTTTATGCCCGCAAAGATACGCGCACACCGCTGCTGGTTTCGGTTTTCACTATTACGCTTAACATTGTTCTGGCCGCCATACTGGCGCGCAAAAACTCTTACGGTGTTGCCGGCTTGGCGCTGTCGGCGTCGCTTGCCAGTATGGCCGAAGTGATGGTGCTGGGGGCAATTATGGTGGTGCGTGACCGCGGGCTGCTTAATATGTTGTTCTGGGGCGGTGTCACGCGCATTGTATCGGTAAGCGGCTTTAGTATGGTGGCTGGGTATATTGCCGTGTCGGTATTTCCGCTGGGCGCGAGCGACGTTGGTCCTATTACGCTCGGCACCAAGCTGGCGGCAATTGGTGCGACAGTTTTTTGCGTGCACATAGCGATCTCTGGGCTCTTTGGGCTGGAAGAAGTGCGGCCAATTTTTAACGGGCTGAAGCGCTTTATCCTCAAACCCATCCGCGGCATCGGCGGCTACTGGACTAATTAGCAGCCTATTGTCAAACGAGGCGTAAGTACGATTAAATGACCGCTAATGTCTGACATATTACCGACTCCAGGCGCTCCCCTTGACCTTCCCAATGTAGATGACCGCTGCATGACGGCCATTGGTCGATATATGGCTCACCAAGATTTGGGACAGGATTATGGCGAAGTGCCTTTGCATGTGCGCACCGAATGGCAGGAGCTGCTTGACGCAAGTCCACGCCTTGATACGACCAGTCAGTACTACTGGTCGTGGATGATGGGGGAGCTCATGGCTGCCTATCTAACTACAAATGAGGACGATGCTAGCGAACGCAGGATAATACGGTCGCTTGATGCATGTATGACGGGGTTGTACGGCGTGGCCGAGACTGCCTCGGCTAGTCGTATTGACCGAGCCCGGGCTCGCATTGCGGCAGATAGCCAACTGCTTCAGTTTAATATATTGACCCAGGCGGCTCCGGCTAAATTAAAGGAGGATGCTGCGATTCTTTGTGCTAAATTAGTCGCTCCCGTAAAAGACGCGCTGGCTTGGTATCAGAGGACCGAAGATCCCGCAATTTGGAAGTATGCCAACGTGCTCGGCACATTAGGGGTGATTAACGACAGCTTTGCGGCTGGGCGGCAAGGGCTGTTTCTTGCCACACCGAGTGCAGCTCGATACGAAGAGGCACACGGACCAGATCAATCGATACCAAACGACGCACCTCTTTGGACTTGGCTGGTTACACATGAGCGGCATATGCCAACACGCATTGCCCAGCGTGCGCCTCGCGGGTATGCCGCCGTCGACCCTGTATTCTTATCGAACGAGAGTTACAAGCCGCCGGGCCGTGGGCCGGGGCCGGGAATTGCTCATGCGGTAGTTGATTTTAATTCGCCAAAGCCCACTATAGTCTTGCGAACTCAAAATTACTTGAGGGATACGGGTAACGATATAAGGACTGTTTTAGTCGGTAGCTTGCAACAGGACAAGACAATTATGGGCTTCCCGGAAGTTATGCCTGAAGGTGCGCATGAATGGTATGGAGCACACCCTCCACATATGCCCGTTACCGATATCGATACATTACGCGGCCACATCAATACCATAAGCGGCAGCCTCAAAGAGACCGACCCTCAAACGCGAATGCTGCTCGCTGGCATGCGTACAGAGCAGGCCTTTGCTGAGTACGCCGCAGGCGACAGGCGCTCTGCTGCCAGGCGCATAGGTGGCGCGGCTGATTTATATGCGCGGTCTGTCGGGGAGTATCAGGCAAGCGGTCAATTGGTGCGTAGTTTTGATGCTGCATTTGCACATACTGCCCTGCCTATGTACGCCGCAGTAGCGAGCGGCACTGATCTTATCGACGCGATGCGCGTTTATCGCAGGAACCTGGTAGAACTTGCTGAGTCGGCAATTGACTGGCGGGGGCAATCGAGTGTAGATGCGGCTAATAGGGAAGAGCTCGACCACCTATTGCAACGCATAACCGTTACTCTACTGATGAGTGAGAGCCAGGTGGTGGACACGGTACCGGTCATAAATTATGCTCCCCTGCCGAGCCTTGATCGGCAACAGGGCAGATTTAGTGAGCATGGCGGCCGGCATTGGGATATAAGCGTTTTGGTGGCTGGTACCGGCCCCACTCAGTTTAGTCTTGGCAGGATGGCGCGTTTTCGGTTGGGGCCTGCAGCCGATGAGGCATCCTTAGACGAAGCTGTGTTTACGGTGACTCCCGCAATGCTCCAGAGCCGCGCAGGCAATCATCCACTTTTGGCCTCACTCATGGCTCGCGCTGCAGAAGACCCGACTGCGCAGCCGCCGGCCTTGGCGAAAGCCCGCAAGCTGCTTGAGCGTGGTGCGCTGGTAGTAAACCTGCTATAGCCTTTTTACAGACCTCCCTCGCTGATGCAATATGGGCCTACCTCTGTTATAATAAGCCTAAATGAACCAAGACCACATCCGGAATTTTCGGCTCATGAGACACCCCTCCGGGGTTTCTCATCGCGCGGTGTTTGAAATGAATTCAAACTCCGGCTGCTCTTCCCGGTACGGCTTCAGGGTGAACTTATGAACCAAGACCACATCCGTAACTTCTGTATCATTGCGCACATCGACCACGGCAAGAGCACGCTGGCCGATCGCTTGCTGGAAATTACCGGCACCGTCGAAAAACGCCTGATGAAAGAGCAGCTGCTGGACCGCATGGACCTGGAGCGCGAGCGCGGCATTACCATTAAGCTGCAGCCGGTGCGCATGGATTATAAAAACTACCAGCTAAACCTTATTGATACGCCCGGCCACGTAGATTTTAGTTACGAAGTATCGCGCAGCCTTGAGGCGTGCGAGGGGGCTATTTTGGTGGTGGACGCCACCCAAGGGATGCAGGCTCAAACGCTCGCAAATGTATATCTGGCAATTGCCGCCGACCTCACCATTATTCCGGTATTAAACAAAATCGACCTGCCCGCCAGCGATGTTGAGCGCGTAGGTGCCGAAATTGTCAGCCTGTTGGGCTGCAAGTTTGAAGACATCCTGCAAATTTCGGCCAAGACCGGGCAGGGTGTAGACAAAGTACTGGAGCGGGTAGTAACCGATGTGCCCGCACCTACCGGCAACCACGATGCGCCAACCCGCGCACTTATTTTTGACAGCTACTACGACGATTACCGCGGCGTTATTTTGTACGTCCGGGCCGTAGACGGCCGCATCGGCAAGACCGATCAAATACAGATGATGGCCAACGGCAGCCACGGCATTGCGCTGGAAGTGGGCGCACTCAAGCCCGACATGTCGGCGCTTGGTAGCATCGAGACCGGCGAAATTGGCTACATTGTGACTAACCTTAAAAGCACTCGCGAAGCCCGCGTGGGCGATACGGTAACATTGGTAAAGAACCCGGCGGAGAGCGCCCTCCCCGGTTATAAGGATGTGCGCCCGTTTGTATATGCCGGTTTTTTCCCGGAGAGTAACGAGCACTATCAAGACCTAAAGGACGCCATCGAGAAGCTGACGCTGAGTGACTCTGCGCTGCAGTACGAGTTAGAGAATTCGCCGGTGCTCGGCTTTGGGGTGCGCGTGGGCTTTTTGGGGCTACTGCACATGGACATTGTGCGCGAGCGGTTGGAGCGCGAGTATAACCTGGACCTAGTCGTTACCAACCCCTCCACCGATTACCAGGTGAGCCTGTTGAACGGCGATGAGATTGACATTAAAAGCGCCGCCGATTTGCCTGACCCGGCCAAAATTAAAGAAATTCGTGAGCCATGGATTAAGGGTGAAATTGTAGCGCCCAAGGCCTACGTGGGTCCGCTCATCCAGCTTATTAACGGCAAGCGCGGGCTGCACAAAAACCTCAGCTATATTGATGAACGCGCACTGCTCAGTTTTGAGGCGCCGCTGGCTAACTTGCTGACCGACTTTTACGACCAGCTCAAAAGCTTAACGTCTGGCTACGGCTCGTTTAATTACGAGCTGTCCGACTACCGCGCCGAAGATTTGGTAAAACTGGATTTTTATGTGGCGAGCGAGAAAATGGACTCACTCAGTATTATGGTGCACCGCAGCGAGTCTGAGCGATTGGGCCGTGAGATTGTGGGCAAGTTGAAGGAAGTAATTCCGCGTCAGCAATTTGCCGTAAGTTTGCAGGCAGCTATTGGCGGCCGCTTTATTGCCCGCGAAGATATTAGCGCCTTCCGCAAAGACGTAACGACTGGCCTGTACGGCGGCGACGTATCGCGCAAGAAGAAGGTGCTTGCCAAGCAGGCCAAAGGTAAAAAGCGCATGAAGCGTTTTGGCAAGGTAGATATCCCGGCCGAGGCCTTTACTGTCATGCTCAAGCGCGACTAACCACGCAGGCTGAGCCCGGGAAGCACAGCCGGAGACTTGGGCTTGGTCTGGGGTGCCGCGCAATGAGAAACCCGCTCGCGGGTGTCTCATAGGACATAATTACAACACCGAACAGATTGAATAGGGCATTGCCAAAAAGGAGTATTCCTTTCTAGACTCTGGCATGGCTCGATTACCTATTCCTGGCTCTGACGATGGCGTTTGGGGTGCAATACTGAACGACTTTTTAGCCGTAGAACTTGAGAACGACGGTCGTCTTAAGCTGCGCACCGACGGTACCCTCAGCTCGTTTTATGTACGGCCAGGCAGTGGGATACCGGCAAGCGATTTAACGGCTTCGGCGCAGACACAACTGGCGCAGGCAGCCAGTGCCTATCAAAAGCCGTCAGCGGGCATCCCTGCTGCCGACCTTGCCGGCGCTGCGCAATTGTCGCTCAGCACAGCAGACAGTGCCGTGCAGTCGGTGAATGGCAAGAGCGGCACGAGCGTAATGCTCAGCGCCGGTGACATTGGCGCGCCCACGCAATTGGCACAAATGACCGACGTTAATGCTAATGGCGCCAGCGATCAGCAGGTACTCGTGTATAACGGCACGGCCCACCAATGGTCGGCGGGCACAGTAAGCTCCACGACCGTTTCTGACGCTTCGAATACCAGCAAGGGCATCATTCAGTTGGCCGGTGACCTTGCTGGTAGTAACGACCCCAGTAGCCCGGCAATAACTGCCGGGGCGATCCGCAACGCACACATTGCCGCCAATGCAGCAATTGCCGTTGCCAAGATTAGCGGGCTGGGTTCGGCTGCAATTCGTGACGTTGGAATGGCTAATGGCGTAGCCGGCCTGGACGGCAGTGGCAAGGTCCCGGCTGCACAGCTACCGGCAGTCGGGACTTCGCAGATTGTTGCATTGGCGGTAGCCCTATGAAGCAAATCATCAAAAACTATGCATTTAATAAAACGGCCCAAACGGTCACTTTTACCGATTTTGCCGGCATTAGTCTCGACCGGCTGCTGCTTATCACGAACGTTACGGCAAATGTAGTTATATACCAGTTTAACGATCCGCTACTCGGCGGCAGCGTAAGCGGCAATGTTCTTACGTTGATATACGACACCAGTGTCATGCACAATACCGATAAACTACAGATTATTTATGATTGCGCAGCAGGCGATCCGGTATACGACGCCTCCGGTACAGCCAGTGTGGTAGCGGGCGATGTCGCTTCTGGTACGGCCGATTCTGGCTTTCCGGTAAAAGCCGGCGGGGTGTACCATTCTTCCCCGCCGGCTTTTGCGAATGGACAGCGCGGCGACCTGCAGATTGATGCGCAGGGGCGGCTGTTGGTTAACCCGGCGGCACTGGCTGCGGCGGTGGATTCGGTTTCGACCCAGGGCCTATGGACTGAGTTGACCGGGCTATCGGCAGCAGCGCTTAACGCCGATTTGGTGCCCAGCACTGACGTAAGCGCCTATAAATGGCTGAGTTTGCAAATATTGGGAGTGTACACCGGCACCATCACCTTTCAGGGCAGTAACGACGGCTCATCTTGGAAGTCGGTAGTGCTCAAAGACGTTGGTACGGCGTCTAACCCCACGGCTACTACTTTTAGTAATACTGCACCTACCTCGGCTAATGCCCTCTATGCTGGGCCAATCGACTTTCGGTTTTTTCGTGCCCGCCTAACGTCGTATACAGGCGGGTCGGGCACGGCGAGCGGGGTGCTGGAGCTATATGCGGCTGCGTCCGGGCCGCAAGGGCAAGTTAACTTGGCGGGCGGAGTACTGGGCTCGGCAGACGGGCTCAACAACCCTACGACGTCGGCTATTTGGTCGTATGGGCTTATCTATAACGGCGCAACATTCGATCGACAGCGCGGCGCAAATGCGGCCTCCAACACCGCCGGTACCGGCTTAATTGGTATGGGATTATTAGGTTTTGATGGCACTAACTATCAGCGCGTAAAAGTTACCACTGCGGGGCTTTTGCAAAATGGCGCGAGTCAAACCACCCAAACACTTACGTCTGGTTCGTCTACCGGCAGCAGTACGGCTAGTGCGCTAACCGGGCTGTCGCCTTACCGCGAAGCGCTCATTACGCTTAATTGTACGGCCGTGTCCGGAACGGCACCTACACTAACGGTGCGTATTCAAGCTTCGGACGACGGCGGGACAACATGGTACGATTTGCCCAACGCTGCATTTACACAGGTAACGAGTACTGGCACTCAGGCGCTTTGTCTGGGTATACCCAGTAATTCATTTGGAGATACAGTGCGGGCAGCCTGGACTATTGCTGGTACTGCGCCGTCGTTTACTTTTACGGTTAAAGGCCTCTTTAAGACGTGAGCGTTCGGAACCCGAGTGTTGCAACGCGGTCCACGG
Source organism: Bacillota bacterium (assembly GCA_035478295.1). GTDB lineage: Bacteria > Patescibacteriota > Saccharimonadia > Saccharimonadales > UBA4665 > PMNU01. The sequence goes on along the minus strand of DATIJU010000001.1, from coordinate 9,113 downwards.
CGACGGTACGTGCGTGCGCCGACCGGACCGCGTTGCAATGGCCGGGACTGGGCATAAATTATTCGGCGTCCAACAGTGGCGACATATCGCGGGATATTCCTATACTGGCTCGCTATTTTACGCGCATTCGGCCGCAGTACCCGTTGTATAGTGCCGACTCCAGCTTGCAGCAGCTTATATGTACAGCAGCCAAAACTGCCGGGCTGTACGTCGTTTGGGGTGTCACTACGCCTAACCCCTGCGATGCCGGTACTTGGGCGGCTTTTAAAACGGCGGTGGTGAGCATGGCCGCTACTGCCACGTCTTTAGGTGTCGACCAGTTTTCCCTTGGCAATGAGTGCGAGCTACATGCCGACGGCACCACGCTTACGGCCGGAACGGTACGAAGTGACATCCGTGCCCTGGCGCTAGCGGTTAAAGCTGTGTTTGGCGGTATCGTCAGCTACGAAGCCGACCAAAACCAAAGCGCTGCCTGGGTAAGTGAGGGAATTGGCGCGCTCGATAAGCTCGGGCTTAATGTCTATTCCAACGCCGCCACACATGCCGCCCGTTTAGCAGCCATTGGCACAGGCCGGACATATGTATCGGAGTTTAATAATCAAAGCGGCTACTTTACCGCCAACAACGAAGCGGTATTTACTAATAACGTCATGGAGCGTCTGCATACAATCCGCACCGGCGGTATCCAAACGGCATATTTTTACAACTGGCAATACGATACGGCATACCAATGGGCGCTGCATTTACCAAATGGTGCATACCGCCAAGTATTTTACCCATTAGTGGGAGTGCGTGCGTGAGATGGGGTGGTGCCGGATTCTTTACCGGTAAGGAGCGGTTATGCGCCCGCCTGTAGGGCCTTGAGGTCGGCAATAATTTCGGTAACGTGCGTTGCCGGGTCGACGCCGCTGTACTGCTTCTTTACTTCGCCGTCGGGACCGATAATAACGGTGTTGCGTTTGGTGCCGAGCAGTCCGCCCCACGCCCCGTAGGCCTCGATAACTTCGTGGCTGGGATCACTGAGCAGGGTAAAGTTGAGCTGATGTTCCAGGCTGAATTTTTTGTGGCTTTCCACGGAGTCTTTGCTTATGCCTACTACTTCGACGTTGCCGAGTTGGGCAATCAGCTCACGCCCGTCGCGAAAATTACAGGCTTCTTTAGTGCAGCCCGGGGTGCCGTCTTTGGGGTAAAAATACAGTACCAGCCATTTGCCCGCATAGTCCGCTAGGCTGTGTTTAGCACTGTCTTGGTCGGCTAAATTAAAATCGGGCGCCCTCATATCTGTTACCTCATTTCTGTTTTACAGTATGGCATAAAATATGTTCCGAATGTGATATCGGAGCCTATACAAGTTTTGCAGGGTTCTGTATAGTGAGCATATGGAGACCCTCGGATCCCCAGTTATTATTTCTACCCCGCACTTACAGAGGCTAGCGGAATTCGAGGCGGCATTGAAGCACTATCAGGTGAGTCCTAAGGCGCAGCTCATTCTCGACCAAACGACATTAGTACTGCTTATCGGCCCGACATCATCGGGCCGTAATACTATTATTGAGCGCCTGCTCCGCAGCGGCGATTACCAGTACATTGTGTCGGATACTACCCGCCCAAAGCGCATAAATAACGGCGTGCGCGAGAAGAATGGCGTTGAGTATTGGTTTCGCAGTGAGGACGAAATGCTTGCAGACATTCAGGGCGGTAAATTCTTAGAAGCAGAGATTATTCACCGCCAGCAAGTCTCCGGTACCAGCGTCCGCGAACTAGAATACGCCCACGAAAAAGGGCGTATTGCTATAACTGACATCGATATTGGCGGCGTGTATAACATTGTGAAGACCAAGCCAGACACCATTGTTATTCTTATTTTACCCCCCAGTTTCGAGAGCTGGCAAAAGCGCCTGAAAGGCCGCGGCCACATGTCGCCGGAAGAATATCGCCGCCGTACCGAAACCGCACTCCGGATTTTTTCGGCACCCGCTCAACACGATTTTTTTAGAATAGTCGTAAACGATAAGCTCGAGGAAGCCGTGCAGCAAGTGGACGCCCTGGCCCAAGGCAAAAATCTTGAGAGTGATCAGTACGAAGCCAACAAACAGCTGGCGCACGATCTCTACGTAGCGACCGAATCGCTGTTTGAGACACTCTAAGCCGATTGTTCAGGTAGCTCAAACATACGTACAAATGGCTCGACAGTATCCAAAGGATCTTCAAAGAGCGTGCCGGCCTCTCGAGCTCTCTTGTATCGTTGCATACTTTTTGTATCAAATGCCTCGTAAACGTCACGCGCTACCAGCTCAATGCCCGACTTCTGAGATCGGCCGAACAAGCTAAAGAGCACACCCTTAGTGAACTGTTTGGCGAATTCTGGGTTCTCCCAGTCTGGTACACTCATCTCGATTGTCTTGGCTGGATCAAGCTCGCTTCGAGTGGCGCTGAGGAGTGCGCGGTCGCCTAGTTGGGTGGCGGTCCATATTTGGGTGCTGAGCGACCAGCCGTTTAGGTACGGTGCGTCAGGAGGTGCATCATCGAACATGGTGTCCCAGCGCCATCTTACGCGATTGCCTTGCCCGGACCAACGCATTACTACAGAGAGGTCGTCAAGCGACTCAGGAAAGCGCTGGGCTGGATCGTCGTAGCGCGTATTTATGTACTCTTGAACTTGTTCCATCACAACAAGATTGGGGCGTACCGCGACTATTCCCGCCGCCATAGCCGTTTCGGCGGCGCGGGGTGTAAGTAAACGTTCGGTCCACGGTGTACCTCAGATGGCATAGTCATGGCCGATACTCTAGATATTTTCTTTTGCCATGTAACTAAGATATTTCACAGCTTAGGTAATTGTTGTCGTAATTAGCCAAGCATTAAGTGTGACGATGACTACGACTACACATCCCGCGCCAACCGTCAGCCAGCGTCGATTTACAAACGGTCCCATATGTTTTTTGTTGGCAGTGAAGAGTAGCAGTGGTATGACCGCAAACGGTAGTTGCATGCTCAAGACTACCTGGCTGCCTATGAGTAAGCCTGATAGGCCGGCATTACCCATGGTAAGTATCACAGCGCAGGCAGGGATGATTGCCAGGCAGCGCGTAATGAGCCGTCGTAGCCATGGCTGCACCCGCATATGCACAAAGCCTTCCAGAATAATTTGTCCGGCGAGCGTGGCCGTAACAGTGGAGTTTTGGCCCGAGGCCAGTAAGGCAATGGCAAACAGCAGGCTGCCAGCACCTACTCCCAAGATCGGCGTGAGTAATTGATGGGCCTGGGCGATGTCGGTAACCGTGCGGTGACCGGAGGTGTAAAAAGCGGCAGCAGCTAGTATCAAAATAGCCGCATTTACAAAGAAGGCCAGCGTAAGGGCGATAGTGGAGTCGGCCGTTGCCAGCCGTATGGCCTCTTTTTTGCCCTTCAATGAGCCGTCGTGCATGCGATTTTGCACAACCGCTGAGTGCAGATACAAATTGTGGGGCATAACAGTGGCGCCTAAGATACCGGTGGCAATCAGGAGCATGTGGGGGTTGTGGACTAAACCGGGCGAGGGAATAAAGCCACGCAGTAGCGGGCTAAGTGAAGGCTGCGAAAACAGCATTTCGAGCGCGAAACAGCCTACGATGGCTACTATGAGCATAATAACCAGGGCTTCCAGATAACGCACGCCTTTTTGGTGGAGAAGTAACAACGCAAACGTGTCGGCTGCCGAGACAATAATACCGACAGGCAAGGGCAGGTGGAACAGAAGGCTGAGGGCGATTGCTGTGCCAATTACCTCGGCTAGGTCGCAGGCGATGATCATAGCTTCGGACAACAACCAAAGCGCAACGCTGAGTGCTCTGGGCAGCGCTTCACGGCAGAGCTGCGCCAGGTTACGGCCGGTAGCAATACCGAGCTTGAGCGCTAGATGTTGCAAGAGCATGGCAGTAAGACTAGACAGTGCCACAACCGATAGCAATGCATAACCAAAGGTGGAGCCGCCGGCTAGGTCGGTGGCCCAATTGCCGGGGTCCATGTACCCCACGGCCACCAGGTAGCCCGGGCCGGAAAAAGCCAGCAGTTTTTTGAGTAGTCCTGCGTTTTTGGGCACGGTTACGCGCTGATGCGGCGCAAACATATCAGGAAAGGTTGAGGACTAATATGGCGACGGTAATAACAAGCATAATACCCGCGATGCTAATAACTTCCGGGGCGGTGGGCGCGTGCTTGCTTTGGAGGCTCACGACGTACCACCGGTGTTTACTTCGTAGCTGGTGTTGGTGGCCTCGAAGAAGTTTACCAGCTGCAGTGTGTCGTTGGCGGCGGCCATCCACTTGGCGGGGTTGCTCACCTTATAGTGCGGTTCAAAGCCCAGTTCTTCCAGGCGGCGGTCGGCCAGATATTTAACGTACTGATTAATGTAGTCGGCGTTAAGGCCCAGAATGCCACCAGGCAGCAAATTTTTGTTGTATTGCTCCTCCATTTCCACCCCATCTAGAATCATTTGCTTGATTTCGGCGGCAAACTCCGGCGTCTGCAAATCTGGGTTTTCTTCGAGCACGGTCAAAATGAGGTTAATGCCAAATTTGAGGTGCAGGCTTTCGTCGCGCACTACCCAGTCGATAAGACTGGCAAAGTTGCGTAATAGATTGCGTTGCCGGAACGAGAGCGCCACCATAAAGCCGCTGTAAAACCAGATGCCCTCCAAAATGATGTTGTAGGCGATGAGGTTGCGGATAAAATCTTGCTTGCCGGCGGTGGTGGTAATGTCCAGCGTCTCTTCGGTCATGCGCTTAATAAACTTGGTCTCGAAGGCTTCCTTGCATGCCATGCTCGGAGTCTCGACATGGGCGGCGTAGGCTGCCTCACGGTCTATCGGAAACGTTTCGAGTACGTATTCAAAGCTCATGCAGTGATTTGCTTCTTCCCACATTTGTTTAGCCAGGTAGAGGTGACACTCGGCAGCGTTGAGGTACGGGTAGACGCCGAAGGCCAGGGCCTTGTTTACCAGTAGTTCGTTGGGGTTGAAGTAGCTCATGAGGAAGGTGAGGGCGTGGCGCTCTTCGTCGCTCATCTTTCGCCAATCGGCCAGGTCTTGATTTAGCTGAATTTCGTTAGGGAACCAGGTGTTGGCTACGGCCTGTTCGTAGAGGTCGTAGGCCCACTGGTACTTAATGGGTTTGAGCAGCAATCCGTCTTGGATGCCGGTACCGAGTATGCTCATGATGTATCTCCTTTAGGTTTATTGGCAGCCGTCGCAGGCGAAGGCATCGGCTGGGTCGATGGGACCGTCGAGGTCGGCGGCAGGGCGCGGGCGCAGCTTCTGTTGTTCGGCGGCTACGGCCTCGGCAATTTGCTGGAGCTTGGCTTCGATGTCGTCGCCGGTGAGCGACTCCATTTCATCCATAAGCTGCTGAATCTTAGGATTGCTTGATGTGCTCATACTGCCTCCTGGTTGGTGCGGACAAAGCCAAAGCCGGCCTTTCGGGGCCCCGATTGCTCGGCTTTATTTACTTTTACGGTGCTCTGCTCGGCGGTGTGGCGCGGTTTGACGTGCAGGTAGTAGGTGGTTTTGAGGCCTTTCTTCCACGCCGTAGTGTAGATAGTGACCATATCGTCAATATCGCGTGTTTCCAGGTACATGTTGCGGCTAATTGCCTGGTCGACCCATTTTTGAGCACGGGCGGCTACCTCAATAAATGCGTAGGGGCTCAGCTGGAAGCTGGTTTTGTAGACCTCTTTTATATGAGCGGGGATGGCCTCTATCTGGCTAATGTCCCCTTGCAGGCGTAATACGTCGTCCTTTACTGTCTTCCACAAGTTGAGTGCTTTGAGGTCGCGCACCAGATTTATATTTACTTCTAAAAACTTACCATTGAGTGTGGCCCTACTAAACACCTGGGAAAACTGCGGGTCGATACCGGGTGTAGTGCTGGAAACGTGGGCATTGTTGGCGGTTGGGGCGATGGCCATAAGGGTGGCGTTGCGCATCCCTTTTTTAACTTTGGCGCGCAGTTTTTCCCAGTTGAGCCGAGACGTACGGGTAACGTCCAGCTTCACGCGGCGGTCTTGAGCGGCTAGATCGAGGGTGTCGAACGGCAGTAATCCTTTGCTCCAGCCGGAACCTTTAAAGTTGGGGTAGCTGCCGCGGCTCTTGGCTAGCTCGGCGCTTTCGTCGATAGCATAGTAGCTGACAAATTCCGCCAGTTGATCCATGAGGTCGTAGGCCGCTTCGCTCTCGTAGCTATGGCCTAGGCGTTCGATAACGTCGCTAAAACCCATGAGGCCCAGGCCTATCGCCCGGTTTTGCAGGTTGGAGTTCATGGCCTCGGGTATGGGTGTGCTGGTAAGATCACAGAGGTTGTCTAGCTGATGAATCGACACCCGTACCGCCCGCTCCAAGCGGTCCCAGTCCCAGGTGTTGTCGGGGCGCAAATGCACCGATAAATTAATGCTACTGAGATTGCACACGGCGGTGTTGGTACGATCTTGCGGCAAGGTAATTTCGGTACACAAATTAGAGTGGTGGATGGTGCCAGTGTTATTGTTGAGTGCCCGCAAATTAATCGTGTCTTTCCAGGTAAGCCAGGGGTGCGAGGTGGCTTGAAGCGTAATCAGGATTTGGAGGTACTGTTTGCGCGCACTTATTTTTTCGAATACGCGCATGCGGCCGGCTTCGGCCAGGGCGATGTATTCGCGGTAGCGCTTACTAAATGCCGAGCCGTACAGCTCCGGAAGATCGGACGTCTCGGCCGGGTCAAATAAGTACCACGGCTGATTGCGCTCCACCCGCTTCAGAAACTCGTCGCTTAAATAGACGGCGGTATTGGCAATGCGGGTACGCAGGTACGGATCACCGGAGTTTTGTTTGAGCTCTAAAAATTGTGGGAAGTTAAGGTGCCAGTTTTCCATAAATATCGCTGCCGCCCCCTGCTTCTTGCCTTTGCGGCTAACGGCAAAGAGTGCGGTGTCGATCATTTTAATAAAGGGAATTGGCCCGGTACTTTCGGTGTTGGTGGTCTTAACCGGGCTACCGGCAGCCCGCAGCATGGTCATGCCGATACCGATGCCGCCGGTGCCCTTGGCGATCCACATCGTGTCGCGCACGCCTTTGGCAATCGACTCCATGTCGTCGTATACGCTGAACAAAAAGCAGTTAGAAAGTTGCGGAAACGAGCCGCCAGCGTTAATGCGCGTAGAGCCAGCCGGGTTGCAATCGAGCTTGCTGATGTATTCGTAGAACTCTAGGGCGGTGGCAGTGGGGTCTTTTTCGTTTAGGCTCAGGCCCATGGCAATGCGCATCGCGGTAAATTGCGGTGTTTCCAGCGGCTCGCCACTGCTTGCACGTAGGGCGTAGCGGTTGCGGTTGGTTACAACTCCCAGGTAGCGAGTAAGGTTGTCTCGGGAAGGATCTAGGGCAGCACTCAGACGCTTGAGGTCGAAAGTCGCAGGGCTCATGCGTGCGTCCAGCAGCCCCGCTTTCACACCGCTTTTTAGATAGGCGGGGAACTTGGCGGCGTGCAGCTGCCTAAGGTCGGCGTCAGTTTCGTAGTCGCCCAGCACCCGTTTGTAGATAGTCTTGAGTAACAGACGAGCGGCGATGGTATCGAAGTCGGGGTCATCTTTTACGTTTTGCAGGGCAGTTTGGATGACGGCTTCGTCCAGTTGCTCGGTGGTGATGCCATCGAACAGCGTGAGCTGCACTTCGGTGGCAATTTGCACTACCTTGGCAATTTGGTCGTCCAGCCCGCGGCTGGCCCGCTCCAGCGCCTTGTTTATCTTGTTGGCGTCGTATGGCACCTTAGTCCCGTCGCGTTTTACTACGCTGATATTCACTTTACCCTCCATTTTTTGGCCACCACAAAGAACACTCCCCTGGCAGCTCCACGGTTTTTGATGAGATATAAAAAAGACCACCTCGAGGTGGATGGAGTTAAACTCTGATGTCCCTGCATCATGAGCGCCAATTCCTTGCTCGAGAAAACGTTAGATATCAGGCGGTCTGGCTTGTCGCGTCTGGCGCGCATCACAGTTACGGCATAGTGTGGAGTCTCACCACGTTTCCCCTGACGGGCCGGGCTCCGAACCCCGGTATCTCTTGGCACTACCTGGATTGTCTATGACACCATATATAGCGCGTATAACTGATAATACCTCCCCATATACAGGACCGTCAACGCCATAAGCGTAATAGAATTTACTACATGGCTACAGTGGCGGATAACGCGCCCAGCTTGCTGGCCGAGTTTTTGTAGAGGCCCTGCGTTTGAATACTATTTTGATACTCCAACGCTATAAGCTCATCGCGGTCGAACACTGAGGTCGGCACATCTCTGTAATTTGAGGTCATAAGAAAAATATTGTTAGGCATATTTGCGAATTTATGGAGTAACATCATGAGTAGAAAATCCGTATAACTTGCCTTACAACCCGATTTCTTACATTCCGCCTGAAGAATAACGGAGAAGGCTTTATCGATGACCATTTGCTCCTCGGCGTGTTTGTAGACGACTACGCCTAGGTTGTTTATGTAGTCGACGTACCAGTTATATTCCTCGACTGTTTTCGCGCCTCGCGAGAATTCAAAAACGACCGAGGGTATTGTTATCAAGGCGCACCCTTTTGAGTGCATTCTTATAAGTAAGGCGTAGAACTCATCATTTTCGACCGCATGTAAGAATACGTTTGTATCAAGTATGACATGGGAATTAGAGGCTCTGGATGCTAGGTCGGCGTGGTGCAGTAATTTCATTTTGGTAAGCCTCGATGTTAGCCCTTATTTTTTCTGCAAGCGCTCTTCCTCGCTCGCGGTCAGGGCTTACGCTTACCTTCGACGCTTTACCGAGCTCAACGTAATTTAAATCATGTACTTTTTTATTAAGGCTATTTATTTTATCTTGCGAGGATTCGGATTTTTTCATGGTACCCTCCTGTCTACACTGCTAATGATAACGGTAGGCGCGCGCCATGGCAAGATGACTTCCGTCACGTGGGTTAGGTCTTTAGCACTCTTGACTATAGAGTGCTAGGATTTTATTATGTGTAGTAATGAGTCCTAGACAACAGCAGATTTTGCGCTCCATTGTTGAGCAGTATGCCGAGGTGGCCAGCCCGGTAGGCTCTAGCCTGCTGGCCAAGGCTTT